>NZ_JAYRTQ010000001.1:0-273013 GCF_041919455.1 Thermomonas sp.
CCACCCACCCAGCGAGCTGGGCAATACAATCGCCGTCGGCCACGGCCGACCCCCGGTTTGTTGACTCGACAACTGCAAACTAACCGGGTCGGCCGTGCGCCTCTCCCTCAGATGGGAGAAGAACCTTTTTTTTGTGCCTCTACCAGCCCTTGGGCATGCGGTACGGGCAATCCAGGCCACGAGGGGCTTGACGGCATGCGGACTCGGGCGCAGCGTGGAGTCGGGCATCGGGCCCGTCCAGGAGGTGTGGCATGACCGCTTCCGTGTTTGCTCGACCGCAGCCGCAAGCCGCTGCGATGGCCGGCATCAACATCACCCCGTTGGTCGACGTGATGCTGGTCCTGCTGGTGATCTTCATGGTGACCATGCCGATCCGCAGCGAATCGATCGATTTGACCCTGCCCGGAACCATCGATGTGCAACCCGTTCCCAGACCCGAGCCGGTGCAACTGCAGGTGCAGGCCGATGGCAGCGCGTTGCTTGATGGCGTGCGTGTCGAATTGTCGGCATTGACCGCGGAACTGCGTGCCCAGCATGCGCAGGCACCGAAGGCCGCGCTGGCGCTGGATGGCAGCGGTGAAGCGGAATACCGGGCATTCGCGTTTGCCTTGGCCGCCGCACGCAATGCGGGTTACCGGGATATCGCGATCAAGCGCTGACGGAATGGCCTACCGCCGCATCGACGATGCGGCGGTAGGCGCGGACGGTGGGATCCAGTCCCGCGTACAAGGCTTCGCCGATCAGCGCGTGGCCGATGGAAACCTCCAGCACGCCGGGCACGGTAGCGAGGAATTCGGCCAGATTGGTCTGGCTCAGGTCATGCCCGGCATTGACGCCCAAGCCGGCTGCTTGCGCGCGGCGCGCAGTCTCCGCGGCGGATCGCAATGCGGCCGCGGCGTGGCCGCTGGCGCAGGCCTCGGCAAACGGGCCGGTGTAGAGCTCGACACGATCGGCTCCCGCCCTGGCGGCATGCTCGACCAGCGGATCGCCGACGTCGACGAACACGCTGACCCGGCATCCAAGCTGCCTGTACATGGCGACCAGCGGGCGCAGGGCTTCGCCGTCACGGGCGAAGTCGAAGCCGTGGTCCGAGGTGAGCTGGCCATCGCCATCCGGCACCAGGGTGATCTGCGCCGGCCGAACCGCTTGGCATAGCGCCAACAGGCCGGGGTAGCCAGGCCGCGGCGAGGCGAACGGATTGCCTTCGATGTTGAACTCGACGCCGCGCGAATGGCAGAGCGCGCCCAGCGCATGCACGTCGTCCTCGCGGATATGGCGGGCATCGGGGCGTGGGTGCACGGTCAGTCCGTGCGCGCCAGCGTCGAGGCAGGCGATCCCGGCGCGCAGCACGTCGGGCTGCGTGCCGCCGCGCGAATTGCGCAGCACTGCGATCTTGTTGAGGTTGACGCTGAGGGCGGTCATGCGGAAGGAACTGCCTGGCGCAAGCCTGCGATCAATCCTGCGCGTCCTGGCTGGCCGCCGCCTTGCGGGCCTCGGCCTGTTCGCGGAATCGGCGCAGCTCGGCGGGGTCGATCATCATCGAGACGTCGCGTTCCTGGCTGCCCACCCGTGCGGAATACATCGCCGCCAGCCACAGGCCGAACAGCACCAGCGCCACCAGCCAGCACAGCACCATCACCACGGTGTTGGTGGTCAGGAACGACATCACCAGGATGGCGAAGCCGATCAGCAAGAACAGCCAGTGCATGCGCGCGCTCCGGGCGGGAAGGGCGCAGTGTAACGCCAGCCACCGCCGCCACGAACAGGCGCGCCGCTAGAGCAGCGGTGCCATCAGCCGGGCCAGTGCCTCGGGCAGGCGGGCGCCGAGCAGGGGCCGCGCGCGATCGTTGCGCACCCGTGGCGCGGACGCGAATTCGCGTTCGATGACCTGCGCCAGGTCGGCGGCCACGCCGGCATCGTCGAACAGCAGCGAGGCCTCGAAATTAAGGCGGAAGCTGCGATGGTCGAAGTTGGCGGTGCCGATGATCGCCAGGTGGTCGTCGACCAGCATCGCCTTGGTGTGCAGCATCCGCGGGCCGTACTCGTACACCTTGACCCCGGCGGCCAGCAGGTCGTCGAAGTATGAGCGCACGCAGTAGGTCACCAGCCGGCTGTCGCTCATCTTCGGCACCAGCAGGCGCACGTCCAGGCCACCCAGCGCGGCCGAGGTCAGCGCCATCATCGCCGCCTCGCCGGGAACGAAATACGGCGTGGCCAGCCACACCCGCTTGCCGGCCGAATGGATCGCGCCCACGTGCAGGCGATGGATCGATTCCCATGGCGAATCCGGCCCGGAACTCAGCAACTGCGCGCGGATCGGCCCCGGCTGCGCGGGTGGCATCGCCCGCACCACGTCGCCGACGAAATCGCGGGTCTCGGTGGCGTAGGCCCAGTCTTCGACGAAGACTTCCTGCAAGGCGCGGACCACGTCGCCCTCGACGCGCAGGTGCAGGTCGCGGTAGGCGTCCTCGCGCAGGCGCTCGTCTTCCTCGTCGGTGATGTTGATGCCGCCCAGGAAGCCGACGCTCCCGTCGATCACCACGATCTTGCGATGCATGCGCAGGTTGACCCAAGGCCGTTTCCACAGGGTCCACGGTTGCGCCGGATGGAACCAGGCGAGCTCGCCGCCGGCTTCGACCAGCGGCGCGAAGAAGCGCGGCTTGGCCTGCTTGGAACCCATCGCGTCCAGCAGCAGGCGCACCTTGACCCCGGCGCGCGCGCGCTCGACCAGCGCATCGCGCAGGGCGGTGCCGCAGTGGTCCGGGTTGTAGATGTAGTACTCGAGGTGCACGTGGTCGCGGGCGGCGGCGATCGCCTCCAGCAAGGCCGGGTACTTGCTGCCGCCGTCCACCAGCAGGCGCACGTCTCGCGCGGTGGTTGGCGCCAGGCCGGTCGTGGCATGGGCCAGCGTGCGCAGTTCCACGCTGTCGTCGCCCGGGCCTTCGGGCTCGCGCGCGAGGGACGCGCGATGGCGCAGGCGGCGCGCGCGATGGCGGGTGATCTTCTGCGGGCCCAGCAGGTAGTAGACCGCGAAGCCGATGTACGGCAACGCGGCCAGGCTGACCAGCCAGCTCAGCGTCGCCGCAGGCTCGCGTTTCTGCAGCACGATCCACAGGCCCAGCCAGACCAGGTAGAGGATCCAGCCGCCAGTCAGCCAGGCGCGGATATGCGGGATCGCCCAGAAGGCGTCCCAGGCATGCAGCAGGTCGGGCATCGGGACTCCGGCGTCGCGTGCGTTGCGACCACGACAGGGTAGGGTGGAACGATGGCGATTTCACGTGACGAAGGCCGGCCCGGCGACGATGCTCGCCGCGCGATGGCACCGACCAGGGGTCGCGGTGCGGCCTCGCGCGTGGCCGGGCGTTTCGAGAAGCGCGAATACCGCGGCGAGGACGACGGCTGGGGCTCGGTGTACGACGGCATGGACGATGCGCCATCACCACGCACGCAGGTGACCACCGAACGCGCGCGCAGCATCATCAGCCGCAACCGGTCGCCGGACATCGCGTTTTCGCAATCGGTGAATCCGTATCGCGGCTGCGAACACGGCTGCGTGTACTGCTTCGCGCGGCCGTCGCATGCCTACCTCGACCTGTCGCCCGGCCTCGATTTCGAAACGAAGCTGTTCGCGAAGACCAATGCCGCCGAGCTGCTGCGCGCGGAACTGGCGAAGCCAGGCTACGTGCCCGCGCCGATCGCGCTGGGCATAAATACCGATGGCTGGCAGCCGATCGAACGACACCATCGCATCACCCGCGACTGCCTGGCCGTGCTGCTGGAGACGCGGCATCCGCTCAGCATCGTCACCAAGGGCAGCGCGCTGCTGCGCGACCTCGACCTGCTTGCCGAGCTGGCGAAGCACGGCCTGGTCAGCGTGTTCGTGTCGATCACCTCGCTGGACAACACGCTGTCGTCGAAACTGGAGCCGCGCGCGGCTGCACCGCGCACGCGCCTGAAGATGCTCGCGGCCCTGCACGAAGCGGGCGTGCCGGCCGGCGTATTGGTGGCGCCGGTGATCCCGATGATCACCGACATGCACCTGGAGCACATCCTCGAAGCCGCCCGCGATGCCGGTGCGCAATCCGCGGGCTACGTGCTGCTGCGCCTGCCGCATGAGCTGAAAGAGATCTGGCGTGAATGGCTGCAGCTGCACTACCCGCAGCGTGCCGAGCACGTGATGAGCCTGGTCCAGCAGATGCGCGGCGGCAAGGACTACGACAGCACCTTCGGCAGCCGCATGCGCGGGCAGGGGCCGTTCGCGGATCTTGTCGCGATGCGCTTCGCCAAGACCCACAAGCGGTTGGGGTTCGAGGGCGTGCCGCCGTTGCGCACGGATTTGTTCGTCGCACCGAGGAAGCCGACGCCGCAGGGTTCCTTGTTCTGACCTCACGTCGCAGGAATGTGTCGGCAGGCCCGATGCCGGGGATTGCGGAAAGCGCGCCAGGGACGGCGCGCGGCGGCGCCTCGAACAGGACGTTCGCAGAAGCCGAGGAGCAATCCCCGGTATCGGGCCTGCTGCGCTGGCCCCGCGATGCGGCCTCAACGCTCAGGCAGCGGAATCCGCTCCACATCGTCGCCCGGGATCAACCCGAAGCGGCCTTCGTCCCAATCGTGCTTCGCCTGCTCGATGCGCTCCTTCGACGACGACACGAAGTTCCACCACATGTGCCGCGGGCCATCCAAAGGTTCGCCGCCAAGCAGCATCGCCTTCAGCGGCGTCTTCGCGCGCAGCACGTGGCGCACGCCACGATCGAGCACCAGCAGGTGCATCGAAGGGATGTCGGTGCCGTCGAGTTGCGCATCGCCTTCGAGCACGTACAGCGCGCGTTCGACCGCTTCGGGCGCGAGCGTGAGTTCGGCATCCGCGGCGAGGTCGACGGCGACGTTCCACGTGTCGGCGAACACCTTGACCGGCGATTCCATGCCGAACGCGCGCCCGGCGATGATGCGCAACAGGCTGCCGGCGTGATCGCGTTGCGGCAACGTCGATGCGGCGTGGTGATGGAACGAAGGCTCGACCTCGGCGTCCGACTGCGGCAACGCCACCCAGGTCTGCATGCCGTGCAGCGGGAAGCCGGTCTCGCGCAGGTCCGGCGGCGTGCGTTCGGAGTGGGCGATGCCGCGTCCCGCGGTCATCCAGTTGACGTCGCCGGGCAGGATGTCCTGCAGGCTGCCGAGGGTGTCGCGATGGCGCATCCCGCCCGACCAGAGGAAGGTCACCGTGGCCAGGCCGATATGCGGGTGCGGACGCACGTCCACGCCGTGGCCGGCATCGAAATGCGCCGGTCCCATGTGGTCGACGAACACGAACGGGCCGACGCTGCGCGCCTGCAGGGTCGGTACCGCGCGGCGCACCTGGAAGCCGCCGAGGTCGTGGGTGCGTGGCGCGATCAGCGTGGTCATGGGGACGTCCTCATCCGAAGTGGGGCAGCAGTGGGCCGCCGAGCCACAGCCAGCGCGCCATCCACGCACTGACCAAGGCAATCGCCACGGTCAGCGGCAAGCCGATGCGCAGGAAGTCGCCGAACCGGTATTGCCCGGGGCCGAGGATCAGCAGGTTGCCGTGGTGGCCGATCGGGGTGAGGAAGGCGACCACCGCGCCCAAGGCCGTGCACACCACGAACGGCGTTGGCGGCAGGTCGAGCAACTGCGCGAGGGCGATCGCGACCGGACCCAGCAATGCGGTGGTGGCGGCATCGCTCATCACCTGGGTGAGCAAGGCGGCGACGCTGAACATCACCAGCAGGATCACCAGCGGCGGCCAGTGCGCAACGAGGTGCGACAGGCCCTTCGCCAGCAGGTCGGCGGTGCCGGTCTGTTCCATCGCGATGCCGAGCGGGATCACGCCAGCGATCATCACGAAGATGCGCACGTCGATCCCGCGATAGGCCTGTTCGATGTCCACGCAGCGAGTAATCACCATCGCGACCGCGCCGAGCAGGAACGCCAGCGGTGCGGGGATCCATTCGGTGGCGGCGGCGAGGATGGTGAGGCCGAGGATCGTCAACGCGAGCGGCGCGCGCAGGCGGCGCTTGGCCTCGCCGGCGAACGGCACCAGCATCAGGAAGCCGTGGTGCGCCGCCAGGTCGGCGAAG
This sequence comes from Thermomonas sp., assembly GCF_041919455.1. Taxonomy (GTDB): domain Bacteria; phylum Pseudomonadota; class Gammaproteobacteria; order Xanthomonadales; family Xanthomonadaceae; genus Thermomonas. Next base: position 6,096 of record NZ_JAYRTQ010000001.1, read on the forward strand.
CGCGAGGGCTTGCCCCACAGCACCAGCAGGTCGCCCTCGCGCAGGCGTGCGTCGGACAACCGATCGGCGACTTCCGCGCCACGCCGCCACAGTCCGGCGATGACCGCATGGAACTGCCGCGAGAAATCCAGTTCGCGGATGCTGCGGCCGATGAACTCGGAGCCGGGCGCGACCACCGCCTGTACCAGCTGCGGCTCGCCTTCGCCATCGAGGTTGTCGCCGAAACGCGCGATCGCGTTGAGGTCGAGGCCGGGATCGTCGTGCAGCGAGAGCAGTTCGTCGGCGGCGGCTTCGACCAGCAGGATGTCGCCCGCCAGCAGCGGGCTGCTGGGCCCCAGGTCGTCACGTCGCTGGCCATCGCGCAACCAGCCGAGCATGCGGAAGCGGCTGCCCAGCGCCTTCTGCAGCTCCGCCATCGGCCGCGTGCACCAGCGCCCGTCCTTCACGATCAGCAACTCGGTGCGATAGCGGTCCAGCCGCAGGTAGTCCTCGTCGTTGCGCTCGCCGCTGCGGCGCGGCAGCAGCCAGCGCGCGACCAGCATGTACACGGTGCCGACCACCACCAGGGCGAGGCCGATCGGGGTGATCGAGAAGATCCCCAGGCTTTCGGCGCCCGCGCGCTGCAGCAGGTCGTTGGCGAGCAGGAAGGCCGGTGCGCTGACCAGGGTCAGGGTGGTGCCCAGCGAGGCCGCCAGCGACATCGGCATCAGCAGGCGCGATGCCGGCAACTGGCGGTCGCGCGCATGCCGCAGCAACAGCGGCAGCATCATCGCGGTGACCATGACGTGGTGGGTGAACGCCGCCAGCAAGGCCACCAGCGGCATCACCACGCCGATCGTGCGGGCCTCACCGCGACCGCCCGCGCGACCCACCCATGCGCCCAGGCGCTCGCTGATGCCGGTGGCGGCCAGCGCACCGGAGATCACGAAGACCGCGGCGACGATGATCGCCGGCTCACTCGCAAACCCCGACAGCGCCTGCTTGCCATCGAGCACGCCGGTCAGCACCAGCGCCAGCAGGATCAGCATCGCGGTGACGTCGACCCGCAGTTTCTCGGTGATGAACAGGTACAGCCCGCCGACCAGGATCAACCCGAACGACAGTTGCTGGAGCAGGTGCGGCGGCAGGTCCATGACGGCATTCTGCCTGTTCGGCTCGTGATGGCGACCGGGACGACCTGCACATCGCGTTGACGAAGGCAGGCGTTAACCTCGATCCACAAGCAAGCTGCCCATGCCCATGCGTTCCGCAACCACTGATGTATTCACCATGCGATGCCGGATGGCGATGCCGCCCGGCTCGTCTCCGTGCGGGCGTGGCACCGACCCGGGGTGCCACGCCGCATGAGCACGGAACGGGAAGCGCGGTTGCAGCAGCAGCTTGAGGCTGCCGACAAGCGCCTGCAGGTGTTGATGCATGGCATCTCCCACGATCTGCGCGCGCCACTGCGGGCCATCGACGGTTTCGCGGCGCGGCTGTCCCGGCAACTGCAGGCCAATGACGATCCGGCCGCCATCGAGTCGCTGGCACGGATCAGCGCGACCAGCGCGCGCATGGCCGGGCTCATGGACGGCCTGCTCGAACTGGCCCGTGCCGGCAGCGTCGAATTGCGCCCGATGCCCGTCGACGTGAGCCTGCTGGCCGACTGGTGCGCCGCCGAGCTGCAGGATGCCGATCCCGGACGCGAGGCCGTGATCGAGGTGCAGCAAGGACTGGAAGTCATCGGTGACGAACGCCTGCTGAAGACCCTGTTGGCGCAACTGCTGCGCAATGCCTGGCGGTTCTCTGCGACGCGTCCGCGGGTGCAGATCGACGTCAGCGGAACGCGCGATGGCAACGGACTCGCGCTGGTCGTACGCGACCATGGCATCGGCTTCGAGATGACCTATGCCGAAAAGATGCTGGAACCGTTCCAGCGCCTGCACGGCAGCGACGACGGTGCGGGGGACGGCATCGGCCTGGCCATCGCCGACACGATCGTGTCGCGGCATGGCGGCCATATCCGCGCGGAATCGGTGCCGGGCGAAGGCGCGACCTTCCATGTCCGGCTGCAAGACTTGCCGATGCCGGAGGCGCGATGAACGGCCACGACATCCTGCTGGTGGAAGACAACCTGGACGATGTCGAGCTGACCCGGCTCGCGTTCGCCGAGGCCGGCGAGCCGCATCGCCTGCACGTGGTCAGCGATGGCGCCGAAGCGGTCGACTACCTGCTCGCGCGGGGCCGTCACGCGGATCGCGATGGTGCCGACCTTCCGGCGCTGGTCCTGCTCGACCTCAACCTGCCGCGGCTGGACGGCCACGAAGTGCTGCAGGCGATCCGCGCGGATGAGACGACGCGTTGCCTGCCGGTGGTGGTCCTCACCACCAGCATCGAGCCTTCCGATGTGGATCGCGCGTACGTGCTGGGCGCGAACAGCTATATCCAGAAGCCGGTCGAGTTCGACCGCTTCGTCGAAGTGGTGCGCCAGGTCGGACGTTACTGGTTGGGGATCAACCTGCCGCCGCGTCGTTGCTGATCGGGATCAGCTTGCCGCGGCGTGATAGCCGACCGCGGCCTCGACCTCGGCCTTCGAGCCCAGGAATACCGGCACCCGCATGTGCAGGCCGGTCGGTTGCACCTCGAGCAGGCGCTGGTGGCCGGTGCTGGCGGCGCCGCCGGCCTGTTCGACCAGCAGCGACATCGGGTTGGCCTCGTACATCAGGCGCAGGCGGCCGCCCTTGTCCGCGCACTTGCGGTCCAGCGGATAGCTGAAGATGCCGCCGCGGGTGAGGATGCGGTGCACGTCGGCCACCATGCTCGCCACCCAGCGCATGTTGAAGTCCTTGCCGCGCGGGCCTTCCGCGCCACGCAGCAGGTCGCCGACATAGGCCTGCATCGGCGGCTCCCAGTGGCGCTGGTTGGACATGTTGACCGCGAATTCCTTCGTCTCCTCCGGGATTCGCATGCCGCGCACGGTCAGCACGAAACTGCCGACTTCGCGATCCAGGGTGAAGGCGTGGGTGCCGTGGCCGACGGTGAGCACCAGCGTGGTGCTGGGGCCGTAGATGCAATAGCCGGCGGCGACCTGCGCGGTACCCGGCTGCAGGAAGTCCGCATCGACCGGATTGGTCACGCCGTCCGGGCAGCGCAACACCGAGAAGATCGTGCCCACCGAGACGTTGACGTCGATGTTCGACGAACCGTCCAGCGGATCGAACAGCAGCAGGTAGTTGCCGCGCGGGTACTTGTCCGGGATCGGGTGCGAGGTATCCATTTCCTCGGACGCCAGCCCGGCCAGGTGGCCGCCCCAGGCGTTGGCTTCCATCAGGATCTCGTTGCTGAGCACATCGAGCTTCTTCTGCGCCTCGCCCTGCACGTTGATGCTGGCGTCGCTGCCGCTGCCGACATCGCCCAGCACGCCGCCCAATGCCCCCTTGCCGACCGCGATCGAGATGGTCTTGCAGGCCCGGGCGACCACCTCGATGAGCAGGCGCAGGTCGGGATTGATCCGGTCGGCGCGCTGTTCCTCGATCAGGAAACGGGTCAGCGAGATGTTCGTGTTCGACATGTGCAGGCCGGTGGCAACGGGAGGCGGTATTGTCGCCGAAGTCCGCCACGGAGCGCCCCGATGCCTCGTCCGCTGCTGTTGCCCGCCGTGATCGTCCTGTCCCTTGCCGCGTGTTCGCCGCCGCCCGCCCCGGCGTCTTCTCCTGCACCGACTGCGTCCGCGCCCGTCCCGGCCGAGGCCACCCCGACGTCGACCGCCGCACCCGCGGCCACGCCAGCCGCGCCGGCCGCGCCGTCGCAGCCCGTTGCCACGCCATCCGGTTCGGCCATCGAAGGCGCCATCCGCGACGGCAACCGCCCGCCGCCGGCGTTGCGGGTCTGCGCGCATCCGCTGGATGGCGGCAAGCCGACCTGCACCGACACCGCGACAGGCGCGACGTCCTATCGCATCGAGGTCGCGGCCGGGCGCTACATCGTTGCTGGGCAGGCGCTGGACGATCCCGGCATGAAGTTCGCGCATGCCGAGCGCATCCGCTGCATCCGCGCGCCCTGCCCGCCGGATACCGCGATCATCGTGGATGTGGGCGCAGGCGCGGCCACGAACGGCATCGACCTGAGCCTGGGCGAGGCCTTGCCTCCCGGCTGAGCGTGGATCAGTCCGATGGCAAGGCCAGCTGCAGGTGTGCTTCGCCATCGCGGATGCGACTGACCGTGGCGACCGACACCTGATGGGCCGCCATCGCTGCGCGCAGGGCCTGCTCCCAGGCGGTGGCCTGCGCATCGTCCGCGGTCGCCAGCACCGCATCGACGCCAGCGGCGCGCCAGCGCTGCAGGGCCCACGCCTGCGCATCGAGCATGCCCCGTTGCGCAGCATCGGGACCGGCGTCGTTTTCGCGTGGCGCGCCCATCGCGATCACCGGCAGCGCCTGCAGGGCCGGGATCACCAGCAGTGCGTCGTCCTCTTGCGAGCGCGCGGCATTGATGTCGGTCTCGATCCGCCGTGCCCGCGCGATCGAGACGCGCGCGTCCGGGGCGAGCCACAGTTCCCAGCGGCTGTCGTCGCTGCTGCGTTGCAGCCGACCCAGGTAGGGCAGCAGCGCGGCGCTGATGCGCGCCTGCTGGGCCTGCGCGGCCTGCAGGCGCTGGCTGCGCGCGCTTTCGGCGTCCTCCAGCGCAAGCACGCTGCGCTTGAGTTGGGCCAGGGTGCCCTGCTGGCGGGCGATGCTGGCGTCGTCGGCAGTCAGCACCTCGCGCAGGCGCAGCGACACCGGCTGCGATGTACGTGCGGCCAGCTGCGCCTGCAGGCGCGATTCCAGCCCGCCGACATGGCTTGGCAGCATCATCACCACGTCCACCGCAACGCCGTCCGCAGCATTGTCGACGCGCAGCGCCGACACCCGCCCGCCGGCCTGGTTGGCCGCGGCGTCGAGAGTGGCCCGCACCGTCAGCTCGGTCTGCGACTGCAAGGCGATGCGCTTGAGCGCCAGCCCCAGCGGGATGGACAGCAGCACGAAGCTGGCGACGATCATGATCGCCTGCCAGGCGGTCTGCTTGGGCGTGTCGGCACCACCGAAGCCGTACCAGCGGGCGACGATGGTGACCGACAGCGCGATCGCCAGCAGGTTGGTCATGAACAGGAACGCGGCGCCGCCGGCGATGGATCCGTTGCCCACCGCGATGCCGTAACCGACCACCGCCAGCGGCGGCATCAACGCGGTGGCGATGGCGACGCCGACGATGGTCTCGCCCTTGCGGGTGACGGTGGCATAGGCGCCGGCAAGGCCGGAGAACACCGCGACCAGCAGGTCGAAGAAGGTGGGCTCCGTGCGTGCCAAAATCTCGCTGGTGGCTGCCTTCAGCGGCGACATCCACACGATCAGCACGGCGATCGCCAGCGCCAGCAGCACGCCGGTGGCCAGGGTGACCAGCGACTCGCGGATGCTGCGCAGTTCGAAGGTGGCCAGGCCCATGCCGAGCTGGACGATCGGCCCCATCAGCGGCGAGATCAGCATCGCGCCGATGATCACCGCCACCGAGTTCTGCAACAGCCCGAGCATGGCGATGCCGCAGGACATCACGATCATGAAGGCGTAGCGCGGTGCCAGCTGCCCGGCGTCGTGCACGTGCTCCAGCACCGCGATGCGGTCGATGCTGTCGACGAGCTGGTTCTGGCGCCATTGCCGCGCCCATCGCCACCAGGCGGCGGGCGTGCCGATGTCGAGATTCGTTTCCATCGGCGCAGGATAGCGGGGCAGGCGCGTGCGGTCAGCCGCGGCGGCTCAGGCGCGGCCCTCGTCGCGCAAGCGCGCGAATTCCTCGTCGGTGAACAATCGCGAGCGCACCAGGAAGCGCACGCCCTCGCCGTTCTCCAGCGAGAACATGCCGCCGCGGCCGGGCACGACGTCGATGACAAGCTGGGTGTGCTTCCAGTACTCGAACTGTGAGGGGCTGATGAAGAACGCCGCGCCGCCGATCTCGCCCAGCTTCACGTCGCGCTCGCCTACGATGAAATCGCCGACCGGATAGCACATCGGCGACGAGCCATCGCAGCAGCCACCCGACTGGTGGAACAGCAGTGGGCCGTGCTTCGCGCGCAGCTTTTCGATCAGCTGCAGCGCGGGGATCGTGGCGATGACCTGGCTTGTGTCCATGGCGTCTAAGAAGAGGCGGCGGATGCGCGGGAGGGAGGGAACCGCGCGATCCGCCGCATGGAAACACGCTGCGCCCGATGCCGAACGCAGCAGGATCGACCTCAGAAGAAGCCGAGCGCCTTAGGCGAGTAGCTCACAAGCAGGTTCTTGGTCTGCTGGTAGTGGTTGAGCATGTCCAGGTGGTTCTCGCGGCCGATGCCGCTCTGCTTGTAGCCGCCGAACGCCGCGTGCGCCGGATACGCGTGGTAGCAGTTGGTCCACACACGCCCGGCCTGGATCGCGCGGCCCATGCGGTACAGGCGATTGGCGTCGCGGCTCCACACGCCGGCGCCCAGGCCATACAGCGTGTCGTTGGCGATCGCCAGCGCTTCGGCCTCGTCCTTGAACGTGGTCACCGACACCACCGGGCCGAAGATCTCCTCCTGGAAGATGCGCATCCTGTTGTGGCCCTTGAACACGGTCGGCTTGACGTAGAAACCACCGGCCAGTTCGCCGTCCAGTTGGTTCTGCTCACCGCCGATCAGGATTTCGGCGCCCTCCTGCCTGCCGATGTCGATGTAGCTGAGGATCTTCTCCAGCTGCTCGCGGCTGGCCTGCGCGCCGACCATGGTGTTGGGGTCCAGCGGATTGCCCTGCTTGATCGCCGCCACGCGTGCCAGCACCTTTTCCATGAAGGCGTCGTAGATCGATTCCTGCACCAGCGCGCGACTCGGACAGGTGCAGACCTCGCCCTGGTTGAAGGCGAACAGCACGAAGCCCTCGATCGCCTTGTCCAGGAAGTCGTCGTCCTCGGCCATGACGTCGGCGAAGAAGATGTTCGGCGACTTGCCGCCCAGCTCCAGGGTCACCGGGATCAGGTTCTGGCTGGCGTATTGCATGATCAGTCGGCCGGTGGTGGTCTCGCCGGTGAAGGCGATCTTGGCGATGCGCGGGTTGGACGCCAGCGGCTTGCCGGCTTCCAGGCCGAAGCCGTTCACCACGTTGAGCACGCCGCCCGGCAACAGGTCGCCGATCACCTCCATCAGCACGAGGATGCTGGCCGGGGTCTGCTCGGCCGGTTTCATCACCACGCAGTTGCCTGCGGCCAGCGCCGGCGCCAGCTTCCACACGGCCATCAGCAGCGGGAAGTTCCACGGGATGATCTGCCCGACCACGCCCAGCGGTTCATGGAAGTGGTAGGCGATGGTGTCGTGGTCGATCTCGCTGATGCCGCCTTCCTGCGCGCGGATCGCGCCGGCGAAATAGCGGAAATGATCGACGCACAGCGGAAGGTCGGCGTTGAGGGTCTCGCGGATCGGCTTGCCGTTGTCCCAGGTCTCGGCATGCGCCAGCAGTTCGAGGTTCTGTTCGATGCGGTCGGCGATCTTCAGCAGGATGTTCGCGCGCTCGGTGGTGCTGGTCTTGCCCCAGGCGTCCTTCGCGGCGTGCGCGGCGTCCAGCGCCAGTTCGATGTCGGCGGCCTGCGAGCGCGCCACCGAGGTGATGACCTTGCCGGTGATCGGCGAGGTGTTGTCGAAGTACTGGCCGCCCGCCGGCTCGACCCATTTGCCGCCGATGAAGTTGGCGTAGCGCTTCTTGAAGATGGAAGACGGATCGACGGCTTGCGGGCGGGGCGAGGCGACTGCGTTCATGCGGAACTCCGTGCGTATGGGAACCCGTTGCGGGTATTCCCGGTAGCGCAGGCCACGTGCCAAGCGCGCATGTTGCGATGCGTCATCGCGCAGCGCCAGCATTGGCGCCGATCGGCTCGAAAACCTGCCGCAGCGCAGCATCGAAAGTCGTTGCGATGTGTCGCAGGCCTGTGTTGTGTAGTGGGACAGGCGGCGATGCGGCTGTCGCAAAATGCGACACATCGCCGACAGGTGGTCCGATGGCCCGCACAATCCCCACCCCATTTCCCGACCTCGCGCAGGCGCGCCGCTCCTTCTTCGAACAGGGCGGTGCGCCGGTCGGGCAGGTGCCCAATGCGATCCTGCAGTCGTGGCGGCGTTCGCGCTCGCTCGGCGTGGCCGCGGATCGTCGCCCGAGCATCGAACCGGTCGGCGACCTGCGCCTGCGCGAACTTCGCGAACGCCACGAGCGCCTGTGGCAGCGCGCGCGCGCGGAAGTGGAGATGCTGGCCAGCGACGGCGCCACCACCGGCAGCATCGCCATCCTCACCGATGCCGAAGGCTGGATCCTGGATGCCGAAGGCAGCACCGGCTTCCTGGACAAGGCCGGCCGGGTGGCGCTGATGCCGGGCGCCTGCTGGAACGAGGCGCGGGTGGGCACCAATGCGATCGGCACCGCGATCGCCGACGGCCGCGCGGTGGAAGTGCGCGGCGGCGAGCACTACGCGGCGGCCAACCGCATCCTCAATTGCGCGGCTGCGCCGATCTTCGATCCGTATGGACAGCTGGTCGGCGTGCTGGACATCTCCGGCGACGCGTCGATCGCGCAGGTGCATGCGCTGGGGCTGGCGCGGCTGGCGGTGGCCAACATCGAACATCGCTATTTCGACGAAGGCCTGCCCGATTGCGACCTGCTGCGCGTGCATCGCGACCGCGCCCTGCTGGGCAGCGCGCGCGAAGGCCTGCTGGCGTTCCGCGGCGGTCGACTGGTGGCGGCCAATCGCGCCGGGCTCGCGCTGTTCGGGCTGGAACGCGGCGAGCTGGGCCGCGCTTCCTACGAAAGCCTGTTCGCCGATGCGATGACCCGGTTGCGCGACGACGGCGTGCTGCTGGACCGCAGCGGCCGCGCCTTGTTCGGCCATGTGGACGAACCCACCCGCGCGCGGCGCGCGCGCGCCCAGTCCGCGATCACCGTATCGAACGCCAGCGATCCCGACGCACCGATCTTCGATGCCGCCCAGTCCGCCGAACTGCAGCGCGCGACGCGCGTGCTGGATGCCGGCATCGCGGTGCTGCTGCAGGGCGAGACCGGCAGCGGCAAAGACGTGTTCGCGCGCGAACTGCACCGGCGCAGCGCGCGCGCCGGCAAGCCGTTCGTGGCGGTGAATTGCGCGGCCTTGCCGGAAGGCCTGATCGAGGCGGAACTGTTCGGCTACGAAAGCGGCGCGTTCACCGGCGCGCGCAAGCAGGGCAGCCCCGGCCTGCTGCGCCAGGCCGACGGCGGCGTGCTGTTCCTGGACGAGATCGGCGACATGCCGCTGGCGCTGCAGCCGCGCCTGCTGCGCGTGCTGCAGGAACGCGAGCTCTCGCCGCTGGGCGGCGGCAAGCCGGTCAAGCTGGACTTCGCGCTGGTCTGCGCGACCCATCGCAGCCTTGGGGACGCGATCGGCGATGGCCGCTTCCGCGCCGACCTTTACTACCGCATCAGCGACCACGTGGTGCGCTTGGCACCGCTGCGCGAACACGCGGATGCGCGCGCGCTGGTGCAGGCGCTGTGGGCGCGCATCGGCGCCGGCAGGCGCTTGTCGCCGGCGGCACTGGACGTGCTGTCGGGCTACGACTGGCCCGGCAACACGCGCCAACTGGTGGCCTGCCTGCGCACGCTGGCCGCGCTGTCGGACCCCGGATGCGACGTCGGTACCGAGGCCTTGCCGGCGTATCTGCGCCAGCCGTCGCAGGAAGCAAAACCGACGGCACCGCGCTTGCCTGAGGCCGAACTCGGCGAACTGGAACTGGCCGCGATGCGCACCGCGCTGGAGGCCAGCAACGGAAATGTCGCGCGTGCCGCGCGCCGCCTCGGCATCAGCCGCAGCACCTTGTATCGCCGGCTGGGCAGCGACCCGCGCGCGCGCCACTGAGCGAATCGCGCGCTGCGGCGAATTCCCGGATTCGCGCGCGTATTTCCATCGGTGATGACGGCTTGACGAACGGTTGGCGCAACAGCGCGTCGGCGTAACCGGGCTTTTACAAGCCTGCCATCCGCAACCGGTATCACTGGCCCTCCATCGACGTAGGAACAGCGCATGCGCATCACCATCATCGGTGCCGGCTTCAGCGGCGGCGTCCTGGCCACCGAACTCATGCGGCACGCGTCGCAGGCCACCGAACTGCGCCTGGTCGGCGTGGCCGACAGCTTCGGCCGCGGCGTGGCCTACGGCGAATCGCGCGCCGAGCACCTGCTCAACGTACGCGCCTGCGAACTCGGTGCGGATCCGGACGATATCGACGGCTTCGCCCGCTGGTTGAACCTGGGCAAGCGTGCGGAACGGGGTTACATGCCACGGCTCGCGTACGGCGAATACCTGTATTCGCGCCTGCAGGACGCGATCCACGAATCGCGCGCCGACGTGCGCCTGCACACGCAGGAGGCGGTGGCGGTCGAACGTGCCGGCCGCCGTTTCCGTGTGCTGTTGGCCGACGGTCGTGAATTCGACAGCGACATCGTGGTGCTGGCGGTCGGCAGCCTGCCGCCGCAGCGCCTGCACGGCGTGGGCCCGCGCCTGCTGGTGGACCCCGCCTACATCGCCTAGCCGTGGCAACGCAGCCTGGCCGGCGACGAAGCCATCGATCGCATCGCGCCGGATGCGCGCGTGCTGATCGTCGGCAGCGGCCTGACCATGGCGGACACCGTGGCCACGCTGCAGCGGCGCGGGCATCGCGGCCCGATCACTGCGCTGTCGCGGCACGGCCTGTTGCCGCAGGCGCATGCCGACGTCGCCACGGACCCCATCGCATTGCCGCCGACCGTCCTGCATGCACTCAACAGCGGCAACGTCCGCCAGTTGTTGCGCGCACTGCGGACACTGCTGCCGATATTGCCCGACTGGCGCAGCCTGGTGGACGCGCTGCGACCGTATTCGCAGGCCTATTGGAAAACCCTGTCGCAGGACCAGCGCGCGCGCTTCCTGCGGCATCTGCGTTCGCACTGGGAAGCGGCGCGCCATCGGCTCGCGCCGGAGGTGCATGCCTCGTTGCTCGCGTTGCAGGCGGAAGGCCGGTTGCGGATCCGCGCCGGCCGCATCCTGCGCGCGCAACGCGGGCCGCAGGCGGTGGATGTGTTGCTGCGCGAACGCGGCAGCGGCCGCGTCGTTGCCGAGCAGTACTACGTGCTGGTCCGCGCCACCGGACTGGACACCGATGTCGAACGCACCAGCCACCCGCTGCTGGCGCAGCTGCGCGACAGTGGCCTGGTCAGCGCCGATCCGCTCGGGCTGGGTGTGCGTGCCTCGGCGCAGTGCGAGTTGCTCGATCGTCGCGGCATGCCGGTGCGCGGCTTGTACGGACTGGGCCCGCTGCTGCGCGGGCAGTCGTGGGAGATGACGGCAGTGCCCGAATTGCGAATTGCGGCTCGGCAACTGGCAGATCACCTGCTACGCCGGCAGCGGTCGGCATCGTCGCTGCCGCAGGCGGCACTGCGCGCGCGGGTCGGTTGAAACGAGGATCAGGACATCACATGCGGTGGCGTGTGTCAGACGTCGCCGTCGACGCTCCAGCCTTCGCCATTGCCGCGCTGGAACACCGCATCGGTGTCCAGCACGTTGCCGGCCGCGATCGCGTCCTGCTCGCGCAGGCGTTCGTAGATCGGGGTGAAGTCGGGCAGCGTCGCTTCGATCAACTCTTCGTAGCTGTCGATCACGAAATAGGTCTGCTGGTAGCTGTCGATTCGGTAGCGGGTGCGCATCACCCGCTCCAGGTCGAAGCCGATCCGGTTGGGCGCGGCGCTCTCCAGCGAATGGATCGACTCGCCCTTCGAACTGACGATGCCGGCGCCGTAGATGCGCAGCCCGTCCGGCTGGCGGATCAGGCCGAATTCGACCGTGTACCAGTACAGCCGCGCCAGCTGCATCAGCGCTTCCGGGCCGATGCCGTGCGCTTTCACCCCGCCCTTGCCGTAGGCCACCAGGTAGTCGGCGAACATCGGATCCATCAGCAGCGGTACGTGCCCGAACAGGTCGTGGAAGAGGTCGGGCTCCTCGATGTAATCGATCTGGTCCGGGCGACGGATCCACCAGCTGACCGGGAAGCGGCGATTGGCCAGGTGGTCGAAGAACACCAGCTCCGGCAGCAGGCCCTCCACCCCGACGATCTGCCAGCCGGTCGCATCGCCGAGCACGCGGTTGAGGTCGCTGAACTTCGGGATGCGGTCGGGCGTCATACCCATCGTGTCCTGCGCGTGCAGGAAGGCGTCGCTGGCGCGGCCCGGCAGGATCTCGCGCTGCCGCTTGTACAACTGTTGCCACACCGCATGGTCGCTGGCGCTGTAGCTGTCCCACGGCTGCTCGACGGTGCCGGTGGCATACACCGGCAACGACCCGCGGTCGCTCTGGATGTTCTCGATGCGTCGGGGCGTGGCGTTGGTGGTCATGCCGTCATCTTACGCCCGGCGGTTTTCGGGAACTTGATCGCGCGCAAATCGTGCGAGAAAAGGGGTCGGAGTGAATTTTTCGCCGACCCTGTTCGCTTGATCGACAGGCTGGATCGAAAAACTTCACTCTGACCCCTTTTCGGATCAGCCCTGCTTGCAGTCCTCGTCGCGGCGCAGCGTGTCCATCCAGCCCTGCTGCTGCGCGCAGCGTGCCTTGCGTTCGGCCTCGCGCTGGCGCGCGGCTTCGGCATCGGCGGCCTGTCGCGCCTTCGCGATGCGCGCGGCCTGCAGCGCGGCGATCTTCGCCCTGATCTGCGGCAGCGCGGCCTGCGCTGCGCGTTCCCCTTCCAGGATCGCGCGGTTCTTCGCCGCGAAATCGGCCGGGCCGATGTCGTTCACCTTCGGCCGGATCACGATGTCGGCGCGCGCGAGCTCCTGCGCACCGAGCTTCTGGCCCATGATCCGGATGCTCTGGTTGAGGTTGCCGAGCATGCTGGTGGTGCTGGCGATGCCGTCCGCCTTGCTGCTGATGTCGACCGCGATGACGAAGTCCGCGCCGAGTTCGCGCGCCGCATCCACCGGCACCGGGCTGACCACGCCGCCATCGACGTAATGCGCCTTGCCGATCGCGACCGCCTCGAACACCCCCGGGATCGAACTGGACGCGCGCACCGCCTGGCCGGTATTGCCGCGCACGAACACGGTGCGTTCGCCATTGGCCAGGTTGGTGGCGACCACCGCGAACGGCTTGCGCATCCTGTCGAGGCTGCGGCCACCGACCAGCTCGTTGACGTAGTCCTGAAGCTTCTGGCCCTTCACCACGCCGCCGGAGAACAGGCTGACGTCGCGGATCTTCGATTCGTCCAGCGCGAAGGCCTTTTCCTGCATCGCGTAGGCATCCATGCCGCTGGCATACAGCGCGCCGACCACGCTGCCGGCGCTGGTGCCGGACACGAAGACGGGCTTGATGCCGTTGGCTTCGAGCATCTTGATCACGCCGATGTGGGCGAAGCCCTTGGCCGCGCCGCCCCCCAGGGCGATGCCGACCTTGACCGGCGGCGGTGCGGTGACCGCCACGCGGACCGGCGCGCGCACGTCGGGGGTACTGGCGCAGGCGGCGAGCAGGCCGCACAGCAGGGCGGTGGCGAAGGCGCGATGCATCGTCGTGTCGGTCTCGGAAGGGCGAGCCACGGATCGCGGCCGGCGCGGTGAAGGCGAAGCTTAATGCGCGTTTCCGCAACGCCACCCGAACCACGCGCTAGCATCGGCGCATGACGGCAGACCACAGCGACATCGCGATCCCGCCCTCGCAAGGCGAACGCTGGCTGCTTGCGGGCGTCACCGTGCTGGCCTTGGTGGCCTCGTTCCTCATCGCCAAGGATCGACTCACTTGGTTCCTCGAAGTGATCTGGGCGATGGTCGGGCTGGCCCTGATTGCCTGGCGCTGGTCGCGGTTCCCGCTGACCCGGCTGTTGTGCTGGCTGTTGCTGCTGCACGCGCTGGTGCTGATCCACGGCGGTGCCTACACCTACTCGCTGACGCCCGGCGGCTTCTGGCTGCAGGACCTGCTGGGCACCGAGCGCAATCCGTGGGATCGCCTGGGCCACTGGATGCAGGGCTTCGTGCCGGCGATCCTGGCCCGCGAATTGTTGCTCCGGCTGACGCCTTTGCGCCGTGGCGGCTGGCTGGTCTATCTGGCGCTGGCCGCCTGCCTGAGTTTCTCGGCGTTCTTCGAACTGATCGAATGGTGGGCGGCGTTGATCTACGGCGCCGATGCCGATGCCTTCCTGGCCACCCAGGGCGACCAGTGGGACACGCAGTGGGACATGTTCCTGTGCCTGTGCGGCGCGGCCACGTCGCTGCTGTTGCTGTCGCGCTGGCATGACCACCAGCTGGGCCCGCGGGTGCTGGCGGGCAAGTAGCTCATTCGCCGGGGCGGCGGAACGGCAGCACCTTGCCGCGTTCCGCGTCCGCGGGATCGCGGTTCCACAGCACCGGCACGTCGCGCGGGGCGTCGGTTTCGTACATCGCGCGCTCGGCATCGCCCTGCTGCCGGGCCAGTTCTTCCTCGAGTTCCCAGCTGTATTTCGGCTTCACGGCTTGCGGGTCGGCGCGGCGGAACAGCAAGGCCGCGACGACGCCACCGATCGCACCGCCGAGGTGCGATTCCCAGGACACGCCGGCCTCGCGCGGCAGGATCGTCATCAGCATGCCGCCGTAGAACAGGAAGGCGAGCATGCCCGCGGCGATCGCCGCGCGGTCGCGGCGCAGCAGGCCCAGCACGAAGACCAGGAAGCCCAGGCCATGGGTCACGCCGCTGGCGCCGAGGTGGTGCGAACCGGCGTTGCCGAGCAGCCAGGCGCCAAGGCCCGAACCGATCCACAGCAGCGGCAACGCGCGCAGGGTCGCCTTCGGATACACGGTACCGGCGAGGGTGCCGAGCATCAGCACGGCGATGCCGTTGGCGACGATGTGTTCGACCGAGCCGTGCAGCAGTGGCGCGGTGAGCACGCCGAGCAGGCCTTCGACGCTGCGCGGTGAGACGGTGAGGAAGCGGAAGTCGAAGCCATGCTGGGCGGCGAAGCAGACCGCCAGCAGCAGCACGAAGCCGAGGCTGGCGTTCAACGCGCGGCGCAGGCGCGTGCGGTCGGCCAGGCGTTGCTGTTCGGTGGTCAGTGGCGTGGACATCCCATCGAACTGGGGCGCGGCACGCCGAAAGCAAGCACCGCCCGGGCGGGCGGTGCCTGCGGTGGCGCAACGCTGCGTGTCGTCAGCGCGCCGGCGGTGGCGGGCGCAGCAGGCTCAGGGCGATGGTGGTGCCGATGGTCGCGGCCACGATGCCCAGTGAGACCGCGATCGGGATCTTGTAGACATCGACCAGCAGCATCTTCGCGCCGATGAACATCAGCACCATCGCCAGCCCGTAGGGCAGCAGGTGGAAGCGGTCGGCCATGCCCTGCAGCAGGAAGAACATCGCGCGCAGGCCGAGCACCGCGAACACGTTGCTGGTCAGCACGATGAAGGGATCGTCGGTGATCGCGAAGATCGCCGGGATCGAATCCACCGCGAAGATCACGTCGGTGATGCCGATCATCACGATCACGATGAACAGCGGCGTGTACAGGCGCTTGCCGCCTTCGATCACCGACAGCGCGCTGCCGTGGTAGCCGCGGGTCATCTGCACGTGCGCGGTCAGCCAGCGCAGCACCGGGTTCTGCTCCAGGTCCGGTGCCTTGCCGGCGGCGCTGATCATCTTGATGCCGGTCAGCAGCAGGAACGCGCCGAACACGTAGAGGATCCAGTGGAACTTGGCCAGCAGGAAGGCGCCTGCGAAGATCAGGATCGCGCGCAACACGATGGCCGCGATGATGCCGATCACCAGCACCCGCTGCTTCTGCTCCTCGGGCACCGAGATGTAGGTGAAGATCATCAGGAACACGAAGATGTTGTCGACCGCCAGCGACTTCTCCACCAGGTAGCCGGTGAGGAACTCCATGCCGATGCGTTCGCCTTCGGCCGCGCCGAGTTGCTGGCCCGAGTACCACCAGAGCCAGGCGTTGAAGGCCAGCGCCAGCGCGACCCAGCCGATGCTCCACCAGGTCGCTTCCTTGAAGGTCACCTTGTGCGGGCCTCCGTGGCGCATCAGCACCAGGTCGACCAGCAACGCGACGATGACGACTCCGGCGAACATCAGCCAGAGGAACGGGGTACCGATCGACTCCATTGCACACTCCACCGTTGGAACCGGCGGACGCGTCCATGCAGGGAGGCATGGAAAGGGAGCGCGCTTCGCCGTTCGGCGAAGGTCTCACTCACAGGCGTCTGGCCTGCCACGGCGCCGGGATCCTGGGACCCGTAATGACGACGGCCGTGCGCGGAGTTACTCCCCTTCTTCGGCGACAATACCCGATCTTCGTTAGCCGCATGTCAAAAGGCAGCCCCATGGCCGAACCGCTCACCGTCGTCCGCCTCAAGAACGCGTGGAATTCCACCCACCCGTGGATCTTCCAGCGCCTGGTCGAGAAACCCGCGCAACGACCCAAGCCGGGCAGCATCGTCGACGTGGTTGGCGTGGATGGCGTCTGGATCGGCCGCGGTTTCTACAACGGCCATTCGCGGATCGCCCTGCGCATGCTGGAGAACGACCCGGACATCGAGGTCGATGCCGGCTGGTTCAGCCGCAAGATCGGCGAGGCCATCCAGCTGCGCCGGGAGATCCTCAAGCTCGATGACGTGTCGAATGCGTGGCGGGTGGTGCATAGCGAGGGCGACGGCATCAGCGGGTTGGTGGTCGACCGCTACGACGATCTCATCGTGGTCGAATTCTTCAGCGCAGGTGCCTACCGCCATCGCGAATGGATCTTCAACGCATTGCGCGAGCACTTCCCCGGTTGCCGCTTCCACAGCTTCGCCGACGAGCATGTGCAGAAGCAGGAAAGCTTCGACTACAAGCCCACTCTGGGCACGCAGCCGGCCACGGTCACCGAACACGGCATCCACTTCCGCGCGGATCCGGCCGGTGCGCACAAGACCGGCTTCTTCGCCGACCAGCGCGAGAACCGCGAATGGCTGTCGCGCCTGTGCGAAGGCAAGCGCGTGCTCGACCTGTGCTGCAACACCGGCGGCTTCGGCGTCTATGCCGCGGCACGCGGCGCGAGCGAAGTGGTCGGCATCGACATCGACGCGGCGGTGCTCGAGATCGCCCGCGAGAACGGTCACCTCAACAAGGTGAAGCCGCGCTTCATCCAGGCCGACATCTTCCCGTGGCTGCGCGATGCGGCGAACAACGGCGAGCGCTTCGACGTGGTGATCCTGGACCCCGCGAAGATGACCCGCGACCGCGAGCAGGTGATCCCGGCGCTGAAGAAATACCTCGACATGAACAAGGCGGCGCTGGCGGTGGTCAAGCCGGGTGGCCTGTTCGCCACCTTCAGCTGCACCGGCCTGGTCAGCGAAGAACAGTTCACCGACATGCTCCGCCGCGCCGCCTATTACGCCGGTCGCACCGTGCAGGTGCTCAAGGTCTCCGGCGCCGGGCCCGACCATCCGTGGCTGGCGCAGGTGCAGGAATCGCGGTATCTGAAGGCGGTGTTCTGCCGCGTGCTCGATTGATGGACGCACTGCAGGCGCACATCGAATCGCACCGCAGCCACCACAGTGGCTGGCTGCGCGCGGCGGTGCTGGGCGCGAACGATGGCCTGATTTCCACCGGCAGCCTGGTGCTGGGCATGGCCACTGCGCACGCAAGTCCCGCCACGATCCTGCTCACCGGCATCGCCGGGCTGGCCGCCGGCGCGTTGTCGATGGCCGCGGGCGAGTACGTTTCGGTAAGTTCGCAGGTGGATGCCGAGCGCGCCGATGCGCGTCTGGAAGCGCACGCGTTGCGCGAACATCCGGAGGCCGAACTCGACGAGCTGGCCGAGATCTACGTGCGCCGCGGGCTCGATCCTTCGCTGGCCCGCCAGGTCGCGGAGCAGCTGACCGCGCATGACGACCTCGGCACCCACCTGCGCGACGAACTCGGCATCCACGACCTGCAACGCGCGCGTCCCGTGCAGGCCGGCCTGGCCTCGGCGCTGGCTTTCACATCGGGTGCGTTGCCTCCGGTATTGCTGGCATGGTTGTGGCCCGGAACCGGATTGGCGGTAGCGATCGTCGTCAGCACCCTGATCCTGCTGGCGTTGCTGGGCTATCTCGCCGAGCGCGTTGCGGGCGGCAGGGGCCTGCGAGGTGCCTTGCGCGTGCTGTCGTGGGGCGCGCTGGCGATGGGGGCGACGGCGCTGATCGGCCATCTATTCGGGGTGTCCCTGGCCTGAGGTCGCAGGCGCTGCGACCGTCGCCGCTACACTGGCGCGATGGACTCGAACACGCTCCTGCTCGCTATCTTGCTGGTCGCCGTGCTGGTGGCGATCGGGCTGCTGATCCTGCTGATGCTGCGGCGCCCGGAAGAACGCATCGGCGGCCTGTTGCGCGATGAACAGCGTGCCGGCCGCGGCGAACTGCGCGAGCAGCTGGACGGCTTCGCATTGCAGCAGGGCCAGCGCATCGACGGCTTCGGTGGCCAGTTGCAGGCCGTCGCTGCGCGCACCGACCAGCGCCTGGACGAGTTCACCCTGCGGACCGATGCGCGGCTGGATGAACTGCGCGCAGCGCTGAGCGAAGACGCACGCAAGTCGCGCAGCGAAGCCGCAGAACAACAGCAGCGGCATGCCGATGCGCTCGGCCAGAAGCTGCAGGACCTCACCCAGCGCAACGAACAACGCATCGGCGAGATGCGCAGCACGCTGGAGCAGCAGTTGAAGGCGCTGCAGGCGGACAACGCGCAGAAGCTCGAGCAGATGCGCGCAACGGTCGACGAAAAATTGCAGAGCACCCTGGAAACCCGGCTTGGACAGTCCTTCAAGCTGGTGTCCGAGCGGCTGGAAGCGGTGCAGCGCGGCCTGGGCGAGATGCAGACCCTGGCGACCGGCGTCGGTGACCTCAAGCGCGTGCTGACGAACGTGAAAGACCGTGGCGGCTGGGGCGAAATCCAGCTGGAAACCCTGTTGCAGCAAGTGCTGACGGCCGAGCAGTTCGCACGTAGCGTGAAAGTGCGGCCAGGCAGCAACGAAGCGGTGGACTTCGCCATCCGCCTGCCGGGCCAGCAGGACGGTGGCGTGCCGGTGTGGTTGCCGATCGATGCCAAGTTCCCGCGCGAGGATTACGAGCGCCTGCTGGATGCACAGGAGCGCGGGGACACCGAGGCCATGCGCGCGACCGCGTCGCAACTGGAGCGCGCGATCAAGATCCAGGGAAAATCGATCAGCGAAAAATACGTGGCACCGCCATACACCACCGATTTCGCCGTGCTGTTCCTCGCGACCGAAGGACTCTACGCCGAAGCGATCCGCCGCCCCGGCCTGGTCGATGCCCTGCAGCAGCACCATCGCATCGTGATCGCCGGGCCGACCACGCTGGCGGCCTTGTTGAACAGCCTGCAGATGGGCTTTCGCACGCTGGCGATCGAGAAACGCTCCAGCGAAGTCTGGCAACTGCTCGGCGCGGTCAAGAGCGAGTTCGGCAAGTTCGCCAGCGTGCTGGAAAGCGCCGACAAGCAGCTCAACACGGTGCAGAACAGCCTGAAGCAGGCCGGCGTGCGCACGCGTCAGATCGAGCGGAAACTGAAGGGCGTGGAATCGCTGCCGGGCAGCGACCACCAGGCCTTGCTGGACGCTGACGAAGCAGCCGACACCGACGAGCCCTGAGCGCACCGGCGTTGTGGCGGCGATGCGTGCAGGCGTGGATCACCTCCCTGACAGCTTCATGAAAGCGAAGGCCGTACTCACGCGCGCATGACGCGGCCACCACGCGCCTTTCCCCATCCTTGGTCCCGTCCAACGCATGGAGCGTTGACGACCCCACTACCAAGGAGCAGGACATGACCATCAAGAAGGATCACAGCATCGGTGAAGGCACGGGCGCGGTTGCGGGTGCGATCGCAGGCGCTGCCGTGGGTTCGGCGGCTGGCCCGGTCGGTACCGTCGTCGGCGCCATCGCCGGTGGCGCGCTGGGTGCGAAGGGCGGCGGTGCGGTGGCCGAAGCGGTCAACCCGACCGCGTACGCGACCCACTTCGAGAACGCCTACAAGACCACCCCGTACTACATCAGCGGCAGCGAGTGGCGCGACTACGAGCCGGCCTACAAGTACGGCTACGACACCTACGGCCAGTACCAGGGCCGCAAGTTCGAGGACGTGGAAACCGACCTGGAGCGCAACTGGGACACCACCAAGGCGCAGTCGCGCCTCGCGTGGAATGAAGCCCGCAGCGCGGTGCGCGATGGCTGGCATCACATCGAGCGCCGCATCCCGGGCGATTTCGACAAGGATGGTCGTTGATCGATCGCAACATGATCGTGTGATCGCTTACAGCAATGCATGACGCAACATGACGAAGGCCGCCTGATGGCGGCCTTCGTTTTTAGCGACGTCCCGATTCACATCGCGTGATCAACTCGCGTTTGTCATTCGCCGCTTGGCGTGGAGACAGGCGCGGGTACGGCGTCGTCCTGCATCAGATAGGGCGGCAGCGTTTCGTCCGGCGCGGAGGCATCCTTCTTCCGGCCCGCCTGGTTGATCTGGTAGTTGCGGCGCTGCAGCCACATGTCGCGGAACAAGGCGTACTCGTCCACCGCGCCCTGGTTGATCAACCCTTCGATGGGCAGCAATTTCGCGCGCAGATCGACCAGTTGCAGGCCCTGCAGGAACACCCGGGTCTTGTCGTCCTCGACGTATTGCACCGGCCGCAGGCGCGCGTCGCCGACCAGGCCGATCATGTCGCGCACCGTGCGCGGGCCCAGCAAGGGGAGTTCCAGATAGCGCGAGCGCTGCCAGCCCCAGACTGCCAGGGTCTGCCCGAAATCCTCGCCGCGCTTTGGCATCTTCGCCTTGGTCGCCACATCGAGCAGGCCGCCGATCCCGACCGTGCTGTTGAGCAGGAAACGACCGAGGGAGTTCGCCGCGCCGCGCGGATTACCTTGCAGCAGGCTGTTGACCAGGGTGACCGGCTGGCCCAGGTTGTCGAAGAAATTGCTGACGCCGGTCCGCAAAGGACGCGGTACCGCGGCGACGTAGGCGCGCGCCAGCGGCTTGGCCAATCCGCGGTCCACGGCCATGTTGAAGGCATGCACGCGGCGGTTGTATTTCTCCCACGGATCGTAGGCCGCGGGAGCGCCGAGGCTGCCGATCGGGGTGCCTTCGCCGCCTGCTTGTTGGCCGTAGATCGCGGCGAAATCGGCTTCGGCATCACCCGTCGTGGCGTCGGCGTCTTGCGACGGGGTGGCATCCGCGATGGCGGGTGTTGCCGGTGCCGGCGGTTCGACGTCGCCCGCAGCCGATGCCGCGGACGTGTCCGCTGCAACGACATCGCCCGCGATCACCGGCGCGTCTTGCAGCGTGGCGGTTTCCGCCGTGCGATGGCCGGTGGAGGCGCACGCGCTCGCAAGCGCGCACATCAGCAACAGGGCGAGGGAACGCAACCGCATCATCGGATCATCCTTTGCACGAACATCAGCGGCCATCATCGAAGGCAAGGGTGGGGCGCAAGCGATAGGCCGCCAGCAGGTCCGACATTCCGGAGGGAACCCCTTCGATGCGGGCATCCTGCATGCGTTCGGCCAGCGCGACCAGCATCGCCAGCCCCGCACTGTCGATCGCGGACACGGCGCTCACGTCCAGCACCCGTGCGCCGTCCGCCGCTGCGAGCGCCCGCGACCACGATGCGGTGGCGGCATCGCGGTCCAGCGCGCCGGACAGCAACAACCGTTCGCCGTCGCGCTGCACGCGGGCCGCGGCCGCGGTCACTTCGACGTCTTGCCCGGAGCGGGCGCGGCCTGCATGCGGCCGGCGCGCAGGTCGGCGGCGACCTGGCGGATCGACTTCTGGGTCAGCGGCGCGGCGAACTGGTTCTTGAACGCCTGCACGTAGGAAATGCCCTCGACCATCACGTCGAACAATTTCCATTGGCCGTTGACGTTGCGCAGCAGGTAATCGACCGGGATCGGCCCGCCGCCCTGGCGCAGCATCTGCGTACTCACGCGCACGCCGCGGCCGCCGGGCAACGGGGTTTCCGATTTCACCTTGACCTGCAACTTCGTATTGAAGTCGAGCAGCGAAGCGCCGTAGCGCGCGGTGAGGTTGTCGGCCATCGCCGCGGCAAAATCGGCCACGTCGGCGGGCGTTGCGCTGCGGCCATGCACGCCCAAGACCAGGCGGGCGGCGTAGTCGGAATCGAAGCTGCGGGTGAACTCGGTCTTGATGAACTGGTTGAGCGCGGCCGGATTGGCCTTGAACTCGGCGCGGCGGCTGTCCAGCGTGGCCAGCACGCGGCCGGCGCTGTCGACCACCACGCGGCTGGCGGCGCCCTGCTGCGCGGTGGCGGCAGGCGGCGTGACGGCACTGGCGGTGAACGAAGGCGCGGCGGCAAGCAGGGCGGCCAGCAGGGCGCTGGCAAGGAGATTCTTCATGGGGTCTGTCCCTCGGGGGCGGGCAGCGCGGCCGGGTCGGCGGGCGTCTGGGTGGCGGCATCGTCGCCGGATGCCTTGTCACCGCTGCTGAACATGTACTTGCCGACCAGCTGCAGCAGGTCGACGGCGGGTTGGGTGAAGGCGATCTCGTCGCCCGGCTTGAGCGATTCCGGATCCCCGCCCGGCGACAGGCCGATGTAGCTCTCGCCCAGCAGGCCGCTGGTGAAGATGCCGGCCGAGGTGTCGGCTGACAGGTCCTGGTAGCGGCCGTCGATCGACAGCGTCACGACGGACTGGAAGGTCTTCGGGTCGAGGTCGATCTTGCTGACCTGGCCGACCACCACGCCGCCGATCTTCACCGGTGCGTTGGCACGCAACTGGCCAAGCTGGGTGAACTTCGCCACCAGCGGATAGGTGTCGCCGCCAAAGCCGAACTGGCGGTTGGTGGACGCCAGCGCCAGCACCAGCAGCGAGGACAGCGCCAGCAGCAGGAAGGCGCCGACGGCAAATTCGAGTCGTGGTCCGCGGATGGCCATGGTCTTTATCTCTTGCTCAACGGAACAGCAGGGCGGAAAGGATGAAGTTGAAGACCAGCACCAGCAGCGAGGCATTCACCACCGCGCGGGTGGTCGCCACCGAGGTGCCTTCGATCGTGGGCTCGGCGTGGAAGCCGACATAGGCCGCCACCAACGCGGCGATGCCACCGAACACCGCCGACTTCAGCATCGACACGCCGAAGTCGTCCCACAGGTCGACGCTGCCGCGCAGGCCGGACCAGAAGCTGCCGTTGTCGATGCCGAGCACCTGCACCGCCTGGAACCAGCCGGCGCTGATCGCCAGCGACACGAAGATGCCGGCCAGCAGCGGCATGGTCAGCACCGCCGCCCAGAAGCGCGGCGCCACGACCTTGGCCACCGGATCGATCGCCATCAGTTCCAGCGCCTTGATCTGGTCGGTGGCGCGCATCAGGCCCAGTTCCGCGGCGATCGAGCTGCCGGCGCGGCCGATGAATAGTAATGCCGTCAGCACCGGCGCCAGTTCGCGATACAGCGAGAGGCCGAGCAGGGTCGACAGCGCATCGACCGCGCCATAGGTCGACAGCGTGCGGTAGCCCTGCAGGGTCAACACCAGCCCGACGAAGGCGCCGCCGACCGCGATGATCGGCAACGAACGCGCACCGACCTTGTAGATCTCGCGGACGAGTTCGGCCAGGAAGTCGCGGGTCGGCACCGAGCCCCGCAACATCGTCAGCCCGAACAGGCCGCCACGACCGATCGAACGAATGGATTCGGCGAAGGCCATCAGGCGGCCTCGCTGTAACTGCGCTTCGGCGCATCGAACGGAATCGGCCCATCCGGCTGGCCGTCGAGGAACTGCCGCACCAGCGGGTCAGCCGTCGACTGCAGCTCCGCGGGCGTGCCGGCGAACACGATCCGGCCGTTGGCGATCACCACCGCCTGGTCGCAGATCGGCAGGGTCTCGCGGACGTGGTGGCTGACGATGATGCTGGTCAGGCCCAGGCTACGGTTGAGCCGCTGGATCAACGCGGTGATGACGCCCGACGCGATGGGATCCAGGCCGGTCAGCGGCTCGTCGTACAGCATCAATGGCGGATCCAGCGCCAGTGCACGCGCCAGCGCGACGCGCCGGGCCATGCCGCCGGAGAGTTCGCGCGGCCAGGCATCGGCGGCGGCGCGCAGGCCCACCGCGTGCAACTTCATCCGCACCAGTGCCTGCAGCACCGGCTCCGGCAAGCGCGTATGCGTGCGCAGCGGCAGCGCCACGTTCTCGGCCACGGTGAGGTCGGTGAGCAGGCCGTTGCCCTGCAGCAGGACGCCGAGGCCCTTGCGCATCGCCAGCAGGGCGCGTGCGCTGCGCGGGATCGGGTTGCCGAACACGTCCAGCGTGCCGGACGCCAATGCCAGTTCGCCGGTCAGCGCCGCCAGCAGCGTGGACTTGCCGCTGCCGGAGGGGCCCAGGACCGCGGTGATGCTGCCCTTCGGTACCACCAGGTCCAATCCAGACAGGATCGTGCGCCCGCCCCGGTCTAGGCGGGCGGCCTGCAAACGGACGGCGGGAACGGCGGCATCGGTCATCGGGTGAAACGGGATCCGTTGGCGGGGTCGGTGCGGCATCGAAACGCACGGGATCGGCATGTCGACGTGCGCCGCGGCTGAACTGATTGGTACAGGAATGGTACCTGCCCGAGGCACGGGCGGCATCCCCAGCCTGAACGAAACCGGCGGCAAGGCGTCGCATCGCAGGCCCGCAACCGGTCGCAGCAGGCGCGACCCGCTCCGGCACAATGCGATGACCGATGACGCCCGCCCCTGACTTCCGCCTCTATCACGGCAATGCGCTGGACGTGCTCGCCGGCCTGCTGGCGGAAGCATTGCGCACGGACGTGCCCGGCCAATCGCTGCTGGCGCCCGACACGATCCTGATCCCGCAGGTGGCGATGCGGCGCTGGCTGCAGGCCAGCCTGGCCGCGCGCCACGGCATCGCCGCGAACCTCGAATTCCTCACCCCGGGCGAGTTCGTCGCGCGCGCGCTGGATGCCAACCTCGGCGCGTCGAAGGACGACCTCGACCTCGACACCCTGCACTGGCGCCTGCACGCCGCGCTGTCCGATCCCGCGTTGCGCCGGAAGCCGGCGATGGCCCAGCTCGCGGCCTATCTGGCGGAACACAACGGCAATCCCGATCCGCTGAAAGCGTGGTCGCTGGCCGGCGAATTGGCCAACGTCTTCAACAAGTACCAGGCCTGGCGTCGCGACTGGTTGCTGCGCTGGGACGGCGGTGCCGATCCGGATGATCCGCAGGCGATCCTGTGGCGCGCCGTCGCCAGCGGCCGCCAGCATCGTGCGCGGCGGATCCAGGACTACCTCGCGCGTTTCGCCGATGGCGAGGCGCTGCCGGCGGGATTGCCCAAGCGGCTGTTCGCGTTCGGCACGCTGAACATCTCGCCGGACGTGCTGCGCGTGCTGGCCACGCAGGCACGCGTCGGCACCCTGTATTTCTATCTGCCGACGCCGACCAGGCATTACTGGGGCGACCTGCGATCGCTCGGCGCGCGCCTGCGCGCGGGTGCGGCACCGTTCGGCGACGACGCACAGGACAACCCCTTGCTGCGCGACTGGGGCGCGGCCGGCAAGGACTTCATGGCCCTGCTCGGCAGCTACGAGGTCGTGCACCCTTCGGGCGAGATCGCCGCCTATGCCGATCCCGCGGAAGGCGCGAACGACGGCCTGCTTCAGCGCATGCAGGCGGACCTGTTCCATCGACGCGCGGAACCGTCGGGCCACAGGCGCGATGGTGTCGATGCCGGCGATCCCAGCCTGCAATTCCACGCCTGCCACACCCGACTGCGCGAACTGCAGGTGTTGCACGACCGCCTGCGCGCATTGCTGGAAGACGATCGCTTCGATCCGCCGCTGCAGCCGCGCGAGATCGCGGTGCTTGCGCCCGACATCGACCCGTACGTCCCGTATCTGGATGCGGTGTTCGGCGGGCATGGCGCAGGTAACGCGATCCCGTACGCGCTGGCCGATGCGAGCCCGCTGGCCGGCGAGCGCCTGGCCGATGTGTTCCTGCGCCTGTTGGCGTTGCCGATCGCGCGCTTCGGGCTGGAGGAAATGCTCGACCTGCTGGCCAGCCCGCCGCTGGCCGAAGCCGCCGGCCTGGACGCGGCCGACTTCGAACGCCTGCACGGCTGGCTGCATGCGGCCGGCGCGCGCTGGGGCCTGGATGCCACGCATCGTGCCCGTCAGGGCGCGCCGAAGGACGATGCCTATACCTGGCAGTTCGCGCTGGACCGCCTGCTGCTGGGTCATGCCAGCGGCAGCGACGACGATATCGTGGGCGTCGCACCTTGGCCGGAACTGGAAGGCGGCGCGCTGGACGCACTGGATGCGTTGCTGAAACTGCTGCGCGTGCTGGCCCGCCACCAGCGCGTACTGGGCGAAGCGATGCCGCCCGCGCAATGGCGCGAACGCCTGCTCGGCCTGCTCGACGCATTGCTGCCGAAGCCGCCATCGACCACCGGTGCGCAACGCGCGCTGGATCGCCTGCGCACGCTAATCGACGACTTCGCCAAACAAGCGCACAAGGCCGGCGTCGACACGCCGCTCGCCACCGAAATCGTGCGCGCGCACTTCACCGCAAAACTCACCGAAGCCGACACCCGCGCGCCCTTGCTCACCGGTGGCGTGAGCTTCGCGCGGATGGTGCCGATGCGCCTGTTGCCGTTCCGCGCGATCTGCCTGCTCGGCATGAACGATGGCGATTTCCCGCGCCGCGACAGCGTGGCCGGACTCAATCGCCTTACCGCCGAGCTCGGCACCGACCAGCGCCGCCACGGCGACCGCTCCACCCGCGACGACGACCGCTACCTGTTCCTGCAACTGTTTTCCGCCGCGCAGGACGTGTTCTACGTCAGTTGGCTCGGCGCGGATCCGCGCGATGGCAGCACGCGCGAGCCGTCCGCGTTGGTGAGCGAATTGCTCGCTGCCGCCAGCGCCTATCACGCGGTTCCGGACGCCGCGGAAAAACAACTCGTGCTGCGGCATCCGCTGCAACCCTTCTCGCCGGCCGCGTTCGGTGTGGGCGACGCGCGACGTTTCAGCTATCGCGGGCATTGGCATCCGGCTGCGGGTCGCCTGTCCGGCACGCGTGATCGCCTGCCGCCGTGGATGGATGTAGCGACGGCATTGGCAGCGCCGAGCGAACCGGACACCGAACTTTCGCTGGACGCATTGCGCCGCTTCCTGCTGGCGCCGGCCGAGCAGTTCCTGCGCCAGCGCCTGGGCCTGCGCCTGCCCGAGCTGGACGCGGCCGCCGAAGACATCGAACCGTTGCAGGCACCCGCACGCGGGCTGGATCGGATGGCACTGCAACGCGCAGTGTTCGACGGACTGCTGGAAGGCTACGATGCCGCGGCACTGCAGCCTGCCTTGCGTGCACGTGGCCTGCTGCCCTCGGGTCCGTTGGGCGCGCGCGGACTGGCGACAGTGATCCGGGAGGTCGCGCCGTATGCGCAGGCCTTCGCGCAGTGGCGAGGCGATGGCGAGGTCACATCGCATGCGGTCGAGGTCGACATCGATGGCCTGCGCCTGCATGGACGACTCGACGACGTCTGGCCGAACGGCATCGTGCGCCTGCGCTTTGGCAAGCCGAATGGCCCGTCGTCGATCCGCAACGGACTCGACTGGTTGTTGGCATCGGCGGCGGGTTTCGATGCGCCATTCGTCGAAGTGCATGACGATGTCGATGCCGGCATCGATGCGCATGTGCGCGCACCGATTTCACAACGCGATGCGATTGATGCGCTGCGCAGCTTGATTGCTTTGCGTCGAGATGGCCTGGAGCAGCCGTTGCCGTTCGCGCCGTACAGCGGCTGGGAACTGTTCGCGGCGCGGGACGATGTGGCGAGCGGGGTGAAGAAGGCCGCCGGCAAATGGCGCGGCAACGAACGGGGCTGGGCAGAAGGCGACAGCGACGCACTCCGCCTCGCCCTGCGTGGTCGCGATCCATTCGCCGACGCCGCGTCGCTGCACGACTTCGCGCGCATCAGCGGCATCGTCTTCGGCGCGGTCACCCACGGCATGCCGATGGCGATCGACCTCGGCGATGCCGCGTTGCCGGGCGACGATGCGGAGGACGCCGCATGAGTGACCTGCGCGATCCGTATCTCGACATCCCGCTCGATGGCGTGCAACTGATCGAGGCCAGCGCCGGCACCGGCAAGACCTTCACCCTGGCCACGCTGGTGACGCGGCTGGTGGTCGAACGCGGCCTGCGCATCGGCCAGATCCTGGCGGTCACCTTCACCGAGGCGGCCACGCAGGAACTGCGCAAGCGCATCCGCGAGCGCCTGCAGCTCACGCTGGATGTGCTCGATGCACCTGAGGCCGGCGGTGAC
The DNA here is from genome assembly GCF_041919455.1 of Thermomonas sp. Lineage (GTDB taxonomy): Bacteria > Pseudomonadota > Gammaproteobacteria > Xanthomonadales > Xanthomonadaceae > Thermomonas. Next base: position 34,412 of record NZ_JAYRTQ010000001.1, read on the forward strand.
AGCGCGGAAGCCGTGCTGACCCGGCAGTTGCTGGAATCGCATCGCGCGCGCAGCGACGAGGGCGAGGACTCGCTGCGCCGTCGCCTGCGCCAGGCCACGCTGGAAACCGACCTGGCCGCGATCTTCACCATCCACGGCTTCTGCGCACGCGTGCTGCGCGAGCATGCGCTGGAAAGCGGGCAGGGTTTCGATGCCGCCACCCTGCTGACCAATGACCGCGACCTGCGCGCGGAACTCGCCGCCGACCTGTGGCGCTTGCATGCGCAGGACACGGCCGGTGCGGATGACCTGGCCGCGTTGTGGTCGGGTGGCTTCGAAGACCTCGCGAAGGATTTGCCGGCATTGCTGCGCGAGCCGGTGCTGTTGCCGCCGATTGCCGACGAGAGCCTGGTCGCAGGCATTGAGGCCATGCAGCGCGACGTGCTGCAGGCGCAGGGTGCGCTGCAGCAGGCATGGCACGACCACGGCGAAGACTTCCTGGATGCGTTGGCCGCGGCGATTGATGCCGACGTGATGCATCGCGGGCAGTACAAGCAGACGTGGCTTGCCGACCTGCGCCAGTGGCTGCAGGCGTTCGCCCACGACCCCTGGCTGGCCGGCGCGCTGCACGCGAAGCTGGAAAAACTGACCGCGAGTGCATTGGTGGCAGGCACCAAGAAAGGCAACGCGGACAGGACGCCGACCTCTGCGCACATGAGCCGAGCGGTATCGCACTACCTGGATGCAATGCAGGTACTGGACGCCTTGCTCGTGCGCCGTCGCGGCAACCTGCTGCATCGTCTCCGCGATGATGCGCGCATGCGCCTGGCGCTGCTCAAGCGGCAGCGCCGCGTGCAGACCTACGACGACCTGATCGATGGCGTCGCCGATGCGCTGGCGCATGACGATGCGGGCACGCTCACGCGCCAGTTGCGCGCGCAGTACGCCGTCGCGCTGGTCGATGAGTTCCAGGACACCGACGCGCGCCAGTGGGCGATCTTCGACCGGCTGTTCGGCAGCGGGAGCGCGCAGCCCGCATTGTTCGTGATCGGCGATCCCAAGCAGGCGATCTACGGGTTTCGTGGTGGCGATGTGCACACCTACCTCGCGGCGGCACGGGTCGCCACGCCCGCACCCGCGCTGTCGCACAACTTCCGTTCGCGTCCTGCGGTTTTGCGCGCCGTCGCCGCGCTCTACCGCAATGCGGGCGATGCGGCCTTCATCGATCCGCGCATCGAATTCCGCGCGGTCGAGGCCGGCCACAAGCGTCGCGACGACGACTTTCTGCGCGATGGCCAGCCCGCACCCGCATTGACGGTCTGGCGTGCGCCCGCGCCACCGGTCGACGACAAGGGCAAGCAGAAGCCGTGGACTGCGGGCGAATCGCGCGAATTCGCCACCCATGCCTGCGCCGCCGCGATCCATGCGGTGCTGTCCGACGCCCGTGCTGGCAAGGCGCTGGTCGAAGGCGAACCCGTGCAACCCGGCGACATCGCGGTGCTGGTGCGTTCGCATCGCGAGGCCACGATGATCCAGCAGGCGCTGGCGCTGGTCGGCATCGCCGCGGTGGCGGCCGGCAAGCAGAGCCTGTTCGCCACCGGCGAAGCACGCGACCTGCACGTGTTGTTGCTCGCCCTGCTGCACAGTGGCGATGACGGCCGCCTGCGCACCGCGCTGTCCACCGCGCTGGTCGGCGTGGACGCACTCGGCATCGACAAGCTCGAGGCCGATGCCGACGCGCACCGCGACTGGCAGCAGCGCGCGATGGGCTGGCGCGAACGCCTGCTGCGCGGCGGTCCGTTGGCGCTCATCAATGATCTCTGCGCCAGCAATGGCGAACGCCTGCTCGGCCTGCTGGACGGCGAGCGGCGCATCAGCAATTACCTGCAGCTGGCCGAACTGCTGCAGGAAGCGCAGCGCGATGCGTTGGGCCTGCACGGCCTGGTCGACTGGCTGGGCCAGCGCATCGCCAATGCCGATCCCAACGACGAGGCGCAACTGCTGCGCCTGGAATCCGACGCGCGTCGCGTGCAGATCGTCACCCTGCACAAGAGCAAGGGGCTTGAATATCCGTTGGTGTTCCTGCCGTTCGTGGGCATCGGCGGCAAGCCGCCGTCGCCGGGTCGTTGTTGCGTGGTGCATGACGGTGCCAGCGGCCAGCGTCGCCTGCATTGGCACCTCGATGTGCCGGAAGCGGAATGGACCACTGCCAGCACCGCCTGGAAGGACGAGCAACACGCCGAGGACGCGCGCCTGCTCTACGTCGGCCTGACCCGTGCGGAGCATGCGCTGTGGATCGCCAGCGGTTATTTCTACAACGCCGACAAGACCGCGCTGGCGAAGATGCTGGGCGATGCCGATGCGCTGCGGGAGGCCGGCGTCGCGTTCGACACGACGCGATCACTCCAACCACTGCAGCGCCTGCCCGCCGAATCGGACGCCGCGGTTCCACCCGCGCGCATCACCACGCGCCGGCTCACCCACGACTGGTGGGTGTACAGCTTCAGCCAGCTGGCCAAGGCCGATGCCGGCATCGACACCGCGAGTGCATCGACCGTGCCGGCCAGCGGCGGCAACGACGAACCCGAGGCCGCGGACGAGGTCATGGTCGACGCCGCATTCGATCCGCGCTTCGCCGGCAACCGCTACGGCGTCGCCCTGCATGCCGCGCTGGAACATGCGGATTTCGCCGCCTGGCGCGATTGGCGGGCAGGCGATGCGGCGCCGAACGAGGAAGCGACGATCATCGCGGACGCGCTGGGCAAGGAAGGCTTCGCTGTAGACATCATCGATGACGGCGTCGCCCTGACCACGCAGTTCGTCGGACAGACGTTGACCGTACCGCTGCCGGAAGGCGTGCGCCTGTGCGATGTGCCTGCCTTTGATCGCCGACCGGAAATCGAATTCCAGTTTTCGCTGCAGCCGACGCAGGTGGATGCGCTGCTGCAGTTGCTGCACGCGCACGGCATCGTCAACGAGCGCCACGGCTTCGGCTTGCGGCAACAACTCGAAGGGCTGATGACCGGCCTGATCGATTTGACCTATCGGCACGACGGCAAGTGGTACGTGCTGGACTACAAGTCCAATCGCCTCCCCGGCTACGACCCCGGCCACCTGCAGCGCGCGATGGCGCACAGCGAATACGACCTGCAGGCGCTGATCTACACGCTGGCCCTGCACCGCTGGCTGCGCTTGCGCCTGCGCGACGGCTACGACTACGCCCGCGATTTCGGCGGCATCCGCTACGTGTTCTGCCGCGGGCTGGACGCGAGCCGCAGCGATTCGCCCGGCATCCACGCGCAGCGCTTCGCGCCGGAATTGGTGCATGCGCTGGATGCGCTGTTCGGCCATGCCGCCGGGGAGGCTGCCGCATGAGCCTGCTGCGTGCCCTGCAACAGGCCGGCGTGTTGCGCACCCTCGACGACGCGCTGGCGAACACCTTGCGTCGCCTCGATCCGCACACGCCCGACGACGTGCTGGCCGCCGCCGCACTCGCCTCGCTCGCCATCGCGCACGGCCATGCCGGGTTCGATCCCGCATCGCCGCGGCACCTGGTCGATGCCGATATCGCCTGGCCCGACGCCGATGCCTGGATGCAGCAGCTCGCCGCATCGCGTTTCGTCGCCACGCCGCAATCGGCCGATGACGAATCCGATACCGCGCCGCTCGTCCTCGAGAGCGGCCTGCTCTACCTGCGTCGCTATCGCGAATACGAGCGTCGCTTGGCGATGCAACTCCATCGCATCGCATCGCACGTGGTGCCGGACATAGGCATCGAGCCAATCGCAACGTTGTTTGCGTCACTGTTCCCGGACGCACGCGATGGCGACCACCAGGCTCGCGCCGCCGCGCTTGCCCTGCGCCGCGCCTTGCTGCTGGTCACCGGCGGTCCGGGCACCGGCAAGACCACCACGATCGCGCGCCTGCTGATGCTGCGCATCGCGCAGGCATTGCACGCGGGCCATGCCGCGCCACGCATCGCGCTGGCCGCGCCCACCGGCCGCGCGGCGGATCGCATGGCGGACAGCCTGCGTCGTGCCGTCGCGCAGATGGCAGGACTGGCCATCGATGCCGCATCGCTCGATGCGTTGCCTACGCAGGCCAGCACCCTGCATCGCCTGCTCGGGACCATCCCGGACTCGCCGCGCTTCCGCCACGACCACGACCACCCGTTGCCGTTCGACATCGTGGTGGTGGATGAAGCCTCGATGGTCGACCTGCCGCTGATGTGCAAGCTGGTCGACGCGGTGGCCGATGGCACGCAACTGATCCTGCTCGGCGATCCGGATCAATTGCCATCGGTCGAAGCCGGCGACGTGCTGGCCGCCATCCTCAGCGCTGCCGGCGATGGCGACGCATTGTCGATGGACGATGCCGCGGCGTTGCGTCCCCTGCTTGCCGATGTGCCGGTCGACGCGGAAGCCGACGGCTTGCGCGGCCATCGCGTGCACCTGCAACGCGGCTGGCGCCAGGACGAATCGCTCGACCTGGCGCCACTCGCCCAGGCCGTGCGCAATGGCGATGGCGCGGAAGCACTCTCGCTGCTGCGCGGCGGCGCGCTCGCCAACGTGCACTTCCACGAGAACGTGGAGGATCCGCTGCAGGCGCGGCCCGACCTGCTCGGCCACTTCCGCGCGCTGGCCATGCACACGGACCCGGCGCAGGCCTTGCAGCAGGCCAATCGCCTGCGCCTGCTCACCGCCTTGCGCGAAGGCCCGCAGGGCGCGCGCGGCCTCAACGCCCGCATCGAGTCCGCGCTGTCCGGCCGGCGCATCGGCAGCCCGCCCGCGTGGTTCCCCGGCCGCCTGCTGCTGGTCACCGAGAACAGCTACCGCCATGACCTGTTCAACGGCGATGTCGGCATCTGTCTTGCCGGTGCCGACGGCACCCCGCTGGCCTGGTTTGTCGATAACGGCCGCGGCGATGGCAGCAATGGCGTGCGTGCCTTCCATCCCGCCGCGTTGCCCGCGCACGAATCCGCGTTCGCGATGACCGTGCACAAGGCGCAGGGCAGTGAGTTCGACGCGGTCTGGTTGCAGCTGCCGCGCAGCGACAGCCGCGTGCTCAGCCGCGAACTGCTCTACACCGGCCTGACCCGCGCGCGCAGCGCATTGCATGTCGCGGGCAGCGCGGAGGTGATCGCAGCAGCGCTGTCACGCCATGCGCGACGGGTGTCCGGGTTGGCGTGGCGGTTGGGGGCTGCGGAGTGACGACGATCCCTTGATGGATCATGCCTCGGGGTTCATCGCCGCCAGCCGATTCGCTGCCTGCCTCAGGCCCTCGAAGATCGGCCTCGCCACCTCGTCGGGATAAGCTGCAGGCAGTCGTGCCTGCACCTGGGCGATGGCCGGCTCCATGCGGTCCAGCAGTTCCGCGATCCAGGGTTCGGCACCTTCCGCAATGCCGCACGCGCGCGCCGTGGCGTTCCAGTGTCGGCGGCGAATCCCGGTGAGATGGCGGTGCCGATTCTTGCCGCTTACCGACATCGCCAATGCGGCGTTGCGTGGATCCAGTTGCCCGGGGCCACGGCCCAGGATGGGATACACCGACAACACGTCATAGATCGGGGTCATGCGGAATCGCCCGCCCGGTTCGATGTGCACGCTGAAATTCTTCGCGTGCCCATCGGTGGCGGCCAGCATCCAGAACAGGAGTTGGGTCTTGAAGAAGGTGGCGCGGTCTTGCGGTTCAAGCGACTGCCGCAACACGTTCATGATCTGCACGATGCCGGGGCCGCCATCGCTTTCGTACTTGCGAGAAGGAGGCAGGCCGAACACCTGGCACATGTCTTCCTGCGGCAGCCGCACCCACCACGCGCCATCGCGCGACAGCCTGCGGTCGAATCGCTCCACGACCAGCACGCGCTGTTCCTCGAAGGTCTCCATCGCCGTGTTCGCGACGGGGATCCCGAATGCAGCCAGCAACTGCATGCACAGCCATTCGTTTTCGACCGAGCGCCCCATGTCGGCGCGCATGTTGCCGACCAGCCCGAGCGGAAGCTTGAAGATGTGGGTGCTGGGCGTGCTGCCAATCGGCACGCACCACTGTCCCTCATGGCGAAGCAGCCCGGTTTTTTCCTGCGCGCCGGCAATCGAGATGCGGAATTCGTCGTAGTCCACGGCCGGTTGCCCGGGCATGGGCCGCACGGTGACGCGACGGAGGACGCCGGCGACCTGGGCCTCGCTCAAGGGCGAAGACCGGATCGCGTGGACGTCGTCCGGGGTTCGCCCGTTCGGCAGCAACTGCACCGCGCCCACGCAGTCTCGGCCGATTTCCCGCAGCAGTTCGAAGGTGTCGGCCGAGCGCAGCCGGAACCGGTCGCGGATGCGGTTGCGGATCTCCGCGTTGTCCGGCAACAGGTTGTCGAAGTAATCGGACACCACGTGGCCGCGGTGGTCTTCGCCGGACGGCAGCAACGGCAGCGACAACGACAGCGGACGCGCACCCGGCGATGCCAACCAGGACGGCAGGTAGGTCAGGCGTGACCCTTGGGTCGTCTCCTGCCAGGAGGCGACCTCTTCGCCATTCATCCAGACGCGAAGCTCGGCCATGGCCTCACCACTCCAGTGCGTCGGCAGTGACGGCGCGGGCCCGCAAGGACACTTCCAGTCCGAGCACCGCCCACACCTTCATCAGCCTTTCGAACGTGGCGGTCTCCGGACGGAGTTCGAGTGCGGTGACGGCTTGGCGGGTAATGCCCAACCGGCGGGCAAGCTCGGCCTGCGTCAGCCCGCGCTGTTTGCGCATCGCGCGCAGCAGTGGGGCCAACTGCTGTGGCGTCTGGATCGTGTAGGCGTTGGTGTCCATCAAAGCCTCCAGGCGCGTCGACAGACTGGCAACTTATCCCTTGCCTAATGCAAAAGCAATCTTTAAGTTTCCTTTCGCAAAGGCAATCGATACATTGCATTCACGCCTGCGCATATCGCTCACTTGATCTCGAACTGGATCACCATCGGATAGCCCGTCTTGCCCTCGACCTTCGGCGGTGGCGGCAGCTTGAACAGGGCGCCGCCCTGCCTGGCGATGCAACTCGTCCAGGCATTCACCGGCCGCACCGCCACGTTGGCCGCGCGCCCGTCGGCTTGCACGTCCATGACCAAGGTGAATTTCAGCGGGATCCCCGGCTTCTGCGCGGGCTGGCAGGCGGTCAGCGCGCCGTTCATGAAGCGCGGGGCCTTGGTCTTGAGTTGTTCGAAGTAACCCCGGCCCGCGGCGGTGCGCTCCTGCGCCTTGGCGCGCAGGACCCGCGCGGTGAACAGGTCCGCGGGCGATGCCGTGCCCTTGCGCGCGGCCAGCATCGTGCGCACGGCCTCGGCGTTCTTGGCGTGGTTGCTCCAGCGCTTGGGGTCGTGCAGCGCGACGAAGCGCTCCATCGCCTGCAGCGAGCCGGGCGCGTCGAACCCGATCACCAGCAGCCGCTGCCGCCAGCCTTCCGGGTTTTCGGGATACGCCTTCAGCAATTCATCGACGCAGGTGCCCGCCTCCTCGGTGCGTTTGGCGTCGATCAGGCTGCCGCAGAGTTCGTTGTAGGCGTCCTCGCGCGTCCTGCTGTCGGCGAGCGCGCGCCGGAAGTGCGGGACTGCGGCGTCGGGCCCGTCCACTTCGCGCACGATCCTGCCGAGCAAATGAAGGGCAAGCCCGTTCGCCGGATCAAGCTTCGCCGCGCGCTCGGCATCCGCGCGCGCCCATTTCGATTCGCCCAGGCGCCGCAGCACGAGTGCGCGGAAGCGCGACTCCTGCGCGTAGTCCGGCATGAACCGCAGCGCCTGCGACAGGTAGGCCAGTGCCTTCCAGTCCTCGTCCTTGCGCAGGTAGGCGCCACCCACTTCGCGCAGGTAGGCCGCATTGGGCACCTGCAGCGCAGCGGGTCCCAGAACGGCGATCGCTTGCCCATCGCCGGCGTCGCCGAGGCGCTCGATTTCGTAGAACTCGGCATGCGAGGCGAACACCGCCAGCACCGGATTGATCGCCGATTTCTCCTGCGCGTAGACGGCGACGCGCTTCATGTCATCCTCGGAGCCGCCCCAGCGCGGCTCGGCGGCGTCCATCAGTTCCTCGACCACGTAGTAGGAGCTGGGGTCGATGTACAGGCAGCGCTCGGTCGCATACGTCTGCAGGTCGTCCGAGCTCTGCCGGCCGATCGCCATCAGCCCTTCGCAGGCCGGCAGCAGCCGGCTCTTGCCCTCCAGCGCGGCCTTGTATTCCTTCGCCGCCTCGACGAAGAAGCCGCTCATGGTCTTCAGGTTCTCGGCGGGCGTCTTGGCGACGTAGTCGGTGCCGCGCGCATCCCAGCCGCGCCGCGACAGCACGTGCCCCAGCGCCACCCGCGCGAACGCGCTGTCCGGCGCCGCCGCGCGCCACGCCCGCGCGATCCGCTCCGCCTTGTGGCGGTCGCGGTCCAGGAACACCCGCAGCGCCACGCTGACCTGCTCGCGCTGCGCCGGTTCGGTGAAATGCGCGTCGAGGAGCGCGGCGAAGCTCGCCTCCAGTTCCGCCGCGCCGCCGGCCTTCTTCAACGTGGCGTCGATGGCGTCCAGCGAATAGCGCGGCGGCGTCAGGAACATCGTGCAGCGCGCCTTCGCCACGCCCGCAGGCCAGGTGTTGCCGGGCAGGTCCGGATACGCCAGGCAACGCTGCAGCGGATCGCCGATCGCATCGGCCTTGCGCATCGCCGCCACGTAATCAGCGTACTCGGCCGGCGGTTTTTTGGCGGCGGCATGCGTGCCGGCAGGAACGAACAAGGCCAGGGACAAGGCCAGCAACAGGACACGGTTCAAACGCAGGCTCCTTCGCCGCGCAGGCGGTGCGCGCGCCGCCACGATAGCAATCGCGCCCAGTCACAGAAAGCCGCGCGGGCGTGTGAACTATTGCCACTGCACGCCGCCGCGATTCCGGCAGAATCCGGCGAGGGATCGGGAGTGGGGACGCCATGAAATTCACCAGCTTCATCGCCCTGGTCGCCATCGGCGCGATCGGCCTGGTCGGCGTCGATCGCTACCAGGCGCATGCGCGTGCGCAGGCGGACGCAGTGCCCGTGGTGGCGCCGAAGTCGCGCATCGTCGAAGACGCACAGGTGGCCGCGCCGGTGGAGGATCGATCGTGGATCAAGCCGCGGGACAACGCACCGGCGATTGCCAGTGCCGCGCCTGCGTCATCGGCATCCCGCTGCGACGGAAGAACGCATTGCTCGCAGATGCGCTCCTGCGAGGAAGCGACGTACTTCCTCCAGCACTGCCCGAATACGCAGATGGATGGGGATCGCGATGGGGTGGCTTGTGAGAGGCAGTGGTGTTAGGGGTTAGACGATCAGTGTCGCTAAAGGCAGTCTCTGCCACATGCGTTCATCCGAATTTTGGTTTACGGCAATGGTTGATCTCGCGGCAGGTGACCGCAAGAATGTATAGGTCGCCAAGAGGCCCCATATGAGTATCAAGCCAGAAGCAGAAGCCCCCCCAGAAGAATTGGTGGGCAGTGTTGTTGATGCTGCTAGTGAGATTAGAGGGCTCGCCACAGAAGGGTGGCCTACTGGCTATGTGTATGGAGCCACTCGGTATGCCGACGTGATTCTTCGGCACGCCTTTGCCGCGCGTTCCGACGACCTGATCGCCGCGCTTGATCGGTTTCGCCCTACGTTGAACGAACTTCGCACCGGCGGAGGCGGAAGAACGGTTTTTGTAAAACGCTTCGATGACTCGCTAGCAGAAATGCTAGATGCGAGCGAGATTGTGTGGGGGAAGCAAAATATATCTATCTCCAAAGAACTTTCGCTGGATGGAACTTCCTTGAAGAAAGCGCGAACGCGCGGTCACGAGATTGATATGTTCGGCAAGGGATCGAAGAACAATCCTTTGCCGGGTATCGCTGTTGAGATGGAATGGAACAATAAAGATCCATTTTTTGATCGCGACCTATTGAGCTTCCAAGCCTTGCATCGAGAGGGAGCAATCGCGGTAGGCGTCATCATCACGCGCGGTCCCAAGCTCCAAGCTTTGATCAGCAGCACGATCCAAAGCAGCGAAGGCGGCTGGAAATATGGGCAGTCGTCGACTCATTGGGAGAAGCTTCTGCCTCGAGTCAACTTTGGGGGCGGCGGCGAGTGTCCGCTTCTCCTTGTAGGGATAGAACCGGAACGAATAGATGGAGTTGAGTTAGCGCAACAGGTTCAGCAAAGCTTGCTTCAAGCCGAAGAGCTTAGAAAAAACTGGCGAGAGATGAGGCCAGGAAAGAAATGGAGAGATGTCCAGCCAGAACATCAAAGACTGAAGGGAGACGCGCTTGCCTTAATGCCTCCACTCAAAGATGTGGAGGCGTGATTTACCTTCCCACAGAGTCTCAGCTCAGTGACTTGGCAGAATTCTCACGGATCGACCTCTCGGTCGCATCTTAGTATTCGCCGATTCCAATAAGGTTCTGACGCGCTGGATCGAATATCCAGATTCTTCGGCTAGATCACGTACGCTCCGGCCATGCTGATAGAGCTTTTTAAGCTCGCTACCAAGTGCCTTGGCGCGATTATGGTCAATTTGTTCGTTTGGGAAGAGAGACGGAAGAATAGGGCCTCCTTCGTAGCCCTTGTGGGCTGTTCCCCGAGGCACGATGTCTTCGGCCGCCTCGTTTCCCCAAACGGTCCAGCCTTCATGTGGGTGTCGCGCAAACATCTCCAAGTAAGGGCCCGGTGAGCATGACTCGATGAGCTTGTATTGCTCGTCAGGCTTGCGGGAATGTTCCCGCTTTCGCGTTTCGATCATATTTACTTGCGAGCGCCCAGGAGGCAGCGTCCTCATGGAGCCACGCACCCCGAACAAAAGCAGTTCCGTGACGTTTCGGAAGTAGAACCCGACCCCGCGACCGTCCGGTCCGCCATCGCGGCGGCGCTTTGCCCAGACGATATTGCTTACGTAACGGAACCCCCAAGCTGACATCACGTCCATACCTTCCGGTAAGAGTGCGTTTGGCACCCATAGATAGAGATGGGCATTGGGAGCAGCCGAATCACGAACTGGAAGCGCCTTGATGGCATCGAGAGGCATCGTTGAGTAACGATCTAGGCGTCGATGTTCGGGCGCGACTTTGCCGGTCCGGTTTGCGAAGCGCCAAGGCGGATCCGCAAGTACTGTCGAAAAGCCACCAACGAGACGTGGCAACGGGGCGGGTTCTTCTTCCGGACGTAAGGGGGTGGTCTTCATCGCGCTCTCGCTGGCAGAAGATCTTTTAATAGATCTTTACCTCGCAGTCAAGGATTGTGTCGTTCCCTCGACTCATAACCTGAGATTTAAGCCATGCCGTCCAAAACGGAAAAAAGCGCAGAAAGGTGTCAGGGACAATTTCCCGAGAACGCGGGCCAGCGTAGCCCGGGTAAGCGAACCGCACCCGGGGCCCTGAGCGCTCAGCATCGACGAGATATTTCCCGGGTGTAAGAAAAGGCGTCAGGGAAAATTTGAAGTCCATCGCACGCAATCAGGAACCTTCGCGCAGTGCGATCAAGGCGAAACAACCTTCTAGCCGACCTAGCCAAAGCCCCATGGCCCGTCGGCATCGTCATCGGCGTGATGCTGTTCCTGCTGATCAAGTACGGCATTCCCGCATGGATGGCGAGCCGCGGCGGGCCCTTGGCACAGGCCTTCGCGCGCGGCACGAATCCATTCGGCATGCTGGGCTGGTTCGTTCTGGCGCTGTGCTGGTTCGCTGCGCTGATGTCATTCTTCGACACACGCCGCAAGCGCCGCTTGCTGGAGACACGCACGAATCTGGACAGTCTTGCCGCCACCGGTTGGCGCGACTTCGAGAGGCTGGTGGGTGAAGCGTTCCGCCGACAGGGATACGCAGTCGAAGAGACCGGCTTGGGCGGCGCCGACGGCGGCATCGACCTGATCCTGTGTCGCGATGGTCGCCGCACGCTGGTCCAGTGCAAGCAATGGCGGCGCGAGCGCGTGCCGGTGAACGTGGTGCGCGAAATGTATGGACTGCTGGCGCATCACAACGCCGACAAGGTCATCATCGCCGCGTGCGGCGGCTTCACCTCTGACGCAGCCCGCTTTGCGAGTGGCAAGCCAATCGAACTGATCGACGGCGCAGCCTTGCTCGCGATGATTCGCACCGTGCGGGGACCCGCGAATACTGCGAACTGCGACCCATCGCCGTTGCCAACGCCTGCCGCGGAGGTGCCGAGTTGTCCGAAGTGCGGCACGGGCATGGTGCGACGAAACAATCGTCGCGATGGCACGCAGTTCTGGGGTTGCGCGCAGTTTCCGGCTTGTCGCGGAACCCGCTGATCGAAGCGGCATCCCCACAAGCCCGCGTAGCCCGGGTAAGCGAAGCGCACCCGGGGCCTGAAGCACCCGCGAATGCTTCCCGGGTGCGGCCGTTGGCCTTACCCGGGCTACGAAGAAGGTCGCAGAACAATAAGTGGACGGAGGGAATACAGACCTCTTCAATAAGGGGACGGAGGGAATTAAGACTTCTTAATTTCCTCCGTCCCGCCCCCTTATTGCTGACCTCTTAATTTCCTCCGTCCCCCTATCGCTGCTTGAGGCCCGGGTTCTTCAGTACTTCGGCGGTGCCCCCACCATCGGCGCGGTCTTCCCCGAACTCTTCAGATCGTTGCTGCCGTCGCGCACGCCCTCCGCCTTGGCCCAGATCTGCAGGCTGGTGAGTTGGGTGGTGGGCTGCTTGGGATTGTGTTGCGGGGTGACGCCGATCATCTTGCCGGCGTCGTAGATCGCGCTCATCGCCAGCATCTGCCATGCCGGATATTTTCCCGAGCCCACCCACGCGCGGGCCACGAAGTAGTGCTCCACCGCGGCCACCATCGTGGGGTCCGGGTCGAGCAGGTGCGGCGGCCAGGAAGACAGCGGTGGATTGCTGCCCCAGCCCGGATTGCGGACCTGCTTCAGGTCTTTGCGGATCTGGTCGTACCGCGCCGGCTCCGGCAGGCTGGCGCGATACAGCGTCCAGTGCCGGACCAGTTCGCGGAAACGTGCGACTTCGCTTGCCGTGGCCATGGGATTCCTCATCCAGGAGGGAACACATGGCAGTGATGCGCGATGCGGTCTGAGAACCGGACATGCCGGTGCATCACGCGGGAAAACGTCATTTGGGCGATGATGGCGCCGTCTGTCGCCGGGCCTGTACGTGACCGAGGAAACGATGCGCGCGCGTGCCGCGGGTTGGCCACGCTGGAGCAAGGGACTGGCCCTGGCCATCGCCTGGGTGGGCCTGTGGGGGCTCGGCCATCTCGGTGAGTTCGCCACCCATGCCAGCCTCTGGTATCCGCCTGCCGCGCTGACCTTCGCCAGCCTCGCGGTGCTTGGCCCGCGCGTGATTCCCTACCTGGCGCGACCGTGGGCGGTATCGAAGCGACCTCGCTGCGACTGCTCGGCAAGCTCGACCAGCTGATGCCCATGCGCCTGCGTCGCAAGGCGACTGCGCTGCATGCAGTCACGTTGTCGTTGCGCGGCAACATGCCGCCGCTGGTGGATGCCGGCCTGCTCAGCGAGATCGCCACCGCCTGTCGCGACGCGCGCGTGTTGCGCTTCGGTTATCGCAGCCATGCCGGCGATGCCAGCCAGCGTCACGTGCAGCCGCTGCGCCTGGCGAACTACGGCCGTCGCTGGTACCTGATCGCGTGGGACACCGATCGCAGCGACTGGCGCAGCTTCCGCGTGGATCGCATCGACCGGGCGCGCACCACCGGCGAGTCCTTCGTACCGCGGCCAGTCCCTGCGGATGTCGCCACGCGGCTGGAACGCGGCATCGCCTACGAACCGTTCGCCTGCCGCATCACCCTGCGCCTGCAGGGCAGCGTCGACGAACTGCAGGCGGTGTTGCCGGTCTGGTGCGGCGTGCTGGAGCCGGAGACCGCCACCCACAGCCTGTTGCGCGTCGGTGCCGATTCGCCCGAAAGCCTGCTGGCGCAGGTGTTGATGATCGGCCGCGACGTGGAGCTGGTGGAAGGCGAGGCAATGGCGCCGGCGCTGCAGCAGGTGTTGTCGCGGATGGGCGCGCTGTTGGGAGCCGCGCCGGCCGCGGCCGGCTAGCGCCCTGCGCGTTTCGGCCGGCGCGGCACACCTGCTACGTTGGTCGAGGCAATCATCGGGGAATCATCCATGCCATCCATCCTGCGCGTCAGCCTGTCGCTCGTCCTGCTGCTTTCCGCCGCGCCCGCATTCGCGGCGGACGCACCCATCGATCCCGCGCTGGAAGCGCGCATCGTCGCGATGGGCAAGGTGCACAGCGCCAGCGCGGCGCAGTACTCGCCGGATGGCAAGCAGATCGCCTACATCAGCACCCTCAGCGGTTCGCCGCAGGCGTGGATCCTGCCGACGCAGGGCGGTGAGCCGCGGCAGCTGACCACCGGCAGCGATCCGGTCTCCGGCCTGCGCTGGTCGCCGGACGGCAAGCTGGCGTATGCGGTGTCGCCGGGCGGCGGCTACAACGCGCAGCTGTTCATCGGCACGCCCGATGGCGCGCCGGCGACGCGTATTAACGAGGGCGAGGCCAATACCTTCCCCGGCGATTTCGCCCCGGATGGCCGCTACTACTTCCGCAGCAATGCGCGCAGCGCCAACAGCACCGACACCTGGCTGTACGACCCGGCGACCGGCAAGGCGAAACTCGCCGTCGAGATGGAAACCGTCGGCGAGATCGACGACATGCAGGGCCATCTCGCAGTGGTGAACCGGCTGGTCACGCGCGGCAACAACAACCTGTGGCTGGAAGACCTGCGCACCCATCGCAGCATGCTGCTCACCCCGCACCAGGGCACCGCGCAGAGTTTCGGCCTGTTCGGCAAGGACACCAACACCGTCTACATCGCCCACAACATCGGCCGCGATCGCATGGGGCTGGGTCGCGTCGACATCGCCGCCGATGGCAGGACCTTCAAGCGCACCGAACTGGCCGAACGCGACGATGCCGAGCTCGACGATTTCATCCTCGACGATGCCAAGCGCCAGGCCTTGCTCAAATGGAACGTGGCCGGCCGCAACGAATTGGAACTGATCGACCTCACCGGCAATACGCGGCGTCGCCTGCCCGCAGCACCCAACGACCTGGTAGGCAGCATCGACTTCGCGCCCGACGGATCGCGCGTGGTGCTGGCGCTGAGCGGCGCGACCGCGACGTCCGACCTGTGGCAACTGGACCTGGCCAGCGGCACCTACACCCGCCTCACCGTCAGCCCCACCGAGGGCGTGGACCTGGCGCAACTGGTGAAACCCGAATTGCGCACCTTCAAGGCCCACGACGGGCTGGAACTGTCGGGCTGGCTGTACCTGCCGAAGGACTTCAAGGCGCCGGGCCCGGTGGTGCTGAGTTTCCACGGCGGCCCGGAAGGCCAGGAGCGTCCCGCGTTCCGCGCCGACTACCAGGCGCTGCTGGCCAGCGGCATCGCGGTATTCGCACCGAACATCCGCGGCTCGTCCGGCTTCGGGAAAAAATTCATGTCGATGGACAACCATGCCGGCCGCTTCGACGCCAACCGGGACATCAAGGCCGCCGCCGATTTCCTGATCGCCGAACGCATCGGTGCGAAGGGCCGGCTGGGCATCGTCGGCGGCAGCTATGGCGGCTACGTGGTGATGGTCGCGGTGACCGATTACCCCGACACCTTCGCCGCCGGCGCCAACCTGTTCGGCATGGTCAACTTCGAGACCTTCTTCGCCCAGAGCACGCCGTGGATGGGCGCGATCAGCACCGGCGAATACGGCGACCCGAAGACCCAGCTGCAACTGCTGCGCGACCTCTCGCCGATCCACAAGCTCGACCGCGTCAAGACCCCGTTGCTGGTGATGCACGGCGCCAACGACACCAACGTGCCGGTGGTCGAAGCCGAGCAGGTTGTCGCCGCGTTGAAGAAGCGCGGTGTGCCGGTCGAGTACGTCCTGTTCCCCGACGAAGGCCACGGCTGGCGCAAGCAGGCCAATCGGGTGCGTTCGACGGTGGAGATGACGGCGTTCTTCGCGAAGCACCTCAACTGACGCGCTTGCGGGCCGGAGTCGCGACCCGCGCGATGCCGCCGTTATACTCGCCGCCGGTCCCGGCGAGGTCGCGGCGGCGGCAACACGAATGAGTGCATACGACCACGCCAGCGAACCCGGCTACGCGTTCCCGCGCGAACCATTGCTGCGCCTGTCCCTGCGTTTCCTGCGCTTCGGTGCGCTGGCCTGGGGTGGGCCGGTGGCGCAGATCGGCATGCTGCGGCAGGAGCTGGTGGAGCAGGAGCGCTGGCTGTCGCCGCAGGCGTTCAATCGAGTGCTGGCGGTCTACCAGGTGTTGCCCGGCCCGGAGGCGCACGAGCTGTGCGTGTACATGGGCTACCGCGCGCGCGGGCGCATCGGCGGGTTGCTGGCGGGCTTGGGCTTCATGGCCCCGGGCTTCGTGCTGATGTTCGTGGTGGCATGGGTCTACGTGACCCACGGCGTGCAACTGCAGGCGCTGGCGCCGGCGTTCGCCGCGGTGCAGGCCGTCGTTGCGGCGCTGGTGGTGCGTGCGGTGATCCGCATCGGCGGGCACGTGGCCACCAATGCCTGGTTGTGGACGATCGCCGCGCTGGCGATGGCCGCGCAGCTGGCTGGCGTGCATTTCGGCATCGTGCTGGCCGGTGCGGGCGCGATGTACCTGCTTGCCGTTCCCGGTCGCGCGCCGGTCGCGTGGAGCATCGCCGTGCTGGCGGTCTTCGGCATCGCCGGGACCATCGTCTCCAATGGAGGATTGGCGGGACTCGCGGCGTTGACGCCGATCCTCGTGGATGCCGTTCCCGCTCAATTGCAGGCGGTGTCGCCGCTGGCGCTGTTGTGGTCGGGCCTGAAGGCCGGCTTGCTCACCTTCGGCGGTGCCTACACGGTGATCCCGTTCCTGCAGCGCGACGCCGTGGTCGACGGTGGCTGGATGAGCAACGGCCAGTTCCTGGATGGAGTCGCCCTGACCGGGTTGCTGCCCGCGCCGCTGGTGATCCTGGCCACTTTCGTCGGCTACCTCGGTGGCGGTCCCTGGGGCGCGGTGGCGATGACCGCGGGCGTGTTCCTGCCCGCCTTCGCCTTCACCCTGCTCGGCCACGACGCGCTGGAACGGCTGCTGCATCGTCCGGGCGTGCATCGACTGCTGGAAGGCGTGAGTGCGGGCGTGGTGGGCCTGATCGCGGGTACCGCGGTTGCGTTGTTCAAGGCCAGTGTGGGCAACCTGGAAGCGCTGCTGTTGTTCGCGCTGGCATTGGCGGCGCTGTTCGCGTGGAAGGGCCGCATGGCGATTCCGGCGCTGATCCTCGCAGCTGCGCTCTGGGGCTGGTTGTGATCGAAACATGCGACGAAGGCCGTGTCCGCG
Source organism: Thermomonas sp. (assembly GCF_041919455.1). Classification (GTDB taxonomy): domain Bacteria; phylum Pseudomonadota; class Gammaproteobacteria; order Xanthomonadales; family Xanthomonadaceae; genus Thermomonas. Next base: position 51,710 of record NZ_JAYRTQ010000001.1, read on the forward strand.
CGCCTGCGTGGACGAGGTACACGCATGCGATGGCGGGGGTTTCGACCTAAGCTTGGCCACTTTCGTGCCGGAGACACGCCATGCGCCATTCCCTGCTCGCCGCCGCCCTGCTGACCGCGCTCGTCGCCGGGTGCAAGGCGGAAGCACGGACCGCACCCGCTGCATCGCCGGACACCGCGACGACTGCGGCCTCGCAGGCGGATGCGCAGTTCGCCGAGTTGTCGAAGCGCTGGCTGGAAGGCTGGCTGCCATTGAATCCGGTGGCCGCGACGCAGATCGGCGACCACCGCTTCGATGCCGAGCTGGACGATGTCAGTGCGGCCGGTCGCCAGCGCGCGCTGGATTTCAGCAAGACGCTGCTGGCCGAACTCGACGCGATCGACGCGAAGACGCTCTCGCGCGAGAACCAGGTCGATGCCCTGATCTTGCGCAACCAGCTGCGCGGCGACATCTGGTCGATCGAAACCCTGCAGGCCTGGGCCTGGGATCCGCAGGGCTACAGCGGCCTGGCCGGCAGCGCGATCTACAACCTGATGGCGCGCGAATTCGCGCCGCTGCCGGAGCGCCTGAAGTCGGCGACCGCGCGCATGGAAAAACTGCCGGCGATGTTCGCGCAGATGCGTGCCGAGATCGTCCCCGCGCGGGTGCCGAAACTGCATGCGGAAACGGTGGCCAAGCAGCATGCCGGGCTGCTCAGCCTGATCGACACCTTCATCACCCCGAACGCCGACAAGCTGCAGGGCGAAGACCGTACGCGGCTCGATGCCGCGGTGGCCGGCCTGCGCAAGGCCGTCGCAGAGCACCAGGAATGGCTCGACAAGACCCTGGTGCCGAATGCGAAGGGCGATGTCCGCATCGGACAGAAGCTGTACGACGAGAAGCTGCAGTTCTCGCTGAATTCCGAGTTGACGCGGCCGGAGATCCGCAAGCGCGCGGAGGCCGAGATCGCGCGCGTGCGCGACGAGATGTATGTGGTCGCGCGTGGTGTGCTGAAGGACAAGCCGGATGCACCCGAGCTGCCGGATGCGCCGAGCGAAGCACAAAAGCAGAAGGCGATCGAGGCCGCGCTGGAGCTGGCCTACGCGGAACGGCCGGCGCGCGACAAGGTCGTCGAGTACGCCACCCAGACCACCAAGGACGCGACCGCGTTCGTCCGCGCCAAGGACCTGGTCACGGTGCCGGACGACCCGGTCAAGATCATCCTGATGCCGGAGTTCCAGCGCGGCGTGGCAGTGGCGTACTGCGATTCGCCGGGTCCGCTCGACAAGGGCCTGGACACCTACTACGCGATCTCGCCGATCCCGGACGACTGGAGCAGCGAGCAGGTCGATTCGTTCCTGCGCGAATACAACAATCGCATGCTGCACCTGCTGTCGATCCACGAAGCGATGCCGGGGCATTACCTGGAAGGCGTGCACTCGGCCAAGCATCCCTCGACCCTGCGCGCGGTGTTGCGCTCGGGCCCGTTCGCGGAAGGCTGGGCGGTGTACACCGAGGACATGCTGGCCGATGCCGGCTACCTCGACAACGATCCGCTGTTCCGCCTGGTGCAGCTCAAGTTCTACCTGCGCGCGGTGGCCAACTCGATCCTCGACCAGGGCGTCCACGTGGACGACTGGAGCAAGGAACAGGCGATGGACCTGATGGTCAACAAGACCTTCCAGCAGGAGCGCGAGGCCGACGGCAAGTGGAAGCGCGCGCAGCTCACCTCCGCGCAGCTGGCCACCTACTTCGTCGGCGCGCAGGAACACGTCGACATGCGCAAGGCGGTGGAAGCGAAGCAGGGCACGGGCTTCAGCGCCAAGCAGTACCACGACAAGGTGCTGTCCTACGGCGCGCCGCCGGTGCGCTTCGTGCGCCAGCTGATGCTGGACGAGCCGATCAAGTAAGCAGTTCACGGATGCGACGGCGGTCCTCAGGGCAACCTGGCGACCGCCGTTTTCGTTGGTGCGATGGATGCGGCCACGAACCCGCCACGCCGCTTCGCCACGCGCAGCAACCAAATGGTCGCCGCCGTCGTCGTCAGGATCACCAGCCATGAGCTTTCCGGGCCGAACATCCCGCCGGTCAGCCAGTCCGGGCCGACCATGCGGCTTTGCAGCGGCGCCAGCGCGCGCCAGTCCTCGATGCCGGACAGCGGCAGGCCGCTGAGCAGGATGGTGAAGTTCCAGGCGGCGTGGTGCGCGGCCACTACCCACAGGTTGCGGGTCAGCACGAACAGGCCGGCCCACAACACGCCCAGCAGGCTGACCGACACCAGCAGGCGGACGATGTCGCCGGCGGTGGCATGGGTCAGGTTGTCCAGGTGCATCACCGCGAACACCAGCGCCTGCACCACCAATGCGATGCCGGTGCCGATGGTGCGCTCCAGCACGCGGAACAGCAGGCCGCGATACACCAGCTCCTCCAGCGTCGCGGCGATCACGATCAACGCCGCCACGCCCCACAACGCCGACGATGCGCCGCGCACCAGCAACGGCTCGTAGGCATTGATCGCGAACAGCAGGGCCATCGGCAGGCCGATCATCAACGCACCACCGGCTGCGCCGAGGGGCAGGCCCAGCAATGGCGGCTTCAGTTCGGTCGGATGGCGTCGTTCGTGCAAGCGCACATACGCCCAATACCCCGTCACCGCGGCCAGCAGGATGCCGATGCGGCGGATCGCGCTGAGCGTGCCGGCATCGGGCTGCAGCCACGCGTCGATCAGCGGCAACGCGCCCTGGCGGAAAACGAAGATCGCGCCCAGCACCGCGGTGCCACCGAACAGCAATGCGAGCAGCATGCGTCCGGCTAGCCGCAAGTGCGGCCAACCGATGCGGGGGCGCGTGGTGACATCCGGATCGAGGGTATCGGGCGGCATGGTCGCTTGATCGTGCTGCACAGCGCAGGAGTGCGACAGTACGACGCACGCACGCGCCATCGACCTGGCCTGCGACGGAGCCGTCGATGCGCGGGATGAACGCCCGCGAATGCGGACCAAGCCCTGACGCTGCCGCCGGATGCCGGCGCGGCGATGACGATGCCGCGTTGACATCCCGTATCCGACACTCCGGCATCGCACCATCACCGGAGCCGCGCATGGACACCACCGAAAGCAGCATGACCAACCTGTTCCTGCAGCTGGGCCTGCCGGCGGAGAAGCACGAGATCGCCGACTTCATCCGCATGCATCAGTTGCCGGAGGACGTGCGCGTGTCCGAAGCGGCGTTCTGGAACGAGGGCCAGCGCCAGTTCCTGCGCGAGGAGTGGGTGGAGGACGCCGACTGGGCGATCGTCGTGGATGAATTCAACGAGGCACTGCACGCGGATGCGGTGGCCGCGCGGCTGGCGAACGAAATGGGGTCAGAGTGAATATCGCGCCAGCCAAACCTGGCCCGTGCAGAAGCCTTCGTCGCGAAACTTCACTCTGACCCCGTTGCAGGGTCGATGCCCTTGCCGGTCGCGGCCCACCAGATGCCGCCGTACAGGTGGTCGAGGTAAAGCCGATCGTCGTAGACCGCAGGCGGATGGCCCAGCGCGGTGACGAAGACGCGGCCGCCGTCGTAGGCGTGGTACCAGGCCACAGGATGCTCCGCGCCCATGCCGCGCGCGACCTGGCCGGGCCAGATGCGCGTGGGGTCATACGTCGATTCGTCGACCGACAGCACCGTGCGCAGGCCGGGCAGCAACGGTTCGCCGAATTCGTACCACTCGTCGCTCCAGATCCAGCGCGACGGCAGCCCGAACGTGGCGGGGAACGCGGGATCGCGCACGCGCACGGTCGCGGTCTGCACCATCGGATGGATGCGGAAGCTGCGACCGATCAGCGTCTCGAACCACGGCCAGTCGCCGGGCGGATTGAAGATCAGCGCGCGATGCACGGCGACGATGCCGCCACCACCGCGCACATAGGCTTCCAGCTTGCCGCGCTGCGGCTTCTGCAGGGCATCGCCCGGCGTGTTGAGCAGGACGATGGCGGCGTAGCGCGACAAGTCGCCATCGAACGCGCTGTTGTTCCAGGCCCAGTCCAGGTCGACGCCATGCTGCTTCGACATCCGCTCGAACTGCGGTTTCGCGACCACCGTGTAGTCGTGGTGGTACTGGTTGGGGATGGCGACCACCAGCAGCTTGAACTGGCCCTGCGCGAACGCGGGCAGGCAGGCGACGAGCAGCAGAAACAGGCAGGGCAGCAGGCGTTTCATGGCTCGATGCTAGGACGAAAAGGGGTCAGAGTGAATTTCGTGTCGGGAGCTCACGGTTTGTAGAACAATCCGATCACGAAACTTCACTCTGACCCCTTTTCGCATGAGCGAGCCCGCGACGATCCGATTCAAGGCCACGCTGCGGCGCCCCGCACAACCGAAGGGCGCGACCTGGCGGTTCCTGGTCCTGCCTGCGGCCGCCAGCGCGAAGTTGCCGACCCGCAGCATGGTGAGCGTGCAAGGCACGCTGGCCGGGCAGCGCTTCCAGGCTACGCTGGAGCCGGATGGCGAAGGCAGTCACTGGCTGAAGGTCGAGAAGAAGCTGCACGAAGCCGCCGGCATCGGGCCTGGCGAGTCGGTGCAACTCGAGATCGCGCCGATGGCGAAGGAACCGGAACCGAAGCTGCCCACCGACCTGCGCGCAGCACTGGCCGCGAACGCCGCCGCCACGGCGACGTGGAAGGACATCACGACCGTCGCGCGACGCGACTGGATCCACTGGATCACCTCCGGCAAGAGAGCGGAGACGCGGGTGAAGCGGATCGACGTGGCCATCGACAAACTGGCTTGCGGCAATCGCCGCGCCTGCTGCTTCGATCGCTCCGGCAAGTACAGCAAGGGCAACATGGGCGCGCCGGAAGCGGCTGCGGAAAAGGGGTCAGAGTGAATTTCCTGCCGAGTAATTCAGATCGCTCGGAAGATTCGATCAGGAAACTTCACTCTGACCCCTTTTCCTGCACCACCCGCCGCATCCGCGAAAAAGGATAGCCATTGCAGCCGGTCTTCGGCGTGTCGCGGCGGGCGATGTCCGCGCGCTCCGCATCGGCCTGCGTCGCGGCCTCCCAGGCGCTCAGGCAGAACGCCCATCTGTATGGCGGCATGCCCGGTAAAGCGATCCAGTCGATGCGTGTCCAGCGGCCTGCATCGCTACGATTAGTCGCATCGTTCTGCGCGATCAGGTACTGCGCATCGGGATGCCAGGCGACCACGCGATAGCGCGTGTCCGGCCGTTGCAGCCATTCGTTCGCATCGATGCGATGGCCGATGCCGTAATCGTCGACGAAATCGCCAAGCAACATCGATGGTGGCGTCGCGGCCTCGCGCGGCGCATGCGATGCGCAACTGGCCAGGCAAAGAAACGCAGATATCAGCAGCAGGCGGGAGATGCGCATCGACCGTCATCGATCCAGTGAGCAATGTGGTCATTAAACCGCGGATCAAGCGCGACTTCCGGCATCTTGCCGGTCGTGGCGCGCGCATTAGACTTCGCCGCATTCCCCGCAATGGAGTTCGCGATGAGCCAGTGGCACCTGCACGACCCCGCCAGCAACAACCGCCTGGGCCCGATGGATGTCGACGCGGCGCGCGCGCAGGCTGCGCGCAATCCGGCGCTGCTGGCATGGAAGGACGGCATGGGCGACTGGCTGCCGGTGCGCAACATCGCCGAGCTGGTCGATGGCGTACCGGGCGATCCGGCCGCAGCCCCACCGCCGCCGCCGCGCAATGGCGGCAAGGGCCGCGCCGACGAGATCGACTTCCGCATCCATGGCCAGGAAATGCAGTTCGTCGAGATCGAACTGGATCCGGGCGAGAGCGCCATCGCCGAAGCGGGCTCGCTGATGTTCAAGGACAGCGCGGTGCAGATGGACACCGTGTTCGGCGACGGCTCGGCCAGCGGCCAGTCGGGCGGCTTCATGGACAAGCTGCTGTCCGCCGGCAAGCGCGTGATCACCGGCGAGAGTCTGTTCACCACGATGTACACGCATAGCGGCAGCGGCAAGGCCAAGGTCGCGTTCGCCGCGCCGTATCCGGGCACGGTGATGGCGATGAAGCTGGACGAGCACGGCGGGCGCATCATCTGCCAGAAGGACAGCTTCCTGGCCGGCGCGCGCGGCGTGCAGGTCGGCGTGCACCTGCAGAAGAAGATCCTCACCGGCCTGTTCGGCGGCGAGGGATTCATCATGCAGAAGCTGGAAGGCGACGGCTGGGTGTTCATCCATGCCGGTGGCTGCGTGGTGGAACGCGAACTCGCCGCGGGCGAGCGCATCGATGTCGATACCGGCTGCGTGGTCGGCTACCACGCGACCGTGAACATGGACGTGCAGCGCGTCGCCGGCCTGAAGAGCATGTTCTTCGGCGGCGAAGGCGTGTTCCTGGCCACGCTCACCGGCCCCGGCAAGGTGTGGCTGCAGTCGCTGCCGTTCTCGCGCCTCGCCGGTCGCATGCTGGCCGCCGCGCCGCAGAACGGCGGCGCGCGCGGTGAAGGCTCGGTGCTGGGCGGGATCGGCCGGATCCTGGACGGCGACAACTCGTTCTGACAGCGCAGCGGACGATCAGGGCAAGGGCAGCGCCAGGATGCGATGCCCGTGCCGACCTGGCGGTGCGGGCGTCACCGCATCGTTCGCGAACATCTGCAGGTTGGGATCGGCGACCAACAGGAAGCGGCGACCGACCACCACGCCGGTGGTCGGGTTGCGCAGGTCGGGATGCTGGCGCAGCAGTAGGTGCAGATCCTCGACATGCGCGGATGCCGGGTTGATGCGGAACCGCCACACCCGCCCACGCCCGACCAGGTTCTGGATCGCGACGATGTGCTCGCCATCGCGGGCTAGGCCATCCATGCCGCCGAGGTAGCGGCCACCTGGGGTGGTGATCCGGCGCTTGCGCATCGGTGCCGGTGCCGACGGATCGACGAGCCACAGCGCATGGAAATCGCTGACGACCAACGCCCTATCAGCGAGGGCGACGATGCCGTTCGGGCCTTCGAAACTTCCTGCGGGCAACACCGGCTGCAACGTGGGTGAGTCAGAGGAAGGATCAAGCAGGTAGACCGTGCCGGAGATGCTGTCGGTCACCGCAATGCGGCCATCGGGCAGCAGGTCGAGGTCGTTCAGCAGTCCCGCATTGGCAGGTGCGTACGAAGCGAGCACGCGACCGGTGGCGAGGTCGATGCGCGACAACCGCGTCTCACCCGCTTTTGCCGATGCTGCGTCGCGCATGAACGGCGCGGTCGCGCTGGCGACCCACAGCACATCGCGTTCGGCATCGACATCCATGCCCAGCACCGCGAGCAGGTGGTCATCTCCAGGCGGCAACACGTCGCTGCAACGGCCATCGGCATCGACCGCGATCACGTTGCGTCGGCGGCCGCTGGACATCAGGAAACGGTCGCGCGCGCTGTCGTATGCGGTGCCCTCCGGCAACACGTCGAGGCACTGCGTCTCGGCGTGCAGCACGGGCGTGCCGATGACGCTCGCGGCTTCCAGGCGCCGCGCGATCTCGTGGTAATCCGCGCGATCCGCCAAGGACGCGAAGTCGGCAGGCTCCAGCGCGTCGTCGAAGCCGGCATCGACCAGTTTGCGCAGGTAGGCGATTGCGCGATCGCCGTCGCCCGCGTTCGCAGCGGTGCGTGCGGCATGGTGGAGCGCACCGATGTGTGCCGGTTCGCGCGCGATCAGGGCATCGAGTGCGGCGTAGCGATCATCGCCGTCACTCCGCGCGTGACCGATGCCGGCGACGGACAGCAGCAATGCAGCAAGGACGAATGTCGACGACGGCATGTGCGATTTCCGCAGGGCGTGCGGCGATTGTTCGCGTATGCCGCGCACGTGGCCAGTGGCATCACACCTGGAATGGCGAATGCGATGCGATTGATTCGATCCGGCAAAGTTGCCGGTGAGGTGGTGCGCTCGACGCGTCGGCGGGCGTCAGTGCCGCTCCAGCGCGCGCGCGCCGACCAGGATCATCCGCACCATCTGCGAGAGCTGCTCGACCACTTCGGCGTCGCGGTCGGCCGGGCGGTCCAGTGCGGCCGCGCCCATCGCGAACGCGAGGCGGGTGATCGCCTTCGCGGCCAGCGCGGGTTCGTGCAGGGTCACGCCGTCGGCCTTGGCGAAGCGGATCAGGTCGATCCGCAGTTCTTCCTCGAAGAACCCCAGTTCGCGGTCGACCGCGCTCTTGAACGCGTCGGAGCCGACCGTGCCTTCGCGCAACAGCACGTGCAGCAGGCGGTCGTCGGCGCGCAACTGTTCCATGAAGGCCTCGACCGAGCCATGCACCAGGCTGCGTCCGCTGGCGGCGCGATGGCGCGCGGCACCGACGATCCGCCGCAGCGATTGCCCGGCGAGGTCGATCAATGCCACCGCGAGCTCGTCGATGTCGCGGAACTGGCGATAGAAGCTGTTGGGCGCGATGCCGGCCTCGCGTGCTACCTCGCGCAGGCTGAGGCTGGACACGCTGCGGTGCGGGCCGATCAGGCGCAGGGCCGCGGCCAGCAGGTCCTCGCGGGAAATCGCGGCCTTGCGGACGGCGTGGCCGGTGTCGGGACTGGCGTCGGAAGCGGCGGCTTGGGTCAAGGCGAAGGCCATGAAAGGCAGTGCCGGATCATATCGGCATTCGTCAATGCACAACTGTATAGACATATGTGCATTCACGTGTATATTGGCCGCCATGAACGCTGCACTCCAGGTCCGTCCGCGCCCCGCCTCCCGCCTCCTGAAAGGGATTGCCGAGGTCATGGCCCCTCCGCAGTCGCTGGAGTTCTGGGCCGACCGCCTGCTGCCCGGCGCGAATGCGGGGCGGGCGAAGGTGATCGAGCGCCGCCGGGAATCGGCCGACGCGGTCACCCTGGTCCTGCAACCCGGCCGCGGTTGGGGCGGGTTCCAGCCCGGACAGCACGTCAGCATCGGGGCCGAAGTCGACGGTCGGCGCGTCCGTCGCAGCTACAGCCCGACCGGCATCCCGCGCGCGGACGGCCGCATCGCGATCACCGTGAAGCGGATGGCAGGCGGCAAGCTGAGCCAGCATCTGTGCGATCACGCGCCGGTCGGCACCTGGCTGGACATCGGCCCGGCCTTCGGCGAGATGACGCTGCCGACACGAGCCGATGCGCCGTTGTTGTTCCTCGCCGCCGGCAGCGGGATCACGCCGCTGCTGTCGATGACCCGCGCGTTGGCGGAACGCGGCATGCCGGTGGCGGTGACCCTGCTGTATTGGGCGCGACGTCGCGAGGAACTGTGCTTTGTCGACGAATTGCGCGGACTCGCCTGCGACCTGCCCGGCTTCGACGTGCGATTCATGCTCACGGGCGATGCCGCGACGGGGCACGATGAAGGCAGCGGTCGCATCGATGCCGCGCAGCTCGCGTTGCATGTGCCCGACCTTGCACGGCGTCGCGTGTTTGCCTGCGGCCCGAACGACTTCGTGGAAGCGGCGCGTGTGTTGGCCGCAGCGCATGCCGTGGCTTTCGACAGCGAAGCCTTCTCCCCGCCGCGCCTCGTCGACGACGACGCAGACAGCAACGGCGACGTGCAGATCACCCTGGCCGCCAGCCAGCGCGTGCTGACCTTGCCGCGTGGCAGTTCGTTGCTTGAAGGACTGGAGGCGGCGGGTGTGTCGCCGGCATCCGGTTGTCGCATGGGCATCTGCAACACCTGCGCCTGCGGCAAGCGCGCGGGTACCACCCGCCACCTGCATACCGGCGATGTCGAGCACGAACCGGTGACCGCCCTGCGCCTGTGCGTCAACCGTGCCGCAACCGATCTGATCCTCGACCTGTGACCGCCATGACCCGAAACCGCCTGCTGACGCCTTCGGAACTCGACGCTTTCGGCAACGAACTCGACGCCGTGCGTGCGCGCACCGTCGCGACATTGGGCCAGCGCGATGCCGATTACATCCGCCGCGTTGCTGCCGCGGTGCGCTGGATCGGACTGGCCGGTCGCCTGCTGTTGCTGGGCGGAGCGATCGGCGGTGCATTCGTGCCGGTATTGCTGTGGCCGCTGTGCATCGCCGGCACGTTGTTGCTGGCGCTGTCGAAGATCCTCGAAAACATGGAACTCGGCCACAACGTGATGCACGGGCAGTTCGACTGGATGGGCGACCCGCAGCTCAACGGCCAGGCCTACGAATGGGACATCGCCGGCACCAGCGACAACTGGCGCAAGACCCACAACCACCAGCACCACACGTGGACGAACGTGCGTGGAATGGACGACGACATCGGCTACGGTCTGCTGCGGCTGTTCCCGGAGCAGCGCTGGAAGCCGTTCCACCTCTTCCAGCCGGCCATCGCGGTGGTGTTCGCGGTGCTGTTCGAATGGGGCATCGCGATCCAGGACCTGCGCCTGGGGCGCTGGTTCGCCGGCAAGCTGCGCTTGGCCCAGCTGCGCGAACAGTTCCGCCCGGTTGGTCGCAAGATGGGCAAGCAGGTGTTGCGCGATTACGTGCTGTGGCCGTTGCTGGCCGGCCCGTGGTTCCTGCCGGTGCTGCTCGGCAACATTGTCGCCAATGTGCTGCGCAATCTCTGGACCTACACGGTGATCTTCTGCGGTCATTTCACCGCGGATGCCGAAACCTTTTCGCGCGAGTCGGTGCGCAGCGAATCGCGCGGCCAGTGGTACCTGCGCCAGTTGCGCGGTTCATCCAACCTCACCGGCGGCCGTGTGATGAACCTGATGACCGGCAACCTCAGCCACCAGATCGAGCACCATTTCTTCCCCGATATCCCGGCGAACCGTTACGCCGCGATGGCGGTGGAGGTGCGCGCGATCTGCGCGCGCTACGGCCAGCACTACAACACCGGGTCGATGCCGGTGCAGTTCGGGCAAGTCGTCTGGCGGATCCTGCGGCATGCCCTGCCGAGCCGGCCGCGGGCGTCTGCGCCTGCGCCTGCGGCGAGCGCATGAGTGTCTTAGACGAAACTTCGTCGCCGCATCCGGGGTTTCGTCGCAAAGTGCTTGCAGCGGAATGGCTCGGCGTAGGGAATGGGGTCAGAGTGAAGTTTCCCGACATGGTTCTTTGATCCACCATTGGTCGGCGGGAAATTCACTCTGACTCCATTTCCATATTTCCATTCGCGAGACCCGAAGCCATGAAGACCCTGATCGCCCTGTCCGCCTGGTGCCTGCTGCTGGTGCTGTGCTGGCCGCTGGCGTTGCTGGCGCTGGTGTTGTGGCCGATCGCGTGGCTGTTGTCGCTGCCGTTCCGCCTGCTCGGCATCACGTTCTCGGCGCTGTTCGCGTTCCTGAGTGCGCTGCTCATGTTGCCGGCGCGTGTGCTGGGCTGGAAGCCGACGCCGTCGTCCGCGTCGATGGCGTGACTCGCACATACGCGAAGGGCAGGCGGTTGCCTGCCCTTCGCTGATCAAGGTCGCTGCGGACGTCAGCGTTGGCTGGTGTCGCGCCCGGGCGACTGCTTCGCGTCGCGGTTCTTGTCCAGGTCCTGCTGGTCGCGTGCCTGCCTGGCGGGATTGTTGCCGGCAAGCTGCTGGTCGCGTCCGTGCTGGTTCTGGTCCTTGTTGGTCTGCGGATTGTTCTGCGGGTTGGTGGGCATCGATTGCACTCCTGTGATGTACGTGGGGGTTGTACGTGGCCGTCCTGACCACGAGTGAAGGATGCGCCACTGCCCATTTGCGGATCGCGAAGAAAACGCAAAGATTGGATGAGGTGCCAGTCAGCTTGGTGACGGCACGGGTTGCCAGCTAATCGCGCTGCCTTCGTCAGCCTGCGGTGGATTCTTCCAGCGCGCGATAGCGGAAGTCGCGCAGGCGCACCGCGCCCTTGCCGATGGCGAACAAACCGACACGCAGGCTGAGAAAGCCGCCAAACACGTTGTGGTGCATGCCGGAGACTTCCATGCACGGTCCAGCTGCGGCCATCGTCCTGCGAATACTCGAAGGTGACCACGTGCGCGTTGTTGGTCATGCGCACGCGCACCGATCGTCTCGCGCGCGGCACGCGTGCCCATGGCAATTCCTCGGCGTACTGCCAGGTCTTGACGGTGTCCGCGGTGAAGCCCAGGCCGATGAAGGCTTTCGGGTTGTAGTACTGCAGCAGGCCGGCCTCGACGTCGCTGCCATCGAGTTCCATCGCCACCTCGACCTGGCAGGCGCGGTCGCCGACCTGGCAGACCAGCGGCGCACTTTGGCGGGCGATGTGCCCGACGCGGCAAGGATCAGCGCATCGCCATCGCGCGTGATGCGCTTGTCTTCGTCCGGGCCGGGTTGGTGAAAGCACCACTGCGTGCCGAAGCGTTCGGCCTCGAAGCCGCCGGATAACGCGGCACTGGCGGCGCCGGCCTTGCCGCCGGCGGGTTTGCGCAACGGCTTCGACAGATCACCACCCATCGCGCGGAACCAGCCGTCATCGGTCCACTCGACGGGTTCCAGCAAGGTCTGCCGGCCCAGTGTGCGAAAGCCATTCTCGTAGCCGTGATAGACCATCCACCAGTCGCCGGCCGGGCCTTCCACCAGGGTTGCGTGGCCACGCGACCACCATGGTTCGTCGGCGCTCAGCGTGCGCACCAGCGGATTGCGCGGGCAGTGTTCCCACGGGCCGTGCACCGAGCGCGAACGCGCGGCGATCACCATGTGGCCCGTTGCCGGGCCGGCGGTGCCGCCGACCGCGGTGACCAGGTAGAGCCAGCCGTCGCGCCACAGCAGTTTCGGGCCTTCGGGCGCGAAGTTCTCGGTGATCCAGTGCGCCGGATAGCGCCATGGCTGGTAGGCGTCCTGCAGCTCGCCGTCGGTGGCCAGGCCGTCGTCGCGCAGGCGGATCTTGCGGATCCCGTTGACGAACAGATAGCGCTTGCCGTCCTCGCCGACCACGTGGCCGGGATCGATGCAGCCGCGGATGCCGAGGTCGACCGGCGCGCTCCACGGCCCGCGGATGTCGTCGGTCCAGATCACGAAGATCGACCAGCCATCGCCGGTGGGGTTCGCCGGGATGTAGATGAAATAGCGATCGCCGTGCTTGCACAGGTCGACCGCCCAGATGTCGCCGAGGTGCGTGTGCAGCGCGGGGCCGACCGGCGCCCAGTTGACCAGATCGGTGGAATGCCAGAGCACCAGTCCCGGATACGAGAGGAACGACGAGAACGTCATGTAGTAATCGTCGCCATCCTTGAGGATGGTCGGATCCGGATGGTCGGCGGCGATGATCGGATTGAGGTAGCTGCCGTCGCCGAGGTCGGCCTTGCGCTGGCCTTCGATGCCGCGGCCCCACGTCGGCGTGCGCGAGGTGCAGGTCTCGGCCGATGCAGTGCCGGCGATGCCTTGCAGCGGCGCCGCGAGTGCGCCCACGGCCATCGCCTTGAACAGGTCCCTGCGGGTGGTCATCGGCGGTTCCGTGCAGTGCGTTGCGCGCATCTACCCACGGAAGGGCATCGGCATACCAGTCATGCGCTGGTGGAATAGCCGGCGGAAGGGAAATGGGGTCAGAGTGGATTTCCCGGTAAAAAAGGGGCCAGAGTGAAGTTTCCTGCACCCTCGCGCCGCGCTGAGAGACAGGTCCAAAAACCGCCTCACACACAAAAATTCAGACAGCCCCCGCCGCCGCGATCAGCTTGTCTTCCTGCTCGCGATCCAACTGTCCACGCGCCGTTCCAGCAGGTCCATCGGCATGGCACCGCCGCCGAGGATGGTGTCGTGGAAACCGCGGATGTCGAACTTCTCGCCGAGTTCGGTCTCGGCCTTCTTGCGCAACTGCTGGATCCTGATCATGCCGACCTTGTACGCGGTGGCCTGGCCGGGCATCACCAGGTAGCGCTGGATCTCCGACTTGATCGCCGCATCCGGTACCGAGCTGTTGGCGCGGAAGTAGTCGACCGCCTGCTGCTCGGTCCAGCCCTTGGCGTGCATGCCGGTGTCCACCACCAGGCGGATCGCGCGCCACATCTCCGACATCAATCGACCGTATTCCGAGTACGGCGTCTGGTAGGTCCCGGGCATTTCCTTGGCCAGCCATTCGGAATACAGGCCCCAGCCCTCCGTGTACGCGGTGTCGAAGGCCTGGGTGCGGAAGGTCGGCACGCCGGTGAGTTCCTGTGCGATCGATATCTGCATGTGATGGCCCGGCAGGCCTTCGTGGTACGCGATCACCTCGAGCTCGGTCTTCGGCATCGAGTTCATGTCGACCAGGTGCGCGTAGTACACGCCGGGGCGCGTGCCGTCCGGCGTGCCGGGGTAGTAATGCTGGGCGGCACCGGGCTGTTCACGGAAGGCCTCAACGCGCTTGACCACCAGGTCGGCCTTGGGCAGCAGGCCGAAGTAGTCCGGCAGGTGCTCCTTGATGTTGGCGATGTCGGCGCTGGCCTCGTCGATGTAGGCCTGGCGGCCTTCGTCGGTGTTCGGGAACAGCCGCTCCGGATCGGACTGCACGTGCTTGAAGAACGCCGGCAGGTCGCCCTCGACGCCCATGGTCTTCTGCACGGCTTCCAGTTCGCCGCGCAGGCGCGCGACCTCGGACAGGCCGAGCTGGTGGATCTCGTCGGCGGACATGCCGGTGGAGGTGTTGGTCTTCAACTGGTGCGCGTAGTACGCCGCGCCATTGGCATGTGTCGTTCCCACGCCGCTCGGATTCACCGCGGCTTTCGGCAGTTCCTCGCGGGCGAACGCGATGATCCGCTCGTAGGCCGGCTTGACGCTGTCGAGCAGCGCCTTGCGCGCTTCCGCCTTGAGCGCGGTGGCGCGTTCGGCGCTGACCTTGCCATCCTTCACCAGCGCATCGGCCTTGGCCTGCGCATCGGCCCACAGCGCGCTGTCCTTGCCGCCATCGAAGGGCGCACCGGCTATGATCTTGCTCGATTGGTCGATCACGCCTTCATAGGCGAACTTCGGCGGGCGGATGTTGTTGGCGGAGGACGCGCGCGCGCGCTCCAGCGCCTGGTCGAAGGCGGTGCCGAGCTTCTGCAGGCGGGCGATGTAGGCCAGGTAGTCCTTCTCGTCGGCGACCTTGTGGAAATTGATCAGGAAGGTGGGCGCGAAACTCTGCACGCCGCCCATCTGCTCGAACGGATAGCCGTTGCCGATGAAGGCCATGCCGTCGCGGGCGTTCTCGTACTGCTTCTTCCAGAGGTCGAACGACAACTGCGTTTCCGGATCCAGCGATTCGTATTTGAAGCCGGCTTCCATCTCCTTCACCGAGGCTTCCTGCCAGGCCAGCTGCTTGCGCATGCCGGCTTCCGACATGTCGTCGATCTGGTCGTACAGCTCCTTGCGGCCGAGCATGGTCAGCTGGATCGGGCTGAACTGCAGTTGTTCCTCGTACTTCTTCTCGAACCACGTGTTGAGCCGCGCGGATTCGGCCTTGACCTCTTCGGCGGTGGGCGCAGCGGCGGCCGTGGTCGCGGCAGGCGTGGTGTCGGCGGCGGGTTTCGAGCAGGCAGCCATGCCAAGGCCGAGGCTGAGGGAGACGGCAAGCGCGAGCGCTGAGCGGGGGAGGAAGGGCGGCATCGGGGGATCCTTGGGGGAGAAGGCAAGCGGATTGTGTGGCCTGCCGGACTGCGCTGCCTATGCGAATGGTCACGACGCCCGCCTCGCCGCGTGGAAATGCGCGGAGCGCAAGTTTCTATGCCGCTTGAGCATCGCGGGCGAGTCCGCGTGGCGTCCGCTGCCGCCGAGGCCTGCGGGTTACCATGGCGCTCCCGATTCCGCGAAGGCCGGCGGCCGCATGTCCGACAACCGCAACGACGATGTTCGCAACCAGGTCAGCCGCGCGCAGGCCGAGGACGCGGTGCGCACGCTGCTGCGCTGGTCCGGCGACGATCCGGCGCGCGAAGGCCTGCTGGACACGCCGAAGCGCGTGGCCAAGGCCTACGAGGACTGGTTCAGCGGCTACGCGCTGGATCCGGACGAGTACATGGCGCGCACCTTCGAGGAAGTCGCCGGCTACGACGAGATGATCGTGCTGCGCGACATCGAGTACGAAAGCCATTGCGAGCACCACATGGCGCCGATCATCGGCAAGGTGCACATCGGCTACCTGCCGGACGGCAAGGTCGTCGGCATCAGCAAGCTGGCGCGCGTGGTCGAGGCCTACGCGCGGCGTTTCCAGGTGCAGGAAAAGATGACCGCGCAGATCGCCAATTGCATCCAGCGCGCCTTGCATCCACGCGGCGTCGGCGTGGTGGTGGAGGGCGCGCACGAGTGCATGACCACGCGCGGCATCCACAAGCGCGGGGTGTCGATGGTGACCTCGAAGATGCTCGGCGGGTTCCGCGACGACGCGCGCACCCGCGCCGAATTCCTGCGTTTCATCGATGTCGGTGGCAAGCGCTGACGACCTGCTCGACGTGCTGGTGGTCGGCGCCGGTCCTGCCGGGCTGACCGCTGCCACGTATCTCGCACGTTTCCATCGGCGCTTCGTGGTGGTCGATGCCGGCAAGAGCCGCGCGCGCTGGATCCCGACCAGCCACAACTGCCCGGGCTTCCCCCACGGGATCGGCGGCGATGCCCTGCTCGGCAAGCTGCGCACGCAGGCCGAAGCGTTCGGTGTGTCGATCGAGGACGGCCGCATCGAACGGCTGCAGCGCGACGGCGAAGCATTCGTCGCCACTGCCGCGGACGGGCGCACGTGGTGCGCGCGCTTCGTGTTGCTGGCCACCGGCGTGGTCGACGTGATGCCGGCGATGGACGGGCTGGAGGTCGGCATTGCCTCGCACGCGGTGCGGCTGTGCGCGATCTGCGACGGCTACGAGGCCAGCGACGCCGACATCGCGGTGCTGGCACCGGTCGATGTCGGCATCCACCACGCGGCGTTCCTGCGCAGCTTCTCGCGCACCGTCGCGGTGGTGCCCAGCCAGGCCGGCGAGCCGTCGCCCGAATGCGCCGAAGTCGCCGAGCAGGCCGGCATCGAATTGCTGCCGCCTGCGCTGTCCATGCGTTGCGACGAGCACGGTTGCGAGGTCGAGACCGCCGCCGGCACGCGCCGCTTCGACACGCTGTATCCGGTGCTGGGCAGCGATGCGCAGTCGCGCCTGGCCAGCGAGCTCGGTGCGGCGGTGGACGACAACGCCGAACTGGTCGTGGACGCGCGCATGCAGACCAGCGTCGACGGGCTGTACGCGATCGGCGACGTGGTCAGCGCGCTCAACCAGATCAGCGTAGCGATGGGCCATGCTGCGATCGCGGCGTCCGCGTTGCATGGTCGACTTCCGGCCAACTGGCGCGAACGGCAGATTGACGTTTGATTTTGCCCGGATAAAATAAGCGCCTCGTTTTGGAGGCGCGCATGTCCAGTCCATCCCTGCGTTGCACCGCGTTTTCCGGCCCGCAACGGATCGCCAGCGGCGAACTCCGCCACGTCGCGATGAAGGCCAAGCAGGCCTTCGACCTGCATCCCGACCGGCCGGTGCTGGTGTTCGACGATGCCGACGCACGCACCATCGAAGTGCCGCTGGAGCTGCCCGCCGCCGACCTGCTGCGCCTGCTGGCGCAACCGCAACTCTCGGCCAGTGCGGATGCCGCGCCGGTGCCGCGCAAGCCGGGCCGACCGAAGCTGGGCGTGGTCGCCCGCGAGATCACCCTGCTGCCGCGTCACTGGGACTGGCTGGCCGCGCAGCCCGGTGGTGCGTCCGTCGCATTGCGCAAGCTGGTGGAGGAGGCCCGCAAGGTGTCCTCCGGCGACGACCGCCGCCGCGCCGCGCAGGAAGCCACGTTCCGCTTCATGCAGGCGATGGCCGGCGACGCGCCCGGCTTCGAGGACGCGGCGCGCGCGCTGTTCGCCGGCGACGTGGCCCGCTTCGAAGAGCAGGTGGCGCGCTGGGCCGACGATGTGCGCGACCACGCCACGTGGCTGGCCACGGACGCCTTCGGCAGCTGACAATCGCGCGCTGCCCGCGGCGCAACCTGTACATCCACCTCCACGCCGCTGCGTCATCGCAAGGCAACGGGATTCCACTTGAACGCACCCCTCGCGACGAATCCATTGAACGGCGGCGCACGCCAGGCCGCGCTGATCTTCATCTTCATCACCGTGCTGATCGACGTGCTGGCGTTCGGGGTGATCATCCCGGTGCTGCCGCACCTGGTGCAGGAATTCGTCGGCGGCGATACGTCCACCGCCGCGTACTGGACCGGTGCCTTCGCCTTCGCGTTCTCGCTGGTGCAGTTCTTCAGCGCGCCGATCCAGGGCGCGCTGGCGGATCGCTACGGCCGGCGCCCGGTAATCCTGATCTCGTGCCTCGGGCTGGGCCTGGATTTCATGTTCATGGCGCTGGCGCCGAGCCTGGCCTGGCTGTTCGTCGGCCGGATCATCTCGGCGGTGACCTCGGCCAGCTTCACCACCGCGAATGCCTACATCGCCGACGTCACCGCGCCGGAAGCACGCGCGAAGAGCTTCGGCATGATCGGCGCGGCGTTCGGGCTGGGCTTCATCATCGGCCCGCTGATCGGCGGCGTGCTCGGCGATATCGACCATCGCCTGCCGTTCTGGTTCGCGGCGGGGCTCGCCTTGCTCAACTTCTGCTACGGCCTGTTCGTGCTGCCGGAATCGCTGCCGAAGGAGAAGCGCACGCCGCGTTTCGACTGGACCCATGCCAAGCCGATGGGCGGGGTGAAGATGCTGCGCGAGTATCCGCAGATCTGGGGCCTGGTCGCGGTGGTGTTCATCGCCAACTTCGCCCACTACGTGTATCCGAGCACGTTCGTGCTGTTCGCCGATGCCGCCTACGGCTGGAAGGAAAAGCAGGCCGGCTATGTGCTGTCGGTGGTCGGCGTGCTCAGCGTGATCGTCAACGTGCTGCTGGTCGGCCGGCTGGTGAAGGCGCTGGGCGAACGCCGCGCGGTGCTGTTCGGCCTGGCCTGCGGCACCGTGGGCTTCTGCATCTACGGACTGGCTGGCAGCGGCTGGTGGTTCATGCTTGGCTTGCCGATCAGCGCGCTGTGGGCGATCGCCGCGCCGGCGACGCAGGCGCTGATTACCCAACAGGTGCCGGCCGATGCGCAGGGTCGCATCCAGGGTTCGATGAGCAGCCTGGTGTCGCTGGCCGGGATCTTCGCCCCGGCGGTGTTCGCCGGTTCGTTCGGGTTCTTCATCGGCCCGCACGCGCCGGTGCGGATGCCCGGCATCGCGTTCCTCATCGCCGCGCTGATGCTGGCGATCGCGGCGTTCGTGGCCTGGCGTTTTACCGATGCCGCGCACCTGCCGGCCAAGGCTGCGGACGAGCCCACAGCCTGACGTACGAAGCGATCAGCCGCAGCCGATGCGTTCGATGTTGCCGCTTGCGTCCTGGTACACGTTCACCCGGTCCTCGCGGTAATCCATCGTCACCGCCTGGCCTGGCTTGATCGAGCGCATGGTCTTCGCGCCGGAGGCCTTGAACGCGGCTTCGATATTGGCATCGCTGGCAGGCTTGCCGACGTAAGACTGCGCGGGTTCGGCATTGCAGGTGCCTATACCTGCGGTCGGTTCGTCGGCTGCGGGCTGCGAGGCGCAGGCTGCAAGCGCGAGCAGGGTGGGAAGCAGGAACAACGGGCGCAGCGACATGGGCGGATTCCCGGGACTGTGATGCAGCGAGCATGGTCGGACGCGGATTAACTGCGCGTACATGGCTTCCGGCAGGCGCGATCGCGCAACGACGTCCTAGGATGGACGATCACGTCCCGCCCTGGAGTTGCCCGATGCATCGTCGCCTGTTGCCCGTCGCCCTGTCCCTGTTGCTTGCCGGCGGCGCCCATGCGCAGGACGCATCGTCGATCCCCGCGCCGCGCGACGTGGCCTATGCGCCGGGCACGATCCGGCTCGACATCGATGCCACCAACCTCAACCAGCGCATCTTCAAGGTCAGGCAGACCATCCCGGTGCAATCGGGGCCGCTGACCTTGCTGTATCCGGCGTGGGTGCCGGGTGGGCATTCGCCGCGCGGCGCGATCGACAAGATCGCCGGGCTCACGTTCAAGGCGGGCAACCGCAAACTGGAGTGGAAGCGCGACACGCTGAACGTGCATGCCTTCCACCTGGACGTGCCGCAGGGCGTGTCCCAGATCACCGCGGAATTCGACTTCCTGACCGCGACCGGCAGCGGCCAGGGCCGCGTGGTGATGACCCCGCGCATGCTCAACCTGCAGTTCCTCTCCACCGTGCTGTACCCGGCCGGGCACTACGCAGGCAAGATCATGTTCGATCCGCGCGTCACCTATCCGGCCGGCTGGACCGCGTTCACCGCGCTGCACGAGCAGGGTCGCAGCGGCGACACGGTGGATTACCAGGACGTGCCGCTCGACATCCTGGTCGACTCGCCGGTCTACGCCGGTCGCCATGCGAAGAACATCGACCTCACCCCGGCCGGCAGCAAGGTGCCGGTGCGCCTGGGCGTGGTCGCGGATGCCGCGAAGTTCCTCGAAGCCAAGCCCGCGCAGGTCGCCATCCACAAGGCGATGGTCGAGCAAACGCTGAAGCTGTTCGGCGCGCAGCATTACGACCACTACCAGTTCCTGTTTTCGCTGTCGGGACAGATGGGCGGCAACGGCCTGGAGCACCAGCGTTCCAGCGAAAATGGCGTGGGTACCGACTACTTCACCGGCTGGAACGAAAAGGCCGGCTTCACCGACCTGCTGGCGCACGAGTTCGTGCACTCGTGGAACGGCAAGTACCGTCGCGGTGCCGACCTGTGGACGCCGAATTTCAACGTGCCGATGCAGGACAGCCTGCTGTGGGTGTACGAGGGGCAGACCCAGTTCTGGGGCAACGTGCTGGCTGCGCGCAGCGGCCTGCGCCCGCTGGCGGCCTCGCGCGATGCGCTGGCATTGGTCGCGGCGACGTATGCGGATAACCGCGCGGGCCTGCAGTGGCGCGGTATCCAGGACACCACCAACGACCCGATCGTGGTCGGCCGCGCTTCGCGTGCGTACCTGAACTACCAGATGAGCGAGGACTACTACCGCGGCGGCCAGATGATCTGGTGGGAAGCCGACGCGCTGATCCGCACGAAGAGCGGCGGACGCAAGTCGCTGGACGATTTCGCCCGCGCGTTCTTCGGGGTCAATGACGGCGAATGGAAAGTGCAGAACACCTACACCTTCGAGGACGTGGTGAAGACGCTGAACGGCGTGCAGCCGCACGACTGGACCACCTTCCTGCGCGATCGCCTGGACGGCAAGGTCGCCCTCACCGGCGGCATCGAGGCCAGCGGCTGGAAGCTGGTCTACAAGGACGAACCGAATGCCTACGCCAAGGCCAGTTCCCGCGGCGGCGGTGCCGATTACACCTATTCGCTGGGCCTGTCCTTGAACAAGGAAGGCGTGATCGGCGACGTGCGCTGGGACAGCCCGGCGTTCAAGGCCGGCATCGGCAGCGGCAGCACCGTGGTCGCGGTCAACGGCCTGGCCTACGACAAGGACGTGCTGGACGAAGCGGTGACCGCGGCGAAGACCGGCGCGCCGATCGAACTGATGCTGCGCGACTTCGACATCTACCGCACGATCAGGCTCGATTACCGCGGCGGCCTGCGCTATCCGCACCTGGAGCGCATCGAGGGCAAGCCCGACACGCTCACGCCGATGCTGACCGCACGCAAGTAACGACCGTCGTCGCAGATCCGTCGAAGCGCGCGCGGTCGTTCAGCTTCGACGCGCGCGTTCAGCGACATCAACGTGGCGTGGCGGTAAGGTCGCGCCATGCGCAAGCTCCGACTGCCCGCCACCGCGTGTGCGGCCGCCCTGCTGGCCGGCTGTGCCGGCCCGGCGACGCGTACCGACACCGTCACTGCGGCTCCCGTGATGGCACCGCCGCTTGTGGTCGCAGTCGCGCCGTCCGCGACCACGCCGATGCCGTCCTCGACGCTGGATCGCATCCGCCGCCTGGCGCCGGGTCTTGATCCTGGCGTGCTCGCGCTTGCCTTGGAGGCGCGCGCCTGCGCCCTGCGCAATGGCGAGGTCGATGACGAGGCCAAGCTCGCGGTGATCGACTACTCGCGGCCGTCCACCGAGAAGCGCCTGTGGGTGTTCGACGTGGCGGGCGATGCATTGCTGTTCAACGAACACGTGGCCCACGGTTCCGGCACCGGCGACAACATCGCGAAGCGCTTCTCCAACGAGGACGGCAGCCACGCCACCAGCCTGGGCCTGTTCCGCACCGCCGAGACCTACCAGGGCGGCAACGGCTATTCGCTGCGCATGGATGGACTCGATCCCGGCTTCAACGATCACGCGCGTTCTCGCGCCATCGTCATGCACGGCGCCTGGTACGCGAATCCCGAGCTGATCCGCACGCAGGGACGGCTCGGTCGCAGCCAGGGTTGCCCGGCCTTGCGCGAGCAGGTGGCGAAGGTCGTCATCGACACCCTCAAGCAGCGCCAACTGCTGTTCTCCTACGCCGACGACGCCGCGTTCCTGCAACGCGGCCGCAGCTTCGCCTGCGATGGCCGCAGCGCCGGGCAGATCCTCGCCGCCGCGCGCGCAGGCACGCTGGGTGCTGGCGCTGCTGTGGGTGCGGTCGCCGCGCCCTGATTCAAGCGAAGCGACGGCGCGCGGCGTCGAGTTTCTGCAATTGCATGGCGGCGATGTCGCGGAACGTGGCGGTAATGCCTTCGCTCGCTGCAACACGCGTCCAGAACCGCATCGCCATATCGGCCGCCGACAGCCAGTCCGTATGGTGTTCCGGCAGCGGCGCGGGAATGTCCAGCGTACGCGGCACGATTTCGCCGGTGGAAGCGGGTCGCAACGCCATCGGCAACATGTCGTAGCTGGGTGCCAACGCCAGCGGGCGCGCGTCGGCCAGGATCAGGCTGGCGTTGCCCAGGTGCATGTCGCTGTTCCCGATCAATGCACCGAACCAACCGCGCAATGCGAGTGTCCGCGCATCGTCCGCAGCCAGCCAGCCATCGCGCTGCAGTTGCGGCGCGAACTTCCACCAGTCGATGCGGCCGTGGCCGTAATACGCGGCATCCAGCGCGGCCAGCGACACCAGTCCGCGCCGGCCGAGCACGGGCGTGCGGTCGAAGCGGGTGGATTGCAGGAACACCCGGCCGTCGGCACGAATGAGTTCGCTTTCCGCGGCGGCGATACCGTGGTCGCGCAAGACCTCGCCCGCAAGATGTTCGCACTGCAGAAGATCCGCCCAGCGCTGGCCCGCTGGCGTGCTGCTGCGTTCGCTGAACTTGACGATCACCGCGCGCGTGCCGTCGTCGCCCTGCAACAACACGGTGAACTTCGGCTGTTCGCCGCCCGCGGACGAGCCGATGTCTTCGCCTGCGAGCGCTACTTCCGCGAATTCGGGATAACGGGTCGCGCGTTCCGACAGGGCGATCACATCGGGCGACAGCATCGCCTTCAGCGCGCGTTGCAGGGCATCTTCACCCATCACCAAGTCACCGGGTTCGTCTTCGCCATGGCGCAGCAGGGCTAGCACCACATCATCGGCCTGCCAGCGGACCAGGTCGTCGGGCGCACCGATGTCGGGCGCGACGCGACGCACGAACGCGCGACCCAGGAATCCCTGCGGGCGCTGGTCGTCGAGGAACCACGGCAGCCCGGGAAACAGGCCATCGGAAAAGCTGCCATGCACGAATGCTGGCAGCGGGTGCGCGGGTTCGAGGTGGAAGCCGCCGCCATGCAGTGCGCGCAGTTCGCCCAGCGGTGCGCCGCGACCTGCGTCGTCGATCCGGTAGAGCGGCCATCGGTTGCCGGCACGAGCAATGTCGTGGCCCAGCGCATAGCGGCTGGCGCGCGCGCGTCCGATGCGGACGATGCGATCCCCCGCCGCCGCCAGCAGGCGGGAGACGCTGGGTTGGCTGACGCCCAACGCCTGCCCCAAGGCCGCAGCGGTCAGTGGGCCGTTGCGGTGGAGCAGGTCTTCCAGTTGCATGGTTCGGGCATCCGCCATGCACCGATTGAATAGATAATTGAATAGATAATCAAGCCCGCTTCAGCGGACTGATACGGACTGATACGGACTGATACGGACTGATGCAGAATAGATATTGAATAGATTCAGGCCGCCTGCACCACCCGCAACGGGTTGACCCATTCCCTCAGCAACTCCGCTTCGCGGGCCTTGGCCTTGTGCAGGTGGGCTTCCTTGACGTGGCCATAGCCGCGGATCTGCTCGGGGATGCTGGCGATGTCGGCGGCCAGGTCGACGTTGCCGGCATCGAGCTTGTCGAACAGCGCGCTCACGGTCTTCTCATAGTCGCCGATCAGGGCGCGCTCGCTGCGGCGTTCGGCGGTGTAGCCGAAGATGTCGAGCGGGGTGCCGCGCAGGCCGCGCAGCTTCGCCATCAGGCCGAAAGCGGTGAGCATCCAGCTGCCGTATTCCTTCTTCAGCAGCTGGCCCTGCGCATTCTTCTTCGCGAACAGCGGCGGCGCGAGGTGGAATTTCAGCTTGTAGTCGCCTTCGAACTGCTGCGCCACGCGGCGCTTGAAGTCGCCGCTGGTGTACAGGCGCGCCACTTCGTACTCGTCCTTGTAGGCCATCAGCTTGAAGAAGTAGCGAGCCACCGCTTCCGACAGGTCGGTGCTACCCGGCGCCTTCGCGCTTTCGGTTGCGCGCACCTTGGCCACGAAATCGGAATAGCGCCTGGCGTACTTCGCGTTCTGGTATTCGGTGAGGAAGGCCACGCGGCGCGCGATGACCTCGTCCAGCGACCGCGAGAGGCGTGCATCGTCCAGGGGTAGGAAGGCGATGTCGCTGCCCGCATTGGCCGGCACGTGGCGGAGTTCGTCCTCGCGGCGCAGGTCGGCGGCGAACGGGGTGAGGCCGGACTCGCCGGCATCGTTGTTGGTGGCGCCGAGCAACGGCAACGGCAACGCAGTGCGTTCCGCAGTGGTCGGCGCATTGCGGACGATGCCGGCGGCCTCGACCACCGAGGCGAGGTCGACCATGGCGAGGCGACCCCACGCGAACGCGGTCTTGTTCATCTCCACCGCGGCGCCGTTGAGTTCGATCGCGCGCATCAGCGCGTCGAACGAGATCGGCACCAGTCCCTGCTGCCAGGCGTAGCCGAGCATGAACAGGTTGGCGGCGATCGCGTCGCCCATCAACGCGGTGGCGATGTGCGTCGCGTCGATCAGCAGCGGCACCTCGCCGTTGAGCGCGGAGCTCACCGCCTTGACGATGTCGGCGGCCGGGAACTGCATGTCCGGGCGCGTGGTGAAGGTGCCCGGCATCGCCTCGTAGGTGTTCATCACCACGGTGCTGCGCTCGGGGCGGATCTTCGACAGCACCCAGTAGTCGTTGACCACCACCATGTCGCAGCCCAGCACCAGGTCGGCCTCGCCGGCGGCGATGCGCACGGCGTGGATGTCGGCCGGCGACTTGGCGATGCGGATATGCGTGGTCACCGCGCCGCCCTTCTGGGCCAGGCCGGTCTGGTCGAGCACGCTCGAGCCCTTGCCTTCCAGGTGCCCGGCCATGCCCAGCAACGCGCCGATGGTCACCACGCCGGTGCCGCCGACGCCGGTGATCAGGATGTTCCAGGGCTGCGACAGGTCGCTGCGGATTTGCGGCGCTGGGATCGAGGCCAGCTTGTCGGCCGCGTTCACTTTCTTGCCCTTGCGCGGCTTGCCGCCGTGCACGGTGACGAAGCTCGGGCAGAAGCCCTCGACGCAACTGTAGTCCTTGTTGCAGTTGCTCTGGTCGATCTCGCGCTTGCGGCCGAACTCGGTGTCCTTCGGCAGCACGCTCACGCAGAAACTCTTCTGGCCGCAGTCGCCGCAGCCTTCGCAGACCAGTGAATTCACGACCACGCGCTTCTGCGGATCGACCACCTTGCCGCGCTTGCGACGGCGGCGCTTTTCCGTCGCACATGTCTGGTCGAAGATCAGGATCGAGACGCCCTTCACCTCGCGCAGCGTCTTCTGCACGGCATCGAGTTCGCGACGGTCGTGGAAGCTCACGCCGTTCGGGAAGATCGACGGATCGGTCCACTTGTCGATGTCGTCGCTGAGCAGGACGATGGTCTGCACGCCTTCCGCGCGCATCTGGTGGGCGATCTGCGGCACGGTCAGGGTGCCGTCGACCGGCTGGCCGCCGGTCATCGCCACTGCGTCGTTGTAGAGGATCTTGTAGGTGATGTTGACGCCGGCCGCGATCGACTGGCGGATCGCCAGCGAGCCGCTGTGGAAATAGGTGCCATCGCCCAGGTTCTGGAAGATGTGCGGCGTCTCGGTGAACGCCGCCTGGCCCGCCCAGGTCACGCCTTCGCCGCCCATGTGGGTGAAGGTGTCGGTGCTGCGGTCCATCCACGTCACCATGTAATGGCAACCGATGCCGCCCTGTGCGCGCGAACCTTCCGGCACCTTGGTGCTGCTGTTGTGCGGGCAGCCGCTGCAATAATGCGGGACGCGCGGGAAGTTGGCGCGCGGCAATGCGAGCTCGCCTTCCTTGTTTTCCATCCAGCGCAGCACGTCGCGGATGTGTTCGCTGTCGTGGAAGCGCTGGATGCGCTTGGCCATCACGCCCGCGATGCGCGCCGGGGTCAGTTCGCCGGTGCTCGGCAGGATCCAATCGCCGGATTCGTCGTACTTGCCGACGATGCTCGGGCGCTGGCCATCGAAGTTGTAGAACAGTTCCTTCATCTGCGACTCGATGAAGGAATGCTTTTCCTCGACCACGAGGATGTCTTCCAGCCCGCGCACGAAGGCGCGGATGCCGACCGGTTCCAGCGGCCAGGTCATGCCGACCTTGTACACGCGGATGCCGAGGTCGCGGCAGGCGGCTTCGTCCAGGCCCAGGTATTCCAGCGCCTGCAGCACGTCGAGGTAGGACTTGCCGGTGGTGACGATGCCGAGCCGCGCATTCGGCGAATCCACCACGATGCGGTCGATGCCGTTGGCCCGCGCGAACGCCTGCGCGGCCTTGACCGCGTAACGGTGCAGGCGCATCTCCTGGTCCAGCGGCGGATCCGGCCAGCGGATGTTGAGGCCGCCCTGCGGCATCTCGAAGTCGGCATCGCCGGGCACCACGATCTGCATCGCGAACGGATCGACATCGACCGAGGCGGAGGACTCCACGGTCTCGGCAATGGTCTTGAAACCGACCCAGCGGCCGGTGAAGCGCGACATCGCGAAGCCGAGCAGGCCCATGTCGAGGATGTCCTGCACGCCGGCCGGGTTGAGCACCGGCATCATCGCGCTGACGAATTCGTGCTCGCTGCCGTGCGGCAGGGTCGAGCTGCGGCAGTTGTGGTCGTCCGCGGCCAGCGCCAGCACGCCGCCGTGCTTCGACGTGCCCGCCGCGTTCGCATGCTTGAACACGTCGCCGCAACGGTCCACGCCCGGGCCCTTGCCGTACCACATGCCGAACACGCCATCGTGCTTCGCGCCGGGGAACAGGCCGGGTTGCTGGGTGCCCCAGACCATCGTCGCGCCCAGGTCCTCGTTGAGGCCGGGGGTGAACTTCACCTTCGACGATTCCAGGTGCTTCTTGGCCCGCCACAACTCCAGGTCGAACCCGCCCAGCGGCGAGCCACGGTAGCCGCTGATGAAGCCGGCCGTATCCAGCCCCGCGCGCTCGTCGCGCAGCTTCTGCATCAGCGGCAACCGCACCAGCGCCTGCACCCCGCTCAGGTAGATGCGGCCCTGCGTGCGGCGGTACTTGTCCTCCAGCGTGTAGTCGGCATCGACCACCGAGTTGGTGAGCGCGGTGTTCGCCGAGGACGGCGAGGAGAGTTCGGCGGTGCTGGTCATGGAAACCCCGGGGCTGGCGACGCGCTGGCACGGTGTTGGAGCAAAGACCGGCCATTTTAGCAGTGGCCCGGCGATGGCCCATGCGCTGGCGGATGGCGGCTAAGATCGCGGCGATGAAGATGCCCCCGCAACGGATTGCACGACTTACCCTGGTGCTGATCGGGCTTGCGGGCGCTGGTGTCTGGTGGATGTTGGACAGCGCTTCATCGCCCCCTTCGCCTGCCTTCGACGGGCTCCGCGCGAAGCAGACGGTGGCTTCATCCCGCCCCGCTTCGATCGGCGGAGCGCGCCAAGAAGGGGAGGCGGAAGAAACCCCCGTCGCGCTGGAAGCCTGCGAGCAGGCCATGCGCCAGCAGCGAAGGAGCCGCATGGAGGCTTTGGCAAAAGCAGGTGACACCGATTCCCGCATCGCGAGGGCGTTGCTGGCGATGTCGACCACCAATGATCCTGTCGACGACGAGTTGGGTACCGGACTGTCGATGCTTAAAGCTGCTGCCCAAGCGGCGCCAGGCGATGCAGAGGCCGCGTGGTACTACGCACGTTACTGTGCAAGCGACGGTGAATGCGATGCGACCGAGGCGACCGCCACTCTTGTCGCACTCGAACCGGACAACCTGGATGGTTGGCTAGTGGCGTTGCAGCTTGCGCAAAAGCGCGGCGACGAGGTGGGCGTGGCGAAAGCGCTGGAGGGTGGCGCAAAGGCGCGCTACTTCGACCACAGGAACGGTGACAGTTTCATGCGTGCAACCCGTGCGCTCGCCGATCTTCCCGTATCGCCCGCCTGCTCGACTCCGGAATATGCCGAGTTTCTCAGGGACGTCTGGAAGCTGGAACGACAGCCTCGCGCGGAAGATTTTGCGATGGCGCAGGGGATGATTGCAGCAATGAACGAGTTGCGTGCGTATGCGCCTCTACGCGAGGCATGCAGTGTTGCGAAAGTCGCTCGGTTGGATGCAGGCCGAGGCAGTGCATGTCGCAGTGTGCTGCAGCGGCTGTCGGATGGCGATCTGCTCATTGACCGCCTCATCGGCGAGACAACCATGGTTGAGTTGACGGCGGACACCGGAGATGGCGAGCACTGGCGGGAACGCCTGCGGCGAACGCATTGGATGGCAGAGCAGGCGCGTTCCCTGAAACCGGATTTCGATGCCGGCATGCGGCGCTGGACAGAGGGTGAAGTACCCACGATGCAATCGGAGTTGGCGGCTGTTGCGAAGTCGTTGCCACCCGCTGACTGGCTGCCCTCGAGTGAGCGTGCTCGCAGCCTCGTTCTCACTGGCCGCCCGCCGCCGGAGGAAAAGAAGCCCAAGTAGCATTGTCGATCTATTCGACTCCACCAATCCAGCTGCGCTGCACGCACACCTCGCCATCCAGCAGCACCAGGTCCGCGCGATAGCCCGCCGCGATGCGGCCACGCTCGCCGCCGATGCCGACGAACTCCGCCGGATACTGCGCGGCCATCCGGCAGGCTTCGTCCAGCGGCAGGCCGAGCAGGTGCACGCTGTTGCGCACGGCACTGGCCATGTCCAGCGCGGAACCGGCGAGCGCGCCCGCTGCGTTGCGGACCACGCCGTCGATCGCGGTGATGGTTTCGCCGTAGAGATCGAAACTGGGATCGTCGCCGCCGACCATCGGCATCGCGTCGGTGACCAGGAACACCCTGCCGCGCGGCTTCGCTTTCAACGCGACGCGCAGGCTGGCGGGGTGCACGTGCACGCCGTCGACGATCACGCCGCACCAGCAATCGTCGTCCTCCAGCGCAGCACCGACCGCGCCGGGCTCGCGGCCCTGCAACGGCGACATCGCGTTGTAGAGATGGGTAAAGCCGGTGATGCCGGCATCGATGCCCGCGCGGATCTCGTCGTAGCTGCCGGCGGTATGGCCTGCCGTGACGATGCCGCCACGCTGCACGATGGCCCGGATGCTTTCCGTCGGCACGCGTTCCGGTGCGAGCGTCAACAGACTGATGCCATTGTCGAGCGACGTCGCCATCGCGATCTCGTCGGCGTCGGGCACGCGGAACTTGGCGTCGTCGTGGGTGCCCTTGCGAGCGGGTGCCAGGTACGGCCCTTCCAGGTGGATGCCGAGCACGCCCGGCACGCCCTGTTCGATCGCATCGCGGGTGGCGGTGATCGCGCGTTGCATGACCGCGGCATCGTCGCTGATCAGGGTCGGCAGGAAGCCGGTGGTTCCGAACCGGCGATGCGCGCGGCCGATCGCGTTGATCGCATCGACCGAGGTGTCGTTGTTGAACAGCACGCCGCCGCCGCCGTTGACCTGTGCATCGATGAAGCCGGGAACCAGGTAGCCGCCATCGAGGTCGACGAGATCGCCGCTTGGCGGGTCACCATGCAGCAGCGCGACGATGAAGCCGTCTTCCACCACCACGCACACGTCGCGTTCGAAGCCGCGTTCGGTGAGGACGTGTCCGTTGTGGAAGATGCGCGTGGTCATGTCAGACGGTCTCGGTGACCTTGTTGAGGTGCGGCGGCACGTCGGGATCATGCCCGCGCGCGATCGAGAGCGCATTCGCCGCGCCGTAGAACGCTTGCACGGTGAGGATCGGGGTGCAGGCCGGATGCGGCGAGGCCGGCAACGGCAGCACGCCGGGGCCGCTCGCACCGGGCCGTGCCAGCCACACCGGGGCGCCACGCGCGACGAACTCTGCAGCGACTGCGGCGGTGCCGGCGCCGATGTCGTCGTCCTGCGCGAACACCAGCACCGGGAAGTCCGGTCCGACGATCGCCATCGGCCCGTGCTTCACCTCGGCGGAAGAGAACGCCTCCGCGTGCAGGCCGCAGGTTTCCTTGAACTTCAGCGCAGCTTCCTGCGCACCGCCCAGGCCCAGGCCGCGACCGAGCACGAACAGGTGATCCGCCAGCCGCAAGCCGGACACCAGCGGCGACCAGTCCTGCGCCCAGGCCGCGCGCATGGCATCCGGCAGCGCATCGACCGCGGCGAGCAGGCGCTCGTCGCCGCTCCAGCGCGCGGTGAGCTGCAGCAGCGCGGCCAGCGAGCAGAGGTAACTCTTGGTCGCGGCCACGCTGGTCTCGGGACCGGCATGCAGCGGCAACACGGTGTGCGCGAGTTTCGCCAGGGGCGAGTCGGCCACGTTCACCAGCGCGACCACGTGCGCGCCCGCGGCCTTGGCGATCTCTGCGTTGCGCAGCAGGTCGGGGCTCTTGCCGGATTGCGAGATCACCACGAACAGCGCGCCGTGGAGCTTCGGCTGCACCGCATACACCGACCCCACCGATGGCGATGCCGAGGCCGTCACCAGGCCGAGCGTGGTCTCGAACAGGTATTTGCCGTAGGTCGCGGCGTGGTCGGAACTGCCGCGCGCGCAGGTGACGATGAAGCGCGGTGGATTTGCGCGCAGGCGTTCGACCAGCGCATCGATCGTTGTGGCGTTGGCGGCGAACTGGCGGGCGACGGCGCTTGCCGCCTCTGCCGCTTCGCTGTGCATCCAGGTGTCGGCGGCGACGTGCATGGGCATGTGTCCGCAAGAAAAGTGGTCGAAGGGCGTCGCGAGTGGGGTGTCGAGGCTCATGGGGCATGCAGCTCGGCGACGAAGTCGTAGGCATCGCCGCGGTAGAAGGAACGGGTGAACTCGACCACGCGACCGTCGTCGAGGAAGGCGCGGCGTTCGATGAACAGGCAGGGACTGCCTTCCGGCAGGCCGAGCAGACGTGCCTGCTCGGCGTCGAAGGCGATCGCGCGCAGCCGTTGCAAGGCACGCGTCGGGCGGATGCCGCGTTGGGCGAGCGCTTCGTACAGCGAATCGCGCAGCAGGGTTGGATCCGGCAACACCGCCAGGGGCACGCTGCTGCGTTCCAGCGCCAGCGGCTGGCCGGCGGCGGTGCGCAGGCGGTGGAAACGAGCGACCTGCACGCCCGGCGACAGGTTCAGCGCCATCGCTTCTTCCGGCGTGGCCGCGCCGATGCCGCGTTCCAGCATCACCGACTTAGGGTCGAGCCCGCGTGCGCGCAGGTCGTCGCTGAAGCTGGTCAGTTGCGAGGACGATTTGACGATGCGCTCGGCGACGAAGGTGCCGGAACCCTGACGCTGCACCAGCAGGCCATCGCCCACCAGGCCGGCGATCGCCTTGCGCACGGTGACCCGCGAGAGGTCCATCAACGTGGCGAGTTCGCGCTCCGGCGGCAATGCCTGGCCGATGCCGAGCACGCCGTGTTCGATCGCATGCTGCAGCGCCCGCCGCAGGTGCTGGTATGCCGGCGCGCGATGCGCATCGGCCTGGCGACGGAATTCGGCAAGGAGGTAGCTGTCCACGCCGAAAGAATACCAATCAAATACCAAATGGCAATATCAGGCTGCAATTCTGTCGGATATGCAAAATTGGTATCTATCTGCCAAGGGTTGACTTGCGATCACTTCACTTGGCTCGTCATTCCTGCGAAGGCAGGAATCCAGTGACTTCAGGCCTTTGATAAGACAGACACTGGATCCCTGCCTTCGCAGGGATGACAGGCAAAAGCTGATTTGTTCAGACCTTCGGCCGCGGCGGTGCGGTCGAGCCGCGCACCACCAGTTCCGGGCTGAAGCCTTCGTTGCGGGTCTGCACGGGTTGTTCGCGGATCTCGTCCAGCAGGCGCCGCGCGGCGTGGCGGGCGATCTCTTCGGTGGCCTGCTTGGCGGTGGTCAGCGGCGGCCAGCTCTGCTTGGAGAACGGGCTGTCCTCGAAGCCGGCGATCGACAGGTCATACGGCACGTTGAGCCCGCCCGATCGCGCTGCAGCGAGCACGCCGGCGGCGATCTCGTCGTTGCTGCCGAAGATCGCGGTCGGCGGCTGCGGCAGGCCGAGCAACCGGCGCGCGCCGCGGAAACCGTCGTCGAATGCGTAATCCCCTTCCACCACCAGATCCGGATCGACCGCGATGCCGTAATCGCGCAACGCGTCCTCGTAACCCTTGTGGCGCTCCCACGACGAGCCATGCGACTTGCCGCCCCACAAAAAGCCGATCCGCGCATGGCCTAGCTGGATCAGGTGCTGGGTGATCTCGTAGGCGGCGTCGCGGTCGTCCACGTAGACGCAGGCGCTGCCGCCCTGCGGATCGGTGGCGGCGGAGACGATCCGCACCAGGCGGACACCCGCCTCCACCAGCGCATCGACCAGGGGCTGCCGTTCCGACATCGGCGGCGCCAGCACGATGCCGGCCAGGCGCGCATGCTGCACCAGCTCGACGATCTCATTCGCAAGATTCGGCGACGACGAATCGCAGGGATGGATCTGCAGGCCGTAGCCGGATTCGCGGCAGACCGACAGCACGCCGCTCTGCATCGCGATGACGTAGTACGGGTTGGGGTTGTCGTAGAGCAGGCCGATCGCGTACGACTGCGCGGTGCGCAGGCTTCGCGCGGAGGGGTCCGGCAGGTAGCCGAGGCGGGCGATGGCCTGCTGCACGCGTTCGCGGGTGCGCGCATGCACGCCGGTCTCGTCGTTGACCACGCGCGAGACGGTCTTCAGCGAGACCTCCGCCTGGGCGGCGACATCCTTGATCGTGGGCTTGCGCAACGTGGCCTCGCGTGGGGGCGCCGGCCGCGTGGTCGCGGGCCTGGCGTGGGAAGGGCGGCGCATAGGGTAACGGTCGCCGGTTAAGCAAAAGTTTGCGCGCGTGCCTCAGCCGCGGCCCGCGCGATGCCCGCGCATCGCGAAGTACAGGATGTAGAGGTAGCAGGGCACCATCAGCAGCAGGAACACCAGCTGGAAATCGTGGTCCTGCTTCAGCCCGGCGAACAGGCGCGGGATGATCGCGCCGCCGACGATGCCCATCACCAGCAGGGCGGAGCCGAGTTCGGTATGCCGGCCCAGGCCCTGGATCGCCAGCGGGAAGATCGCCGGCCACATCATCGCGTTGGCGAAGCCGAGCGCGGCGACGAAGCCGACCGACACGTAGCCGTCGGTGAAATACGCGCCCGTCACCAGCAGCACGCCCAGCACCGCCGACCACTTGAGGTAGTCCTGCTGGGACACGTACTTCGGGATGGCGACCAGGCCGATCACGTAACCCAGCAGCATCGCGCCCAGGGTGAACGAGGTGAAGAACTTGGTCTGGTCCAGCGGCAGCCCGAACGCCGCGCCGTAGGTGCCGATGGCATCGCCCGCCATCACCTCGGCACCGACGTAGGCGAAAATGCACAGCGCGCCCAGCCACAAGTGCGGGAAGCTGAAGATGCTGCGGCCATTGCGCGCGGCCTCGCCCGCGCCGACGGACGCGTTCGCCGTCTTCGGATCGATCTCCGGCAGCGGCGAGAACAGCACGCCGATCGCCAGCAGGGCGAGCAGGCCGGCCATCGCCAGATAGGGCGCGTGGATCTTCGCTGCGAAGGCGTCGAGCAGTTGTTCGCGGGTCGCGGGATCCGCGGCCGCAACCTGCGCGGACAGGTCGCCGATGCCGCCCATCACCAGCATGCCGATGGCGAGGGTGCCAGGATGCCGGCGATCTTGTTGCAGATGCCCATCACCGCGATGCGCTGCGCCGCGCTTTCGATCGGGCCGAGGATGCTGATGTACGGATTGGACGCGGTCTGCAGCAGCGCCAGCCCACCGCCGATCACGAACAGGCCGCCCAGCGCGCCGGGATACCAGCGCTGCGTGCAGAACTCGCCGAACAGCGCCGCGCCGATGGCCATCACGAACAGGCCCAGCGCGAGGCCCTTCTTCATGCCGGTGCGCTTGAGGATCCACGACGACGGGATCGCAAGGAAAAAGTACGACAGGAAGAACGCGGTCAGGATCAGGAAGGCGTTGACCTCGTCCAGTTGGAAGGCGAGCTGGGCGAAGGTGATCAGCGGGCCATTGAGCCAGGTGACGAAGCCGAAGATGAAGAACAGCGCGCCGATGATCGCGATGGAGCCGATCTGGCTGCGCGCCGCGGCGGATGGCGCGGCGGACGTAAGCGTGGACATGCGAATCCCCTCCCAGGAATGACCCGCCGGCCGATGAGCGAGCGGCGATTGGTCATGGATTGACGCATACGTCAGGTCTTGGTGCAACGTTGTCGGAAATTGACCCGACACGAACGACGGGTTTTCGTAAATTGCGATAAAACAAGGGTTGTCAGTGGATCACCCGGGTCAAGAAATCTGCTGCCTCGCAACAAAATCGGGCCCGGATTCCAGCTGAATGGGGCTTTCAGAAGAAAATTCCTGACAGGTTGTTGACAACGTTGTCTAAACCGCCGCACATTCGCCTCGCCGCACTGGCATGGGGATGTTGGGATGGGCGATACGGCAGGCATCGGGGGAGAAGCGGAGGTGGTCGCATTGCGGCCGCAAGCCGTGTTCGCGCCCTCGTCGGTCGCGTCCGTGTCGCGCTTCGTCGCTGCCGACGTCGGTGGCACCAATGCGCGCATCGCGCTGGTGCAGGCCGACGGCGAGCGCATCGAGATCCTCGATTACCGCCGCTATCCCTGCGGGCAATACGCCAGCCTGACCGCGATCCTGTCCGACTTCACCGATCGCCAGCTGGATGCCGGCCAACCGCGCGCCGCGTTCGAGCGCATGGCCATCGCCAGCGCTGGCGTGGTGCTGGATGGCGAGGTCATCAATTCCAACCTGCCCTGGCGGATCTCGCTGCAGGACCTGCGCGACACCCTGGGCCTGCACGAGCTGCACGTCATCAACGATTTCGCCGCCGCGGCGCATGGCACCCAGCGCCTCGACCCGGCCGACTCGCGCCTGCTGACCCCCGGCGTGGCGGTGGCCGAAGCCGGTCCGGCGCTGGTGGTCGGCCCGGGCACCGGCCTGGGCGCGGCAGTGTGCATCCCGCACCCGCGCGGCACCGTGGTGCTGCCCACCGAAGCCGGGATGACCGCATTCGCGCCCGGTACCGACCGCGAGGTCGAGATCCTGCGCTGGATGCAGCGCCACGGGACCCGCCACGTCTCGACCGAGCAACTGGTGTCCGGCCCCGGCCTGGTGAATCTCTACCAGGCCCTGTGCGAACTGGAATGCACGCGCCCGTTGATGCGCGCGCCCGCCGCCATCAGCGAGGCCGCGCGGGTCGGCGACCCGACCTCGCTGGAAGCGGTGATGACCTTCTGCGCGTTGCTGGGCAGCGTGATCGGCGACCTCGCCGTGGTCAGCGGCGCGCGCGTGGTCCACGTGGCCGGCGGCATCGTCCCGCAGCTGGTCGACTTCCTGCCGCGCAGCGACTTCCGCGCGCGCCTGGTCGACAAGGGCGCGATGCGCGCCGTGCTGGAGCGCGTGCCGGTGCGCCTGATCGAGAACGAACGACTCGGCGCGCTGGGCGCGGCGAGCTGGTACCTGCAGCAACGGCAAGACCGCATCGACCCGTAACCGAACCACCCACAACAACATGGCCGCGCATGGACGGGCCAGCAAGCAACGACGAACCAGCCAAGGGTCCACAGGAACCGGACCCGACGCCACCACTGCCCCGGGAGAGGAATCATGCAAGTCCGCAAGAACATGTTGGCGCTCAGCATCGTCGCCGCGCTTGGCGTCACAGGCACGGCCGTGGCGCAGGACGCGCCGAAGACAGACCCCAAGGACCTCGACACCGTCGTCGTCACCGGCATCCGCGGCAGCGTGGAGAAGTCGCTGGACGTGAAGCGCGATGCCAAGGCGCACGTCGAAGTCGTCACCGCCGAAGACATCGGCAAGATGCCCGACAAGAACGTGGCCGACTCGCTGCAGCGCCTGCCGGGCGTGACCATCAGTTCTGCCGGCGCCAGCGAAGGCGGCTTCGACGAGAACGACCGCGTGTCGATGCGCGGCACCAACCCCAGCCTGACCCTGACCCAGATCAACGGGCATTCGGTGTCGTCGGGCGACTGGTTCGTGCTGAACCAGAGCGACAACGCCGGCCGCAGCGTCAGCTACACCCTGCTGCCGTCCAGCCTGGTCAGCCAGGTGGTGGTGCACAAGACCTCGCAGGCCAAGCTGCCCGAGGGCGGCGTCACCGGCACCGTCGACATCATCACCCGCAAGCCGCTGGACTTCGCCGAGCAGTTCACCGGCAACGTGGCGATCGGTGGCGTGTACTCCGACCTGCCCGGCAAGACCGACTCGCAGTTCAATGCGCTGTTCAACTACCGCAATGCCGCCTCCACCGCCGGCGTGCTGCTGCAGATCTTCGACGAGAACCGCACCCTGCGCCGCGACGGCGTGGAAGTGCTGGGCTACGACCAGATTTCCAATGCTGCTGATTCCCCCACCAAGGCATTTGCCGACGCCCATCCCGACCTCAACGGCGTCTGGTTCCCTCGCATGATCGGCGCGGCGTTGTTTGAACAGACCCGTGAGCGTCGTGGCGGCCTGCTGGAAGTGCAGTTCAAGCCCACCGACAACTTCAGCGTCGACCTGTCCGGATTCGTCTCCAAGCTGGATGCTTCCAACTACAACCGGAACTACCTGCTGTACAACCCGCGCACGATCAATGCGAACGTTCCCATCGCTCCGGGTTACGTGGTGCGCAACAACACCCTGGTTTCTGCCACGTTCCCGGGCACCCCGGGCGCGCAGTACGGCCTGTACGACATGATCGCGCGCCCGGACGAGAAGGCGAGCACCACCTACCTCGCGCTGGACGCCAATTGGCGCGCCAGCGAAAGCCTCACCTTCGACTTCAAGCTCGGCACCTCCACCGGCCATGGCGAGACCCCGACCCAGGACGTTGCCGAATGGCGCGTCGGCGGCGTGGGCGCCTCGTGGGCGCTGAACGGCATCGACGAAGCCGCATCGTTCAGCCTCAACGAGAACACCGCGGCACCGCAGGCGAACCTGGCACTGGACTGGATCTTCGGCCTGCAGAACCTCGACATCGAGGACAAGGACAAGTGGGCCCAGGTCGATGGCGAATATTTCTTCGAGAAAGGCGCGCTGACCTCGCTCGAGTTCGGCGTGCGCTCGACCAACCACGACCGCTCCTCGGCCAACGTGATCGCGCAGGGCCCGGCCTGCATCAACTCGAGTGGCGCGGTGGTCGGCTTCGACTGGTCGCAGGCCAACTGGTGCCCGGTGGGTACGCGCTCGCCGGCCGATCGGGCCAACTGGCCGACCAGCTTCGCCAACTATCCGGGCGACTATGGCAGCGGCCTGGGCGGCACCTTCCCGCGCAACATCTGGTACTACACCGCCGAGGACATGGCCGCCTACAACGCGCTGACCACCCGCGACCCGGTTGGCCGCCGCTACCCGGTCTACGAATTCGGCCTGGAGGAAAAGACCACCGCCGCCTATGTCCAGGCCAACCTGGAAGGCGAGCGCTGGAGCGGTAATGTCGGCGTGCGTCTGGTCAAGACCAGCCAGGACGTCCTGCAGTACCTGGCGGGCGGCACCGCGACCACGCCGGGTGCGATCCAGGGTTCGGCCTTCGGCATCTTCACCCCGCAGCTGGTGAGCAACGACTACACCGACGTGCTGCCCAGCGCGAACTTCAAGTTCGACCTCACCGACGACCTGGTGGCGCGCGTGGCGGTCACCAAGACCCTGGCCCGTCCCGACTATTCGGCACTGGCCGGCGGCCTGAGCCTGTCGCCGCCGAGCGGTCCGAATGACGTTGGCAAGGGCTCGTCCAGCAACCCGAACCTCAAGCCGATCCGTTCGACCAACTTCGACGCCGCGCTCGAGTGGTACTACGCCCCGCGCGCGCTGCTGTCGGCCAGCGTGTACTACATGGACCTGTCCAGCTACATCGGCCAGGGCACGAGTCGGCAGCAGTTCTTGACCTTCGACCAGGCCCATCCCGACGGCTACCTGGGCAACTACGACGTCACTTCGCCGGTCAACACCAAGGGTTCGGTGAAGGGCCTGGAATTCGCGGTGGAGCAGCCGATCGGCGAGAACTTCGGCATCAGCGCCAACTACTCGTACACCGATGCCCAGGAAGACAGCGGCCGTCCGCTGGTGGGCGCGTCGAAGAACGTGTTCAACGTGATCGGCTACTTCGAGAACGAGAAACTGAACGCGCGCATCGCCTACAACTACCGCTCGCATTTCTACAACGGCCTCGATCGTCGTTCCGCGTTCAACCAGGACGATACCCGCTCGGTGTCGGCCTCGGTGGGCTGGACCTTCAACGAGCACTTCGCGATCAGCCTGGACGGCATGAACCTGACCAAGGAAAAGCTGAAGTACTACGCGGACAACAAGGACCAGCCGCGCGGCATCTACAACAACGGCCGCCAGTTCTACCTGACCCTGCGCGCCAAGTTCTGATCGAACCTCCCGGTACCGCAATACCCCCGATCGGGGCCCGCACTTCGGGCCCCTCTTTTTTGCCAACATGCTGGACGGCGAAGCCAACGCCACACGAGGATCAACGCCATGACCCGACGCACCCCGACCTTGTTGCCTGCCGGCCTGCTGGCCCTGTGCGCGGCGATGGCGGCACCGGCATCGGCATTCGCCGCCGACGCCGCTGCCGCATCGCCGTCGCTGCTGCCGCGCGCGGTCTCCGTGCAGGCCATGCCGGGGCGGCTGGTGCTGGCCGGCAACACCCATTTCGTCGCCCGCGAACCACGCGCGAAACAGGTGCTCGCGCAACTGGTGCGCCTGGCGGGTGATGCCCTGCCGGATACCGCGCTGCGTTCGGCGAGTGCCGGCGCCACCCTGGAACTGAAGATCGTGCCCGGCCTGGACGTGCCGGCCGAAGGCTACCGCCTGCACATCGCGCCCGATGGCGGTGTGTTGCAGGCCGCCGACGCGGACGGCCTGTTCAATGGCGCGATGACCTTGCTGCAACTGCTCAAGCGCGATGCCGACGGCACCGCGTGGTTGCCGGCGGTGCGCATCGACGACGCGCCGCGCTTCGCCTGGCGCGGGCTGATGCTGGATTCGGCGCGGCATTTCCA
Source organism: Thermomonas sp. (assembly GCF_041919455.1). Lineage (GTDB taxonomy): Bacteria > Pseudomonadota > Gammaproteobacteria > Xanthomonadales > Xanthomonadaceae > Thermomonas. Next base: position 91,129 of record NZ_JAYRTQ010000001.1, read on the forward strand.
GTCGGTCGACGAGATCAAGCGCCTGCTCGACGCGATGGCCGAATTGAAGCTGGACACCTTCCACTGGCATCTCACCGACGACCAGGGTTGGCGCTTCCCGGTGCCCGGCTGGCCGAAGCTGACCGAGGTCGGCAACTGCCGCATTCCTGCTGGCGACGGTGGCATCGATGTGGCGACCGGCACGCCGGTGCCGTACTGCGGGTTCTACACCGAGGCGCAGGTGCGCGAGGTGGTTGCGCACGCGGCCGCGCTGCACATCGACGTGGTGCCCGAGGTCGACATCCCCGGCCATGCCACCGCGGCGATCTCCGCGTATCCGCAGCTCGGCGTGTCGGGCCAGCCGATCGCGGTGTCGAACGAATGGGGCGTCAACGTCAACCTGTTCAATGCCGATGAAACCACCCTGCGTTTCCTCGAGGACGTGATGGGCCAGCTGGTGAACCTGTTCCCCGGCCGCTACGTGCACATCGGCGGCGACGAGGCGGTCAAGGACCAGTGGAAGGCCTCGCCGAACATGCAAGCGCGGATCCTCGAACTGGGCGTCAAGGACGAAGCCGGCCTGCAGGCGTGGATGGTGGCGCGGCTGGAGCGTTACCTCTCCGCGCACGATCGCCGGCTGATTGGCTGGGACGAGATCCTCGACGGCGACCTGCCGGCGTCGGCGACGGTGATGTCGTGGCGCGGCACCGAGGGCGGCATCGCCGCGGCGAAGCGTGGCCACGACGTGGTGATGGCGCCGTGGAACAAGTTGTACCTCGACTACCTGCAGACGATGTCGCCGAACGAGGAGCCAGGCCGACCGACCCAGGTCACCCTGGAAACGGTGTACGCCTTCGAGCCGGTACCCGACGTGCTGGATGCGACGCAGGCGAAGCACGTCATCGGCGTGCAGGCGAACGTGTGGACCGAACACATGCGCAGCTTCGCCCGCGTGCAGCACGCGGTGTTCCCGCGCATCGCCGCGCTGGCGGAAAGCGCGTGGACGCAAAAGTCCGGGCGCGACTACCAGGATTTCCTGCAGCGCCTGCCGTCGCTGCTGCCGCGCTGGCAGGCGCGCGGCATCGTTGCGGCGAAGACGCCGTTCCAGCCGCTGGTCGAAGCGGCGATGGAGGCGACCGGCAAGGCCCGGGTGACGCTGGCGCAGCCGCTCGGTTACGAGATCCGCTACACCACCGACGGCAGCGTGCCGACGGCTGGCTCGCCGCGCTACGCGCAGCCGGTGTCGCTGGCGTTGCCGGCAACGTTGCAGGCAGGCGCGTTCTTCGGCGACATGGCACTGGCAGCACCGGTCGCGCGCGACCTGAGCGTTGCGTCGCTGCTCAGCCGCAGCGACGAGGAGCTGGCGATGTGCACCGGCCAGTTGATGCTGCGGCTCGAGGACGATGGTCCGCGCGAAGGCGCGCGCGCGATCTACAACGTCGACATCTTCAATCCCTGCTGGAGCTGGAAGCAGGCGCCGCTGGCCGGAATCGCTGCGGTCGAGGTGCGCGCCGGGCGCATCCCGTATTTCTTCCAGCTGGCGCACGACGAGCACGCGCGCAAGTTCAAGCCGGCGAAGACCGCGCATGGCGAACTGGAACTGCGCGCGGGCTGCGACGGTCCGCTGCTCGCGACCTTGCCGATGCCGGCGAGCACCGACGCCGACGGCTTCGTCACCCTGCGCGCGCCGTTGCGCGATGCGCCGGCATCGACCGACCTGTGCCTGTGGTTCACCGGCGATACCCGCCCGGCGATGTGGGTGCTGGATCGCGCGACCCTGGTGCCGGCCACGCCCTGATCCGCGCGCCATCCGCGGGCGGCGTCGGCGTCGCCCGCGCAAGCCGCCAGCGGCTGCGGTAGGCTTGGCGTTCGACGCCTGCATCGGGGAGATGGCGTGAGCGGATCGGAACTGCAGGTCATGGTGGTGGAGGATCACGGCTTCCAGCGCCGGATCGCCCTGCGCCTGCTGTCCGAGCTCGGCATCGAGCGCGTGCTCGAGGGTGCCGATGGCCTGCATGCGCTCGAGGTGCTGCGCAAGCAGGCGACGCCGCCGGACGTGGTGCTGGTGGACCTGGACATGCCGGGCATGGACGGCATCGAATGTATCGGCCACATCGCCCAGGAACGCCTGGCGCGCGCGGTGGTGGTGGTCAGCGCGCTGGATCCGGCCCTGCTCAACACCGTGCAGACGATGGCCCGCGCCTACGGCCTGCGCGTGCTCGGCAGCGTGGAGAAACCGCTGACCCGCGACAAGCTGGAAGCCACGCTCAACCGCTTCGAGGACAGCGCCGGCGAAGAACAGGACGACGGCGAGGCCGACTTCAGCCTGCAGGCGCTGGCCGATGCGCTGGACAGTGGCGAGATCGTGCCGTGGTTCCAGCCGCAGGTGGAATTCGGCAACGGCAAGGTGATCGGGGTCGAGGCGCTGGCGCGCTGGGAGCGTCCGGATGGCAGCCTGGTGCGGCCGAACCTGTTCGTGCCGATGCTGGAGCGCGAAGGCCTGGCCAACAAGCTCACCGACCGCATGCTGGATGCCGCCTGCCGCTGGAAGCAGGGCTGGGATCACCACGGCCACCGCTTGAAGCTGTCGGTCAACGTGTCCGCGGCCTCGCTGGCGGATCCGTCGGCGGCCGATCGCTACCAGGCGATCGTGGAAAGCCACGGGGTGGAGCCGGAGGACGTGATCCTGGAGATCACCGAGAGCTCGGTGATGTCCGATGCGGCGCGCGGGCTGGGCCTGCTGGCGCGGCTGCGGCTGAAAGGCTTCGGCCTGTCGATCGACGACTTCGGTACCGGCTATTCGTCGCTGGCGCAGTTGTCGCAGATCCCGTTCACCGAACTGAAGATCGACAAGGACTTCGTGTTCGGCGCGCACGCGCAGCCGCGCAAGCGCGCGGTGGTCGAGGCCAGCCTGAACCTGGCGCGCAAACTGGGCCTGACCGCGGTGGCCGAGGGCGTGGAGAGCATGGAGGACTGGCAGATGCTGGCCGAACTCGGCTGCGACATCGCCCAGGGCTACCTGATCGGCCGGCCGGTCCCGGGCAGCGAACTGCAGGCGACGATCTCGCGCTGGCGCAGGCCCGCGCGCTGAGCATGCGCGCCGCACTCCGGGATCGACCCGATGCGGTTTGATCCTTCGCGCTTCGGCCTTCGCCACCAGTTGCTGGGCCTGTTCGGCCTGTTCCTGGTGACCGGTGCGCTGGTGCTGGCGCTGGACGAAGTCGGCCAGCACTACACCCAGCGCTCGATGAGCGCGATGAAGGACGATGTGCTGGCCGGGATGGGGCGCATCCGTCGGCTCAGCGATGCCTACGCCCAGGACGTGGTCGACACCACCTTCCGCGCCCGCAATTACCTGATCGACTGGAAGCAGGGCCAGGCAGTGGTGGCCGAGGCCCGCGCGAGCGCTGCGCGCGAATGGCATGCACTGCAGGCGATGCCGCTGGAGGGCGAGGACAAGGCGTTGCTGGAACAGGCCCTGCAGGCACGGGTGCGCGCCGACCAGGCCGCCGAGACCCTGCAGCGCATCCTGCAGGCGAAGGACATCCGCGCGCTGGGCCAGTTCGCCGATCGCGAGCTGTATCCCGCGGTGGATCCGCTGATCGAACGGCTGGAGCGGATCGACCAGCGCGGGCAATTGCGCGCCGAAGCGCTGGTGCAGGCGGAACTGACCCGCGGCGAACGGGTCGGGCGCATCCGCATCGCGTTGTCGCTGCTGTGCTTCCTGCTGGTCGCGCTGTTCGGCCGGCGGATCCTGCGCAACGGCTATCGCGGGGTCGAGAGCCTGACCGACCTGACCCGGCGGATGGCCCAGCACGACTACACCGCGCAGCCGCGCTACACGCCGGATGGCGAGCTGGGCGAGGTGATGGACAGCTTCCTGCGCATGCGCGACCACGTGCGCCGGATCGAAACCCAGCTGACCGACCAGCTGGTCAGCAACGACCGCGTGCGCGGTGCGCTGGAGCGCCGCGAGCATTTCCAGCGGCTGCTGCTGGAGGCCGCGCCGACCGCGATCTTCGCGGTGGACGAGGATGGGGTGTTCTCGCAGGTGAATCCGTTCGGCGAGCAGCTGCTCGGTTGGCCGCCCGGTTCGCTGCTGGGCCGCGAGTCGATGGATGCGATCCTCGACCCGGAGGCGCTGCAATCGCTGGCGCGTTCCCTGAGCGAGGCCTATGGACAGCGCATCGCGCCCGACTGGACAGCGTTGCGCGCGCTGGCCCAGCACCGCGAGCCGCCGCGCGAATTCGTGTTGCGCCACCAGCGCGGGCGCACCCTGCCGGTGCTGCTGGCGCTGTCGGCGATGCGCGACGACACCGGCGCGATGGTCGGCCTGCTGGCGGTGGCGACCGACCTCACCGCGCTGAAGCGGCTGGAGCGCGCGCTGCGCGACAGCGAGGCGCGTGCGCGCGATGCCAACCAGGCCAAGAGCGCGTTCCTGGCGGCGATGAGCCACGAGATCCGCACGCCGATGATCGGCGTCACCGGGATGATCGAGGTGCTCTCGCACACCGAGCTCGACATCGAGCAGCGGCGCTCGCTCAACGTGATCCAGGCCTCGGCCGAGGCGCTGCTGCGGATCATCGGCGACATCCTGGACTTCTCGAAGATCGAGGCCGGGCGGATGGAGATCGAGCCGGTGCCGACCTCGCTGCCGGACCTGCTGCGCAGCGTGGTGGCCAACTACGCCGGTTCGGCGTCGAGCAAGGGCCTCGCCCTGTCCTGCCAGGTCGATCCGCGGATCGCGCCGGCGCACTACGCCGACCCGGTGCGGGTGCGCCAGGTGATCGGCAACTTCCTGTCCAATGCGATCAAGTTCACCGAGCAGGGCGCGGTCACCGTGGCGGTGGAGCCGGGCCGGCACGATCCAAACGATGGCGCGCTGGGCAGCGACGCGCTGGTGATCCGGGTCACCGATACCGGCATCGGCATCAGCGAGCAGGCGCAGGCGCGGCTGTTCCAGCCGTTCTCGCAGGCGGAGGTCGACACCACCCGCCGCTTCGGCGGTACCGGACTGGGGTTGGCGATCAGCCGCCGCATCGGCGAATTGATGGGCGGCAAGGTGGACATGGAATCCGCCCCGGGCGCGGGCACCAGCATGCGCCTGGCGCTGACCCTGCAGCGCGCGCCGCCGGAGGAATTGCCGGACCTGCTGCTGCCGGGGAAACCTGTCGCCGGATTCACCCCGCGGCGCCTGCCCACGGTCGCCGAGGCGGAAGCCGAACGCAGCCTGGTCCTGCTGGTCGACGACCACGCCACCAACCGCCAGGTGATCCAGCGCCAGCTGGCGTTGGCCGGGTATGCGTCGGAAACCGCGGAGGACGGCATCGAAGGCCTGGAGCGCTGGCGCACGGGCCGCTATGCGCTGCTGCTCAGCGACGTGCACATGCCGCGCATGGACGGTTACCAGCTGGCGCGCGCGATCCGCGAGGAAGGCGCCCGGCGTGGCCTGCCGCCGACCCCGATCGTCGCGCTGACCGCCTCGGCGCTGAAGGGCGAAGCCGAGCGTTGCCTGGCGGCGGGCATGGACGATTACCTGGCCAAACCGGTCGGCATCGCCACCCTGGGCGCCTGCCTGCAGCGCTGGCTGCCGCACACCGCGGGCACCGGCGCGATGGGGGCCGAGCAGGGCGCACGCATCCAGAGCGCCAACAACCGCCAGGCGGTGGCGACCGAGGCCGGCCTGCCGCAACTGGAGGATCCGCCGACCCTGCAGGCCTCGGTGCTGGAAGACCTCATCGGCGGCAACGTGGGCGAGGCGCGGGCGCTGCTGGAGGATTTCCTGGGCAGCACCGATGAGGACCTGGCGGTGCTGGAACAGTTGCGCGCGGCCGGCGACCTGCACGGCCTGACCCGCCAGGCGCACAAGGTGAAAGGTGCGGCGCGCCTGGTCGGCGCGCTGGAACTGGCAGAGGCCGCGGCGGCGCTGGAAGGCGCGGGCCGCGGTGGCGACTGGGCCAGCGTGCTGCCGCTGGCGGTCGACGTGCACACCGCCGCCGCGCGCCTGCGGCTGGACGTGGCGCAGCGCTATCCGGCCTGAACACGGCGCATGCAGGGCGCTGCCGCCGCGTGTACGCTGCTGGCATCCCGCAACGGAGCTGCTCGATGAAGACGTGGCTGGTGGCCTGTTCCAAGGGTGGCGTCGGCAAGACCACGATCGCCACCCAGCTGGCGGCGAATGCCGCCCTGTCCGGCCTGCGCACGGTGCTGGTGGATGCCGACCCGCAGGGATCCGCCACTCGCTGGTGCGAACGCCGCGCCGGCATGGCCAGCGCGGTGCTGCCGGTCGACGGCACCCGCAGGGCCTGGCGCAAGCGAGTCCCGGACGATGCCCAGCGGTTGATCGTGGATGCGCCGGCCGGGGCCATGGCCGACGACCTGGACGAGGTGCTGGAGATCGCCGATGCGGTGGTCGTGCCGGTGCAGCCGTCGGCGCTCGACATCGAGGCCAGCGTGCGCTTCCTGGAATCGCTGGGCCGCCATCCGCGCGTGCGCAAGGGCAAGCTCCGGGTTGGCCTGCTCGGCAATCGCCTGAAGCCCAATACCAATGCGTCGCAGCAGGCGATGGAGGTGCTCCGCGGCTGGCCGTTCCCGCTGGTCGCGCAGCTGCGCGACAGCCAGGCCTACGTCGTGCTGACCGGGCTGGGCAAGAGCCTGTTCGACTACCACTCGGCGCAGGTGCGCGACCACCAGGCCGATTGGCAACCGTTGCTGCAGTGGCTGCAGAAAGACTGAAGCCCTCGCGGGCGACCAAGGAGTGTCCATGCGTCAACTGATCCTGCTCCGCCATGCCCATGCCGAATCCGCCACCGCGGGCCAGGACGACATCGCCCGCCCGTTGTCCGCGACCGGCCTGGCGGAAGCGCGCGCCGCCGGCGACTGGCTGCGCGAACACGGGCTGCGGCCCGACCGCGTGCTGTGCTCCACCGCCGCGCGCACCCGCGAGACCCTGGCCGCGCTGGGCGACATCGGTGCCGGCGAAATCTACGAGGACGCCTCGATCTACGAGGCCAGCCCCGGCACCCTGGCCTCGCTGGCCGATGCCAACCGCGACGCCGAGCGCCTGCTGCTGGTGGGCCACAACCCCGGCCTGGAGCAACTGGCGGCGCTGATGCACAGCGGCCAGACCGGCGACTACCGCGGCATGCCGCCGGGCGGCATTGCGGTGCTGACCCTGCCGCTGGACGTGAACATCGAACCGGGCATCGCCACGCTATCGGCCTTCTGGTGGCCATGACCGGATGAATCTGGAAAAGGGGCCAGAGTGAATTTTGCGCTGCCTGTCATCGGCATCGCTCGCATGGGTTGGTGCAAAACTTCACTCTGGCCACTTTTCCATCGAGTGCTGGCGGGCGCGTTCGCGCTGTCGCTGGCCGGCTGCGCCACCCTCTCGGTCGAACAGCGCGACGAAGCCGCCGGCATCGCCCGTGCGGCGCGCAGCAGCCAGGTCGATTGCACGCGCGCGGACGCCTGCGCGCTGGCATCGCCGCTGCGCGCGCTGGGCAAGCAGGCGATCGCCGCGTCCACCCCTTCCGCGCCGCGCCATGTCGCGCTGATCCTGGACGATGCGCCGGACGCGCTGCTGGTGCGCATCCACCTGATCCGCAGCGCGCAACGCAGCATCGACCTGCAGACCTACATCTTCGACGAGGACGATTCCGCGCAGCTGGTGCTGGATGAACTCCAGGCCGCGGCATTCCGCGGGGTCAAGGTGCGCGTGCTGATCGACCAGCTGGCCGCCCTGCGCGAAGTGGAGACCCTGGCCGGGCTCACCGCCATGCACGCCAACTTCGAGCTGCGCGTCTACAACCCGGTGCTGGACCGCGCGCGGCTGGCATTGCCCATGTATGCGGTGGCTGCGGGCTGCTGCTGGCGCCAGCTCAACAGCCGCATGCACAACAAGCTGCTGCTGGTCGACGGTGAGGTCGGCATCACCGGCGGGCGCAACTACCAGGACGACTATTACGACTGGGGCGCCGGCTACAACTTCCGCGACCGCGACCTGCTGGTCGCGGGCCCGGTCGGCGCCGACATGGCGGCCAATTTCGAGGCCTTCTGGTCGTCGCGGCGCAGCGTGCCCGCAGAGCAACTGGGCGATGTCGCCCGCCTGCTGCGCAAGCAGGGCGCGCCGCCACCGCCGCATGCGCCGTACCGCAAGCCGGAGCGTGTCCGCGCGTTGCTGGCGATGGTCGACGACGAGGCCGCGATCCGCGCGCGCTTCGTCGATCCGGCCATGCCGGTGCGGGGCGTGCAGTTCATCGCCGACCTGCCGGTCAAGCACTGGCAAGGCAGGCCCGCCGAGGCCAACGCCGCCGCCGAGGCCGCCAGCATCGGCCTGCGCACGCTGATCGCCGGCGCCCGCGACGAAGTGCTGCTGCAGACCCCGTACCTGGTGCTGTCCAAGCCCGCGCAGCACCTGTTCCGCGAACTGCACCGCCGCGAGGACGCGCCGCGCGTGCGCATCTCCACGAACAGCCTTGCCTCGACCGACGCGTTCATCGCCTACGCGATCTCGCACAAGTACAAGCGCCGCTACCTGCGCGACTTCGGTTTCGAGATCCACGAGTTCAAGCCGTTCCCGGCTGACGCGCCATTCGAGCCGGGCGCGTTGGGCGCGGACCTGCCGGTGTTCGAGGCGACGGCGGCGCCAGCGCCTTCGTCGGCCGCATCGAAGCCCCGGCCAAGCCTGCGCGAGCGTCGCCTGGCCGAGCGCGGGCTGCGCAAGGACCCGGACAGCGAGGCCGGGCGCTTCCGCGCGCTCGGTTCCGGCGGCATGCCGATGCGGCTCAAGCAGGCCGGCATGCGCATGGGCCTGCATGCCAAGTCGATGGTGGTGGACGGCAAGGTCGGCGTGGTCGGCACCCACAACTTCGACCCGCGCGGCGACACCTACAATACGGAGAGCGCGGTGGTGATCGAGGATCCGGCCTTCGCCGCGCGCCTGTCCGCCAGCATCCAGCGCGACATGGCGCCGGGCAACGCCTGGACGATCGGCCGTCGGGACTCATCGCCGATCCTGCCGGGGGTCGAGTACACCCTGGCGCGGGTGTCCGAGCGCATGCCGATCTTCGACCTGTGGCCGATCAAGTACGCGACCAGCTACGAATTCGTGCCCGGCCCGGACTGCCCGTCGCCGCCTTCGCCGTTCGATCCGCGCTTCCGCGCCTGCCACACCCCCGTCGGCAATTCGCCGGAAGTCGACATCGGCCTGAAATGGCTGGGCGTGCGCGTGTTCACCGCGTTCGGTTCGGGGCTGTCGCCGATCCTGTAGTCAGCGCGGGGCGTGGTCGGCCGCGACCTGCTGCGGGCTCAGCCGCAGGAAGCGTGCCGCGTTGTCGTAGAGGATGTCGCGCTTCTGCCCGGCGTCGAGAAATGGCGCGGTCTCGATGGCCTTGATCGCTTCGCCGATCGCGTCCGGCCAGTACATCTGGTCCGAACCGAACAGGATCCGCTTGCCCAGCCCGGCATCGACCATGCGCTTGAGGGCATCGTGGAACTGCGCGCGCGGGAATGCCCAGTTGTTGCAGGCGACGTCCACGTACAGGTTGGGGTGGGTGAACATCATCGCGATCATCTCGTCGACCAGCGGCGAGCCGTAGTGCATGACATAGATGCGCAGCTTCGGGTGCTTGCGCAGCACGTCTTCCAGCAGGAACGGCGAGCCCATGCTGGCGCGGTACGCCTCGTAGCCGGGAAAACGCGCCGCCGCCGGCGGACCCTCGCCGAGGTGGATCGCCACCGGGACGTCGAGTTCCTCGGCCAGGGCGAAGTACGGTTCGTAACGCGGATCGTCGGCGCGATGGCCCCGGTACTGCAGGTACACCTCGCCGAGCACGTCGAGTTGCCCAGCCGCATGCAGGCGGCGCAGCTCGGCGATCGACTTGTCCTGGCGCGTGCCGAAGGCCACGCCGGGCAGGATCACGCCCGGGGCTGCCTTGCGCCAGTCGGCGACCACGTCGACCGGGCCTTCGGTGACGGCCCGCCGCACATCATGGCGTCGCAGTTCGGCGATGGACTTGTCCCGCAGGTCGGCGTCGCTGGCGGCCGCGAAGATCGGCGTGCCGTTGCAGGAAAACAGCACCGATGGATCGAACGCCTCGCGGGGATCGAGGGTCGGGACCAGCACGCCGGGGCGGTCGCCAGGGCAGGCCGGTACGCCTGGCGGCACGTCATCCATGCGGAAGGCATGCAGGTGCATGTCGATCACCGGGCCTCCATGGACGGGTTCCGCGGCAATCGTGGCAAGCGGGGCGACCAGCAACACGATGAGCAATCGCCGATGCATGGCATTTCTCCAGGAGATCAACCCGGCCAACGAGAAACCGGCCCGCACGCGGCCCGCGGCCGGATTGGCCGTTCCCGTCATGGCCTGCGTCGGATTGACGCGCTGCGGCGCGGGCCCTAGTCTGCCGGTCTCTTTACGCGCGCCGGATGCCGCCATGTCGATCACCCTGAACTTCGAGCTCAATGACCGCGACCTCGCCCATTTCCAGGACGCGGCGGAACGCTCCCGCAAGGCGGCGGAGGGCAAGTCCGAGCAGGAGATCGTCGATTGCGCGGTGGGCCTGCTGGCCGATGCGCAGAAGGTGCACATCCCGGACTTCATCAAGGATCGCCTGCTGCGCCTGGACGACATGATCGCGATGGTGCGCGACACCGGCTGGGCGCTGCCGGAGGACGACAAGCAGCGCGTGCTGACCGCACTGATGTATTTCTGCGATCCGCAGGACGTGATCCCGGACCATGTCGAGGTGCTGGGCTTCCTCGACGACGCGGTGATGATCGAACTGTCGGTGCGCGAGCTGAAGCACGAGCTCGATGCGTACGACGACTTCTGCGACTACCGTGCGAACGAAGCGAGCCGTCGCGGCGTCGATCCCGCCACGCTGGGCCGTACCGACTGGCTGGACGGCCGTCGCGAGGAACTGATCGAGCGCATGCACCAGCGCCGCGATCGTGATGTCGGCGGTGGCTACGGTCGCAGCAGCGGTTACGGCGGCTCCGGCGGTTACGGCGCGCCCGGCGGCAGCAAGTCCTACACGCGCAGCTGGCGCCCGGGCGGTTTCAAGTTCGGTTGAACCGCGTTTGACCGCCCACCATTTCGCCTGGCCCGAAGGGGCGAGCCTGGACGCGCTGAACGCGCGTTCCGCCGGCACCCTGATGGAAGCACTGGGGATCCGCTTCACCGAGCTCGGCGACGGATTCCTGCGCGGGACCATGCCGGTCGATGCGCGCACCCACCAGCCGTACGGCCTGTTGCACGGTGGCGCCTCGGTGGCGCTGGCCGAAACGCTGGGCAGCAGCGCCGGCATGCTGGCCGCCCGCGGCGATGCGGTGGTCGGGCTGGAGATCAACGCCAACCACCTGCGCGCGGTGCGCAGCGGCATCGTCACCGGCACCGCGCGGCCGCTGCATGTCGGCCGCAGCACCCAGGTCTGGGAAATCCGCATCGAGGACGAGGGCGGCAAGCCGGTCTGCATCAGCCGGATCACCCTGGCCGTGCTGCCGCGGCCACCGGCGTCCGGGCAGGCCTGAGCCGTCGCTAGGCTGACCGCTCTAGTCGGCATCCGCTAAGGTTCCGCCCCATGCCCGCGACGTCCCCCGCCGTCGAGTTTTGCCTGCGCGCCCTGCGCTATGCCTATCGCCTGCCGTTCCTGCTCTGGCATGTGTTCGTGCATTTGCCGGTCGTGCTGTTGCTGATCGCCATCGGCGACGACGGCCGCCGCCCGGTCGGCCATGCCGCGATACGCTGGTGGGCGCGCGGCCTGCTGCGGGTGTTCGGCATGCGGGTGCAGGGCATCGGCACCCCGCTCGCCGGCGGCACCCTGTTCGTGGCCAACCACATCAGCTGGGTCGACATCGTCGCCCTGCATTCGCAGCACATGATGGGCTTCATCGCCAAGTCCGAGATCCGCGCCTGGCCGGTGGTCGGCTGGGTCACCTCGCATGCGGAAACCATCTACCTGCAGCGCGGCAACGCGAATTCGCTGGGCGACGTGATGGCCGAGATGAGCGCGCGCCTGCGCAGCGGCCGCGCGGTCGCCGCGTTCCCCGAGGGCGGTACCCGCGATGGTCGCGAACTCGGTGCCTTCCACGCGCGCATCTTCACCGCCGCGGTCGATGCCGATGCCTCGGTGCAACCGGTCGCGCTCTGCTACGGCGACGGCTGCGAAGCGCAACCGATCGTCGCCTTTGCACGCGGCGAGAGCTTCATGGGCAATTTCGCCCGCCTGCTCGGCGAACCAGCGCGGCCGGTGCGGGTCTGCTTCCTGGAGCCGATCCTGCATGCGGAACAGGCCGGCCGCCGCGGCATCGCCCAGGCCGCGCGCGAACGCGTCGAAGCGGCGATGGCGGCGGCATGAGCGTGCATACCGCCAGTGCCTATCGCGCGCCGCGCTGGCTGCGCAGCCCGCACCTGCAGACCCTGCTGTCCAGCAGCCCGATCCGGGTGGCGCGCGGTGGACGCGAACTGCGCAAGCTGGGCGCCATGCACGAAGAGCACCTGGTCGATGCCGGCGGCGGGATCCGCCTGCACGGCGTGCACAGCACCTTGCCGGGTCGCGCGCCGCGTGGCCTCGCGTTGCTGCTGCACGGCTGGGAAGGCAGTGCGGAATCGGGCTACATGCGCCTGACCTGCGCGCGCCTGCTCGAGCGCGGCTTCGACGTGTTCCGGCTGAATTTCCGCGACCACGGCGACACCCACCACCTCAACGAGGACCTGTTCCATTCCAATCGGCTCGATGAAGTGCTGCAGGCCGCGCTGGCGGTGTCCCGACGCTGGCAGCAGCCCGGTCAGCCGATGGTCGTCGCCGGCTATTCGCTGGGCGGCAACTTCGCCCTGCGGGTGGCCCTGCATGCGCCGGGCATGGGCTTGCAGCTGGCGCGCGTGGCGGCGGTCTGCCCGGCGCTCGATCCCGAGCGCACGACCACCGCGATGGAGCGCGGCTTGCCGGTCTACGAGCGTTACTTCCTGAAGAAGTGGACGCGCTCGTTGCGGCGCAAGCGCGAGCTGTTCCCGCAGCGACATGCGATCGCCGACGCGCAGCTGCGCAGCGTTCGCCTGCGCGAACTGACCGCATGGCTGGTGGCACGGCATACCGGCTTTGCCGATGTCGATGCGTACTTCGATGGTTACCGGATCAGCCGGGACCGCATGCGCGGTTTGCAGGTGCCGGCCGACATCCTGACCTCGGCGGACGATCCGGTGATCCCGGTCGAGGATTTCCACGACTGGCAGTTGCCCGCCGATGCGACCGTGGAGATCGCGGCGCATGGCGGCCACTGCGCCTTCCTGCGCGGCGCAAGCCTGCGCGGCTATGCAGAGGATTGGGTCGCGGAGCATTTGTCGGTGGTGCTGTGAACTCCGGCCGCGCAGGTGAGACCGTCGCGCGATTCGCGTAGCGGGAAAAGGGGTCAGAGTAGAGTTTTGCGGGCGCACTGTTCGACCGCGAGATGTTCTTCCCCGCAAAATCTACTCTGACCCCTTTTCCGCCTTTTCCGCACCCGGAATCCCCGCATGAAACTCCACAGCGACAGCTTCGAACATGGCCAGCCGATCCCGCCCGAGTTCGCGATGGGCGCGCGCGACGGCGACAACGGCTTCGGCGGCAACCGCAATCCGCACCTCGCGTGGCGCGACGTGCCGGACGGTACGCGCTCGTTCGCCCTGCTGTGCATCGACACCGACGCACCGACCGATGGTGCGCTGGTCGCCGACGCCAGCGTCGAGATCCCGGTCGCGCATCCGCGCGGGGACTTCGTGCACTGGACGGTGGTCGACATTCCCGCCGATGCGCGTGCGATCGCCGCCGGCAGTTGCAGCGATGGCATCACCGCGCACGGCAAGCCTGCCGGCCACGATGCGGGTGGACGCAGCGGCCTCAACGATTACACCGGCTGGTTCGCCGGCGATGCGGCGATGGGTGGCGACTACTTCGGCTACGACGGCCCTTATCCGCCGCCGCACGACGCGCGGGTGCATCGCTATTTCTTCCGCCTGTTCGCGCTGGACGTCGCCGCGCTGGACGTGCCGGAAGTGTTCACCGCGGGCGACGTGTTCCGCGCCATGCACGGCCACGTACTGGCGGAGGCCAGCACCTACGGAACCTACACGCTCAACCGTTGAGCCTCAGCGCGCTGGTGCGAGCACGTCGGCGAACACCGCGCGGCGCAAGGCGCGGAAGGGCAGGCCGGGATTCGGGTCGGCATTGCACAGGCAGGCCACGGTCAGCCGGCTCGGCACGTGGGTCGCGAGGTAGGTCGAGAAGCCGTAGAAGAAGCCGTTGTGCTGCACGATCAGGCTGTCGTCGCGGGTGGCGCGGTCGAGCAGCAGCCCGAAGCCGTACTCGGTGGCGCCCATCGCCGCATCTTCCTCCCTCGCCCGATGCGCGCTGGCCAGCCGCCCGTCGCGCAGCTTCGCCGGCGCCAGCATCGCGCGAAGCGTGGCGTCGCCCACCACGCGGCCATCCAGCAGCGCCGCATGCCAGCGGCACAGATCCTCGGCGGTGCCGCGCATCGCGCCTGCGCCACCGGCCTGGGCGACGTCCACGCACGGCCCGTTCTGCAGCCGCGGTGGATCGCCGTCTCCGAATGCGTACCCCGCCACGCGCCCGGGCACGATGTCCTGGTTGTGGTCGAAGGCCGTGCGCGTCATGCCCGATCGCTCGAACAGCCGGGTACGTCCGGCCTCGGCCAGCGCTTGGCCCGTAACCTGCTCGATGATCGCGCCCAGCACCACGTAGTTGGCGTTGCTGTATTGCCAGGCGGTGCCCGGCGGGAAATCGAAGGGCGTGGCCTGGGTGGCGATGGCCTCGGCCAGGTGGCGCTGGCTGACCGGCCCCGGGAGCGCCTCGCCGGATTCGTCGGCATGCAGTCCGGCGGTGTGGTGGACCAGCTCGCGCACCGTGAATGCGGGCTGGTTCGCGAATTCCGGCAGGTAGCGCGATGTGGGTGCATCGAGGTCGAGCTTGCCCGCTTCGGCCAACACTGCGGCCAGCGCCGCGGCGAACTGCTTGGTCAGCGAGCCGATCCGGAAAATGCTGTCGACGCGCACGTCGGTCCCGGTTTCCAAGTTGGCCTTGCCCGCCACGTGGGCGAGCACCGGTGCACCGTGCCGCCACACCGCCAGCTGGATGCCGGGGGCGGCGCCCTGTGCAACGGCGTCGTCGATGATCCGGCGCAGGGTGTCGGGAAGCCCGCTGGAAGCGACCGCGGCGCCCGCCTGGCCAAGCGCGGCCGTGCCGATCGCCGCCGCACCCATTTGCAAAAGCGATCGCCGGGTGAATGCCATGGAGTTGTCCGGAATGAGGATTCGGCAGGATCGGGTGCATGGGTCCCGGCCACGCATGCCGAAAGTCACGCCAGTGCTCCGGGCGCGTGATCGACTGGGACGAGCGACCTATTTCGAGCCTCGCCCGTCCGATTCCACCACCATGTCCAGGACGAAGGCCTGCGACGGCGCGTCGGCCGGCGGGTCCTTGATCGCGTAGCGATCCACGCGCAGCACGTTGCGCACGCCGGGCTCGTGGGTGTAACCCTCGATGGGCGCGTAGAAGTGGCCGAACGGCCCCGGGTCGCCGGCCTTGAGGCCCTTGTCGTCGTACTTGAGTTCGCGCACCTGCAGGCACTGCATGTCCGGGATCAGCGGGTGGTTGCACGCCGCGGCTTGCGCCGCC
Source organism: Thermomonas sp. (assembly GCF_041919455.1). Lineage (GTDB taxonomy): Bacteria > Pseudomonadota > Gammaproteobacteria > Xanthomonadales > Xanthomonadaceae > Thermomonas. The sequence continues at coordinate 106,782 of NZ_JAYRTQ010000001.1, forward strand.
ACTTCGCAACGGGACGAATCGTTGCGCAGGCGTGAACGCTCAGGCGTTGGCCGGCACCCACAGCAGCAGGGCGATGCCCAGCAGCAGGCGATACGCCGCGAAGGCGGTGAAGCGGTGGGTTTCGATATAGCGGAGCAGCCACTTCACCGCTACGAAGGCGGTGATCGCGGAGGCCACGAACGCCACGCCCAGCGCGCCCCAGTCCTCGCCGTGCAGGCCGCCATGGCGGGCCATCGACAGCAGTTCGTAGCCGGTCGCCGCGAACATCGTCGGGATGCCGACCAGGAACGCGAATTCGGTGGCCGCCGCGCGGCTGGTGGTGCCAGCCAGCAACGCCACGAAGATCGTCGCCGCGGACCGCGAGGTGCCCGGGAACACCCCGGCCACCACCTGGGCCACGCCGACCAGGATCGCCGTGGTCCAGGAAATCGCGGTGCGTTCGCCTTCGCGCGCCGCGCGTCTGGCCGCCAGCTGCTCGGCCAGCACCATCCAGAACGCACCGACGATCAGCGCCCAGGCGATCGGCCGCACGCTGTCCGGAAGTTCCCAGCCCAGCGCCTTGACCAGCAGGCCGCCGACCGCAGTGACCCCGAACGCGACCAGCAGCTTGAACCCGTATTCGCGCGCTTTCTGTGGGCTGATGTCGATGCCGAGCGGATCGTAGGGAGCGGTCATGTCGCGACCGGCGAAGGCGGCCAGCAGGCCGAGCAGGCGACGCCGGTAGATCAGCACCACGGCGAGGATCGCGCCGGCCTGGATGGCCACGTTGAACAGGTCGCTGCGATGGCCCAGCCAGCGTTCGGCGATCAGCAGGTGGCCGGTGCTGGAGATCGGCAGGAATTCGGTGATGCCTTCGATGATGCCGAGCAGCAGGGCGGCGAGCAGGTCGTTCATGGGCAACGGGCAGTCGGCGGTACGAAAGGATAACGCAGGCACCTTCGCACCAAAGAGGTGCATCATTAGAAAAAATTGAACCGAAGAAGTGCTAAATAGTTGGATGCGTTGCAGCAATCCATTGAAAATCAATGAGTTGAAAGTTGGCACGCCGCTTGCAATGTCACAAGCATCCCGGTTATCCCAACCGCCTGCTTCGGAGCCTGCCGTGTCGCTCGAGAATGTCGAAAAGCTGATCAAGGACCACAAGGTCGAATTCGTCGACCTGCGTTTCACCGACGTGCGTGGCGTCCAGCACCACGTGACCTTCCCGAAGTCGATCGTCGACGCCAGCCTGTTCGAGGACGGCAAGATGTTCGACGGTTCCTCGATCAGCGGCTGGAAGGGCATCAACGAGTCCGACATGGTCCTGCTGCCTGACGCGTCGACCGCGATCATCGATCCGTTCACCGCCGATCCGACCTTGATCCTGACCTGCGACATCCTCGACCCGGCGACCATGCAGGCCTACGCGCGCGATCCGCGCGGCGTGGCCAAGCGCGCCGAGGCCTACCTGAAGTCCAGCGGCATCGCCGACACCGCGTTCTTCGGCCCGGAACCGGAATTCTTCATCTTCGATTCCGTGCGCTTCGCCAACGAGATGGGCCACACCTTCTTCCACATCGATTCGGAAGAGGCGGCATGGAACTCCGGCCGCGAATACGAAGGCGGCAACACCGGCTACCGGCCGGGGGTGAAGGGCGGCTATTTCCCGGTCGCGCCGCTGGATTCGCTGCACGACATCCGCGCCGAGATGTGCAAGACCCTCGAAGCGGTCGGCATCGAAGTGGAAGTGCACCACCATGAAGTGGCGAACGCCGGCCAGTGCGAGATCGGCACCAAGTTCAACACCCTGGTGCAGAAGGCCGACGAACTGCTGACGATGAAGTACATCATCAAGAACGTCGCCCACCGCAACGGCAAGACCGCGACCTTCATGCCGAAGCCGATCGTCGGCGACAACGGCAGCGGCATGCACGTGCACATGTCGTTGGCCAAGGACGGCAAGAACCTGTTCTCCGGCGACGGCTACGGCGGCCAGTCGCAGATGGCGCTGTGGTACATCGGCGGCATCTTCAAGCATGCCCGCGCGATCAACGCGTTCGCCAACTCGACCACCAACAGCTACAAGCGCCTGGTGCCGGGCTTCGAGGCGCCGGTGATGCTGGCCTACTCGGCCCGCAACCGCTCGGCGAGCTGCCGCATCCCGTACGTGTCCAACCCGAAGGCGCGCCGCATCGAGATACGCTTCCCGGATCCGATGAACTCCGGCTACCTGACCTTCGCCGCGCTGATGATGGCCGGCCTGGACGGCATCAAGAACCAGATCGACCCGGGCGCGCCGAGCGACAAGGACCTGTACGACCTGCCGCCGGAAGAAGAGAAGAACATCCCGACCGTCTGCCACAGCCTGGACCAGGCGCTGGAAGCGCTCGACAAGGATCGCGACTTCCTCAAGGCCGGCGGTGTGTTCTCCGACGACTTCATCGACGGCTACATCGCGCTGAAGATGCAGGAAGTGACCAAGTTCCGCGCGGCCACGCATCCGCTCGAATACCAGATGTACTACACGATCTGACGAGGAACACCGTCATTCCGGCGAACGCCGGGATGACGAACGCAACAACGGTTCGATGCACGACACGCATCGAGGCGAAGCAGGCTGATCCTCGCTTCGCTCCCTCCCCGGCGAGGATCGGATGGGACCGGCAGGGCATGTCGACGGATGTGCCCTGCCGGGTCCTTGTGGCCGCGGAGGAGGTGGAGTGGGCCACGTGTGCGGCGGGGGCCGCACGACGCGCAGGACGCGCATCACGCAAGGAGGAAACACGCGATCACCGATCGCTGCGGGCAGGAACGAACACCCTGCATCGCACGTGCACGAAACAATGACTGGGGAGGGCTACCGCTTATCGAGGAGCCTTGTCATGCCGTCTCGCACCCGCACCACTCGTTCGATCCGCAACACCGCGATGGCATCCATCCTGGCCAGCCTCGCGCTCGCATCCACGGCGCATGCCGGCACCACCGGCACCGTCAGCATCACCAGCGATTACATCTTCCGCGGCACCACCCAGACCAACCAGGAACCCGCGTTGCAGGGCGGCGTCGAATACGCGGCCGAAAGCGGCGCCTACATCGGCACCTGGGGCAGCAACGTCAGCTGGCTGTCCGATCTCTCCACGCCCGCGGCACCCATTTCCAGCAGCCTCGAACTCGATGTCTACGGTGGCTACCGTGGCAAGTTCAACGACACCGTGAGCTTCGATGTCGGCGCGTTGTACTACTGGTATCCCGGCGACTTCCCGTCCGGCTTCAACAGCGCCGACACCCTCGAGGTGTACGCGGGCGTCACCGTGGCCGCGAGCGAGAAAATCTCCCTCGGCGCGAAATACTCCGTCGCCGCCACCGACCTGTTCGGTTACGCGGATTCCAGCGGCAGCGGCTACCTCGACCTGAGTGCGAACTTCGTGGTGGCGGAAGGCTGGACCCTGGGCGCGCACGCCGGCAAGCAATGGATCGAAGGCGGCGGCAACGGCGCGTTCGAGTACGCCGACTGGAAGCTGGGCATCACCAAGGCCTTCGACAACGGGTTCTCGGTGGGCCTGGCCTACACCGGCACCGATGCCGACGACGCGCTCTACGTGAATCCGTACGGCAACAAGACCGCGCGCGACACCGTCGCACTGACCGTCACCAAGGCGTTCTGACGGACCACACAGGGAGCCAAGATGAAACTCATCACCGCCATCATCCGCCCGTTCAAGCTCGACGAGGTGCGCGAAGCCCTCGGCGAGGTCGGGATCTCCGGCCTGACCGTCACCGAAGTGAAAGGCTTCGGCCGGCAGAAGGGCCACACCGAACTCTATCGCGGCGCCGAATACGTCGTCGACTTCCTGCCCAAGCTGAAGATCGAGGCCGCGGTCAGCGACGAGATGTTCGATGCCGCGCTCGAGGCGATCAGCAAGGCCGCCGGCACCGGCAAGGTCGGCGACGGCAAGATCTTCGTCGTCGCCCTGGACCACGTCGTCCGCATCCGCACCGGCGAGATCGGCGCCGATGCGCTCTGACCCTTCCATGGAGACCCACATGAAGACTCGTTCCGTCTCCGGGTGGAAGACCCGGATGCATGCACTCGCGCTGGCCGCGTTGTGCGGCGTCGCTGCGCTGGCGGCATCGCCCGTGTCCGCGCAGGATCCGGCGGCGACAGCGCCTGCGCCTGCCGAAGCCACGTCGCCTCCGGCGGAAGCGCCGCTGGTGGCCCCCGAGGTTGCAAGCACCGACACTGCGCCGGCGCCTGCCGAGGCCGTCGTTACTGAAGCTGCCGCGCCTGCTGAAGCCGCACCTGCCGAAGTTGCCGAAGCTGTCGCTGAAGAAGAAGCGCCCGCGCCGACCATCAGCAAGCCCGACACCGTGTGGGTGCTGGTCTCCGCCGCGCTGGTCATCTTCATGACCCTGCCCGGCCTGGCCCTGTTCTACGGTGGCTTGGTGCGTTCGAAGAACGTGCTGTCGATCCTGATCCAGAACCTGGCGGTGTTCTCGCTGGTGGCGGTGCTGTGGGCGCTGTACGGCTACAGCTTCGCGTTCACCGAGGGCAATGCCTTCATCGGCGGTACCGACCGGTTGCTCGCTGCCGGTTTGAATGCCTCGTCGATCGGCGCGACCTTCACCAAGGGCGTGTACATCCCGGAACTGGCGTTCTTCGTGTTCCAGGGCGCGTTCGCCTGCATCACCTGCGCGCTGGTCGTGGGTGCGTTCGCCGAACGGGTGAAGTTCGCCGGGGTGATGCTGTTCACCGTGCTGTGGTTCACCTTCGCCTACCTGCCGATGGCGCACATGGTCTGGTTCTTCCCGGGCCCGGATGCGTTCACCAGCACCGAGGCGGTGGATGGCGTGCTGGCCAAGTCGGGCTACCTGTGGGCCAAGGGCGCGCTGGACTTCGCCGGCGGCACGGTGGTGCACATCAATGCCGCGATCGCCGGCCTGGTCGGTGCCTACGTGATCGGCAAGCGCACCGGCTACGGCCGCGAGGCGATCAAGCCGCACAACCTCACCCAGACCATGGTCGGCGCGTCGATCCTCTGGGTGGGCTGGTTCGGCTTCAACGCCGGTTCGGCGCTGGAAGCCGGTGGCGTCGCCGCGCTCGCCTTCGTCAACACGTTCCTTGCAACCGCTGCGGCGGTGGTGGCGTGGCTGACCGTGGAGTGGATCGGCAAGGGCAAGCCCTCGCTGCTCGGCGCCGCCTCCGGCGCGGTGGCCGGCCTGGTCGCGATCACCCCGGCCGCGGGCCTGGTCGGCCTCAATGGCGCACTGGTCATCGGCGCGATTGCCGGCGTGGTCTGCCTGTGGGGCGTGAGTGGGCTGAAGCGCCTGCTCGGCGCCGACGACAGCCTGGACGTGTTCGGCGTGCATGGCGTGGGCGGCATCACCGGTGCGTTGCTGACCGGCGTGTTCGCGGCGCCGTCGCTGGGTGGCGCGGGGATCTGGGACTACGTGACCGAGACCGGCGTGGCCGAGTATTCGATCGGTTCGCAGGTGTGGATCCAGGCGCAGGGCGTGCTGATCACCATCGTGCTGTCCGGCGTGGTTGCACTGCTGTCGTACCTGGTCGTCAAGGTGACCGTGGGCCTGCGCGTCTCCGAGGAAGCCGAGCGCGAAGGCCTCGACATCACCTCGCACGGCGAGTCCGCGTACGAGTCCTGATCACCAGGGGAACCCGCGAGGGATGGTGGGCGGGCGACGGCAACGTCGCCCGCTTTTTTTCGCTGCGCTCAGCGCGTGTTGTCCTTCAGGAAGGCGAGCAGGCGCGCGTAGAAATCCTCGCGGTGCGCATCGATCGCCAGGCCATGCCCTTCGTTCTGGTACTCCACCACGTCCACCGGCGTCCCCGCCTTGCGCATGGCCTTCGCCAGTGCGCGTGAATGCTGCACGTCGACGCGCGCGTCGAGCTTGCCATGGCCAAGCAGTACCGGCACCTTGATCGCCGCCTGCTGCGCCGGTGAGCGCGCCGCCAGCTCTGGCTTGTCCGTGCCAAGCACGCGCTCGAGGTACTTCATGCCCAGGTCGGAGCGGCGGATGCTGCCCCATTTGTACATCTTGGCGAGGTCATAGGGCGCTGCGTACCCCGCCACGCAGCGATACAGGGCCGGTTCGCGGATCGCGCCCATCAGGGCGGCGTAGCCGCCGTAGCTCGCGCCATACAGGCAGACCTTCGCGGGATCCGCATGGCCCTGGTCGATCGCCCAGCGCGTCGCATCGCTGAGGTCGTCCTGCATCGCGCGGCCCCATTCGCGGTAACCCTTCTCCACGAAGGCGCGCCCATAGCCACCGGAGCCCCGGAAGTTGACGCGCAGCACGGCAAAGCCCTGGCTGGCGAGCAGGGCCGCTTCGGCGTCGTACGCCCAGTGATCGAACACCTCGTAAGGACCGCCATGCGCGACCACCACCATCGGCAGGCGTTCCTGCGCACGGCCGGGCGGGGTGGTCAGCAGGGCATGCAGCTGTTCGCCATCACGGGCCTGGAAACTGACGCCACGGGTCGACGGGATGGGCTTGCCAGCCAGCCAGCCAGGGCATGCTGTGGGCAAGCAGGGATGCCTGTCGCGCGGCACGATCGAACAGGTAGAAATCGCCGGGTTGGGTATCGCTGGAGACGTCGACCACCACCAGGTTGCGGTCTGCGGATGCGCTGACCACGCGCACGAGCTTTCCGGGGAACGCCGCCAGGATCTGCTTCAGTGGCGGGATGTCGGGATGGCTGGCGTCCCACAACACCGGCCGCGGCCGGACCGGGTCGAAATAGGCACCCACGGCGACGTTCCCGTCGAGCGACATGATCATCCAGATCGGGTCGGACACCGCGTCCGCATACACGTCGCTGCGCTGCCCGTCGGCGATCGCGTAGCGCTGCACCATCGAAGTCCCCTGCTTGCGTTCGGTCAACAGGAAGGCATGGCGACCATCCGCGTCGATCCCCAGTGGGGTCGAATCGACCCCGGAGACGGCGGCATCGTTGACCAGTGTCCAACCTTCGCCGCTGCTGCGATGGACGTGCAGGCGGCTCTGGCTTTCATCGTTCCACGAGATCGCGAACCGGACCTCGCCCTTGCGGTCGGTCACCAGTTCCGAGCGCGCATCGGGTGCGGCGATGACCAGCTCGCCGGTCTTGGTGGTGTGCCCAACCTCGACCTTGCGCACCTCGTCGATGCAGCCGTCGCCGCCCGCGCAACTGTAGCGGGTGACCAGCAGGTGCTCGGGATCGCCATCGATGGTCGCCAGGAAGTTCGCGGGCATCTTCGCCTTGGAACGGCCGTCGCGGCCGACGATGTACAGCGCGGGCTCGATGAGGGCGATCCGGTAGCGGGTATCGGCGCGGCTGGCGCCGATCACCAGGCGGTCGTTGTCGATCCACTTCAGGATCCCCACTTCGCCCAGCGCTCCCGGATTGAAGCGGACGAGTTCCTGCAAGCTGCGACGGTCGCGGATGACCACCATGGTGCGGCTGTTGTCGCGTTCGGCGATGGCCAGGTGATTGCCATCGGGCGACAGCTTGATCGTCTCGATGGTGCCTCGGCGCAGGTGGTCGCGCCAGTCGGCCTGGGCATGGCCGGCCTGCGGCAAGCCAATGCCCAGCACCAGCAGCAGGGCGAGCGAGCGGAGCCGAAACTTCGAAGGCATGGGACGTTTCCAGGCGATGGATGCGTCGCGGATTCTGGCGTCGCCACGCAGGTCTTGCATGAACGTGCAGGCGCGGGCCTTGCCAATTGCAGGTGCAACCGCTGCAATGCCCGCATGACCATGCCGCGCCTGACACGCCTCGCGATCACCTGCCTGCTGGTTGCGGGCTGCAGCCACGCGCCGCAGGCACCACGCAACGCGCTGGCCGAGTGGGTGCCGTCGCCGAACTTCGACGCGCGCCGTCCGGTGGCGATCGTGATCCACGCGACCGAGCAGGGTTCGGCCGAACAGAGCCTGGAGACGCTGCGCACGCGCAATCGCGGCGGGCCGGTGAGCGCGCATTACCTGATCGGCGACGATGGCCGGATCTACCAGCTGGTGGGCGATGGCGACCGCGCCTGGCATGCGGGCGGCGGGCGCTGGGGCACGATCACCGATCTCAATTCGGCGTCGATCGGCATCGAGCTGGACAACGAGGTCGGCGAGGCGTTCACCGAGGAGCAGATCGCGTCGCTCTTGCGCCTGCTCGAAGACCTCACCAAGCGCCTGTCGATCCCGAAGGCGCAGGTGATCGGGCACGCCGACATGGCGCCCACGCGCAAGCGCGATCCGGGATCGCTGTTCCCGTGGCAGCGGTTGGCCGAGGCCGGGTTCGGCCTGTGGCCGCAAGGCGAATTGCGCGATCCTCCTGCCGGCTTCGATCCATGGCTGGCGATGGCGGCGATCGGTTATCCGCTCAACGATCGCCCTGCGGCGGTGCGTGCCTTCCATCGCCACTACCGCGGCCGCGACGACGGCGAGGATCCGCAGGCCGCGTTCGATGCCGACGACCTGCGCATCCTGCATGCGCTGGCGCAGCAGCGACTGCAGCCGGTGGCGCGATGAGTGCGGCCTGCTTGCTGTCCCGGCACATATCGCAATGGAGCGCGACGCCTAGCGCGCGTCGCCGCGCAACTGCGAATACGGATTGATCGCGGTGCCCTTCCACCACTGCTGTTCCGGGCCGAGTTCGAAGATCGCGAAGTGCAGGTGCGGGGCGGCGGGATTCGCATTGCCGGTGGTGCCGACGTAGCCGAGCACTTGCCCGCGCCTGAGCGATTGTTTCTCCGCGATGCCGGGCGCGTAACCCTGCAGGTGGGCGTAGTAGTACGCCAGCGTGCGCTGCGGATTGAACTGGTACAGGGTGGTGCCGCCGAGCTCGCTGTCGAACAGCTTCTCGACCGTGCCGTCCGCGACCGCCAGCACCGGCGTGCCGGCCGGCGCCATGATGTCGATCGCATCGTGCACGCGGCCGCCGCTGCGCGCGTCGGTGAAGGTGTCCTGCAATTGCGCGGCGGTGATGCCCTGTACTGGCAGCAGCAGGCCCTCGCCGGTCATGGTGGCTGCATCGCCGCTTGCTGGCACCGCTGTGGGGCCGACGCCGGTGGCGCGTACCGCGGGCGGCGGCAACATCGGGCCGGTGGAAGGCGATGCGGGATTGCTGTTGTTCGCACTGGCATCCGGCTCGGTCGCGGGCTGCATCGGCAGTGGTGTTTCGATGCGCTCGCCTGCTGGCGTTGCGGTGCGCGGGCCGGCATCGCGCGTCATCACGAAATACGTCGCGTTGGCACCGACCAGCGCGCCCAGCACGAACAGCAGCAGGCCGCGCAGGACGGGACGCTGGCGGCGTTCGCCGCGCATCCTCTACTCGACCATGCTGACGGTCATGCCGACCGTGGACGCCGCCGCCACTGCGGTCGCGCTCCAGTTGGTCAGGCGCACACAGCCGCTGCTCTGGGTGCGACCGATGAGATGCGGTTCCGGCGTGCCGTGGATGCCGTAATGCGGCTTCGACAGCGCCATCCACATCGTGCCCACCGGGCCGTTCGGGCCGGGCGGGAGCTTGGCCTTGCGATCACCCTTGCGCGCGGTGACGATCAGCGCGGGATCGTAGTTGTACCAGGGGTCGGGCGTCATCGATTCGATCGTCCAGTCGCCGATCGGCAGCGGGAATTTCGCGGTGCCGCTGGTGATCGGGAACATCGCGTAGGCCTTGCCGCTGGCATCCAGCAGGCGCAGCGCGGCATCGGACTTGTCGACCTCGATCTTCGCGGCGGTGGGCATCGGGGTGATGCCGGCGACATTGGGCACGCGGATCGTGCCGCCGGCCACGTCTAGGCGGATGCCGGGATTGAGCGCGGCGAGCAGCTTGGGGCTGGCGTGGAACTTCTCGCCCAGCGCTTCGGCGGCCGACTGGAACGGGATCGCCTTCAGTTTCGCCTTCGCCATCATTCCCGAGGGCGTGGGCGCGAACGGACCGGCGACGTCGGCCTCGGTGATCGTGTAGTCGACCAGTGCGGGTGCGTTGGCCCGGCGCAGTTCCGCCCAGGTCGCGGCATCGAGTTCGCCGCTCACGGTCAACCCGCGCGACAACTGGAAGCCGGCCACCGCCTTGCGGCTCTTGCTGCCCCATTCGCCATCGATCTCGCCGGGCGAAAACCATGCGCGCTCCAGCAGCACCTGCGCTTCCAGGTGCTCCGATGCCGCACCGGCGGTTGGGGTGGCTGGTGCCGTTGCCGGCGCGACGGCCTGCGGCTCAGTGGCTGCGGGCGTCGTGGTCACCGGCGTGGCCGGCTTGGGATCCTGGGCCTGCAGGGTGGCGGTGGCGAGCAGGAGCGAGGCGAACAGCAGCGATCGATTCATGGGGTCACCTGAGGAATGCCGATGCAGGCTGCGGGAGTGCGGATCGTCATCGCGTGAAAGGGGTGCGGTCGCGAGTCGCGCATTCATCCGGTGTTTGCACTAGATTCGACGGATGCACGGGGACCCGTCGACCATCGAGGTGCTGGACGCGCTGGCCACGCCGGTCTTGCAGGTGGCCGGCGACGGGCGCATCCGCCACGCCAATGAAGCCGCCGGGCGCTGGCTGCGGGTTGGTCGCAAGCGGCTGATCGGTTTGCCGCTGGCGGCGCTGGAACGCGACGGCCAGGCGGTGACGGCGGCGCTGGCGCAGACCGACGGCAGCCCGCACCTGCTGCGGCGCGTGCAACTGGCGTTTCCCGGTGCGAATGAATCGCTGTTCGCCGACCTGTGGCTGAGCCCGGTCGCCGATGGCACGTGGTGCGAGGCGCATCCGGTCGACGAATTCGCCGGCAGCGATCCGTCGGAAGTGCTGCCGCTGGCGTTGTCGGCCTCGCTGAAGGGATTGGCGCACGAATTGCGCAATCCGCTGGCCGGGATCAAGGGTGCGGCGCAGCTGCTCGCCCGGCGCAGCGATGCCGATGCGCGCGAGCTCACCGCACTGATCGAAAGCGAAGTGGAGCGACTGGCCGGCCTGGTCGACCGCCTGTTGTCGCCGGCACCTGCGCGCCCGTTCGAGCCGGTCAACATCCACCTGGTGCTGGAACGCGTGCTGCGCCTGGCCGAGAGCGAAGCCGGCTGGGCCACCCAGTTGCAGCGCGACTACGATCCCTCGCTGCCCGAATTCCCCGGCGATGCCGACCGCCTGACCCAGGCGGTCTGGAATCTGGTGCGCAACGCGATCGAAGCCGGCGCCGCCAGCGTGCAACTGCGCACCCGCGCCGAGCACCACGTGCGCATCGGCGAAGACGCGCATGCGCTGGCGCTGCGCCTGGAGATCGTCGACGACGGCCGCGGGGTGTCGCCCGAGCTGGCCGAACAGGTGTTCCTGCCGCTGGTCAGCGGGCGCGCCGAGGGCACCGGCCTGGGCCTGGCGCTGGCCCAGCAGGTGGCGCGCGAGCATCGCGGCACCCTGGGATTCCGCTCGCGGCCGGGGCATACCGTGTTCACCCTGTTGCTGCCCCTGGAACCGATGGCCTGAGCGGCGTTTCGGCGCGATGAACTGGGCTAGGATGCACCTTCATGGTGCAAATCCGATGGGGCAGGCAACGATGAGCGGCAATGCACCCGACGTCTGGGTCGTGGACGACGACCGCTCGGTGCGTTTCGTGCTGGCCACCGCGCTGAGCGAGGCCGGCTACCGCGTGTCCGCGTTCGGCGATGCTGGCGAGGCGCTGGATGCGCTGGCCGGCCATCGCCCGCCGGCGCTGGTCATCACCGACGTGCGCATGCCCGGCGACAGCGGCCTGGTGCTGCTCGACAAGCTCAAGCAGGCGCGACCGAACCTGCCGGTGATCGTGATGTCCGCGCATACCGACGTGGCCAGCACCGCCGGTGCGTTCCGCGGTGGTGCGCACGAATTCCTGTCGAAACCCTTCGACCTGGACGAAGCCGTCGCGCTGGCCCGTCGCGCGCTGCCGCAGGCCGAGGAGATCGCGCTGCCGGCATCGCCACTGCCGCAGGCGGCCGACGAATTCCCCGCCCTGGTCGGCGATGCGCCGGCGATGCGTGCGTTGTTCCGGGCGATCGGCCGGCTGGCGCAGGCACCGCTGTCGGTGCTGGTGACCGGCGAAACCGGCACCGGCAAGGAACTGGTGGCGCGCGCCCTGCATCGCGAATCGCCGCGCGCGTCGCGTCCCTTCGTTGCCCTCAACACCGCGGCGATCCCGTCCGAACTGCTGGAAAGCGAACTGTTCGGCCACGAGGCCGGCGCGTTCACCGGCGCCGGCAAACGCCACATCGGCCGCTTCGAACAAGCCGACGGCGGAACCCTGTTCCTCGACGAGATCGGCGACATGCCCGCGGCGCTGCAGACGCGCCTGCTGCGCGTGCTGGCCGAGGGCGAGTTCTTCCGTGTCGGCGGGCGCGAGCTGATCCGCGTGGACGTGCGCGTGGTCGCCGCCACCCACCAGCCGCTGGAGGCGCTGGTCGAGCAGGGTCGCTTTCGCGCCGACCTCCTGCACCGGCTGGACGTGGTCCGCCTGCGCCTGCCGCCGCTGCGCGAGCGCCGCGAGGACATCCCGCAACTCGCCGCACGCTTCATGGCCGGTGCGGCGAAACGCCTGCAGGTGCCGACGAAAACCCTGTCGTCCGCCGCGCTGGAACGGATGCGCGCGCACCACTGGCCCGGCAACGTGCGCGAACTCGAAAATGTCTGCTGGCGGCTGGCCGCGCTGGCCCCGGGCGAGGTGGTCACCGCCAACGATCTGGCCGACGTATTGCCGGAAGCGCAGGTCGCTGCTGCCGATGCCGGTGCCGCCTGGCTGCAACCACTCGATGGTTGGGTGCGCCAGCAGTTGCAGGCCGGCGTGGAAGACCTGCATGCACAGGCGAAGGTTGCCTTCGACCGCACCCTGCTGCAGGCCGCGCTGGATCATTGCGATGGTCACCGCGGCGAGGCGGCTTCCGTACTCGGCCTGGGTCGCAACACCGTCACCCGCAAACTCGGTGCGTCGCGCAAGCGTCGCTGAGGCGGCTTGCCTTCATCGCGAATGAAGGCGGGCGCTGCCACAGTCCCGCACCACGACATCCCTGCAAGGACATCCCCACACATGGCCCGCACCTCCACCGCATCGACCCTCATGCTGGCGATCGCCGCCGCCCTGCTCGCCGGTTGCGCCAGCACCGGCACGCCGACCGCCACCGCTGCCGCCGCGGCACCCGCGAAGAGCACGGCCAGCCGCGCGACCGTCAACCTCGCGCCGGCATCCGCCAGCCTGGTCAGCGGCACGCTGACCCTGGTGCCGATGGGCGACGGCGTGCACATCACCGGTGAAGTCGGCGGGCTGAAGCCGGGCGACACCCGTGGTTTCCACATCCACGAGAAGGGGGATTGCAGCGCGGCCGATGCCTCCACCGCCGGTGGCCACTTCAACCCGGCGGCGCAGGCGCATGGCCGCAGCGGCCATGGCGCGCACCATGCCGGCGACACCGACAACATCGTCGCCGACGCCAGGGGCGTGGCACGCATCAATGCCCATGTGCGCGGCGTGACCCTGGGCGGCGGCGCGGCCAACGACATCGCCGGCCGTGCGGTGATCGTGCACGCGGCGACCGACGACTACACCAGCCAGCCCACCGGCAACGCCGGCGCGCGCGTGGCCTGTGGCGTGATCAGGGTCGCGCCGTAACCGCGCAGGCAACGTAGCCCGGATAAGCGAAGCGCATCCGGGACTGCATGACATGGCGACATCATCCCGGATGCGGCCTGTGGTCTTATCCGGGCTACAAGTGATCGAATGAAGTGATCGCATGCGGCTTTAGCGCGGTCGCCGCGCTCACCAGGCTGGCAGGAGAATCGCGGGTATCAAGCACGGTGGCGGATTGCAGCGGGCGTGACTGGATCCGCGGCTGTTTCCCGCTAGTGAGGGAACACCCCGCCGGAATCCTGTCATGCCTGCTTCGTTCCGCACCTGCCTGCCGCTTGTCATGCTGGTGCTGGCGGCATGTTCGCCGCAGCCCGACAAGGCAGTCACTACGCCTGCTGCAGATTCGCCGATGGCCAAGGCCAAGGCCGAATTCTCCCGCCTGCAGGCGCAGGGCCCGGACGCGACCGCGCGCGAAATCACCAAACTCGAATACGCGCTCACCCGCAACCTGATGAAGGCGGGCGGACTGGACGCCGCGCTGGGCGGCGAGGCCAAGGCGGAGGCCGCGCTCACGGCGTTGTACGCGGACTACGAACGCAAGGCGCGTGCGCTGCAATCCGGATTGCCGCAGGCGTTCGTGCCGGTAAACGAAGGCGGTGGCGGCAGCCTGGGCGGCGAAGGCTGGGGCGGCGCGGCGGCTTCGACGGTGCTGGGTGGCGCGCAGGCGGAGACCGCGGCAGAGGCGTGGGAACGCGGCCAGGATCGCGGCGAAACCAACGGCCACGCTGAGTCGGATGCGGGCGGCGACAACGTCTCGGTGGTGTGGACGATGGACACCGTGACCCTGACCACCGAAGTGAAGGCCAACGTCGCCGGCATCAAGGGCAAGGTCAGGACCACGGTGAAGATGAAGGTCTGTCCCGATCCGCAAGGCAAGGTCAAGGCCGAGTTCGAATCCGTCTCCAGCATCGCCGCCGGCGGCGGCAACGCCAATACCCGGATCAGCGCATCGGTCGAAGCCAGCGTTGACGACGACGCCAACCTGATCGAAGGCAACGACGATACCGAATCCACTGCGCAGCAAAGTACCGACCACGGCGATTTCGTCGATGTCAGCGACCGCATTTCCACCAGCACCGGGCAAATGGGGCCGAAGGTCAACGGGCAGGGCGGCAGCGCCAGCGACCAGGACGTGCAGGCGGCCCAGTTCATGGCCAGGATGGGCCGCTTCGCCGCACACCAGACCATGCGCGCGGCGCAGAAGGCCTGGCAGTCGGGCCAGTGCATCGACCTGCAGGTGCGCAGCGATCCCGCCAAACGCAAGGGCGCGAAACCGAATACCGCCTACACCCTGTACGCCGAGCCGCGCGCGAAGTCCGATGGCGCGCCGGCGGGCGGCACGGTCAAGGCCACGCTGAGCGGCGGCAGCCGGCTCAACCCGACCGGCAAGGTCAAGGCCGACGCAACGTTCGACTACCAGAATCCGACGAAGAAGGACGAGCGCGCCAGCATCGACTTCGAATCGCGCAGCAAGCGCGGCGTCGGCAAGGCGACGGTGGAATTCGATACGAAGAAGCGGCCTTCCTACCGCATCGATTTCGCCCAGTGTCCCGGCGGCGGTCGCGAAAGCATGCGCGCCTGCGACGTGAGCAAACCCTTCACCGTCACGGCCTGCGGCGGCATGGCGAGCATCACCCACATCCCCAGCAGCGACCGGGCCGGCACGTGGACGTTCAAGTTCAGTGGTGCCGGCGGCTTTGCCGACGCCACCGGCAGCTACACGTTGAGCGGGACGGAGGAGTCGCTGACCCAGCGTGTCGTCAGCAACAAGGTCTGCGGGCATGCCGCCGGCCGGACGGTCTGCGCCACGCCGAAGCCGAGTACCGCCACCTGGACCAAGATCGAGGACTGCGACGAATGAACATGCACGACGAACATGGCCATCCGATGCGCAAGCATGCGGTCGTTTCCGCCTTCGCCATCGCATTCGCGCTGTTGGCAGTGGCGGCGTGTTCGCCCGAGCGCGATCACACACCCATCGCGGCGCCTTCGTCCGCGCGTACGCCTGCAAGCGCCGCGATTGCAGACGCAGCGGATGAGCGCACATGCACCAACGAGCCGCGCACCGATGAAAACGACAAGCGGCCACGTTGCGAAGGCATGGGTGCCACGCCGCCTGCGGCGCGCGCATACCGCGTGGTCGGCGGCGGCGATCCGGTCGACCAGGTGGTCTGCGACATCGAGCAGACCTTCGTGCTGGATGGAAAGCTGTTCGGCGTGGAGCTCAGCGGCGGCATCGATGGCACTTATCGTTTCGTGCGTACGCCGAACATCCCAGGCCTGAGCTGGACGGCGGCCGGCCGTTACCACATCGAATTCCCCGACGGTGCCGACCAGCCCGGCACGCTGACCACCGCAGGCGGTGGCACCACGACCGCCGGCAGCACGTCCCGCGCGACATCGGGTGGCGAGCGCTTCACCCTGACCCTAGTCGAGGCCTGCGCGCCATGAACGACCGCATTCGATGCAGCACCACGATACGCCGGCCTGCCGGTCCGCTGCTGCGCGTGCTCCTTGTCCTGGTCTTCCTGCTCGCCGTGCCGTGGGCGAACGCGCAATCGCAGCCGGCCGCCACCCGCTTCACCCCGGTCGCCGGCGACGATTCGGTGAAGCAGCTGGCCGACAGCCTCGGCAACACCCCGGAGGAGCGTGCGCAGATCCTGCAACTGGCCGGCGCGGGCAAGGAGCTGTTCGCGCAGAAGTACAAGGGCAAGTGGGCCAATACGCTGGCCGGCGCGATGACTTTCCTCGTGGTCGCGTCCCACATCGTCAGCATGGACCAGGAGCCTTCAGCCGCTGCCGAGGCCGAACTGTTCGCCTCGCTCGACGCGATGCTGGCGCAGTCGGAGATCGGGCGCGCCCCGAACAGGGAGAAAACCGCGCTGTACAACACGCTGCTGGCCAGCGCGGGCTTGCCGTTGGTGATTTACGTGGAAGGCAAGCAGGGCAAGAACGATGCGCTGGTCGGACAGGCAAAAACGATGGCCGCCGGGTTTGGCAGGAAACTCTTCAACATGGAAATGCCGGCCTTGCTGGCCTTGCTGGACTCCGGCACCGGCGCGAATGCGGTCGCGTCCGCACCGGGTGCTCCGGCTGCGCGCGCGTCCGCCAGCGGGGCAGGGCTCGATGGTCGCTACGACTGCCAGATGAACGCGATGCAGTTCAACGGCGCGAGCTTCGTCGTGCAGTACCAGCCCACCGGGATGTGGTTCACCATCGCCGGCAATCGTTATTCCGCCCAATCGGGTGGCGGCACGATCGATGCCTCCGCGGATGTCGTCGGTTTCCGCGGCGGTGCCTACGATGGCTGGCGCGGCGCGCGCCGTGGCGATGCCATCGTGTTCCGCAAGGACGACCACGCAAACCCGCGCGCCGGCGAGGGCATCAAGGTCGGCGATTTCCGCTGCGGCAGGCGCTCGGGCTGACATTCCGCGATGAGCAGCGCACTCAGCGCGATGGCGCGGCCGCTGCCTCGGCACCGATCCGGCGCTTGAGCTCCAGCAGCGGCGCGCTGTCGGCCTTGTCGAGAGTCGCCAGTGCGCGGCGGTAGTGGTCCGCGCGCTTGCCCGCGTCGCCCAGCTTGCCCCAGGCCATCCCCTGGCCGGCGAGGATCTTGGCCTCGGTGCCGGGCTGGACGGCCTTGCCGGCGATGATGCGTTCCGCGCGTGCGTAGGCCTCGAGTGCCTCGCGCGGGCGCCCGAGGTCGTTCAATGCGCCGCCGATGCCGATGTGACCATTGACCAGCGCCGGATTGTCCACGCCGTAGATGCGGCCGGCGATGTCGGTCGCCTGGCGGAAGCTGGCCAACGCGCCGGCGGCGTCGCCGAGGGGCTTCTGCGCCGTGGCCTTCAGGCTCAGCAACACCGCGCGCCCATCCCAGTCTGCTGCCAGTCCCTGCCGGTCGGCGAAAGCCGTGGCGTCGTCGACGGTGCGCAATGCCGCTGCGTACTGCGCCTGCGCGTTCAGCGCACGGGCCAGCCCGATCGAAGCCACCAGCGCATCGATCGCCTGCACCTGGTCGGTGATGTCGACCTTCTTGAATGCAGCGATCGCCTGTTCGTAGTTCCTGCGCGCATGGTCGTGGTCGCCATCGCCGAGATAGGCGTCGCCGAGGTTGCGCAGCGAGACCGCCTGTTCGAACACGTCGTCGGGCAGGTACTGCCGGCGCAGGGCCGTCGCGCGCTGGGCGGCCGCGATCGCTTCCTTCGGCTTGCCCATCACGCCCAGCACCTGCGCGTAGTTGCCGAACTGCGCCGCCAGCTCCGTCGCGTCGTCGCGGTCGTAGGGCGCTGCGGGATCCTGCAAGCCCTGCCGATACAGCGTTTCGGCAGTGCCCCAGTCCTGGCCGATGGCATACAGGTTGGCCAGGGTCCGCTGCATCGCCTTGCGTGCCTGCGGGTCGAATTGCGGATCCTGCTCCAGTGTCTCCCGCGACCGTGCCAGCAGGTCGTTCAGGCTGAACTGTGCGTCGAGTTGGCCCTGCGGCGCCACGCCAAACATCGCATCCTGCAGGAAGACGAAGGCTTGGCGCGCCCGCTTGGCCTGCAGTTGCGCTTCGCTGCGCTGCTGCCCGGCGATGCGCGCCTGAGACCGCGCCTCGTTGGCCTGCCAAAGCGCAATGCTGGTGCCGGCAATCAACGCAATCGCGACCGCACCGACCGCGGCGGCCAGCAGGCGATTGCGTCGCAACCACAGCGCGACGCGTTCGCCCTTGCCGAGCTGCGCCGCGTCGACAGGCCGGTGCTCCAGCCAGCGTTGCAGGTCAGCGGCCAGCGCGTCCGCGCTGGCGTAGCGTGCCTCGGGGCTGCGCCGCAGGCAGGTCTCGACGATCGCGGCCAGTCCGCCGCGCAGCGACTTCGCCAAGGCCGATGGATCCGCTTCGCCACGCAGTGCGGCCTGTTGCACGCTGGCCTGCGTGGCGGCGCGGGTCAGCGGTTCCGGTTCGCGTTCCAGCAGCTGCAACTGTTTTGCCAGCGGGGTGTCGCGGGCCAGGCCGAACGGGTGCGAGCCGCTCAGCAGGCGATGCAGCACGATGCCCAGCTGCCAGATGTCGGTGGCGGTCGTGATCGGCGCGGCGTGCAGTTGCTCGGGCGAGGCGTATTCGAAGGTCAGCGCGCGGTCGCGGGTGGCGGTGGCGTCGTTGCCTTCGAGCTGCTTGGCGATGCCGAAGTCGAGCAGCTTCACCCGGCCGTCCGCATCGACCAGCAGGTTCGAGGGCTTGAGGTCGCGGTGGATGACCAGGTTGCGGTGCGCATGGCCGACCGCCTCCAGCACCTGCACGAACAGCTGCACGCGCTGGCGCAGTCCCAGCGTGCGGGTGTCGCACCACTGGTCGATGGGCGCGCCGTCCACGTACTCCATGACGAAGTACGGGTCGCCGTCGTCGCTGAAGCCGCCGTCGAGCAGGGTGGCGATGTTCGGGTGGCGCAGCTGCGCCAGCAGCTGGCGTTCGCGCAGGAAACGCTCGCGCGCGGCCGGCGAATCCGCGGCGGTGCGGATCAGCTTCAGCGCAGCCCGTTGCGCATACGCGCCGTCGCTGCGTTGCGCCGCATAGACCGTGCCCATGCCGCCGCGGCCGATCGCCTCGACGATCCGCCACGCGCCCAGTTGACGGCCCGTCATCGGCTCGCCGTGGGCACCGTTGCCGCCTTCGTGCAAGGCCTGTCCCCAGGCCGCGGCATCGCCACGGAAGGGCTGGCCCTCGCGGGCGTCCGCCGCCAGCATCGCGCGCACTTCTTCAAGCAGGTCGGCATCGTCGCCGCAGACCTCGCGGATCCGTCGTTCGCGCGTATCGCCATCGAGGTCGACCAGCGCATCGAACGCCGCCATCGCGCGACGCTGGCGTTCGACCGGATCCGTCACGGCGCGGTTTCCTTCATCAGGAAGGCGCGCGCGCGCCGCCAGTCGCGACGCAGGGTGCTCTCGCTGATGCCGAGCATGCCGGCGACTTCCGGTTCGGTATAGCCGCCGAAGTAACGCAGTTCCACGACCTGCGCGGCGCGCTCGTCGAGCCGGTGCAAGGCATCCAGCAGCTCGTCGAGCTTGAGTACCTCGACCGCCGCGGCTTCGCCGGCATTGGCGAGCGCGCCGAGGGTGAGCGCGTCCTGCCCGCCACCGCGCTTGTCCGCCTTGCGCGCGCGTGCATCGTCCACCAGCACCTGGCGCATCGCCCGCGCGGAGAGCGCCAGCAGGTGGTTGCGGTCCTGTGCCGCCAGTTGTGCGCCGCCGAGCTTCAGGTAGGCCTCGTGGACCAGCGCGGTGGTCTCGAAATCGTCGTGCATGCGCCCAACTGCAGGCGCGCGGCACGCTTGAGTTCGTCGTACAACGCCGAGAACACGTCGCCCATCGCCTGCGCGTCGCCTGCGCGCGCGCGCGCCAGCAGGCGGGTCACTTCGATCGGGGCGCGGGCTCCACCGTGTCTTGCTCGGCATCAGGGGATCGGCCCGGAGTGTCGCACAGGCGTTGCCGGGTGCGGCTCGTCCCTACCGGTCCGCGCGGCTAGCGCAGGCAGTCGCCGCCGCCATCGACGCAATGCACGAACTGCACCGGCACGCCATGCGCGTCCAGCACCGCGGCGAACTGCCGCTGGCGCGCCTGGAAGTATGCGAAGCCCCGCTCCAGCCGCGCGCAGTCGGATTCGTTCGCGGCATTGCGGGTGCGCCACGCGGCTGGATCGAGCAGGGCGATCCGCACTTCGCCGTCGCCGTAACGCGCCAGCGGCTCCGGCGGTGCGTCCAGCCAGGCCTCGGCGTCGGGTTCCAGCAGGGCGGTTTCCAGCAGTGGCCACAGTGCGTCCAAGCCGGTATTGCGGTATTGCAGGGCGATCATCGCGGCCAGGTCGTGGAGGCTGAGGTAGCGCGCGTGTTCGACCTGCGCCCCCAGCCCGTCCTGCAGGGCCAATGCGGTATCCGCCGCCGCCATGCCGCGATCCAGCAGAACCTCTTCGAGCGCATCGCCGGCATCGCGCGCGGCCTCGCCGTGCAGCACGAACGGCAGGATCCGCAGGCCACCGCCGTGCAGGTCGGGATCGCACTGCAGCGGCATCGGTACATCGCCGGCCGCATCTGCGCCGATGCCGACCATGCGTGCGCCTTGCGCCTGTCCGGGTGCGCGCTGCAACAACTCCGAGGCACGCCTGTGCAGCGGCCAATCGGGGCGCAACGCTTCGGCGGCATCGAAATGCGCAGCGAGCAGGGCGAGGTTGCACTCGCGCACGCCCAGCACCAGCGCGGCAAGGTCGCGGCCGAGCATCGCCACCAGGTCGCCGGCCGCGTCGGCGGTGAGTGCCGCATGCCGGGGAGGCGCGCCGTCGCGCAGTTCCAGGGCGATCAGGCCGCGGAAGGTCGCGGGTTCTGCGGGTGTCGACGGCATGTGGAGCTTCGGCTCGGGAAGGCGGCGTTAGACTGCGGCCATTATGCCCGCGGTTGCGGGCGCAGCCAGGTGAAGCCCATGCAACACGGCCGTCCCGTCGCCATCCTTGGTGGTGTCCGCATCCCGTTCTGCCGGCAGAACACGGCGTATGCCGATGTCGGCAACCTCGGCATGTCGGTGCGCACGCTGGGCGCGCTGGTGGAGAAGTACGGCCTGCACGGGCAGCAGCTCGGCGAAGTTGCGATGGGCGCG
This sequence comes from Thermomonas sp., assembly GCF_041919455.1. Classification (GTDB taxonomy): domain Bacteria; phylum Pseudomonadota; class Gammaproteobacteria; order Xanthomonadales; family Xanthomonadaceae; genus Thermomonas. The sequence goes on from NZ_JAYRTQ010000001.1 coordinate 128,003, forward strand.
GTGATCAAGCATTCGTCGGACTGGAACCTGGGCCGCGAAGCCGCGCTGAGTTCCGGCCTGTCGCCGCTGACCCCCGGCATCACCCTGCAGCGCGCCTGCGGCACCTCGCTGGACACGATCATCCACATCGCCGGCAAGATCGCGACCGGGCAGATCGAGGCCGGTATCGGCGGCGGTTCGGACACCACCTCGGATGCGCCGATCGTCTACGGCCGCACATTGCGGCAGCGCCTGATCAAGGCCAACTTCGCCAAGTCGATGGGCGACCGCCTGCGCGCGTTCAAGGGCTTCCGGCTCTCCGAGATCAAGCCGGATTTCCCCGGCGTGGCCGAGCCGCGCACCGGCAAGTCGATGGGCCAGCACTGCGAAGACATGGCCAAGGAATGGAACATCGCCCGCGACTCGCAGGATGAGCTGGCCGTCGCCTCGCACCACAAGTTGGCCGCGGCGTACGCGCGCGGTTTCTTCGACGACCTGGTGGTGAGTTTCCGCGGCGTCTCGCGCGACAACATCCTGCGTCCCGATAGCAGCATCGAGAAGCTGGCCACGCTGAAGCCGGCGTTCGACAAGACCTCGGGCAAGGGCACGCTGACCGCGGGCAACTCGACGCCGCTGACCGATGGTGCATCCGCCTGCCTGCTGGCCACCGACGAATGGGCCGAGCAACACGGCCATGAAGTGCTCTGCCACCTGCGCGACGCGCACGTGTCCGCCGTCGATTTCGTCCACGGCGAAGGCCTGCTGATGGCGCCGACCGTGGCCGTGGCCGAGATGCTCAAGCGCAACCACCTGACGTTGCAGGATTTCGATTTCTACGAGATCCACGAAGCCTTCGCCGCGCAGGTGCTGTGCACGCTGCGTGCCTGGGAAGACGAGGCCTACTGCAAGAACCGCCTCGGCCTGGATGCGCCGCTCGGCCGCATCGATCCGGCAAAGATCAACCCGAACGGCTCGTCGCTCGCTGCTGGCCATCCGTTCGCCGCGACCGGCGCGCGCATCGTCGCCGCGGCGGCGAAGGAACTGAAGCAGCGCGGCGGCGGCCGCTGCCTGATCAGCATCTGCACCGCCGGCGGCATGGGCGTGGTGGCGATCCTGGAGCGTTGATGGCGCTGGCGGCAGCGATGTTGCTCGCGGGCGCCACGGCGCCTGCTCAGGTCGCGCCGGTCGATGTGCAGCACTACCGGGTGCGCTTGCAGCCCGACATCGTGGCGGGCACGTTGCGCGGCGAGGAGGACGTCCGCCTGTGCCTGCTGGGCGATGGCGATACGGTGTTGCTCGATGCCGGCGCGCTGGTGATCGAGCGCGCAACGTTGGGCAAGCAATCACTGACCACATCGCGTGATGGCAAGACACTGGCGATCACGCTGCCGCGCATGTATCGCACGAGTGCGTGCCTGACCTTGAACCTGCGCTACAACGGCAAGAGCTCCTACGGGCTGCAGATGCATCCCGAACACCGGCAGGCGTACACGATCTTTTCGACCAGCCAGTGGATGCCGACCAACGATGCGCCGGCGGACCGCGCGACCCTCGATCTTGATGTCGTGCTGCCTCGCGGATTGCAGGCGATCGGCACCGGCGTTGCGCAACCGCTGCGTCATGCGGAGGAATCGGCGACGCATCGATGGCGGCTGCGCCAACCGATGCCGAGCTATCTGTACGGCTTCGCCGCGGGACCCTTCGCCCGTGTGCAATTCGATGCGAACGGCATCCATCACGAATGGCTCGGCGACGGCTTCGATGACGCACAACTGCGGCACATCTTCGCGGACACGCCGGCGATGCTCGCGTTCTTCGCCGACAAGGCCGGTGTGGCGTATCCCCATCGCACCTATTCACAGGCATTGGTCGCGGACACCGTGGGCCAGGAGCTGGCCGGGATGGCGCTGGTCTCGGAGGTCTACGGGCGCGAGGTGCTGGACGATGAAACGCGACAGGGACTGATCGCGCACGAAGCGGCGCACCAGTGGTGGGGCAATGGCGTCACCAACCTCGACTGGCGGCAGTTCTGGTTGAACGAAGGCATCACCACCTTCATGGCGGCGGCGTGGATGCAGCACCGCTTCGGCGATGCCACGTACGACGCGCAGGTCGAGCGCTGGCGCGTGCGCGTGGAGAAACTGCGCGCCGACGGCAAGGACAAGCCGCTGGTGTTCCCCGACTGGAACAAGCCCGGCAGCGACGACCGCGCGGTGGTCTACACCAAAGGTGCGTACGCGATGCACCTGCTGCGCGTGCAGCTTGGCGAGGACGCCTTCTGGCGCGGCCTGCGCGACTACACGCGCACGCACTTTGGCAAGTCGGTGACGACGGCCGACCTGCAGGCAGCGATGGAGCGCAGCAGCGGCCGCGACCTGTCGGCGTTCTTCCGCGAATGGGCGGGTATCAACCGCTGACTGCTGCCGGGTCTGCCGGCGAAGCTGGGCTTTTGCTCGTCATCCCTGCGAAGGCAGAGATCCAGTGTCTTCGAATCATTGAAAGACACCGGACTCCTGCCTTCGCAGGAGTGACGAGCAAAGATCGAATTTTCCGGACTTGTTCCGGGACCCAAGACTCAACCGCTCCCGACGATGCTCCGCGCCACCGCTTCCGCCGTCTTGATCCCGTCCACGCCCGCGGACAGGATGCCGCCTGCATAACCCGCGCCTTCGCCGGCCGGGAACAGGCCGCGCGTGTTGAGGCTGTGGCCATCTTCGCCGCGGGTGATGCGCAATGGCGATGAAGTGCGGGTCTCCACGCCGGTCAGTAGCGCATCATCCATGTCGAAGCCGCGAATCTGCTTCCCGAAGGCGGGCAGGGCTTCGCGGATGGCGTCGATCGCATAGCGCGGCAGCGCTTCGTCCAGTGAGCCCAGGGTCACGCCCGGCGTGTAGGAAGGCTGCACCGCGCCGAATCCGATCGACGGGCGATTGCGGATGAAGTCGCCGACCCGTTGCGCCGGGGCCGAATAGTCGCCGCCGCCGAGCACGAAAGCCTGCGATTCCCAATGCCGCTGCAGGGCGATGCCGGCCAGCGGGCCTTCGCCATACGGCGCGTAGTCTTCCGGCGTGATGCCGACCACGATGCCGGCATTGGCATTGCGTTCGTTGCGCGAGTACTGGCTCATGCCGTTGGTGACCACGCGGTTCGGCTCGCTGGTCGCGGCGACCACGGTGCCGCCCGGGCACATGCAGAAGCTGTACACCGAGCGCCCGTTGCTGGCGTGGTGCACCAGTTTGTAGTCGGCCGCGCCGAGCAGCGCGTGGCCGGCTTGCGGGCCGAAGCGCGCCTGGTCGATCAGCGATTGCGGATGTTCGATGCGGAAGCCGATCGAAAAAGGTTTCGCTTCGACGAACACGCCACGCGCATGCAGCATCGCGAAGGTATCGCGCGCGCTGTGGCCGAGCGCCAGCACCACGTGGTCGGCGCGCAGCTGTTCGCCATTCGCCAGGGTGACGCCGCGCAACCGGCGCACGCCGGCCGCATCGACTTCGACCAGGATGTCGTCGACGCGATGGCCGAAGCGGATTTCGCCGCCCAACGATTTGATGGTCGCGCGCATGTGTTCGACCATCGACACCAGCCGGAACGTGCCGATATGCGGCTTGCTGACGTAGAGGATTTCCTCGGGCGCGCCGGCGGCGACGAATTCCTCCAGCACCTTGCGGCCGTGGTGCTGCTTGTCGCTGATCTGGCTGTACAGCTTGCCGTCCGAGAACGTGCCCGCGCCGCCCTCGCCGAACTGCACGTTGGATTCCGGATCCAGCACGCGCTTGCGCCACAGGCCGAAGGTGTCGACCGTGCGCTCGCGCACCGCCTTGCCGCGCTCCAGGATGATCGGCCGGAAGCCCATCTGCGCCAGCACCAGCCCGGCGAACAGGCCGCACGGGCCCATGCCGATGACCAGCGGGCGCAGCGGCAGGTGCGCTGGTGCCTGCGCGACGAACTTGTATGCCGTGTCCGGGGTCGGGATGACCTTGCTGCCGGACGTACCAGGATCTTGTTGCAGACGCGCCAGCAGTTCCGCCTCGCGCGGCGTGTCCACGTCCACCGAATAGATCAGCACGATCGCACCGCGCTTGCGCGCGTCGTAGCTGCGCTTGGCGACGGTGTAGCTGGTCAGCTCATCGGCGGTGATGCCCAGCCGTGCGACGATCGCCGCGGCGAGCGCATCGTCATCGTGGTCCAGCGGCAACTTGAGGTCGGTGATGCGCAACATGGGGAAGATCCGGAATTACTTCAGCGTGCGCTCGAACAGTTCGTAAATGCGCCGGTATTCGTCGTACCACGCGTCCGGGTGGGTGAAGCCGTGCCGTTCCAGCGGATACGGCGCCAGCTCCCACTTGTCCTTGCGCAGCTCGATCAGCCGCTGCGCCAGCATCACCGAATCCTTGAAGAACACGTTGTCGTCGATCATGCCGTGCGCGATCAGCAGCGAATCCTGCAGGCCTTCGGCGTATTCGAGCGGGCTGGAGCGCTTGTAGGCCTCCGGATCGAATTCCGGCGTGTTGAGGATGTTGCTGGTGTACTCGTGGTTGTACTGCGACCAGTCGCTGACCGGGCGCAGCGCGGCGCCGGCCTTGAACACGCCGGGCTTCTGGAACAGGGCGGCGAAGGTCATGAAGCCGCCGTAGCTGCCGCCGTAGATGCCGGCGCGGTCGCGGTCGGCCTGCTTGTTGGCGACCAGCCAGTCGAGGCCGTCCAGGTAATCCTCGAGCTCCGGCTTGCCCATCCAGCGATAGATCGCGGTGCGCCAGTCGCGGCCGTACCCTTCGGACGCGCGGTAGTCCAGGTCGAGGACGATATAGCCCTGGTCCACCAGCAGGTTGTGGAACATCTGCTCGCGGTAGTAGTTCGGATAGCGCGCGCTGACGTTCTGCAGGTAGCCGGCGCCGTGCACGAACATCACGACGGGATATTTCCTGCCCGGCTCCATCGTCGCCGGCCCGTAGTACTTGCCCCAGATGGTGCCGGCGCCGTGCTTGCTTGGGACCTGGACGATCTGCGGCTGGATCCAGGTGCGCGCCTTGAAGTCGGCGGTGCGGGTGTCGGTGAGTTGCGTGGCCGCGCCACCTGCCGCATCGACCACCGACAGCTGCGGCGGCATGTACGCGGACGAATGCCGCACCAGCAACTTCGAACCGTCCGGCGACGGTACGAAGCTCTCCACGCCATCCAGCGACGTCACTTCGCGCACCGCACCGCCGCGCGCAGGCACGTTGCACACCTCGTAGTCGCCCGGCTGCGCGCGGTTGCACACGAAGAAGAAGCTGGCGCCATCGCGTGTCGGCACGACGGCGGAGGTTTCCCATTTGCCGTCGGTGAGCTGGGCCTTCTTCGCGCCTTCGAGTGTGTAGAGATGTGAAAAGCCGCTTTCCTCGCTCAGGTACCAAAGCGTCTTCGCATCCGGCAGCCAGCCGAATTCGTTGAAGCCCCAGTTGATCCACGCCGGGTCGGTGAGCCGGTGGCGCGGCTGCAGCTTCGCATTCGCAAGATCGATGCTGGCGATCCAGCGATCCTTGTTGTCGATCGCACGCACCATCACCGCGGCGTTGCGACCGTCGTTGCTCCACAGCAGGGTTGGCGCGCTGCCGTTGTCGCCGCTGGTCGCGACCTGCGCCGCGCGGTTGCCTTTCAGCGCGTCCTTGCCCGCCGCCTTGCGCAGTGCCGCCAGTGGATCGGTGGCGATGCCGGGCAGTGCGTCGAACTTGAGTTCACGGACGTTGCCGGTGGCGACCTCGGCCAGCCAGAGTGCCTGCGGCAGCGGATCGCCGCGGCCGACGCGGGTGCGCACGTCTTCGAATTCCTCGTAGCCGGACTCGGTCACGTACTTCGGCATCTTGCCGGTGGCGCCCGCATCCGCGCCCTTGACCGTGGTCGCGACCAGCAGCCAGGCGCCATCCGGCGACAGCGCGGAATCGACGATGTCGACGTCCTTGCCCAGGTAGATCGGTGCAGGCGCGCGGGTGGGGTCGCTGCTGCGCCAGGCTTCGGCCTGGTCGCGCACGGCATCGCGGCGCGCGCGGTCGTCCTTCAGCGTGGCGATGAGGCGCAACTGGCGGTCGCGCAAATCATCGGGCTTGGGCGCGGTGGTCGGTGCGTCCTCGGCCTTCGGCACGGCGGCCTGGGTGATGACGCGACCGTCCCAGCGCTGCCAGGCCGCACCGCTGCGCCAGGTCAGTGCACCGTCGCGGCTCCACTGCAGGCGGCCGGCATCGCCACCGCTGCGGGTGAGCTGGGCCAGTGCGCCGCTGCGCAGGTCGCGCACGAACACATCGCCGTTGCGCACGAACGCGCTGCGCATGCCGGATGCGTCGAGCACTGCATCGGCGGTGTCGAGGTCGGCGCGTGCGCTGCCATCGAGGCGTATCGGCGTGCCGCCGTCGATGCCGACCTGCCAGGTGTCGCGGATCGTCGCGCCATTGCGCTTGAGCAGGTACTGCGCGGCCTTGCCGTCCCAGCGCCACCACGCGCTGTCGACCGGCGGGCCGATCCAGTCCGGATCCGCCATCGCCTGGGTCAATGTGATCGGTTCGGCGGCCGTGGCGACGGGTGCCGTCACCAGCGTGGCGAGCAGGGCAAACGCAAGGGGAGCAAGGCGCATCGTGCGATCCGGGATCGAAGTCGGCGCAGGGTAGCAGCCGGCACGCGCACTGCATGCGCCGGAAGTCCCCTGTCACGTTGGCAGGCGGGCCGGGATCGATATTTTGAATCGCTCGCGCCGCGCGTGCGTGGGACAATACCCGGCGCGACGCCTCCCCCTCTGCGTCGCGGAGCGCATGCGTGGATGCACTGCTGCTGTCCCGGATCCAGTTCGGGTTCGTGATTTCGTTCCACATCCTGTTCCCGGCCTTCACCATCGGCCTGGCGAGCTGGCTGGCTTTCATCGAATGGCGCTGGCTGCGCACGAAAGACGATCTCTGGCGCGACCTGTACTTCTTCTGGTTGAAGATCTTCGCCGTGTCGTTCGGCATGGGCGTGGTCAGCGGCATCGTCATGAGCTTCCAGTTCGGCACCAACTGGGCGGTGCTCAGCGAAAAGGCCGGCAACATCCTCGGCCCGCTGCTCAGTTACGAAGTGCTGACCGCGTTCTTCCTGGAAGCCAGCTTCCTCGGGGTGATGCTGTTCGGCTGGAAGAAGGTCTCGGACAAGCTGCATTTCTTCGCGACGATGATGGTCGCGATCGGCACCCTGATCTCGACGTTCTGGATCATCTCCGCCAACAGCTGGATGCAGACGCCGCAGGGTTTCAGCATCGATGCGCAGGGCGTGTTCCAGCCCGAGAGCTGGTGGGCGATCGTGTTCAATCCGTCGTTCCCGTACCGGCTGGCGCACATGGTGCTGGCGGCGTTCATCACCACCTGTTTCGTGATCGGCGGCGTCAGTGCGTGGTACCTGCGGCGTGGCGTGCATGTCGAGGCCGGCAAGCGGATGCTCCAGCATGCGGTGGCGTTCGCCGCGATCGCGGTGCCGCTGCAGATCTTCGTCGGCGACCTGCACGGCCTGAACGTGGGCGAGCACCAGCCGGTGAAACTGGCGGCGATGGAAGCGCACTGGCGCAGCGAGCCGCCGGGCCATGGCGTGCCGCTGATCCTGTTCGCGGTGCCGAACGAGCGCGAGGAACGCAACGACTACGAGGTCGCAATCCCGAAACTCGGCAGCCTGATCCTCACCCACACGCTGGATGGCGACATCCAGCCGCTGACCGCGGTACCGCGCGAGGAGCGCCCGCCGGTGGCGCCGGTGTTCTATGCGTTCCGGATCATGGTCGGCCTGGGCATGGCGATGCTGCTGCTCACGTTGGCGTCGTTGTGGGCGTGGAAGCGCAAGACGCTGTTCGAGTCGAAGTGGTTGTTGGATGGCTGGCGCCTGCTCGCGCCGTCGGGCTTCATCGCATTGCTGGCAGGCTGGTACGTGGTCGAAATCGGCCGCCAGCCCTATGTGGTCTATGGCCTGCTGCGCACGAGCGATGCGGTGAGTCCGAACATCGTCGCGGCGGCGGTGCTGTCATCGCTGATCATTTACGCCTTGGCGTATGCCTTCGTGTTCGGCGCCGGCATCTGGTACCTGCAGAAGCTGCTGCGCAAGGGGCCGGTGAAACAGCCGCCCAAGGACACCGACGGCGGCGAGAAAACCCCGGCACGGCCGTTGTCGTTGCCCGACGAAAAAATCGAAGGGAGCGCGTGATGGAGTATTGGCTTCCCGTCATCTGGTTCGGGGTGATCGGTTTCGGCGTGCTGATGTACGTGCTGCTGGACGGCTTCGTGCTCGGCCTCGGCATCCTTGCGCCGTTCGCGGAGGACGAGCACCAGCTCGACCACATGATGAACACCGCGGCGCCTATCTGGGACGGTAACGAGACCTGGCTGGTGCTTGGGGGTGCCGGCCTGCTGGCGGCGTTCCCGAAAGCGTACGCGCTGATCCTCTCCGCGCTGTACCTGCCGGTGCTGATGATGCTGATCGCGCTGGTGTTCCGCGGCGTGGCCTTCGAGTTCCGCTTCAAGGCCGAGCGTTCGAAATGGCTGTGGGGCTGGGCGTTCGTGCTGGGGTCGCTGTGCGCGGCGTTCTGGCAGGGCGTGATCCTCGGCGCCATCGTCGAGGGCATGCCGATGCAGGAAGGCAAGTACGTCGGCGGGATGTTCGGTTTCTTCAGTCCGTTCTCGATGCTGACCGGTGCCGCGGTGGTGTTCGGTTATGCGCTGCTCGGCGCCAGCTGGCTGATCCTCAAGACCGAGGGCGAGCTGCAGAAGACCGCGCGCACGCTGGCGCGGCCGCTGGTGCTGGTGGTGGTGGCGTTCATCGGCCTGGTCAGCGCGTGGCTGCCGTTCCTGAGCTCGAAGATCATGGCGCGCTGGTTCGATACCGGGAATTTCTGGTGGCTGTCGCCGGTGCCGCTGCTGGTGCTGCTGGTGGCGTTCGCGCTGTGGCGCGCGGCGATGGAACAGGGCCGCGATGGCAAGCCGTTCATCCTCACCCTGTGCCTGTTCGCGCTGGGCTTCGCCGGGCTGGTGCTGGGGATCTGGCCGTACATCGTGCCGCCGGCGCTGACGATCTGGCAGGCCGCGTCGCCGCCGTCCTCGCAAGGCTTCGTGCTGGTCGGGCTGGTGGTCCTGCTGCCGGTGATCCTGGGCTACACGTGGTGGTCGTATCGCGTCTTCGCCGGCAAGGTGGAATCGGATTCCGGGTACCACTAGGCACCATCCGCTCGCCGGGATCGCTTGTGCAACCGCTGCGGGTCGCGCCGCCGGGCGCTTTCCCGCACAATCGGGCCTGTTCCCGACACGGCGGTTCCCCCGGATCGCGCGATGCACGCCTACGTCTACAAGAGCCTGAAAAAGGCCGATACCTACGTCTACCTCGCCGCCCGCGACGATTTCGCGCGTCTGCCCGAACCGCTGCGCAAGCAACTGGGGGAACTGCGCTTCGTGCTGGACGTCGCCCTGGTCGAAGGGCGCAGGCTCGCCCAGGCCGATCCCGCGGTGGTGCGCAACAACCTGGCCGCGCAGGGCTTCCACCTGCAGTTCCCGCCGACCATGGCGGATCCGATGACCGACGACTGGGGCACCGATGCCTGAGCGTCATCCCGGGATCGGCGTGGCCTTGTTGCTGGCCGGCCTGCTGCTTGCGGCCGCGTGCTGGTTCGATGTCGGCAGCGCCGGCGCGGCGGCATGGCTGGCGCAGGTGCCGATGGCGCTGGGCATCGCCTGCCTGCGCGGCACCCGCAAGCGTGCGCGCCTGCTGGCCGATGCCGGCAGCCTGGCCCTGCTGTGGGCCGGCGGGTTTGCGTTGGCGGGTGTGCTGGTGGCCTTGCCGCTGCAGCGCGTCCTGGCGGCTCCGGCCTTGCTGCCGGTGCTCGCGCTGAGCGCGGCTGCGGGCCTGCTGCTGGTGCTGCTGTGGTGGCACTGGCCGCTGTGGCACGGCACCGAACGCGAAGGCGGCCGCCTGGGCCTGCGCTTCGCCCGCCAGCACCTGCAGGATCGCCAGGCTTGGCGCGCGCTCACCCAAGTGGCCTTGCCGGTGTTCCTGTTGCTGGCCGGCGGTGTGTTGTTGGCCTGGCCCGGCCTGCTGGCCGGCCAGGTGCGCATCGTCGCCACCGCGATCTACGCGGGCCTGCTGCCGATCGCCCACCTGCTGCTGCAGGCCGCGCCCGTGCTGGCGTTGGCGCGCGGCCTGCCGGTGGTGGAAATGGATGCGGTCGAAGACGAAGCGGACGACGTCGATGCCGACGTCGAGGATGCGCCGGAACTGGCGCTGCCGCTGGCCACGGTGCCGACGATCGATACCGTCGCGCTGGGCCGCGAGCTGTACATCGCAGCGCGCAACGGTCGGGTCGAGAAAGCCCTGCAATTGCTGGAGGCCGGTGCCGACCCCAATCTCCCGCCGGAGCCAGGCGCGCGCGATCGTCGCGGCCTGGCGGTGCTCGCCGCAGTGCTGCCCGACCTGCGCCTGCTGCGCGCGCTGATCGAGCGCGGCGCCGACGTGAACAGCATGCTGGCCGGGATGAACCCGCTGCTGGCCGCCACTCGCGACAGCTGGCACGGCCGCCCGGAAGCGGTGATGACCCTGCTCGCCAACGGGGCCGACCCGCGCGCCACCGACGCCGAGGGCAACACCCCGCTGCACCACGCCGCGCGCAGTTCCGATCCCGGCGTCGCTGCGCTGCTGCGCGACGCGGGTGCGGAGATGGATGCGTTGAACGCCGATGGCGTGTCGCCGCTCGGCACCGCCTGCAGCACCGGCAACTGGCGGCTGGCGCGCTTCCTGCTGGAGCGCGGCGCGAAGACCGAACCCGCCGGCGGGCAACCGGTGCTGCTCGCCGCCGCCGGCACCGAGGAAGACGACGCCGCCGGCGTGCAACTGCTGCTGCGCCACAAGGCGCGCGTGGATGCCCGCGACGCGCGCGGCCGCAGCGCCCTGCACGAGGCTGCCTTCGCCGGCCACGCCGGCATCTGCCAAACCTTGCTCGATGCCGGTGCCGACGCGAATGCGCGCGATGGCGAAGGCCGCACGCCGCTGCTGGACGCGGCCCGGGCCGGTGCGCTGGTCGCCCTGGAGGCGCTGGTCGCGGCCAAGGCCGAGGTGCAGGCCAGCGATGGCCAAGGCGCGAATGCATTGCACCTGGCCTGCGCCGCGGAAGCGCCGTCGGCGGCGATGGTCCGACGCCTGCTGGAACTCGGCGTCGACCCGCGCGCCAGCGATGCGCAGGGCCAGGGCGCGATCGACCTGGCCTCCGCGGCCGGCCGCTGGACGCTGGTGGCCGCACTGGATCCGCAACGCGCGCTGCCGGTGTCGATGGACGAGGACGACGGCGCACCGGACCGGCCACCGCCGCTGCTGCTGCGCGAGCGCCTGCTGGACGAGGCGGTGGATACCCAGCTCGCGGCGCTGTTGCCGTTGCTGGCCCGTGGCGATCTGGACGGCCTGCTCTGCGATGCCGACGTGGCCGCGGATCCTGCGCGCGTCGCCTGGCTGCTGGCCCGCGGTGCCAATCCGGAAGCGCGGGTCCGCGCCGCGCCGATGCCGGTGCCCGCCGCATTGGCGCGCGGCACCGCCGGCATCGACAACGCCCGCCTGCTGTTCGCGCGGGGTGCGTCGCCGGCCGGCGCGGGCGGGCTGGCCAGTTATCTCGCCGCCTGCCTGACCGAAGGTTTCACCGATGCGCGCGGCGAAGGCTTCGCCTTGGAACTGCTGGAGCGCGGCGCGGATCCGTATGCGGCCTCGCCGGCCGGCGATCCGCTGGTGGCGCTGGCGGTGCGCCTGCACTGGCCGCGCCTGCTGCAGCGGCTGGTCGCCCATGGCGTGGACCTGGATGCGCGCGACAGCCACGGCATGAGCGCCCTGCACCTGGCCGCGGCGCTCGGCCGGATCGACGAGCTCAAGCAGCTGATCGCCGCTGGCGCGGCACCGGATCGGCGCGCGGCGGACGGACAGACCCCCTTGGGCGTGGCCCTGGCGGCGGGGCGTCGCGACCTGGCCGGCTGGCTGGACTGGCGCGGCTGGAAGCTGCCGCGGCGACCGCTGCAGCCGGTGGACGTGCCGGCCGCGGCGATCGTGGGCGACCTTGACGCGGTCCGCCGCCTGCTCGACCTCGGGTTGCCGGTGGATGCCACCGACAGCCAGGGCTGCAGCGCCTTGCTGCGGGCCGCCGGTGGCGGTCATCGCGCATTGGTCGAACTGCTGCTGGAACGTGGCGCGGATCCCGCCCTGGCCGCGAATACCGGGGCCACCCCGTTGTCGGCGGCGGTGAGCATGCGCCAATTCGAGATCGTCGAGCGCCTGCTGGAGGCCGGTGCGGGGCTGGAACAGCGACTGCCGGGAGACGTCACCGTGCTGATGCTGGCCGCGGCGCTGGGCCTGCCGGAACTGGTCGCGCGCTTGCTCCAGGCCGGCGCCGACCTGCATGCAGTGGATGCGCAGGGACTCACCCCGCTGCACTGCGCCGCCCTGTACGGCTTCACCGCGCGCGATCGCACCCGCCTGCTTGCCCTGCTGGATGCGCTGCTGCTGGCCGGTGCCGATCCGCAGCGGACCGCGACCGGCGGCGCCACCCCGTTGCTGCTGCTGCTCGGCGCGCGCGCCGAGCCCGGCACGCCGAGCGCCGAGGACGTGGTGCTGGCCGGCGTGGAACGGCTGTTCGACGAGGACGTGCGCCTGGACGCGCGCGACCAGCGCGGGTTCGGCCCACTGCATCTGGCTGGCCTGCACGGGCTGCTGCGGGTCGCCCGGGCGCTGCTCCGCGAGGGTGCCGATCCCGACCAGCGCGACCTGCTCAACCGCAGCCCGCGCGAGATCGCCCTGATGCGCGGCTACGTCGACGTCGCCGCCGAACTGGCATTGCCCGGCAATGCGCCGCAGGCGCCGGTCTCGATGGCGCGCTTCCTGCGCGAATAACGCAACCCGCCGGGGCAGGCCCGTGTTGGATTGCCGTAGGGGCAGGCCCCCGTGCCTGCCCTTGGTTTGTCGGAATACCGGGCCGGATATGGTCGGAAAAGCGGGCAGGCACGGGGGCTTGCCCCTACAGTTGTCGACGGGCGAAACGGGATCAGTCCTTGCGTTCGACGATCCGGCCCAGCGTGCCCTCGCCGACATCCGCCTCGAACAGTTCGGCCAGTTCCAGGCGCGCTTCCTGGGTGCTCTGCAGCAGGGCCGCCTCGTCGTCCTGCAGCAGGCGCTGCGCTTCCAGCAGCTTCTGGTCGAAGGTGCGGAAGCGCTGCGCGCGGTCGTCCGCCTGCGCCGGCGAAAGGCCCAGCGCGACCAGTACGTCGCGGCCCATTTCCAGGCTGCTGCCGAAGGTCTCGCGGAACACCCGTGCGCCCAGGTCCATCAACTGCCAGGCATGCCGGCGGTCGCGCGCGCGGGCAAAGACCAGGGCATCGGGGTATTGCTGGCGGATCAGTCGGGTCGCGGCCATGCTGGCGGCGACGCCGTCAATCGCGACCACGAAGACCTTGACCCGCGCCGCGCCGGCGGAGCGCAGCAGTTCCGGCCGGGTCGGGTCGCCGTAGTACAGGGTGTTGCCGAACCGGCGGGAGAAATCGACCTGTTCCACGTCGGGGTCGATGGCGATGAACGGGATCTTCTGCGCGCGCAGCAACCGCGCCACGATCTGGCCGAAGCGGCCGAAGCCGGCGATCAGCACCTGCGGGTGCTCGTCCGGGATCTCGTCGAAGGCGCGCTTCCCGGACTTGTCGGCCTTGGGCGCGAAGCGCGAGATCAGCAGCAGCAACAGCGGCGTGGCCGCCATCGACAGGCCGACGATCGCCACCAGCCGGTCGCGCAGCGGTTCGTCCAGCAGGCCGGCCTTGGTCGCTTCGGCGAACACCACGAAGGCGAATTCGCCGCCCAGCGCCAGCACGCCGCCGAGCAGCATCGCCCCGCGCAGGTCGAGCCTGCCGGGACCCAGGCCCAGCGCGAACAGCAGGGCGAGCTTCACCGCCAGCAACACCGCCACCCAGGTGCCGATCGCCACCGGCTCGGCGGCGATCTGCTGCAGGTCGATGGTCATGCCCACCGCCATGAAGAACAGGCCCAGCAGCAGGCCCTCGAACGGCTTGATCTGTGCTTCCAGCTCGTGCCGGTATTCGGACTCCGCCAGCAGCACGCCGGCCAGGAACGCACCCAGGCCTGCGCTCAGTTCGACCAGTTGCATCAACCAGGCGCTGCCCAGCACCACCAGCAGGGCAGCCCCGGTGAACACCTCCGGCATGCCGGTGCGCGCGATGAACCGGAACACGTGGCGCAGCAGGTAGCGGCCACCCAGCACCAGCGCGGCGATCGCCAGCACCGCCTTGGCCACGTCGTCCCCGCCCAGCCCCTCGCCGCCGGCCTTGCCGAGCAACGGGATCGCGGCGAGCAGCGGGATCGCCGCCAGGTCCTGGAACAGCAGGATCGCGAAGGCGAGGCGGCCGTGCTCGGCGGTGAGCTCCTTGCGTTCCGCAAGCAACTGCAGGCCGACCGCGGTGGACGACAGGGCCAGCCCCATGCCCACCACCAGCGCCGCCTTCCAGCCCAGGTCCTGCGACATCGCCAGTGCGCCCAGCACCAGCCCGGACAGCAGCACCTGCAGCCCGCCCACGCCGAAGATCGGCTTGCGCATCACCTTCAGCCGCGGCAACGACAGCTCCAGGCCGATCACGAACAGCAGCATCACCACGCCGATCTCGCTGGCCGCCAGCACCGGTTCCGGATTGCGCACCAGCCGCAGCGCATGCGGCCCGAGCAGCGCGCCGGCGACCAGGTAGCCGAGCACCGCACCCAGCCCGAAGCGCTTGAACACCGGCACCGCGACCACCGCCGCGAGCAGGAACACCAGAGCGAGCTCGAGGCCTTCGCCGTGCATGCAGGATGACTCCGTTCAGGGACTTCAGTATCGGCGATCGATGCGTCCGCCGGCACTGGCATATTCCAGCCCTGCACCCCGGGAGACTGCACGATGAAGATGCGTTTGATGGCCGCCGTCGCGTTGCTGGGCGGGATCCTGCTCGCGATGCCGGCGCTGTCCGGTTCGCGCGGAGCGGCGGCGGTGCGCAAGCAGGCCGAATCCAGCCTGCAGGTATCCGGCACGATCACCATCGGCAAGGACGGCAGCGTCATCGCCCATACCCTCGATCCCGACGCACCGCTCGGCGCCACGTTGACCGTATTCGTGGACAACGCCGTCGCCGGTTGGCGCTTCGCGCCGGTGATGGTCGATGGCCAGGCGGTCAACGCCCGGGTCCCGATGCACCTGCGGCTGGTCGCGAAGCGCGCCGAGGGCGACAAGGTGAACGTGACCATCGCCAGCAGCTATTTCGGCAGCAATGATGCCGCGGCCAGCACCGACAATCCGGGAAGCACGAGGCTTTCACCTCCGAAGTATCCGCAGGTGGCGCAGCGGATGGGTGGCGAGGGCACGGTCTACCTGATCGTGCAGGTCGATCGCGCCGGCAAGGTGGCGAATGTCGACGCCGAGCAGGTCAACCTGCGCGTCGCCGGTACCGAGAACGGGATGACGCGCTTGCGCGACATGCTGACCGCGGCGGCGGTCCGCGCCGCCCGTGACTGGAGCTTCACCCCACCGACCACCGGCGAAACCGCGGACGACGACCACTGGCTGATCCGCGTGCCGGTCGACTTCGTGCTCGTCGGGCCCGGCTACAAGCAACGCAAGGAAGGCGAGTGGGATACCTACATCCCGGGTCCGCGCAACATGGGCATGCCGTGGGCGCAGGAAAAACTGAAGACCGCGGGCAGCCCGGATGCACTGCCCGGTAGCGGAGCGTATCCGCTGCGCCAGGGCGCGACCCTGCTGACGCCGCTGGGCTGACCATGAAGACGCTATCGCTCTGCGTCGCGATTGCCTGCGCGGCCGCGCAGCCGGTCGCCGCGGCCGATGACGCGGCCGACGCCGATGTCGTGGCCTTCAATGCCTCGGTGCGCGTCGAGGTGGATGCCGCTGGCAAGCCGGTCAGGATCGAAGCACCCGCCGACCTCCCCGAGGCAATCCGCGCCTTCGTGGAAAAGCGGGTCGCATCGTGGCAATACACGCCAGCGCAGGTGGCAGGCGTGCCGCAGGCCGCGGTCACCTATGTCGGGGTCAACGCCTGCGCCGTCCCGGTCGGGGCGGGCTCTCGGCTCGGCGTCGATTTCGCCGGCAACGGGCCGCGCACCGCGGCCGACCGGACGCTGGTGCCGCCGATGTATCCGCGCCTCGCGCAGCGGCGCAATACCTCGGCGGAGTTCGTCCTGATCCTGGGGATCGAGGCGGATGGCCGTGCGGTGATCGACCAGATCGAACGTGCGGACATCTCGGGCAGGGCTGGCGCGAGCGAGTTCGAGATGGTGCTTCGGCAGTGGGTCAAGACCGTGCGTTTCGATCCCGAGCACGTCGCCGGGAAGCCCGTCCGTGGCCAGGTCCGCATGCCGGTCGAATTCTCGATGCGCGACCTCGGCGACCGCGAGGCCCGGCGCGAGGCGCTGCAGGTCCAGGCGAAGATCTCGCGTGAATGCCGGATCGCATCCGGCGCAGGCGACATGAAGCCCGTGGCGGTGCAGTCGGTCGTGACCGTGATTCCGACGCCTGCGGGCTGATTGCCATGGAACTTGGACTTTCACAAGGATTCGCGATGAAGCGTGGCATGTGGCTGTTGCTCGGAATGGGTTTGATGGCGCCCGCCGTGGCCGCGGATGACGTCCGCAAACCCGGCGTGGTGGCCTTCAACGCCAGCGTCCGGGTCGATGTCGATGCCAGCGGCAAGCCGGTCAAGGTGGAAGCGCCCGCCGACCTTCCGGACTCGATCCGCAGTTTCATCGAGAAGCGCGTTGCCTCGTGGCAATACCAGCCGGCGAAGGCGGCCGGGGTTCCCGTCGGGGCAACCACCTACGTCAAGGTTGGCGCCTGCGCGATACCCGATGCGACCAGTGGCGGCTACAAGCTTGGCGTGGACTTCAAGGGCAATGGACCGAGGCTCGTCAGTGCGTCGGGCAACCTGCCGCCGCCGCAATACCCGATCGAGGCGCTTCGCAAGAGCGTGACGGGGACGTACATCGTGAACTATTCGATCCAGCCGGATGGCAGCACGCAGGTAGGCGACATCAAGCTCGCGGATGGCCCCAACCAATCCGCGAAATGGCTTCGACCTGCCATCGCCCGTTGGGCGGAAAGCCTGCGCTATGAGCCCGAGCAAGTGAATGGCCAGGCGGTCGTGACGACCATGAGTTTCCCGGTGGAATTCAAGATCAACACCAGCACGAAGCGCGAAAGCACGGAAGCGTGGCGCACGCGTTACAAGGCGGAATTGGAGGCGCGCGCGATGGCGTCTACCGAGTGCCTGCTCGCCTCGGGTGGCCCGCCGGGCCTGACGCCGATCGCGCTGGACTCACCGGTCAAGGTCACCCCCACGCCCGCAGGCTGAGCGGCACGGGTCGCCAGGCTGGCGGCCGCTGCACCACCCGCTTCGCGTTGCCACCTGTATCGAGGGTGGATGGGGAGCGGGTCATGCGTGCATCGCGATTCGGGTTCTGCGTGGCGCTGCTCTGTGCCGCGCTGTCGGCAGGCGCCACCGACCGCGGCAGCGGCCACTTCCGCAAGGGCGAGGTGCGCCTCGAGGCGAAGCACGTCATCGCGGTGACCGTCGATGAAGAGGGCGATGCCGCCAGCGCGCAGACCTACGTCTACCTGAGCAGCGTGCCGATGGACGCGGGCAAGGTGGCGTCCGCGTTCCAGCCCAGCTCCGCCGCCGAGGAGCAACTGCGCGACGCCAGCGCCGGCTATGTGCGCATCTGCATCAACGCGGAAGGCGGCGAATGCGGCCTGTACTTCTCGCATAACAATCCGAATGCCTCGTTCAATTCCTCCGGCTATGGCGTGTTCAAGCTGGAGGCGGCGCCTGCGGGCCGCATCAACGGGCGCTGGGTGCTGGCCGAACCCGACGATTTCTTCGGCGAAACCTACGACTTCGACCTGAATTTCGATGTCGCGATCACCCCGCCACCGGGCAAGCCGTTGCCGGCGGACGGCGGCGAGCCGGGCAAGGCGTACCGAACGTGGACGACCGCGATTGCAAAGGGCGACCTGCCGGCGTTGCGCGCCCTGGTCGGCGACGACTACAACAGCTGGCGGATCAAGTCCGACGACCAGGACGACGTGAAGGGCGCGCTCAAGGACCTGCGCGACGGCACCCCGGTGCAAGCCAAGGTCCTGCGCGGCCGCATCGACGGCGACAACGCCGTGCTCTGGGTCGAGGGCAAGGACCGCGACGACATCCTGCGCCGCGGTCGGGTGTCGCTGGCACGCGTCGAGGGCGCGTGGCGCTTCATGGAAGCGGACCTGGACAGCGTGTCGGAGTAACCTGCCCGTTCGCGCAACCGGTAACGAAAAAGCCCCGCGAAGCGGGGCTTTTTCTGATGGTCGTCTCGCGCGGTCAGCGCTTCATCGAGCCGAAGAACTCGTCGTTGGACTTCGTGCTCTTCATCTTGTCGAGCAAGAATTCCATCGCCGCGATTTCGTCCATCGGGTGCAGCAGCTTGCGCAGGATCCAGATCTTCTGCAGCAGGTCCGGGTCGATCAGCAGGTCCTCGCGGCGGGTGCCGGAGGCGTTGACGCCGATCGCCGGGTACACGCGCTTCTCGGTGATGCGGCGGTCCAGGTGCACTTCGCTGTTGCCGGTGCCCTTGAACTCCTCGTAGATCACCTTGTCCATCGCGCTGCCGGTATCGATCAGGGCGGTGGCGATGATGGTCAGCGAACCGCCCTCCTCGACGTTGCGCGCGGCGCCGAAGAAGCGCTTCGGGCGATGCAGCGCATTGGCGTCGACGCCGCCGGTGAGCACCTTGCCGCTGCTAGGCAGCACGTTGTTGTAGGCACGGGCCAGGCGGGTGATCGAGTCGAGCAGGATCACCACGTCCTTCTTGTGCTCGACCAGGCGCTTGGCGCGCTCGATCACCATTTCGGCGACCTGCACGTGGCGCGCGGCGGGCTCGTCGAAGGTCGAGGAAATCACTTCGCCGCGCACGGTGCGCTGCATCTCGGTGACTTCTTCCGGGCGCTCGTCGATCAGCAGCACGATCAGGTGCACGTCGGGATGGTTGTAGCTGATCGCGCTGGCGATCTGCTGCATCATCATCGTCTTGCCGGCCTTCGGCGGGCTGACGATCAACGCGCGCTGGCCCTTGCCCTGCGGCGCCATCAGGTCGAGGATGCGGCCGGTGATGTCCTCGCTGGAGCCGTCGCCGCGCTCGAGCTTGAACTTCTTGCGCGGGAACAGCGGAGTCAGGTTCTCGAACAGCGCCTTGTTCTTCGAGGCCTCGATCGGCTCGCCATTGATGGTGTCGACGATGTTCAGCGCGAAGTAGCGCTCGCCGTCCTTCGGCCAGCGGATGCGGCCGGAGATGTGGTCGCCGGTGCGCAGGTTGAAGCGGCGGATCTGGCTGGGGCTGATGTAGGTGTCGTCCGGTCCGGCAAGGTAGGACGCCTCGGCCGCGCGCAGGAAGCCGAAGCCGTCCGGCAGGATTTCCAGCACGCCGTCGGCGGCCACGCCTTCGCCGTGGCGGGTCAGCACCTTGAGGATGCCGAAGATGATGTCCTGCTTGCGCGCGCGGGCCACGCCCTCGCTGATCTGCAGCTGGTCGGCGATCTCGAGCAGCTTGTGCGCCGGCATCCGCTTGAGGTCGCCCAGCGAGTACTGCGGGAAGCCCTCGGGTACCTGCGGGTGCGGGCGGGCGACGAAGCCCTCGCCATTGCCGCCGCCGTTGTCATCCGGGAAGCCCTGGTCGCGCGGGCGGTCGCGATTGCGGTCGCGGCGATTCTTGAAGCGGTCGCGGCGATTGCCCTGCTGGCCCTGGCCGTTGTTGTGGTGCTGCTGGTCGCGGTTCTGTCCGTGCTGCGGGCCCTGCTGCGGGGTGTTGCCGCCGGCATCGCCACCGTCGTTCGAACCGGAGGTTGGCGCGGGCGCCTGCTGGACAGCGGCGGGTGCCGGCGGAGGTGGCGCTGCGCTCGGCGGGGGCGCGGGCGGTGCGGGGGCGGGCTGCGGGGCCGACGGTGCGGCGTCCAGCGGCGGGATGGTCAAGCTGTCCTTGGGCGCGGCGGTCTTGGCCACGCGGGTCTTGCGCACGCGCTTTTCGGCGGGTTCGCCGGGATCAACGGTCGGGTCTGACAAGGGAAATCCTCGCTAACGTTGCGAGCGCCCGCGGGTGTCGCGGGCGGGGTCGTGGGGAGTGGATCAGAAGGGGTGCGGCGCGCCCGAAGGCTGCATTTCGCGATGGATCGGCGCCGGGTTCAGCGGAAAACTAGCACTGGCGCGGCAGCGCGCGCAAGTTGCGGGACGTTCGGTGGTTCAGTTGCCGCGACCCTCACCCCGGCCCTCTCCCGCCAGCGGGAGAGGGAGAAAACAGGTTCGAAGCGCGGCGCGTTACAGCGCCTTTTCGATCAGCTGCGCGAGCTGGGCCTTGCCCACCGCGCCGATCTGGGTGGCCTGGACCTGGCCGCCCTTGAACAGGAGGAGCATCGGGATGCTGCGCACGTGGTACTTCAGCGCGGTGGCCTGGTTCTGGTCGACATCGACCTTCACGATCTTGGCGCGGCCGGCGTAGGTGCCGGCCAGGTCATCCAGCGCCGGCGCGATCATCTTGCAGGGGCCGCACCACGGCGCCCAGAAGTCGACCAGCACGGGCTGGTGGGAGGACAGCACCTGATGGTCGAAGTCGGCGTCGGTGGCGTGCAGGACGGTGTCGCTCATGGTGGCTCCAATGACTCGCGGGGCCGTGCGCAAAGGGGGGGGGCGCCGGCCGGGGTGGTAGGATGATGGGGTTGCATTCCGCCCGAACCAAGGCGGATGCCGTGCCGGGAATGACCAGACCCGGAACCTGTCCCGGCAGTCTGCGTGGCTGCCCCCAATTCATGCAAGCGCGGATCGTGGCGTCCCCTGGAACGCTGCGTCAGTCCGCCGGAGGCCGCCCCATGTCCGACAAGCCGTTGACCGACGTCACCTTTTCCTCGTTCGACCTGCATCCGGCGCTGATCGCCGGGCTGGAGGCCGCCGGCTTCACCCGCTGCACCCCGATCCAGGCGCTGACCCTGCCGCTGGCGCTGGCCGGCCGCGACGTCGCCGGCCAGGCACAGACCGGCACCGGCAAGACCCTGGCCTTCCTGGTGGCGGTGGTCGATCGCCTGCTCAAGCGCCCCGCGCTGGCCGACCGCAAGGCCGAAGACCCGCGCGCGCTGATCCTGGCGCCGACCCGCGAGCTGGCGATCCAGATCCACAAGGACGCGGTGAAGCTGGGCGACCAGCTCGGCCTGAAGTTCGCCCTGGTCTACGGCGGCGTGGACTACGACAAGCAGCGCGAACTGCTGCAGCGCGGCGCCGACGTGATCATCGCCACCCCCGGCCGGCTGATCGACTACGTCAAGCAGCACAAGGTGGTCAGCCTGCACGCCTGCGAGCTGTGCGTGCTGGACGAAGCCGACCGCATGTTCGACCTCGGCTTCATCAAGGACATCCGTTTCCTGCTGCGGCGCATGCCGGAGCGCACCACCCGCCAGACCCTCCTGTTCTCGGCCACGTTGAGCCATCGCGTGCTGGAGCTCGCCTACGAGCACATGAACGAGCCGGAAAAGCTCGTGGTCGAGACCGAAACCATCACCGCCGCGCGGGTGCGCCAGAAGCTGTACTACCCGGCCGACGAGGAAAAACTGCCGTTGCTGATCGGCCTGCTGTCGCGCAGCGAAGGCGCGCGCACGATGGTCTTCGTCAACACCAAGGCGTTCGTCGAGCGCGTGGCCCGCGGGCTTGAACGCGCGGGCTACCGCGTCGGCGTGCTCAGCGGCGACGTGCCGCAGAAGAAGCGCGAATCGCTGCTGAAGAAGTTCCAGGCCGGCCAGCTGGAATTGCTGGTGGCCACCGACGTCGCCGCGCGCGGCCTGCACATCGACGGGGTCTCGCACGTCTACAACTACGACCTGCCGTTCGATGCCGAGGACTACGTGCACCGCATCGGCCGGACGGCCCGTCTGGGAGCAGAGGGCGACGCGATCAGCTTCGCCTGCGAGCGCTACGGCATGTCGCTGCCCGACATCGAGGCCTACATCGACCAGAAGATCCCGGGCGAACACGTCACTCCGGAAATGCTCATCGCGCTGCCGCGCAAGCCACGCGAAGGCGTGGAAGCGAACGCAGAGGAAGGCGAAAGCATCGGCGAGATCTTCAAGGAAGTGCGCGAGGCCCGCGCCGCCGAGGACGCCAAGCGTGGCGGCGGCCGTGGTGGTCCGCGCAGCGGTGGCGGTGGTGGACGCAGCGGCGACCGTTCCTCGTCCGCGCCGCGTTCCGGTTCCGGCGATCGGCCCGCGCGTGGCCCGCGTCCGCCGCGCAAGCCGCGCGTCGAAGGCGAGGCCGTCGCCAACGCCAGTGTGGATGCCGCCATCGTGCAGTCTGCTGCCGCCCAGGCGCCGCGCCCGCCGCAGCCGACCACCGGACTCGAGGACGACGCGCGCAAGCCGCGCAAGCGTCGCCGTCGCCGGCACGGTCGTCCGCTGGAAGGCGAGGCCGGTAGCACGTCGAACGCAACACCAGCGCCCGGCGACAAGGCCGCAACCACGCCGGCAGCGAGCGGCGACAAGCCCTCGTTGCTGAGCCGGATCGGCCGCCGCATCAAGTCGCTGGTCGGCGGCTGATCGCGCCGGCGCGTCAGCGCGCCTGGCACGCCGCGGCGGTCGTGCAGACCCGCGCGCGCACCTTGTCCAGGTAGGCCAGCATGCTGGGCGCGGGATCCTTCACCGGGGCCAGCACCGCGTCCGCGCGCCGCAGTGCGGCAGACGCACCGGCCACGTCGCCGTTGGCCAGGCGCACGTCCGCCACGGTCGCCCAGGTCGAGGCATGGCGGCCGTTCGGCGCATCCGCATAGACGCGGTCGGCCATCGCACCCGCCGCTTCCGCCAGCGGCAGCGCCTGCTTCGCCTCGCCGGTCTCCAGCGACATCCGCGCGACGTTGGTCAGCGCGGTCAGGGTCATCGGGTGCTCGCTGCTGAACACCTTGCGGCGCATCGCCAGCGATTGCCGATGCAGGGCCAGCGCGCCGGCGCGGTCGCCGCGATCCTCGGCCAGCAGGGCGCGGTTGTTGAGCAGGATCGCCTGGTCCGGGCTGCCTTGCGGGTACGCGATCGCCATCGCCGCCTGCGCGCGCGCGTACAGCGCGTCGGCGCGCGGCAGGTCTTCCAGGCCGTGCGCGGCATGGGCGAGGTTGGACAGGATGTTGGCGCGGTCGTTGGCCGCTGCCTCCGGGTGCGCATCGAACCAGGCCATCGCCTTGCGCAGCCAGGGGTCGGCCTGGCGGTAGTCCTCGCGGACCAGGAACAGGTTGCCGAGGTTGCCCAGCACATTGCCGTACAGCGGATCGTCGGTCAGGCGGTTGCGTTGCAGCCGCGCGATGACGTTGCGGAAGCCGGCTTCCGCCTCCTGGCCGCGATCCTGTTCCTGCCGCAGGTAGGCGATCGCATCGCCGACGCGCAGGGTGCGGATGTCGTCCTCGCCGAACGCCGTGCGGCTCTCCGCCAGCGCCCTCGCCAGCTGCGTGTCCGCCGCCTCCAGCCGGTAGCGGCTGAGCATGCTGTAGCCGATGCCGAAGCGGAGTTCCGCGGCCAGCTCCGGGCGGCCGGCGAAGCGCTCGTCGATGCGCGTAGCGGCGACATCCAACGCCTCGCTGAGGGTGAGCTCGCGGTCGGCATCGAAGGGATCCGAGGCCTGGGTGACTTCGAGCAGGAAGTGGTTCATCTCGCGCAGGTCGGCAGCGCCCTGGCGTGCCTGTCGGGCCTGCCAGAGCGCCATTCCGGATGCCGCCAGCACCGCCACCAGCGCCAGCGTGCCCGCGATGACGCCCAGCGGATGCCGGCCGACGAACTTGCGCATCCGATAACCGGCAGAGTCCGGATGCGCCAGCACCGGCTTGCCCTGCAGCCAGCGCTCGATGTCGGTGGCCAGCGACTGCGCGGTGCCGTAACGGCGCGCGGCGTCCTTGTGCATCGCCTTCGCCACGACCTGCTGCAAATCGTCGGTCAACTGCGAGGCACGCATGGCGCCGGCCGGATCGTCCTTGGCCGCGCGTTGCAGCGCGTTGCGCAACGACGGCGGATCGCCATCGCAGATCGCGCGTTCGGCCTCGGCCGGTGTGAGGCCGTCCAGGCGATACGGGCGCTCGCCGGTCACCAATTGGAACAGCAGCACGCCCAGGGAATACACATCCGATGCGGTGGTCAGCGGTTGCCGCCGCACATGCTCCGGGCTGGCATACGCCGGCGTCATCGCGGTCAGCTGGGTCGCGCCGGGATCGCCACCGGCATCCTCGCCCAGCGTGCGGGCGATGCCGAAGTCGAGCAGCTTCGGTGTGCCGTCGCGGGTGACCAGGATGTTGTCCGGCTTCAGGTCGCGATGCACCACCAGGTGCCGATGCGCCTCCTGCACGCCGGCGCAGACCTTCAGGAACAGCTGCAGGCGCGCATGCAGGTCGAGGGCCTGGCGGTCGCAGTGCTCGGTCAGCGACACGCCGTCGACGAATTCCATCGCCAGCCACGGCAGGCCGGACGCGGTGCGCCCGCCGTCCAGGATGCGCGCGATATTGGGGTGCTGCAGGCGCGCCAGCAGGACGCGCTCCTGCTCGAAGCGCGCCAGCATCTGTCGGCGGAACTCGGGCGCGGCCAGCAGGTGCAGCGGGCGGATCAGCTTGACCGCCACGTCCTGCTCGTAGCTGCCGTCGGCGCGGCGCGCGCGATACACCACGCCCATCCCGCCGGCATCGAGCCGCGCCAGCAACTGGTAGTTGCCGACGTGTTCGCCGACCGCCGGGAAGCCTTCCGGTTCCGGCGCGCTGGCGCTCTCTTCGAGGAAGCCGCCGAGCGACGATTCGGTCTGCAGCAGGCGCTGCACGCGCAGGCGTAGCGCACCGGGCAGCGATTGAGCCGTGAGCCACGCCTCGCGTTGTGCGGTGGGCTGATCCAGCGCGCGCTCGAACCAGTCCAGCACGGCGCTTTCGGTCGACGACTCGGTCGGCGCGTTCATCGCTGCATCCCCTGTCGTCGCATCGCGTCCCGGCACGACGACCAACCTAGCAGATGGCGATGCGCACCAGCCGTGCACGCGCCGTTGCTAGACTCGGGCGCATGTCTTCGAGCGACGATTTCACCGCGCTGCTGGGCGCCTGGCGCGCAGGCGACGAGCATGCGCGCGACCGCCTGGTCGGCATCGCCTATCCAGAGTTGCGCGCGATCGCACGCCGGCAACTGGCCAACGAACGCGGCGACCACACCCTGCAGCCCACCGCGCTGGTCAACGAGGCCTACATGCGGCTCAGCCGGCTCGATCGCATCGACTGGCAGGATCGCGTGCATTTCGTGCGGATGGCGTCGCGGGTGATGCGCGAGATCCTGGTCGACCACGCGCGCCGGCATGGCGCGGGCAAGCGCGACGGCGGCGAGCGCGTGCCGATCACCCAGGTCGACGTGGCCGCGCCGGTGGGGGACATCGACATGCTCGCCCTCGACGGTGCGCTGGACCGATTGGCGGCGATCGACCCGGCGCGCGCGCAACTGGTCGAGCTGCGCTATTTCGGCGGCCTCACCATCGAGGAAACCGCGGAGGCGCTGGCGATCTCCCCGGCCACCGCCAAGCGCCACTGGCAGGCCGCACGGGCGTGGCTGTTCGAGGCCCTGTCCGAGCCGTCCTGAAGGTTCGCGGGGCGACATCGCGCGCATCGTGGCTCCGGGCCTTGGCAGGCCGTCCTGCATGCACAGGCGCAATCCGGGGCGATGCCGGCTCAATCGCGTGTCGCGACCGAGGCGTGAGCCGATTCGCCGGCGTCCTGCGCCTGATCCATCGACAGGACATTCCGTCCGGGGGATCGGCACATGGCAGGGCATCGGGGAACGGGACTGGCGGTGATCGCGGTATTCGCGCTGGCGGCATGTCAAGGGGGCGGTGATCCGGCGCAGGCGGCCGTGGTGCAGGGCGCTCTTGCGGCCAATGTGCCGCCCGCCGCGAACGAAACGCCACCCGTGCAGGCGGACGCCATCGCGGCGATGCCGCCACCGCTCGACACCAGCCGCATGCAACCGGCGCAGATCATCGACCAGAACGGCTTCGGCCAGCCGATGGTCGCCGCCGATGTGCAGGTCCCGGCGGGTTGGCAAACCGTGGGCGGGGTGAGCTGGAACGACAACACGAACTGCGTGGCCAACCAGTTGCAGCTGGGCTGGAGCGCGATGGCGCCGGACAGCCTGACCGCGGTCGAGATCCTGCCCGGCTTCAACTGGCAGGTGTCGGGCACGGAGAACCAGATGAACCCGTGCCCGGCCGCGCCCTGGCGCAGCACCCGCGAGTTCCTGGAGGCCACGGTGCAGCGCACCCGGCCGGGCGCACGCGTGCTCGGCTACGAGCGGCTGGCCGATGTCGAGCAACGGATGGCCCAATCCGCGCAGGCCAACCCGCAGGCGCAGCTGCGGCATGACGCCGGCCGCCTGCTGATCGGCTACGCCAAGGACGGCGTGGCGATGCAGGAGCTGCTCAGCGCCGCGATCACCTTCTCGTCGATGCAGGGCAACGTGGTCGCCGGCACCGCGACGATCTCGTCGCTGCGCGCGCCGGAAGGGCGGCTGGATCGCGAGCTGGGCAAGCGCATCGGCGACAGCATGCGCGCCAACCCGCAATGGATGCAGGCGATGCAGCAACGCAGCATGGCCAGCCTGCAGCGCTACGACAACGCGCAGCGCAGCAGCATCAATGACTGGCACCACCGGCAGATGGCGATCATCAATGCCCGCGGTGCCGCCGACCGCGCGGCGATCCGCATGCGCGGCAACCAGGAAGTGGCCGGCATCTACAGCGCGATCGCCGCCAACAGCAGCGCGACCAGCGACCGCATGCACAAGACGACGATGTCCGGCGTCCAGCAGGTCGACAACTACGCTGGCGTGGATGGAAGCACGGTGCAGGCCAGCATCCACGGCGGCGACCGCGTGTTCCAGGACACCGCAAACCCCGGCAATGCCTACGCCACCGACGCGCCTTACGCCGAAGCGCCGGCCGGTTACGTGGAGCTGCAGCGGGAGCAATGACCAGGAGGCTGGCCCGGATCGCCACGGCAACCCCCGCCGTGGCGATCCGGGACATGCCGCACGCTCCTGATCCTTGTGCTGGTCGCGGCCGGCGGCTCGGGCGATACTCCACCCCCGCCCGCTCACGATCCCCCGCGATGACGGTCCTGCGTTTCGACAGCGTCAGCAAGCAATACCCCGGCGGTCACGCGGCCCTGTCCGAGGTGAGCTTCGCCGTGGACGCGGGCGAAATGCTGTTCGTCACCGGTCATTCCGGCGCCGGCAAGAGCACCCTCCTCAAGCTGATCCAGCTCGCCGAGCGGCCCAGCCGCGGCGCGGTGCTGTTCGCCGACCGCAACCTGCTGAAGGTGCGCGGCGGTGCGATCGCCCGGCATCGGCGCAGCATCGGCGTGGTCTACCAGAACCACCAGCTGCTGATGGACCGCAGCGTGGCCGAGAACGTCGCCCTGCCCCTGGTCCTGCGCGGGATGAAGCGCGCGGAAACCGGCAAGCGCGTGCGCTCGATCCTGGAACGCCTTGGGCTGGGTGCGCGCGACCGCGCATTGCCGTCGCAGCTGTCCGCGGGCGAGCAGCAACGCGTCGGCATCGCCCGTGCGGTGGTCGCCGAGCCGACCCTGCTGATCGCCGACGAACCCACCGGCAACCTGGACCCCACCCTGTCCGCCGAGATCATGGCGCTGTTCGCCTCGCTGCCCGAGCGCGGCACCAGCGTGCTGGTGGCCAGCCACGACCTGGGCCTGGTCAAGCGCATGAAGAAGCGCGTGCTGGTGCTCGACCACGGCCAGCTGTTGGACGACATCTCGCCGGAGGACCTGGCGGATGAATGAGCGCGCGGCCGCGAACGCCCAAGCCAGTCGCTTCGGTGCGTGGCTCGACCATCACGGCTTCAGCATCGTCGCCAGCCTTGGCCGGATGCTGCGCAAGCCGTGGGCGACCATGCTCACCGTCGGCGTCATGGCGGTCGCGCTGGCGTTGCCGCTGGGTCTGTGGGTGGTGATGCAGAACCTGTCCCGGCTCGGCGGTGAGGTGCAGTCCTCGCGCGATGTCGCCGTCTTCCTCAAGCCGGAGGTCGATGCCGCCAAGGCGCAGGCCATCGCCGACAGCCTGCGTGCGCGCGGCGACGTGGCGAAGGTCGACCTCATCGCCCCCGAACAGGCCCTGCAGCAGTTGCGCGCCCGAGAAGACCTCGCGGCCGCGATCGACGCGCTTGGCGAGGACGCCGCGCGCGCCGCGTTGCCCAGCGTGCTGCGGGTCAGTCCGCGCGGCGACGAATTGCTGCTGGCGGAATCGCTGAAGGCATTACCCGATGCCGAGCGCGTGCAGCACGACGCGGTCTGGCGCGAACGGCTGGATGCCTGGCTGCGCTTCGGCGGCCGCGCGGTGCTGGTGCTGGCCGCACTGCTCGGCCTCGGTGCGTTGCTGGTGGTCGGCAATACCGTGCGCCTGGACATCCAGTCGCGCCGCGAGGAGATCGGCGTGCTGCAATTGCTCGGCGCCAGCGACGGATTCGTGCGGCGGCCGTTCCTGTATCTCGGCGCGTGGTACGGGCTGGGCGCGGGTGCGCTGGCGCTGGGCGTGCTCACGCTGGCCTGGCTCGCCCTGCGCGAACCCCTGGCCGACCTCGCCGCCCGTTACGGCAGCAATTTCGCCTTGCAGGGCCTGCCGCCGCTGCCGGCCCTCGCCGTGCTCGCGACTGCGGGCGTGCTCGGCTGGCTGGGCGCCGGCCTGGTGACCGGTCACTATCTGCGGCAGACCCGGCCGGTGGAGCGCTGACATGGCCAACGATCTCCGTCACGTCGTCAGCGATGCCCCGCGGGTCATGGTCGTCGATGGCAGCAAGCTGGTGCGCAAGTTGATCGGCGACACCTTGTTGCGCGAATTGCCCGGTACCGAGGTAATCGGTTGCGCCGGCATCGCCGAAGCGCGCGAGATCCTGGCCCGGGGCGCGGTCGATCTGGTGACCACCGCGCTGGTCCTGCCGGACGGCGATGGCCTCGCACTGGCACGCAGCGTGCGCGAGGCACAGGGGCAGGCCTATGTTCCGGTGATCGTGGTCTCCGGCAACGCGCAGGAAGCGCTGGAATCGCGCGCGTTCACCGAGGACGTGACCGACTATTTCGACAAGTCGCTGGGCCACGGCGCGCTGGCGGCGTTCATCCGCGGCTACGTGCAGCCGGCGCCGATCGAGGGTGCGCGGGTCCTGTACGTCGAGGACAGCCGGGTGGTGGCGGTGGCGACCAAGCGCATGCTGGAACGACAGAACATGCAGGTACTGCATGTCCTCAGCGTGGAGGATGCGCTGGAGCACCTGCACCGCTTCCGCGGTCGCACCGATGGCGACGTCGGCGCGGATCTTGTCCTCAGCGATGTCTATCTGAAAGGCATCCTCAATGGCCACGATCTGCTGGCGCAGATCCGCACCGCGTTCGGTTACGGCAAGCGCCGGCTGCCGATGGTGATGATGACCGGCGATGACAATCGCGATAACCAGGCCTCGTTGCTGCGCGATGGCGCCAACGACCTGGTGCTGAAGCCGATCGAGGAGCGCCTGCTGGTGACCAAGGTGCTGTTCCAGCTGCGCCTGGCGAAGTTGCCGGAGCCGGGAAAAGGGTGATTCGCGTGCTCGTAAACGACGGCTGGACGGGTGTCCGCCGATCAGCAGCCGGTTGGGTGGGGGTTGCGCAACCAAGCGAGTATCGGGGAGCGACTAGCGCAACTCCCACCCAGCCGGCTGCGAAGTGGCATGGCTGACATCCGCCTCGAACCCAACTGGAAATCCCGCATCGGCGACTGGTTCGCCCGCGAGGACATGCAGCAGCTGTCCGCCTTCCTGCGCCAGCGCAAGGCGGCCGGCGCGTCTATCTACCCGGCCGGTGCCAACATCTTCGCCGCGTTCGATGCCACCCCGTTCGATGCGGTGAAGGTCGTGATCCTCGGCCAGGATCCGTACCACGGGCCAGGGCAGGCGCACGGGTTGTGCTTCTCGGTGCTGCCCGGCGTCGACGTCCCGCCGTCGCTGCAGAACATCTACAAGGAGCTGGCCAGCGATGTCGGTTTCGCGCGTCCCGACCACGGCTGCCTGCTGCCGTGGGCGCGGCAAGGGGTGCTGCTGCTCAACAGCGTGCTGACGGTGGAGGCCGGCCAGCCGGGCTCGCACCAGGGCAAGGGCTGGGAAGGCTTCACCGACCACGTGGTCGATGTGCTGAATCGCGAGCGCGAGGGCCTGGTGTTCCTGCTCTGGGGCAGCTACGCCCAAGCCAAGGGCAAGGTCATCGACGCGCGCCGGCATCGCGTGCAGAAGGCGCCGCATCCGTCGCCGCTCTCGGCGCATCGCGGTTTCCTGGGCTGCCGGCATTTCTCCGCGGCCAACGAGTATCTGATCCGCAACGGACAGGCACCGGTGGATTGGACGTTGCCATCGCGCGCTGCGCTGGATCTCGCCGCCCTCCGGTGAGTGCCTGGCGCGAGCCGCCTTGCGTGCGCGAGGGTCGATGTGGGTTCGACGCTCTACGCATCCGCATCGCGCCGCGCGGTTGATTTGCCGCGCCGGCAGACGCATCTCGATCGGATCGCACTCTCGTTGCAGGACGCCATGGACAACCCGCTGCTCGATTTCTCCGGCCTGCCGCGCTTCGACGCGATCCGTGCCGCACACGTCACGCCCGCCATCGATGCCTTGCTCGCCGAGGCTGAGGCGGCGGTGTCGCAAGCGGAAACCGTCGCGCCGGTGACATGGGCCAGCTTCGTGACGCCGCTCGAAGACGCCACCGAGCGCCTGTGGCGGGCATGGGGGCAAGTCGCCCATCTGCAGGCCGTGGTCGATACCCCCGAACTGCGGGAGGCCTACAACGCCAACCTGCCCAGGGTCACCCGTTTCGGTACCGCGCTGGGCCAGAACCTGGCGTTGTTCGCGCAATACAAGGCGCTGGCGGCATCGCCCGAACATGCGCAATACGATGCCACCCGTCGCAAGGTCGTCGACAACGCGCTGCGCGATTTCCGCCTGGGTGGCGCCGAGCTGGACGATGCCGGCAAGGCGCGTTTCGCCGCGATCCAGGAAGCACTCTCGGCGCTGTCGGCTACCTTCTCGCAGAACGTGCTCGACGCGACCGATGCCTTCAGCCTGCACCTCGACGACGAGGCGCGGCTGTCCGGCCTGCCCGCCGACGTGGTGGCCACTGCCCGCGCCACCGCCGGAAAAGCCGGAAAGCCTGGCTGGACGCTGACCCTGAAGATGCCCTGCTATCTGCCGGTGCAAACCTACGCGGACGACCGCGGCCTGCGCGAGGCGCTGTATCGCGCCAGCGGCGTGCGTGCCTCGGAACAGGGACCGGCCACGCTCGACAACAGCGGCCACATCGACCGCATCCTCGCGTTGCGCACGGAGCTCGCCGCGCTGCTCGGTTTCGCCAGTTATGCCGACTATTCGCTGGCGACCAAGATGGCGAAGTCGCCGGCCGAGGTCCTGGGCTTCCTGCGCGATCTCGCCGGACGCGCGCTGCCTTTCGCGCGTCGTGATCGCATGGAGCTGGAGGCCTTCGCCCGCGACGAACTCGGCATCGACGACCTGCAGCCCTGGGACGTGGCCTACGCCAGTGACAAGCTGAAGCAGGCGCGCTATGGCTATTCCGGACAGGAGGTGAAGCGCTACTTCACTGAGCCCAGGGTGCTGGCCGGCCTGTTCGACGTGATCGAGTCGCTGTACGGCGTGCGCGTGCGCGAGGACGAGGCACCCACGTGGCACGCGGACGTGCGTTTCTTCCGCGTGGAGGATCGCGACGGGCGCTTGCTCGGCCAGTTCTATCTGGACCTGTACGCCCGCGAGGGCAAGCGGGGTGGCGCGTGGATGGACGACTGCCGCAACCGGCGCGTCGTCGCAGGCGGCACGCAGACACCGCTTGTCTATCTGGTCTGCAATTTCGGCAAGGGCGTGGACGGCCAGCCAGCGACCTTCAACCACGATGAGGTCACCACCCTGTTCCACGAGATGGGCCACGGCCTGCACCAGCTGCTGACCGCGGTCGACGTGCTGCCGGTGGCCGGCATCAACGGCGTGGAATGGGATGCGGTGGAACTGCCCAGCCAGTTCATGGAGAACTTCTGCTGGGAGTGGGCGCGGGTGCAGGCCATGACCGCGCACGTGGACACCGGCGAGCCGTTGTCGCGCGCGCTGTTCGACAAGATGCTGGCGGCGCGCAATTTCCAGAGCGGCATGGCCACCGTGCGCCAGCTGGAATTCGCCCTGTTCGACATGGCCATCCATGGCGACTTCGATCCGGCGAACGACAGCGTCGCCGCGCTCCTCGAGCGGATCCGCGACGAGGTCGCGGTCAACCGCCCGCCAGCCTGGCACCGCTTCCCGCAGCAGTTCAGCCACATCTTCGCCGGCGGCTATGCGGCCGGGTACTACAGCTACAAATGGGCCGAGGTGCTCAGCGCCGACGCCTATGCCGCCTTCGAGGAAGCCCCGGACCGACTCGCCGAGACCGGCGTGCGGTTCCTGGCCGAAGTCCTGTCGCGCGGCGGCAGCCGCAGCGCGCTGGAGAACTTCACCGCTTTCCGTGGCCGCGCGCCCCGCATCGATGCCCTGTTGCGGCATGCCGGCATGGCCGCAGGGGCGGCCTGACCCGGCCCGGAACCATGGGCTTGTACCCGCCTGCAGGCATCCCCACGTCGGGTTGACGGGGCCTGTGCCTCAATGGGGTTCGGAGCGCGCCAGCGTTCCATGAATGCAACAGTAGTGAACTATCGGCACGGTTAGCAGTCGGATATGTCGACTGCTAAGATCGCCCACATGAACGGAGCCACCATGTCCACCGCCCTCGTCGCCAACAACCTGCCGATCCCCAGCGCCATGGGTTCGCTGGAGGCCTACATCGGCGCCGTGCACCAGATTCCCGTCCTCACCGTCGAGGACGAGCAGCGCCTGGCCCATCGCCTGCGCGAAGACAACGACATCGCCGCGGCGCAGGAACTCATCCTGTCGCACCTGCGGTTCGTCATCCACGTGGCCCGCGGCTACAGCGGTTACGGCCTGCAGATCGGCGACCTGATCCAGGAAGGCAACATCGGCCTGATGAAGGCGGTGAAGCGTTTCGATCCGACCGTCGGCGTGCGCCTGGTCAGTTTCGCCGTGCATTGGATCCGCGCGGAGATGCACGAGTTCATCATCAAGAACTGGCGCATCGTCAAGGTCGCGACCACCAAGGCGCAGCGCAAGCTGTTCTTCAACCTGCGCAAGAGCAAGACCCGCCTGGGTTGGCTCAACGCGGACGAAGTGCGCGCGGTGGCCAAGGACCTCAACGTCTCCGAGCGCGAAGTGCTGGAAATGGAATCGCGCCTGTCTGGTCGCGACATCGGCTTCGATGCGCCGGACGATGCCGACGACGACAACGCGCCGCCGGCGCCGGTGAACTACCTCGTCGCGAGCAACGACATCGATCCCGCGATGGCCTACGAGTCGGCCAACGACGAGGATAACCAGCTGGAACTGCTGCGCGAAGGCATGGCCTCGCTGGATGCGCGCTCGCGCGACATCATCAAGCGTCGCTGGCTGGATGCCGACAGCAAGGTGACCTTGCAGGAACTGGCCGACGAATATGGCGTCTCCGCCGAACGCATCCGCCAGGTCGAGGCCAACGCGCTGAAGAAGATGAAGGCGTTGTTCGCGGCGTAAGCGCAGCGGCATCGATGCATTGAAAACGGCCCGGAGCGATCCGGGCCGTTTGCATTTGTGGATCAGGGCGTGTCGGCGTCGCGCGCCACCGGCAAGCGCCAGCCGCGGCGGATCGCCATGAAGCGCAGGCCGAAGCACAGCAGGGCGCCGACCACCATCGCCGGGGCCTGAGGCCAGCCGAGCGCATGGGCGATGGCGACGATGCCGCCGCCTGCCAATGCTGCGACGGCGTACAGCTCGGTCTGCTGCAGCACCACCGGCGTGCGCGCGACCAGCAGGTCGCGGGCGATGCCGCCGCCGATGCCGGTAATGATGCCGAGCAGGGTGGCCGCGAACGGCGACAGCCCGAAGGCCAAGGCCTTGCCGGTGCCGAGCACCGCATACAGCGCCAGCCCGGCGGCATCGAACATCAGCACCGGGTTGCGCAGGCGCTCGATGATGCGGTGCCAGCGGAACGT
The DNA here is from genome assembly GCF_041919455.1 of Thermomonas sp. GTDB lineage: Bacteria > Pseudomonadota > Gammaproteobacteria > Xanthomonadales > Xanthomonadaceae > Thermomonas. The sequence continues at coordinate 162,189 of NZ_JAYRTQ010000001.1, forward strand.
GACCAGGCCGGCAAACATCGCGGTGGCCAGGTAGCGCCAGTCGGCCAGCGATGCAGGCGGAATCGCGCCGATCAGCACGTCGCGGACCATGCCGCCGGTAACCGCGGTGGCGCAGGCCAGGACCAGCACGCCGAACAGGTCCAGCCGATGGCGCACCGCCAGCACGCCGCCGCTGAGCGCGAACACGAAGATGCCGACCAGGTCGAACAGCTGCAGGGCGAAGGCGAAGGACACGGAGAGGATCGCGGGCGTGGGGTGGCGGCAGGATCGCAGCAGCGTGCGTGATTGTCATGCGCAGCGCAAGAAACGGTGTTCGCGGCGTGCGTGCGGTTGCGATGCTGCTGCTCCCACGAAGGAGTGCCGCCATGACGTTCCAGCTCCATGCGTTGCCTGTCGAGCCATTCGCCGCCGACTTCCCGCTGGGCGATGGCGTCCTGCGCGAGCGCGGGATCCGCCGCGTCATCGCCGATGGCAAGCCGCACTATCCCTGCCGGGTCAGCCTGGAGGATGCACGCGAGGGCGAGCGCGTGTTGCTGTTGCCCTACCTGCACCATGACGTGGACACGCCGTATCGCGCATCGGGGCCGATCTACGTGCGCGAAGCCGCCATGCGTTCACGGCCCGCCGTCGGCGAAGTACCCGAACAACTGCGGTCGCGCCTGCTGTCGCTGCGCACCTACGATGCGCGCGGGATGATGGCCTGGGCGGAGGTGGTGCCGGGCAACGGCATCGAGGCCGGCATCGCCGCATTGTTCGCCCTCGAGCGCGTGGCCTACCTGCACGTGCACTACGCCAAGCCGGGCTGCTACGCCTGCCGCGTCGAGCGTGCCTGATCGGTGTCTTCCGCATCGCGGCCGAGGATGATCCGCGCCGCGCGCTGGTAGCTCCAGTACGCCCACCACCAGTTGAGCAGCACGACCACGCGGTTGCGGAAACCGATCAGGAAGAACACGTGCATGACCAGCCAGAACCACCATGCCAGCAGGCCGGAGAATTTCAGCTTGCCCAGGTCCACCACCGCGGCCATGCGGCCGATGGTGGCCAGGTTGCCGTAGTCCTTGTAGGCGAACGCGTTCGTCTTGCCGCCCGACAGCCGCGCGCGGATGTTGTGCGCGACCAGTCGTCCCATCTGCTTGGCGGCGGGTGCGACGCCGGGCACTGGCTTGCCATTCGCCTGCGTCAGCGCGGCGAGGTCGCCGGCGACGAAGATGTCGAGATGGCCGGGCACGCTGAGGTCCGGCTGCACCTGCACGCGCCCGGCGCGATCCAGCGCCGTGCCGAGCATCGCGCCCAGCGGTGATGCGGCCACGCCCGCGGCCCAGACCACGGTTTTCGCCGGCACGAAGGCCTCGCCCAATTGGTAGCCATCGGCGTTGATCTCTTTCACCGGCGTGCCTGTCGATACTTCGACGCCGAGTTTTTCGAGCTGGCGTTTCGCCTTCGCCGACAGGTCGTCGGGGAATGCCGCGAGCACGCGCGGTCCGGCTTCGACCAGGCGCACGCGCGCACTGGCCGGATCGATGTTGCGGAACTCGTCCTTCAGCGTGTGCTTCGCGATCTCGGCCAGGGTGCCGGCGAGCTCCACTCCGGTCGGGCCGCCACCGACGATGGCGAAATGCAGCCAGGCTTCGCGCTCGGCGGGATCGCTGGCGGCTTCGGCGCGCTCGAACGCGAGCAACAGCTTGCGACGCAGGTCCAGCGCATCGTCCAGCGTCTTCAGGCCGGGCGCGTGCTCGGCCCAGTGGTCGTTGCCGAAATAGGCATGCGTCGCACCGCTGGCCAATAGCAGGAAATCGAAATCGAGCGACGTGCCATCGTCCAGCGCAATGCGCTTCGCGTCGGCCTCGATGCCAGTGACCGAAGCCATGCGCACTTCGACATTGCGCTGCTTGCGCAGGATGTGCCGCAGCGGCGCGGCGATGTCCGGCGCGGACAAGCCTGCGGTGGCGACCTGGTACAGCAGCGGCTGGAACAGGTGGTGGTTGCCGCGATCGACCAGGGTGATGCGCACCTTTGCCGTGGCCAGCGCGCGCACTGCCCACAGGCCGGCGAAACCGCCGCCGACGATGACGACGTGGGGACTTTTCTTCATGCAAGCCTGTCCTAGATGCTCATATAGGGTCTTGCTCTAGACTGTTGCCACAGGATCGAGAGAAGGCTAATGATTCGCCGAAACCACGTCGATGTGCAGTTTTTTAACTCGAAAGCCAAACTCCCGTTCGAGTTGCGTCTGAAGGACTTCGAGTTGGCGATGCAGGATATTTATGACTTTTTCTACGATGTGAATACTGCGCTCATCGGGAAGGGTCTGCAGCGGATGGATGACATGCTAAGGCCCGCGATCATGTCCGGTTTGCTATCCGACATGCTCACGGCGAGCGTGGCGCGGCATTCGCGAGCATTGACCGAGAATAGATACTTCAACGGTCATCCAGATCTGATCGTCAAGGGCGTTTATGCTGGTGATGCGATCAAGTCCGGTAGCGAAGGTGTCGAGATCAAGACAACGCGCAAGGCGGGTGGTGCGGTCGATACCCACGGTGCCCGCGACCAGTGGATGTGCGTTTTCGTCTATATGATCGACGCAGAGAGCGAGCCGGCGAACGCGCGGCAGCCGATGACATTTACCGAGGTCTATATGGGTGACGTGACGCGCGAAGATTTTCGCAAGAATGCGCGAGGCGAACTCGGAACAAGGACTGCGACGCTGCACAAGGACGGCGTCGCCAAGTTGCGGTCGAACTGGATCTACAAATCTCAGGGCTGAAATTTCGCGAGTTTGGGGATCGCCCCGCGGGCAAGTGCGAAATACTCGGCGTCGCGTTCGATGCCGATACTCGCGTACCCAACGGCTTCTGCGGCAGCCAATGTCGAGCCTGAACCTGCGAACGGATCGCACACGATGCCTGTTCCAAGGGGAAGCGATGCGCGAACCAGTTTTCGCATGAAATCCTGGGGCTTGAGGCTTGGGTGCGGCACGATCGAGCGCTCTCGGGCGCGAGTCGGTGCGGAAGGAATCACATCGCCGAATGGCTTGTCGCGAGAGGGGCGGCGGAATCCCCCGGTTCCCCACTTCCGGAGATTGTCCTGAGCCCTGCCTTCTAGCGGCTTGCGGAAGGTCAGCCACGGTTCCCACATGGAACGAGGCATGACGCTGACATCCGGAAATTCTTCGTGGGCGGCCTTGGGCCTATCCCCGCCACGCATTGTCATCACCAACCTGGCGATCTCGCCCCTTCGCTCCAAACCAGCCTTTGCCAGAGCAGTGGAAACCACATGCGATAGAAGGGGATTGGAGGCGACGACGACATTTGCGCCCGGCACAAGTGCCCGCAGGAGTAGCTTCCCCCATTGTAGAAAGAACTCCTCGAGCGCGACGACATCCTGCTGGGTCAGAACCGTGAATCTTGGGAGAGGCGTGCGTTTGGCGCCGTCGAATGAAGGGGGGATTCTCCACACTCCACCCTTTCCACCGCGTAGCTTGGCTTGCTCGACATCGCTGTACTCGATCAAGCCATAAGGTGGGTCGGTAATTACCGCATGCAGAGACGAAGCAGGCCGTGTCCGCAACCAATCGAAGCAGTCCGCATGCACCAGAGACGCGGCTCCAAAGCGGAATGTTTCGGAAGCTGGACTATCGTTGGCAATTCCTTTCTCGAAAAGATCAAAGCGAGAGGAGTCGAACATGTCTTCGTGCAATCGATAGACGCCGCGCTCACTTCTGACGAAATAACGGCCTGCATTGAGGTTCAGATAGGAGCGTATCGAAGAAGCAGGTGTCGGGCCGAGCTTGTCATTGACTGCATCGATGATGTCCTTGACGGGCGCGCCCTTGGGTCGGGCCGAAAGGGCGCGGATGATGGAGTCGCGAACTGCGCCTGGCATCTGTTTCATGTTGGATCTCGCATATACACCCTGACCCAGGCACGACAATAGACGTCAAGACGTCTTTTTGCAATCGCGGACGAACAGAGTCCCGCAGGGGTGTCGCACCGTTTGCGAATCCGCGACCGCGTAGTCGGAGGACCGGGCGCTCTCTATCCCAGCTTCGCGGCCAGCAGCGCTTCCAGCTTGCGCTGGTCCACCGCGAACTTGCGGATGCCGTCGGCGAGCTTGTCGGTGGCCATCGCGTCCTCGTTGTGCTGCCAGCGGAACGCGGCTTCATCGAGGCGCGCGGGCGGCACGGTGCGCGTGCCGGCGTCGACCAGCGCGGCGTCGACCGCGGCATCGGATTGCTCGAGCGCGGCCAGCAGGTCGGGCGAGATCGTCAGCCGGTCGCAACCGGCCAGCGCCAGCACTTCGCCGGTGTTGCGGAAGCTCGCGCCCATCACCACGGTGTCGTAGCCGTGCTGCTTGTAGTAGTGCCAGATGCGCTGCACCGACTGCACGCCGGGATCGTCCTGCGGCGTGGCCGGTTGCTGCATGCCGTTGGCCAGGTGCCAGTCGAGGATGCGGCCGACGAAGGGCGAGATCAGGAACACACCGGCTTCCGCGCAGGCGACGGCCTGTGCGAACGAGAACAGCAGGGTCAGGTTGCACTGGATGCCGTCGCGCTCCAGCCGTTCGGCGGCACGGATGCCTTCCCAGGTCGATGCGAGCTTGATCAACAGGCGTTCGCTGCCGATGCCGGCATCGGCATACAGCTGCACCAGCTTGTGCGCCTTGGCGATGCTGGCCTCGGTATCGAAGCTCAGCCGCGCATCGACCTCGGTGGAGACGCGGCCGGGCACCAGCTTGAGGATCTCGCTGCCGATCGCCACCGCCAGCCGGTCGCAGGCGTCGCCGACCTTGTCGTCGCCATGCGCTGCGGCGACGGCGGCCTCGATATGCGATGCGTAGGCGGGCAGCGATGCCGCCTTCAGCAACAGCGACGGATTGGTGGTGGCGTCGATCGGCTTGAAGCGGGCGATGGCCTCGATGTCGCCGGTGTCTGCGACCACGACGGACTGCTGGCGGAGCTGTTCGAGCTGGTTGGTCATGGCGACGACTGCGTGGGGTGTGCCGCGATTGTCGCCGATGCGGCGCGCGCGACCAATGCGGAGGCGTGATCGCCGATGCCGAAAACGGCATGGCCGTTGCGCTCAGTACAACTCGACCGGATCCACGTCCAGCGACCAGCGCAGCTTGCGCGCGTCCGGCGCGGCGTACAGCACGGGCAGCATCGCATCCAGCGCGCCATGCAGGTCGCGGCGCTGCGCGGCGGACAGGATGAGTTGCGCGCGCTGGTAGCCGGCGCGGCGCGGCATCGGTGCGGGCAGCGGGCCGGCGACGCCGACCACGGCATCGCGCAGTGCGTCCTTTGCCCGTTGCAGGAACTGCATCGGCGGGTCGGCGTGCTTCGCTTCCGCGCGCAGCAGGGCGAGATGGGCGAACGGCGGAAAGCCGGCGGCCTGGCGCAGCGCCAGTTCGCCCTCGGCGAAGGCGTGGTAGCCGCCATGGACCAGGATCTGCAGCAACGGATGCTCGGGATGGTGGGTCTGCAGCAGCACGGTGCCGGCCTTGTCCGCGCGGCCAGCGCGACCCGCGACCTGCACCAGCAATTGCGCGAGCTTCTCGCTGCTGCGGAAATCGGCGGAGAACAGGCCTTCGTCGATGCCGACGACCACGACCAGGGTGAGGTCGGGCAGGTCGTGGCCCTTCGCCAGCATCTGCGTGCCGACCAGGATGCCGGGCCGGCTGCCGAGGTCGTCGAAGTGTTGCTGCAGGGCATCGCGATGCCCGGTGCTGCCGCGGTCGATGCGCAGCACCGGCACGGCGGCGAAGCGCGCCTGCAGTTCGGCCTCGATGCGCTCGGTGCCATTGCCTTGCGGTTGCAGGCCCAGGCTGGCGCAATCCGGGCAGGCCAGCGGCGACGGCTTGCGATGGCCGCAGTGATGGCATTGCAGGCGCCGGCCATGCGCATGCACGGTCATCGGCGTGGGCTTGTCCGGCGTGCTGCAACGCGGGCAGTGCGCGCTCCATCCGCAGTCGTGGCAGAGCAGCACCGGCGCGTAGCCGCGACGATTGCGGAACACCAGCACCTGGCCGCCTGCCTCCAGCGCGCGGTGGATCGCGGTGAGTGCGTCCTCGCCCAAGCCCGCGTGCAAGGGCCGCTTGCGCACGTCCAGCACCTGCACGTGAGGCGGCCTCGCGTTGCCGGCGCGATGGCGCAGCCGCAAGTGCGCGTAACGACCGGCCTGCGCGTTGTGCAGCGATTCCAGCGAGGGCGTGGCGCTGCCCAGTACCACCGGCACGCCGAGTGCGCGGGCGCGGACGATGGCGACATCGCGCGCGTGGTAGCGGATGCCGTCGAACTGCTTGTAGCTGCCGTCGTGCTCCTCGTCGACGATGACGATGCCGGCTTCCGGCAACGGCACGAACACTGCCGATCGCGTGCCCACGATCACCCGTGCCTGCCCGCGCGCGGCGGCCAGCCAGACCCGCGCGCGCGCGTTGTCGTTCAGGCCGGAATGCAGCGCGTGCACCGGCACGCCCAGGCGCGTGCGGAAGCGGGCGAGCGCCTGCGGGGTCAGGCCGATCTCCGGCACCAGCACCAGCGCCTGTTTGTCGCGCGCGAGACAGTCGGCAATGGCGTCCAGGTAGACCTCGGTCTTGCCGCTTCCGGTCACGCCGTCCAGCAGGAACGCGGCGAAGCCGTCGGCGGCGCGGATTGCGTCGGCGGCAGCGCGCTGTTCGTCGTTGAGCGCAGAAAAGGGGTCAGAGTCATGTTTTCGGTCGTGATGTCTCGGTGGTTCGTGCTCTTCGACCGAAAAATGACTCTGACCCCTTTTCTGCTCGATCTCGACACGCTCGACCAGCCCGCGTTCGCGCAGGCTGCGCAGCGCCGTGCGCCAGCCGGGCGCGGCATCGTCCAGGCCGTCTTCGTCGCGCAGGCTTTCCAGCAGCATCGCCAGTGTCTTCGGCTTGCCCGCGCGCATCGCCGGCAGGGCGGTGCGGCCGGCCTCGGTCAGCACCCAGCCGTATGCCGTCGTGTCTGCGGCGGGTTCGCCACGCCGCAGTGCGGCCGGCAGGGCGGTGGCCAGCACCTCGCCGAGCGGCGCGTGCAGGTAGCCCGCCAGCCACTGCAGCGAGGCCAGCAGCTCGCCCTGCAGCAGCGGCGCCGGATCGGGCAGGGCCAGCGCCTGGCGCAGCTCCACGCCGGGTTCGGCATGGCCGTGGCCGATGACGATCCCGCAGACCTCGCGCGCACCGAACGGCACCCGCAGCCGCTGGCCGACGGCGACCGATCCGGCGTCGCAGCCGGTGGGTGGCAGGTAGTCGAACAGCCGCGGCAGCGGCACCGGCAGGGCCACGTGCAGCACGGGGGTGGAGGTCGGGGCCGGCATCGGGCCAGTCTAGCGGGCCCGGGTCTGGTTGCTGCCGAGTTGCAGCGCAAAGCTGAGCCGATCCGCACCAAAGTGCCACAAGTGCCTGTTCCTGCTGGGAAAGCCCGCTTATCCACATTGCATGTGGATAAGTCTGTGAATCGCCTCAGGATGACCCTGCGCGAGGGCCGTCACATGGGCCTTGTCCTGCCGCTGGCGAAAAAACCACCATCCAAGCCATTTCCTTGGAAATCAGTCACTTGACCGTGAAACACGGTTGTCACGCGGTGTTCCGATTGCGTGAAACCGGCTTGCGTGACGATTTCTTGACGGCTGTGCACAACTGGTTTGCCCGCCACCCGCGCCATTGCTTGCGGAGCCGCCCGCGGAGGGCGTGTCAAGCGGTTTTTTGGCCGGCCTGCGACGGATTGCCCGGCTAAGATGGGGCGTGCCCATGACTTGCCCATGACCCCCGCCGCATCCGACACCCCTTCGCCGGCGGCGGTGACCGCGTTCCTGCGCGGCATCGACAGGCGCGCCCGCCTGTTTGCCGAGGTGCAGGCCGGCGACGAGGCGTCGGCCCGGCATGCGCTGGCGGTGGTCGCCCGGGTCTTCGCCAGCGAGGCCGGGCAATGGCCGATCGCCGAATGGCCGCGCCAGTACTGGCGGCTGCTGCTGGCCGCGCCGTCGATGCGCAAGCCGCCGGTCGCCGGCCCCGCAGCACGCTTGCCGGGCATCGCTCGCCTGCCGGTGGAGGCGCGGGCGGCGGTTCTGCTGCACCTGGTCGCGGCGCTGGACGATGCGGATGCGGCCGGCGCGCTCGGCATCGGCACCGCCGCCTACCAGGCACGCATTCGCGACGCCCTGCCGCTCGACGCGCTGGACCAGCCCGATGTCGATGTCTGGCGCGCCTGGCGCGCGGCGGCGGAGCGTGAACTGGCGCAGCCGACGGAACCCGAAGCACCCACCGCCGTGCCGGCGAGACCCGCTCCGCAGGTGCGTGCGCACTCCCCATCGGTCGATGTCGATACTCGCCACCGCCATCGCCTGCGTTGGCTGTGGATCGGCGTGGCGCTGTGCGTCGTTGCGATGGTCGCCACGTTCTTCCTGCATCCGCGCGGACGCGAGGTCCTGGGCCAGTGGCGCGCGGAGATCAAGCGCGAGCCCCTCGACGCCGCGGCATCGCCCCGGGCGCGCTTCGATGCCGACGACCTCGCCCTGCACCCGGACCGCGAGCTGTTGGCCGCGCCGGGCGAACTGGCCATTGCGCGGCAACTGCCGTTGCTGGCCTGGCTGGGCGACGCCGCAGACGATGCGAAGGCCGCGGATGCGCCACGCCTGCCGGTGGTGATCGCGCCGCTCGATGCGCCGCCGGCCGCCCCGTCCGCCGATGCCGGCGACATCGCCCGGCGCATGCGTGGATGGGATGCGTTACCTCCCAAGCAGCGTGCGCTGCAACGCGCTGCCTGGGCCGCATGGCGCGCGCTGCAGCCGGCGGAGCGGGTCCTGCTGCGTGCCATCGCCGCGCGCTGGCAGCGTGTCGGCAGCGAAGACCAGGACGCCTTGCGCATGCGCTTCCGCGCCTTGCCCGCGGACGCACGCCAAGGGTGGTGGCTGGGTCCGAAGATGGGCCGCGATTGGCCACGCGTCGCGCCGCTGTTCGCGTTCGCGCCGGAAGCGCAGCGCGTCCCCTTGCTGGCCCTCTTGCGCGCCGCCGACGCGGTGGACATCGACGCGCTGGAACGGCTGGCGCAGATCACTCCGCCGGAGGAGCGCGACGCATTGCGGCTTGACCTGCTGCGGGTGCCGGCGGCAGAGCGGCGGGCGTGGATGCTGGCGAAAGTGCAGGGCTGAAGCGGCCTGCACTACATCGCCACCAGTCCGATCGCCGCGCTCGCCACCAGCGCAAAGCTGAGCAGGACCGTGTAGCAGGTGCCCAGCAGGAAATACTTCAGCAGGGTCATCGGCCACCCCTGCGCATACACGCGCTTCTGCATCAGCAGCAGGTGGATCGGCATCCACAGGATCAGCAGTCCTTCGATCCAGCCGAAGACCGTGGCCAGCGCGCCGGGGTTGGGCGCCACCCAGCCTTCCAGCGCGCGCACCAGCAGTACCAGCAGCAGGTCCAGGCACAGGAAGGCGTGGCTGTGCAGCGCCACCACGATGTGCTCCATGTACAGCCTGCGCTTGAACACGAAGGCCAGCTTCAGCATCAGCGCGAACACCGGCACCAGCACGAACAGGGTGGTGGGCACCGCACTCAGCACCGCGTCCTTGAAGGCGGTGCGGTCCTTCTTGAGCCGCTGGATATTGCCGTTGGCGCGCGCGATCTGATCGTTGACCCAGCCATCGACAAAGCCGGGCCCCCATGTGTCGAGGGGATTCTTCTGCCGATCCCAGCGTTCGCCGTTGACCTTGAAGTTGAAGCTGTCCTGCATCGGCGGTGGCGGCGCTTCACCTTTCGCCTGTGCCTCCCGCAGTTGCCTGATGCGTTCCGTCGCGGTGGCGCGCACTTGCGCCTCACCTGCCTCGATGCCGCCAATCCCGGTCTTGGCCGGCGTGTTCGCCATGCGTGCCTTCGCTGCGGCCAGGTTGGCCAGGCGTGCGTCGCGCGCCTTCTCGACCTCCGCCACCGTGCTGGCGCTGCCGATGTCGTCGTTGTCGTTGTCGTTGCTGTCTTCGGCGTTCACCTGGACGATGTCGGAGCCGACATCGGTGGTCAGCTGGGCGACGAAAAACGTGATGATCGCGAGGAAGAAGAACAGCCGCACCGGGGTGACGTAACGCACCTGGCGGCCGGCGAAATATTCGGTGGTCAGGAAGCCCGGCTTGGCGAACAGCGGCGGGATCGTCCGCAGCACCCGCGTGTCGATGTTGAACACGCTGTCCAGAAAGTCGCCGAACAGGTTGCCCAGCGGGCGCACCAAGCCTTTCACCGGTTGCCCGCAGGCATAGCAGTGCGGGCCGTGCAACGGCGAGCCACAGTTGCGGCAGGTCGCTTGCGCGGGCGTGCCCGCGCTGTCCGTGGTCGCTGCGGCTTGGTCGGTGGTGGTGTTCATCGGCATCGCTCCATGTGCCGTTAAGATGGCAGCCCGCGCGTGCCAACGCCACCGCGCGTGATCGAATCCATGACACCCGAAGCCCTGCAGACGCCGCGCTTCCGCACGGAAGTGGCCCGCACCGCGCGCCTGGCCGCCCCGCTCGCGGCCGGGCATCTGTCGCATGGGCTGGTCGGTTTCGTGGATGCGGTGGTGGCCGGCCACCATGGCACTGCGACGCTGGCGGCGGTCGCTGTGGGCACCGCGCTGTTCTGGCTGCCGATGATGCTGCCGATGGGCGTGCTGATGGCCTTGCCGCCGTCGGTCTCGCAGCTGGACGGCGCCGGTCGTCGCGGCGAGATCGGCCCGCTGTTCCGCCAGGCGCTGTGGCTGGCGGTCGCCCTGGGCCTGCTGCTGTTCGGATTGATGACGCTGGCGCCGCTGGCGCTCGCACCGATGGGCATGGCCGCCGACATCATTCCCGGCGCCACCGACTTCATCCACGCGATCCGCTGGGGCATCCCGGCGTTCACCCTGTACCTGGCGATGCGCTACCTCAGCGATGGCCTGCACTGGTCGATGCCGACGATGGTGCTGGGCTTCGGCGGCCTGCTGCTGCTGGCGCCGCTGGGCTACGTGATGGCGAATGGCTTGTACGGTTTCCCGGAGATGGGGGCGGTTGGCCTCGGCATTGCCTCGGCGCTGATGTTCTGGGCGCAGGCGATCGCGTTCGCGCTGTACCTGTGGCGTTCGCGCCGCTTCGCCGACCTGCAGCTGTTCTCGCACTGGCAGGCACCGCATTGGCACGTGCAGCGCGACCTGCTGCGCACCGGCCTGCCGATCGGGGTGATGGTGGCGATGGAGGGCAGCCTGTTCATCGTCACCGCGTTGCTGATCGGGCGCTTGGGCGAACTGCCGGTGGCCGCGCACCAGATCGCGATCAACGTTGCCTCGCTGTGTTTCATGATTCCGTTCGGCGTGGCCGAGGCCACCACGATCCGGGTCGGCCATGCACTCGGCCGCGGTGATCGCGGCGGGCTGCGCCGCGCCTACTTCGCCGGGTTGGTCCTGGTGCTGGCCATGCAGGCCACTTCCGCGCTGGTGCTGCTGTTCGGCAACCAGGCGATCGCCGTGCTGTACACCGGCGATGCCGCGGTGGTCGCATTGGCCGCGTCGTTGCTGCTGTACGCCGCTTTGTTCCAGTTCCCGGACGGCATCCAGGTGCTGTCGGCCGGTGCGTTGCGCGGACTCAAGGACACGCGTGTCCCGATGTTGCTGGCGATGCTGGCTTACTGGGGCATCGGCATGCCGGTCGGTGCCGGGCTGGGCCTGGTGCTGGGCTGGGGGCCGCGCGGGATGTGGCTGGGCCTGACCGCCGGACTCACCGTCGCCGCCTTCCTGATGGCGCGTCGATTCTTGCGCAGCAGCCTGCGCGTCCCCATCGTGTCCCCCGCGCCATCGGTCACGGTGACCGACGGCGGATGAGCGTTTCACGCCCGCCCGCTAGCATGCCCATGTCCACGCGCCGCATCGGCGTTGCATTCCCGGAGTTCCCCGCATGAACGAACCGCGCCGTCGCGGACCCATCGCCCGCATCGCCATCGGCCTGTGGGACACGGTCAACTTCACCCGCCGGCTGGTGTTCAACCTGCTGTTCCTGGCCCTGCTGGTCCTCGTGCTGGCCATGCTGTTCGGCGGCGGCAAGCTGGCGCCGATCGGCGAACGCTCGACCCTGGTGATCGCGCCTGAAGGCCGGCTGGTCGAGCAGTACAGCTGCGATCCGCTGAGCCGCAGCTTTGCCCGTGCCACCAACAGCCAGGACTGCCGCGAGGTGCGCCTGCGCGACCTGCTGCGCGCGCTCGACGCCGCCCGCACGGACACCCGCATCGAGCGCGTCGTCCTGCACCTGGATGACCTGCAGCCCAGCGGCTTCGCCAGCTTGCGCGATGTCGCCGCGGCGATCGCCAAGGTCAAGGCCGCGAAGAAGCAGGTGGTCGCGTTCGGCGACAACTACAGCCAGGGCCAGTACCTGCTGGCCGCGCAGGCCAACGAGATCTACCTGGACCCGATGTCGCAGGGCGGGGTGATGCTGGAAGGCCTGGCCTCGTACCGCCAGTACTTCCGCGAGGCGCTGCAGGACAAGCTCGGCGTGGACGTGCACCTGTTCAAGGTCGGCGAGTACAAGTCCGCGGCCGAGCCCTACATCCTCGACGGCGCATCGCCGGAATCGAAGGAAGCCGACCTGTTCTGGATGAACGACCTCTGGCAGCGGATGCTGGCCGACGCCGGCAAGGCGCGCGGCATCGCTCCGGCCACGCTGGCGCTGCAGGCCGATGCGCTGGCCGAGCAGGTGAAGGCGGTCAATGGCGACCTCGCCCAGCTGGCGTTGAACCAGAAACTGGTCGATGGCCTGAAGACCCGCGAGGAGGTCGAGGACCTGCTGCTCGAGCGCGGCGTGGCCGATGAGGGCGCGGCCGGCGGTTTCCGCCAGGTCGCGCTGGACACCTACCTCCAGCACCTCGACGGCGCGTTGCCGCAGGCGGACGTGCGTCCGCAGGTCGCGGTGGTGGTGGCCGAAGGCGCGATCGCCGGCGGCGAACTGCCACCCGGCCAGGTTGGCGGCGAATCCACCTCGATGCTGCTGCGCGACGCGCGCGACGACGACAACGTGAAGGCGGTGGTGCTGCGGGTGAACTCCCCGGGCGGCGAAGTGTTCGCCTCCGAGCAGATCCGCCGCGAAGTCGCGGCGCTGAAGCAGGCCGGCAAGCCGGTGGTGGTCTCGATGGGCGATGTCGCCGCATCGGGCGGCTACTGGATCAGCATGAACGCGGATCGCATCTACGCGGATCCGTCGACGATCACCGGCTCGATCGGCATCTTCGGGCTGTTCCCGACCATCGACCGCAGCCTGGGCAAGATCGGCGTGCGCACCGATGGCGTGTCCACCGCGAAGTACGCCGGCGCCTTCGACATTACCCGTCCGCTGGATCCGGGCGTGGCCACCACGGTGCAGTCGGTGATCGAAAAGGGCTACCGCGACTTCACGGGCAAGGTCGCGCAGGCGCGCGGCCGCAGCGTGCAGCAGATCGACGAGGTCGCGCGCGGTCGCGTGTGGAGCGGCGCGCAGGCCAGGGAACGCGGCCTGGTCGACGTGCTCGGCGGCCTGGATGCCGCGCTGGCCGATGCCGCGGCGCGCGCCAAGCTCGGCAAGCCCGATGCCTGGCAGGCGCGTTACATCGAAGACAGCGCCACGCCGCTGTCGCAGTGGTTCGGCGGCATGCTGCAGAGCCGCGCCGGATTGTCGGTGCTGCAGGCGTCCGGCATCGGCGAGCTCGTGCTGGCGCGCCAGTTGCAGGCGCAGGCACCGTTGCGCTTCATCGAGAACGCGCTGCGCACGCCGGGCAACGCACGGGTGACGCCGTTGGCCTATTGCTTCTGCATGCCGCAGTAAGCACACGCGCAGCCTCGTCCGCAGGCCGACGTCGCGGCGCTCGCCATTCGCTGGTGCGGTGTCACCATGCGGCCCTGGACCAGTCTTCCACCGTGGCTGACACGTCGAGGTGCGCGGTCGCTAGAATCAAAGCAGGTCAGCTGCCCAGCGAAGAGCAAGCCCGACAATGATCGCTCGCAGGAAAGCCGCCGGTTCCGATGCCTCTGCATCGGGCAAGGCCTCCACGATCAACGACATCGCGCGCCTGTCGGGAGTGTCGAAGAAGACCGTATCGCGGATCATCAACGACTCGCCGCTGGTGCGGAAGGACACCCGCGAACGGGTCGAGGCGGTGATGCGCGAGGTCGGCTACAGTCCCGACCCGATGGCGCGCGGATTGGCGTTCCGCAAGTCGTTCCTGATCGGCATGGTCTACGACAATCCGACCGCGCAGTACATCGTCAACATGCAGTACGGCGCACTGGACGCGCTGCGCGATTCCGGCTTCGAGCTGGTCGTGCATCCCTGCGACAGCCGCAGCCCCGGCTACATCGATGGCGTGCGCCGCTTCGCCCAGCAGCAGAAGCTGCACGGGGTGATGCTGGTGCCGCGCGCCTCGGAAGACCAGGCGCTGGCCGACATGCTCGCCGACATCGACTGCCGCTACACCCGCATCGCCTCGGTGGCGATGGACGAGCCCTCGCGGATGGTGGTGACGCACGACCGCAACGGCGCGGCCGAAGTCGCCGATTACCTCTTGGGGCTGGGCCATGCCGACATCGCCCTGATCACCGGCCCGCAGGCGTACCGCTCGGCGATCGAGCGCACCCAGGGCTTCATCGAGGCGATGGCCAGCAAGGGCGTGCAGGTGCCGAAGGCGCGCGTGGTCGAAGCCGGCTACACCTTCGAATCCGGCGTGGCTGCGGCGGAGAAGTTGCTGTTCGGCAAGCAGCGTCCCACCGCGATCTTCTGCAGCAACGACGAGATGGCCGCCGGCGTGTACAAGGTCGCGATGCGCGCCGGCATCGCCATCCCGCGCCAGCTGTCGGTGGTCGGCTTCGACGACAGTCCTTTGGCCTCGCGCCTGTGGCCCTCGCTGACCTCGGTGCGCCGGCACACCCGCGATACCGGCCGCATCGCCGCGGCCATGCTGATCCAGCCGGAAGCCGCGGTGGCCCTGTCCGCGGCCAGCATTCGCCCGCACCTGATCATCCGCGATTCAGCCCGGCCACCCGAGTGACCCGTACGCGGCTTGTTGACGGGTTTCCCCGCAGAAGGGACCGCTGGTCCTGTTGCGACTGGTGGAACGGTTTCGACTAGCGACTCACTGCGTCGCGGCGTCGAGCGCCGCCTTCTCCTTCGCGGCCGCGTCTTCGGTCTTCGCCACCGCGGCACGCGCGGCATCCTTGTACGCATCCGCGGCCTGCACGACCCCCGCAGCCTGTGGCTCCGGACGACGTTCCTCTTCCGGCGGCTTCGGCGGCGAGCATCCCGACAGTGCGACCACGAGCAGCCAGGCGAGGGACGTTGCGATGCGCATGACAGGCTCCAGCGGTGCGGACGTGGCCTATCCTACGCCCGACCCCACGCATCGGAGCCGCGCATGGCATCGCACCGCTGGACCCTGGATGGACAACGCGCGCTGGTGACCGGCGCCAGCGCCGGCATCGGCCTGGCCATCTGCCGCGAGCTGCTCGGCCTGGGCGCGCAGGTGCTGATGGTCGCGCGCGACGCCGACGCGCTGGAGCAGGCGCGCGCCGAACTGGAAGACGAATTCCCCGGTCCCGAGGACGCAGTGCTGGCGTTGCCGGCCGACGTCACCGACGAAGAACAGCGCAACGAGATCCTCGACTGGGCGACCGACCTGGGCGGCCTGCACCTGCTGGTCAACAACGCCGGCGGCAACATCACCCGCCCGGTGCTCGACTACGGCGAAGACCAATGGCGCGGCATCTTCGAAACCAACCTGTTCTCCGCCTTCGAGCTCTGCCGCGGCGCGTATCCGTTGCTCGCGAAACACGCGGCCTCCGCCATCGTCAACATCGGCAGTGTCTCCGGCATCACCCACGTGCGCAGCGGTGCGCCCTATGGCATGAGCAAGGCCGCGTTGCAGCAGATGACCCGCAACCTGGCGGTGGAGTGGGCCGAAGACGGCGTGCGGGTGAATTCAGTGGCACCGTGGTACATCCGCACCCGCCGCACCAGCACCAAGCTGGCCGATCCCGACTACCTCGACGAAGTCCTGCTGCGCACCCCGCTCGGCCGCATCGGCGAACCCGAGGAAGTGGCGGCCGCGGTGGCGTTCCTGTGCATGCCGGCGTCGAGCTACATCACCGGCGAATGCATCGCGGTGGATGGCGGGTTCCTGCGTTACGGGTTTTGAGTTTCAGGCGTGGGCGGCCAGCGATTCATATCCACACCGACAACGAAATCGCCAGGTTGGCCTTGAAGCCTTTCGCCGATTCCATCGGGATCGCGAACACCGACGACGCATCCTGCTCGATGCCGACCGCGCCACCGCCCAGGCGGACCAGCTCCGCTTCGGATTTCGATCCCGATGCCCAGCGGTCGTCGGCCCAGACGTAGCGGAGTTTCCACTGCTTCGCGTCGTCCTGCTTCGCGAACAGCACCAGGGTGTTGCGGAACAGGTATTCGCCCGGGATGTGGCTCTTGAGGAACAGCGCGCCATCGACTTCGTAGCCCGCGTTCGACACGGCGAGGTCGATCGAGAACGCCACTTCCTTGCCGGTCTCGATCTTGGATGAATCCAGGAACACGGAGAACAGCACCGGCGAGCGCGCGGCCGCGCCCAGGTTGCCGTCCTTGTCGAACAGTTCGGCATAGTCGCGGCGCACCGCACTCGCATGCGCCTGCGTGCGCGAGGTCAGGTCATAGGTGTAGGCGCCGCGCGGCGCCACCGTCGCCTCGATGTAGTACGACGAGGCGATGCGCTTGCCACGTTTGCGCGCCTGTTCGATCTCCGGCGGGAACGGCAACGCCTTGATCTCCATCCGCGCAGTCGCGCTCATGTCGCCAAACAGGAAACGCACCAGGTTCTGGTAGCCCTCCTCGGAATTCACGATGCCGAAGTGGCCGCTATGGCTGCGATTGACGAAGGCGCGCGGGCTGCGGTCGACGTAGGCGTTCTCGATCCGCACCAGCCCATCGCTCATCGGGCCCACCGCGAACGACGACAGGCCGTTCGCCACGGTGTAATCCCGGCTGTTGGTCCCGATCAGGCAGAAGAAGCGCTCCTCCGGAAAGCCCGAACCCTCCAGGCTGTTGACCTTGGCCTTCGGCACGCCGAGGTACTTGGCCATGTTCGTGCGGTTGAAATTGTTCATGTCGTTCATCGACAGGAAATTCGGTACGTTGATGCCGCCGAGTTCGATGCCGTTGTGCGGCGTGGCGTAGGTGAACACCTTGTCGACCATGCCGCGGACTTCCTCTGTGGTCACGGTCTTGTTCTGCAGCAGGCAGCGGCAGATCAGCCCGCCCATCGAGTGCGCGACCAGGTAGACCTTGAAGTCGCGGCGTGCCGCCTCGGAAGTCCCGCAGATGCTGTCCCGCAAGTCCAGGATCTTCTGTGCCAGTGCCGCGGCCGCATCGGGGATCGACGGCTTCCTGCCATTGCCGAAGGCGGGATCGGCAGGATCGTAGTAGCGGTGGATCGCAATGGTGCGCGCCGGCAACTTGTTGTCCCGGCGTTCGGCGCCGGAGGCATAGTTGTCCCGGTAGTCGTAGTCCTTCATCAACCGCACCAGCGGCGACTCGAACACGAACTTCACGATGCTGCCGTCGTGCGCCTGGCGGATCTTGGTCGACCCCGCCTCGAAGCCCATGAACGGCGTCGAGGTAGTCTGCACGATCTCGTCCTGGGTCATCGCATAACCGCGCACATAGATGATCGGATAGGAGGGTCGCTCGATCCTGGCCACGTCCGTGTCCTGCTGTTGGAGGGGGAGTGTTGCGTGGTGCCTAGGCGATGGATTCACCGAGCTTCGTTCGCCGACGCAGTTCGGCCAGCATCGCGCTGTCGCGCATCGCCGATGCCCATGCAGGCCGCAACTGGAAATGCGGCTGGTCGACGATCGACGTCCAGTTGCCGCCCCATTCCAGTCCCAACTCCATCCCCAGCGCGCCGACCGCCTTGTACAGCGGCGACTCCGGCAGGTAGCGGTTGCCGCTGAACACGCCGATATCGAAGGCGATGCCGAAGTTGTGGTTGGAATACCCGCCGCGTGCGTTGGTCACGATCTCGCCGCCGGTGGTGCGGCCCTGCGCGTACAGCGCGTCCTGCTCGGCATGGGTGCGGGTGCCGCTGATGATGTTGATCGCGATGCCGTTGTCGCGCGCCTTGAAATACAGCGCACGCGCATATGGCCTGACATGCGGCAGCAGGGTGGCGATCATGCGCTCGCTCCTGGCGTTGGCCTGGTCGCGTGGCCCGGTGAACGCGACCGAGGGCGTTGCTCGTGGACGGACGATGGTCTGGTAAATGGCGCCCCATGTCTGCGGCCCCGCCTTGCCATCCACCTCGATGCCGAGCTTCTGCTGCACAGCGCGGATCATTGCCTCGGTCTTCATGGCGGACGCCTCGCTGATTGATCGCTCGCACTGGATTCAACGCAGGTATGAGCGATGCTCGGTCAGGTTTGCGCGAGACATCGAGAGGCAATATGAACAGCGCCGCCGGCGCTCGACGTGACAAGCCATCGGCCGATGGCGTGTGCGACTCGCGCGCTACCAGTGCTTCGGCAGCTTCTTCACGATCGTCATCCGGTGCCGCTCGTCCTTCAGGATGAACCCGCCGCGCACCAGGTCGCGCAGCACGTGGTTCACCATCTCGCGGCTGGCGCCGACCCGCTTCGCGATCTCCAGTTGGGTGAAGGAGCGGGGCACGCGCAGCACGTCGCCGTCCATCACTGCTGCGTCCGCCAGCAGGGCCGCCACCCGCTCGTACACGCCATCCAGCGCCAGCCCGCGGATCTTGCTGGTGGCGTTGCGCAGGCGGGAGATCAGCGTCAGCACCAGGCATTCGGCGAACTCGGGATGCGCCAGCAACAGGCCGCTCAGTTCGCTGCCGGGCACCAGCACGCATTCCGCGTCCACCACCGCCTTCACCGACGCCGAGCGCGGTTCGCCGTCCAGCATCATCTCGCCGAAGAACTCCCCCGGCTCCAGGATGTTGTAGACCACCTCGCGGCCCTTGCTGTTGCAGGCGTACACCTTCAGCTGCCCCTCGATCAGCACGTAGAGGAAGTCCGCGGAGTCGCCTTCCGTCAGCAAGGTCGTACCAGCGGGGAAGCGCTGCACGGGCATGCTCGCCGCCAGCTCGCGGAGCAGGTTGCCTGAGAGACGGCGGGTGGTCGCGTTCAAGGTCATGGGGACGTCGCGTGCCGGTGATGGCGCGACTGCATACATAGACCAAGTCGGGCCGGCAGGGGAAGCACGCTGGTGGATAACGTGAAATATTACCGTTGTGGACTGGTGGGGGACGTCCAGAGGCTACGTCGACGTCCGACCCGAAGCGGACGTGAGGTTGCCGCGTCATGGCGGCTACCGGGCGCCTAGAACGTTATACGGCTCACTGGAGTTCGTTTCCCACGCTTGCCTTCTTTGGAGGCGATCAGTGCTCCGAACAGGTCCAGGATCAAGTCCTGGGAGCGTCGTGGCACTGATCGAAACAGGGCAAGCAACTCCCGCTCATTCTCGGCATCGACAAGTTCGGCATGTGCCGCGGTGCCCGCCTGGGCCGGCAGCGCGCCGTCGGCCCGTTCCTGCTGGAGGCGGCGGAGCTGGGCCTGGACATCGACACGGTCGAAGACCTCGCAACCGCCCGCGAGAGGGGCTGGCTGGACGGCTGACCAGTCGGATCGGGCGGTTTTTGCCGGTTTTCAAGGGGTTTTGCCTGTGCGGCGCGTGACTTATCGCGCAGACGATGATCCAATCTCGCTGTCCAGTGGCGACCAACCCAAGGAGATTCGAAATGGCAACGAAGAAAGCGGCTCCGGCCAAGAAAACCGCAACGAAAACCGCGGCTGCTCCCAAGCCGATCAAGGAAACCATGACCAAGACCGGCCTGGTCGCGCATATCGCCGAAGTCAGCGCGGTTGCAGCCAAGGACGTGCGCGCGGTGATGGCCGCGCTGGAAGGCGCGATCCATGGTTCGGTCAGCAAGAAGGGCGCCGGCGAATTCGTGCTGCCGGGCATCCTCAAGATCACCTCGGTGAAGGTCGCCGCCAAGCCGAAGCGCAAGGGCATCAATCCCTTCACCAAGGAAGAAGTCTGGTTCGCCGCCAAGCCGGCTTCGACCAAGCTGAAGGTGCGTCCGCTCAAGAAGCTCAAGGACGCGGCGCTCTGATCGCGTCGCCAAGACGCAATCGCCAGTAATTCGCGGGGCGTTGGGCAGTGATGTCCAACGCCCCGCGAGCGTTTTGGGGCTTCGTTGATCACGTGATCCGGCGCAGTCCCGTCGGTGGTTCGACGGTTCATCACGAACGCGGCTGGGCCAGTGCTACGACTAGGGCTTGGCCGGATCTTCCGCGGGCGCCACCGTCGAACAATTGCTCGCCTTGATCTTCTTGTTGATCGTGTCGAAGGCGAATTGCCGATCACGGCGGTTGTCGTTGCCGGCGTATTTCAGCTTGAACTCGGCATCGTCCAGGTGGCGGTACCAGGACGCGCATAACTGCTCAGCGGGGATCGCGGTGCAGGTGTCGTATTTCATCTCGCAGGCGCTACCCATGCCCAACGCGGCGCTGCCATCGATGCCGACGACCTCCAGTCGCGCGCAGGTAGGTTCGGGGCTGTCGGTTTCGCCCAGGTAGTCCTTGTTTTCCCAGGTGCGGCACTGGAACAGCGCCGGGGGCGCGGGCAGCGCGGCTGCTTCCGGTGCGGGCGCGCGCTTCATCGCCGGGCCGCGCACCATCACGAATTCGCCGTACGCCGGCTTTTCCTCCGGCGCTTCCATCACGACGGGTTTCTTCGCGGGCACCGGCACGGTCTTCACTTCGCCGATGCGCCGCACTTCCTGCTTCATGCCGGCGGCGCAGGGCACGCCGTTCTGCATCGAGACATTGCCCTTGGCGTCGGTGCACTTGTAGAAGACGGTTTCCTGCGCGCAGGCCGCGTGCGTGGCGAACAGCAACGCAAGCGCGAGGACCAGGCGGCGCATCTCAGCGGCCACCGCAGTCGTCGGCAAGGCGCGTGTTGATGCCGCGTTCCTCGAGGCGCAAGGCATCGCGTTCCTTTTCCTGGGCGTTGAAGAAGCGCGTGCGGATCGCGTCGCGGCGATCGCGCAAACGGTTGCAGGTTTCGCGCGGCGGCAGCATCGCGCACTGGTCGCGGATCCAGGTACCGCCACCGCCGACCATTGGCCGATGGAGGCCGCCATGTGGAGGACGCATCGGACCCGCCGGTTGCAAGGGCGCTTGTGCGAGACCGCTGCCGGTGGATCGTGTCGGCCGACCGACGGCGTGATAGCCCAGTGTCCACAACGGCACCCAGCGCGGATTGCCTTCGCCGTTTTCGCTGGTGTAGCGGTCGCCGTCGGGCGTGGTGCATTCGTACATCGGCCGCGGCGGTGCCAGGTAGACCGTGCGCACCTCGGGCGTTGCCACGACCGGGCCGGGTGCGGGTGTCGGCACGGGAACAGGCTTCGGCTTCGGCGCGTCCTGCGGGCGCAGCATCTCGCGCGCCTGTTGCTGCTGGCCCTTCGGGCACGGCGTATCGCGCAGGCTCTGCTTGCCACCGGCATCGGTGCAGCGGTAGACGGTGACCGTGCTGCCGGTGGGCTTCGCCTGTGCGACCACAGCGCCGGTGAATGGCAGCAGCAGGCTCGACAACAGGACGGTGGCGCTTCGCATCGGTCTATCTTGGCCGCGCACGCGCCGGCGCGGAAGTGCGCGCGTGGGTGGCGTTCAGCGAAAAGGGGTCCAGCTGTGAAAAGGAGTCAGAGTGAATGTTTCGGCGAGCCTGCTCACCTCATCGGCAGACGGAATCGAGAAACTTCACTCTGGACCCTTTTCGTCGCGCTCAGGCGGACTCCAGTGCAGCCGGGATCGCCTTGACCCCGCGCAGCACCATGCGCGCGATGCTGGCGGCGGCGTCGCGGCCTTCCTGCACCGCGGTCACCACCAGGTCGGCGCCGCGCACGCAATCGCCACCGGCGAACAGCTTGTCGTGGCCGGTCTGGTACGCAAGCCGACCGTTGCCGCCCACCGCCAGGCGGCCGTTGGGCTGGGCCTGGACGCCCTGCGCGGCCAGCCAGTCCGGCGCCTTCGGCGAGAACCCGAACGCGATGATCACGATGTCGGCCTCGACCACCGATTCGCTGCCGGCGATCGGTTCCGCGTTGCGGCGGCCCTTCGCATCCGGCGCGCCGAGGCGCGTTTCGACCATGCGCACGCCGCTGGCGGCCTTGCCGTCGGCGCTGTCGATCGCCAACGGTTGCCGGTTGAACAGGAAGTGCACGCCTTCCTCGCGGGCGTTGGCGACCTCGCGCGCGGAGCCGGGCATGTTGGCCTCGTCGCGGCGATAGGCGCAGGTCACGCTGGCCGCACCCAGGCGGATCGCCGAGCGCACGCAGTCCATGCCGGTATCGCCGCCGCCCAGCACGACCACGCGCTTGCCGGCGAGATCCGGCATCGCCAGGGTGTCCTCCCAGCCGGCGATGGGGCGACCGTGCGGATCGCTGCCGGTGACGATGCGGCCGTTCTGCACCAGGAAGGGCAGCGCCGGCAGCACGCCGGCCAGGTCCTGACCGGGCAGGCCGCCGTCGGTGTAGCGATAGGCGCCAAGCCCGAGGAAGACCGCGTCGTAGCCGGTCAACAGATGCTCCAGGCTGAGGTGGCGGCCGATCTCCACGCCCAGCTTGAACACCACGCCCATGCCTTCCAGCACCTCGCGTCGGGTAGCGATCACCGCCTTGTCCAGCTTGAAGCTGGGGATGCCGAACTGCAGCAGCCCGCCGATCTGCTCGTAGCGGTCGAACACGGTCGCTTCGATGCCGCTGCGCGCCAGCCGATCCGCGCAGGCCAGCCCCGCCGGTCCCGCGCCGACGACGGCCACGCGCCTGCCGGTGGGCTTCACCTTCGACAAGTCGGGCCGCCAGCCCTGCTCGAAGGCGGTATCGACGATGTACTTCTCCACTGCGCCGATGGTGACCGCGCCGAAGCCGTCGTTGAGCGTGCACGCGCCCTCGCACAGGCGATCCTGTGGACAGACGCGCCCGCACATCTCCGGCAGCGGGTTGGTTTCGTGGCAGAGCGCCGCCGCCTCATGGATGCGGCCTTCCTGCACCAGCTGCAGCCAGTCGGGAATGTAATTGTGGACGGGGCACTTGGCTTCGCAATACGGATTGCCGCAATCCAGGCAGCGCCCGGCCTGGTGCGCCGCCTCGGCCTGCCCGAAACGCCCGTACAGCTCGTCGAAGCTGCCGGCGACGCGATCGGACAGCGGCACCTTGGCCGGCATCTCGCGCGGCGATTCCAGGAACTGGAACAGCTGCTTCTTGCTCATCACGCCGCCCTCTTCAATTCGTCAGCCAACGCTTCCAGGCTGGCCGCCTTCGGCTTGACCAGCCAGAACTTGCCGACGAAGTCGCGGAAGTCGTCGCGGATGCGCGCACTCCAGGCACTGCCGGTCAACAGTGCGTGCATCTCGATCAGGTCGGTGAGGTGCTGGCGGTAGCCATCCAGCCCTTCCGGGGTGATCCGCGAGATATCGACAAGTTCGTGGTTGTAGCGATCGACGAAATCGCGCTCCAGATCCAGCACATAAGCCAGCCCGCCGGTGAAGCCGGCGCCGAAGTTCAACCCGGTGCGGCCCAGCACGACCACAGCGCCGCCGGTCATGTATTCGCAGCAGTGGTCGCCCGCGCCCTCGATGACCGCGGTGGCGCCGGAGTTGCGCACCGCGAAGCGCTCGCCGGCGCGGCCTGCGGCGAACAACTCGCCGCCGGTGGCGCCGTACAGGCAGGTGTTGCCGAGGATCGGCGTGTCCTGCGAGGCGAACCGGCTGCCACCCGGCGGCTGCAGCACGATGCGGCCGCCGGCCATGCCCTTGCCGACGTAGTCGTTGGCTTCGCCCTGCAGGTGCAGGTGCAGGCCGCCGGCATTGAACGCACCGAAGCTCTGGCCGGCGCTGCCGCTCAGGCGCACGTCGATGGGCGTAGCGCTCATGCCGGTATCGCCATGGACGCGGGCGATGCGCCCGGACAGGCGCGCGCCGATGCTGCGGTCGGTATTGCGGATGCTGCCGACGAAGGCGCCGCCGGCACCGCTGGCAATCGCATCGGCCAATGCCGCGTCCAGCTGCGCGGCCAATCCGTCCGGCGGCGCCTGCAACGCGGGCGAACCGCAGTAAGCGGAGGCCTGCGCCGGATCGCGCGCCAGCAGCCGCGACAGGTCCACGTCGACATCCTCGCGCGTCGCGCGCAGGTGCTGTTCCAGCAGGTCGGTGCGGCCGATCGCCTCGTCCAGCGTGCGCAGGCCCAGCAAGGCCAGCCATTCGCGCACGTCTTCGGCGACGTTGCGGAAGTAGCATTCGACGCGCTCGGGCAGACCCTTGAAGTGGTCGCGGCGCAACCGTTCGTCCTGCGTGGCCATGCCGGTGGCGCAGTTGTTGAGATGGCAGATGCGCAGGTATTTGCAGCCCAGCACGATCATCGGCGCGGTGCCGAAGCCGAAGCTGTCCGCGCCCAGCAGCGCTGCCTTGATCACGTCGAGGCCAGTCTTCAGGCCGCCGTCGGTCTGCAGCAGCACGCGCCCGCGCAGGTCGTTGGCCTGCAGCGCCTGACGCGCTTCGGACAGGCCCAGCTCCCACGGCACGCCGGCATAGCGCACCGAGCCGATCGGGCTGGCGCCGGTGCCGCCGTCGTGTCCGGCAATGGTGATGAGGTCGGCGCCGGTCTTGGCCACGCCGGCGGCAATCGTGCCGACGCCGGCATGGCTGACCAGCTTCACCGAGATCAGCGCCTCCGGATTGACCTGGCGCAGGTCGAAGATCAGCTGGGCCAAGTCTTCGATGGAATAGATGTCGTGGTGCGGCGGCGGCGAGATCAGGCCGATGCCGGGCTTGGCATGGCGCAGCCGCGCGATCAGCGGGTTGACCTTGCTGCCCGGCAGCTGGCCGCCCTCGCCGGGCTTGGCGCCCTGCGCCAGCTTGATCTGCAGCACCTCGGCATTGATCAGGTAGTCCGGCGTCACCCCGAAGCGCCCGGAGGCGATCTGGCGGATCTTGCTGCGCCTGTCGGTGCCGTTGCGCGCCGGGTCTTCGCCGCCTTCGCCGGAGTTGCTGCGCCCGCCGAGCCGGTTCATCGCGATCGCCAGCGCCTCGTGCGCCTCGGGCGAGAGCGCGCCCAGACTCATCGCCGCGCTGTCGAAGCGGCGCACGATGCTTTCAACCGGCTCCACCTCGGACAGCGGCAGTGGCGTGGCAGCGGCTTTCAGCCGCAGCAGGTCGCGCAGCGCCGCCGGCGGGCGCGTATCAACGTGATCGGCGTAGACCTTCCAGTCCGCGCGGTCGCCGGTCAGCACCGCGTGCTGCAACGACTGCACCACGTCGGGGTTGTACTGGTGGTATTCGCCGCCGTTGACGTAGCGCAGCAGGCCGCCCTGCTCGGGCAGCGCGCAGTCGTCCCAACCGAGCGCGGCGACATGCCAGGCATCGGCCTCCAGACGGGCGAAACCCGCGCCGCCGATCCGCGACGGCGTGCCGTCGAAGCAGCGCGCCACCACCTCGTCGCTCAGGCCGACGATCTCGAACAACTGCGCGCCGCGATAGCTCGCGATGCAGCCGATGCCCATCTTCGACAGGATCTTCAGCAGTCCTTTCTTGACCCCGCGCCGGTAGCTGCGACCGATCTGCTGCGGCTCGCCACTGGCCTTGCCGCCCAGGATCCCGCGACGACCGAGCGCGTGCAGGGTCTGGTAGGCCAGGTACGGATACACCGCGGTGGCGCCGAAGCCGACCAGGCAGGCGAAGTGGTGCGGATCGCGTGCGGTGCCGGTTTCGACGATCAGGTTGACCTCGCAGCGCAGGCCGGTGCGGACGAGGTGCTGGTGAACCGCGCCGGTGGCAAGCAGGGCATGCACGGCGGCGGTGTCGCGGCGCGGGCGACGGTCACTGAGGATCAGCAGTTCGATGCCGGCGCGAGCGGCGGCTTCGGCCTCGGCGCAGATGCGCTCGAGCGCCAGTTCGAGCGAAGACTCGGCATCGAAATACAGGTCGATGTAACGGTGCGAGGCAGCGAAGCGCGGCAACGCCAGCAACTGGTGCAGCTTGCGCTGCGACAGCACCGGCGAGTTCAGCAGCACGTGGTCCACGTTCTCCGGGCCGTCGTGGAAGATGTTGCCCTCGCGCCCGATCTGGGTGGACAGCGACATCACGCAGTCCTCGCGCAGCGGATCGATCGGCGGGTTGGTCACCTGCGCGAACGCCTGGCGGAAGCAGTCGTACAACGGCCGCACCTTCTGGCTGACCGCCGCCATCGGAATGTCGTCGCCCATCGAGCCGATCGCTTCCTGCTCGGTCTCTGCCAGCGGCCTGAGCACCCCTTCCTGTTCCTCGCGGGTCAGCAGGAACAGCTTCTGGAAACCGAGCAACGTGTCGTCGGCGAACGGCGCGTCGGCCAGCGCGGGATCGATCAGCTCGGTGTGCAGGTAGGTCATGCCGCGCTTGAGCCACTGCTTGTACGGCCGGCGCGCGCGGTTGATCGCATCGATCGCGTCGTTGTCGAGCAGGCGGCCCTCGACCAGGTCCACCGCGATCATCTCGCCCGGACCCAGCTTGCCCTTGGCGCGCACGCGCTCTGCCGGCAGATCCCACACGCCGGTCTCGGAGGCGATCACGAAGATGCCGTCCTCCGACAGCGTCCAGCGCGCCGGGCGCAGGCCGTTGCGGTCGAGCGCGCAGGCCGCGTGGCGGCCGTCGCAGGTGACCACGCCGGCGGGGCCGTCCCACGGCTCGGAATTGATCGCGTAGTACTCGTAGAACGCGGCGAGGTCGGTGTCCTTGTACTCCAGCGACTGGGTGGCCGGCGGCATCAGGATGCGCATCGCCTTCGGCAGGTCCATGCCGCCCAGCAGCAGCCACTCCAGCATGTTGTCCAGGCTCTGCGAATCCGAGCCGTGCTGTGAAACCACGCTGTCGAACTCGGCCACGTCGAGCAGCGGCGAGCGCCACACGTTCTTGCGCGCATTCGCCCAGCAGCGGTTGCCTTCGATGCTGTTGATCTCGCCGTTGTGGGCGAGCCGGCGGAACGGATGCGCCAGCGGCCAGCGCGGCAACGTGTTGGTGGAGAAGCGCTGGTGGAACACCACCGCGCGCGCTTCCAGTTCCGGCCGCGACAAGTCGGGGAACAACTGGCGCAGGTGGCTGGGCAGGACCATGCCCTTGTAGCCCAGCAGCCGCGGCGACAGTCCGACCACGTGGAAATCCGGGTATGCCCGCAGGGTGTCCTCGCTGCGCTTGCGGGCCAGGAACAGCGCGCGCTCGAAGGCGTCGGTGTCGGCCTCGTCGCTCTCCACGAAGACCTGCTGGATCCGCGGCATCGACGACCGCGCCAGTTGCCCGCAGGCGGCCGGATCGACCGGTACGTCGCGCCAGCCGGCCACGCGCACGCCGACCTTCGCCAACTCGCCTTGCAGGATGCTGCGGCAATCGGCCGCGGCATTGTCGTCGGCTGGCAGGAACACATTACCGGCGGCGATGCTGCCCGGATGCAGGGCGATGCCGGCCTCGTCCGCCAGCACGCGCAGGAAGCGCTGCGCGCCGTGGATCAGCACGCCGCAGCCGTCGCCCGAGAGACCATCGGCGGCCACGCCGCCGCGATGCGCCATCCGCGACAGGGCCTCGAGCGCGATATCGACGATGGCACGCGACCCGGAACCCTCGACCTGGGCGATGAGGCCGAAGCCGCAACTGTCGTGTTCGCTAGCGGGGTCGTAGAGACCCCGATCCGGGCTGGGCCGCATCGTCGTGATCGTCTTCGGGAGGGGGGGCGACGGCGCGACGTGGCAGAGGCCAAGAAACGTATCGCTTCATCCGAATAGAACACATTTTGTGCGATGCGACAACTCAGTTCCGGAAGAAAATTTCGTTGCCGCAGAAACTACTTACGCGTCATCCGGTAAGACGCTTCAGCGCAGGCTGCGACCATCGCGGGCGTCGCGGATCGGGGTGGCCTGCAGCAGCCCGCCGGTTTCGCCGGGGGCGATCGCATCGACGCCGGCGACGATGCGCGGATCCAGTTCTTCACGGGTGCGCGGCGCCGGCAGGGTGGCGATGTTGGCGCTGGTCGACACGAGTGCGCCGCCGAAGGCATCGCAGAGCGCAATCACCACCGGATGGGCGCTCACGCGAACCGCGATGCCGTCGTGATCGCCGGTGATCCAGCGCGGCGCACTGGCCGATGCAGGCACGATCCAGGTGTTCGCGCCCGGCCAGGTGGTGCGCACGGCGTCGCGCTGATCGGGCGCCAGTGCATCCATGTCGATGAAGGGCGCGAGTTGCGCTTCATCGGCGGCGATCAGGATCAGGCCCTTGCCGACCTCGCGTTGCTTGAGCGCGAGCAGGCGCATCGTCGCGGCTTCATCGCGCGGATCGCAGCCCAGGCCCCACACGCCTTCGGTGGGATAGGCGATGACGCCGCGCTTCTGGAGGACGGCGACGGCTTCGTCGAGCGTTGCTGTTGCGATCATGCTGCTCTTGCTCATCATCCCGGCGAACGCCGGGATCCAGTTCTTTCGTCCGGATTGCCGTGTAGTTGCCGGCGCGCCGAGCCACCCTCACCCCAGCCCTCTCCCGCCAGCGGGAGAGGGAGAAAGACTCAGAACGGCGCGTCTTCGCGCGAGGCCTTCTTGATGATGCGTTTCTTGCCCGGCTCAACCTTGCTCGCGGTCAGCAGCGGCTTGGCCGGCTCCGGATGCGGGCTGACGTAGGCCTTCTTCGCGGCGACCTTCTTGGTCGCTTTCTTGGCGGTTTTCTTCGCCGCCTTCTTCACTGCTTTCCTGGCGGCGGCCGGTTTTTTCTCGGCAGGCGCTTTCTTGGCGACGACTTTCTTCGCCGCGGCCTTCTTCGCGCCGAAGCCCTTGCGTGCCGGCTTGCCGGTCTCCGCCATCAACTGTTGCGCTTCCTCGAGGGTCAGCGAGGCCGGCTCGCGATCCTTCGGGATCTTGCCGTTGAACTTGCCGTCGCTGAGGTACGGGCCGAAGCGGCCATTGAGGACCTGGATCTCGCTCTCCGCCCATTCCTTGATGATGCGGTTGCGCGCGATCTCTTCCTTTTCCTCGATCAGGAACACCGCGCGGGCGAGGTCGATGGTGTACGGATCGTCTTCCTTCTTCAGCGAGGCATACGTGCTGCCCCGCTTGGCGAACGGTCCGAAGCGGCCGATGCCGACGCTGACGTCTTCGTCCTTGTCCTGGCCGAGCTTGCGCGGCAACTTGAACAGTTCCAGCGCATCCTCGATCGAGATCGTGTGCATCGACTGGCCGGGACGCAGCGAGGCGAACTCCAGCTTCTCGTCGGTGTCCTTGTCGCCGATCTGCGCATACGGCCCGTAGCGCCCCAGGCGCACGCTGACCGGCTTGCCGGACTTCGGGTCGGTGCCGAGTTCGCGCGCACCGGTGGCCTCGGTGCGGTCCACCGATTCGGATTTTTCGTCGACCAGTTGCTTGAACGGACCCCAGAACTTCTCCATCAGCGGGATCCAGTCCTCCTCGCCGGCGGCCACCGAGTCGAGTTCGTCCTCGAGCTTCGCGGTGAAGTCGTAGTCCACGTAGCGGGTGAAGTGCGAGCTGAGGAAATTCGACACCGCGCGACCCACGTCGGTCGGCCGGAAGCTGCGGCCTTCCATCTCGGTGTACTTGCGGAACAGCAGGGTCTGGATGATCGACGCATACGTCGACGGCCGGCCGATGCCGTATTCCTCCAGCGCCTTGACCAGCGCGGCTTCGGTGAAGCGCGGCGGCGGCTGGGTGAAATGCTGGTCGGCGTGGATGCGCTCCAGCGGAATGGTGTCGCCGGGCTTCATCAACGGCAGCTTGCGGCCTTCGTCGTCGTCGTCCGCCGACTTGCTGTCCTTGCCTTCCTCGTAGACGGCGAGAAAGCCGGATACGACCACGGTGGTGCCGCTGGCGCGGAAACTGTGCTCGCTGCCGGCGGCCAGTTCCACGGTGACGGTGTTGAGCGTGGCCGGGATCATCTGGCTGGCCACCGCGCGCTTCCACACCAGGTCGTAGAGCTTGCGTTCGTCGTCGCTGAGGAAGCGGCCGACCTGCGCCGGCGTGCGCAGGGCCGAGGTCGGGCGCACCGCTTCGTGCGCTTCCTGCGCGTTCTTCGACTTGGTCTGGTAAGTGTTCGGCTTGTCCGGCAGCGAGGCCGTGCCGTAGTCGCGCGCGATCACGTCGCGGATCTCGTCCAGCGCGTCCTGCGACAGGTTGACCGAGTCGGTACGCATGTAGCTGATCAGGCCGACCGTGCCTTCCTCGCCGATCGCCACGCCTTCGTACAGCTTCTGCGCAACCTGCATGGTCTTGCGGGTGGTGAAGCCGAGCTTGCGCGCGGCTTCCTGCTGCAGGGTCGAGGTGGTGAACGGCGGCGCCGGCCGGCGCTTGCGCTCCTTCGCACCGACATCGGTGACGTGCAGCGAACCGCCGGCGGCCTTCTGGATGCGCGCGCGCGCGGCTTCGGCGTCCTCGCCGTTGGTCAGGCTGAACTCGAGGTTCTTGGTGTCGCTGACGAACTTCTTGCCATCCAGCTTGGACAGGCGCGCGGTGAAGCCCTGCGAGGGATGCGCGACCTCGGCCTCGATCGACCAGTATTCGTGCGCCTTGAACGCCTCGATCTCCTCCTCGCGCTCCACGATCATGCGCAGCGCCGGCGATTGCACGCGGCCGGCGGACAGCCCGCGCTGGACCTTGCGCCACAGCACCGGCGACAGGTTGAAGCCGACCAGGTAGTCCAGCGCGCGGCGTGCCTGCTGGGCATCGACCAGGTCGCTGGCGATCGCCCGCGGTTGCTGCATCGCTTCCTTGATCGCGCGCGGGGTGATCTCGGTGAACACCACCCGCTGCAGCGGCTTGTCGCCGACCAGCCCGCGCTCGCGCAGGATCTCGGCGATGTGCCAGCTGATCGCCTCGCCCTCGCGGTCAGGGTCGGTCGCCAGGAACAGGTTGTCGGCACCCTTGGCCGCCTTGGCGATGGCCTCGACGTGCTTCTCGTTCTTCTCGATCAGGTCGTAGCGCATCGCGAAGCCGTGTTCGGGATCGACCGCGCCTTCCTTCGGCACCAGGTCGCGCACGTGCCCGTAGCTGGCGAGGACGGTGAAGTCCTTGCCGAGGTATTTGTTGATCGTCTTGGCCTTGGCTGGCGATTCGACGACGAGCAGGTTCTTGGGCATGCGGCGCAGCTTCCGAGGGGGCGGTGAAGGCGGCGTGACATCCCATCGGAGCCGCCGCCGCAGAAGCCAACGCCCGGGGTGCTTGGCCCCGGGCGCTCGATTCATCTCTTTTACAGTGGACTCACGGCGCGGGGGCTGTGTCAAGCCTTTGCCGCCGGCCGGTGGCCGGCCAGGCCCCGCTCGGACGGTGTCAGGCACCCGCGGCGGCGGCGCGCTCCACGTAGCCCTGGTAGGCCGGGATCGCGATCGCCAGCACGATGCCGAGGTAGAGCAGCGCGACAAGCGCGAGCACGATGACGGTCACGGCGCCCAGTCCTTTCTGCTGGCGACCCGGCTCCTGGGTGAAGGCCCAGCGATCCACCACCAGGGTGCTGGCGACCATGTCGTGCAGCCCGCGCTTGCGCTCGGTGAAGGCGGCCATGATGTAGCCGATGTAGAGGGTCATGTAGCACAGCAGGTGCGAGGCCCAACGGCCCAGGCCGCGGCCGCGGCTGATCCTGCGGCCATCGGCATCGGTGACCTTGATCCCCACCGCCATCTTGCCCAGCGTGGCTTGCGTGCCGGAGGACTCCATCCCGACGAAGTAGAGCGCGCTGATGACGGGGTAGGCCACGTAGATCGCGACCAGGAATCCCCCGATGGCGCCGGCGCCCAGCGCGTCGGGGTTCTCGAACGCCGCCAGGCCGCCACCGAGGGTCATCAGCCCACCGAAGAACAGGGCGTAGAAGACGATGCCGACCAGGATCGAGTCGATGCACAGGGCCGCCAGTCGTCGCCAGAAGCCGGCATACACCACGGCGTCGCCCGCACGGAACCCGTCGCCCATGTCCTCCACGACTGCTCTTGGCGGGGCGTACAGCGAGCCCTGGCCTTCTGCCAGCGCGGTGTCGCTCGTGTTCAATGCACCGGCTCCGGTTCGTCGAGGAACATCTGCGTTTCCATCCAGGCATAGGCCGCTTCCGACCCCGGCTGGTTGAACAGGACCATCAGCACCACCCACTTCAGGTCGTCCAGGTCCAGCTCGTCCTGGTCCAGCGCCATCGCCCGGTCCAGCACCAGTTCGCGTTGGTCGGCGTCGACGACCCCGTGCTGTTCCAGGAACAGCAGGAAGCCGCGGGATTCGACGTCCAGCTTGTCCAGTTCGCTGCCGTGGAAGATGCGGGTCGGGCCATTCACCCGCGGCTGGCCGACGGTGGGCCGTTGGCGTGCCAGGGTGTCGAGCCAGTCGAAGGCCTTGCGGATCTCGGCGCCGGAGAACCCGGCTTCGGTCAGTTCCCCGACCAGTGGGCTGTCCAGCGCGGTGAAGTCGTCGCCGGTGAGGATCGCGTCGTTGGCGAAATAGTGTTCGAAGAGGTACAGCAGGACGTCCAGGATGCTTTCTTTCATGTCCCCCGGCCTGCGCCCGGGCGGGCGCCGTGAACCGCTGTCAGGGCCCGATCCTGGCATAGCGTCCGTGTTCCGACGCGATCCGGCCGTCGAGCTCCAGCGCCAGCAGCATGGAGGACAGTGCCGCAGCCGTCAATCCGGTGCGCATCACAAGTTCATCCATACCGGTTGGGTCATGGCCGATGGCTTGCCACAAGCGGTTGTAGTCGCTGTCGGCGTCGGATGGTGTCGGCGCAGGCCCTGGAGAGTCCCCCGGCAGCGGCTCCAGCTGTCCGCGCAAGGCCCGGGCCAGGTCGACCACCAGCGGTGCCAGCGCGTCCAGCACCTCGACCGGCGATTCCACCAGCTGCGCACCCTCGCGCAGCAGGCGGTGGCAGCCGCGCGCCATCGGGTTGTGGATCGATCCGGGGATGGCGAACACCTCGCGGCCCATGTCCGCGGCCAGCCGGGCGGTGATCAGGGCACCGGATTTCTCCGCGGCTTCCACCACCAGCGTGCCCAGGCTGAGGCCGGCCAGGATCCGGTTGCGGCTGGGGAAATGCTGGCGCAACGGCCCGGTGCCCGGCGCGTGTTCACTGATCACCGCGCCCGCCATGGCGAGCCGGTCCAGCAGTGGGCGATGGCGCACCGGGTAGGCGATGTCCGGCCCGGTGCCGAGCACGGCCACGGTCGGCCCGGCGACGTCGAGGGCGGCTGCGTGTGCGGCGGCATCGATCCCGGCCGCCAGTCCGCTGGTCACGCACAGCCCGGCCCGGGCCAAGGCGCGGGCGAACAGGGCGGCATTGGCGCAACCGCCGGCGGTTGCCGCCCTGCTGCCGACCACCGCGACGGAGGGTCGCCACAGCAGGCCGGGGTCGCCGGCGACGAACAACATTGCCGGCGGCGAGGCGATCCGCCGCAGCAGCGGTGGGTAGGCATCGTCGCGCCAGCCGAGCAGGTGGTGGTGGCCGGCGTCCAGCCAGCGCTCGGCGCGGGCAATGGCCTCCGGCGCAGGGGTGCGGATAGCCCTGCAGGCGTCAGGGTTCAGGCCGTGGCTGGTCCAGTCGCGCGGGCCGGCGCGGCAGGCGGCCTCGGCGCTGCCATGGGTGTCCAGCAGCCGGCGGAGGGTGCTGGCCGGGGCGCCGCTGAGCAGCAGGCGAAGCAGCGACGCGGGTTCGGACGTGAGCGGCATGCGACCAGCATCCGCCGCAAACGACGACGGCGCCCGAGGGCGCCGTCGCGTGCCGGGGTCGGAAAACCCCGCGATCTCGAGCCGATGATCAGTAAGGCGCGTCCGGATGCTTGAGTTCGTAGCCGATCTGGGTCGGCTTGACGCTGCTCATCACCAGCGCGTAGCTGACATTGTTGAAGGTGCGGAACACCATCGCGTGGCCAGCGAACTCGTCCGGCAGGCGCACCTTGGACTCGAACAGGGTCAGGGTCTCTTCCTTGTCGAGTCCGCCCTTGATGGTGTCGAAGGTGGAGCTGCCGCGCCGCCAGATCGAGAACACGGTGCCGTTGTCGATGCCTTCGCGGGCGCCACCGGAGATCGCGATCACGTCGTGCGGGCCTCCGGTGCGGTACTTGTCAGCCACCGACATCACCGTCAGCCGGCCGTACTTCTGCTGTTCCTTCGGCGGGTGCGGGAAGAACTGCAGGTCGTAGGGCTGTGCCTCGACCGGCACCAAACGGTCGCCGACGCGGACGTCGCGGCCTTCGG
The DNA here is from genome assembly GCF_041919455.1 of Thermomonas sp. GTDB lineage: Bacteria > Pseudomonadota > Gammaproteobacteria > Xanthomonadales > Xanthomonadaceae > Thermomonas. The sequence goes on from NZ_JAYRTQ010000001.1 coordinate 196,453, forward strand.
CATCGAGTAGCAGGGTGGAGGCCTGGATCCCGGCGACTTCGCCGCGGGTCACGGTGCCGGTGGTCTGGGTGATCAGCTCATAGCCGAGCATCTCGGTGTTCTTGCTCGGGAACACCGCATTGGTCCAGAACTCGCCGGTGCCGCGGAACGTATCCCCGCGGGCATCGAGATCCTCGCTCTGGAACAGGTCGCAGCACAGGCCGGCGCGCTCGACGAAGCGGTAGCGCTTCTCCGCGCGCACCACCAGGTAGCGCTGGCCCGGCGCAGCTTGCAGGCCGCGGACATAGGCGACCTGGCCTCGCGTGCTGCGCAGGCGGTCGTCTTCCAGGCCGACCACGTAGGGCAGGTCGTCGATGCTGTCGACGATCCGCAGGTCCTTCAGGAAGGGCTCGATCTCGGACAGGTTGACCGCATTGACCGGGCCTTCCGCGCGCTGGCCTGGCTGCACCGCGACGCGATCCAGGTAGGCCAGGCTGAGCACGTCACCGGGATAGATCAGGTGCGGGTTCTTGACCTGCGGGTTGGCCTGCCAGATCTCCGGCCACAGCCACGGGCGCTGCAGGAAACGGCCGGCGATGTCCCACAGCGTGTCGCCACGCTTCACCACGTAGGTGTCGGGATGGTCGCCGCGCAGTTCCACCGCGGCAGCAAAAGTCGCAGCCGTCAGCAGTGCGACGGCAAGCAGAGTGCGTACACCACGTGCACGCGGCACGGCGGGACGTAGCGCCTTAGAAACACGTTCAAGCATTGCGGCCATCTCCCCGCTCCCCTTGGTAAAAAACCCCCTGAAGCCGACCCACTATAGTCCACAAACCGGCCCTGCTGGCAAGCACCGGCCCGGTCCGGGGCGGGTACAATCGCGAAGACTGTCGCAAATACGGACGATGACGTCCCGGACGCCCTGCCATGGCCCTGCTCCCCATCCTCGAATTCCCGGACCCGCGCCTGCGCACCAAGGCGGCCGCCGTTGCCCCCGCCGAACTGGCCGAACCCGCCTTCCAGCGCCTGTTCGACGACATGTTCGAAACCATGTACGACGCCCCCGGCATCGGCCTGGCGGCCAGCCAGGTGGACGTGCACAAGCGCTTCATGGTGATTGACGTGACCGAAGACAAAAGCCGGCCGCTGGTGTTCGTCAACCCGGTGATCGTTGCCCGCCAGGGCGAACAGGTCTACCAGGAAGGCTGCCTGTCGGTGCCCGGCATCTATGCCGACGTGACCCGCAGCGACGTGATCACCGTCGACGCGCTGGATCGCCATGGCGTGCCGTTCACCCTGGAGGCCGACGGCGTGCTGGCGGTCTGCATCCAGCACGAGATGGACCATCTCGACGGCAAGCTGTTCGTCGACTACCTCAGCCCGCTGAAGCGGGAGATGGTGCGCAAGAAGCTGGCCAAGGCGCGCCGCGCCGCCTGACCTGCCCCCGGATCGGCGGTCGCCGGCGTCCTGTCGCCGCGCCGCCGTCCACGTTTGGAGAACCACGCTTGAGGATCGTCTTCGCCGGCACGCCGGAGTTCGCCGTGCCCTGCCTGCGCGCCTGCGCGCGCCATGGCGAGGTGGTGGCCGCCTACACCCAACCGGACCGGCCGGCCGGCCGCGGTCGTGGCCTGCAGCCATCGCCGGTCAAGCTGGAAGCCGTGCAGCGCGGCATCCCGGTCCATCAGCCCGAGAATTTCCGCAGCCTCGCCTCCAAGGCCGAGTTGCGCGCGCTGCAGCCGGACCTGATGGTGGTGGTGGCCTACGGCCTGCTGCTGCCGCAGCCGGTGCTGGACATTCCCGTGTACGGTTGCTGGAACGTGCATGCCTCGCTGCTGCCGCGCTGGCGCGGCGCGGCGCCGATCCAGCGTGCGATCGAAGCCGGTGATACCCGCAGTGGCGTCTGCCTGATGCAGATGGAGAAGGGGCTGGATACCGGCCCGGTGCTGCTGGCGCAGGCGATCGACATCGGCCCGGCCGAGACCGGTGGCCAGTTGCACGACCGCTTGAGCGAACTTGGCGCGCGCGTGCTCGGCGATGCGCTGGGGTTGCTGCGCGCCACCATCCAGCTGCCGCCGCATCCGCAGCCGGAGGACGGCGCGACCTACGCCCACAAGCTGGACAAGGCCGAGGCGCGGCTCGACTGGTCGCTGCCGGCGACCACGCTGGCGAACAAGGTCCGCGCCTTCAACCCGTGGCCGATGGCCGACGCGATGCTGCTCGGCGAGCGCGTGCGCATCCACGGCGCGGTCGCGCTGGATGAGGCGCACGGCGCCCGTCCCGGCGAGGTCCTGCGCAGCGGCCGCGATGGCATCGACATCGCCTGCGGCGACGGTGTGTTGCGGATCCGCGTGCTGCAGCGCGATGGCGGCAAGGCGATCACCGCGGCGGATTACGTGAACGCGCGCCGAAACACCAGCGCATGAGTGCCGGCGTCAACGCACGCGTCAGTGCCGCCCGCGTCCTCGACGTGGTCCTGCATCGTGGTCGCTCGCTGAAGGCGACGCTGGCCGCGGCCCTGCCCGCGCTGGACGATCCGCGCGACCGCGCGCTGGTGGAAGCCATCGTGATGTGCGCGTTGCGGCAACTGGCGCGTTTCGATGCAGCGCTCGCGCAGTGGATGGCGAAGCCGCTCGAGGCCCGCGACCACGAATTGCGCGCGTTGCTGCTGGCCGGTTTCGCCCAGCTGGAAATGGGCTTGCCCGCGCACGCGGCGGTGGCGGCCAGCGTGGACGCGGCGCGCGCGTTGGGGCGTCCTCACCAGGCCGGCCTGGTCAATGCGGTGCTCCGACGCGCGCAGCGCGAGGGCCTGCCGCAGGCGGGCAATGAGGCGGCGTGGCCCGCCTGGCTGGCGCAACGCATCCGTGGCGACTGGCCCGCCCAGGCCGAAGCGATCTTCGCCGCCAGTGCGCAGGAAGCGCCGATGTGGCTGCGCGTGAATCGTCGCCTGCAGGCCCGCGATGCCTACGCCGAATGCTTGCAAGAGGCCGGCATCGCAGCCCATGCCGCGCCCGCGCTGGCCGATGCCTTGCGCCTGGACACCACACTGCCGGTGCATGAATTGCCGGGCTTCGATGCCGGTGCGGCTTCGGTGCAGGACGCTGCCGCGCAGGCGGTGGCCGATGCGCTGGCACCGCCGGGCGGTGCGCGCGTGCTGGATGCCTGTGCGGCCCCCGGCGGCAAGGCCGCGCACCTGGCCGAGCGCGATCCGTCGCTGCGCATCACCGCGCTCGACGTGGACGCGCGGCGGGTGCGGCGGATGCAGGATACCTTCGCGCGGCTCGCGCTCGACATCGACGCGCGCACCGCCGATGCGCTGCGGCCGGATGCATGGTGGGATGGCGTGGCCTACGACGCGATCCTGATCGATGCACCGTGCAGCGCGACCGGCATCGTGCGCCGCCAGCCGGACATCCTGTTGCACCGGCGCGAGGGCGACATCGACGCGCTGGTCGACATCCAGGCCAAGCTGCTCGACGCCGCATGGCCGCTGTTGGCACCGGGCGGGGTGCTGCTGTACGCGACCTGCTCGATCCTGCGCGCGGAGAACACGGCACAGGTCGAGGCCTTTCTGGCGCGCATGCCGGGCGCGGTGCTGGAACCGCTCGATGACACCTTCGGTCGCGATACCGGTGCCGGCCACCAGCGCCTGCCCGGCGATGACGGCATGGACGGGTTCTTCTACGCGCGGCTGAGGAAGCCGTAACCACGCATCGCTATGATCCCGCGATGACCCAAACCCGTCGCGAGACCTGGTTGTTCTGGCTGTTCGCCCTGTTGATCCTGGGCGCGGGGCTGGGCCTGCGCGATCCGTGGCCGGCGGACGAGCCTCGCTTTGCGCTTGTCGCGAAGCAGATGGTCGAAAGCGGCGACTGGCTGTTCCCGCATCGCGGCAGCGAGCTGTATTCGGACAAGCCGCCGTTGTTCATGTGGCTGCAGGCGGCGTTCCTGTGGCTGACCGGGAACCTGCGCATCGCCTTCCTGTTGCCCTCGCTGCTGGCGGCACTGGGGACGTTGTGGTGCGTGACGGATCTCGGTGCGCGGTTGTGGTCGCGGCGCGTCGGCTTGTACGCCGGCTGGGCGGTGCTGCTCACCATCCAGTTCACCTGGCAGGCGAAAAAGGCGCAGATCGACCCGCTGGTGGTGTTCTGGATCACCCTGTCCTGCTACGGCCTGCTGCGGCACGCGCTGCGTGGTCCGGACTGGCGGATGTGGGCGTTGGGCTGGGCCGCGGCCGGGCTGGGCACGATCAGCAAGGGCGTGGGCGTGATCGCGCTGTTCGTGCTGCTGCCGATGGCGTTCGCTTCGCTGCGTGGCTGGCCGGGCGTGCGCCTGCATGCGCGCAGCGCGAAATTCTGGTTGGGCCCGCTGGCCTTCCTCGCCGCCTGCGGGGTGTGGCTGGTGCCGATGTTGCTGGCTGCGCTGGGCAATGGCGGCGATGCGTATCGCGCCTACGTCAACGACATCCTGCTGCGGCAAACGCTGACCCGCTACGCCGATTCCTGGCACCACGGCCAGCCGGCCTGGTATTTCATCGAAGTCGCGCTGACCGCATGGCTGCCGACGATGCTGGCGCTGCCGTGGGCGATCCCGGCGTGGCGTCGTCGCTTGCAGCGTCACGATGCACGTTATCTGTTGCCGCTGGTCTGGGTGCTGCTGGTCTTCGTGTTCTTCAGCATCCCCTCCGGCAAGCGCGACATGTACATCCTGCCGGCGCTGCCGATGCTGTGCCTGGCGCTGGCGCCGTTGTTGCCGGGCATCCTGCGCAAGCGCGATGCGCAGCGGTTGCTCACCGGGTTCGTCGCGGTGTTCTCGCTGGCCTTGCTGGGCGCGGGGCTGGCGATGCTGTTCGGCGAGCCCGGCTTCGAGCGCAGGTTCATGGACGGTCGCGATTCGGTTGTCGCGCATGGGCTGGCGGCGATGTTCGTGGCGTCGGGTGGCGCGGGTGTCGGTGCGCTGCTTTGGCTCGGGCGTCGGCGGGCGCAAGCGGCGTTGGTGGCGATGCTGGCCACGCTGTGGGTGCTGTATTCGCTGGTGGGTGCGCCGTTGCTCAATGACGGGTCGTCATCGCGCGGGTTGATGCGCGCGGTCGGCGCGGCGCTCGGGCCCGACGCGCAACTCGGCCTGGTGGGCTGGCGCGAACAGCAGTTGCTGATGGCCGATCGACCGGCCACGGATTTCGGTTTCAAGCGCGATCCGAAGCTTCAATTCGCAGATGGATTGAAGTGGCAGCGACAGGCCCCGTCGTCGCGTTGGTTGCTGGTCGAGGGTGAAGCCTTGCAGGCATGCGTGGACAAGGCGTTGTCGCGCGACATGGGCAATGCCAACCGCCGTCGCTGGTGGTTGCTGCCGGACGCCGCGACGTTGTATTGCCCCTAGGCGTGGTGCGAGCTGGTCTGCTCGATTGCGTTCAGAATCGGTTGCCAGAATGCCCGCACGTGATGCTTGTCGAAACCGTGACAGGCAAATGGAAGGCGGCCCGCATTCATCTTCATCGCCAAGCCAGGGCGGCGATCCATGCAGAATGCAACGGCTTCGCGGTAGTCGGGAATACGCATCTCAGGGATATGGTTGGGTGCCACGATCGACATGTAGCGGTCCTCGATATGGCGGTCCCGGTGATCAGGGTTCGCCAAGTGCCAATCGATGTCCTCGCGCAACTCGGCCACGATTCGACGCATCATGCTCAGACGGCGAAGCGAGAAGCCGCCATTCCCCACCTTGAAAAAATACTCGTCACTCTTCTTGCGCTTGCGGAACAGGTTGTTGAAGTTAAACAGCGCGCGATTGAGCGGTGTGCGCTTCGTCGCGATCCATGGTGCCCCAATGTAGTCGTACGCTTTGGCGCACCAATGATCTAGTCCGTCGTGAAAGACATAAGCATCTGTCTGGCAGACCAGGAGGTAGTCATGGTTTGCGAATCGCTCGTACAGTGCCTGCGAGAGCATCAACCGGTTGTAACCGACGATCCCGTCGAAGTAGCTTGCATCGAAGCGTTCCACTCGAGGCTTTGCCGGTGCCAAAAGGGCATCAAGCGGGCTCAAGTCCAGCCCCTGAGGGCAGACAATCGCGAATGGGTGGTGGCCGAGTACGCGCACTGAACGGGCCAGCGATAGGGCGGCGTCAGCGGACAGGTGTGAGGTATACAACGGCACCATCACGATCGCAGATGGCTTCTGGTCAGGTATGTTTGGCGCAATGGTGTGAGATGCATCGAGCACTAGAGTATTCTGCCGCTGGGCGGATGGCCGGTCACCATTTGTAGCAAGAAAGATCAGGCATATGCCGGCCGAACCATCCACAAATTCTCACTATCCAGTCCCGAGTCGGGTGCGCGTCCTCCATTTCGTCACCGGCGGCTTTTCCGGTGGCGCGACGCAAGTGGCGGTGCAACTGGTCAACGCCGCACGAGAAAGCACGGCGATCGAGCCGCTGCTGGTATTGCGACGCAAGCGCCATGCCGATCCCGCGCGCATCGACGAGTTGCGCCGCGCCGGCGTACCACTGGAACTGGTCGCCGGCTGGTCGCATGCGGCGACCATCGCTGCGCTGGTCGGCGTGTGCAGGCGCTTCAAGCCCGACGTGCTGGTGGCGCACGGTTTCAGCGAACACCTGTGGGGTCGCTACGCGGGCCTGCTGGCGAAGGTGCCGCACCTGGTGCATGTCGAGCACAACACCCGCGAGCGCTACACCGCGTGGCGACGCGCGCAGACGCGCTGGCTGGCACGGCGCACCGACCGCATCGTCGGGTGTTCGGAAGGCGTCCGACAGGCGCTGCTGGCGATGGACATGCCGGCCGAGCGCACCATCGCGATCCCGAACGGCGTGCGCCTGGAACCGTTCGCGCAGGCCGATGCGCATCCGTTCGCGCAGCGCATCCCCGGCATCGTCATGGTCGCGCGCTTCTCGAAGCAGAAAGACCACGCCACGGTGTTGCGTGCCCTGGCCCTGTTGCGTGAGCGTGGACTGTCGCCGCCGCTGCTGTTCGCGGGTGGCGGCAAGGACCTGCATCGCAAGCCGCTGGAGCGATTGGCCGATGAACTCGGCATCGCTGCCCAGGTGCAATTCCTTGGTGTGGTGCGCAACGTGCCGGAGTTGTTGATGACCCACCAGCTGGCGGTGCTCGGAACCCATTACGAAGGCATGCCGCTGGCTTTGCTGGAAGGCATGGCGGCCGGTTGCGCGGTGGTCGGCAGCGCGGTGCCCGGCGTGCGCGAGGTCCTCGAGGACGGCGTCGATGGCCTGCTGGTGGCGGAATCCGATCCGATTGCGATGGCCGATGCGCTGGAGCGCGTGCTCCGCGATCCCGAACGCGCCTCACGCATGGCGGCGACGGCGCGCGACGTTGCCTTGCAGCGCCACGGACGCGGGCTGATGAACCAGCGTTACGAGGACCTGTTCGTGTCGCTGGTGGGAGGCGCGTGATCCAGCTCCGCCGCGTTCCGCTGCTCGCAGGCCCAGGCGTGGGCCACGATGGTCTGCAGGTCCGCGTAGCGCGGCGTCCAGCCCAGCGCGGCGCGCGCGGCGGTGGCATCGGCCACCAGCGACGGCGGGTCGCCGGCGCGGCGAGGCTCCATCACCACCGGGATCGGATGGCCGGTGATCCGGCGCGCGGTGTCGATCACTTCGCGCACCGAGAACCCGTTGCCGTTGCCCAGGTTGTAGCGTGCGCTGCCGGCGCCGGCCAGCAGCTGGCGCAGGGCCAGCAGGTGGGCGTCGCAGAGGTCGGCCACGTGCACGTAGTCGCGCACGCAGGTGCCGTCCGCGGTGGGGTAGTTGTCGCCGTACACGCCGATTCGCGGGCGACGGCCGGACGCGACCTGCAGGATCAGCGGCACCAGGTGGGTCTCCGGATCGTGGCGCTCGCCGATCTCGTTGTCCGGATCCGCGCCGGCGGCGTTGAAGTAGCGCAGGCAGACAGACTTCAATCCGTAGGCGTGGTCGTAGTCTTCCAGCAGTTGCTCGACGAACCACTTGCTGCGCCCGTACGGATTGATCGGCGCCTTCGGATGGGCTTCGTCGATCGGCACGTACTGCGGTTCGCCGAAGATCGCCGCGGTGGACGAGAAGATGAAGCGCGCGATGCCGTGCATGCGCATCGCGTCCAGCAGCACCTGGGTGGCGCTGACGTTGTTGCGGAAGTACTTGCCGGGATCCACCACGGACTCACCGACCTGGATGAAGCCGGCGAAATGCATCACCGCCGCGGGCCGGACCTCGGCCAGCACGCGATCGACGAACGCCGCATCGCCCACGTCGCCCACGTGCAGTTCCTCGTCGCGCACCGCGCTGCGATGGCCGCTGCTGAGGTCGTCCAGCACCACCGGGCGGAAGCCGGCCTGGCGCAGCGCCTTGACCATCTGCGAGCCGATGTAGCCGGCGCCGCCGGTGACCAGGATGGTGTCTGCCATGGGAGAAGGGACATGCCGTTGGGGATCCGGATTGTCGCCGATGCGGGCATCGCCGCGCCTTGCCGGTGCGCGCCATGATCCGTGCCGTCGAGTGGCGCGACCTGCGCCTTCCGCTGCTGGCCTGGGCCGTGGTCGCGCTGGTCTCGATCTTCCTGCACGGGCCGGTGCCGCTGTATTCCACCCGCAGCCTGGCGGTGGCGTGGGAGATGTGGGACCGCGGCAGCTGGCTGGTGCCGTTGTTCAACGGCGCGCCGTATTCGCACAAGACGCCGCTGCTGCCGTGGCTGATCCACGCCGGCTGGCTGGTGGGCGGCGTCAACGATGTCTGGCCCCGCCTGCTGATGGTGTTGCTGGGCGGCATCGTGGTCGCCCAAACCGGCGTGCTTGCGCGACGGCTGTACCCGCAGCGCGCCGGCATCGCCGCGAATGCGGCATGGGCGATGGCGGGTTTCTGGTACTTCTTCCTGTTCGCCCTGCAGGTCATGTACGAGCTGCCGCTGGCGGTGGCGGTGCTCGGCGGGCTGATCGCCCTGTGCCGGCGCGATGGCGAGGCATGGCGGCCGTGGTGGCCCGGGGTGGCGCTGGCGATCGGCGTCGGCCTGCTGGCGAAAGGCCCGGTGGCCCTGCTGCACCTGGGCGTGCCGATGCTGGCCGCGCGCTGGTGGCATCCGGCGGCGCGGGCCGATGGCAGGCGCTTCGCGAAATCCGCGCTGCTCGCCTTGCTGGGCGGCATCGCCCTGTTCGCGCTCTGGCTGGTGCCGGCCCTGCTGCTGGGCGATCCCGAATACCGCGAGGCCCTGCTGGTCACCCAGACCGCCGGGCGGATCAAGGACAGCTTCGACCATGCCGAGCCCTGGTGGTGGTACGCGCCGACGCTGCTGGTGCTGATGGCGCCGTGGTGGTGGCAGGCCTGGTGGTGGCGGCAGGTCCCGGCGCTGTGGCGCGATCCCGGCAACCGCTTCGCCTGGATCTGGGCGCTCGGCATGGTGTTCTGCTTCAGCCTGATCAGCGGCAAGCAGCCGTACTACCTGTTGCCGGGCTTCGCTGCCTTCGCGCTTTTGCTGGCGGTCGCCGCGGATGCACGGCCACGCCTGGGGGTAATGCCGGGCATCGCGGTGGCGATGCTCGCCTTGGTCCTGCTGGCCTTCCCGCTGTATGCCGGTCGCATCGCCCTGCCGTACCCGGCGCAACTGCGCTGGTCGTTCCCGGTGGCTGGTGGCGCGATGCTGCTGGTGGCGCTGGCGATGCTGCGCTGGCGGCACCTGCCACTGCTGGCGGGTGGCGTGTTGGTGGCCGCCGCCTTGCTACACGCGGGCGCAACCCCGCTGATCCGCGACCAGTTCGACTTCACCCAGACGGCGCATGCGCTGGCCAAGGCGCAACGCGAGGGCGCGCGAGTCGCCTTCCTCGGCGAATACCAGTTGCAGTTCCACTTCGCCGGGCGGCTGCACGATCCGCTGGAGGTTGTCGATGAGGCTGCGGCGCGCGACTGGGCGATGCGGCATCCGCGCGATGTCATCGTGGTCAACACCCGCGACCGATGGACGCATGCGGGTGCGCAACCGATCGTGCAGCAACGTTTCCGCAAGCGCTGGATCCAGGTCTGGCGCGCGGGCGAGTGGCGCGCCCTGCCAGCCCAGCAGATCCCGCTAGGCCCGGCGGCGGGCGAGTTGCGCTACCAGCCGCGCTGACAGCTCGCGCGCCACGCCGGCGGGGAGTTGCCGCAGGTGCAGGGGCGCGCCGAACGGCGAGGCCCCGGCGGTATCCAGCAACAGGCTGGCCATGCCCAGCCGGCGATCCAGCGGCGATTGCGCCAGCCGCACCGCCTGGATCTTGCCGATCTCGGCGAAATTCCAGGTCTTCGACAGCCAGCCGGTCCGCCACGCCACCAGCCTTTCATTGCAGGCATGGCCGCAGGCGTCGGCGATCCGGCGTGCGCGCCACAGTTGCAACGGCAGCAGTGCCAGCACGGACAGGCCGGTAGCGCCGAAGCGCCAATACAACGCCGCGCTCGCGGCCAGCACCAGCAGCAGGCCAGGCACCGCGATCCGCAGCCAGGCGCGACGATGCAGCGGCTGCCAGTCCAGCGCATCCCAACCGGCATCGGGCAGGAAGTGGCGGATCAAGGCATCGCAATGCACGGGGGGGGCGATCGGTGCGAGCTCCTTCAGCGATTGCTGGTTGGGGTCGCCGCGCTGGCCGGAGGCGGTCTGCACGCGCAGGCTGCGCCGCTTGAACCAGCGATGCAGCACGCCCTCGTGCAGCGACCACGACTGGATCCGCCGGCGCTTCGCGCTGGAGCGGTAGCGGGCCAGCAGGCCGCGTTCGACGCGGATCCGCGCGTCGTCCTCGCGCAGGGTGAAGCCGTGGTACTGCAGGAAGGCGAGCAGGACCGAAAGCAGGCGTACCAGCACCAGCGCGGCCAGCACCATGCTGGCCACCGCCAGGCCGATCACCAGCGGGCTGTCGTGCGCATGTGCGCCGGCGAAGCCGGTGAACCAGCCGAACGCGACCTTGCCCCAGCGCTCCACCAGCACGCCGAACACGTTGTCGCCGGTCTGCGCCAGCGCGCCGAACGCGGCCGCGACCACCAGCATGCCGCGGTTGGAGATCAGCCCCAGCCGGAACACCTCGGCGTTCGACATCGCCAGCAACGGCGGCGCTTCGAGCGCATCGACCGCCTGCGCGTCGTCGCCGGCGGCCTGCCCGCGCTGGCGGATCAGCGCTTCCAGCGCTTCCGCCTGGTCCAGGCGCAGCACCCGCATCTGCGCTTCCGGCTTGATCCCGCCGGCGGACTCCAGGCGCACTTCGGCCACGCCGAACAGGCGGTGCAGCAGCGATTGGTGCAGGTTGACGTTGTGGATGCGCGCGTACGGGATCTCGCGCACGCTGCGGTGCAGCCAGCCGCTGCGCACGACGATGGCGTCGCCGCGCAGGCGGTAGCGATAGGTGAAGTACTCGGCCAGCGAGACCGCCACCAGCACGCCGACCGCGATCAAGCCCCACAAGTCGTTGCGGTCGCCGCGTCCGGCGAACAGCAGGACCAGCAGCGGCAGGATGAACTGCTTGAGCTGGGCGATCAGCACGAACATCCACGACAGCGGATGCAGGCGATGTTCCAGCCCGTCCTGTGGCAGTGCGGCGGTGTCGATGGCGGGGTCGTTCATCGGTCAGAGCGCGTCGCCGGCATCGTCCAGCTGCTTCGCCAGGGTGTCGCGCAGGTGCTGCGCATCCGCGTCGTCCAACCCGCGCACGGTGATCCCGCTCAGGTGCACCGCGGCGGTATGCACCACCAGCGTGGCCAAGCCGAAGCGGCGCTCCAGTGGCCCATGCTTGAGGTCGACATGCTGGACGCGGCTCACCGGCACCCGCGTTTCCCGCCACCACAGGCGGCCCTGGCGCAGCCACAGGCCGGCATCGTCCAGGGTCCAGCGCTGGTAACGCAGGCGCGCGCCCAGCAACGCGCCGGCCAGCAATCCGATCACGGTCGCGCCCGCGCACCACGCCAGCCGCCGCGGCAGTTCATCGCCATCGGCGGCGTACAGCGGGATCGCGAACGCCAGCAGCGGGATCGCGCCACACCACAGTGCGCTGGTCGCGGCATGCAGGCGCACCGCACGTGCCGGCGGTGCGCGCCAGTCGGTGGCGTCGTCGGTCGCGCGGTCGGGGTCGGCGTCGCTCATCGGTACAGGTCCAGGTAGGGATTGGCTTCGCCGCTGCCGGGCGGGCGCAGGGTATAGCGCTTGTAGGTCCATTGGTACTGGCTGAAGTCACGTCGCGCGATCGCCTCGATGCCGGCGTTGAGCGCGGTCACCGCACGCACCGGATCGGCATCGCCGACCGCCTCGGGTGCGGCTTCGACATGCAGCGCGAAGCGCGGCGGCGAGGTGCCGGGCAAGCGTTCGCACCAGGCGAACAGCACGCGCGCATCGCTGCGCGCGGCGAGCCGGCCCAGCAGCGTCATCGTCAAGGCCGGCTTGCCGAAGAACGGCGCGAACTCGCCCTCGCCGGCCTTGGGTTGCTGGTCCGGCAGGATCCCGACCACGCCGCCTTTCTGCAGGCGCTTGAGCAAGGTGCGCACGCCGGCGGCCTCGGCGCGGACCTGTTCGACATCGCCACCGGCATTGGCCCGCACGCGGCGCAGGAAGGCCTCGCCGATGGCCGATTCCGGCGGGCGATAAAGGATCGCCAGCGGCGTCTTCATCGCCAGCCAGTGGTTCAGCAGCTCCCAGTTGCCCATGTGCGGCGCGGCGACGACCAGCCCGCGCGGATCGGCGAGGGCGGCATCGAACAGGGCTTCGCCGCGGACCTCGGCGATGTCGGCCAGGTTGCGTGCCGCCGGTCGCGTCCACATGCGCATCGTCTCGAACGCCTGGCGGGCGGTGATGCGGACGATGTCGCGGACCAGCCGCTCGCGCGCCGCCGCGTCGAGGTCCGGGCGGATCAGTTCCAGGTTGCGCCGCGCCACCCGCGCCTCGCGCGCATCGGTGGCGATCGACAGCCGGGCCACGCCATCCGCCAGCAGGCGTAGCAACGGCCACGGCAGGCGGGCCACGGTCCAGGCCAAGGCATACAGCAGCGCGGCGGCGAGTTCGCTCATCCGGTTCAGTCTAGCCGGCGACGCGGGTTAGGCTTTCCGCATGCTCAGCCTCATCCAGCGCGTGACTTCCGCCTCGGTGGCCGTGGACGATGCCGTGGTCGGCGCCATCGGTCCGGGCCTGCTCGCGCTGGTGGCAGTCGAGCCCGGCGATACCGACGCGATGATCCGGCGCATGGCCGAGCGCCTGCTGGGCTACCGGGTGTTCGAGGACGCGGGCGGCAGGATGAACCGCTCGCTGGCCGACACCGGCGGCCGCCTGCTGCTGGTCAGCCAGTTCACCCTGGCCGCCGACACCCGCAGCGGCATGCGCGCGAGCTTCACCACCGCGGCCCCTCCGGACGAGGCGCGACGGGGGTTCGACCGCCTGGTCGAGGTCTGCCGGGAGCGGCACCCGCCGGGGGTGGAAACCGGCCGGTTCGGTGCCCATATGGTGGTGAGCCTGGTCAACGACGGCCCGGTCACCTTCCTGCTCCGGCCCTGATCCAGAGATCCTGAACGGCCCTGCGGGGCAGGTGTCCCCCCGGCTGGTATAATGCTGGGTTCCCCGCGTCCATCCCGACGCACCCCCGACACGGTAGCCCGATCCATGGCCAACGAACGGCAGACAGCCCCCCAGTCCGACATCAAGATCCTCATCAGCAAGGGTCTGGAGCAGGGCTACCTGACCTATGCCGAGGTCAACGACCACCTGCCGGACGACATGGTCGACCCGGAGCAGATCGAAGACATCATCGGCATGATCAACGGCATGGGCATCGAGGTCCATGAAGTGGCGCCGGATGCCGAGACCCTGCTGCTGGCCGGCCAGTCCGCCAGCGGCCGCGAGGTCGACGACACCGCCGCCGAGGAAGCTGCCGCCGCGTTGACCGCGCTGGATTCCGAGGGCGGCCGCACCACCGACCCGGTGCGCATGTACATGCGCGAGATGGGCACCGTCGAGCTGCTGACCCGCGAGGGCGAAATCGCCATCGCCAAGCGCATCGAGGAAGGCCTCGCGCAGATGAACGCCGCGCTGGCCAGCTTCCCGTGGTCGGCGCAGCTGCTGCTGGAAGACTACGAACTGCACAAGGCAGGCAAGAAGCGCCTGGCCGAGATCGTGGTCGGCTTCAACGATGGCGAGCCGGAACCCGAGCCGATCGCGGCCGTGGTCGTGGCCGACGAAGATGCCGAGGCCGATGACGCCGACGACGCCGAAGAGACCAGCGACGAGGCCGACGAACCCGCGCCGACCGGCCCGGACCCGGTCGAAGTGGCCGCGCGCATGGAGGCCATGGGCGCCGCGTTCGCGCGCTTCCAGAAGGCCTACGCCAAGGGCGGCGCGACCGCCAAGCCGGCGCTGAAGGCACGCGAGGAAATCGCCGAGGTGTTCGTCACCTTCAAGCTGCCGCTGCCGCTGACCGACGTGCTGGTGCGCAAGTTGCGCGACGTGGTCAACCAGGTGAAGGACCACGAGCGCCGCATCCTCGACCTGTCCACGCGCCAGGCGAAGATGCCGCGCAAGGACTTCCTGAAGGCGTGGGAAGGCAACCAGACCAACCTGGAATGGGTGGACGAACTGCTCAAGCGCAAGCAGAAGTGGGGCTCGGCCCTGCGCGACGTGCGCGAGAAGATCATCGCCGAGCAGGAAGCGACCATCGCGATCGAGAACGCGATGCACGTGACCCTGGCCGACCTCAAGGAAATCAACCGCGCGATGGCCTATGGCGAAGCCAAGGCGCGCAAGGCGAAGAAGGAGATGGTCGAGGCCAACCTGCGCCTGGTGATCTCCATCGCCAAGAAGTACACCAACCGCGGCCTGCAGTTCCTCGACCTGATCCAGGAAGGCAACATCGGCCTGATGAAGGCGGTCGACAAGTTCGAGCATCGCCGCGGCTTCAAGTTCTCGACCTACGCGACGTGGTGGATCCGCCAGGCGATCACCCGCTCGATCGCCGACCAGGCGCGCACCATCCGCATCCCGGTGCACATGATCGAGACGATCAACAAGCTCAACCGCATCTCCCGCCAGATGCTCCAGCAGTACGGCCGCGAGGCCACGCCGGAAGAGCTGGCGAAAGAAATGGACATGCCCGAGGACAAGATCCGCAAGGTCATGAAGATCGCCAAGGAACCCATTTCGATGGAGACCCCGATCGGCGACGACGAAGACTCGCACCTTGGCGACTTCATCGAGGACACCAACGTGATGTCCCCGATCGACGCGACCACCGACATCAACCTGACCGAGACCGTGCGCAGCGTGCTGGCCGGGCTGACTCCGCGCGAGGCCAAGGTGCTGCGCATGCGCTTCGGCATCGACATGAACACCGACCACACCCTCGAGGAAGTCGGCAAGCAGTTCGACGTCACCCGCGAGCGCATCCGCCAGATCGAGGCGAAGGCGCTGCGCAAGCTGCGCCACCCGTCGCGTTCGGAAACCCTGCGCAGCTTCCTCGACATCGACTGATCGAGCGTTGCCGCGATGTGCCCGCGAAACCCCGCTTCGGCGGGGTTTCGCATTTCTGCCGATGCGGCGGCGCGTGCCGGCGTTCGCTGGGATCAGCGGCGGCAGCCTACGAGTTCGACAGCAAGCGCCACAGCAGCCATGCCGGCGCGCCGATGAAATAGAGCGTGCGGGCACTGCCTTGCAAGGCAGCGCGGACGTTGCCCGCGTGCGCGGGCTGCAGGAGCAGCGCGGCCAGCGAGCCCAGCTCCACCAGGAGGCGCAGGGCCATTGCCAGCAATGCCGTGCCGATCGACCACGCCGCCCACCAGATCAGCAGGGCCGACAGGTAGGCCTGCAAGCCGAAGTTGGTGTACTCGCCGAAGCTGCTGCCGAAGGCGATGTGCTGGTGCAGGCGGAAGGCGGGCAGCGCCAGCAACAACGGGAACAGGCCGAACTTGAAGCCGGGGTGGTCGATCCGCCAGCGCGGCGCGGCGGCGCGTGCGCGGGCATCGGCCAGCACGGGAGACGCATGCCCGATCGCCAGCTCCGGCGCGCTTGCTTGCGCCAGCAACGTAGCCAGTGTCGCCGGATCGGCCGCACCGAGGCTCAAGGACGATTGCGCTCCCACGGCGCCGCGCACGTGCAGTCCGTGCATCGGCAGCGGCAGCCGCCATGGCGTGATGGCCGCCATGCCAGCCACCGGAAGCCTCTGACGTTGGCCGCGGCGGATCAGTACGAGTGCGTCACCCTCGATCCGTGCGGTGGCGATGCACCAGCGCCGCACCCACCATCCGCATACGGTGGGCAGCACCACGCCGAAAGCGAACAGCTTGAGTTGGACCAGCGAATTCACCTGCAGGCCATCGCGCAGCAGCATGCGCAAGCCGAGCCACCCCAGCGTGGCCCAGGCGGCAAGGGTCAACAGGCCGAGCAGGACGCGCATCGCGGGCGGCAGCAGTAGCACCTCGAGGCGGTCCGGGGTTGCCTGGGCCACGGGCGCGGCCGCGCGTTGTCGACGCCGGCGAAGCCGCCACAGGTCGGCGGCCGCAAGCAGCAACAAGCCGGCGAGCGCGGCCGCGCCGAGCCAGTTGCCCCATGCCACCATCAGGGTGCGCACGGGCGTACGGATCGGCATCGAGACGGTCAGCAGCGCCGGCTGGCCGATCGCGGTGGTCGCCAACCGCGTGCCGGACGGATCGATCACCGCGCTGATTCCGTTTGCGGTGACCCGGAATTGCGGCAGCCGGGTCTCGATGCTGCGGAACGCCGCCACCGCAAGATGCAGTTCGGCACCCTGCGCATGCGTGCTGAACCAGGAGTCGTTGGACATGCCGATGATCGCCTGCGCACCGAGGCGCGCGCCCTCGAGAGCCAACGAAACGTCCACGTCGTCCAGGCAGATCAGCGGCACCACCGGGATCTCGCGGCCGTCGGCCAGTTGCAACGGGAACACGCGCGCGCCATTACCCGCCTGCCAGCTGCCGGTCCACGGCATCCAGCGCCGCAGCGCGGGGCTGTCCAGCCAGGGCGGCACGTGTTCGGTCAGCGGAAACGGATGGGTCTTGCGGTACATGCCCACCAGGCGTCCGTCGGCAGCCATGAATGCAGCGGCGTTGTACTCGCCGGCGGCATCCATGTCGTAGGTGCCGAACACCAGCGGCACGCGCGCGTTGGCGACGAACGCGCGAATCTCGTCGTCGAGCGCCGCACCGTCCTCGCTCCTCGCTTGGCCGAAGGTGGTCGGGTACACGGTCTCCGACCACAGCATCACGTCGGCACCGCCCTCGACCGCCGCGCGCGACATCGCGAAATGGGTATCGAGCACCTCGCGCACCACCGCGTAGGCGCCGCGTTCGCGGCGCAGGCGCTCGTAGTCGACGATGTTCGACTGCACCATCCCGATGCGCAGCGGATCGCCTTCGCTTGCGGCGGCCGCGAGGGTGGAGGCACGCCAGCTTCCGTACCCCAGCCATGCGACGACCATCGCGCAGACCAGCCCCAATGGTCGGATCCACGCACGCGCGCCGGCATCGCGACGGCGGATCGCCAGCGCGATGCCTTCGTTGGCCAACAGCAGCAGCACGGTGATGCCCGCGGCACCGCCAAGGTCGGCCAGTTGGCGCAGCGGCAGCGAGGGATACAGTCCATGGCCAAGGGTGTCCCCCAGCAGCTTCGGGAACAGCCATTCGCAGCCGACCCACGCGCAGGCGCCGGCAAGCGCGCGCAGCCCCGCGCCGTGCTGGCGCCCGACCTGTTGGCGCACTAGTGCAAACACGAGCAGTTGCGGTTGCAGCAGTGGCGATGCGAGCAGC
Organism: Thermomonas sp.; assembly: GCF_041919455.1. Lineage (GTDB taxonomy): Bacteria > Pseudomonadota > Gammaproteobacteria > Xanthomonadales > Xanthomonadaceae > Thermomonas. The sequence continues at coordinate 214,177 of NZ_JAYRTQ010000001.1, forward strand.
AGCAACAGCATGCCAGCGGGACTCCCGAGGCCGGTGAAGTCGCCGATCGCATGGCCGAACCAGGCGAATGCCGCAGCGCTGAAGGCAACGCTCATCGCGACCCCGCCCGCGAGCGCGCGGGCAAGCGAGGTGCGTGCGTCCAGGGCCAGCAACTACGGCACCAGCGCGATGAAGCCGAACAGGTATGCATTGCCGCCGCGGGCGTACAGCCCGAGCAGCAGCCCGCTTGCCAGCACGCCGGCCAGCAGGTGCCAGCCGGACCCGAGGCGGTGAAGCGGATTCAGGGCGAGGGGTCCGGGTCTTGCGGCGGCGGAATGCGCACCTGGCGGATTGGCAGGCCCGCGGGTGCCTGCGCGACCCGCACCACGCGATCGGCGGGGATCTCGATCGCCTGCCCCGCGGCATCCAGGAACTCGTAGTCGGGCGAGTACATCAGGATCGGTTCGATCGCCTGGCCGTCATCGGTGGCCTGGAAGTGACGGACGTAGCCTTCGGGCAGCGGGTAGTCCTCCGGCACCGCCAATCCCACCAGTGGCGGGCTGGTGCCCGGTGGATTGAAGGCGCCAAGGCCGGTGCGGATGCCGACCTCGTGCAGGCCCGCGATCACCTCGCCCATCGTCGGCGCCGGTTGTCCCGCCACCGCGTAGTTGGCAAGGTCATTCGGATCGCGCGGATCATGGTCCGCTCCGCTGGCGGTCGATTTCCGGCGCACGCCGGTCACCACCGGGACGCCGCCGTCGACGCTTGCATTCGCAGCATCCTGCGGCCCTGAAGTGCCGGCCGCGCCTGCTGCGCTGCCCGGACGCGCATGCACGGGCTCATGCAGCGCGAAGTAACCGATCCCCCCGGCCAGCATGAGGACCAGCGCCACGGCCAACGCGCCCTGCAGCCGACCCGCGCCAACGCGGTCCTTGCCGGGCGGCGTGGCCGGGCGTTTCCCCGGAGCATCGAGTTGCATGTGGGTTGCGCGTGCTTAAAACGGGCTCGCCGGCATGTACAAGGACAGCAGCCAGCCCATCCGCTCATGCCCGTACAGGTTCCAGATCGGGTTCTTGCCGCCGCTGAACGTGGTGTAGCGCGCCGCCCCGGTACCGGTGCTGCCACCGAACAGGCCGGCGGTCACGGTGCTGCCCTGGTACGTCGGGTGCACGTCGTCGGACTGGATGTAATCAGCGCTGCTGGTGGACGAGATGAAGCGGGTGTTGGCATCGCGCAGCGTGCCCTTCAGGGGGCCGGTGATGCGTGCCACGTAGCTGGCCTCGGTCTCGCCGGCGATGTACTTCAGCGCCTGAGAGTCGATCTGGCCATCGCCGTTGCTGTCGTAGTCGCCACCCATGTATTCGGCGAAGTTGTCCACGCACGTGAAGCCCTTCTGGCGCGCGTATTCGCACATCCAGTAGTTCATGCGGCTGAGCACGGGCAGGAACTTGTCGCGCATGTTGATCCGCGTGCCGGTGGTGGCGTCGGTGCACGAGCTCTGCACGTTGTCCGCGTTGTAGCCGGGATAATGCAGGTTGGCGATGATCTTGACCTTGGTGCCGGCATAGGCATTCGCGTTGATGTAGTCCATCGCGCGGGCCACGTAGAGCTTGCAGTTGGCCTCGGCGGTGGCCATCACGTTGTAGTTGCAGGTGCCGGTCTGGCTCTTGAAGCTGGAGCGCGCCTGCAGGCCGTCGTTGCCGCACATCTCGAAGGTAACCACGCGGGTGGAGCTGGCCTGCATGTAAGAGCGCTCGGCCACGATCTTGTTGTTGTAGACGTCCGACGCCACCGCGCCCGACTTCGCCCGGCGCACGCTTTCCACGTCGGCGTTCCACAGCGCGGCCAGGTATTCCGCATCCACCGTCGGCGCCGAGTACCTGGCGGCACTGGTGGTGGAGCCGTTGTATCCGGCGTAGATCGAATCGCCGTAGGCGACCACGCGGTACTTGGTGGTGGTGCCGGAGCGGTCGATGGTCCACGACACGTTCTGGTTCAAGGTGTTGGCCAGCGTGGGCGCGCTCAGCAGCGCCAACGCCAGGCCGGCGAGCAACGGACGAGCAGTCGTGCAGGCACGTAGAGAAGCCATGATGCGTCCCCGAGATTTGTGTCGTGGGCGCCGGCCGGTGGCCTGCGCAGGATGAGTAGCAACTGCAACGCCGATCCGGCAGCCGGCTTACCCCCAGCCGTCCCCACTGCCGAACCGTACGCTACCGTCTTGTCCCGGGGCGGTCATCTTGCGCCGGAGCACACTTTCTTCGTGACCGAACGCACGTTATGCGGGTGCCGGTGCTGCTTCCGCCCCGGCGGGGTTCCCGTTGGTTGGCGGGCGTACACTCCAGCAAGGCCAGACGGGGAAACCGCATGCGCATCGTCGTCATTGCATCGTGCCTGCTGGCTGGTTGTGCCGGCGCACCTGCGGAAAAGCAGCCGATCAGCACCATCGGCATCGACCACATGGTCATTCCGGCGGTGCCTGAAGTCGGCGGCCCGGTCGCTGCCTACGCGGGCTTCGACAACCGCGGCAGCGAGGATCGCCTGCTTGGCATCGACTGCACCTGCGCGGCGTCGGTGGAGTTGCACCAGGTGATCCGCAACGGCGGTCAGGTCAGCATGACCAACACCTTTCCGCTGGCGTTGCCCATGGGACGCACCGAGGTGAAGCCGCCCGGCGTACCGCTGCATTTCATGCTGATCGGCACCAACCGCGCGTTCTCAGCGGGCCAGCGTGTGCCGATGCGCCTCCGCTTCGAGCGTGCCGGCGTGATCGACGTGGTGTTCACCGTCGCCGAGGACAGCAAGGGCGGGTGGGAGCGCTGGCGGCCCGATTGAGTGCGGCGACGCGGTGCGTGCTAGCGTCCCGCGTCAGCACAACGAACGGGACATCGCATGCGCAATTCCTTCCAGCGGATCCTGGTCCCCGTGCTGCTCGCGAGCGCATGGGCCAGCTCCCCGGCGATCGCCGCGGACGCAGCCGGGCAGCGCGCTTTCGCCGCGGTCGATCCCTTCATCGGCACCGGTGGCGAGGGCCACACCTTCCCGGGCGCGACGGTGCCGTTCGGCATGGTCCAGCTGAGCCCCGACACCCGCATCCAGCTGCGCAAGGATGCCTACGGCTGGGCCGCAGGCTATCGGCATTCCGACACCACCATCGTCGGCTTCTCGCACACCCATTTCTCCGGCACCGGCCATTCCGACCTGGGCGACGTGCTGTTGATGCCGCTGTCGGGAGACGTGACGCTGGAGCGCGGCGATCCGGATACGCCAGGCAGCGGCTACACATCGCGCTTCCGCCATGCCAGTGAGCGTGCCGAGCCCGGCTACTACGCGGTCACCCTGGACGATGCCGGCGTGCGCGCCGAACTCACCGCCAGCGCGCGGGTCGGCGCGCATCGCTATGCATTCGCACAAGGCAAGCCGGCGCACGTGCTGCTGGATCTGCGCACCTCGATGTACGACTACCCCGGCAAGGTGCTGTGGTCGCGGATCCGCGTGCGGCCGGACGGCACCGTGACCGGCTTCCGCGAAACCCGCGGCTGGGCACCGGGCCGGCAACTGTATTTCGCGATGCGTTTCTCGCAGCCGCTTGCAGGGCATGCGCTGCACAACACGGAAACCGACATCGCCTACAAGGGCTTCCCGCCGCCGGGCGAGAAGGATCCGAAGCGGCGCGCGCAGGTGGAGGGCCGGCAACTGGTGGCCAGTTTCGACTTCGGGAGCGGACTGACCGCACCGCTGATCGCCAAGGTCGCGATTTCATCCGTCGACGAAGCGGGCGCGATCGCCAACCTCGATACCGACATGCCGGGCTGGGATTTCGATGGCGTGCGTGCGGCAGCGAAGGCGCAGTGGGCGCAGGCACTCGGCGTCGCCGATGTCGATGCGCCGGAACCGATGCGCAAGGCGTTCTTCACCGCGCTGTACCACACGCTGCCGGCACCGAGCCTGTTCATGGACAGCGACGGTCGTTATCGGGGCCCGGACAGCGCCGTGCACCAGGCGAAGGGCTGGACCAACCATTCCACCTTCTCGCTGTGGGATACCTATCGCGCGCTGCATCCGCTGCTGACCATCGTGCAGCCGGAGCAACGCAATAACGACATCGTGCAGTCGCTGCTCGCCGCGCGGCGCGAAAGCCCGTACGGCGTGCTGCCGGTATGGGCGTTCCACGGCCAGGAGACGTGGTGCATGATCGGCTACCACGCGGTGCCGGTGATCGCCGACGCGTACATGAAGGGCATCCGCGGCTACGACGCCAACGAAGCGCTGGACGCAATGGTCGCCAGCGCGAACTACGGCCCGTACGACGGCATCGCCCAGTATCGCGAACTCGGTTACGTGCCGATCGACGAAGAAGGCGAAGCCGCGTCGAAGACCCTGGAATACGCCTTCGACGACTGGACCATCCATCGCGTCGCGCAGGCGATGGGGCGCAAGGACGTCGCCGCCGAGTTCGGCAAGCGCGCGGCCAACTGGACGCATGCCTTCGACGAGGACACCGGTTTCATGCGCGCGCGCAAGCGCGACGGCAGCTTCCGCGTGCCGTTCGATCCCGATGCGAGTGGCTACGGCACCGACTACACCGAGGGCAACGCCTGGCAGTACTCCTGGTACGTGCCGCAGGACGTGGCCGGGCTGGCGGCCGCGCACGGCGGCAGCGATGCCTTGCTGAAGCGGCTCGACGACGTGTTCGATGCCAAGGTGGACCCCAAGGTGTTCGCGCACATGGAAGACATCACCGGCCTGATCGGCTGGTACGCGCACGGCAACGAACCCAGCCACCACGTCGCGTACCTCTATGCGCACGCCGGCCAGCCGTGGCGCACGCAGGCACGGTTGAAGCAGATTATGGACACGCAGTACAAGCCGACGCCCGATGGCCTGGCCGGCAACGACGACCTCGGCCAGATGTCCGCGTGGTTCGTGTTCACGTCACTGGGCTTCTACCCGGTCGCGCCGGGCAGCAACGAATACATCCTCGGCCGCCCGTTCGTGCGCAAGGCCACGCTGGACCTGCCCAACGGCAAGCGCTTCACCGTGATCGCCGACGCGCTGGACGATGCGCACACCTTTGTCGGTGGCGTGATGCTGGACGGTAAGCCACTGGACCGCGCCTTCATTACCCACCAGGAGTTGATGGCCGGCGGCGAATTGCGCTTCACAATGCAGGCGATGCCGAACAAGGATTGGCCGGGTGCGGCAGCGAAGGCCCCTTATTCGATCTCCGTTCGATGACTTGCGCACACGCCCGGTAGAATTGCGAGGCTGGCGCGGGCCTGTAGCTCAATGGTTAGAGCAGAGGACTCATAATCCTTTGGTTCCAGGTTCGAGTCCTGGCAGGCCCACCACAGCGCAGTCGCTGGCGTCGTTCCAGTCGGGTAGCGCGGAATGACGCCAAGCGATCGTCGGAATTCGCACATGCATTGCCGGCCCTGAAACAGAACAGGCCCCGTGTGGGGCCTGTTCGATTGATGCAGTTGCAACGAGCCGAAACGGCTGACGCTCAGCGGCCGTCGCGGTCGGCATCACCCGGCAGCACGCGTTCCACGCCGTGCCATGCATCGCGCACCGCACCCTTTGCTTCTGCCCACGCCATCCGCGATGTGCCCTTCGCGGTGTCCCAGCCGCGCTCCAGGTCGGCTTCCAGCGAGTCGTCCCACTGGCGTCCGGCATGGTTGGCGCGTGCCTGGGTACCGTAGCGGTAGGCAGGACGGTAATCGCCGGCGTAGTCGTAATCCTCGCGGTAGTAGTCCGCGGTCTTGTGCGCGCTGGCGTAGTAGTCGTCGGTCGCTTCATAGGTGCGATACGTGCGATCACTGCGATCGAACGCGTCGCGCACCGCGTCCTTGGCCTGTTCCCAGGTCAGGCGCGACTTGGCCTTGGCCGTTTCCCAGCCGTCGCGGATTTCGGATTCCAGGCTGTCGTCCCACGTGCGGCCGACATACCGAGCGCGCACGTCGTCGCCGTAGGCATACGCGGGGTTGTAGTCGTCGTAGGTGTACTTGTTGTCGTAGTAGGGGCGCGACGCATGGGCGGATTCCCAGTACTGCGCTTCGCCCGTGGGGTCGATGCGCTCGGCGACGCCCTTGCCGGCAGCCGCACCGGCGATGGTGCCGGCTGCGCCACCGATCAGGGTGCCGATCGGGCCGAGCAGCGAACCGATCGCGGCGCCGACGACGGCACCACTGGTGCCGCCAAGGCCGACGCCGACCGGATGGGAGCCCGGCGCGCCAGTGATCGGATCGGGATTGCTGTCGCGAGTCGTGGTGTCATTCATTCGAGTTCTTCCTCAAGGGTTGGGGGACTCCCGCCTTCCTCGGCGAGGTGGGCCACTCTTGCATCGGACTTGTGCACGCCACGTCGTGAAACCCCCCGTTCGCGACCGCGGCGGGACGAATACTGCTGAACAAGCTGAATCGGCGCGATTGGCGTAGTGAACGCTGTGAGCATGACGCGGCCGCGCGCGCTCGCCCGCCCGCATCGATGCAGGATGCTCTCCACGCGGCGATCTTCAACGTGCTGCTTTCGAGGAGGGTTCACGCGTCCATGATGACGTGCTGCAGACGATGATCCTTGATCGACGCATCGAGATCCGGATGGCACTCGAACACTATCGAAGCAAGCGCGAGTTCACGGCGACGCCGGAGCCGATCGGGCGATCGCGCAAGCACGGTGGGGCGCGTCCGATCTTCGTCGTCCAGCTGCACCATGCGAGCCATCGCCACTATGACTTCCGCCTGCAGGTCGGCGACACGCTGAAGAGCTGGGCGGTGCCGAAAGGACCGAGCTTCGATCCTTCGGTCAAGCGCATGGCGGTCGAGGTCGAGGACCATCCGCTCGACTACGCAGGCTTCGAAGGCGATATCCCGAAGGGGCACTACGGCGGCGGTCACGTCGCCGTGTTCGATCGCGGGACCTGGACGACGGAGTTTGATGTCGAGGCCCAGCTTGCGAAAGGCCATCTGCGTTTCGAGTTGCACGGCGAAAAACTGAAGGGCGGCTGGCATCTGGTGCGATCTGGAAAGCCCGCGCGACAGCCGCAATGGCTGTTGTTCAAGCAGGACGACGCCTGGGCCGGCTATGGCGAGGCCGACGACCTGCTGGAGGATGTGGCACCCGCGCCGGCGGAGGACGCCAAGCGCGCGCGCCGTCCGGGTGCCAAGGCAGTGCGCAAGCCCGTCGCGCCCATGAAGAAGCGGACGCGATCCGCGAGCCCCGCCACGGTCGATTGGCCAGCCGAAGCCCTGGCGTTGCCGGGCGCGCGCAAACGCAAGCTCATGACTAGGCCACCCGCGCCCCAGCTTGCGAAGCTGGTCGAGGATCCGCCCGATGGCGACCAGTGGTTGCATGAACTCAAATGGGATGGCTATCGCTTGGTGTGCGTGGTCCGCGCAGGCGAGCCGAGCCTGTGGTCGCGCAACGCGCTGAACTGGAGCGATCGCGTGCCCGAGGTGCGCGATGCCATCGCGCTGCTCGGCTTGAACGAAGCGGTGTTGGATGGCGAGCTGGTCGCCGGACACGGCAGTCGCGAGGACTTCAACATCCTGCAACAGGTCCTGTCCGGCGAAACCCAAGGGGCGCTGCGCTACGTGCTGTTCGACCTGCTGCATCTGGAAGGCGTGGATCTGTCGCGCGTTCCGCTGCTGCAGCGCAAGCAGTTGCTTGGGCGACTGCTGGCCAGCGCCTCGTCGCGATTGGCCTACAGTTCGCATGGCATCGGCAACGCCGATGCTGCGTTCCAGGCTGCCGTGGATGCCGGGTTCGAGGGTATCGTGTCCAAGCGCATCGACGCGACCGTGCATCCGGGTCGCAGCGATGCCTGGCGCAAGACCAAGGCGCTCGGCAGCGACGAGTTCGTGGTGGTCGGCTACACGCCGCCGAAGGGATCGCGCACCGGCATCGGCGCACTGCTGCTGGCGACGCCGGATGCGCAATACGGCTGGCGCTATGTCGGCCGCGTCGGCAGCGGTTTCAACGATGCGCAGCTTGCGGCACTCGGCAAGCGCTTGCAGGGCAAGGGCTCGGCGACACCGAGCGTACATGTGCCGGAGAACCACACCGATCTGCGGCAGGCGCGCTGGCTGCCGAAGCCGGCCTTCGTGGTGGAGGTCTTCACACGTGGCCACGGCGGCCGAGGACTGCTGCGGCAGGCCAGCTTCAAGGCGCTGCGCCCCGACAAGCGCGTCGCGTCGTTGCACGACAGCGATCGTGCCCCTGCAGGCCGCACGAAGAACGAGGCAAAGCCGATGACGGAAAGCACAGCAAAGCGCGTTCGCAAGACAGGCAACGCGCGGCAAGCACCGGAATTGAGCAGCCCGGACAAGCTCCTCTTTCCCAAGGACGGCATCCGCAAACAGGATTTGGCGGACTACTACAACGCCGTCATGGATTGGCTGTTGCCGGAGATCGTCGACCGGCCGCTGTCGCTGGTGCGCTGCCCGGGCGGGATCGGCGCGCAGTGCTTCTTCCAGAAGCACGCCACGCCCGGCCTCGAACTCGTCTCGCTGGTGCCTGTCGTCGAGTCCGACGGCGGCAGCGAGGACTACCTGGTCGTCACTGATGCGGCCAGCGTGATGGAGCTGGTGCAGTTCAACGCCATCGAGTTCCATCCCTGGGGGTCGAAGGTCGCCGACCTGGAGCACGCGGATCGGCTCGTGTTCGACCTCGATCCGGACGAGGCGGTGGCATGGAAGGACGTCATCGCCGCGGCGCGGCAACTGCGCGGCTATCTGGAACAGGCAGGATTGCAGTCGTTCGTGCGCACCAGTGGCGGCAAGGGCCTGCACGTGGTGGTGCCGCTGGCGCCCGCCGCGCCGTGGGAAAAGGCGCGCGCGTTTTCGCAGGCGGTCGCGGAGGCCGCGCGCGAGATGGATCCGCTGCGCTATGTCGCCACGGCGTCCAAGCAGAAGCGCAAGGGCAGGATCTTCATCGACTGGCTGCGCAACGGGCGCGGTGCGACCAGCGTGGCCAGCTTCTCGGTGCGTGCACGGCCGGGTGCGCCGGTGTCGATGCCGCTGCGCTGGGAGGAACTCGGCAGGGTGGCCAGCGGGCACGCCTTCGACATCCGCAACGCGCCGGCGCGCCTGAAACGGTTGAAGTCGCATCCGTGGCACGGCATCGACAAGATTCGCCAGTCGCTGCCCGGGTGAGGGCCTCGACAAGACCGTGACGCCGCGCGGTGCAGGCTCGGGATCCCGTCATCGAGTCCCTCGCCATGGCCCGCCCCATCTGGACCGGAAACCTGTCGTTCGGCCTGCTCAACGTGCCGGTGTCGCTGATGTCCGGCACGCGCGGCACCGACCTGTCGTTCCGCATGCTCGACGCGCGCGACCGCAAGCCGATCCGCTTCGAACGGGTGAATGCGGACACCGGCGAGGAAGTACCGTGGAAGGACATCGTCAAGGCCTTCGAATACGACAAGGGCAGCTACGTGGTGATCGAGAAGGAGGACATCGCCTCCGCCGCGCCCGAGACCCATGAGTCCGTGGAGATCGAGACCTTCGTCGACGCCGATGCCATCGATGTCCGCTTCTTCGAGAAGCCCTACGTGCTGGTGCCAGGCAAGAGAGCGGAGAAAGGCTACGTCCTGCTGCGCGAAACCTTGAAGAAGGCGAAGAAGATCGGTGTCGCACGGGTGGTGATCCGCACGCGCGAGTACCTGTCCGCGGTGATGCCTCTGGGCGATGCGCTGGTGCTGGTGCTGATGCGCTACCCGCAGGAGCTGGTCGATCCCGGCGAATACAAGCTGCCGGGTGGCAAGGCCAGCGCGTATCGGATCGCGCCGAAGGAACTGGCGATGGCGACCGAGCTGGTCGATTCGATGGCGAGTGCGTGGCAGCCGGACGACTACCACGACGAGTTCCGCAACCGCCTGTCGGAGATCATCCGCAAGCGCATCAAGCAGAAGGGCAAGACCACCAAGGTCCTGGAGGCGGCGGACGAGGTCGAGGAAGGCACGGCGACCAATGTGGTCGACTTCGTCGCGCTGCTGCAGAAGAGCCTGGGAGAGAAGGGCGGCAAGACCGGCAAGACCGCCCCGCGGCAGACGGCGAAGGCCACTGCCGGCAAGGCGCCCGCGAAGAAGGCCGCCAAGCCGCGCAAGAGCGCCTAGAGGCGAAAACGCGACGTCGTGGCCGGCGATGCCTCGTCGGCCAGGATCGAGATGGCCGTCGGAGACGCGAACACCGCGCGCCATCCCAGCCGCGCCGCCAGTCGATCCAGCAAGGCGGAGCCGCTGCCGCTGTCCGCACGCGCGGGCGGGGCGGGCGATGTCGCCGCGTCGCTGGCGGTGAGGAAACGCAGCTCGATGCGGTCGTCGTGCAGTTGCAATCGCAGTTCACCGACGACATGCGGTTGTGCCAGCCCGCGGGCCAGGCCGGCGATCAGCAGCAGCACTTCGCGGCGCGGTGCGTGCAGTTCGCCGCTGGCCTCGATGGTCGATGCGATGTCGGGCTTGCCGGCCAGCGCAATGCTGCACGCATCGCTGAGGAGTTCGCGTGCAGGGATCGATTCGGTCTGCAGCGGAGTGCGGCGGGCGGCGGACAGCATCGCTTCGAGCAGGTGGCGCATGTCGCGCACGCCGCGTTCCAGCCGCTGCAGGCGCGCGGCCTGCGCTGGCGGGCCGGGTGGATCCTCCAGCAGCACGTCGGTGACGCCCTGGATCACGGTGAGCGGGGTGCGCAGTTCGTGGCTGGCATCGGCGAAGAACGCCTGTTCGCGCGTATCCGCCGCGAGCAGTCGCGCCTGGTAGGCATCGATGGCGCTCGCCAGCCGGCCCAGTTCGTCGTTGCTGATGCCGGCGGTCAGGTGCGAAGGCTGCGGTTGCACCGGCAACGCATCCGCGCCCTCGGCCAGCCGTCGTAGCGGCTGCAAAGCCAGGCCCGAAAACAGCCAGCCCAGCCAACCCGCGAGTAGCGTCCCCAGCAGCACCATCGCCGCGACGAAGACATGCAGGTGCTTCTCCAGTGTCGATCAGGCGCGCATGCGGCACGATCCGCGGCGCATCCTGCAGCAGCGCGGCCAGCAGCGATCCCTGCAGGCGGGTCAGCGGGATCCGGCGCGCGTCGCGTTCGGCGATCATGCTGCGCGGATCGTACGTCAGGCCGGCGAAGGCCAAGGCGCCACCGGACGACTGGCGATGCCGGCGCACTGCATGGATCCGCGCCTCCAGTTCGCGCATCGCGAACGACTTGACCAGGTAGTCGTCCGCACCTTCGGCGAAGCCGCGCAACTTGTCCTCGAGGGTGTCGCGCGCGGCCAGATCGACATCGCGCCGACCGTGCTCGGCCTGCTGGGCATGGACTACGACAGCCGTTTCTACGGCGTGGACGTGCTCCGCCAGCCGCCCGGCCATGAGCGCGCCTTCATCGGCACCTACCAGTTGCTTGGTTACCTGCGTGGCGGCACCCTGGCGCAGCTGTCGCCGCACCGCAAGGTCGACACGCTGAAGCCTTCGCTGGAACGCGACCAGCCGCAGCCGGCCCTGCCCGAGGATCCTGCGCTGACCCTGCAGGCCATCGCCTACTACCAGGATGCCGCGGCGGCGTTCGCAAGCGGTGCGATGCGGCTGCATGGCGATGCACGGACATCCGCGGATGCCATCGCCATGCAGACGGGTGGCGCGGGACGATGACGGCTTGCCGGCAACCCAGCCTGCGGTGACCAACGCATCGCCGGGCGTGGCAGTCGGCACCGGATGATGTTGGACGGCTTGTGGCATCGGCCGGGCTGCCCGTAGCATCGGGCCCCGTTCCCGGGCCATGACAAGGACGCCACATGCTCAAGCCGCTCGTTGCACTCGCGTTGTCGTCGCTGGCGGTGCCCGCCCTGGCTGGCGAATGCGAATCCAACTTCAAGAAATCCGGCAACCCGCTGGTGATGACCACCTACAGCAGCGCAGTGACGGTGCCGAACCTCACCACCCGCGATGCATTGGCGCAGATGCGCGGGATCCTGGTCGCCGAGAAGATGGATGTCATGGCCGACGATCCCGACGGCGGCACCCTGCTGGTGGAGCAGCGCCAGGACAAGGCTGCCAGGCCGATCCCCACCACCATCACGGTGAGCGAAGTCGCGTCCGGCACGCGCATCGAGATGGCGGTGAAGATGGAGCGCGGCGTGTTTTCCAAGGTCGAGCAGATCCAGCCCTACATGTGCGGCCTGTTCGCCAAGGTCAAGGGCGGCAAGGAGGGCGTGGCCGCGGCGAAGAAGGGTGCGGGCGCTTCGAACAACGAAGCCACCGGCAACCAGGACGTCTACCTGTTCTCGCGGATGATCGCGCGCGAAGCGGACAAGAACGCGATCGCGGTCAACGCGCGCCACAAGGGCCGCAAGTACACCCTGACCGGGCGCATCGAGACGCTGATGGAGGATGGCGAGGACTACAACCTGATCTTCGACATCCCCGAGGTCGGCGACACCGCGCTGCCGAACCTGCCGTTCGATGCCAAGTTCAAGGTCAGCGTGTCCTGCCTGTTCCGCCCCAACCAGCTGACCACGGTGCTGGCGATGCGCGAGGGCCAGAAGGTCACCCTGACCGGCACCGTCTACAAGTACGACAACTTCCGCAAGGTGATCTGGCTGGAGAACTGCACCAAGGCGAAGTGATCCAACGGCGAGGCCGCCATCTGGCGTGACGTGCTTCGCGTTTCCGCGTTGCGACATCCGGGCAACATCGCGCTGTCATGATCGAGCGGCAGGCTCCCCCGACTTCCAACGGGGGAACGGGCCATGCACCCGATGCAACGCACCGGCGCGATCGCGCTGGCCACGCTCCTGCTTGCCGCATGCGGTGCCGCGCCGGGGCCTGCCGTCGACGCATCCGTCGTCGCACCAGGCACGACGGCGATCGACGGCGCGCCCGCCGCGGGTGATGCCGATGCATTGCGCGAACGCGCGCGCCAGGCGATGCAGGCCACGCGGATGTTCGCGCCGGCCGGCGATAACGCGCTGGAACACTATCTCGCCCTGCGCGCGCAGGCAGCGGGCGATGCCAGCGTCGATGCCGCGCTGGTGGACCTGCAGCCGCAGTTGGTGATCGCGATCGAACAGGCCATTGCCAACGGCGCCGATGCGGAGAGCCGGCGACTGCTGGCGCTGCTCGCGCGGGTGGATGCGCAGGCTCCGGCATTGCCGCGGCTGCGTGCCACCGTGGCGAACGCCGAAGCCGTTGCCCGCCAGCGCGAACTGGCGGTGGATGCGGAGGCGCGCGCCAGCGCCGAACGCGCCGAGGCCGAGCTGCGCCGACTGGCCCTGGAGAGCGCGGCGCGATTGGCGGCGGAGCGCAGCGCGAGCGCCAGCCGAACTTCAACTGGATCGACGCCTGCTGCCGTGCAGCCCGTGCCGGCGACCCCTGCTCCGCCACCGACCCGCGTCGCCAGCGAGGCGCCGGTTCGCAACGCCGCGCCGGCGTCGCCCCCGCCTGAAGAGCCCATGCGCCAGGCCGCGCCGCCGCCCGTCCAGGCCGTTGCCGCCGCAACGAAGTCGCAAGCCGCGCCGAAGCTGCTGCGCGACGTGGCGCCGCGCTACCCCGATGGCGGCGGGCGCACCCGCCAGTCCGGCCAGGTGCAGGTCGCCTTCACCATCAATCCGCAGGGCGGCGTGGAGTCGCCGCGGGTGGTGGCGTCGGATTTGCCGACCGCGTTCGATCGCGCGGCACTGGCTGCCGCCACGCGCTGGAAATTCGAGGCCACCGGCAGTGCGCAACCGGGCTCGCGCACGGTGCGCTTCGATCCGCCTGGCGGTTGATCCGCGCCGGCGCCGGCGTCATGCCGGATTCGCGAATCGCCGCGCCAGCAGGTGGTCCAGGCTGGCCTTTCCTGGCCCGGCCATCAGCAGCCAGAACAGCACGCAGACGTACAGCACTTCGTCGAGTTCGACGAATTCGTTGAACGTGGTGATGGTCGGCAACACGACCACCGCCAATGCCACCAGCATGTTGACGATCATCGGGATCGGTCGATGGTGGCGGATCCGGCGCGCGTGGCCACCACTGCCGCCGGCGAATGCAGGCTGACCACCGCATCCGCGGCAGGTGCGCCCTGGCCGGTCACCACCACCTGCAATTTGGCTGCCTGCGCGTTGCCTGCCACCAATGATGCTGACGGCCACAACGCGGCGATCCAGTGTGCGTCGCGCACGGATCCAGTGTTCGATGCCAAGCCTTTGCCCCTGCTGCGGTGCATGCGGGGTCGTCATGGCGACACCCATCCCGGATACTTGAACCTGACCCTCGCCGACTCACGAAGATGAATTCGACAACCCTGCTCGACGCGATCGAACACGAAACCGCCGCCGATCCCCGCTGGTGCGTGCTGTGGCTGCATGGCCTGGGTGCCGACGGCAACGACTTCGCGCCGATCGTGCCCGACCTGGTGCGCTGCGGCTGGCCTGCGATCCGCTTCGTGTTCCCGCATGCACCGGTGCGCGCGGTGACGATCAACAACGGCGCGCGCATGCGCGCCTGGTACGACATCCGCGATTTCGACCTCGCCAATCGCGCCGACCACGAGGGCGTGGCCGAGTCGGTGGCCCAGGTCGATGCGCTGATCGCCCGCGAAGCCACGCGCGGCATCCCGCCGGAGCGGATCCTGCTGGCCGGGTTCTCGCAGGGCGGCGCCGTGACCCTCGCCGCGGGCCTGGCGCGCAGCACGCCACTGGGCGGGTTGGTCGCGCTGTCGACCTACCTGCCGATGGGACTCGACCAGGCGCGTGCCTCGCTGCAGCCGGCCGCGGCATCGCAGCCGCTGTTCATGGGCCATGGCGTGTTCGATCCGGTGGTGCCCGCTGCCGGTGGCGAGGCCGCTGCGCGCGCGTTCCGCGAGTTCGGGTTCGAGGTGCAGTGGCGGCGTTACCCGATGCAGCATTCGGTCTGCGCCGAGGAGATCCGCGACCTCGGCGACTGGATGACGGCCAGGTTCGCCGCGGCCTGAGATGGCCGGCCCGCGCCGGCGGGGCTACTATCGGCGCGGACGGGCAGCGTGCTGATGCTGCCGGGGAGCGTCGCGATGGGAGCCGAGCCGATGCGTGTGCTGATCGCGGACGACGAACCGCTGGCGCGCGAACGCCTGCGCGCGATGCTGATCGCGCAACCCGGCGTGGAAGTGGTGGCGGAAGCCGGCGACGGCCACGCGGCCTTGCATGCCTGCGCCGAACACCATCCGGACATGGTCCTGCTGGACATCTCGATGCCCGGCATCGACGGACTGGAAACCGCGCGCCACCTTGCCGAGTTCGAGCCGCGGCCGATGGTGGTGTTCTGCACCGCCTACGACCAGCACGCGCTGTCCGCGTTCGATGCGCAGGCGGTCGACTACCTGGTCAAGCCGGTGCGCGCGGAACGCCTGGCCGCGGCGCTCGAACGCGTGCGTACCTTCGCCGCCGGGCGCGTGCCCGCGGCCGCGGGCACCGACGACCCCCGCAAGCGCACCCACCTGTGTGCGCGCCTGCGCGGCAGCCTGCGGCTGATCCCGATCGAGGACATCCGCTACCTGCAGGCGGAAGAAAAATACGTGGTGGTCCACCACGCGCGCGGCGAGGACCTGATCGAGGAATCGCTGAAGGCGCTGGAATCCGAATTCGGCGACCGCTTCGTGCGCATCCATCGCAACTGCCTGGTCGCCCGCGGCGAGATCGTCGAACTGCGGCGCGGCGGCGATGGCCACACCCAGGCGATGCTGCGCCACGGCGAGCATCCGCTCGAAGTCAGCCGGCGCTGCGTGGCGCAGTTGCGGGACACGTTGAAGCATCTTTGATTTCACACCCGCCCGATCCCCCGTAGGGGCGGGCCCCCGTGCCCGCCCGTTTCCGGCAAGAGCAGGGCAACCACAGGGGGTTGCCCCAACAGCCACGATCCGGCGAGACAACCAGCGATAATGCGCGCATGACCACGCTGCGCATCGCTACCCGCAAGAGCCCGCTTGCCCTCTGGCAGACGGAACACGTCGCCGACCGATTGCGCGCGGTGCATCCCGGCCTGGTCGTCGAACTGGTGCCCATGAGCACGCGCGGCGATGAAGTCCTGGATCGTTCGCTGGCGGCGATCGGCGGCAAGGGCCTGTTCCTCAAGGAACTGGAATTGGCGATGCAGCGCGGCGACGCGGATTGCGCGGTGCACTCGCTGAAGGACGTGCCGATGGAACTGGAGCCGGGCTTCGCGTTGCCGGCGATCCTGGCCCGCGCCGACCATGCCGATGCCTTCGTCAGCAACGGTTTCGATGACATCGAATCGCTGCCGCAGGGCGCGCGCGTCGGCACGTCGTCGCGGCGTCGGCAGGCGCAGTTGCGCGCGTTGCGGCCCGACCTGCAGTTGCTGGACCTGCGCGGCAACGTCAACACGCGGCTGGCGAAACTCGATGGCGGGGACTACGACGCCATCGTGCTGGCCTGCGCCGGCTTGCAGCGCCTCGGGTTCGACAGCCGCATCCACGCGCGACTGGACGCACCGCAGTGGTTGCCCGCACCCGCGCAGGGCGCCATCGCGATCGAATGCCGCGATGACGACGCGGCGATCTTCGCGTTGTGCGCGGCGCTGGACGATGCCGACACGCGGACCTGCGTCAGCGCGGAGCGGGCGATGAATCGCGCGCTGCATGGCAGTTGCCATGTACCGGTGGCCGCCTACGCACGGCTCGATGGCGATACGCTCTCGCTTGCCGGACTGGTCGGTTCCGCGGTCGATGGCCGACGCGTGCGTGCCGAATCGCAAGGTCATCGCGATGCGGCGGACGCGCTCGGCATCCACGTGGCGGGTTTGCTGCTGGAACAGGGCGCGCGCGCGTTGATCGACGCGGGTTGATGTTCCGCATCTCCGAACCGTCGCGAGCGATGGCAGATTGTTCGTGGTGGGCAAGGACGAGCGGCTTGCAAACCATCGGTTTGCGCTCGACCGAGCGTCCGAGGGCTACGCACGAGGGCCGGACGACAGGAAGCGCAGAGCACGTTGAGTGCATGAGCATTCCGAGCACCGCACGCGGGCAATCTGCCGAGCGCAGCAGGATCGGAGTTGTGGAACTCAGAACGCGTAGCGAAGGTTCAGGGTCGCGTCGGTCTGGTTGCGACCGGTCACGTCGCTGTCGCGGCGGAATTCCACGCCGGAACTCAGGGTCAGCGCCGGCTGCAACTGCAGGTTGAACAGCAGGCTGTTGCGCAGGTAGGTGCCGTGCTGGCCGGTCTCGACGCGGGTGGTCTGCGACAGCCGCGCGCGTTCGCCCAGCGCCTGCCGCCATTCCAGTTGCCCGCGCAGCACCGGGCCGGTGCCGGCGGTGCCGTCGTCGGCATAGGCCTGCAGGCGATACGCGGTGTCCACCGAGAACGCCACGCTGGCGTCGTCGGTACTCAACGCATTCATGCCGACCTGCATGCCCACACGGTCGTTGCTGCCCTGCGGTTTCATCCAGTCGCGGCGCTTGCGGTCGGCGATGTGCAGCACGCTGCCGGTACCGGGCAGGTCCCCGGCATCGAGGCGGCGCTGGCCCGCGGGGATCTCCGGCAGGCCGCTCAGCTGCCATTCGCCATGCAGGCAAGCTGCTGCCAGGCATTGCGGCGGCGCGAGCAGGCGCTGTGCGACGACCGGTTCAAGGATCGGTGCGGGCACATGGTCGAGGGTGATCGGCGGCGCGGTGAACGCCAGCCACAGCAGCGGCAGCATGGGCCAGTCGACGCGGGTGGGGTGGCCGCGATTCTACCGCGCAGGGTCAGTAGTACAACGTGACCAGGTGCCGGGCCTGGGCGAAGAACAGCCAGCGCTCGGCGAACGCGCCCAGCAATGCACTGCCGATGGCCAGCGGCAACGGCCATCCCGCGCCCGCGGTGGCGTACCACGCGAACAGGCACAGCAGCGGCAGGCCGGCGAACAGCAGCACCGACGCGATGCGCAGCAGGCTGGCATGGCGGCGTGCCACCGCGAAGGCCATCTCGCGGGTGATGTAGTTGGCTTCGGTGTGCGGGCGCTCGAACACCGAGGGCGTGCGCTGCGGCAGGCCGATCGCATCGCCGCGCGACTGCGGCAGCGGACTACGGTCGATGTCGCGCCAGTAGGCGAGTTTCAACGCCAACGCGGCCACCACGATGGCGACCAGCAGCCACGGTAGCCCCCGATCCATCCCGCCTGCATTCGGCCAGGTCGACAACAGCATCGGCAACCCGCCGGTCAGCAGCGCGAACAGCAGGTAGCCGGGCAGCACCAGCCGATGCCGCCACGCCGGGATCGGCTTCAGCGAGGCATAGATCATCGCGGTGCAGGCGATCGTGGCCAGGCTGAGCAGTACCAATGCGCCCGCCACCACCCGCACGCCGAGGTCGATGCGGCCCGGACCCGTTCCATCAGACAGCAGGAGCAGCAAGGCACCCGCGGGGATAAACGTGGCGACCGCCAGCACGCCCTCGCGCGACAGCCACGAGGTGCGCCATTGCGAGAACGCGCGCCACGCACGCAGCGGCTTGCCGAGGTGCCAGAACGAGGCCAGCAGGCCCACCGCCACCGCGACGCCGGCATGGGCCAGCAGCAGGATCCAGCCCAGCGCCTGGAAATCCCGCGGTGGCTCGCCCAGCGCGATGCGCAGGCCGAGCCATGCCCACAGGCCCAGGCCGGCGCCGGACAGGGTGGTGAAAATCAGGACGGAAAACGCGGGGTTCATGCGATGCGCGCGTGCGCGGCATTGCCGCGCGCATCGCATGGACGGGCAGGCACGACGCCTGCCCCGGGGGCTCCGGAGGCGAGCGTGTTGCGCCATGGATGGCTGCGTGCAGGCAACATCGAACGGCGCGGAACAACCATCACTCGATCACCACCGCCGTGCCCGATGCCGACACCATCAGCATCGCGCCGCCGTCCTGGACCTGCACGGTCTCGTAGTCCAGGTCCACGCCGACGATCGCATTGGCGCCGCGCTCGCGGGCGGACTCGATCATGTCCTCCAGCGCCTGGGTCTTGGCCCCGCGCAGCACTTTTTCGTAGCTGCCGGCGCGGCCGCCGACCAGGTCGCGCAGGCCGGCGAACATGTCGCGGAACATGTTGGCGCCGAGGATGGCGTCGCCGCCGACCAAACCCTTGTACTCGACGATGCGGCGGCCTTCGACGCCGGGCGTGGTGGTGACGAGGAGCGGGGTGTCCTTGGCCATGTGGCGTGTCCTTGTGTGGATAGGTCAGCGTTTGAGGATGCGGTTCAACCAGCGCGATGCGAGGTTGCCGGTGTCGTTCGATGCGGGCGCATCGTCCGCGTCATCGCCGCCGGTGCGGCGCGGACGCGGCGGCAGGTAGCGATTGACCGGCTTGTAATCCAGTTCCGGCATCAATGCCACGCCGCCACGATCGGCGACCAGCAGCGACACCTTCGAAGTCGGATCGCCGAGGTCGCCGAAATGCCGCGCCTTGGTCGGGCAGGCCTGCACGCAGGCTGGCTGGCGGTCGGCTTCGTCGAGCTTGTCGTTGTAGATGCGGTCCACGCACAGCGTGCATTTCTTCATCACGCCTTCGACCTGCGAATACTCGCGCGCGCCGTACGGGCAGGCCCAGCTGCACAGCTTGCAGCCGATGCACTTGTCTTCGTCGACCAGCACGATGCCGTCCTCCGCGCGCTTGTAGCTGGCGCCGGTCGGGCAGACGGTCACGCAGGCCGGTGTTTCGCAGTGCAGGCAGGAGCGGGGGAAATGCAGGGTCTGCGCCGGCTGCTGCGTCGCTTCGTCGGGCGCCAGCTCGTAACTGTGCACGCGGTTGAACCACACGCCCTGCGGATCCTTGGCGAACGGTCGCTCGTCGGTCAGCGGTCCGGCGATGCCGCCCGCGTTCCATTCCTTGCAACTGGTCGCGCAGGCATGGCACCCCACGCAGGTGTCCAGGTCGATGACCAGCCCGAGCTTCTTCTTCGACGGCAACGGCAATGCAGTCATTTGCGGATGCGCTGGATCGCTTCGGGAATGGCATCGACGCGGCGCATCTCGGCATCCAGCGTGGCTGCGTCGTTGGCATAGGCCAGTGCGAGCTCGGTGGCGTCGTTGCCCCAGAACAATTCGTCGCGCACCTTCAGCGTCGGCACGCCGAACACGCCAAGCCGCAGCGCCTCCTCGCCATTCGCCAGCAGTTCGCGCTTGACCTCGTCGCGGGCGATGGCCGTGGCAGGATCGTCGACGCCGAGTTCGCGCGCCACGTCGACCAGTGCGTCGATGCCGTCGGCGGGCTTGCCGTGTTCCCAGATATGCGCGAACACCGCATCGATCGCGGCCATGCGATCCGGCGCGGCCAGGATCAGGCGCAGTGCCGGCAGCGGGTTGAACGGATGGGCGGGCGGGAACACCAGCGGGATGCCGGCCTGGCGCGCCTGCCACAGCACGATGCGATAGGTATGGCGGCGCTTCTGCGGGATTTCGGCAGGCCCGAGCTGGCCGACATGGTTGAGGATCGCGGCGAACAGCACCGGCTTCGGGTTCAGTGCGACGCCTGCATGGTCGCGGCGCAACCGTCGCCACTGCAGGTAGGCGAACGGGGAGATGACGTCGAAGTACCAGTCCAGCGGTGCGGTCATTTCGAATTCCTCTTGCGGAAGCCAACGCCATAACGCAGCGGTGTTTCGTTCGCTTCGCTGAAGCCGAGCGGCTTGAATTGCGGTTGGCTCTCGTCGGCCTGCGCGCCCGCCTTGCGGATCGACACGCGCAGGTCGAACCAGGCCGCCTGGCCGGTGACCGGGTCGGCATTCGCGTAGTCGCCCTTCGGCGTCACGTCCGAAATCAGGTAATTGAGCAGGAAGCTCTTGGTGGCCTCCGGTGCGTCCTTCGCCAGCTTCCATGCGCCCTTGCGCTTGCCGATCGCGTTCCAGCTCCACACCGTGTCCGGCTGCACGTTGGCGGCAAATTTCGCCTGCACGGTGATCGTGCCATTGTGCGATGTCACCTCGACCCAGTCTTCGTCGGCGATGCCATGTCGTGCGCCGGTCTGCGGATGCAGGTACAGCCAGTTGCGCGTCGCGATCTGCCGCAGCCATGCGTTCTGGCTGCCCCATGCGTGGTACATGAACATCGGGCGCTGGGTGATCGCGTTCAGCGGGAAGGTGTCGCGCGAGGTCTGGTCGTGCTCGAACGGCTCGTACCAGATCGGCAGCGGATCGAAGTAGGTCGCCACGCGCTGGCGATGCTCCGGCGGTGGCTGATGCGGGCCGTGGCCCTGCGCCGCGAGCCGGAACTTCTGCAGGGTTTCCGAATACAGCTGCAGTACGATGGGCTCGGCGGTGGGCACGAAGCCGAATCGCTGCGCCCACTGCAGGTAATCGCGATTGGCCATCTTGTAATAGCGCGCGGATGCCGGCACCGGCGAATGCCAGAAACCGCCGTGCTCGATGTAGCGCTGCAATTGCCCGGGGTTCGGCGCGCCCTTGCCCTCTGCGCTGCCATCCGCACCGCGCCAGCCGGCCAGCAGGCCCACGCCGGGCGCGCGCTCGTGGCGGACGATGAAGTCGGCGTAGTCGCGATACCGCGGCGTGCCGTCCTCGTTCAACAAGCCGGGCAGGCCGATGCGTGCACCCAATTCGATCAGCACCGACTGGAAGCCGCGCACATCGCGCGGCTCACCGTCTTCGCCGAGTTGCGTGGCCGGATCGAACACGGGATGACGGATCGCATCGCTGGCCGCATCGGCATCGCTGATCGGACGATCCAGCAGCGAAATCGCGTCGAAGCGTTCCAGGTAGGTCGTGTCCGGCAACACAAGATCGGCATACGCGACCATCTCCGACGCATACGCATCGGAATAGATGATCCGCGGGATGCGATACTCGCCGGCCTCGTCCTTGTCGGTGAGCCAGCGCATGGTCTCGCCGGTGTTCATCGCCGAGTTCCAGCTCATGTTGGCCATGAACATCAGCAGCGTGTCGATCTTGTACGGATCGCCGGCCCAGGCATTGCGGATCACCGTGTGCATCATCCCGTGCGCCGCGAGCGGATACGCCCACGAATACGCATGGTCGATGCGCCGCGGCTGGCCGTGTGCGTCGACGACCAGGTCCTCCGGGCCGTGCACGAAACCGAGCGGCGCGGCATCGAGCAGGCCATCGGGCCGGCGCGTCTTGCCGGGGCGGTTCGCCGGCGGGATCGGCTTCGGGAACGGCGGCTGGTAACGGAACGAGCCGGGTGCATCGACCGCGCCCAGCAAGAGTTGCAGCAGGTGCAGCGCGCGGCAGGTGTGGAAGCCGTTGCTGTGCGCGCTGATGCCGCGCATCGCATGCATCGACACCGGCCGGCCCTGCATCGTGGCGTGTTCTCGGCCCCATGCATCGGTCCATGCGATCGGCAGCTCGAGCTTGCTGTCGAAGGCCGCCTCCGCGAGTTCGCGCGCGAGGCGGCGGATGGTCGATGCGGGGATGCCGCAGCGGTCGCTGACCGCATCCGGCGCGTACTGCGGGTCGAGGTAGCGATCGACGATCAGCTGGAACACCGGGTGCGCGTTGCGACCATCGGGCAGCGCGTAGCGGCCGACGACTGCAGGCGAGATGTCGATGGCGGTGGCATCGGTGCATGCATCCGCGTCCGTGTTCCAGCAGAGCGCATTCCCGTCCGCATCGCGCGCGAACATCCCGTCGTCGGCACCGCCGGGATTGTCGATCACCAGCCAGTGCGCATTCGCGTAGCGCACCAGATAGTCCAGGTCGATGCGGTCCATCCGCAGCAATTCGTGGATCAGCGCGAACGCGAACAGGCCGTCGGTGCCGGGACGGATGCCGATCCATTCGTCGGCGATCGCGCCGTAACCGCTGCGCACCGGGTTGACCGCGATGACCTTGGCGCCACGTTGCTTCAGCTTGCCCAGGCCGAGCTTGAGCGGATTGCTGTCGTGGTCTTCGGCCACGCCCCACAACATCAACAGCTGCGTGTGTTCCCAGTCGGGCTCGCCGAATTCCCAGAAGCTGCCGCCAACCGAATACAGCCCGCCCGCCGCCATGTTCACCGAGCAGAACCCGCCATGCGCGGCGTAGTTCACCGTGCCGAACTGCTGCGCCCACCAGCCGGTCAGCGCCTGCGACTGGTCGCGGCCGGTGAAGAACGCCAGTTCATCGGGATTGCGTTCGCGGATCGGCTTCAGCCACGACGTGGCGAGCTCGAGCGCCTCGTCCCATTCGATCTCGCGAAATTCGCCGGCCCCGCGTTCGCCCACGCGCAACAGTGGCTTGCGCAGCCGCGCCGGCGAGTAGTGCTGCATGATCCCGCTCGCGCCCTTGGCGCAGAGCACGCCCTGGTTCACCGGGTGGTCGCGGTTGCCCTGGATGTAGCGGATCTTGCCGTCCTGCAGCCACACCTTGATGCCGCAGCGGCAGGCGCACATGTAGCACGTCGTGCGTTTCACCTCGTCGCCGGGTGAGGGCGACAGGTTGAGGACGGGTTCGGCCATGGCGCGCATTGTGCCGCGCGCACTGGCCGAAGCGAAGGATTACTTGGGCGCGTCGATCTTGATCTCGTCGCTGTCGAAGTGGGAATAGCGGATCGCGGTGGTGAGCAGCTTGCCGTCGACGAGGCCCTGGCTTTCCAGCTTGATCGGCAGGCCCTTCGGGCCGATCCAGACGTTCATGTTGGCGGCCACCGGCTTGGTCGCGTGCAGCTTGTACTCGGAGGCGGGCATGGCGAAGACGAAACGCCTGGGGCCCTTCTCTGCAGTGAAATCGCGCCCGGTCGCGAGCAAGCCGATGGGGTCGCGCCACTGCGCGAGGCTGTCGGCAGGCGCGGGACTCGTCCTGGTACCGCTCGCATCGGTGGTGTAGAGCGTGTTGCCGATCGCCACCTGGCTCGGGATGCCGGTGCCCGCCACGCGGTAACGATCGGGGGCCACGTAGTCGACCGTGGTGGTGGTCGGGCTGGACTGGCCGTCGCCGCGCATCATGGTCATGCGGTAGCGGCGCAGGGCCTTGAACTTGTCCATCGCCGCGATCACGTCGACCTTTGCGGCCGGGTCGGCGACCACCGGCCTGACCTCGGGCGGTGTGGGCGCATTCGCGGCGATCGGCGACGTCTTCGGTGCGGCGTTCGCGGCCGCGGCCGCGGCGATCGCGTCTTCGGATGCGGCTGTTGCTGCCGTGGGTTTGTCTTCGCCCTTGGACGTGGCGGGCGGCGCGGACTGCGTGCAGGCGGCCAGTGCGGCCAGCATGGCAACGGCCAGCAGGGGGCGGGACAGCGTGTGACGGGCGGGGGGCATGCAGGATCCTCTGGACGTGTGCGTATCGATGGCGTGGACCACCGTGGTCGGCGATCGGCGGCATAATCGTCGCATGGACCGTTACGAACGCATCATCGCCCTGCATCGCGTGTTGCAGGCGTCCCGTCGCCCGGTCACCGTGGCCCGCCTGCAGGACGAGCTCGGCTGCTCGCGCGCCACCGTGTATCGCGACCTCGCCTTCCTGCGCGATGGCCTGATGGCGCCGCTGGTCGGCGATGGCGAAGCCGGCTTTAGTTACGACAAGGCCGACGCCGACCGCTTCGAGTTGCCGGGCCTGTGGCTGAACTCGGAGGAATTGCACGCGCTGCTGGCTGCGCAACAACTGCTGTCGCGGAGCACGGGCGGCATGTTGTCGGCGGCGATGGCGCCGCTGCAGCAACGCGTCGAGAAACTGCTGGACGCGCATTCCGGCGGCAAGACCTGGCCGGTCGAGCGCGTGCGGGTGATCCCGCATCGCATCCGCCGGATGGACGAACCCGCGTTCCGCATCGTGGCGTCGAGCGTGCTGGAGCGCCGCAAGCTGGCGTTCGACTACCGCGCGCGCTCCACCGACGAGAAAACCCGGCGCAATGTCAGCCCGCAACGGCTGACCCACTACCGCGACAACTGGTACCTGGATGCGTGGGACGAAACCAAGCAGGAATTGCGCAGTTTCTCCATCGACCGCATCACCGGCGCGCGCTTCGCCGATGGCGTGGCCCGCGACGTGGCCGACGACGAACTCAACGCGCACCTGGCTGGCAGCTACGGCATTTTCTCCGGCGCGCCAAAGGGTTGGGCGACGATCCTGTTCAGCGCCAAGGCCGCGCGCTGGGTGGCCGACGAACACTGGCATTCGCAGCAGCAGGGCCGCTTCCTGGCCGATGGCCGCTACGAACTGAAGGTGCCGTATTCGGTGCCGCGCGAGCTGCTGATGGATGTGCTGCATTACGGCGCCGACGCCGAGATCGTGGAGCCGAAGGTGTTGCGCGAACAGGCGCGCGCGCACCTGCAGCTCGCGCTCGGCAACTACCAGTCCCCATGATGGGCGGCGTGCCGGTCAGCGCAGCCTCGCGCGACGAGCCGATCGCATTGGCGCTGGGTGCCGGCGGCGCGCGCGGCCTGGCACAGATCGGCGTGATCGAGGCGCTGCAGGCACGCGGCCTGCGCATCGTCGCGATCGCAGGGGCGTCCAGCGGCGCACTGGTCGGCAGCGCCTGCGCCGCAGGCAAGCTGGAGGAATTGCGCGACTGGCTGCTCGGTACCAGTCGTGGCTCGATGCTGCGCCTGCTCGATCCGGGCTTCGGCCGCCCCGCGTTGTTCACCGGCGACCGCCTGCTGGAAAAACTGCGCGAGGTGGTGGGCACGCCACGCATCGAGGACCTGCCGATCGATTTCACCGCGGTCGCGGTCGACCTGATCCGCCAGCGCGAAGTCTGGTTGCGCCGCGGCGACCTGTGGGATGCGGTGCGCGCCTCGTTCGCGATCCCGGGCATCTTCACCCCGTTCACCCTGGGCGGGCGCGAACTGGTCGATGGCGGCCTGCTGGCGCCGTTGCCGATCACCGCCACGCGCCTGTCGGGCGCACATCGCCTGGTCGCCGTGGACATGCACGGCTGGCCGCAGTCGCCGCCCGGGGAATTGGCAAGCGAAAACGAGGATGTCGAAGGCACGAGCGCGCCCGGCGTGATCGGCCGCTGGATCGGCAAGCATTTCGGCGGCGATGCCGACGGCGACGGCAAGCCCGACCACCATATCGGCCTGACCGAGACGATGTCGCGCGCGCTGGACACCATGCAGGCGCAGATCGCCCGCGTGCAGCTGGCGCTGGACCCGCCCGAACTGCTGATCCGCATCCCGCGCGATGCCTGCCAGTTCTACGAGTTCTGGCGCGGCGAGGAACTCATCGAGATCGGCCGCGCGCAGGCCGACAAGGCGCTGGACGGGGCGGGGTATTGAGCAGCGTCGCGGGCCGAGGGCGATCAGGTCGCGTCACCAGGGTGAGGCGCGCGCGGGCCAGTTCGACGCGCAACTGGGATGCTGCCGTCACCTGGCTTTTCGTGGCGCTGCTCCATGCCATTGCAGCATGGATCCTGGTTCGTCCGGTCGTCATCGACCGCGGTGATGGCGGGTTACCGCTGCAGGTCGTCTTCATCCAGCGATTGCATGCGCGCCCGCAGCCAGTGGCGAACAGGGACCAAGCGGTCGCCCCGGACTCGAGCGCCAAGCCAGCGACACACCGCGCGCGCCTGCAGGCCAGGGCCGAGCAAGCGGTGTCCTCGTCCAGCCCCGCATGGGTGGTCGGCGACGATGCATGGGATCGGGCGGGGAAGGGGCCTGCGGATGGCATCGTCTTCGCGCATCAACCATTGGCATCGTCATTCAACCCACGGCCCAGGCCGGCGCCCGGCCGGTTCCGCATGCGGCGGCAGCTGTCGCCCGAGGACGTGGTGCGCGGCGTTTCGCAGGTCCTTGGATTCTGGCCGCCGGGCTATACGGACGATCCTTGCGCCGGCCTCGACAAAGCCGTTGAGATGTTCACGCAGGGGCGCACGGCCCGTGAACAGGACTTGCTGGTCGACGCATTGCGCGAGCGGGAGAAGTATTGCAAATGAGGTCGCTGTGCCTGCATGCGACACACATGACGGTGCCGGCTCAACATGCTTTGCGGCCGTTGACGCGGCTCGGTCGCGCATCCTCCCGTCCCGGATCCAGCCTGCGTCGCAGTCCGTGAGAAGCACGCGTCGCAATCTGCGGGCCACACGACAGGAAGCGCCGCCATGACCCGCGAAGACCTCGATTCCGCCCTGCGCCAGGCCGTCATCCTCGGCACCCTCGCCGTGCTGCTGGTTCCCGCGGCGCGGGGCAGCAGCGACTGGCTGGGCTGGTTGCCGCTGTGGCTGGTCGGGATGCCGCTGGCAGCGTGGTGGAGCCTGCGCGGGTTCCCGCTGCCAGCAGTCGCCGTGCGCCTGCCGCGTCGTCGGCGCGTGCAGGCCACCCGGCGGTCGGTCCGCCGCGTCTCGCAGGCCACCGCACTGGCACGCCGGGCCTGAGCTTCCGGCACATTGGCGGTCGCAGGCCCTGTGCTAGCGTTCGGGGTTTCCCGCTGCGCCGGAGCCGCCCATGTCCCAACTGTCCAACGCCTGCCTGATCGCCGGCCTCGCCCTTGCCGGTGCGGCCTCCGCGCAGAATCCGCCTGCCGGCGACGATCCGCATGCCTGGCTCGAAGACGTGCAGGGTGCGAAGCAACTGGACTGGGTGAAGGCGCGCAATGCCAAGGCGGAAGCCGAGATCGCCAGCTCGGCCGACTTCAAGTCGCTGGAAGCCGAGATCCTGGCCATCCTCGACTCCGACGCCAAGATCCCCGGCGTGCAGAAGATCGGCGCGTACTACTACAACTTCTGGAAGGACAAGCAGCACGAGCGCGGCCTGTGGCGCCGCACCACCCTGGCCGAATACCGCAAGGCCAATCCGGAGTGGGAGACCGTGCTCGACCTCGATGCGCTGAACAAGGCCGAGGGCACCAAGTGGGTCTGGCATGGCGCCGACTGCCTGCGTCCCGCCTACGAGCGCTGCCTGGTCGCGCTGTCGCCCGGCGGTTCCGATGCCGACGTCACCCGCGAGTTCGACCTGACCACCAAGCAGTTCGTGAAGGACGGGTTCTTCCGCGCGGAGGCCAAGGGCGGCCTGTCTTGGATCGACCGCGACACCGTGTACGTCTACACCGACTTCGGCAAGGGCACGCTGACCAGTTCGGGTTACCCGAACATCGTCAAGGAGTGGAAGCGCGGCACGCCGATGTCCGCGGCGAAGACCGTGTACGAGGGCAAGCCGGGCGACATGTACATCGCCGCCGGCCACGACCACACGCCGGGCTACGAGCGCGACTTCGTCAACCGCACGCTGGCGTTCTACAACGATGAGCTGTACCTGCGGAATGCGGATGGCAGCCTGGCCAAGGTCGATGCGCCGAATTCCGCGCAGAAGGGCGTGCACAAGGACTGGCTGGTGCTGGAACTGCGCGAGCCGTACGAAGCCGGCGGCAAGACGTACAAGCCCGGTGCCCTGATCGCCGCGAATTTCAATGCGTTCATGGCCGGCAAGCGCGAGTTCACCGCGCTGTTCGAGCCGACCGACAAGTCCTCGCTGGCCGGCTACACCTGGACCAAGGACCACCTGGTCCTCAACGTGATGGAAGACGTCAAGAACCGCCTGTTCGTGCTGACGCCTGGCAAGGGTGCCTGGGCGAAGGCGGATTTCGTCGGTGCGCCGACCATCGGCACCATCGGCGTGGGCGCGGTGGACGATGAAGACAGCAATGCAGTGTGGCTGACCGCCACCGACTTCCTGACCCCGACCACCCTGTCGATCGCCGACCTCGGCAAGCAGCCGGAAGTGCTGAAGTCCAACCCGGTGTTCTTCGATGGATCGAGGAGCGTGATCGAGCAGCACTTCGCCGCCTCGAAGGACGGCACCAAGGTGCCGTACTTCCTGGTGCGGCCGAAGGCGCTCAAGTTCGACGGCAAGGCGCCGACCCTGCTGTACGGCTACGGCGGCTTCGAGGTGTCGATGACCCCCGGCTACTCGGGCAGCATCGGCAAGGCCTGGCTGGAGAAGGGCGGCGTGTATGCGCTGGCCAACATCCGCGGCGGCGGCGAATACGGCCCGCG
This sequence comes from Thermomonas sp., assembly GCF_041919455.1. Classification (GTDB taxonomy): domain Bacteria; phylum Pseudomonadota; class Gammaproteobacteria; order Xanthomonadales; family Xanthomonadaceae; genus Thermomonas. The sequence goes on from NZ_JAYRTQ010000001.1 coordinate 242,995, forward strand.
CTGGCACCAGGCCGCGCTCAAGGCCAACCGCCACAAGGCGTACGAGGATTTCGCGGCGATCGCCGACGACCTGGTCGCGCGCAAGATCACCGCGCCGCAGCACCTGGGCACCATGGGCGGCAGCAATGGCGGCCTGCTGATGGGCAACATGCTCACCCAGTACCCGGAGAAGTTCGGCGCGATCGTGGTGCAGGTGCCGCTGCTCGACATGAAGCGCTACAGCCACCTGCTCGCTGGTGCGTCGTGGATGGCCGAATACGGCGATCCGGACACCGCGGACTGGTCGTTCATCCAGGGTTTCTCGCCGTACCACCTGTTCGATGCGAAGAAGGACTATCCGGCGACGCTGTTCACCACGTCGACCAAGGACGACCGCGTCCATCCGGCGCACGCGCGCAAGATGATGGCGCTGATGGAAGCGGCCGGGAAAGACGTGCGCTACTACGAGAACATCGAGGGCGGCCACGGTGGCGCGGCGAACAACGCACAGTCCGCGCACATGAACGCACTGGCCTATACCTTCCTCTGGCAGCAACTCAGCAAGTGACCGCCGACATGAAATCGCACGCCCTCTTCCTCGCACTCGCCTTCGCCATGACCGCACACGCTTCCGACATCCCCAGCCCGCCCGACGCGGCGAAGAAACCGCACGTGGTCAAGGCCCCATTCGGTGCCGAGCGCCAGGACGAGTACTACTGGCTGCGCGACGACAAGCGCCAGGACAAGGCGATGCTCGGCTACCTCGATGCCGAGAACGCCTATGCCGATGCGGTGTTGGCGCCGCTCAAGCCGGTGCAGGGCAAGCTGTATGACGAAATCGTCGCGCGGATCAAGCAGGACGATGCCAGCGTGCCGTTCCGCGAGCGCGGCTGGTGGTACTACAGCCGCTTCGAGGCCGGCAAGGACTATCCGATCCACGCGCGCCGCAAGGACGCCGCCGGCATCGACGCGAAGGCGATCCTCAAGGCCAACGAGGCTGCCGACTTCGCCGGCGAAGAGGTGCTGCTGGACGTCAACGCGATGGCGACCGGCAAGGACTACTACGCGGTCAGCGGCCGCACGGTGAGCCAGGACAATCGCTGGCTGGTCTACGGCGACGACACCAACGGTCGCCGCCAGTACACCCTGCGGATCAAGGACCTGCAGACCGGCAAGGTGCTGGACGATGCCATTCCCGGCACCGCCGGCTACGGCGTGTGGGCCGACGACAACAAGACCTTCTTCTACATCGAGAACGACCCGGAAACCCTGCTCAGCACGAAGGTGAAGAAGCACGTCGTCGGCACCGATCCGAACAACGACGTGCTGGTCTACGAAGAGAAAGACGATACCTACTACATGGGCATCGGCCGCACCCGCGACGATGCGTACATCGTCATCGTGCTGGACAGCACCGTGTCCAATGAAACCCGCTACGCACCCGCCACCAATCCGGATGCCTTCAGGGTGCTGGCGCCGCGCGCGCGCGATGTCGAATACGACGCCGACCACCACGGCGGTCGCTGGGTGATCCGCACCAACGACGGCGGCGCGAAGAACTTCAAGGTCGTCACCGCCGCCGACGGCAGCAGCTCGCGCAAGGACTGGAAGGACTGGATCGCGCACGACCCGCAGGTGTTCCTGGAAGGCATCGAATTGTTCGACGGGTTCGCTGCCGTGGCCGAGCGTTCCGGTGGCCTGGAGCGCGTGCGCGTGCTCAAGGACGGCGGTGCGTCCGAGTACGTGAAGGCCGACGAAAGCGCCTACTCGATGGGCCTGGACGTCAACGCCGAAACCGACACCGACTGGCTGCGCTACAGCTACACCTCGCTGGCGATGCCGGCGACCACCTACGAGCTCAACGTGAAGACCGGCGAGCGCCGCGAGCTCAAGCGCCAGCCGGTGCCGGGCTACGATCCGGCGAACTACGTCACCGAACGCCTGTGGGCGACTGCGCGTGACGGCGTCAAGGTGCCGGTGTCGATCGTCTACAGGAAGGGCTTCGCGAAGGACGGCAAGGGCGCGCTGCTGCAGTACGGCTACGGCAGCTACGGCGCGTCGATGGATCCGGGCTTCAGCGTCACCACGGTCAGCCTGCTGGATCGCGGCATGGCCTATGCCATCGCCCACATCCGCGGCGGCCAGGAAATGGGCCGCGCCTGGTACGAGGACGGCAAGCTGCTGCACAAGAAGAACACCTTCACCGACTTCATCGACGTCACCGATTTCCTGGTGAAGGAAGGCTATGCCGCGCCGGACCGCGTGGCCGCGCTGGGTGGCAGCGCCGGCGGCCTGCTGATGGGTGCGATCGCCAACATGGCGCCGGAGAAGTACGAAGTCATCCTCTCGCAGGTGCCGTTCGTGGACGTGGTGACGACGATGCTGGACGCCAGCATCCCGCTGACCACCAACGAGTACGACGAGTGGGGCAATCCGGAGCAGAAGACGTACTACGACTACATGCTCACCTACTCGCCGTACGACAACCTGAAAGCGCAGGCCTACCCGGCCACCTTCGTCGGCACCGGCCTGTGGGATTCGCAGGTGCAGTACTGGGAACCGGCGAAATACGTGGCGCGCCTGCGCGACCTCAACACGTCGAGTGAACCGGTGGTGTTCCGTACCAACATGGAAGCCGGCCACGGCGGCAAGTCGGGTCGTTTCCGTCGTTATCGCGAACAGGCGGAGATGTATTCCTTCATGCTCGACCAGTTGGGTGTCGACGCCGGCAAGTGATGTTCTCCCTCCCCTTCCTGAAGGGGAGGGTCGGGGTGGGGTAGGCATGCGAGAAGAAGCCCAAACCCCTCCCAGCCTCCCCCTGCCTTCGCAGGGGAGGAGATAAGCTCATGACCCGCTGGCTGTGGTGGTTGCTGGCCTACGCCAGCCTCGGGATCGGCATCGTCGGCATCGTGGTGCCGGGCCTGCCCACCGTGCCGTTCGTGCTGCTGGCCGCGTTCGCCGCCGCGCGCGGTTCGCAACGCCTGCATGCGTGGCTGCTCGCGCACCGGCAGTTCGGCCCGATGATCCGCGACTGGGAACGCGAAGGTGCGGTCAGCCGGCGCGCCAAGCGCCTGGCCATCGGCATGATGGCGCTGTGCGCAGTGGTCATGTTCCTGACCGCGCCGAAATGGTGGATGGCGGCCAGCGGCACCGCGTTCATGGCCATGGTTGCGACATGGCTGTGGCGGCGTCCCGAGCCGCGACAGTGAGCAAGGCCGCGGGTACACTGCCGGCATGATCAAGCGCCTCGCATTCGCCATCTTCCTGCTCTGCATCCTCGGTGCCTGCGGCAACAAGGGCCCGCTGGTGATGCCGGATGCGCCTGCCGACCTGCCCGCTCCGCCGGCGGACACGCCCGCACCTGCAACGACTCCGGAAAGCGCCAGCGGAACGCCCGCCACGCGCCGCTGAGGCGTCGATGCCGCTGCACTTCACCAAGATGCATGGCGCCGGCAACGACTTCGTCGTGCTGGACCTGCGCGACGGCCAAGCGCCGCCGGATCCCGCCACCTGCGCGCGCATCGCCGATCGCCACATGGGCGTGGGCTGCGACCAGTTGCTGACCGTCGAGCCACCGCGTGAAGCCGGTTCGATCGCCTCCTACCGGATCTGGAATGCCGACGGCTCGCCGTCGGGGCAGTGTGGTAACGGCGCGCGCTGCATCGCCGCCTGGCTGGTGCGCGATGGCGCCGCGCCGGTGCAGGGCGAATTCACCATCGATAGTCCGTCGCGCACGCACCGGGTCGAGGCGAATGGCGATGGCGGCTTCACGATCGAGATGGGCGCACCACGGTTCGAGCCGAGCGAGATCCCCCTGTCCGGTTTCGCACAGGCGCAGGACGACTACGTGGTGCAAGTCGCCAATGGCGAGCGAATCGAACACCTTCGCTTCGGCGCGGTATCGATGGGCAACCCGCATGCGGTGATCGAGGTCGCCGATGTCGACACCGCCGACGTCGCCCGCATCGGCCCGGCCCTGCAGCGGCATGCGGCGTTCCCGGCATCGGCGAATGTCGGTTTCGCGCAGGTGCTGTCGCCCGGCCATATCCGCCTGCGCGTGTTCGAGCGCGGCGTCGGCGAGACCCTCGCCTGCGGCAGTGGTGCCTGCGCGGCGGTGGCGGTGCTGGCGGCGCGCGGCCGCGTCGATGGTGATCGCGACGTGTTGGTCGACCTGCCGGGCGGTCGCCTGCGCATCCGCCATGATCGCCGGGCAGGCACGATGTCCATGGGCGGCCCTGCCGCCTTCGTGTTCGAAGCAACGATGCAAGAGGGGAACGACGCGTGACGATGGGCCTGGACAACACCGAAAAACTCGGCGCGCATGAAGTGGCCGCCTGGCTGCGTCGCCACCCGACGTTCCTGCAGCAGTTCCCCGACCTGGCGCTGACCCTGGTGGTCCCGCGCGAGGACGGCCCGGCCGCATCGTTGGCCAGCTACCAGTTGGATGTGCTGCGCGACAAGAACCGCGAACTCTCGCGGCGCCTGCACGACCTGTTCGGCAATGCGCAGGAAAACGAGCGGCTGGCGGTACGCACGCACCAGCTGACCCTGGCGCTGATGAAGCAAGGCAACGCCGCCGACACCTTGCGTGCGATGGCCGCCTCGCTGGCGGAAGATTTCCAGGGCGACCTGGTGCGGATCGTGGCCTTCCATCCGGTCGACGGCGTGGGCGATGTCGACTGGTTGCAGGTCATCGCGCAGGACGATGCGCGGCTGGCCGGTTTCCGCGACATCCTCGGCAGCGGCGAACCGGTCTGCGGCCGCCTGCATCCGGACAAGAACGCGCTGCTGTACGGCCCGCGCGTGGACGAAGTGCAGAGCTCGGCGCTGCTGTCCTTGCCCGGTGTCGGCCTGGTCGCCGTGGGCAGCCGCGATCCCAACCGTTTCTTCCCCGGCATGGGCACCCTGTTCCTGCGCATGATGGGCGAAGCGCTGGCGGCGGGGCTGCAGCGGTTCCCGCGCGGATGACATGAACGCGACGGGTCCGGTCGAGGCCTTCCTCGCGCACCTGTCGGTCGAGCGGCAAGGTTCGGCACACACCCTCGATGCCTACCGTCGCGATCTCGCTGCGCTGCAGGCCTGGGCCGACGCCAACGGCCGCACCGTGCTCGACCTGCAGGGCGACGACCTGCGTGCGTTCATCGCGTCCGAGCATCGTCGCGGCCTGTCGCCGAAATCGCTGCAACGCCGGCTCTCCGCATGCCGCAGCCTGTATCGCTGGCTGCTGAAGAACGGCCAGGTCGTGGCCAGTCCGGCCGAGGCGATCCGTGCGCCGAAGGCGCCGCGCAAGTTGCCGCAGGTGCTCGACGTGGACGAGGCCGTGCAACTGGTCGAAGTCGCCACAGACGCGCCGCTGGGCCTGCGCGACCGCGCGTTGCTGGAACTGTTCTATTCGTCCGGGCTGCGCCTGGCGGAAACCTGCGCGCTGCGCTGGGCCGACCTCGACTTCGAACAGGGCCTGGTCAGCGTGCTCGGCAAGGGCAGCAAGCAGCGCATCGTGCCGGTCGGTTCGCATGCGCGGGCGGCGTTGCAGGCCTGGCGCGACGAATCCGGCGGCACCGATGCATCGCCGGTCTTTCCCGGTCGCGGCGGCAAGCCGATCACCCCGCGCGCGGTGCAACTGCGCCTGCGCCAGCTGGCGATGCGCCAGGGCGTGTTCAAGCGCGTGCATCCGCATCTGCTGCGCCACAGTTTCGCCAGCCACATGCTGGAGTCCTCCGGCGACCTGCGCGGCGTGCAGGAATTGCTGGGCCATGCCGACATCGCCACCACCCAGATCTACACGCACCTGGATTTCCAGCACCTGGCCAAGGTCTACGACGCCGCGCATCCGCGGGCGAAGCGGAAGTCGGGCGATTGATCCATCACCCCGGGTGCGCTTCGCTTGTCCGGGTTACGAGTGCTGCGAGCGACGACATCGCATTGATCCTGTAGCCCGGATAAGGCCGAAGGCCGCATCCGGGGCTCTATGTGTTGCGAGTCATCCCCGGGTGCGCTTCGCTTACCCGGGCTACGGTCGGCTACGAATGGGTACGGTTGGCTCAGCCCCAGTTCCCCACGCCACCAAACGCGCGCAGCGGCTGCAGGATGTGCCAGCTGTCGATGTGCAGGGCGACGTCGTACTGCGCGTCCAGGCCTCGCCGCTTCACCGCATCGACGAACGCGCCGTAGCGCGCCTCGATGCCCTCCGCCCAGCGCGCGATTTCCGGCGCCTGCGGATGGATACGTCGCTGGTACAGTGCCTGCGGCACATGCACGATGTCGGTGACTTCCGACAGCCGCAGGCACAGGTCGTAGTCGCTGGCGTCGGCATGCGCGCTGACGAAGCCGCCGGCATCGCGATACGCCTGCTTGCGAAAGATCCGAAGTGGCCCGGTCATGAAATCCAGCAGCAGCGCATCCGGCGAGTACGGCAATTCGCACAAGGGTCCGGGGCCGAGCGCGCGCCCGTTCGCATCGATCAGGACATGCCGGCTGTAGGCCATGCCGGCGTCCGGATTCGCGGCCAGCGCGTCGAGGAGGACCGCGAATGCCGCCGGCTCCAGCGTGTCGTCGCTATCAAGCACGCACAGGAATTCGGAAGCATCGGCATGCGCGCCGTGCGCGAGTGCGCTGGCTTCGGCCATGCCGACGGTGTCGGCGACCTGCATGCGCGCATCGCCATCGACGGCACGCATCGCGATGTCGCGTGCGTTCGCATCGAGCGGGCACAGCGTCGCCTGCCATCCGGTGAAGGTCTGCGCACGCAGGCTGGCGAGTGCGGCCGCGAGGAAGGGCGCATCGCCACGCACCGGTACCAGCACCTGCAAGGTCGACTTGCTCATGCGCCATCACCCTGTGGCGAGGATGCATCCTTCGGTCGCAGCACATGGCGTGCGCGCACGCCCAGCGCCAGTGCGTATTTCCCCTGCAGGCCGCGGCGCTGCAACGCGCGCTGGGCGGCGTCGAAACTCGCGCGCACCTGCCGCAGGCGGCTGGCGTGGGAAATCGATGCGTCGCGCATGCGGTAGCGGTACAGCGACTTCGGCAGATGGCCCACCTCGACGCGCTCCGACAGGCGCAGGCAGAGGTCGTAGTCCTCGCCATAGCGCGATGCCGGATCGAAACCGCCGCATGCGCGATAGGCGTCGGCGCGGATCAGGCGGAATTGGAAGGTCATGAACTCCACCAGCAGCTGGTGCGGCGAGTAAGGCGTGAGGAAACGCTTGCCGGGGCGGATGAGGCTGCCGCCTGCATCGATCTCCACGTACTGCGAATAGGCCATGCCCAATTGCGGGCGTGACTGCATGAACGTGAGCATCGAAGACAGCGCGTCCGGCTCCAGCGCATCGTCGCTGTCCAGGGTGCCGATGTGACTTCCGTGCGCCATCGCCAGAGAAGCCGCCAGCGCCGCGCTGGCGCCATGGTTGCGGCCTTCACCGAGCAGGTGGAAGCGCGGATCGCGGGCGGCGTAGGCGGCGGCAATCTGGCTGCTGCCGTCGGTCGAACCGTCATCCCACAACAGGGCTTCCCAGTGCGGGTAATCCTGCGCCAGCAGGCTGTCCAGCGCCGCCGGCAGGAAGCGGGCGGTGTTGAAGATCGGGACGGCGATGCTGATGAGGTCGGGCATGCCGCCAGTGTGCCCGAAGCCATGCTTGAAGCGCGCGGCCATGTCCCCACATCGGGATTTCACAGGAGATGCCGATGGACCCCAGCCAGAATCCCACCGTGTTCCATGCCACCACCATCGTCTCGGTCCGCCGCAACGGCCAGGTGGTGATCGCCGGCGACGGCCAGGTCACCCTGGGCCATACCGTGATGAAGGCCAACGCGCGCAAGGTGCGCCGGCTCGGCAAGGACGGCCGCGTGCTGGCCGGGTTCGCCGGCGCCGCCGCGGATGCGTTCACCCTGTTCGAATTGTTCGAAGCCAAGCTGGAAAAGCATGGCCAGTTGCAGCGCGCCGCGGTCGAAATGGCCAAGGATTGGCGCACCGAGCGTCGCTTCGGGAAGCTGGAAGCGTTGTTGGCGGTGGCCGATGCCGAGACCAGCCTGGTCATCAGCGGCACCGGTGATGTGATCGAGCCGGAAGACGGCTTGATCGCGATCGGTTCCGGCGGGATGTACGCGCTGTCCGCGGCGCGCGCGCTGCTGGCGCATACCGAACTCGATGCCAAGTCCATCGCCACCGAAGCGCTGAACATCGCCGGCGACATCTGCATCTACACCAACCGCAACATCGTGGTCGAGCAGCTTTGAATCCTGTGGGAGGGGCTTCAGCCCCGAGCTCTTGTTTCTCCCTGGTCTGGACAGAGCTCGGGGCTGAAGCCCCTCCCACAAGAGCCTGCTTCCACGAAATCCCGCTCCCTCAAGAGCCAAAAAAATGCACAAGATCGACAACACCTCCACCAACATGACCCCGCGCGAGATCGTCGCCGAGCTCGACCGCCACATCATCGGCCAGCACGCGGCCAAGCGCGCCGTCGCCATCGCTTTGCGTAACCGGTGGCGGCGCGCGCAGCTCCCGCCCGAGCTTCGCAACGAAGTGATGCCGAAGAACATCCTGATGATCGGGCCCACCGGTGTCGGCAAGACCGAGATCGCGCGCCGACTGGCCACGCTGGCCAATGCGCCGTTCGTGAAGGTCGAAGCCACGCGCTTCACCGAGGTCGGCTACGTCGGCAAGGACGTCGAGCAGATCATCCGCGACCTGGCCGATACCGCGGTCAAGCTGTATCGCGCGCAGGCCAAGACTCGCGTGCGTACCCAGGCCGAGGATCGCGCCGAAGACCGCATTCTGGATGCACTGCTGCCCAAGCGCGAGACCGCGCCGGCATTCGGCTTCAACCCCAATGCGACCACGACCGTCGACATCGGCGCGGAACCTTCATCGCTGGAATCCACGACACGACAGAAGCTGCGCAAGCAGTTGCGCGCCGGCGAGCTGGACGAGCGCGAGATCGAACTCGACATCGCGATGAACGTCGGCGTGGACATCATGGCGCCGCCGGGCATGGAGGAGATGGGCCAGCAGCTGCGCCAGGTGTTCGGCCAGATCGCCGGCGGCAAGACCCACAAGAAGACCATGGCGATCAAGGCCGCGCGGCCGATGCTGGTCGAGGAAGAAGCCGGCAAGCTGGTCAACGAGGACGAGATCCGCGAGGCCGCGATCGAGGCCTGCGAGCAGCACGGCATCGTCTTCATCGACGAGATCGACAAGGTCGCCAAGCGCAGTGAAGGCTATGGCGCCGATGTGTCCCGCGAAGGCGTGCAGCGCGACCTGCTGCCGCTGGTCGAGGGCAGCACCGTGAGCACCAAGTACGGCGCGGTGAGGACCGACCACATCCTGTTCATCGCCAGCGGCGCGTTCCACCTGGCCAAGCCCAGCGACCTGATCCCGGAAATGCAGGGCCGCTTCCCGATCCGGGTGGAACTTGGCGCGCTGGGCAAGGACGAATTCGTCCGCATCCTCACCGAGCCCAAGGCCTCGTTGACCAAGCAGTACGTCGAGCTGATGGGCACCGAAGGCCTGCAGCTTGAGTTCGCGAGCGATGCGGTGGACCGCCTCGCCGAGATCGCCGCGCACGTCAACGAACGCCAGGAAAACATCGGCGCCCGCCGCCTGCACACCGTGCTCGAACGCCTGCTGGAAACCCTCAGCTTCGACGCCCCCGACAAGGGCGGCAGCCTCGTCATCGACCGCGCCTACGTGGACGCCCACCTCGGCGAGCTGGCGCAGGATCCGGATTTGAGTCGGTACATCCTCTGAGTCCGCTGCGCTTGCCACGCGGGAGGCGCAGGCGCATCGTTCATGACAGAACGATGCACGGGAGATTGCATGAAGACCGCCAGATTCCCCTCGGTACGCGTTGACCCGGCCCTGCGGTTAGAGATCGAGTCATTGTTGAAGGAAGGCGAGACGCTGTCCGCCTTCGTTGCGGACTCCGTGCGCGATGAGGTTCGCAAGCGGCAGTTGCAGGATGAGTTCGTCAAGCGGGGCTTGGCCTGGCCGAAAGCATCCGCACCGAGCGGCGCTTAGTTGCGCCGGAGGCTCCCCAAGGAAAAGCCAAGGCGCCGACGCGCGCTGAGTAGTAGATGGTTTGGTATGGCGGGCTCGTAAGTGCTTGTGCTGGCTAGGCAATCCGTGTGGCGGCTTGGCGGCAAACCTGCGCGCGCTTAAAGTCCCGGTTCGCATCGCCAGCCGGATTCCCCGTGTTCGAACAAGCCTTCAGGAACATCGACGACATCCTCCACAAGGATGCCGGCTGCACCAGCGAGCTGGACTACACGGAACAATCGTCGTGGCTGCTGTTCCTCAAGTACCTGGACGCGCTGGAGCGCGACAAGGAACTGGAGGCCAGGCTGGAAGGCCGCAAGTACGACTGGCTGCTGCAGAAGAAGTACCGTTGGGACGTGTGGGCCGCACCGAAGACGAAAGACGGCAAGCTGGACCACAACAAGGCGCTGTCCGGCCCGGATCTGGTGGATTTCGTCGATGACGAACTGTTTCCCTACCTGCAGGGCTTCAAGGTCAAGGCCTCCGGCCCGCAGACGCTGGAATACAAGATCGGCGAGATCTTCGGCGAGCTGACCAACAAGATCCGTTCCGGCTACAACCTGCGTGACGTGATCGAGCGCGTGGACGAACTGCGCTTCGGCACGAGTGCCGAAAAGCATGAGCTGTCGCACCTGTACGAGGTGAAGATCCGCAACATGGGCAATGCCGGGCGCAATGGCGGCGAGTACTACACGCCGCGCCCGTTGATCCGCGCGATGATCCAGGTGCTCGCACCGACCATCGGCGACACGATTTATGACGGCGCCTGCGGCAGCGCCGGCTTCCTGTGCGAGGCGCACGACTACCTGCGCGGCAAGGGCAAGCTGACCACCAAGGACATCAAACTCCTGCAGGAAAAAACCTTCTACGGCAGCGAGAAGAAGGGCTTGGCCTACGTCATTGGTGTGATGAACATGATCCTGCACGGGATCGAGGCACCGAATATCGTCCACGCCAACACCCTGGGCCAGAACCTCAACGACATCCAGCCGAAAGACCAGAAGACCATCGTGCTTGCCAACCCGCCGTTCGGCGGCAAGGAACGCAAGGAAGTCCAGCAGAACTTCCCGATCAAGACCGGGGAAACCGCATTCCTGTTCCTGCAGCACTTCATCCGCATGCTCAAGCCCGGCGGGCGCGCGGCTATCGTCATCAAGAACACGTTCCTGTCCAACACCGACAACGCCAGCACCAGCCTGCGCCACAAGCTGCTGGCGGAGTGCAACCTGCACACGGTGCTGGATTGCCCGTCCGGCACGTTCCAGGGCGCGGGTGTGAAGACGGTGGTGCTGTTCTTCGAGAAGGGCGCGCCCACGCGCAAGACCTGGTACTACCAGCTGGATCCGGGCCGCAGCATGGGCAAGACCAATCCCTTGAACGATGCGGATCTGGCGGAGTTCGTGGCGCTGCAGAAGACGTTTGCGGAGTCGGCGAAAAGCTGGACGGTGGATGCCACGTCCGTCGATCAGACTGCGTTTGATTTGTCGGTGAAGAATCCGAAGGGTGGCGAAGTTGCCGCGCACCGAAGCCCGAAGGAAATCCTCGATGAAATTGCCGCGCTTGATGCGGAGAGCGCGGGGGTGTTGGCGAAGATCAGGACGTTGCTATGACTGCTTTCCCGGTAGCTCCACTCGGAGAGCTATGTGAAGTGCTTGATTCGCGGCGTAAGCCAATTACCAAGCGTGATCGCGAGCCGGGGCCGTATCCATACTTCGGTGCCACAGGTGTCTTGGATCATGTGAGTGGATTCCTGTTCGATGAGCCGCTCGTATTGGTGGGCGAGGATGGTGCGAAATGGGGGGCAGGGGAGAACAGTGCGTTTCCGGTCGATGGGAGGGTTTGGGTCAACAACCATGCTCATGTCCTTCGCCCATCCCGCAGCAAGCTGATCGACCAATGGCTGATCTATTACTTGAACTTCGTCGACTTGAGCGGATTCGTTTCCGGCCTGACCGTTCCGAAGCTCAATCAGGGAAGTTTGCGAGAGATTCCAGTGCCGATACCATCGGTTCCGGAGCAGAAGCGCATCGTTGCCATCCTCGACGAAGCATTTGCGGGCATCGCTACCGCCAAAGCCAATGCGGAGAAGAATCTGCAGATGGCGCGTGCAGTGTTTGAGGGCATGCTCGGAGCATTTTTCGAGGCTGCGGCTGAGTGCTCTCGGATCGATGAGCTGTTCGACGTCGGGTCAAGTAAGCGAGTCCTGAAGTCGGAATGGAAAAGCGAAGGAGTTCCTTTTTACCGAGGCCGAGAAGTCACGCGACTGGCCTTGGAAGGAAGAGTCGATAACGAGTTGTTTATCTCGGAGAACCATTTCGCCGAGTTGGCGGAAAAAAATGGCGTCCCCACTGCGGGCGATATCGTGATCACTGCCATTGGCACGATCGGGAATGCACACATCGTCAGGGAGAGCGACCGCTTCTACTTCAAAGACGCAAGTGTGCTTTGGATGCGGCGAACGTCGGATGTTTCGAGCGAATACGTGAAGTACTGGATCCGATCTGCGGCGTTTCACGATCAGCTTGATCGTGGCAATGGGGCAACTGTGGATACCCTGACGATTGGGAAACTTGAAAGTCTCATGGTTCCATTACGTTCAGGGGGTGCGCAGGAAGTGGTTGTGGCGCAGCTTGCCCGTGTGGAACAGGAGATCGTGAAGCTCGAATCCCTCTACACCCGCAAACTCGCCGCCCTGGACGAACTCAAGCAATCCCTGCTGCAGCGGGCGTTTTCCGGACAGTTATGACGAATCCAATCATCACGCTCGAAATGCTGGGACACTGGCTGGCAACGCCCGCAGAAACGGAACACCTGGAGTTCAAGGAGGCAAAGCAGCAATTCGACAACAGCAAACTGCTCGACTATTGCGTGGCCCTTGGCAATGAAGGCGGTGGTTACTTGGTGCTTGGCGTCAGCAACACCTGCCCGCGTCGGGTGGTCGGAACGCAGGCATTCCTCGTCGAGAAACATCTGAACGAGATCAAGCTTCAAGTGACGAATCGCTTGGGTATTCGCCTGGAGGTAGTTGAACTGGGGCATGCCGATGGCCGCGTTCTGGTTTTTTCGATTCCTGCACGCCCGATTGGCCAGCCGTTGCATATCGATGGCCAGTACTGGATGCGTGCTGGCGAATCCTTGGTGGGCATGACACCGGATCAGTTGCGCAGGATCATGGACGAAGCGAAGCCGGACTGGTCTGAGTGTTCCGCTGCTGCGGAGGTGTCTTCGGATGATGTTGTTGCGTTGCTGGATACGCAGGCGTTCTTCGATCTGCTGCAGCTTCCTTATCCAACAGACCGCACTGGCGTGATCGGGCGTCTGCAGGATATGCAGCTGATATCCCGAGGAAGCTCGGGTTGGAACATCAGCAACATGACGGCACTTTTATTGGCGAAGCGTCTCGACATGATTTCGGACGAGCTTGCACGGAAAGCACCTCGGGTCATCATCTACGACGGCGCCAGCAAGCTGGTGACGAGGGACGAAACCCAGGGACTCAAGGGCTATGCGGTGGGCTTTGAGGGACTGCTGGATCATGTTCATGCGTCCGCACCGCAGAATCGATTCGTTGAGCATGGCCTGCGCGAGGAAACCAAGATGTTCCCGAAGCAGGCATTGCGAGAGTTGATTGCCAACGCCCTCGTGCATCAGGACTTCGACATCACCGGGCGTGGCGTGAAGATCGAGATGTACTCCGACAGGATCGAGATTTCCAACGCCGGTATCCCACCGATCGATCCGGACCGCTTCATCGACGAGGATCGTGCCCGCAACGAGCGTATGGCCGGTTTGATGCGCAAGTTCCGCATTTGCGAACAAAAGGGCAGCGGCATGGACAAGGTGACGCAGCTCGCCGAGGACTACCAGTTGCCTGCGCATGAGGTCATCACCGGAGGCGTCGCGACCACTGTGGTGCTGTACGCCCACCGGGATTTTTCCGACATGGCCAAGTCGGACCGGATCCGCGCGTGTTTTCAGCATTGCGTGCTGCAGTACGTCAACCGAAAGCGCATGACGAATCAGTCACTGAGGGAGCGCTTCGGCTTGTCCGAGGCAATGACAGCAACGGTGTCCCAAGTGATCGGTGCGGCCAAGGAAGCCGGGAAGATCAAGCTGGACGATTCCGAAACCACGTCGACCCGCTATGCGCGATACGTCCCCTATTGGGCGTAGTGGTCTGCTTTAGAGCAAACCCGATCTGAGGCTTCCTGGAAGATATTTCCCATTCCGGAACAATCACTTAAGTGCTTTAAGGCAAAAAGTTAAATCTCAAGCAGCTGGGAGACTTGCAGTGGAGAACCCCAGAAAGCGAAAGGCCCCGGTGAACGCACCGAAGCCCTGACGCCGGCTGGGAACCCCCCAACCCACTTGCCGAGCATCATACCCGCAGGACCTGTAGGGGCGTTGCTATTCTCCCGGTCAGGGGAAACCAATGAACGAAGCAGAGACCCGCGCCGAATACATCGACCCGGCCCTGAAGGCCGCGGGCTGGGGCGTGGTCGAGGGCAGCGCGATCCGCCGCGAGTTCCGCATCACCGAAGGTCGCTTGCAGGGGCACGGTCAGCGCGCCAAGCCGGAGATCGCCGACTACGTGCTGCTCCATCGCAACATCAAGCTGGCGGTGGTCGAGGCCAAGGCCTGGAACGTGGCCTGTGCCGAGGGCGTGATGCAGGCCAAGGCATACGCGGCCAAGCTCGATGTGCGTTTCACCTATGCCGCCAACGGGCAGTCGATCTACGGCATCGACATGGCCAAGGGCAGCGAGGGCGATGTCGGCGCGTTCCCGGGTCCGGAAGAGTTGTGGGCACGCACCTTTGCGACTGCCAACGCCTGGCGCGACCGCTTCGCCGCCATCCCGTTCGAGGACAAGGGCGGCACTTGGCAGGGCCGCTATTACCAGGACATTGCCATCCAGCGGGTGCTGGACGCCATCGCCGACGGGCGCGACCGCATCCTGCTGACCCTGGCCACCGGCACCGGCAAGACCTTCATCGCCTTCCAACTGGCGTGGAAGCTGTACCAGAGCAAGTGGAACCTCACCGACTGGAAGGGCGGAGGCGAACCGACGCGCAGGCCACGCGTCCTGTTCCTGGCGGATCGCAACATCCTGGCGGATCAGGCTTACAACGCGTTCTCGGCATTCGATGAGGATGCGCTGGTGCGGATCGCCCCGGACGAGATCCGCAAGAAGGGGCGCGTGCCGAAGAACGGCAGCGTGTTCTTCACCATCTTCCAGACCTTCATGAGCGGGCCGCCGAAGGATGGCGAGCCATCGCCGCACTTCGGCGACTACCCGCCGGACTTCTTCGATTTCATCGTGATCGACGAATGCCATCGCGGTGGTGCCACGGACGAAAGCAGCTGGCGCGAGATCCTGGAATATTTCTCGCCCGCGGTGCAGTTGGGCCTGACCGCCACGCCAAAGCGCACCATCAATGCCGACACCTACGGATACTTCGGCGAGCCGGTGTATTCCTATTCGCTGAAGGAAGGCATCAACGACGGCTTCCTCACGCCATTCCGGGTCAAGCAGTTCGCCACCACCATCGACGACTACACCTACACGCCGGACGACGCGGTGGTGGAAGGCGAAGTGGTGCCGGGAAAACGCTATACCGAGAGCGATTTCAATCGCGTCATCGTGATTCCTGAGCGCGAGGCGTTCCGCGTGCGCGAATGGATGAAGCAGGTCGACCCTCGCGAGAAAACCCTGGTGTTCTGTGCCACTCAGGAACACGCGGCGCAGGTGCGCGACCTGATCAACCAGAACAAGACCAATACCGATCCACTGTATTGCGTGCGGGTAACTGCGAACGATGGGCCGAAGGGCGAGGAATACCTGCGCGACTTCCAGGACAACGAGAAGACCATCCCCACGGTGTTGACCACCTCGCAGAAGCTCTCCACCGGCGTGGACGCGCGCAACGTGCGCAACATCGTGCTGATGCGGTCGGTGAACTCGATGATCGAGTTCAAGCAGATCATCGGCCGCGGCACCCGCCTGTACGACGGCAAGGACTACTTCACGATCTACGATTTCGTGAAGGCCTACTTGCACTTCAGCGACGCCGAATGGGATGGCGAGCCGGTGGAACCAGAGCCGCGCACGGCGAACCTGCAGGCAACGGATGAGCAAGGACCTTCGGCGTCGATTGCGTCCGATCCGGTGGAGCCGCGCCCCGCGAAGATCAAGGTGAAGCTGGCCGACGGCAAGGAACGCCAACTCCAGAGCATGGTCGCCACCACCTTCTGGAGCGCGGACGGCAGGCCGATGTCCGCCGCGCAGTTCCTGGAAAGCCTGTTCGGCGCGTTGCCCGAGTTCTTCCGCGACGAAGACCAGTTGCGCGAACTCTGGAGCAACCCTGAAACCCGCGGAAAACTCCTGGAAGGCCTTGCCGGCAAAGGCTTCGGTCGCGAGGCGCTGGGCGAGATGCAGAAAGCCATCGAAGCCGAAGACAGCGATCTGTTCGACGTGCTCGCTTATGTTGCCTACACGCGGGCGCCGATCAAGCGCAGCGAGCGCGCCGTGCGTGCCAAGGCGGGCATCAACAGCACCTACAAGAGCAACCGGCACCTGGCCTTCGTCGAGTTCGTGCTGGATCACTACGTCGAGCAAGGCGTGGAAGAGCTCGACATGGATAAGCTCACGCCGTTGCTGCGACTGAAGTACCACGCCATTGCGGATGCGGCCGCCGATCTGGGTACGCCGGAACAGATCAGGCAGACGTTCGTGGGGTTCCAGAAATACCTATATCTGCCAGTCAATCCGGGCTGATGGGTTGGGTGAGGCGGTGTATCCATGAGATTCGAGATTTGATCGTCACCTGTCAGCGCATCGGCCGCATGCTCTATGTAGTCCACATCGAATTCGACGGCGAATGCATCCGCATCATCTCCGCCCGCCATGCCGAACCCCGCGAGGAGGCCCTCTATGCTCAATGACACCCTGAAGAAGCGCCTGGCCAAGGATCGGCCGGTGACCAGCATCACCCTGCGCATCCCGGTGGATGTGGTGGACAGCCTGAAGGCGATCGCGCCGCACAAGGGATTCAGCGGCTACCAGACCCTGCTCAAGTCCTACATCAGCGAAGGCCTGCGCCGGGACGAGGCGATCCATGCGGACGATCTTGTCGAGCGCCTGACGCAAGCACTCAAGAAGCGCGGTGTGTCGGACAAGGTGTTGGGCGATGCGTTGCGCGAGATGGCAGCCTGAGCCTCACCCCAACCGCTGCAAACCCGTCCAGCGTTCGCCCGGCCCCAGCACCACCGGCTGCATCACCTGGGCGGCTTCCACGCAAACGAATCGCCGCCAGTCGTCCGGCGCCAAGTCGGCGATGCGGGCGCACAGCGACGCGCCGGGATTCCACGCCACCACGTCGCCGAAGCCATCCTGTTCGATCGCCATGGTGTCGTTGCCATCGACCAGCATGAGCGGTGCGACCACATCGTTGTAGATGCGGTCGACTTCGCCTTCGAAGACGACCTCGTAATTGTGTTCGCGATGCAGGGTGCCGCCGTTGGCGCTGTCCTCGAAGTCGCAGCCTTGCAGGCCTTCCACTGCGGCGTGCGCGATGTCGTCCACGCGCAGGTAGGTGTGCAGCGCGGCGGTAAAGGCGAAGGCGTGCTCGCCGGTGTTCTCGATCTCCAGCGCGACGGTCAGCCGGGTGGCCTCCAGCGCGACGCGCAGGCGCGCGACGAACGGATGCGGCCAGGCCGGCTCGCGGCTGCCGTCGCCGTCCAGTGCGAACACCGTGGTATCGCCTTCGATGCCGGCGAACGTCCATGGCGTCGTGCGTGCGAAGCCGTGCTTCGGCAGCAGGCCGCGGTCCGAAAACTGCGGGAAGATCACCGGGATGCCGCCGCGGATGGCGGTGCGGCCATCGAGCATCGCGCGTTCCGACAGGAACAGGCGCTCGCGGCCATCCGCGGGGATCCACGACAGGACGTGTGCGCCATGCAGGGCGACCAGCGCCGTCGCGCCGTAGGAGTCGATGCGGATGCAGGGCGTGTCGCGGAACGTGCTGGCGTCGGCATGCATACAGGAAGTGTCGCATGCGCCGTGGGTCAGTCCGATGCGAGCGCCCGTAGCCAGTGCCGGAACACCGGTTCTGCATCGACGCGCTGCCGCAATGCCTCGCGATGCGCGCGCGCATGTTCCAGCGCAAGGGTCAGCGGCACGGTGTGCTGTGGCGTGGCCATCGCCTGCGAGGCCGCCGACAGCATCGCGGTGGCGGCCTGCACTGGCATCGGCACCACCTCGACCGGATTCGCGAACGGATCGGCGCACAACGCCGGATCCGAGGTCACCAGGTATTGCCGGCACACGAATGGCCGCTGAGGATGGATGCTGCAGGCATCGTCCTGCAGGAAGGGACACACCAATCCCAGCGCGAAGTAGTCGCGGGCAAGCGTGCGTGCGCCGTCGGCATCCAGCGCGGGATCGCGATGCAGGAACCCATCGGCCAGGCCGGCATCGCGCAGGCGGGCGACGCGGTCGGCGAAGCGCGCTTCGACCTCGCGCCGGCGGGGCGTCGGCATCGCCTCGACCAGCAGGAGCAGGGCATGCGCCTCGGGCGGGGTGACCGGCACCGGTTGCGCGCGGCAGCAGGCGGAGCACCCCTTGGCGCAAGTGACCTGCTTGCCGGCGGCTTCGGCCTTGCGGATCGCGTGGCCGATGGCGGCGTTGTCGATTGCCTGCATCGCCGGCAGCAGCTCGTCCAGGCGACCGCGGGCCGGGGGTTGAGGGGCAGAGACGGGCAGCGGGTCGCCGTCGATGCGCAGGACCAGTTCGATGCGGCGGGCGGCAGGCATGCCCGGATGGTACGTGCTGGCGGGGCCGGGGCGGCCAGCCCGCGCTACCGGTGCGATAATCCCGCCATGAGCGAATCCAGCGAACAGGCAGGCACCACCCACTTCGGTTTCCGCGACGTGCCGGTGGGCGAGAAACAGAAGCTGGTCGGCGAGGTGTTCTCGTCGGTCGCGGCCAAGTACGACCTGATGAACGACGCCATGAGCCTGGGCATCCACCGGGTGTGGAAGCGCTGGTTCGTGGCGACCGCGCAGGTGCGCAAGGGCGACCGCGTGCTCGACCTGGCCGGCGGCACCGGCGACATTGCCGCGCTGCTGAAGGATCGCGTCGGGCCCGATGGCGAACTGGTGCTCGGCGACATCAATGGCGAGATGCTCCGCGTCGGCCGCGATCGCATGACTGACCGCGGCAACGTGCGCGGCTTCGAGTACGTGCAATGCAACGCACAGGCGCTGCCATTCCCGGATGCGAGTTTCGACCTGGTGACGATCGCGTTCGGCCTGCGCAACGTCACCGACAAGGACATGGCCCTGCGCGAGATGCTGCGCGTGCTGCGGCCCGGCGGCCAGGCGCGGGTGCTGGAGTTCTCCGAGGTGCAGGCCGACTGGTTCAAGCCGATCTACGACTTCCACAGCTTCAAGGTGCTGCCGAAGCTGGGCAAGTTGTTCGCCGGCGACGCCGACAGCTACCAGTACCTGGCCGAGTCGATCCGCAAGCATCCGCCGCAGGAACAGCTGAAGGCGATGATGGAAGCAGCGGGCTTCGCCCGATGCGAATACAGGAACCTCACCGGCGGCATCGTCGCCGCGCACACCGGCTACCGGATCTGACATGAAGCTCTACGCGGCGATGAGCCGGTTGTTCCGCCGCTCGTATGCGCTGAAGCTGTTCGCGGTCGCCTTCGTGGGCACGCACATCCCGCTGCTGGCCCTGCTGGGCTGGAGCCTGTGGCGCGGTTGGGACAGCGATCCGCTGCTGGTGCAGGTCGCGATGCTCTGCCTCGCCGCAACCCTGGCCGGCACCGCGTTGACGTTGTACCTGCTGCATGGCCTGCTGGCGCCGGTACGCGCTTCCGCGGCGGCGCTGGATGCGTTCGACACCCACGCGGTGCTGCCGCAACTGCCCGAGGATGGCCACGACGATGCCGGCCTGCTGATGCGCGGGCTCAACCGCAGCCTGCGCCGCATCGACGACGGCATCCGTGAACTCGAGTGGATCGCGCGGCACGATGCGCTCACCGGCGCGCTGAACCGGCACGGCGGCAACGTGCAACTGACTGCGTCGATCGCGGCCCTGGCCGAGGGTGCGGCCTTCACCGTTGCGGTGCTGGACATGGACGCGCTCAAGCAGATCAACGACCAGCATGGCCACGATGCCGGCGACCGTGCGCTGGTCAGGATCGTGCAGGAGCTGAAACCGCTGCTTGGCCCGAAGGACTGGATCTGCCGGCAGGGCGGCGACGAATTCCTGGTGGGCCTGCATGACGATGTGCAGGCGCTGGAAGGCCGGCTGGCCGAGTGGGCTGCCGCGCTGGTCGCCTCCGATCCGCTGCTGCGCCTGAGCATCGGCCTGGCCGGCTACGTGCCCGGCGAGCACGCGCATGCGCTATGCCGGCGCGCCGACACGGCGATGTACCGCGCCAAGCGCAGCGGCGCTGGCATTTCCATGGAGCTCCCCGCATGACCGAGCAGAAACCCCTGCGCAGTTTCCGCGAAAGCCCGTGGCGTTATTCGCAGTTCGTGGTGCTGGGCCTGATCGTGGCGGGACTGGTGAAGTGGCTCAGCCCGTTCGGATGGCTGCCGTCGCTGGCGGTGGGCGCGGTGGTTGGTGTCGGCTATCTCTTGTTGGAGAAGAAGCGCGGGGTGATCTGAGCGCCGCCGTCATCCCCGCGGTCGGCGCAGAAGCCGCCACACCCAGGCGCCCGCACCCAGCACCAGCCACAACGGCCACGCGTGCAGCAGGGCGAGCAACACGTCCAGCAACCCATACCAGCCTGCGCGCAACGCGCTTCCCAGGCGATCGAAGAAACCGGGGCCGTTCTGCGCGAATACCGCTTCGGTATCGACCAGCTCGGTCTGGCGAATGCGCGGCGCCTGATGCAGGGACAGCTCGATGGTGCTGAACGCCACGCGATCCTCGAACGCCTTCTGCGCGAGTAACGCTTCATCGCGAGCCGTCGCCGCGTCACTGCGTGCGGCGATCGCATCCGCCTTCTGTCCCAACTTGCCGCCGCCTTCGATCGCGGTGCCGATGTCCTGCTGCGCGTCCTGGTTGCGGCGCCAGGCGAGTTGCTGGCGCAGCAGGTCGAACTGCGCATCGCGTGCCTCGAAGCTGCGGGCGTCGAGGAATTCCATCTGGCTCACGATCGCGCGCAGGAAGGGCTGGGTGCGCTCGCTGGGCACGCGCACCACGAGGGTGCCGCGCACGGTGTATTCGGCCAGTTCCAGCAGCTTGCCGTCGCCGCGCGGCCGACGTTGCACGGAACCGACCTGGGTGCTGGCATCGTTCTGGACCACGAAGCCGCCCTGCGCGGCGACCGCGTCTTCGATGGCCAGGGCGGAACGGTACACGTCCTTGACCTGGAACTCGGCACGCGCGGTGCGGATGAACTTGCGTTGCGCGTCGTTGTAGGTGGCGGCGCTCGATGCGAGTTGCGTTTCGGTCGGCGCGGCGCCTGCGACGGCGGCCGCGTCCTGCGCCGGGGCCGACGGTTGCCTGGCGATATCGGCCGTCGCGGACTCCGCTGCCGGCGCGCCGGCGAACGCTTCCGCATCGGCCGCAGACTCCTGTCTGGCGCAGCCTGCAGCGAGGCCGGTCAGCAAGCAGCCGGCAATGGCCAGGCCGTGTAATGGGCGCATGCGCATGACAATCCTCGGTCCGTGATGAAAGTGGCACGCCGGCAGGGTCGGCCGGCGGCCATGCTAACAACGCGGAAGCGGATCGAACGGGGTTACGGCTGCCAGCCGTAGCTCAACTTCAGGAACACGCTGCGGGTGCTGCCGAACAGCTCCAGGTTGTCGTCGTCCATGAACGCGCCATACGACGCGCCGGCGTACAGCGCGGTGCGCGGGTTGACCTTGTACGAATAAACGACTTGGCCGGCCCAGTCGCGCGCGGTCTCGTTGATCGTGGTCGCATACAGCGACTGGTCGCGCAGGACCTGGCTGCCCTGCAAGGTCAGGCGCAGGCGCTGTTGCGGGGTGAACTGCCAGCCCAGGCGCAGGTCGGCCACGCTGGCGTCGAAGGCCACGCCGCCGTCCCGGTGCAGGCGCTGGCGGCTGGCTTCCCACTCCACGTTGACGCCGCGGCCGATCGCGGTATTGCCCCAGGTGCCGATCATCTCGCGGCGGCCGGTGCGTTCGGCGATCAGGTCGAGCTGGCGGCCGAAGTTCATGTAGGTGCCCAGTTGCAGGCGCCCGTTCGGGCGGAAGTTGCCCCACAGGTTGATGTTGTGTTCGTCGAACAACCGGCCGCGCCAGAAGCGCTCGCGCATCAGCGGGGCGATGCCGAAGTTGCTCTGCTTCGCGCCCTGGAAGCCCAGCTGGAATTCCAGTTCGCGTTCCAGCAACTGGCCGTCGAAGCGGTGGGTGATGTCGTAGTCGCCGTACAGGAAGAAACGGTGGATCGACTTGCCATCGCGGTACCAGGTGCGCTGGCCGCCGATCAGCGACCTGTCCACGCCCACCTGGCCGACATATCCGAGGTCGGCGCGGAAACCGGGGTCGATCTCGACGTGGTTGATATCGAAGTTCCAGTTGCGGTTGCTGAAGGCGTAGCCAGCGCGCCAGGCGTTGCCGGTCGGGGTGGCATCGGAGAAATCGAGGTCGGTTTTCCGATTGCCGACGACGCGGTCGATGAAGTCCGCGGAATACTCGGACTGACTGTGCAGGAACTGTGCGGTCGCGGTATGCGCGCCCTTGCGCCAGCGACCGTCCACGCCGACCAGATCGTTGCCGTAGTCGTCGCCGTGGCGGAACGTGCCGATGGCGCCGATGCTGAGTTGATCGTTGAAGTCGTGGCGATAGCGACCCACGGCCACGTTCGCCTTCTGGTCAATCTCCTCGAAGCCCGAACGAAGCACGCCGGGCACCAGGACCAGGGTCGTGGCATCGCGCGCGACCAGTGCGCCATAGGCACCATTGCCGGTGCGTCCGGTCACGCGCAGGCCGAAGTCGGGATCGGCGATCTGGCGGGTGTAAAGCACGTCGAACTGGGTGGTGAAGTAGTCCGCGCCTTCCAGGAAGAACGGCCGCTTCTCCTGGTAGAACAGGGCGAAGCTGCTGTTGAAGTCGAGCTGCAGCTGGTCGGTCTCGACCTGCGAGAAATCCGGGTTCAAGGTGGCATTCAAGGTCATCGCCGGTGACGGCGACCAGCTCACGTCCACGCCGGGCTCGATGCTGGTGTCGGTTCCGCCCCACTTCGTGCCGACGGCGGGGCGCGACTGGGTGGTGCCCATGGTCAGCGTTGGGACGACTTCGAGGTTGCGGCCCTGCTTCACCCCGGCGATGCCGGTGTACTTGCCCCACTCGCACTGGAAGCAGTTGGAATCGCGCGGGACCTTGTGGCTGGTCATCTGGAAGCGCTTGTCGCGCGGCCAGGTGCGGATCAGGGACACGCCCCAGGTCTGGTCCTGCCCGCCGGTCGGGAAGCGCAGGGTGGAGAACGGGATGCGGATCTCGACGTCGTAGCCTTCGGCGGTGAGCTGGCCGGCGCTGGTCCACAGGCCGTCCCAGCTGGCGTCTTCCTGGTTGTTGGTATTGGTCTCGTCGCGGATCAGGTCGCCCTGCACGCCCAACGGATTGACCACCAGTTCGTAGCCGCGGCGGTTGTCGTTGAAGGTGTCCAGGAACACGCCGACCCAGTCGTCGTTGAACATCGCATCGCGGTCGCGCAGGTTGGCGCGCACCGAGGACGGGTCGGGATCCATCGCCTTGAACGAGACGTACAGCGCGTCGTCGGTGTAGCCGATGCGCACCCGGGTCTTGGCCTGCGCCGGCGTGTTGTCGCCCGGGCTGATCTCGTAGTCGATCGACTGCTCCAGCGCACCGGCCCACCCGGCATCGTCCAGCTTGCCGTCGATCGTGATGTCGCCCTGCAGGCGCGGGATCGCACCCGCGGGGATGCGGGAGGTGGTCGGCGTGGCCGGGGCCGCGTCCTGTGCCTGCGCGAACGGCGCGCACAGCAGCAGGGCGATGGTCAGTGCGCGGGGCTTCGGTGCGAACAGGTTCAAGCGGCTCTCTCCATGAGTCGTGCGGTCGAGTGGTGCAATGGGGGGATGGATGCAGGCGGATGCGATCCGGTTGCCATGACCAATGGCAGGGTGTGCATGCAACAAGGCGCCTGCGCCGCGCCTGCCGTTAACGATGCCGATGCGCAGGCCCGTGGATGCAGTGCTGCAGGTGAGCCTGACCGATGGCAGGGGCGGTGGCGGCGGGCTCACGCCGGCGGCGCTAAACTCGCCACTTTCCGTTCAAGGCCTTCCCCATGCGCCCATCGAACCTGAGCCGGCTCGTCCTGAGCCTGTCCATCGCCGCCGCCCTCGGCCTGCCTGCCGCCGGCTGCACGAAAAGCCCGGCACCTGCCGCGGCTGCCACCGACGCGAAGCCCGCTGCCGCCGTGGAGAAGGTCGTGGACGAACATTCCTATGCCGAGCCGGCCAAGGTGCGCACCACCGACCTGGCGCTGGACCTGGCGATCGACTTCGCCAAGAAGACCATCAGCGGCACCGCGACGTACTCGCTGGACTGGGTCGACAAGTCCGCGACGCAACTGGCGTTGGACAGCCGCGACATCAGCATCCAGAAGGCCGAGGGATTAGGCGCCGACGGCAAGTGGACGGACCTCAAGTTCGCGCTGGGCGGCAAGGATCCGATCCTGGGCAGCAAGCTGACCATCGAGACCCCGACGCGCCCGTCCAAGGTGCGCGTGACCTACGCGACTTCGCCCGAGGCCTCCGGCCTGCAGTGGCTGGAACCGTCGATGACCGAGGGCAAGAAGACGCCCTTCATGTTCAGCCAGTCGCAGCAGATCCACGCGCGTTCGTGGGTGCCGCTGCAGGACACGCCGCAGATCCGCTTCACCTACACCGCCAACGTCAAGGCACCGGCCGACGCGATGGTGCTGATGAGCGCGGACAACGATCCGGCCGCGGTGCGCGATGGCGACTACAGCTTCAAGATGCCGCAGAAGATCCCGTCCTACCTGCTGGCGATCGCCGCCGGCGACCTGGTGTTCAAGCCGCTCGGCGCGCGCAGCGGCGTGTGGGCGGAGCCGGCGATGGTGGACAAGGCGGTGGCCGAGTTCGTCGATACCGAAAAGATGATCGACACCGCGGAGAAGCTGTACGGCCCGTATCGCTGGGGCCGCTACGACCTGCTGGTGCTGCCGCCCTCGTTCCCGTACGGCGGCATGGAGAATCCGCGCCTGACCTTCGCCACGCCGACGGTGATCGTCGGCGACAAGTCGCTGGTCTCGCTGATCGCGCATGAATTGGCGCACAGCTGGTCGGGCAACCTGGTCACCTTCGCCACCGACAAGGACGCGTGGCTCAACGAAGGCACGACGACCTATGTGCAGTCGCGCATCACCGAGTCGCTGTACGGCCGCGACATGGCGGCGATGGAAGAGGTGATCGACCGCAACGAGCTCAAGGATGAATTCAAGGAGCTCGACCCCAAGCTGCAGCGCCTGTCGCTGAAGCCCGGCGACCTGGCCGATCCCGACAATTCCTCCAGCGCCACCGTGTACACCAAGGGCGCCTGGTTCCTGCAGTTCCTGGAGCAGCGTTACGGCCGCGCCGTGTTCGATCCGTGGCTGAAGGGCTACTTCGACCACTTCGCGTTCCAGAGCATCACCACCGCGCAGTTCCGCGACTACCTCAAGACGAATCTTGTCGACAAGAATCCGAACGTGGTGACGATGACCGAAGTCGATGCGTGGCTGTTCGAGCCCGGCATCCCGGCCAACGCGCCGGTGGTCGAATCCGGCAAGTTCAGCACGGTCAATGCGGCGCGCATCGCCTGGCAGGGCAGCAACAACCTGCCCAACCCGGTCGTCACCGACGCGTGGACCACCCAGGAATGGGTGCACTTCCTCGAAGGCATGCCGGACACGCTCAAGCCTGAACAACTGGCGCAGCTCGATACCGCCTACAAGTTCACCGGCACGCCGAATGGCGAGATCGCGATGCGCTGGTATCCGCTGGCCGAGCGCAGCGGCTATGCCGCGGCACGCGTGGAGATGGGCAAGTTCGTGGAGCGTGTGGGCCGGCGCAAGTTGATCATGCCGGTGTACAAGGCATTGGTCGCCACGGCGGACGGCCTGGCCTTCGCCGAGCAGTCCTTCGCCCGCGCCAAGCCCGGCTACCACCCGATCACCACCGGTTCGGTCGAAGGCGTGATCGCCGAGGCCAAGGACAAGGCCGCCTCCACCGCGGTGCCGTTCCAGCCGGGCGCCCCGGCAACACCCGCCACGCCCGCCAACGGTGCGCCGACCTCGGCCAAGGTGCCTGACGAATTGCACCCAGTCGATCCGGCGCCGCAGACGCCGCCGGAGAGTTGAGTGGCGCTGCGGTGACGCGGTTCAAGCGTTTCGCCGCGCTCGCCGTGCTGGGCATCGCCGCGTCCAGCATGGTCGCGGCGTTCGTGTTGTGGCGCGATCCGTTCCTGCTGGTGCGCGGCGAGTTCGCGCGCCAGCGGGTCGCGGCCGGATTGTCGCGGGGTAGCGTGGAGGTCGCGGGGCATCGCTGGTCGTACGCCGTTCGCGAGGCCGACGATCCGAGCGCACCGACCGTGGTGATGCTCCACGGCTTCACCGGCAGCAAGGAAAACTGGTACCCGCTGGCCGCCGCACTGGGCGCGCGCTATCGCCTGCTGATCCCGGATCTTCCCGGTTGGGGCGAGAGCGAACGCAAGCCGGGCACGGTCTACGGTTTCACCCAGCAGGCCGCGAACGTGGATGCGTTCGTGCGCGCGTTGTCGCCGGGCAAGCCGGTGGTGCTGCTCGGCCATTCGATGGGTGGCGGCATCGCCGCGCTCGCCGCGGCGCGCTATCCGCAGGACATCGGGAAAGTCGGCTTGCTCGATGCCGCCGGCGTGCGCTTCAAGGACAACGCATTCGGACTGGACGTGCTGGCCGGCAGGAACCCGTTCGCGGTCGAGGACGATGCCTCGCTGCAGCGCTACATCGACATCGTCTTCCATGACGCCAGGGCCAAGCCGTGGCTGCCGTGGCCGGCCTCGACCGCGTTGATCCGCAAGCGTCGCGCCGACGCCGACTTCGAACAGGCCGTGCTGGCCCGCATCGGCCGCAGCGAGGAAAGCCTGCTGCCCGGCGAGGGAGCCGTACGCATCCGCCAGCCGGCGCTGCTCTTGTGGTGCAGGCAGGACGCGGTGATCGATGCCAGCGCATTGGAGCTCTACGCGCAACGCATCCCGCAGGCGCGCAAGGTCTTGCTGGATGGCTGCGGCCACATGTCGCTGATGGAGCGACCTGCGGAGGTCGCCGACGCGGTGGTGGCGCTGGTCGATCGCTGACGGCGTCGCGCGGCGATGGGCGTGCTTGTACGATCGGCGTCGGCTGGCGAATCTCCTTCGCCCACGACGACAACGCAAACGGAGTTGCCTCATGAAGACCGCATCGCTCGCCATCGCTACCGTCTTGCTGCTCGGCGCGTGCAAGGGCGAGGATCCGCAGGCCGCGGCGCAAGCGGCCGCCGCCCAGGCCGCGGCGAAGGAGCAGGCCGCCGAGGCGATGGCGAAACAGTTCGACGACGCGGTGACCGCGCAGAACTGGACCCTGGCCAAGGCGCACGGCGAGATCCTGCAGGTCGAGCATCCCACCAGCGCCGCCGCCGAGCGGGTCAAGCCGAAGCTCGACGAGATCAAGGCCAAGGCCGAGGCGACCCAGCAGGAAGCCCGGCTGGCCTCGCTCTGGGCCTATGGCGACGAGCCCGTCGGCAAGAACGGCCACCAGCTCTCGGCGGCGATCTATTCGCAGGAACCGGTGGATACCGACGGCAGCGGCGCCCAGCCGGTGCGGTTGATCTTCCGCGACCACCCCGAATGGGGCCGCAGCAGCTACCTCGTCCTCGAAGCAGGCGACTTCGATTGCTACGCGGGCTGCCAGCTGAAGGTCACCGTGGATGGCAAGGTCCACACGTTGCCGGGCTCGCGGCCGAAGACCGACGACGCCATCGCGATGTTCGTCGAGGACTGGAAGGCCCTGTGGAAGCTCGCCAAGTCCGGCAAGCAGCTGTCGATCGAGTTCCCCACCAAGACCGTCGGCAAGCGCACCGCCGAGTTCGAGGTCGGCGGGCTGGATCCGTCGAAGCTGCCGAAGTGGAATTGAGCGGCACTCCTCGCGTATTGCGCTGGGGAGCATTGGCGCTTGCGCTGCTCGCCAGCCAGCAGGCCGCTGCCTGCGTCAATTCATTCGGCACGGACAGGAACGGCCATCGCTTCGATTCGCTCGACTACACCGGCGACGATCTCGCCTCGATGCTGACCAACGGCGCTTCGCGCAGCTATTGGGTGAGGGAGGCGGATCGATACAGGGACCAGGCGATCGAGGCCCCGTCCTATGAGAACGCGACCAACTATGGCGTGTCCCTGCGCTACGGAGGGCACATCGCGCCTGCGATGCGTTTGTTCCTGCGGCTCGAGCAGTTGTATCCCGGCAAGCCACAGACGGCGGCCAACCTGGGGACGGCGCTTGAGCTAGCGGGTCAGGATGCGGTGGCGCTGAAATGGATCCGGATCGGCATGCGTCGTGATGCCGGGGAACACCGCGGCACCGAATGGCTGCACGGCCGCATCCTGGAGGCAAAGCTCGCCGACGCCAGTAGCAAGTGGGATCGCACGCGTTCGATCGCCGGCATCACGTTTACGGATGCCTTCATCCCCGCGCTTCCGCGGGCGATGCCCGCGGGCAACGACGGCAAGCCGGTTGCCCCGAATGAACTCGACCGCGCCTTCCGCTACCAATTGGCCGAACGGATGCAATTCGTGAAACCGAAGGACTGGGTGGTCGCGAACCTACTGTCGGACTGGGCCACCCTCAACCTGGCGGGCGGTCCGATCGAGAATGCCAAGGTGCTGCACGGCCTGGCGCTGCGCTATGGCGAACCGCAGACCTTGCAGTGGGCGCGTCGCACCGCGCACGTCGACCGAGTGTTGTCGAAGGCGAGGGATGCGCGGGACGGCGAGGCCGATTGCGCGATCTGCGAACGGCCACCCCGACCTCCCCCACCACCGCCAGAACGCGCGTGATCATCGCCATGGTCATAGGCGGGCTGGATCCCACGAAGTTGCCGAAGTGGAACTAGTCCAAGGCCTGTTGTTCGGCTTGGTCCTGTTTCCCGCATTCCTGCTGCAGGTAGCGGCCAAGCGACTCCCGGGTCACGCTTTGCTTGAACTGCATGCTCGGCGACGCATTGGCCAGCATCCGGACTTCGCCGCAGGAGGCGCGGCGCGATAGTGCTGCGAGTCGTGCGCCCAACGCACGGTCCTGCATCGCAAAACGTCCGGGTTGTTCGGCGACATCGAGGATGACCCGGCGTTGCAACCGCAGCGGGTCGTGCGGCAACGGCATGGTGTCGATGGAGCGTCGCTCGGGCACGTCGGCTGTCAGCGGCCAGCGATCATCCGCGACACGCGGAACCTCATGCGAAACATTGGTGTCCGCTGCGCGCAGCTGTGGCGATTTGCGTGCGATGGTGCGTGCCTGCAAGGCATGCGAGGACCTTGCCACGCGAGTGGCTTGTGCTGGTTCGATCGCGGGCTTGTGCGTTCGTTCGATCCAGCGAATCTCGATCGAGCCGGTGGCATCGTCCGAAGCCGACGGTTTGCGAGCCATGGCATTCGCGAGCAGCGCCAGCACCGCGACATTGAGCAGGACTGCGACGGCGGCCGCGGCGTTGTTTTCGTGGCGCTCCGATGGCGCTGCCGCAGCAGCGCGGCCACGCGTCCCGCGGGCGACATGGAACTCCGGCATGTGGATCCGCGGCGGTGGCGACCCGCAGCTTGACCGCGTCTACCGCCGCGAGTTCAACCGATCCGGGTTACTAAAAAAAGGTTCTTCACCCAAGTCCGGGGAAGGCAGCCCGGATCTTGAGGAAGAAGTAGGCGTCGTCGCGGAAGCCGTAGGCCATGCGCTTGATGACCTTGATCTTGTTGTTGATGCCTTCGACCAGGTTGGTG
>NZ_JAYRTQ010000002.1:0-218409 GCF_041919455.1 Thermomonas sp.
CCCGCCCCAGCCTCCCAGCTGGGAAATACAATCTCCGTCGGCCACGGCCGACCCCCGGTTTGTTGTCTCGACAACTGCAAACTAACCGGGTCGGCCGTGCGCCTCTCCCTCAGTTGGGAGAAGAACCGATTATTTCGACGACGCGCAGGCGCAGTTCGAGCGCATCGTCGCCGGCTACGTGGACCTGGCCGACGTGGCGGATCGCCTGTACGCGGTCGAGAAGCGCAACATCGGCTTCTTCGGCTATGGCGTGAAGGGCATGGCGCTGTCGATGGTCGAGGCCGCGGTGGAGATCACCGAGTCGCGGATCAGCGCCGCCGACGTGCACCGTATCGTCGGCCTGGCGAAGGACCTGCTCCGCCATCCGGTGGAGGTGCTGGACGGCGTGCGCGAGGCGGTCGAAGCGGTGGCGGCGCGGCATCCGGTGGTGCTGATCACCAAGGGCGACCTGTTCCACCAGGAAGCCAAGGTGCGCGACAGCGGCCTGGCCGACCTGTTCCGCCGCATCGAGATCGTCAGCGAGAAGGACGCGGCGACCTATGCCCGGTTGTTCGAGGAATTCGGCATCGCGCCGCAGCGCTTCCTGATGGTCGGCAACTCGCTGCGTTCGGACATCGCGCCGGTGATCGAACTCGGCGGCTGGGGCGTGCACGTGCCCTACCACACGACCTGGGCGCATGAGGCCGAGGCGACCCTGCGCCATGGCAGCGAGCGCATGCGCACGATCGCCGGGATCGTCGACCTGGCGCAGGCGGTGCAGGAACTGGATGCGCTCGCCGCGCGCTGAGGATTGCCGCTTGCGTTGATGCACAATCCGCGCATGCCGCGTCCGTTGTTGTCCTTGCTGCTGTGCCTGTCGCTGCTTGCCGGTTGCGATGCCCCTGCGCCTGCGGGCGGCCGGGCGTCGCCGGCCATCGAGCCGGCGCTGGTGGAGAACACGCTGGAATTCCGCGGCCAGCGACCCTGCGTGGATTGCGCCGGGATCGACGCCTGGCTGCGCCTGCAGTCCGGTGCCGGCCTGCAGCGCTACCAGTTGGTCGAGCGCTACCGCAGCAACGGGCGCGACCTGCGTTTCGAGGACGCAGGCGACTGGATCGCACAGGGCGACCTGCTGCGGCTGCAGTCGGCGCAAGGCGGGACGCGCACCTATCTGCGCCAGGACGACGGCAGCCTGCAGGCGCGTGGCATCGACGGCGCGTCGTTGCCGGCGCTGGCCGACGACGTGCTGCTGCCGACCAGTTTCGATGGCGACCGCTGATCCGGTGGCCGGCGCGCATCGCTAGACTGCACGAATGACCGATCTCCCCGATTCCTCCCCCATCGTCCATCGCGGCGGCTGCCACTGCGGCCGCGTGCGCCTCGAGGTGGACGCGCCTGCCAGGCCCGACGTGCTCGATTGCAATTGCTCGATCTGCAGGATGACGGGCTTCCTGCATTTGATCGTGCCAGCCGCGCGCTTCCGTCTGCTTTCCGGCGCGGATGCGCTGGTCGAATACACCTTCAATACCGGCGCGGCGAAGCATCGCTTCTGTGGACATTGCGGCATCAAGAGCTTCTACGTGCCGCGCAGCCATCCGCACGGGTTCAGCGTCAACGCGCGCTGCCTGGACGATGTCGCGCTGGCCACGTTGAACATCATCCCGTTCGACGATCGCAACCGCACTGCGGCGATGGCGGCGATCGCGCATCTGGAGCTTTCATGAGCGATCACGTGTCCAGGATCGATTTGACCGGCCGCGTGGCCATCGTGACCGGTGCGGGTGGCGGGCTGGGTCGGCAGCATGCGCTGCTGTTGGCCAGCCGCGGCGCGAAGGTGGTCGTCAACGACCTGGGCGATGCCGCGCAGTCGGTCGCCGCGGAACTCGTGGCGGCGGGTGGCGAGGCGCGCGCGCTGCAATGCTCGGTGACCGATGCCGATGCGGTGCAAGCGATGGTCGATGCCGTCCTCGCCGATTGGGGTCGCATCGACATCCTCGTCAACAACGCCGGCATCCTGCGCGACAAGTCGTTCGCGAAGATGGCGCTGGACGATTTCCGCCTGGTGGTCGACGTGCACCTGATGGGCGCGGCCAATTGCACGAAGGCGGTATGGGACGCGATGCGCGCGCAGGGCTACGGGCGCATCGTGATGACCACGTCGTCTTCAGGCCTCTACGGCAACTTCGGCCAGGCCAACTACGGCGCGGCGAAGATGGCCTTGGTCGGGCTGATGCAGACGCTGGCGCTGGAAGGCGCGAAGCACGGCATCAAGGTCAATTGCCTCGCGCCGACTGCCTACACGCGGATGATGGAAGGCATCCTGCCGCAGGACCAGCTGGACGTGCTGGATCCCGCGCTGGTGAGCCCGGCCGTGCTCGCATTGGTGGCCGATGACGCACCGACCCGCGCGATCCTCTGCGCCGGAGCCGGTGGCTATGAACTCGCGCAGATCACCATGACCCAGGGCATCCATCTCGGTCGCGCGCCAACGGCGGAAGCCTTGCTGGAACGCTGGGGCGAACTGTCCGATCGCACTGGCGAGATGGTGCCGGGCACCGGCTTCGACCAGGCCCGCCACGAGTTGCGCAAGGCCGGTTTCGCGTTCGACGACGCCGCGGGTTAATCCTTCGCGACCTGTTCCCGCGGCACCCGCACCACGCCTTCCATCAGCACGCGCGCGGAACGCGACATCACCGCCTTGGTCGCGATCCACTGGCCGTCGACCTGCGCCACGTCGGCGCCCACTCGCATCGTGCCGGAGGGATGGCCGAAGCGCACCGCATCGCGACTGCCACCACCGGTCGCTGCGTTGACGATCGTGCCGGGCACCGCCGCGGCGGTGGCGATGGCGACCGACGCCGTCCCCATCATCGCGTGGTGCAGCTTGCCCATCGAGATGGCGCGCGCGAGCAGGTCGATGCCGGCCGCCGCGACGTGCTTGCCGCTGGAAGAAACGTAGTCCCTCGGCGGCGCGACGAAGGCGATCTTCGGCGTCAGCGGACGCGCCGCCGCCTGCGCCACCTCGGCGATCAAGCCCATGCGCACGGCACCAACGGCGCGGATCGCTTCGAGTTTTGCCAGCATCGACTTGTCTTCATTGATCGCGGGCTGCAGTTCGGTGCCATCGAAACCCAGCGCCGCGGCATCGACGAACACCACCGGCACGCCGGCATTGATCAGCGTGGCGCGGAATGTGCCGACGCCGGGCACGTCGAGCGCATCGACCAGGTTGCCGGTCGGGAACATCGCCCCGCCGTCTTCGCCCTCGTCCGCGGGATCGAGGAATTCCAGCGCGATTTCGGCGGCGGGGAAGGTCACGCCGTCCAGCTCGAAGTCGCCGGTTTCCTGCACCTCGCCGTCGGTCATCGGCACGTGCGCCACGATGGTCTTGTGGATGTTGGCCTGCCAGATCTGCACCGTCGCGATGCCATCGCGCGGTACGCGTGCGGCATCGACCAATCCGTTGGCGATTGCGAACGGTCCCACCGCCGACGACAGGTTGCCGCAGTTGCCCGACCAGTCGATGAAGTCGCCTTCGACCGGTACCTGGCCGTAGAGGTAGTCGACATCGTGATCCGCCACCGACGACTTGGCGATGAGCACCACCTTGCTGGTGCTCGATGTCGCCCCGCCCATGCCATCGGTGTGCTTGCCATACGGATCCGGCGAACCGATCACCCGCAGCAGCAGCGCATCGCGCGCCTTGCCCGGCGCGCGCACGTCTTCCGGCAGGTCATCGAGCTTGAAGAACACGCCCTTGGACGTGCCGCCACGCATGTAGGTGGCGGGGATGCGGAGTTGGTGTCTAAAGCTCATGGGGAGGCTCGCTTTGCTCCCTCTCCCGCTGGCGGAAGAGGGTTGGGGTGAGGGTGGGCTTAGCGCCAGAACAGATTGGTACGCCAGTCAGGCGGAACCTGCATGGCCAACAATGGAACGGTCGGATGCGGATCGAACAATTGAAACAGTCGCTCGCGCCACCCGCACTGCGGCGAGACGACCTGCAGCATGTGCCTCAACACGGCCAGCATCGCGTAGAGCCTGCCGTTGTCAGGGATTGCATGTGGCCAGGAGCGGCTGCGCGATGGAAACCGCGGCCGGATCGCGAGCTGGCGATTCCACAGGCGTTTGTGATGGGCGCAGACATTCCTCAGGTAGGTCAGCGCATGCAGCCAACTGGAAAGGAATTGCGTATCGATGTTGTATGCCGCGGCAATTCGGCGCTTCAGATCGGGGGGCAGGGCTTCGTACAGCATCGAAACCGTTCCGAGCGAAAGAAGCTCGGTCGCCATCCATACCGGCAAATGCGTTTCCGAGGTGTATTTGCCCCGAAAATGCGCGGCGAATGTTTCCCGCGCGCGGCGCTCCTCGCGCTCCAGTTCTTCCATGAAACGCGCATGGTTGAAACGCGGGGAGAAGTGAGCCGATTCGGTATGTCCGAACGGTCCGTAGGCATGCGCGATCTCGTAGGTGATCGCGGTACGGATGGAGACCTCGATGCGTTCGATCGCGTCCAGTACCAGCAGGCGTAACTTGCGGTCGAAGATGTACAGCCCCGCGATGTCATTGAAATCCGTGCCGGCGCGAAAGCGCTCGCCTTCCTTGAAGGGCAGGCAGTAGGCGCTGAGGCGGTAGTAGCTGATCTGGCGCAACCAGTGCAGTGCGCGGGCGTTGTCTGCCACGGACAGGCCACGCTGCCGGAGTAGGTCGAGCTGCTGGTCGAAACTGAGTGCAGGTTTGGTGTAGTGCATCGTTCAGGCAATAAAAACCCGCCAGTTATGCGCATCACCTGTCGGAACAGGGCTCAGCGTGGCGGGTGTGTTGTGGGAATGATAGCGGAGCAACGGGAGGCGGGCAAACCAACCCGTCGAGATCTGCAGGACGGCGTCCAGAACGCGCAGGGTTGGAATCATTGCTGCTCCTCCGCGATTCGCGCCGAAACGCTCCGGTCCCATAGGCCTAATCGCATCTCCCGCGGTTCTGGTTGGGATTCATCCGCGTAGTGCAGGCTCGCATCCTCGAATGCCTTGAACTGGTAAATGGCTGCGTTCATGTTCTGTGCGTTGAACAGACCAAGCTTGCTCAAGAGCTTGAAATCATCGACGGTCAGTCCCGTCACCCGCTCGAACAACGCCGAGTCCAGTGACTCGATCACGTCCTTGAGTGCTTCCTCGCGGAAGTCCGTCACGTACATGAAGACCGGGATGCGGGCCAGGAATTTCTGCAGTTTTTCGCGAATTTCCTTGCGCTTTTTGGCTGTATCCGATTGCTCTCGCTTCTGGTCTGAATCCAGATTGCCGCCTTGTTCGCGCTTTACCTTTTTCAAGTTCTTGGTGGAAGTCACGATCTGCTGTGCGTTTTGCGCCAGCGCACGGAAATCTTCGATCTGCTCCAGGCTCTTGAGCAAATCAGGATGGCCAAGCATCGCCTCCAGAGTGTGCTCGTTGACGTCGACCAGCAATGGTGAGTTCCACCGCGCAGCGAGCGCCGTCGCGCCAATGCCTGCGGTGGCCCAATCCATGACGGCCTGCGCATCCAGCTCATGCATCTGGCCGCCTTCGAAGGCAAAGATCGGTAGGTAGTTGATCAGCTGGCCGACCGCATCCGCGGGTCTCACATCCCCCGTTGCCCCAAGCCGAATCCCGTACTCGGCTACCAGTTGCAGTGCGCGGTTTGGGTCGAACTCGAAGACGTAACAGGTCTGCTTCCTGACTTCGAGACGACCCTCGGCATCACGGTGCGCCCATGGCGACTGCACGCGGAAGGCGGCCTGGAAATAGGATTCCGGCGATTTCAGCGATCGCAGCATGAAGATGGCGCTCCACTCGGGCACGGTCACGCCGGTCAGCAACTTGCCGCAAGACAGAGTGATCGAGCCGATCTTGCGATGCTTCACGGCCGTTTCGATGGCCAGTTCCACCGGAGGCAGCGCATCCGCGCCTTGTCCTGCGGCATTGCCTGCTGCGACCACAATCTCGAAATCGCCGAAATACTTGTGCTGCTTCAGCAGGTCATGCATGGCGTGACATGCGGCCACATCAGGCATGTACCACACAGTGTGTTTCACCGCCTCCGCGAAGTCAGGTGACTCATAGGGAAACGGTGGCTTCCTGCCAGCAAGCACCTGCAGCTTCATCTGTTCGGCCAGCTTGCCGCGCAGCATCTCCAGGAATTCGGATACGCGTGCTGGATCGTCGAATTCATAGACGGCGGTGCCTGCATCCGGGCTTGACTTGGATGCCTTGAAATAGGCATTCAGTGAAAAGCCGTTGAATTCTCCGTCCTCCGCCCAAGCTTCGGCCTGTTCACCCATGCGATAGGCAAACAGTTCCATGCGGGGCAGTTCGCGATATGGGTTTGGTCCATTTAGCGAGTCCCAGTGCTCTTTGGCCGACTGTTCGTCGATATAGGTCCAATTGAAGATCTGGTCTTCGGTGAATTCACCATTGGTGATCGCGCGGAAGGGAGTGCCCGACAGATACAGGTAATGCGCAGACCTCAACCCGAGGTCTTCATCGTCAATGCTGTCCTGCGGCTCTTCGCGTTCGGCCAGGGATTTTTCGGTCGGGTCGTACAAGTCACGCGCGGCATCGCGCCAAGCACCAAAGTGATACTCATCGATAACGATGCAATCCCAGTCGATTTGGTGGATGGCTTCGTTATGCGCCTTGATCTGCCCATCCGCGGTTCGGCCGTTCAGATCCTGGAAGGACGCAAACCAGACCTGCTTGTCTTTGCTGCTCGCGGCACTCGCGCGCATCGTCAGGGACGAATCGCGATCGATGAAGCACCAGCCCGCGAAATCCACATGGTTTAGCAGGTCGTCGTGCCAGGCGGCTTGCACGGCCGGTTTGTAGGTGAGCACCAGCACGCGTTTCCAGTCCATCGCGCGCGCCAGCTGATAGGTAGCGAATGTCTTGCCAAATCGCATCTTGGCGTTCCACAGGAACTTGGGTGCCTTGGCTTTGTCTCCGGCGCGATTCTTGAAATACGCTGCCGTCTGCTGCACCGCGTTCCGCTGCTCCGGCCGCATCGCGAAGGTTTCGGTTCGTTTAGCATCGAACCCTGCACCGCTGCGTGTGGCATGGATCGCTGCCTTCACTTCATCCAGCGTGCACTCGAACCATTCTCCGCCCGGGCGCCGTATTCCCTGTGCGACGAGCGCGGTATGCACGTCGCGATCGCTGAACTCGCTGCCGTCCGCGCGCAGGGCAGATTCTTCAAGCAGGATCGTCACGCCCTGCAGTTTTGGATATGCGGTGCCGAGTTGCTGCTTGATCCGTGCCCGCGCCGTGGACTTGGTGGTTTCGCCGACCTTGATCAGGCCAGCGCCGTTCAGGAGCTTGCGTCCCGTCTTGCGCTGCCATGGTTCGGCGTCTTTGCCGATTACCGTGTAGGCGTAGATGAGGCGGGTCACGCGGACGTTCCTGCCGTTGCAGGCATGGCTTTAACCTGGGATTCGATGAAGGCGATTTCGTCTGCGTTGAGTTTGTAGCGCTTGTAAAGGAGTTCGTCCGTCCAGGCGCGATCCATCGGCAGGTCCGGAACAAAGGTGTACACGTCACGCGTGGCGTGTTGCGTTGCCTTGCGCAGCGAGACCAGGAAGCGAACGAAGCGGGTCCGCAGATACGCAGCGAAGCGCTCGGCCGATTCCTTGTCTTCGAAGCGACCGGCCACCAAGTAGGTCTCGGTGCATGCCTCTCCCGGTGCGGCAAGTAGTGGCTTGCTCAGGAACTGGGTTTCAACCGCGGCACTGGTGCCCTGGACGGCCGTCATGAGCACTTTCCACTGATCCAGCCATTCCGGGTTGACGGTCACAGCCGCGCGTTCGATCCAACTGATTCTCTGGGAACCATAAAGTTTAATCGGCGTCTTTAATTTCTTCGAAGAAAATTCTCCGTGGAAGTTGGTCGGAAATCCGAACGGCTTCCGACTGGAGATTCTTTCGCTTAGAGATGTCTCTGACTTCCGGCGTACCTTCTTGAGAATTGGCACTGCTTCGTTGCGGCGGACGAACACATCAAACTCGTCCAGCCTCCGCTCCACCTCAGTACCCACGCGTTCGCCATTCCAGTGGGTGGCAACAACCGCAGCGCCTTGATGCTCACGATCCCACAGGAAGTAGGAGACGCCTCCGCGGATCTTCACGCCGGGGAAGGCTTCGTAGAGCTTCGGGTAGTCGATGAGCTTCCGCACTTTGCCGCCGGTCAGCATGCGCTCGCGGAACTTGTCGAGGCCCTTGCCACCCGCGAACCAGCGTGACGGTGTGATCATCAGTACATAGCGTGGCTTCAGGCTGATCGCGGCCTCAACAAACCGGTGATATACCGGAGTCGCGCTCGCGTTATGCCCACCATCGCTGACCTGATACGGCGGGTTCCCGACAATCACATCGAATTTCATGCCAGACAACTCCTTGGTCGGGTATGCGCCGTGGATGAAGGCATACGCGTAGTTTTCGCGTGTGCTGCCGCGTTCCAGGTCCGCGGGTGCACCGCACACCTTGCATTTGTGTTCGCTGCCATCCACGCCGAAGTCGTGCATGGCCGGCACGAATGGAATGTTCCCTGCGGGGTTCTCGAACCTGACCACGCTACGCTTGCCCGCCGCATCGTGTGAGCAGTACACGCTGCGCCGCGTGACTTGAGCAGTCAGTTCGGTAACGGACGTGCCGTACAGCATGTTGCGGAAGATGTGTTCACGCCGTTTTTGGAAATCCGGCTCCCACGCTTCAAGTCCCACAATCAGGCGTGCTGCCACTTCACGCAGGATGGCGCCGGACTTGCAGCAGGGATCCAACCATTTGTAGTCCGGGTTTGACCACACATCAGCCGGTAATAGGTCCAGCATGGCGCGCGCAAGCTTCGGTGGCGTCGGCACCTCGTCGTTCGACAATTGCGCCAAGCAATCCAGGATGTCCGGCACATGCTGCTTTCGTGCAATCTCGGCACTCATCGGCTTGCTCCATGTGTCGTCATCGCGTTTTCTGCAAGTGTTGGCAGGGGGTTGGCGAAAAGTTCGGTGTAGTGCACCGGCACCTCGTCACGCTTGGGTGCAGGTTCCGCGTGGAAGAGGTCCGGCGTGCGTTGCGCTACTGCGGAATCGTCCAGCATCGACCACTCCCGCCTGAAATATCCGCCGCGCATGGGTTGGTAGTCCACCACCTCAGTCCGGGAGGCGTCGGCCAGGAAATCGGCATGCAGAATATTGGTGTTCACAATGGCGCTGGCTGCCGAACCAAAGCCTGCTGTTGGAGCGATGGTATTGGCGTCGTTGTTGTAGTGCGAACGAAGCACTTCGAGTACGCGGACGCGGGACTCAAGCACGTTGTCTTCGCTGATGTCCACGCCGTAGATCGATGCCAGCGCACGCAACAGCCAGTGCTCGTAGCGGGGTACGGATTTCACCTTGCCCAAGCGGATGCCCGCCAGTTTGCGGCGAAGGATTTCTTCCAGGAAGTTGCCCGAGCCACATGCAGGTTCAAGAAATTTCGCATCCACCAATCTGATCGACCCGGACGGAAACATGTCCGGTACCAGATCCAGCATGGCGTTGACCTCACGCTCATGTGTAAAGACCTCAGCAAGATCCCGCACACGCTGGCGCGTCTTGATCTGGCCGCGCAAGTCGAGCGTATTAGGTGATTTCAAGCCAACGCGGCTCATGGGTCGTCCCTGCGGTCTTCATCCATTGTTGCCGCCGCTGTCTCGCGTGCTGCAACCAAATCACGCTCGCCTCCGATCAACCACAGACGCGGCTGTGCCAGCACCCGGGTGACGAAGCTGTTGCCGGCTTCTATGCGTTTGCGCAGTTCAGCATGCGTGTAAAGCGTGGGATTGATCGCGCGCCCCAGCCGCTCTATCAGCGGATCCAGTGCCGCCATGACGTCCCCGTAGCTCAGCGTGTCGGAGACCAGCAGCAGGTCGATATCGCTGTTGCTGGTGTCCTGGCCTTTCGCCACCGAGCCGTAAACGAACGCCGCGCCGATGTCGTCCACCAGCGGTGCAAGTGCTTCGCGCAAGGGAACCGCCAGACCGAAGGTCTTGCGGACGATGGCGGCAAGTTCGTCGTGGATGGGGGAGTCCTGGTTGGCGCTGTAGCGCTTCTGGTTGCCCACCTGCTCCATGCGCAACAGCCCACTGCCGGCTAGCCGCGCCACTTCCCGCTGCACGCCGCCGCTGCCGGCGCCGGTGGCCTGGATCAGTTCGCGCACGCTGTAGCTGCGGCCGGGCTGGCCGAACAGACAGCCCAGCACGCGTTGCTGGGTGGCGGTGAAGAGGGCGTCGGACAGGTTGGCGCGGGCGTACAACGCCGCGGCTTCGCTGATTCGGCTGGTGGCTTTCGTGCCCATTACGGGCACATTAGTGCCTTCATTGGGCATTGGCAAGCAACCCCTCTCCCGGCGCTGCGCGCCACCGCGCACCGGCCAGTCGGCTTGCATGCCGACTGGCGTTCGCGGGCTCGCGGCCACGCCGCTCGAATTCCCCTCTCACCCCACAAGGGGAGATGGGAAGCCACGGGTCACGCCGCCTTGTTCGCCGCCAGGAAATCCTGGGCGAAGCGCTGCAGCACGCCGCCGGCTTCGTAGACCTCCACGTCCTCATCGGAATCCAGCCGGCAGGTGACGGGCACGTCGATGCGCTCGCCGTTCGTGCGATGGAGTACCAGCGTGAGCGTTGCGCCCGGCCTGCGTTCGCCGATCACGTCGAAGGTTTCGCTGCCGTCGATCGCGTAGGTCCTGCGGGTGTCGCCGTTCTGGAATTCCAGCGGCAGCACGCCCATGCCGACCAGGTTGGTGCGGTGGATCCGTTCGAAGCCCTCGGCGACGATCGCTTCCACGCCCGCCAGCCGCACGCCCTTCGCCGCCCAGTCGCGCGAGCTGCCCTGGCCGTAATCGGCACCGGCGATGATCACCAGCGGCTGCTTGCGCTCCATGTAGGTTTCGATCGCTTCCCACATGCGCATCACCTGGCCCTCCGGCTCGACGCGGGCCAGCGAGCCTTGCTGCACCATGCCATCGACCACGGCCATCTCGTTGACCAGCTTCGGGTTGGCGAAGGTCGCGCGCTGCGCGGTCAGGTGGTCGCCGCGATGGGTGGCGTAGGAATTGAAATCCTCTTCCGGCACATCCATGCGCGCCAGGTATTCGCCGGCAGCGCTGTCGAGCAGGATCGCGTTGCTTGGCGAAAGATGATCGGTGGTGATGTTGTCCGGCAGCACCGCCAGCGGACGCATGCCGCGCAGCGTGCGTTCGCCGGCCAAGGCGCCTTCCCAGTACGGCGGGCGACGGATGTAGGTGCTCTTCGGTCGCCAGTCGTACAGCGGGCTGACCGGCGCACCGCGCTCGACGCGCACGTTGAACATCGGCCCGTAGACCTTGCGGAATTGTTCCGGCTTGACGCTGGCCTTTACCACCGCGTCGATCTCCGCATCGCTGGGCCAGATGTCCTTCAGCGTCACCGGCTTGCCGTCGTGGTCCAGGCCGAGCACGTCCTGTTCGATGTCGAAGCGCACCGTGCCGGCGATGGCATAGGCGACCACCAGCGGCGGCGAGGCCAGGAACGCCTGCTTTGCGTACGGATGGATGCGCCCGTCGAAATTGCGGTTGCCGCTCAGCACCGCGGTGGCATACAGGTCGCGCTCGATGATCTCCTGCTGGATCGCGGGATCCAGCGCACCGCTCATGCCGTTGCAGGTGGTGCAGGCGAAGGCGACGATGCCGAAGCCGAGCTGCTCCAGCTCGCCGAGCAGGCCGGCTTCCTCCAGGTACAACTGCACGGCCTTCGAACCGGGCGCCAGCGAGGTCTTCACCCACGGCTTGCGAGCCAAGCCGCGCGCGTTCGCGTTGCGCGCCAGCAGCGCGGCGGCGATCACGTTGCGCGGATTGCTGGTATTGGTGCAGCTGGTGATCGCGGCGATGATCACCGCGCCATCCGGCATCAGGCCCTGCGCTTCCTGCTTCAGCGCGGCATCGAGGTTGCCGGCGATCCCGCGTTCGGCGAGGTCGCTGGTGGGCAGGCGCTTGTGCGGGTTGGACGGCCCGGCCATGTTGCGCACCACGCTGGACAGGTCGAAGTGCAGGGTGCGTTCGTACTGCGCATCGGCCAGGTCGTCCGCCCACAGGCCCGCAGCCTTCGCGTACAGCTCGACCAGTTGCACTTGCTGTTCCTCGCGGCCGGTCAGGCGCAGGTAGTCCAGGGTATTGCCGTCGATGAAGAACATCGCCGCGGTCGCACCGTATTCCGGCGCCATGTTGCTGATCGTGGCGCGGTCGCCGATGGTCAATGCGGCGGCGCCTTCGCCACGGAATTCCAGGTAGGCCCCAACCACTTTCTGCTTGCGCAGGAATTCGGTGAGGGCCAGCACCACGTCGGTGGCGGTGATGCCGGGTTGCGGCTTGCCGGCCAGTTCCACCGCGACGATCTCCGGCGTGCGCATCCACGACGCGCGGCCCAGCATTACGTTCT
This sequence comes from Thermomonas sp., assembly GCF_041919455.1. Lineage (GTDB taxonomy): Bacteria > Pseudomonadota > Gammaproteobacteria > Xanthomonadales > Xanthomonadaceae > Thermomonas. The sequence goes on from NZ_JAYRTQ010000002.1 coordinate 12,444, forward strand.
CCGCTTCCAGTCCGCCCACGCCGATCGCGATCACGCCCAGCGCATCGACGTGCGGCGTGTGCGAATCGGTGCCGACGCAACTGTCCGGGAATGCCACGCCGTCCTGCGTGTAGATCACCGGCGACATTTTCTCCAGGTTGATCTGGTGCATGATCCCGTTGCCCGGTGGGATCACGTCCACGTTCTGGAACGCCTGCTTGGTCCAGTCGATGAAGTGGAAACGGTCGGCGTTGCGGCGATCCTCGATCGCCCGATTCTTCGCGAAGGCCTGCGGGTCGTAGCCGCCGCATTCCACCGCCAGCGAGTGATCGACGATCAGCTGCACCGGCACCACCGGGTTCACCTGCGCCGGATCGCCACCCTGTTCGGCGATCGCATCGCGCAAGCCGGCCAAGTCGACCAGCGCGGTCTGGCCGAGGATGTCGTGGCAGACCACGCGCGCCGGGAACCACGGGAAGTCGAGGTCGCGGCGGCGATCGATCAATTGCAGCAGGTAGGCATCGCGCATTGCCCTGCCGTTAACGAGTACGTCTGCCTTGCGGACGATGTTCTCCGCATGCACGCGGGCGGTGTAGGACAGCGTGGCGTACGCGCCTGGACGGAGCGCTTCGACGGCGGCGCGGGCGTCGAACCAGTCGAGCGGGGTGCCGGGCAGGGGCTTGCGGAAATCGACGTTCATGGGCCTTGGCTGTGTTCGCGTCAGGCCGTCATTGTCGCCCATCGCCCGCTCGCACGCAGTTGGACGAAGGTCGTCCGTACAATGGCGCCCGCATGACCGCCGCGCCCGCCATCCCCGCCGACCAGTTGCGCCTGTCCGTTGCCCCGATGATGGACTGGACGGATGCGCACTGCCGCGCCTTCCATCGCGTGCTCGCCCCGCACGCGCGCCTGTACTCGGAAATGGTCCACGCCAACGCGGTGATCCACGGCGACCGCGCGCGCTTGCTGGCGATGGATCCGTCCGAGCATCCGGTGGCCCTGCAACTGGGCGGCAGTGAGCCGGCCCTGCTGGCGCAGGCCGCACGCATCGGCGTGGATGCGGGTTTCGACGAGATCAACCTTAATTGCGGCTGCCCGTCCGACCGCGTGCAGGCCGGCCGTTTCGGCGCCTGCCTGATGCGCGAGCCGGCGCTGGTCGCCGACAGTGTGGCGGCGATGATCGCCGCCGTGCCCGGCGTTCCGGTGACGGTGAAATGCCGGCTCGGCGTGGACGACGACCACGAGTGGGCGCGCTTCCTCGCCTTCATCGACACGATCGCGGAGGCAGGCTGCACGACCTTCGTGGTGCACGCGCGCAACGCGTGGCTGCAGGGCTTGAGCCCGAAGGAAAACCGCGAAGTGCCGCCGCTGCGCTACGACTGGGCGTATCGGTTGAAGGTCGAGCGCTCCGCGTTGCAGGTCGTCGTGAATGGCGGCATCGCCGACGCGGCCGAGGCGACCGCGCATCTCGATCATGTCGATGGCGCGATGCTCGGTCGCGCGGCCTACCACACGCCGTTCCTGTTGCATGAACTCGACGTTGCCTGGTTCGGTGGTTCGACAGGCTCGCCACGAACGGAACTGCGGTCGCGCAGCGAACTGCTGCGCGCGTATCGGCCCTATGTCGAGGCACGACTGGACCGCGGCGTGTTACTGAAGCACATCGTCCGCCACGTCCTCGGCCTGTTCGCCGGCCAGCCGGGCGGACGCGCATTCCGCCAGGTGCTCAGCGAAGGCGCACACAAGCCGGGCGCCGACTGGTCGCTGGTCGAGCAGGCGCTGGCACTCACCGAACGCAGGGAGCAGGCGGCCTGATGCAAGACAGCATGATCACCCGTGACATTCACGCCTTCCTCGCCTTCGCCCGCGGTGCGGCGCCGGATTTCGGCCCGGCCACGGCGCGCGCCGCATTCCTGGTCGCGCCGGACGGCTTTGCCCTGGCCGAGCAATCCGCGCAGGACAATGTCTACATGGCCGATGCCGCCGCCTTCGATGCGCAACGCGCCTCGATGCAGCATCGCGACCTGCAACGCGCGATCTCCGCCGTGCTGCCGACGGTCTGCTTCGCCGGCGATCCGGCCACGCCCGACGCGCTGTTCCCCAACAACGTCTTCGGCACCGCAGCCGGTCGCACCGTCATCGGCCGCATGCGCCATCCGGTGCGCCAGCGAGAAGCCGCCCGTTCCGATATCCGCGGCTTCTTCGCCGATGTGCTGGATCGCCAGGAAATCGATCTGTCCGCACAGGAGCATCCCTGCGAACTGACCGGCGCCCTGGTCATCGACCGCGCCCGCGGCCTGGGCTTCTGCGGATTGTCGGAGCGTTGCGATGAGGTCGGTGCTCGCCTGATGCATGAGGCCTTCGGCCTGCGCGCGACCCTGCTGTTCGACCTCGCGCCCGGCGAGTACCACACCAATGTCGTGCTGGCGGTGCTGGCAGGTCGCGCAGTGGTGGTGTGCCCGCGCGGCTTCGCCGATCCGGCGGTGCCGACGGCCATCGCCGGCCTGTACGCGCCGCATGCCGTGGTCTGCGATGACGCCGAGCACCAAGCCTTCGTTGGCAATTGCATCGCGCTGTCCGCGGGTACCGTGTGGATGAGCGCGGATGCGGGTGCGGCACTGTCCGATGCGCATCGGCGACAGTTGCTGTCGTCCGGGTTCATCGTCGAAACCGTTGCCCTGGAGGCCATCGAGGCCGCGGGTGGATCGCTTCGCTGCTGCATCGGCGAGGTGTATTGAGCGGACGGTCACGGCATCACGCCGTGCACATGTGCCTGAATGGCGGGGTATCCTGTTCAGGAAACTTCAGGGCGGATTCACCGCCAGGTTCCAGAATGGCAGCCGTTCCCGCTCCCTCGATGTCGCCACCGACCATGTCCAGAGCCTCCAAGCCCCTGTCGAACCTGTTGTGCGTGGCCGTCCTTGCAGGATTGCCGGCGGTTTCCGCATGGGCGCAGCAGCCTCCGCCGGCGCCCCGCGAGCGTGGCAATGCCCAGGACAACGGCGGCGACAACCGCCGTGGCAGCCTGTCGGATGCGGTGCGCCGGGTCGAGCGCGACACCCGCGGTGAAGTGCTGTCCGCGGAGCGCGTGCAGTACGACGGTCGCGACATGCACCGGGTCAAGGTGGTCGACGACCAAGGGCGCGTTCGCGTGTTCATGCAGGACCCGCAGCGTCGCGACAGCGGAGCCACCCCGCCGCCTCGCAGTGGTGGCAACAATGGCGGTGGCAACAACGAGCGTGGACAGGCGCCGCGCCGGCCGCCTGCACGCGACGATGACGACTGATCGCGCACGCTGAACCTGTTCAGCCTTAAATTTCGGGCCACCCGATCCCCATTCCCGAGGAGTTCCCATGCGAATCCTGCTCGTCGAAGACGAAGCCCCGCTGCGCGAGACCCTGGCCGCGCGCCTGAAGCGCGAAGGCTATGCCGTGGATGCGGCGCAAGATGGCGAGGAAGGCCTGTACATGGGTCGCGAGGTGCCGTTCGACGTCGGCATCATCGACCTCGGCCTGCCGAAGATGTCGGGCATGGAGTTGATCAAGGCCCTGCGCGAGGAAGGCAAGAAGTTCCCGGTACTGATCCTGACCGCGCGTTCCAGCTGGCAGGACAAGGTCGACGGCCTCAAGCAGGGTGCCGACGACTACCTGGTCAAGCCGTTCCATGTCGAGGAATTGCTGGCCCGCATCAATGCGCTGGTGCGCCGTGCTGCCGGCTGGAGCAAGCCGACCCTGGAATGCGGCCCGGTGATGCTGGACCTGGCGGCACAGACCGTGAGCGTCAACGGCGGCAACGTCGACCTGACCAGCTACGAATACAAGGTGCTCGAGTACCTGATGATGCATGCCGGCGAGCTGGTCTCGAAGGCGGACCTCACCGAGCACATCTACCAGCAGGATTTCGACCGCGACTCCAACGTGCTGGAGGTCTTCATCGGCCGCCTGCGCAAGAAGCTGGACCCGGACGGCGCGCTCAAGCCGATCGAGACCGTGCGCGGCCGCGGCTACCGCTTCGCCATCGCGCGCAGCGGCGACTGAGTTTCCCGCGGGATCCGACAGGGTGATCACGCCCGAGCCGGCGGTTGAGGGCGCGGGCACCAGCCGGGCGGCGCGCCTGCGTCGGCTGCGCATCGCCCAGCCGCGATCGCTGCAGTCGAGGCAGCTGTGGGCGGCCAGCCTGGGCTTGATCGCCTTCCTCGCATTGGCCGGTTATGCGCTGGATCGCGCCTTCCAGAGCACCGCCCAGAGCGGCATGCGCGAGCGGTTGCACAGCTACGCACTGGCGTACGCCAACAGCGACTTTGCCCGCGATGGCAGCGTGATTCCGCCATACGATCCGCCCGATCCGCGCTTCCGCCGACCGGGCAGCGGACTGTATGCGCAGATCGTGTTGCCCTCGGGGCAATGGGAGTCCGATTCCGGGCAGGGCCCGCAGTTGCCGGATGGCGCGATGCTCGATGCCGGCCAGCAGGTCTTCGAGGGGCCGTTGCCGCTGACCCGCATCGACGGTGGTGCCGGCCAGGTGTACCGCTATGGCTATGGCCTGTTGTGGACCGGCAGCGAGGATTCGCGCCGCGAATTCCCGTACACGGTCTACATCCTCGAGGACACCACGGCGCTCGGCCGACAGGTGGCTGCGTTCCGCTCGGCGCTGTGGCGTTACCTGGGTGGTGCCGGCGTGGTCCTGTTGTTGCTGCAGATGCTCGTGCTGCGCTGGAGCCTGCGGCCGTTGCGCGATGTCATCGCCGAACTCAAGCGCGTCCAGCATGGCCAGGCGGCCGGCATGAGCGAGGCCCATCCGCGCGAGCTGGAACCGCTGACCGACAGCATCAATGCCTTCATCGACGGCGAGCGCGAGAACCTGGATCGCCAGCGCAACACGTTGGCGGATCTGGCGCATAGCCTGAAGACACCCCTCGCAGTGCTGCGCACGCGCCTGGACAGCGGTGCCGGCGAGGCCGAACTGCGCGATGAGGTCGAAACCCAGCTGAGGCGGATGAACGACCTTGTCGGGTACCAGCTGGCACGCGCCGCGCGCTCCGGCCACCAGCTGTTCGCCGCGCCGATCGAGATCGAACCGCAGGCCGAGCAGATCGTGACCGGCCTGGAGAAGGTCTACGCCGCCAAGCGCGTGCTGTGCGAGTTCGATATCGCCGCCGCGGCGCGTTTCCACGGCGAGACCGGCGACCTGCAGGAACTGCTCGGCAACCTGCTGGAGAATGCGTTCAAGTGGGCGGGTTCGAGAGTGCTGCTGACGGTGGCTGAAGGCACGCCGGTACCGGGCCGCCGCCCGGGCCTGTCGATCACCGTCGAGGATGACGGCCCCGGTATCGCCGACGATCGCATCGCCCACGTGCTCCAGCGCGGCGTGCGTGGCGACGAGCGCGTGCAGGGCCACGGCATTGGGCTGGCGATCGTGCAGGACATCATCAAGGCCTATCGCGGCGAGTTGCACGTCGGCCGTTCGCAGGAACTCGGCGGCGCGAAATTCGAGGTGGTGTTGCCGCCGGGGTTGTGACGGTCTACTGCGCGCGAGGCCTGCGGCTTGGGGGCAAGACTTCGCCGCTCGATCCAGTCATCCAGGACTGGTACCGCGGGCGCGGGCGCGGCACTGAGTGCCGGGCGTTCGCACGTTCGCGTCGCATGCGACGCAAACCAAACGTGCTCACCCTTGGCCCGCTCGAAGCCTTGCCCCCACGCCACAGGCCTCGTTCATGCGATTTCGCTAGGCCAGCAAGGGTGTTCCGTAGAACCTCTGTAAATGCGCCGCCACTTCCGGCATTGCCTTGCGCAGCGTCGCGGCGTCACTGAAATGGTGTTCGGTGCAGACCGCGAAGAACTCCTCCGGCGATTCCGCGGCGTACGGGTCGATCGCGGTGTCGCGGCCGTCATCGACATCGGCGCACAGTGCCTCGTAAGCGCGCTGGAAATCCGATGCCCATTGTTTCTGCCAGTCGCGCGGCAACGGCGGGGTGCCGTCCATCGCGCCATCCAGCGCATCGAGCTTGTGCGCGATCTCGTGCGCGACCACGCAGAAACCGTCGCTTGGGGCGGCGATGTCGGTGCGCACGTCGGCCCAGGACAGCACGACCGGACCGCGTTCCCACGCTTCGCCGATGAGTTCGTCATCCCATTCGTGCAGCACGCCCTGCGCGTCCATGTGGTTGCGCTGCACGCGGAAGGCCTGCGGATAGACCAGCAATTGCGACCAGCCGTGCAGGCCCTCGCGTCCGAATTCGAGCAGCGGCAAGCAGCACAGCATCGCCAGGCGCAGGCGCTGGACCTCGTTGAGGCGCAGGCCCTGCAGCGGGGTGATCACCTTGTCGCGGAGGAATTCGGAGGCCAGCAGGCGCAGGCGGTGCTCACGGTCGGACTCGAGGCGGCGTAACCACGGCAAACCGGCGGCCGCTTGCCGCCAGAGCGTGTCATCGAGAGCAGGGAGCGGCGCCTTGCGACGCGAGAATGGCCAGATCACGCGGACGGATCGGGCAACGCGGGCGGTCCTTAGCGGAACATGCCCGGCAGGAAGCTGTGGAAGCGCGGCGGGTTGGTGCGGGTACCGCCGGTGGCGCGCGGCGAAGCCACGGCGGGCTTGGCCTTCGGGGTCTGGCGGACCGGTGCGATGGGCTCGTCGACCTCGGCGTCGTCCGTGCGTTCGGTCGTGCTGGTGGCGGTGTCGGGGCAGGCCTCGTCGTTGGCCGATTGCCGTGATTCGCTAGCCATGGCATGGCCGCTGGCGGCCAGCAGGGCAAGGCAGAGCAGCATCGGACGCAGCGGGTGCAGGCGCATGGCGGTCACCGGAAAGGAAGGGGGTGCGGAAGCATGTCCCCACCTCCCACTATAGCGTGGATGCGCGCCGGGCACGAAAGGTTGCGATGCTGCAAAGCAGCAGGCATTGCGCGCCCATCGACCGCAGACTGCGGGCATGTCCGTGGCCACCGCCGATCCGCCTGCCGTCACCGCGCCCGCCCTGCGCCGGGCGCTGATCGTCGGCGCGCGCCGGGTGATCGCGGCCCGCGACGAACTCAACCGCATCAATGTGTTCCCGGTGCCGGACGGCGACACCGGCAGCAACCTCGCCTCCACCCTGGGCAGCGTGCTGCAGGGCGCGCTGAGCCGGCGCAGCCGCCACATCGGCGAATTGCTGGTCGGGATCGGCAACGACGCCATCGACGGCGCGCGCGGCAATTCCGGAGCGATCATGGCGCAGTTCCTGGTCGGCCTGGCCGAACAGGCACGCAACGCACCGGTGCTGGATGCCGCCAGCCTGGCCCGGGCGGTACGGCGTGGCGCTGACAGCGCGCGCGCGGCGCTGGCGCAGCCGGTCGAGGGCACCATCCTCAGCGTGATCTCGGCGTTCGCCGATGCGCTGGACGAAGCCGCGCAGCAGCAGGTGGCCGATCCCAAGGGCGGCTTCGCCCGCGCGCTGCAGCGGGCACGCACGGCCCTGGCCGATACCCCGAAACAGATGGCGGTGCTGCAGAAGGCCGGGGTGGTCGATGCCGGGGCGCGCGGGTTCGTCGACTGGCTGGAGGGCATCGCCGAATACGTGGACGGCGGCCCGCGCGCGGTGCGCCTGCATGGCAGCGCGACGGTCGCCGCCAACGACGGTGGGCCGATGCCGGCGCACGTGCACGAGGACGTGGATTCGGCGCATCGCTACTGCACCGAATGCCTGGTCACCGGCGAGGCCATCGACCGCGCGGCGCTGCAGGCCACGCTGGCGGCGGCCGGGATCGACTCGCTGGTGGTCGCCGGCAGCAGCACGCGGGTGCGCGTGCACGGCCATGCCGGCTCGCCGCAGACCCTGTTTGATGCCTGCTCGGCGTTCGGCCACGTCGATGCGATGAAAGCCGACGACATGGTCCTGCAGCAGCGAAGCGCGGAGTCGCCGGCGATGCTCGCGGTGGTCACCGACAGCGCCGCCGACCTGCCGGTGGCGATCGCGGAACGCTTCGGTATACACGTGGTGCCGGTGCGGGTGAGCCTGGACGGGCGCGACTACCTCGATCGGCTCGGCCTGACCGCCGGCGAGTTCTACCGGCGCATGGCCACCAGCGCGCGGCTGCCGCAGACCAGCCAGCCGCCGCCCGGGGACTTCCGCCGCGTGTTCGATCATGTGCTGGCCTACCAGCCCGGGGCGGTCTACGTGGGCGTCTCGCGGGCATTGTCCGGCACCCTGCAGTCCGGCGAGACCGCCGCGCGCGGGCGCGACAAGCCGCCGCGCTGCATCGATACCGGGCATGTCTGCGCGGGCCAGGCACTGCTGGCGTGGCGTGCGGGCGAGATGGCGATGGCCGGCGCGGATGCAGACGCCATCGACGCCGAGTTGCAGCGCCTGCGCCCGCTGACCAGGACCTGGGCGATGGCGCGCGACATCTCGCATGCGGTGCGCGGCGGCCGCATCCCGCGCTGGGCCGAGCCGGTGGTGCGCTGGAGCGGGCTGACCCCGATCGCCGCGGTGTCGCCACAAGGCACGTTGAAAGTGGCGGGCGGGTTGTTCGCGAGGCAGGGCGCGCCCGAGGCGTTCGCCCGCTACGTCGCCAAGCGCACGCCTGCGGCACCGGGCTGGCGATTGATCGTGGGCCACAGCGATGCGCTGGCCGATGGCGAACGCCTGCTCGCGGCCTTGCGCGCGCGCCTGCCGGTGACCGAGTCGCACCTGGTCGAAGTGGGGCCGGCGGTCGGTGCGCATGCCGGGCCGGGCACGCTGGTGGTGGGACTGCAGCCATCGCCGGGATGACGATGGCCGGGCGATTATCATCGTCGCCATGCCGCCACTCGTCCTGACCTTGTTCCTGCTCCTGCTCGCCTACCTGCTCGGTTCTGTCTCCGGCAGCCTGCTGCTGGGCCGTTTCCGCAACATCGACATCCGCGAGCACGGCAGCGGCAACGCCGGCGGCACCAATGCCCTGCGCACGCTGGGCTGGAAATTCGCCTTGGGCGTGGCCGTCATCGACATTGCCAAGGGCGCGCTGGCCACGTGGCTGGCACTGCGCTATGCGCCGGTGGGCACCGGCTTGAGCGTGACTGCGCATGGTTACGTCGCCGCCGCGTTGGCGGTGGTCGGGCATGTCTGGCCGCTGTGGCACGGCTTTCGCGGCGGCAAGGGCGCGGCGACGGGTGTCGGCGGGTTGCTGGTGCTGTGGCCGTGGATCGTGCCGGTGCTGCTGGTGGCGTGGATCCTGGTGCTGGTGACCACCGGTTACGTCGGGCTCTCCACGGTGGTGGCCGCGCTGTGCCTGCCGCTGGCAGCCTGGTTGTTCGACGCCGGCCCGGAGCGCATGGTGTTCGCGATCGGCATCGGCCTGTTCCTCGCCTGGACGCATCGCGCCAACCTGGTGCGGCTGTGGCATGGCAATGAATCGCGCTTCGAGCGCGCGCGCCTGCTCTATCGCCTGTACGGCCGCAGCCGGTACTGAACGATGCGGACGGCGGATGCGCAGCAGGAGCGTAGCTTGTTGCAGCGGCTGGCGAATGGTCCGGTGAGCGGCGACACGCTGGCGCGCGAGGCCGGCCTGACCCGCGCGGCGGTGTGGAAGCGCATCGATGCGCTGCGCGAGGCCGGCGTCGGCATCGAGGCATCGCCCGGACGTGGCTACCGGCTCGAACAACCGCTCGACTTGCTGGACGCGGACGCGATCCGTGCGGGATTGCCGGCTTCGATGCAAGGCGGACTGGCCGGCCTCGAAATCGCCTGGTCGCTGGACTCCACCAACAGCGAATTGCTCCGGCGAGACATGCCGGCGAGCGGCTGCGCGGTGTTGCTCGCGGAGCGCCAGACCGGCGGTCGCGGCCGACGCGGGCGCGCGTGGGCCTCACCGTTGGCGGCGCATGTGTATCTGTCGTTGGCGCGGCGTTTCGATGGCGGTTTGGCACGATTGGGCGGCTTGAGCCTGGTCGCCGGCGTGGCCGCCTGCGAAGCCTTGCATGGGCTGGGTTTCGACCGCGTGCGCCTGAAGTGGCCGAACGACCTGGTGGTGGTCGATGGCGATGGCCTGCGCAAGCTCGGCGGCTTGCTGGTCGAGGGCGGTGGTGAAGTCGCGGGCGCAGCGCGCGCGGTGGTCGGGGTCGGGCTGAACGTGCGGATGCCGGCACGGGAAGGCGGCGCCATCGACCAGCCTTGGGTCGAACTGGCCGGCCTCCTGGATCACGCGCCGTCGCGTAGCGCCGTCGTCGCGGCGTTGCTTGCACAGCTGTTGCCCGCGCTGGACCAATTCGATGCGCACGGCCTGTCGCCGTTCCTGTCGCGCTACGCGGGTTTCGATGCGCTGGCCGGCCGCGAGGTCGCCATCCACGAAGCCACCGGCGCATGGCACGCGACCGCGTTCGGCATCGGCGATGATGGCGCGCTGCGCGTGCGCGATGCGAGTGGATCGGAACGCCGCGTGCATGCCGGTGACGTGAGCGTGCGCGCATGAGCACCTGGTTGTTCGATCTCGGCAACACCCGCCTGAAGTGCGCGCCGCTGCATGCGGATGGCGGCATCGGCGAGACCGTGGCGATCACCCACGACGATGGCACGGAGTGGCTGGATGCCTTGCCGTCCGGCGGCGTGGCCTGCATCGCCAGCGTGGCATCGGATGCGCGCCGCGCGGCGTTGTTCGATGCGCTGTGCGCGCGCTTCACCCGACTGCATCGCGTGCGCACCGAGCGCGTGCTCGGGCCGTTGCGCATCGCTTACGACAATCCTGCGCATCTTGGCGTGGATCGTTTCCTTTCGATGCTGGGGCAGTGCGGCGAGGGACCGGCGCTGGTCGTGGGCGTGGGCACCGCGTTGACCCTCGACCTGCTCGATGGCGACGGGCTGCATCGCGGCGGCCGCATCGCGCCTTCGCCGCGGACCATGCGCGAGGCCCTGCACGCACGTGCGGTGCAGTTGCCGATCGATGGCGGTGTCTACGCCGAGTTCGCCGACGACACCGACCATGCGCTCGCCTCCGGCTGCGAGGGGGCGGCGCTGGCGCTGGTCGAACGCAGCCTGGAGGCGGCACGGTCGCTGTTGGGCGTGGTTCCGATGCTGTGCCTGCATGGCGGGGGCGCGGCTGCCTTGCGCGACCGGCTGCCCGCGCATCGTTGGCAGCCGGATGCGGTCTTGCACGGTCTGGCGCGCTGGCACGCGCTGCGCATCGCATAAACTGCGCCGATGCTGCTGCGCGCGACCCTCGTGATCCTGTTCATGCTCAACCTGGGCGCGGCCGCCTGGTGGGTGCTGCGTCCTGCGCTGGCGGATGGCGGGGCAGCGCACGCGACGGCCGCCGGTGCGCCTGGCCTGCGCCTGGTCGATGAATCGCTGGTCGCGGCCGTGCCGGCGCCTGCGCCATCGCAGCCGGCTGCAGCCGCACCGACCATGTCGCCGGTGCCGATCGCAACCCCCGAACCTGCCAGCACGACCGCGGCGGTCTGCCTGCGCTTCGGTCCGTTCGCGGATGGCCCGGCGCGCGATGCGGCCCGCAATGCGCTGTCCGCGGCAGGCGTGGCCGCGGTCACCCGCGACAGCCCGGCGCGCTCGGCGCGCGGCTGGAAGGTGGCGATGCCGCCGATGGCCTCGCGCGAGGAGGCGGTGGCGATGGCCGAGCGGATCAAGGCCGCCGGCATCAGCGACCTGTACGTGATGAACGAGGGCGCGGATGCCAACAGCATCGCCCTGGGCCGCTTCGGCGGCGAAGACGCGGCGCGCCGGCGCGAAGCCGAATTGCGCGGCAAGGGCTTTGCCGCGCAGGCCACGCCGCTCGGCGATACACCGTCGCAGGCCTGGCTGGATGCGCGCCTGCCGACTGCGGTCACCCCTGCATCGCTGGCCGCGATCGCGCCATCGCGCGGCATCGACTGCACCACCCTGCGCTGAGCCGGGTGTTGGCCGGCCGTGAGGGCGGGCTAGAATTGGCCCAGCGCCGCTTTAGCTCAGCAGGTAGAGCAACCGCCTTGTAAGCGGTAGGTCATCCGTTCGATTCGGATAAGCGGCACCAGCCTCCGCCCGAGCCATGCCGGCGCTGCGTGTCCCCGCCGCAACGCAAACCCGAGGGAATCCCGATGAGCGCCAGCTATCCCCCCGTTTCCGTGTTCGGCGTGCCCACCGACATCGGCGCCTCCCGCCGTGGCGCCTCGATGGGTCCCGAAGCCCTGCGCGTGGCCGGCCTGGTGGAGGCGATCGCCGCGCGCGGCATCGACGCCCGCGACATCGGCGACGTGCAGGGCCCGCGCAACCCGACCAGCGCACCGGTCGATGGCTATCGCCACCTCGACGAAGTCGTCGCATGGAACCGCGCTGTGTTCGACATGAGCACGCGCGAACTGCAGGCCGGGCGCATGCCGATCATGCTAGGCGGCGACCACTGCCTGGGCATCGGCGCGATCGCCGCGGTGGCCGCGCATTGCCGCACGACCGGCAAGAAGCTGCGGGTTTTGTGGCTGGATGCGCACGCCGACTTCAACACCCGCGAGATCACCCCGTCCGGCAACATCCACGGCATGCCGGTGGCCTGCCTGTGCGGCCTTGGCCCCGATGTGTTGACCGGCATGGCCGGCTTCACCCCCGCGATCACCCCCGACCAGATCCGCCAGATCGGCATCCGCTCGGTCGACCCGGGCGAGAAGCGCCTGGTCCAGCAGCACGGCCTGGACATCTACGACATGCGCTACATCGACGAAGTCGGCATGCGCCGTGCGATCGAGGAAGCGCTGGAAGGCGTGGATGCCGACACCCACCTGCACGTCAGCTTCGACGTCGACATGCTCGATCCGGCGATCGCGCCCGGCACCGGCACCCGCGTGCCCGGCGGGGTGAACTACCGCGAGGCGCAGCTGATCATGGAGATGGTGGCCGACACCGGCTGCATGGGCTCGCTCGACCTGGTCGAGGTCAATCCCGCGCTGGACAAGCGCAACGCCACCGCGCGACTCGCCGTCGACCTGGTGGAAAGCCTGTTCGGCAAATCGACGCTGATGCGCGATTGATGGAGGGGACCTGCCGCGGTTCATCCGCGGTTTGGCGAATCGGACGCGAGTGCACGCCGGCTTCACTACCGGATGCGGTTTCATCACGTCCGTGGGCCGGCGATGGCGGGCCTGCCAGGAAATCGGCCAACCCATGAGGAGAATCACATGAAGCGTTTGTTCGCACTGCTGCTGCTCGCGATGTTTTCGATGTCCACCCTGACCGCCTGCAACACCATGGCCGGCGCCGGCAAGGATGTGCAGAAGGTCGGCGAGAAGGTCGAGGACAAGGCGCAGGACTGCAAGGACGGCAAGTGCTGAGTCGCGCACTTCCTTCGCACTGACGAAGGAGGGAAGACCGCAAGGATGCGTGGCGGGCCGGGGCAACCCGGTCCGCTTCTTGCATGATGGGGTTTGTTGCATCCGATGGAGTCGACTGGCTAAGCTCGCCGCGTTCACAACCCTGAAGCGGAGGCGGTCATGATCAAGATGGGCAGGTTGGGTGCGGCGATGCTGCTGTGCATGGTCGTGCTGGCGGGCTGCAACACCATCGCGGGCGCGGGCAAGGACGTGCAGAAGGTCGGCGAGAAGGTCGAGGACGCCGCGAAGAAGTGACCGGCGCGCGATTGTGTGCAACGCGTTTGCTTAGAAGCAGAAGGCCGGCGCAAGCCGGCCTTCGTCGTTCTCGCGGCGGTGGGTTCAATACCGGTACGGGGGGTCCTGCACGAAGCCACCCGGGAACGCGCGCGGCGTGGTGCCCGCATACGGCGCCCGGTAGCGTGGCAGGATGCCCAGCGCGACCAGCGCGTCGGCATCGTCGTAGCGCAGCTGGCTGACTTGCTGCGGGCTGCGGGTCGCACGCACGAACTCGGTCTGCCCGACCGGTGCCCACTCGCGCTGGCCATGGCCGGTGCCCAGGCGTTGCGGCATCGCCTCGGCTTCCGATGCCATCGCGCGGTCGGCGCTGGCGGCGGGGGCTGCGGCCTTGCGGGCTTCATTGCGGGCCATGCCCCCGGCGATCGGCGCTGCCGGCGGTGGTGCGTACACCGGTCGCAGCTGGCGTTCGCGGAACACCGCCACGCCGACCACGCCCACGTTCGCGGGACGTCCGGTGCGCGCCGCATAACTGTCCGGCAGGTCGGTGAACACGAATTGGGCGATGTCGTCCAGCGACTTGCGCCAGCCGGCGATCTCGGCACTTTCCCACGGCTCCAGCACGTAACCGCCCTGCGACGGCGAGGCGGTCTGGCCGGTGACCGCATTGACCCCATCGACCGAGAGCACCACCAGCACGCGCTCGCCTGTGGTGTTGGTCAGCCGTACCGAGTAGCGATGGCCGGGCACGCCGGCGATCCAGTCCTGGCCGCGGTGTCGGTATTCGGGCAGGGTCTGCCCGCTGTCGCGGTCGACCACGTCCAGCAGCACGAGGTCGCGCGCCGACAACGGCATCGAGCAGGCAACGGTGGAAGTGAGGGCAAGGGCAAGCAGCAGGCGACGGAACATGGCGACGGTCTCCTAGCGCGGAAGTGCGCTGCCCACATGCCAACGCGCGGCCTTCCGGAACGGGGTTGCCGGGGCCACGGGTACACTGTGCGGCCCCGGATCTCCGCCTTCGGCATCCGCATTTCGAGCCCGCGCCACGCATGAGCCACACCCGCGTCCTCACCGGCATCACCACCTCCGGCACCCCGCATCTCGGCAACTACGTCGGCGCGATCCGCCCGGCGATCAAAGCGTCGCGCGCGCCGGGCGTGGAGAGCTTCTATTTCCTCGCCGACTACCACAGCCTGATCAAGGCGCAGGATCCGGCGCGCACGCAGCGCTCCACCCTGGAAATCGCCGCCGCCTGGCTGGCCTGCGGGCTCGACCCCGACAAGGTCTGGTTCTACCGCCAGTCCGATATCCCGGAAATCCCCGAGCTGACCTGGCTGCTCACCTGCGTCGCCGGCAAGGGCATCCTCAACCGCGCGCACGCCTACAAGGCGGCCGTGGACCGCAACCGCGCCGAGGGCGAGGACGACGATGCCGGCGTGAGCGCGGGCCTCTTCATGTACCCGGTGCTGATGGCCGCGGACATCCTGATCTTCAATGCGCACAAGGTGCCGGTCGGCCGCGACCAGGTGCAGCACATCGAGATGGCGCGCGACTTCGGCCAGCGCTTCAACCACATCTACGGCCAGGACTTCTTCGTGCTGCCGGAAGCGGCGGTCGACGACTTTGTTGCGACCTTGCCCGGCCTGGACGGCCGCAAGATGAGCAAGAGCTACGACAACACGATCCCGATGTTCGCCCCGCGCGGCGAACTGAAGAAGCTGGTCGCCGGCATCCTCACCGACTCGCGCGCGCCCGGCGAGCCCAAGGACGCCGAGGGCTCCGTGCTGTTCCAGCTTTACCAGGCGTTCGCCTCGCCGGAGGACACCGCCGCCTTCGCGCAAGCCTTCGCCGACGGCATCGGCTGGGGCGATGCCAAGCAGCAGCTGTTCGAACGCATCGATGCGGAAGTCACGCCGCTACGCGAGAAGTACGAAGCGTTGATGGCGAAGCCCGGCGAGATCGAGGCGATCCTGCGCGATGGCGCCGCGCGCCTGCGCACGCAGCACGCCACGCCGACCCTGCAGCGCCTGCGCGAGGCCGTAGGCCTGCGTGACCTCTCGCAGGTCGAGACGACCTCTGTCTGGAACAGGAAAGGGGAGATTAGTAGTTCTGTGGGGATTTCTTGGGGCAAGAAAGCCTCAATCGTTCCCACGTTCAAGCAATACCGTGACGTCGACGGCAAGTTCTACTTCAAGCTGGTACAGGGGGAGCGCGTGCTGCTGCAGAGCACCGGCTTCGCCTCGCCGCGGGATGCAGGCCAGCGCATCGCGTCGATCAAGCTCGGAGAGATCGGCGACGGCGCAAGCGACTTCGCGCTGGGCAACGGCGTGAGCGACGAGGAAGTGAACACTGCGCTGGCGGCGTTCGTCGCCGCGCAACTGGAAGGCGAGGGCCAGGCATGAGCAATGACGTCGCCGGCATCCCTGCCTTGGCGCTGATCCTGTTCACGCCGTGGTTCCTGATCCTGGCCGCGCTGTACTGGCTGTACCCGCGGCAGCCACGCAACGCCGCGCGCCTGCGCTTCGACGCCATCGCGCTGCTGCTGGCCTTCGCCGGCTGCGTGGCCAGCCTGTACTGGAGCTTCGGTTTCGCCGATCGCAGCTACGGCCACCTGTGGCCGCAGATCCTGGCGACGTCGGTCGGTTACGGCGTGTTCCTGGCGGTTCTCACCGGCGCGTTTTACCTGCGCCGCCGGATGCTGGCGGCGGGCTGATCAGTCCCTGCAAGTAGCCCGGATAACGCCGCAGGCCGCATCCGGGATCGTGTCGTCGGAAAGGCGTGGTAACCCCGGGTGCGCTGCGCTTACCCGGGCTACATGGGTCATGGTGTCAGTCCCAGTCGTTCCAGGCGACGCCGCGCGCCGGGAATTTCGTCCGCACGATGCAGAAGCGCTGCCCGGTCGGCGCCTCCATCACCCACCAACGCTTCACGAACGCGATCTTCTTCGCGCCGATCGCTTCGAGGCGGTCGGCCTCGGCATCGACATCGTCGGTCTCGATGTCCAGGTGCACGCGCGAGGGATGCGTCACCTTCTGCACTTCGATGTGCAGGTCGCCCGGCGTATCGCCGAGCATCTGGTACTCCGCCTCGCCATCGCCGGCATCGCGGTCGGCGATCGAGCAACCCAGCGCCTGCGACCAGAAGTCGGTCGCAGCGTCGAGGTCATCGGTCTTGCAGTCGATGATGAACCCCGAGAGCCGGCTGCGATGGGCCATGCGCGAATCCTCCGTAGCCCGGGTAAGCGCAGCGCACCCGGGAAGTGACGATGCGAACCCGGGCGCGGCCTTCGGCCTTACCCGGGCTACGAATCATGCCGGTTGTGCCAGATCGTCGAGCAACGCCGCAAGGAAGCGCGCCGCTTCGCCACCGGTGCAGGCACGATGGTCGAAGGTCAGCGAGATCGGCATGCGCCGGTGCACCTCGATGCCGCCCATCACCGCGACCACGTCGTGCGAGAGCTTGCCGGCGCCGATGATCGCCACGCAGGGCGGCACCACGACGGGCGTCGCATAGCGGCCGGCGAACATGCCGAAATTGGACAGGCTGATCGTGTAGCCGGAGAGTTCCGAGGACGGGATCGAACGGTCTTCGACCTGCGCGCGCAGGCGCTTGATCGCGGCGCGCACGCCGTTGCCGTCGAGCATGTCGGCATTGCGCAACGCGGGCACGAACAGGCCGTCGTCGGTGTCCACCGCGATGCCGAGGTCGACGTGCGGATGCAGGGTGCGGGTCAGGTTGGCGCCATCGAACCACGCGTTGAGCGCCGGCACCGTCTTGCAGGCGACCACGATTGCACGCACGAGGCGTGCAGTGATGTCCTGGCGGCCACTCCACGCATGCAGGTCGGCATCGTCGACGAGCGTGGTGGGCACGACCTGCGCATGCGCATCGGCCATCACGCGGGCCATGTTGCGGCGCACGCCCTTGAGTTGTTCCGGCTGCCCGGTCGGTGCCGCGCCCGGTGGCTGCGTGCGCATCGGCTTGCCGGCCTGCGAGAGGGTGCTGCGCTGTTGCTCTTCCCTTCTCCCTGCGGGAGAAGGTGCCCGAAGGGCGGATGAGGGTTCGGGGCGAGACGAACCCTCACCCCCAGCCCCTCTCCCGTCGGGAGAGGGGAGCAAGAGCGACCCGTCCGCCGCCGCGCGCTTGACGTCGTCCATGGTCACCGTGCCATCGGCACCGGTCGCCGCGACGCGGGCGATGTCGACACCGAGCTTGCGCGCCGTCGCACGCACCGCCGGCATCGCCTTGACGCCACCCGCGGCGATCGCGGCTTGCGCCACCACCGCATCGCCGACCTGCATCGCGCCGACCACGGTGCCGGCATCCGCCTTGGCGGCGGGTTCGGGTGCCGGCGTCGACTTCGGTTCGTCGTGGGTCGGACCGTGATGGTGGCCGGTGTCCTGGCCTTCCGCGCGCTGCGGCATCGACGCATCCACTTCGAACTCGGCGAGCATCGTGCCGGTGACGACGATGTCGCCCGCCGCACCAGCCAGTTGCAGCACCTTGCCGCTGACCGGCGATGGCACGTCGACCACGGCCTTGGCGGTTTCCATCGACACCAGGTTGTCATCGAGCTTGATGACATCGCCGACCTTGACGTACCACTCGACGATGGTCGCGTCCGGCAGGCCTTCGCCCAGGTCGGGGAGCAGGAATTTCTTGGTCATGTTGTTCTCGTTCCGCTTTTGCCGTCATTCCTGCGTAGGCAGGAATCCAGCGACTTTGATGAATTGAACCGTGAAAGACACTGGATCCCTGCCTGCGCAGGGATGACGAGACTCAGGAATGCGCCATCGCGCGCTTTGCTGCGGCGATGACCTTGTCGGTGCTCGGCAGGTACTTCATTTCCAGCCGGAACAACGGGATGTGGGTGTCGTAGCCGGTGACGCGCTCGACCGGGGCGACCAGGTCGAACATGCATTCCTCGGCGCAGCGCGCGGCGATCTCGGCGCCGAAGCCTGCGGTCTTGGCCGCTTCGTGGACGATGACGCAGCGGCCGGTCTTGGCGATCGATTCGGCGATGGTCGCGAAGTCCAGCGGCTTCAGGGTGGCGACGTCGATGACCTCGGCGCTGATGCCTTCCGCAGCGAGCTTCTCCGCGGCTTCAAGGGTTTCCTTGACCTGTGCGCCCCAGGTCACCAGGGTGATGTCGCTGCCGTCGCGCAGCACGAAGCACACGTCCAGCGGCAATGCCTCGCCATCATCCGGCACCAGTTCCTTGTACTGCCGGTAGATGCGCTTGGGCTCCATGTAGATCACCGGATCCGGGTCGCGGATCGCGGCCAGCAGCAGGCCATACGCACGCTGCGGCGATGATGGCATGACGACGCGCAGGCCCGGCACGTTCGTGAAGATCGATTCGTTCGCTTCGCTGTGGTGCTCCGGCGCACGGATGCCGCCGCCCCAAGGCACCCGCAGCACCATCGGGCAGGTGAGGCGGCCACGCGTGCGGTAGCGCATGCGCGCGGCGTGGCAGACGATGAAGTCGACCATCGGGTACATGAAGCCGTCGAATTGCGCCTCGGCCACCGGCTTCATGCCCTGCGAGGCCATGCCGACGGTCAGGCCGGCGATGGTGGTTTCGTCCAGGGGCGTATCGAGGATGCGTTCGGTGCCGAAGGTCGCCGACAGTCCGGCGGTGGCCCGGAACACGCCGCCGTTGACGCCGACGTCCTCGCCCAGCACCACGACGGAACTGTCGTTGCGCAGTTCGTAGGCGAGGGCCTGGGTGATCGCCTCGATCAGTGCAATCGGCTGGTCGCTCATGCGCGCTTCTCCGCCGCGATCGCCTGTTCGCGCTGCGCCAGCACGTCCGCGGGCATGTCGCCGTAGAGATAGTCGAACATCGCCTCGACCGGTTGCACCGGGGTTTCCAGGTAGGCGTTGATCTCGACATCGACCCGCTTGCCGCATTCCTCGATCCAGGCCTTTTCCTGCGCGTCGTCCCACAGGTTCTGGTCGGTCAGGAATTTGCGCAGGCGCAGGAACGGTTCCTTCTCCCAGGCGGCCTTCACTTCGTCCTCGCCGCGGTAGCGACGGGCGTCGTCTGCGGTGGTGTGGTCGTGCAGGCGATAGGTCATGAATTCGATGACGCTGCCGCCCTGGCCGCTGCGCGCGCGTTCGTGCGCGCGGCGCATCGCTTCCAGCACCGCCACCAGGTCGTTGCCGTCCACCTGCAGGCAATGCAGGCCGCCGGCCAGGCCTTTTTGCGCCAGCGTATCCGCGCCGGTCTGGGCCTTGCGCGGCACGCTGATCGCCCAGCCGTTGTTGATCACGCACAGCACCAGCGGCAGGGTGAACGCGCCGGCGGAATTCACCGCGGCGTAGAAGTCGGTCTTGGAGGAACCGCCATCGCCGCAGGTCGCCACGGCGACGCGATGTTCGCCGCGCAGCTTGAACGACAGCGCCGCACCGGACGCCATCAGGCACTGGGTCGAGATCGGCACGCACCACGGGTAATCGTTGCGCGGGATCTCGAAGTCGTTGCCGCGTTCGTCGCCGCCCCAGTACATCAGCACGTCGCGTGGCTTCACCCCGCGCTCGAACTGCGCGCCGTATTCGCGGTAGCTCGGTGCGAACACGTCTTCCGGCTGCATCGAGGCGCCGATGCCGACGTGGGTCGCTTCGTGGCCCAGGCAGGCGGCGTAGGTGCCCAGCTTGCCGGTGCGCTGCAGGGCGATCGCCTTGCTGTCGAAGGTGCGCACGAACAGCATCCGCTTGAACAGCGGCAGCAGCGCTTCGGCGTTCGCAACGGCGGGCGGCAGGTCGCCGACGAGGGCGCCGTCGGGCTTGAGGTATTGCAGGTATTCGATCTCGAAACGCGCCGCCACGGTCATCCGCGCCATCCAGTGATGCATTGGTTGCGAATGATACGGTTCGCCGGTTAACCGGTCGTTGCGCAGTGCGGCAAGACGCTGCGTCGCGATGCCGGAAACAGAAAGGCGGCCCGAGGGCCGCCTTTCCGGTCGATCACCGCACGTCGTTACAGCAGGGTCGGCTGCGGCTGCGGGTTCACCAGGCAGTACGGCAGGTCACGGTAGCGGTTGGTCCAGCGGTGGATATAAGTCTGCAGGGTCGCGCCGGTATAGCCACGCTCGCAGATATCCATGCACCAGCTCAACTTGGTGCCCGTGTAGCCGTCGTTCGCGCAGGTGGTGATCACGGTGTAGTTCAGCGTCACCGTCCTCGCGTTGCCGGCGTTGTCGGTCGCGGTGCAACTGGTCGACTTGTTGCCGGTGGTGCTGGTGTCCAGCGAACCGCAGCTGGCCGAGGCCACGCCGGAGGTCGCGTCGCTGGCGTTCGGGCTGGCGACGTAGCTCCGGCCGCGCAGCAGCGGCGAGGGCGTGGTCGGGGCCAGCGTCGGTGCCGTGGCGTCGCGCTTGATCGTGGTGGTGGTCACGCTGCTGGTGCCGCCGGCGCTGGTGGCGGTGCAGGTGAACGTCGCCCCGATGGTGTCGCTGGACAGGGTGGTGTCGTTGCAACCGGTGCTGCTGGTGATGGTGGTTTCCGGATCGATCACCGTCCAGTCGACCAGCACGTTGCCGGTGTACCAGCCGTTGCTGCCGTTCGGCGCCGCCGGATCCAGCGTGTAGCTGATCGCCGGCGGCGCGGTGTCGGCGGCAAGCCGGACCAGCACTCGGACCGGGTCATGGTCGGAGGTGCGCAGCGGCGGGTTGGCCGTGGTGTAGGGCGGGTTGAAGTTGGCGAAGTGCCCGTGGCGGAAGTCGGCGTTGACGCGGGCATGGTCGACGATCAGCGCGGACACGCCCGGATCCATCGCCAGCGCCTCGTTGACCACCGCGTGGTCAAGGCTCTGGGTGATGTTGCCGAAGATGTACGAATAGCGCTGCTCGGGGTCCGCGATCAGTTCATTGCCCATGATCAGCGGGGTGCCGCCATTGGTCGCGCTCAGCGGGCTGTCGGCCCAGAACACCACCTCGCTGGCCGGTGCGGGGTTGCCGGTGGTGATGCCCATCGCGTCCACATAACCGTCGTTGACGTCGAAGGCGTTGAAGTCGCCGACCAGCACGATCTTCTCGTCCGGGTTCGCGGTCTGCAGGTCGTCCACCAGCTGGGCCACGAATTCCGCCTGCTTGGCGCGCTTGGCGCGGACGCGATCGCCGCTGCTGCCGGTGGCGTCGTTGCCGTTGAGCGAACGCTGGTGGACCACGATCGCGGTGATCGGGTAACTGCGGCCGTCGTCCAGGGTCACCAGCGCCTTCACGCGCAGCGGCGGACGGTCGTTGAGCAGCGACGTGCCGCCACCCGGTTCTGTCCAGGTGGTGGTCTTGCCGTGCTGTTCGATCTCGATGACCTGGACCCGGGAGGCCGCACCCGCGGCACGCGTATTGACCAGGAAGCCGACGTCGATACCGCCCACGTCGTTGCCTTCCTGCAGGTAGGCGACGTAGTTCGGCGTGCTGGCGCAGGTGCTGTTGAGCTTGGCGGCCAGCGTGTTCAGCGCGTTGAGGTTCTCCACTTCGACCGCGCCGAGGATGTCCGGGGTCTTCAGCCAGTCGCAGATGACCGCGGCGGCCTTGGTCACGCGCTTGTCGAAGTTGGCGGTGCTGATGGTCGGGCCGGTGCCGTTGGCGACATCGTCGAACAGGCGCAGCATGTTGAAGCCGGCGATGGTCACGTCGTCTTCGGTGGGATCGGACACCGCCTGGGCGGTGCCGGAGACGATGGTCGGCGGCGAGGCGGCGTCGTACAGCAGCTCCCACGCGCTCTCGGCGAAGTTGCTGCCGAAGTAGGTGAGCACGCCGGACAGGTTGCTGACCGTGCCGCCCGCATCCACGCGCGGCGTGCCGCCTGGCGGGACGACCAGCGGATACACCTTCAGGCGTTCCTGGTTGGCGTCGAACAGGGGGATCGTCGGTGCCGCCGGGTAGGGATCGAAGATGCTGATGCCGGCTTCGCGCAGCGGGCGCTGCACGCCGGCGACCACGATCTCGAACTCGCCGTTGAGGTCGTTGCTGGTGACCGCGTCTTCATTGGTGTCGCCCGGAGACTGCGCCACGATCTTGCCGCTGGCGACGGTGACCCGCATGCCTTCCAGGTGCTCGAGCACGTCGGGCAGGCTGCCGGCGCCCAGCATGGCCGCGGTGATCTCCACGGCGGCCGGCAACGCATTGCCCGCGCTGACGAAGGCGATGTTGGACGGCTGCAACTGGGTGCTGGGCATGTTGAACACGCCGCCGGAACCGGAGAACTCGTCCACGGTGCCGGTGACCTGCACGCTGTCGCCGACGTTCACGCCCGGCGCGCCGCCGGTGAACACGAAGATGGCCTGGGAGGTCATCGGATCGGCATCGACAGCCGCGTCCGGCGTCTGCAGGAAGAAGCCGTTGCTGCGCTTGGCGGTGACGATGCCGCTGGTGAGCACGGCGGTGCCATCCAGCGGCGACTGCGAACCGTTGCCCTGGATGTCGTGGATCGGCGCGGCGTTGGCATCGTCGTTGAGGATGGTGCCCAGGCCGCTGGCATCGCTCACGGTGGCGCCGACGACATTGGTCAGGTTGACCAGGAAGCCCTCGTTGCCTTCGACGGCGCTGTCGCCGTTCACGGTGACGGCGAAACTGTAGGTGCTGCTGCCGGCGGGGATGGTCTGGCCGGTCAGGCTGCGCGCGACGTAATCGCCGCCGGCGGTGGAGGCGGTGCCATCGGCAGTGGCGATGTCGAAGGTGACGCCGCCCTCGCCGGCTGGCGCGCTCAGGCTGACCGTGAAGGTGAAGATGGTGGTGCCGGCGTTGCCTTCGGCTTGCGAGACATCGTTGATGCTGATCGTCGGCAGGCTCGGGCCGCTGCATGCGGCGAGCGCGGTCGCGCTGTTGCGCGGTGCCGGTGCCACTGCGGTGAAATCGGTGCCGTTCTGGTTGGTATCGGTGCAACCGTTGCCACCACGCAGGGCGGCGGTGGTGTTGCTCAGGGTGGGCGCGGCGGCCGTGCCCTCGAAGAAGTTCGCGGTGCCGAAGCCGACCAGGTCGAGGATCAGCGACGTCTGCGCGGAGGAGCACGCCGTGGAGCCGCCGTTGCAGGCCAGCGCGGTGGTCGAGTTGGCCAGGATCACCTTGCCTGCCGTGCCGGACATCGCGCTGGTGCCGCTGGCGTCGACCGTGGGCAATGCGGCGCCATTGGCGCCACTGGCCATGCCGACGAGGAAGTACTGGCCCGGGGCGAGGGTGACGTTCGGGAGGGTGGCACCCACCGAGAAATTGCCGGTGCCGGTTGCGCTGGCGTACTGCACGGTCATGCCGTTGAGCGAGACGCTGGCGCTGCCGCGGTTGAACAGTTCGACATAGTCGCGGTTGTAGGGCGCACCGGTGTTGCCGCCGCCGCCGTACACCTGGCTCACGACCACCTGGGCATTCGCCCCGCCTGCAACACCGGCAAGCAACAGCGCCACGCTCAGGCGCGAAAGTGTCAATTTCATCAGCTTCGAATCCCCGGATTAGGCGGGCCACCCCGGCCCGTCCGGCGATTTTTGCTGCATTTCCGTGACAGGCGCATGGCACCGGACGCCCCCATGCGAGAATCCGCGCCATGAGCATCGACCGCAACGAACGCCCGCTGGAAGCCGGCATCCACACCGACCTGGAAGGTCGGCTGACCTACGGCGGCTACCTGCGCCTGGACCAGCTGCTGTCCGCGCAGCAGCCGTTGTCGCAGCCGCCGCACCACGACGAAATGCTGTTCATCGTCCAGCACCAGACCAGCGAGTTGTGGCTGAAGCTGCTGATCCACGAGCTCAGCGCGGCCACCGACCACCTGCGCAACGACCGGGTCTGGCAGTTCGGCAAGGTGATCGCGCGCTGCAAGCGGGTGCTCGACCAGCTGACCGCGCAGTGGTCGGTGCTGGAGACGCTGACGCCGTCCGAGTACATGGAGTTCCGCGACATCCTGGGCCCGTCGTCGGGGTTCCAGTCGCTGCAGTACCGGATGGTCGAGTTCCTGCTGGGCAACAAGAACGCGGCGATGCTGAAGGTGTTCGCCCACGACGTCGACGGCCATGCCGCGCTGCAGGACGCGCTGGTCGCCCCCAGCCTGTACGACGAGCTCCTGCGTTACCTGGGCCGCTGGGGCCACGACATCCCTTGGCAACGCCAGGAGCGCGATTTCACCCAGCCGCACGTGATGGACCCGGCCCTGGTGCCGGTGTTCGAGCGCATCTACGAGGACACCGGCCGCTACTGGCGCGAGTACGCCCTGTGCGAGGACCTGGTCGACCTGGAGACCCAGTTCCAGCTGTGGCGGTTCCGGCACATGCGCACGGTGATGCGGATCATCGGCTTCAAGCCCGGCACCGGCGGTTCCAGCGGCGTGGCCTTCCTGCGCAAGGCGCTGGAGCTGACCTTCTTCCCGGAATTATTCGAGGTCCGCACCGCGATCGGCCCGACTCGCGACTACGGCGCACCGGACCTGCCCACGCGTTGACCCCGTCGCTGCGGCAGGCCTCGTCCTGAATGGGCGAGGTTTGACGTTTCACGCGCTCCTCGGCCATCCTCGCCCGGTTCCGCGCCCGCCGCGGACCGCGCCGCCACAATCAAAACAACGACTTCAGGGGGAGACCGCATGAGCGGAGCCGCAACCACGACCACGCCGGTGAATCCACCGGACTACAGCCAATTGATGGGGCATCCGCGTCCGTTGTGGATGCTCTTCATGACCGAGTTCTGGGAACGCTTCGCGTTCTACGGCATCCGCTGGGCCTTGGTGCTGTACATCGTCGCCCAGTTCCATGGCGGCGCCGCGACCGGCGAGGCCTCCGCCAACCAGACGTATGGCGCCTACCTGGCCCTGGTCTATGCGGCGGCGATCTTCGGCGGCTACGTCGCCGACAAGATCATCGGTTACCAGCGCTCGATCCTGGTCGGTGCGGTGATCATGGCCGCCGGCCTGTTCCTGATCGCGATGCCGGACGAAAACCTGTTCAAGCTCGGGCTGGCCACGATCATCGCCGGCAACGGCCTGTTCAAGCCCAACATCTCGACGATGGTCGGCAAGCTGTACGTGCAGGGCGACGAGCGCCGCGACTCCGGCTTCACCCTGTTCTACATGGGCATCAACCTGGGCGCGATGCTGGCGCCGATCCTCACCCAGTTCCTGGCGCAGAGCCTGTTGGGCGGCTCGGTGGACATGCCGGCCTACAAGGTGGTGTTCATCGCCTCCGGCGTCGGCATGCTGGTGTCGCTGGTGTGGTTCTGGTTCGGTCGTGCCCAGCTGAAGGGCGTCGGTGCGCCGCCCGCAGGCGCCGAGGGTGGCGGTCGCGTGGTGATGACCGTGATCGGCGCGCTGGTGGCGATCCCGGGCATCTACTTCCTGTTGTCGATGGGTGCCAGCGCGCTGCAGTGGATCCTCAGCGCGATGTTCGTGATCCTCGGCATCATGCTGCTGGTCGAGGGCATCCGCGAAGGTTCGGTGTCGCGCGACAAGACCATCGCGATGCTGATCATCTTCACCTTCAACGTGCTGTTCTGGTGCTTCTTCGAACAGGCCGGCAGTTCCTTCAGCTTCCTGTCCGACAAGATCGTGGATCGTGACCTGGGTGCCGCCGGCGGCTTCATCTGGCCGAACGCCTGGTTCCAGTCGGTGAACTCGATCGCGATCATCACCCTGGCGCCGGTGCTGGCCTGGCTGTGGGTCAAGATGGGCAAGAACAACCCGTCGATCCCGCGCAAGTTCGGCCTGGGCCTGATCTTCAATGCGCTGGCCTTCGCCCTGCTGTGGTTCGCGCTGTCCAGCCTGGTCGATGCGGAGACCATGAAGATCCCGTTCTGGACGCTGTTCATGGTCTACGTGATCCAGTCGGTCGGCGAGCTGTGCCTGTCGCCGATCGGCCTGTCCATGACCACCAAGCTGGCGCCGACCAAGCTGGTCGGCTTCGCGATGGGCGGCTGGTTCCTTTCGACCGGCATCGGCAACAACCTGTCCGGCATCTTCGCCAGCCACGTCAGCGGCAGCGAAGGCATGACCGTGGCCTCGGCGCAGTCCGGTTACACGATGGGCTTCTGGATCCTGCTGGGCTTCGGCGTGCTGCTGTTCCTGATCGCGCCGCTGATCCAGCGCCTGATGCACGGCGTGAAGTAAGCGCGTTCCAATATGCGAAACGAAAACGGCAGCCTTGGCTGCCGTATTTCGTTGCATCGGCGACGGCCGTCAGTCGGCTTGGGGCTCGCCGCCGCCGGTGTAGTGCTCGGCGCGCAATTCCAGTTCGTCCAGGCGATCCAGCAGGCGGAACAGCAGTGCGCGCTCGTCCGCCGGGATATCGCCGAGCAGGTGCTGCTCGAAGCCGAGCGCCAGCGGCACGATCTGGTCGTACACCGCATAGCCGGCGTCGGACAGGCGCAGCATCGAACGCCGGCGGTCGTCGTCGTCGAACTCGCGGGCGATCCGCCCGGCCTCCATCAGCTTCGCCACCGCGCGGCTCACCGCGACCTTGTCCATCGCCGTGCGCTGCGCGACCTGGTTGGCGGACAGGCCGGAGAAGCGGCCCAGCACCGCCATCACCCGCCATTCCGGGATGGTCATGTCGAAGCGCTCCGAATACTCGCGGGCGATCGCGTTGCTGGTGCGGTTGGACAGCACGCTGAGCCGGTACGGCAGGAAGTTCTCGAGCTTCAGCTGCCGGTGCTTCGGCTGGGCGCTGGAGGGCTGTGCGTCTGGTGCCTGGCTGGGATCGGTCATGTGCTGCGCCGCGTCTTGAGATGGTTGCATCTGAAACTATAGAATGCCCGTCTCACAGCCGAGGAACCGCCATGAGCGCACAGCCCAATCTTGGCATGCAGCCGACCACGTTCGACAACCCGATGGGCATCGACGGCTTCGAATTCGTCGAATTCGCCGCGCCGGCGGGCCAGGCGCAGCACCTGCATGACTATTTCAGGCGCATGGGCTTCACCCAGGTGGCGCGGCACAAGACCCGCGCGATCAGCACCTACCGCCAGGGCGACTGCACCTTCCTGATCAACGAAGACCCCGATTCCTTCGCGGCCCGCTTCGCCGCCGAGCATGGCCCCAGCGCCTGCGGCTTCGCGATCCGGGTCAACAAGCTGGCCGAGTGGGCGCGCGTGCAGGCACTGAAGAACGGCGCCGAATCCTTCGAGGCCGCCGACGAACTGACCAAGGCGGTCGCCGCGCCGGTGATCAAGGGCATCGGCGGCTGCATGCTCTACATCGTCGACCGTTACGACGAGAAGGGCACCATCCATGACCCGGACTACGAATACCTGCCCGGCGTGGACCTGTTGCCGACCGGCTTCGGGCTGACCTTCATCGATCACCTGACCCACAACCTCTACCACGGCAACATGGCCAAGTGGGCGGACTACTACGAGCGCCTGTTCAACTTCCGCGAGATCCGCTACTTCGACATTAAGGGCGCCAAGACCGGCCTGCTGTCGAAGGCGATGACCGCGCCGGACGGCATGGTCCGCATCCCGCTCAACGAATCGTCCGATCCGAAGTCGCAGATCAACGAGTACCTGGACGTGTACGGCGGTGAAGGCATCCAGCACATCGCCTGCTTCACCGACGACATCTACGCGACCGTCGAGAAGATGCGCGACACCGGCATCGAGTTCCTGGACACGCCGGACACGTATTTCGACGTGATCGACCAGCGCATCCCGGCGCATGGCGAAGACGTCGAGCGCCTGCGCGCGAACAAGATCCTGATCGACGCCGACCCCGAGACCAAGCAGCGCAAGCTGCTGCAGATCTTCACCCTCAACGCGCTCGGCCCGATCTTCTTCGAGATCATCCAGCGCAAGGGCAACGAAGGATTCGGCGAAGGCAACTTCCAGGCGCTGTTCGAGAGCATCGAGCGCGACCAGATGAAGCGCGGCGTGCTGTGATCTGATGAGCCCCTATCCCCTCGGGAGAGGGGTTGGGGTGAGGGTCGGGGATACGAGAAATGCACAAGCCACCCTTGCCTACAAAAACGCTTGGTCAATCCCGCAGTCTGCGTCGGCAGATGACAGATGCGGAACACAAGCTCTGGCAAGTTCTGCGGGGCTGCCAGTTGGAAGGAATGAAGTTCCGCCGACAACATCCGATGCCGCCGTATAGCGTGGATTTTTATTGCGATGCCGTCAGGCTTGCTGTCGATCTCGATGGATCGCAGCACAGCGAAGAAGCCGATCTTGTCCGGACGCGGTATCTGCAAAGTCAGGGATTGGAAGTCATTCAATTCTGGGACAACGATGTCTTGTTGAATATCGAAGGCGTGGTGGATGCGATCCGTAACAGCATCGCCGCGCGAACCCTCACCCCAACCCCTCTCCCGACGGGAGAGGGGCTTAAGACACGGCCAAACGCATGACGATCGAAAGCAACGGCTACCAGAACGGCTTCGGCAACGAGTTCGCCAGCGAGGCGATCGCCGGCACGTTGCCGCAGGGGCGCAACTCGCCGCAGGTGGTCGCGCACGGGTTGTATGCGGAGCAGATCAGCGGCACCGCATTCACCGCGCCGCGCCACCAGAACCGGCGCAGCTGGTTGTACCGGATCCGCCCGGCGGCGATGCACGGACCGTTCGCGTTGCTCGGTCACGCCGGCTTCCACAACGACTTCGACACCGGCCCGGTCACGCCGGACCAGTTGCGCTGGAATCCGTTGCCTGCATGCGAGCATCCGACCGACTTCATCGACGGTCTGGTCACCATGGCCGGGAATGGCGGTCCATCCGCAGGTGCCGGCATCGGCATCCACATGTATGCGGCCAACCGCGGCATGCAGGGACGCTTCTTCTACGACGCCGACGGCGAGTTGCTGATCGTCCCGCAACACGGCCGGTTGCACATCGAAACCGAACTCGGCGTGCTCGATGTCGAGCCGCAGGAGGTCGCGGTGATCCCGCGCGGCATCCGCTTCCGGGTGGCATTGCCGGATGGCGAGGCGAGGGGTTACATCTGCGAGAACTTCGGCGCGTTCATGCGCATCCCCGACCTCGGCCCGATCGGCAGCAATGGCCTTGCCAATCCGCGCGATTTCCTCACCCCGAATGCGGCGTTCGAGGATGTCCAGGGAGACTTCGAACTCATCGCGAAGTTCGAAGGCCACCTGTGGCGCGCCGACATCGGCCATTCGCCGCTCGATGTCGTCGGGTGGCATGGCAATCATGCGCCGTACAAGTACGACCTGCGCACCTTCAACACCATCGGCTCGATCAGTTACGACCACCCGGACCCGTCGATCTTCCTGGTGCTGACTTCGCCCAGCGATTCGCCCGGCGTGGGCAACATGGATTTCGTGATCTTCCCGCCGCGCGTGCTGGTGGCCCGCGACACGTTCCGCCCGCCGTGGTTCCACCGCAACATCGCCAGCGAGTTCATGGGCCTGGTGCATGGCGCGTACGACGCCAAGGCGGACGGGTTCGCGCCCGGCGGTTGCTCGCTGCACAACTGCATGACCGGGCATGGACCGGATGCCGCGACCTTCGACAAGGCCAGCGCCGTGGATACGTCGAAACCTGACTACATCGACGGCACCATGGCCTTCATGTTCGAGTCGCGCCACGTCATCCGCCCGACGCGGCAGGCGCTGGATGCCGCGCATCGCCAGCGCGATTACCAGGCCTGCTGGTCCGGCTTGCGCAAGCGCTTCGTCGCGCCGCACGAGTGAACGTAGCGGCTGCGAAATTCGCGACGCGTTAACCGCAACGCGTCAGACTGCGGGCTCACGAACGAGGAGCCCACCCGATGCGGAAACTGCTTTCGATTGCCTTGCTGGTCGCCCTTGCCGGCTGCGGCGAGCGCGGTACACCCGATGCGAGCCCGACCGCACCGCTCGATGCGGCACCTGTCGCTGATGCCACGGCACCACCACCCGTCGCTGAAACGCCTGCGCCCGTGGAGGGGAACGCCGGTGGTTCGTTGCGCGTGGACAAGCCGGCCGACGGCACGATCACCTTCAAGGGCTTTGGTCCGGCCAACTTCGGTGCGACGCAGGAAGAGGTGCGCATGGCCTGGGGCGGCGACCTCGGGGATGCGAAACCCGACCAGGCGGGCGGCTGCTACTACCTGATCCCGCAGCCCATCGGCACCGAGGGTTATCGCACCGCCTTCATGATCGAGGGCGACAAGTTCGTGCGCATCGACGTGCGTCGCGACGATGTAGTTGCGCCAGGCGGCGGCAAGGTCGGCATGAGCAAGGCGCAGATCGTCGCGTTGTATGCGGGCATCGAGGAAGAACCGCACAAGTACACCGACGGGCAGTACTTGCGGATCAAGGACGCGGCGGGCGGCAATGGCGTGCTGCTGTTCGAGACCGACGGCAAGGGCGATGATGCCAAGGTCAGCGAATGGCGCATCGGCGTGCCGCCGCAGGTGGACTATGTCGAGGGTTGCAGCTGAGGAGATGCCGACGGGATTCGGGCGGACAGCGAAGGCTTCGCTAAACTGGAGGCATGAATACGCCTGCCCCGATCCTGCATCGCGCCCGCCACGCGCTGGCCAATTTCTTCCGGCTTGAGGCTTCCGGCGGCATCCTGCTGATCATCGCGGCGGTGCTGGCACTGCTGCTGGCCAACTCGCCGCTGGCGGGTGCCTACCAGGGTTTTCGCGATCTGCCGGTGGCGGTGGTGTTCGGCGCGCTGGAGATCGCCAAGCCGCTGCTGCTGTGGATCAACGATGGCCTGATGGCGGTGTTCTTCCTGCTGGTGGCGCTGGAGATCAAGCGCGAGGCGCTGTCCGGCCAGTTGTCCAGCAAGGAACAGCTGGTCCTGCCGATGGTGTGCGCGGCTGCGGGTGTGCTGGTGCCTGCATTGTTGTTCTGGAGCCTCAACAGCGGCGATGCCGAGTCGATGCGCGGCTGGGCGATCCCGACCGCCACCGACATCGCGTTCGCCCTGGGCGTGCTGGCATTGCTCGGATCGCGCGTGCCATTGGGCATGAAGCTGCTGCTGTCGACCATCGCGGTGGTGGACGACCTCATCGCGATCGTCATCATCGCGGTGTTCTATTCGCACGGGATGTCGTGGGTGGCGTTGGGTTGGGCCGCGGTCGCTATCGCCGGCATGGTCCTGCTCAACCGCCGCGGCGTGACCGCGCTCACGCCGTACCTGTTGCTGGGCGCGGTGCTTTGGGTCTGCGTGCTGAAGTCGGGCGTGCACGCCACCCTGGCCGGCGTGGTTACCGGGCTGATGATCCCGCACTACGACAAGACCAACGCGATCGACGACGCGACCGAACATTCGCCGCTGGAACATCTCGAACACGCCCTGCATCCGTGGGTGGCTTACGCGATCCTGCCGGTGTTCGCCTTCGCCAATGCCGGGCTCGCCCTCGGCGGGCTGGAGCTGGACGACCTGCTGCAGCCGTTGCCGGCCGGCATCGCGCTGGGACTGGTGCTGGGCAAACCGGTCGGCATCGTCGGCATCGCGCTGGTCATGCGCGCGACCGGACTGGCCAAATTCCCCGATGGCATGGACCTGCGCGCGATGATCGGGCTGGGCATGCTGTGCGGCATCGGCTTCACCATGAGTCTGTTCATCGGTTCGCTGGCGTTCGCCCGCTCGCCGCTGCACTACACCGAGAGCGTGATCGGCGTGCTCATCGCATCGGTCGTTGCCGCAGTGCTGGGCCTTGTCTGGTTGCGCATGGTGCTGCCGAAGCGCGCGAACGCGTGAAAACCGCGCTGGTGTTCGGTGCCAGCGGGCAGATCGGCCTGCCGCTGCTGGATCGGCTGGGCGATGCCGGCTGGCGGGTGCGTGCGGTGTCGCGACAGGCGCGCTCGGATACGCCGGGCCGGCATTGGCTGCAGGGCGATTTCGCCCACGTGCCGGTGTTGCCGCGCGACGTGGATGCGATTTTCAGCTGCGGTCCGTTGGACCTGTTCGCGCGCTGGTACGCCACGGCCAACGTCGTGTCGCCGCGGGTGGTCGCATTCGGCTCGACCAGCGCCACCAGCAAGCACGCCTCCGATGACGAACACGAACGCGACATCGCCCGTCGCCTGCTCGGCGCGGAAGCGGCGGTGTTCGAGGCCAGCGAGCAGCGCGGCGCAGGCGCGACGATGCTGCGCCCGACCCTGGTCTACGGTGCCGGCCGCGACGCGACCCTGACCCGCATCGCCGGCATGGCCCGGCGATGGGGCCGCTTCGTGCTGCCGCGCCGCGCCGACGGCCTGCGCCAGCCCGTGCACGTGCAGGACCTGGCCGATGCCGCCTTCGCCGCGAATGTTTCGCCGGTCGCCCAAGGCCGCAGCTACGACCTGCCCGGCGGCGAGACCCTGGCCTACCGCGACATGGTGCGGCGGGTGCTGGCCTGCCTGGATCCGCCGCTGCCGCTGCTGGAATTGCCGATGCCGCTGTTCCGCGCCGCGGTCGCGGCCGCGCAGGCACGTGGCGTGGCCCGTGAGCTCACGCCCGCCGCGGTCGCCCGCATGCGCGAGGACCTCGCCTTTGATGCCGCGCCGGCGCGGCGCGACTTCGGTTACGCGCCGCGCGCGTTCCGGCCGGAAACACGGATGTTCGACGCGCCCGAGCGCAATCAGTGAGGTCTGAACAGTCTGGCTATTGCTCGTCATTCCTGCGAAGGCAGGAGTCCAGCGTCTTTTGCTCTCAATGTCTTGAAGTCGCTGGATCCCTGCCTTCGCAGGGATGACAGCATTACAACTCCTCGGCCGGCGGCAACGCGCGCTGGCGCACGCCGGCACGCAAGGCGACCACCAGGACGCCGCCCAGCACCATCGCCCCGCCGATCCAGAGCGCAGGACCCGGGCGGTCGCCCCAGAACAGGATGCCGAGCAGCACCGCCAGCACCGGCGTGAGCAGCAGGTAGGGCGTGACCGTCGCCACCGGATGCCGCTGCACCAGCCAGTAGAACACCCCGTGTCCGAGCAACGACGAGAACACCGCGGCATAGATCGCGGCGACCCAGGCGATCGCACTGGCATCGCGCAACGCAGCGAAGCTGCCCGGTTCGAACACCGCGCTGATCGCCAACAACGGCAGCAGGCTGAGCACCGCGGTCCAGCCCTGCTGGTCGACCATGCGTACGTCCTTCAGCCCGCGCATCAGCACGGTGCCGATCGCGACCATCAGCGACGAGCCCATCATCACGAAGAGCGCCGCGGGCTGCGCCAGCACCATCGGATCGAAGCCCAGCACCAGCACGCCGGCGAAGCTGATCGCCACGCCCACGCCGGTGCGCCAACCGAAGCGCTCGCCCAGCAGCCACCACGCCAGCAGCACCGACATCGGCACGTACACCTGGGTGACGATCGCCGGCGATGACAGGTCGCCCGCCAGCTTCAGCGCCAGGAAGCTGGTGCCGAAGTGCAGCACGCCGTTGAGCATCGCCACCGCGAACAGCCGCGTCCATTGCGCGCGTGGCGGCACCCGCATGAAGGCGACCAGCAGCGCGGCCAGCAGGCCCATCCGCATCGCGGTGAACAGGAACGGCGGTACCTCGCGCAGGGCATGCGCGGAGGTGAGGAAATTGGTCGCCCAGAACAGGCAGATCAGCAGGACCAGGCCGAGGTCGCGCCTGCGCAACCCCGTCGCGGTCATCGTGCGGTCACGCCGGACTCACCACGCGATGCCGAGCTTGCGATACAGCTTCGCCAGCACCCAGGCGGGACCGATCAGCAGGTACTTGAGGTCGGTGAAGAAACTCGGCTTCTTGCCCTCGTACAACTTGCTGTGGCCGATGAACTGCGCGATCCACGCGACCACGAACACGCCCAGTGCGAGCTTGAACAGGCCCGGCGTGCCCAGCGTGCCGTGCAGCCAGCGGGTCAGCCAGGCCATCGACACGAACACCGCCAGCATGCCGAAGCCGATCGCCCGCGAGGCGCGGTAATAGAACATCCACGCCGCGAACATCGCCAGCGCGGCCCACAGGCCTGCATTGAACAGCGTGCCCGGCACCGGGATGCACCACACCAGGCCGATCACGCTCCACAGGATCAGCGGCACCGCGAACACGTGGATGCGCTGGTTCATCACGTTCACGTGATCGCTGGAGTAGTGCGCGAACCAGTGATCGATGGGGCGATTGCCGGCTGCGTGGTGCACGGTTGCGTCCATGCGGTTTCCCGTATTGCGTTGCGCCGGTCGAGGATACTCCAGCTGACGCTCGTCATCCCGGCGAAAGCCGGGATCCAGCTCTTGAGAGATGCCAAGCCAGAGCCGGATCCCGGCTTTCGCCGGGATGACACAAGGAATCCTTCAGTCGACCGAAATCCCGGCAAGCCGGTCCAGCGCCTCGGCGTACTTGGCGCGGGTTTTGGCGATGACGTCGGCTGGCAGGCGCGGGCCGGGTGGGGTCTTGTCCCAGTTCAGCGTCTCCAGGTAATCGCGCACGAACTGCTTGTCGTAGCTCGGCGGGCTGGTACCGACCTGGTACGCATCGGCGGGCCAGTAGCGGCTGGAGTCCGGGGTCAGTACCTCGTCCATCACGTAGAGCTTGCCGTCGGCATCGGTACCGAACTCGAACTTGGTATCGGCCAGGATGATCCCGCGCGTGGCGGCGAAGTCACGCGCGAATGCGTACAGCGCCAGCGTGGCATCGCGCACCTGTTCGGCGCGCTCGCGCCCGACCAGGTCCACGGCGGTGGCGAAGTCGATGTTCTCGTCGTGGTCGCCGACCGCGGCCTTGGTCGACGGGGTGAAGATCGGCGTATCGAGTTGCTGCGCCTGCTGCAGCCCCGGCGACAGGTCGATGCCGCTGATCGAGCCGCTTCGCTGGTAATCCTTCCAGCCGCTGCCGATCACGTAACCGCGGGCGATGCATTCCACCGGCACCGGGGTCAGCTTCTTCGTCACCACCGCGCGCTTCGCGTACAGCGCGGCCTCCACGCCGGCCGGCAGCACCGAGGCCACATCGATCCCGGTCAGGTGGTTGGCGATGATGTGGCGGGTCTTTTCGAACCAGAAATTGCTGATCTGGCAGAGCATCTCGCCCTTGCCCGGGATCGGGTCCGGCAGGACCACGTCGAAGGCGCTGAGGCGGTCGGTCGCCACCATCAGCAGGGTGTCGTTGCCCAGGTCGAAGACGTCGCGGACCTTGCCGCGGTGGCGCAGGGTCAGGCCAGGCAACTCGGACTGCAGCAGGGTGGTGGCCATTCGCGGGCGGTGGGCATCGTGGGGCGCACAGTGTAGCGGCTGCCCCGTGGCCGCCCCATGGTCGCCGTAGGGGCTGCCCCCAGTGGCAGCCCCCATGCCGGGCGCGCGTTCGCACCCGCCTTGTAAGATGCCCGCATGAAACGCTGGTACGGCAAATTCTTCGGGCTGATCGCGGGCTGGCTGCTATTCCGGCATCCGGCCGGCGGGCTGCTGGGCTTGCTGGTCGGGCATGCCTTCGATGCCGACTGGTTCAAGTCCCCGCGCGACAACCCCTACGGCGTGCTGGAGGTCTCCAGCGACGCCAGCGATGCCGACGTCGAACGCGCCTACCGCCGGCTGATCTCGCAATACCACCCGGACCGCCTTGCCGGCGCTGCCCCGGAACTGCAACGGCAGGCGGAAGAGAAAGCCCGCGAGATCAACACCGCCTACGATCGCATCAAGACCCTGCGAAAGAAGACCTGACCTGCCGTCACCGGCAAGCCAGGCCAAGGATCCCCACGGGATCAGGTGTGCAGGATCAGAAGCGGTAGTTCAAGGTCAGCTGCAAGGTGTCCAGGTCCAGGCGATCGTCGTTGCGACGCATGTCGGTGCCGTTGGCGTTGACCAGCAGGAACGGGTTGGTCGCCGGTGCGGTGCCACGGCTGACCCGCACGATCGTGTCTTCGTCGTCGAGCCGCGTGCGCAGGTATTCCAATCCCAACGAGACATTGCCGGCGATCTTGCGCTCCACGCCCAGGCCGAACTGCACGCCGTCGGCATCACCTGAATCGGTCAGGTCGAAGGCGTTGGCGGTATTGGTGGTCTCGAACCGATTGTTGAGCTTGGCGCGCACCGCGCCCGCGGTGGCGTAGGCCAGCCAGTCGTTGGACTGCCCGAAGGAAATGCCGGCGCGGGCGCGCAGCGCGATGGTGCTGTCCAGCTCGCGGATCATCGCGTACGAGGCAGGCGTGGTGCTGAAGCCGCTGACGCCGTCGCGCACGTCGTGCCTGTTGTATTCGGCGAGCGCACCGAATACCCAATGGCCCATCTGCCAGTCGTAGCCCATCCGCGCGCCCAGGGTGGTGCCGCCGCGATCATCGAAACAGCCTTCGCCGGGCGTGCGGCCAGTGGCCACGCCGCCGCAGAAGCCAGGCGAGAACGCATCGGCGCCTGCACCGGTGCGCACGGTGTCGCCATAGCTGCCATCGAGGTTGGTGTCGAACAGCAGGGTGCCGTCATCGCCGCCGCGCGGATCGGTGTTGCCGATGCTCGCAGCGACGTAGAAGCCTGACCACTTGTCGCCCGCGTCATCGGACTGGGCAAGGGCGGGGCTGGCCATGGCCAGCAGGGCGAGGGACAGCAGGGTCTTCCTGATCATGCGGGTCGTTCCTTCGAAGACGTGATTGCTCACGGGGTTCCATGGGTACGCACCGGCATGCGACACGGATGCAGCGGGACCGCGGCTTCCTGAATGAATGGGGCGATTCGGTTCACACGCTAGAATCGCGCCATCGCTCGATCAGGGACTCCCATGCAACCTGCCGTCATCGCGCCGTCCATCCTCTCGGCCAATTTCGCCAAGCTGGGCGAGGAGGTCGACAACGTGCTCGCCGCCGGCGCGGACTGGGTGCACTTCGACGTGATGGACAACCATTACGTGCCCAACCTCACCATCGGCCCGCTGGTCTGCGAGGCATTGCGTGCGCATGGCGTGACCGCACCGATCGACGTGCACCTGATGGTCGAGCCGGTGGATCGGATCGTCCCCGACTTCGCCAAGGCCGGCGCATCGATCATCAGCTTCCATCCGGAAGCCAGCCGGCACGTGCATCGCACGATCCAGCTGATCAAGGCGCAGGGCTGCCAGGCCGGGTTGGTGTTGAATCCGGGCACGCCGACCGAAGTGCTGGACTACGTGCTGGACGAACTCGACCTGGTGCTGCTGATGTCGGTGAATCCGGGCTTCGGCGGGCAGGCGTTCATCCCGTCCACGCTGGACAAGCTGCGCAAGGTGCGGGCGATGATCGACGCCACCGGCAAGCCGATCCGGTTGGAGATCGATGGCGGGGTGAAGGCGGACAACATCGGTGCGATCGCCGCGGCGGGCGCCGATGCCTTCGTCGCCGGCAGCGCGATCTTCCGCGAGCCGCGCACACGCGAGGCCTACGCGGACAGCATCGCACGCATGCGCGATGCCGTGGCGGCCGTGCGTTGAGCGGGCGGCCGGGACGTCCATCGCGCCTGTTGTCGATGTTCGCGCTGGCCTGCGCTATCGGCCTGCCCGGCATGCCGCGTGCGCAATCGCAATCGCTTGACCTGCTGGTGGGTTCGTACACCGACGGCGATTCGGCGGGCCTGTACCTGTACGCGTTCGATGCCGGAACGGGTCGCATCGCGGCGCAGCCGAAGCAGGCGCTGCG
Source organism: Thermomonas sp. (assembly GCF_041919455.1). GTDB lineage: Bacteria > Pseudomonadota > Gammaproteobacteria > Xanthomonadales > Xanthomonadaceae > Thermomonas. The sequence continues at coordinate 50,420 of NZ_JAYRTQ010000002.1, forward strand.
GGTCCACAACCCGTCCTGGCTGGTCGTCGCACCCGACCAGCGCAACGTGTATGCGGTGAACGAGAACGGCCCGGGCAACGCGGATCCGGTGGGCCGGGTTACCCGCTTCTCGCTGTCGTCCACGCACGTGCTGGAGGAACAGGAGCGCGTCACGAGCCTGTCGGACCATCCGACCCATGCGTCGCTCTCGGCGGATGCGCGGCATCTGTTCGTCGCCAACTATTCGGGCGATGCGCAGCCGGGCGGCCTGCTCACGGTGTTGCCGGTGGATGCGCAGGGCAAGCTGGGCAATGCCACGCAAGTGCAGAGCTACCAGGCGAGCAACGCGGATCCGGCACGACAGGCGTCCAGCCATGTGCATGCGGCCACGGTGTCACCGGATGGCCGTCATGTGCTGGTGGCGGACCTGGGTGGCGATCGCGTCTACGTTTATCGCTATGCACCCGGTCAGGACGCCGAGCGCCCGCTGCATGCGGCGAAGCCCGCGCACGTGCAATTCCCGGCCGGCAGCGGGCCGCGCCACGTGGCGTTTTCCGCCGATGGCCGGCATGCCTATGTCACCCTGGAAATGACCGGCCAGGTCGTGGAGCTCGACTTCGATGACGGTGCGGCGCGCCTGCGTCGCATCGTCGATCTCGCGCCCGTCGGTTTCACCGGTGCGCATGGCGCGGGCGCGATCCATCTCTCCGCGGATGGCCGCTTCCTGTACGCGGTGAATCGCGGAGACGACCATCACATCGTCGTGTTTTCGGTGGGCGACGACGGCGCGTTGTCGCTGCTGCAACGTCGTCCGACCGAAGCCGCCAGCACCCGCGAATTCGCGATCTCGCCGGACGGGCGCTTCCTGTTGCTGGCGATCCAGGGCGCCAACGCGATCGCCGTGCTGCGACGCGATCCCGACAGCGGCCTGCTGGGCGAGACCGTGCAGACCCTGGCCTTGCCGAGGCCGTCGTACCTGCAGTTCCTGCGCCCGCACTGAGCGGCGGACAAAAAAAACCGATGCCGCCATGGGGAGGGGAGCGGCACCGGTCTGGAAGAGTGGGGCGTCCTGCCCGTCCGTCATCCCTGCGATGGACTCCCATGTTCCGGATCCATCGTGACGCCCGTGTGACATCCGCGCGGTCTTAACGCGTTGCGGCTAGCCTGTGCGGATGACGACCTCCACCACACCCCGCTGGCGATTGATCCTCAACGGCAAATCCGCTGGCGACGATGCCGTGCGCGAGGCCGTCGGTGCCCTGCGCAAGGCCGGTGTGCGACTCGACGTGCGGGTCACCTGGGAAGGTGGCGATGCCGAGCGCGAGGTGGCCGAGGCGATCGCCGACGGCATCGACACTATCGTCGCCGGCGGTGGTGATGGCACGTTGAGCGAAGTCGCGACCACGCTGGCGCATCGCGATGAATCCGCCGACGCGCTGCCCACCCTCGGCCTGTTGCCGCTGGGCACCGCCAACGACTTCGCCCGGGCGGCCGGCATCCCCGACGCGCCGGAGGCCGCACTGCGCCTGCTCCTGCAGGCGCCTGCGACACCGATCGACCTGCTGAAGCTCGATGCCAATGGCGAGACCCACTGGGCGGCGAACCTGGCCAGTGGCGGTTTCGGCACCCAGGTCACCACCGAGACCCACGAAGGCCTGAAGAAATGGTTGGGTGGCCTGGCCTACGTGGTGACCGGTTTGTCCAGGCTGGGTCGCATCGAGCCGCTGCAGGCGCGGGTACTGGGCCCCGACTTCCGCTGGGAAGGCGACTTCATTGCGCTGGGCATCGGCAATGGTCGCCAGGCCGGCGGCGGGCAGGCGCTTTGCCCCGATGCTTTGGTCGATGACGGCCTGCTCGACCTGACCATCGTGCCGCCGCTGGAAGGCGAGCTGCTGGCCACATTCGGCACCGCGATGGCGGAGGGCAAGGAGGCCGCACTGGATCGCGTGGCACTGCGCCGCGCCCTGGCGTGGGTCGAGATCGAGTCCGCGCAGCCGTTGACCCTCAACCTCGACGGCGAGCCGGTCGAGGCCATGACCTTCCGGATCGAGTGCATGCCAAAGCGTTTGCGCATGCACCTGCCGGCCGATTGCCCGCTGCGCGGGAATGCGGCTAAAGTTGCGCCATGAACCGGGCGACCCCGTCTTTCGAGCATGGTTGGCGATGGTGGCGAGTTTCCGCCGCCCAGACATTCTGTCTGCCTGCCCGCATGCCCCTGAAGGACGCCCCGCTTGATCACCTCTGCCCAGTTCGCCGAACACGCCTTCCAACAGACGGCCGCTGACGGGTTCACCCTCGTGCCCGTGGTGCGCGAGGTCCTTTCCGACCTCGACACCCCGCTGTCCGTCTACCTGAAGCTGGCCGACGGCCCGCATACCTACCTGTTCGAATCGGTCGAAGGCGGCGAGCGCTTCGGCCGCTACTCGATCATCGGGTTGCCGGCGCGGCGCGTGTACGAATTCCGCGGCCACACGCTGGAAGTCCGCGAGCATGGCGATGTCGTGGAAACACGCGAGGTCGCCGATCCGCTGGCCGAAGTCGAACGGCTGCGGGCCGCGCACAAGGTGCCGAAGCTCGATGGCCTGCCCGGGTTCACCGGTGGGCTGGTCGGCTGGTTCGGCTTCGAGTGCATCGAGTACATCGAGCCGAAGCTGCGTGGCAACACCAAGCCCGACGAACTCGGTACGCCGGACATCCTGCTGATGCTCAGCGACGAGCTGGCGGTGTTCGACAACCTCAAGGGCCGGCTGTACCTGATCGTGCATGCCGACCCGCGCGAACCGCAGGCCTGGGCGCGCGCGAACCGCCGGCTCGACGCGCTCAGCCACCGCCTGCGCCACGGCGGCGCGCCGTATCCGGAAACCCTGCACGGCAGCGCGCTGGACGAGGCCGATTTCGTCAGCGGCTTCACCCGCGAAGGCTTCCTCGAAGCCGTGCATCGCAGCAAGGAGTACATCGCGTCCGGCGATGCGTTCCAGGTCGTGCTCAGCCAGCGCCTGAGCGTGCCGTTCCGCGCGCGCCCGGTCGACGTGTACCGCGCGCTGCGGGCGATGAATCCTTCCCCGTACATGTATTTCCTCGACACCGGCGCGACCCAGGTCGTGGGCTCATCGCCGGAGATTCTGGTGCGTTTGCAGGGCGGCGACGTCACCGTGCGCCCGATCGCCGGCACCCGCCCGCGCGGCAGGACGCACGAGGAAGACACCGCGCTGGAAGCCGAACTGCTGGCTGATCCGAAGGAACGCGCCGAGCACCTGATGCTGATCGACCTCGGTCGCAACGATGCCGGCCGCGTGTCCGAACCGGGCACCGTAGAAGTGGGCGAACAGTTCGTGATCGAGCGCTACAGCCACGTCATGCACATCGTCAGCGAAGTCACCGGCCGCCTGAAGAAGGGCCTGTCCTACATGGACGTACTGCGCGCCACGTTCCCCGCGGGCACCGTCAGCGGCGCGCCGAAGATCCGCGCGTTGCAGATCATCCGCGAGCTGGAGCCGGTCAAGCGCAACATCTACTCCGGCGCGGTCGGCTACATCGGCTGGCATGGCGATGCCGACACCGCCATCGCCATCCGCACCGCGGTGATCCAGGACGGCAGGCTGCATGTGCAGGCGGGTGCCGGCATCGTCTTCGATTCCGATCCGCAGGCCGAGTGGGACGAAACGATGAACAAGGGTCGCGCGCTGTTCCGCGCGGTGGCGGAAGCGGCGAGGGGGTTGTGATGCCGACATTTAGCCAAAGAATGGGAATTAAACCGGTTAGTGATCTCGTTCAGCTGGAAAGCATGAATGACGATTTGAGGACTGGTCTCTGGAATGCATTAGACAGAGACTTGTTCGTGAAGGATCGGTTTAACGATTCGGACTTCACGGAGGTTCTCTGGCGTTATCACTTCAAGTTGCCCGTAGACAGCAGGCCGATAACCAACACTGGTTTCGGGATGAGTTACACCAGGGTATGGGACCAGATTCGAAAGCACTTCTTTGAGTGTGTATGGAACGACGTTTACGATTTCGTCGAGTTCGTGCTTCGTTGTTATCCGAATGATCGTGAGATACGTCGCTCGATTGAAACAACTCTAGCCAGAGAAAACTCTGGATATCGATTGATTGACGGGCATCTATCGCCGATTTCCGATCCAGGCGAGGTGCGAGAGGTTGCCTTGGCAATTGAGGATGCACATGCGCCGGTAAAAGAGCATCTGCGGACGGCTCTTTCCTTGTTGACGGACAGAAAAAATCCGGACTATCGAAATTCGATCAAGGAGTCCATTTCCGGTGTCGAGGCGATGGCGAACGTAGTGACCGGTGACTCCAAGGCAACGTTGGGTGACGCGTTAAAAATTCTCGAGCGAAATGGAAAGCTGCATCCAGCGCTGAAAGAAGCCTTCTCCAAAATGTATGGATACACCAGTGACGCGGACGGTATCCGTCACGCGTTAATGAGTGAGCACAATCTCAGTCAAGCTGATGCGCGGTATTTCTTGATTGTGTGCAGCGCTTTTATAAATCTTTTGAAAGTGCAGGCGGCTTGACATGCTCCTTATGATCGACAACTACGACAGCTTCACCTACAACCTCGTGCAGTACTTGCAGGCGCTTGGCGCCGAGGTGCGGGTGGAGCGCAACGACGCGCTGACGGTGGACCAGATCGAACAACTCGCGCCGCAACGCATCGTCATTTCGCCGGGGCCGTGCACGCCGAACGAGGCGGGTGTGTCGATGGCGGTGATCGAGCGCCTGGGCGCGACCACGCCGATCCTCGGCGTCTGCCTGGGCCACCAGAGCATGGGCCAGGTCTACGGCGGCGACGTGATCCGCGCCGGGCGGATCATGCACGGCAAGACCTCGCCGATCCGGCATCAGGGCAAGGGCGTCTTCGCCGGCCTGCCGGATGGTTACGAGGCCACGCGCTACCACTCGCTCGTCGTCGACAAAACGACATTGCCTGAAGCGCTCGAAATCACTGCGTGGACCGAGAACGACGACGGCTCGATGGAGGAGATCATGGGCCTGCGCCATCGCGAATTCCCGGTGGAAGGCGTGCAGTTCCATCCCGAATCGATCCTCACCCAGCACGGCCACGCGCTGCTGAAGAATTTCCTGGAGCGCTGAAATGCCCTTCACCCCGCAACAGGCCCTGCAACGCGCGATCGAGCATCGCGAAATCTTCTTCGACGAGATGGTCGACCTGATGCGCCAGGTGATGCGCGGCGAGGTGTCGCCGTCGATGACCGCGGCGATCCTCACCGGCCTGCGGGTGAAGAAGGAAACCGTGGGCGAGATCGCCGCGGCCGCGACCGTGTTGCGCGAGTTCGCGCTGCCGGTCGAGGTGGCGGATCGGACCGGGTTGGTCGATATCGTCGGCACCGGCGGCGATGGCGCGCATACCTTCAACATCTCCACCGCATCGATGTTCGTGGTCGCCGCGGCCGGCGCGAAGGTCGCCAAGCACGGCAACCGCAGCGTGTCGTCGAAGTCGGGCAGCGCCGATGTGCTGGAGGCGCTCGGTGCGAACATCGACTTGCAGCCGGAGCAGGTCGCCAGTTGCATCGAGCGTTGCGGGATCGGCTTCATGTTCGCGCCGGTGCATCACCCGGCGATGAAGGTGGTCGCGCCAGTGCGTCGCGAAATGGGCGTGCGCACGCTGTTCAACATCCTCGGTCCGCTGACCAATCCCGCGGGCGCGCGCAACATCCTGATGGGCGTGTTCCATCCGGACCTGGTGGGCATCCAGGTGCGCGTGCTGCAGGAGCTCGGCGCGGAGCGCGCGCTGGTGGTCTGGGGCCGCGACGGCATGGACGAGCTGTCGCTTGGATCGGCGACGCTTGTCGGCGAACTGCGCGACGGCAAGGTCCGCGAGTACGAATTGCATCCCGAGGATTTCGGCATCCCGATGGCGCACAGCCGCAACCTCAAGGTGGCCGACGCCGAACAGTCGATGGCGATGCTGCTGCAGGCGCTGGACGACCACGAGGGCCTGCCGCGGCAGATCGTGGCCTACAACGCGGGTGCGGCGCTGTACGCGGCCGGCGTGGCCGAGGACATCGGCGACGGCATCGCGCGCGCGCGCAAGGCGATCGCGTCGGGTGCGGCGCGGGCGAAGCTGGACGAGTTCGTGGCGGCCACGCAGGCGCTGGCCGGCGCTTGACGCTGCAACGCAGGCCCCGCACCCTGCCGCGATGACCGAAACCCCGATGCTGCTGCTCCGCAATGCCGACGTGTACGCCCCCGAATCGCTGGGCAGGCGCCACCTGCTGCTCGGCGGCGGCAAGGTGTTGTGGATGGGCGATGTCGAGCCGGCCCTGCCTGCATCGCTTGCGGTCGAGACGCTCGACCTCGATGGCGCGCGCCTGGTGCCCGGCTTCATCGATGGCCACGTGCATGTCAGCGGCGGCGGCGGCGAGGCCGGCTTCGCCACCCGCGTCCCCGCGCCCTTGCTCAGTCGCTACACGATGGCCGGCGTGACCAGCGTGGTCGGCCTGCTCGGCACCGACGATGCCACGCGCAGCACCGCCGAACTGCTCTCGCATGTGTATGCGCTGCGCGAGCAGGGCCTGTCGGCGTGGGGCTACTGCGGCGGCTACCACGTGCCGCCGGCCACGCTCACCGGCAGCGTGCGCGGCGACGTCGCGCTGATCGAGCCATTGATCGGGATCGGCGAACTGGCGATCAGCGACCATCGTTCCAGCCAGCCGACCCTCGACGAACTCCTGCGGCTCGCATCCGAGGCGCATGTGGCCGGCCTGATGAGCGGCAAGGCCGGCATCGTCCACCTGCATCTGGGCGACGGCACGCGCGGCCTCGACCTGGTGCGCCGGGCGTTGGACACCAGCGAATTGCCGCCGCGCGTCTTCCAGCCGACCCATGTCAATCGCAAGAAAGCGCTGTTCGAGGAAGCCCTGGAACTGGCGAAGCGCGGCTGCCATGTCGACATAACCGCGTTCCCGGTCGAGGAGGGCGAAGACGCCTGGCCCGCCGACGAGGCGCTCATCCGCTACCTCGACAGCGGTGCGCCGCCGCAGCGGGTCAGCATCAGTTCCGACGCCGGCGGCTGCCTGCCCTGCTTCGACGGCGAAGGCCGCGTCTGCGGCATGGACGTGGGCCATTCCGGCTCGATGCTGGACACCTTGAACGCGCTGCTCGCGCGTGGCCTGCCGCTTGAACGCGCGCTGCCGGCCTTCACCAGCAACGTGGCCGCGCTGCTGCGGCTGCCCGGGAAGGGCCGGATCGCGGTGGGCTTCGATGCCGACCTGGTCGCACTGGATGCCGCCGGTCGGGTCCGCTACCTGCTGGCCCGTGGCGTGCCGCATGTGCGCGATGGCGCGCCGGTGCGGCGTGGTATGTTCGAGCGCTGAACCACAGGGGAAGTGCGCAGTACATGTGTCCCAGCAAGGTAGCCGACGGCGAAACGCGCGGCTGGATCGTCCCCATCGGTGGGGCGGAAGACAAGGAAAGCCGGCGCCGCATCCTCAAGCGCTTCGTGCAGTTGTGCGGTGGTCGTGACGCACGCATCGCGGTGATCCCCACCGCCAGCAAACTGGCCGACACCGGCGAGCGCTACGAGGAACTGTTCGACCGGCTCGAGGCCGGGCGGGTGGACACGCTGGACTTCGAGAGCCGCGCCGACGGCGAGCGCGAGGACTTCCTCGAGATCCTGCGCCAGTGCACCGGAGTGTTCATCACCGGCGGCAACCAGCTGCGCCTGTCCACGATCATCGGCGGCACGCCCGCGGCCAAGCTGATCCGCGAGCGCAACGCCGACGGCGTGCCGGTCGGCGGCACCAGTGCCGGCGCCAGCATCCTGTCCGAACACATGATCGCGTTCGGCAGCGAGGGCGGTTCGCCGCGCGCCGACAGCGTGCACCTGGCGCCCGGCTTCGGCCTGACCAACCGCTTCATCATCGACCAGCATTTCCGCCAGCGCGACCGCCTGGGCCGGCTCACCGCGGCACTGGCCTACAACCCGTTCGCGATCGGCATCGGCCTGGACGAGGACACCGCGGCCTTCATCGGCCCCGACAACACGCTGGAGGTCGAGGGCAGCGGTGCGATCACCGTGGTCGATGCCAGCCAGGTGCAGTTCACCTCGATGGACCAGGTGGGCGGCAGCGATGCGGTCTGCATCATCGGCCTGCAACTGCATATCCTGACCGCGGGCGCGACCTTCAACCTGCACACGCGCCAGGCCTTGCCGGGCACCCTGTCGGCACGCAAGGACTGAACCATCACGCAATGCAACCGAGCGGAGGGCTCGATGCGGATCCTCAATCGTAATGTCTACGTGGGGCCTTCGCAGTACGCGAAATTCCCGGTCATCCGCCTCGAACTGGACCTCGGCGCGCTGGAGCAATGGCCCACCGCGAAGCTGGGCGACGGCTTCATCGACGGCCTGCTGGCCGCACTGCCCGGGCTGGCCGAACACGGCTGCTCCTACCGCGAGCCCGGCGGCTTCGTCCGGCGCATGCGCGAGGGCGAGGGCACCTGGCTGGGCCACGTGCTGGAACACGTCGCCATCGAACTGCAGAACGTCGCCGGCGAGGACGTCACCTTCGGCAAGACCCGCAGCATTTCCGACGACCGTCCCGGCGTGTATTCGGTGGTCTACGAATACGCGCAGAAGGAGGAGGGCATCGCCGCCGGCGAGCTGGCGCTGAAGCTGCTGGACTCGCTGCTGCCCACCGACCTGCGCAGCGCCACCGACGATAGCTGGAACTGGGAAGAAGAACGCGACGGCTTCATCCGCTACGCGCAGCGCCGCGCGCTGGGTCCGTCGACGATGTCGCTGGTGCGCGCGGCGGAAGAACGCGGCATCCCGTGGCTGCGCCTCAACGAGCAGTCGCTGGTGCAACTGGGCCACGGCAAGTACCAGCAGCGCATCCAGGCCACCGTCACCGGGCGCACGCCGCACATCGCGGTGGAGCTGGCCAGCGACAAGGAAGAAACCAACAAGATCCTGGCCTCGCTGGGCCTGCCGGTGCCGCACCAGCACCTGGTCACCAGCGCGTCCGAAGCCGTGCGCGCCGCGCGCCGCCTTGGCGGCGGCGTGGTGCTGAAGCCGTACAACGGCAACCACGGCCGCGGCATCACCATCAACGTCCGTGAAGACGACGATATCCGCGCCGGCTTCGAGGCCGCGCGCGAGCACTCGCGTTCGGTGATCGTGGAAACCTACCTGGCCGGCGACGACCATCGCCTGCTGGTGGTCAACGGCGAACTGGTCGCGGCGACGCGGCGCACGCCGGGCCACGTCGTTGGTGATGGCGCGTCGACCGTCGCGGCGCTGGTCGACGTCGTGAACAGCGATCCGCGCCGAGGCGTGGGCCACGAGAAAGTCCTGACCAAGCTCAAGCTCGACCGCGAGGCCGAACTGATGCTGGAACGCGCGGGCTACACCGCGGAGTCGGTGCCGAAGGCGGGCGAAGTGGTGCCGCTGCGCTCCACCGCGAATCTCTCGACCGGCGGCACAGCGACCGATGTCACCGACATCATCCACCCTGACAACCGCGCAATGGCGGAACGCGCGGTGCGCGCGATCGGGCTGGACGTCGGCGGCGTGGATTTCCTCAGCACCAACATCGCCGAAAGCTACAAGGCGATCGGCGGCGGCATCTGCGAGGTGAACGCCGCGCCCGGCTTCCGCATGCACATCGCACCGAGCGAAGGCACGCCGCGCGACGCCGCCGGCCCGGTCATCGACATGCTGTTCCCGCCGGGCGCGCCGTCGCGCGTGCCGATTGCCGCGGTGACCGGCACCAACGGCAAGACGACCACCTCGCGCATGCTGGCGCACATCGCCAAGATGTCCGGCTACACGCCGGGCCTGACCACCACCGACGGCGTCTACATCGACGGCCAGCGCACCGTGGAAGGCGACATGACCGGGCCGGTGTCCGCGCGGATGGTGATGGCCGATCCGCAGATCGACTTCGCCGTGCTGGAGACCGCGCGTGGCGGGCTGGTGCGCGCCGGCATGGGCGTGGCCGAGGTCGACGTCGGCGCGGTGATCAACGTCGCCTCCGACCACCTGGGCCTGAAGGGCATCGACACCCTCGAGCAGCTCGCCGAGGTGAAGCGTGTTGTCGTCGAAGCCGCGCGCGAATGCGCGGTGCTCAACGCCGACGATCCCAACGTGCTGAAAATGTCCGCGTACACCGACGCCAAGGTCATCTGCTACGTGACAATGAATCCGTCGCATCCGCTAGTGCGCGAGCATGTGCGCGCCGGTGGCCGCGCCTGCGCGCTGGAGGCCGGCGTCAACGGCCACATGATCACCCTGTATGACAAGGGCAGCCACATCCCGCTGTTGTGGACGCACCTGATCCCGGCCACGCTGGAAGGGCGTGCGCTGCACAATGTGCAGAACGCGATGTTCGCGGCGTCGATGGCGTTCTCGCTGGGCATGAAGCTGGATGCGATCCGGCACGGCCTGCGCACCTTCGACACCACGTTCTTCCAGGCCCCGGGCCGGATGAACGTGTACAACGAGCACCCGTTCAAGGTGATCATGGACTACGCCCACAACGCGCACGCGACGGGCGTGATGGCCGACCTGGCCCAGCGCCTGGACGTTGGCGGACGGCGCATCGTCGTGGTCGCCGGGCCGGGCGATCGCCGCGACGAGGACCTGCGCGAGATCGCCGCCACCCTGGCCGGCAAGTTCGATCATTACGTAGTGCGCCGCGACGACAGTCTGCGCGGCCGCGACGGCGACGAAGTGCCGCGGATCATCTCGAAGGCGCTGGAAACCGCAGGCGTGGATCTCGCCGCGATCACCGTGATCCCCGACGAGCAGGAAGCGGTCGATGCCGCGTTGCGCATGGGCCAGCCGGGCGACCTCCTGGTGGTCTTCGCCGATGCGTTGGTGCGTACGTGGAAGCAGATCATCCGCTTCAAGCCCGAGGGCGAGATGCAGAAGACGAGCGCGCGCGCCGAAGTGCCCACGCTGGAAACCAACCTCGACGAACAACTGGTCGCGGCGATGGAAGGCGTGGTGCGCGACGAACGCGGCCTGCGTTTCGAGCGCGAGGAAAGCGATTGAGCTTCGCGTCGTGATGGAACCCTTCGAGGACTCGCGCCGACTCACCGGCGCCAACCTGTATTTCGACGGTGCAGGCGCAGCGCTGGAAACGCGGCCGGGCCTCGCCTTCGATGCGGACACGCTGCAACGCTGGCGCGCGAACATCGCGCGGGCGCGGATGTTGCTGGATTGGCCGGACGACGCCATCGTCGTGCGCGAACACGCCACCGGTGCTTCGCTGGCGTTCGAGGCCCCATTCGACCAGCTCTACATCGCCACCGAAGTGAACGAGTGGGCGCTGTATTCGGCGCTCGGTTTGCGTGCGAGCGATGCGCCGGTCGATGATGAAGCCGATTCGCCACGCCCGCATGTCGCCCACTTCGACGATGGTGAAGCCCTGCGCCGGTTGCACGCGCTTGCGGCTGCGGAAGCGAAGCCGGCGCTGCGCGCATTGGTCGATGCATCCCGCGCGCACGGCGTGCCCGCGCATGCGGACGACGATGCGTTGTCGCTCGGCGAAGGCGCGGCATCGCAGACATGGAGCCTGGCGGCGTTGCCCGCGATCGACGATGTGCCGTGGGCGCAGTTGCACGCGATTCCTAAAGCCGTCGTCACCGGTTCCAACGGCAAGACCACCACCGTGCGCCTGCTCGCGGCCATGCTGCGCGCGCATGGCCTGCACGCCGGTTACAGCAGCACCGATGGGTTGTTCATCGACGGCGAGCGCGTGGAGGCCGGCGACTATTCCGGTCCGGTCGGCGCGCGCACCGTGCTGCGCGACGTGCGGGTCGATGCCGCCGTGCTGGAAACCGCGCGTGGCGGGCTGCTGCGGCGTGGACTGGTCGCCCGCGATGCGCGCGTGGCCGTGGTCACCAACGTCGCGGCCGATCATTTCGGCGAATACGGCATCCACACCTTGGCGCACATCGCCGCGGTGAAACTGGTGGTGGCGAAATCGCTCGCCGCCGATGGCCTGCTGGTATTGAACGCCGATGATCCGATGCTGGTCGCGCATGCGCCGGCATCGCGTCGCATCGGCTGGTTCGCGCTGGCCTTCGCCGACGCGGCGGCACGCAGCGCGCTTGCGTGCGGTGTGCGCGATGGCCAGCTGATCCTGTCGCGCGACGGCAGCGAACACGATCTCGGTGCGGTCACGGCAATGCCGCTGAGCGTGGGCGGCGCGGCTCGCTACAACATCGCTAACATTGCTGCGGCATCGTTGGCGGCGCAGGCGCTTGATATCCCGCCAGCGAAGATCGCCGCCGTCCTCACGCGCTTCGGTGCCAGCAATGCCGACAACCCCGGTCGCCTGCAGCGCTGGAGGCTGGGCGATGTCGAGGTGCTGCTGGATTACGCGCATAACCCGGACGGGCTGCGCGGCTTGCTCGATGTCGCCGCAGGACTGCGCCGTGGTGGCCGCTTGGGCCTGTTGCTTGGCCATGCCGGCAATCGCCTGGAATCCGATTTCCGCGCGCTGGCCGAGGTCGCCGCGCAGGCGAAGCCCGACCGCGTCTGGCTGAAGGACATCGGCGGCGATTACCTGCGCGGGCGTGCCTCGGGCGACGTGGCGATGATCCTGCGCGGCGCGTTGCTGGCATCCGGCATGGCCGATGCCGACCTGCCGGTCTGCCTGGACGAAGCGCAGGCATCGCGCGAGGCACTGGCCTGGGCGAACGCGGGCGACCTGCTGGTGTTGCCGGTGCACGAACCCGCGCGTCGCGACGAAGTCGTGGCCCTGCTGGATCGCCTGCAGGCCGAGGGTTGGCGCGCGGGCGAGCCGTTGCCGGAAGCCTTCGCACACGACTTGTAGCCCGGATAAGGCCGCAGGCCGCATCCGGGAATGAAGCGCGATGGCGTCTCGAAGAACCCCGGATGCGCTCCGCTTATCCGGGCTACGGGCGAACCAGGCCGGCTCGCTTAGAATGGCGCTCCCCCGCGAGCGCCCTGCCATGCACGACGACCGTTTCGCCCGCCTGCCCGAGCCGCCGTACTACGCGGTGATCTTCAGTTCGCGCCGCCGCGGCGATGCCGCCGATGGCTATGCCGAAGCCGCGATGCGCATGGAGGACCTGGTTGCCGCGCAGCCCGGCTTCCTCGGCGCCGAATCCGCACGCGATGGCGAAGGCTTCGGCATCACCACCGCGTATTTCGACAGCGAGGCGTCGATCAAGGCCTGGCGCGACCACGCCGAGCACGCAAGCACCCGCCAGCGCGGGCGCGAGGCCTGGTATGCGCAGTTCGCGGTGCGGGTGGCGAAGGTCGAGCGCGCGTACGGCTGGGAGCGCGCCGATGCATGATGTGTTGAAGCGGATCCTGGCGCGCAAGCAGGAAGAAGTCGCGGAACGTCGCGACCGGGTCTCGCTGTTCGAGCTGAAGGCGCGCGCCGCATCGGCGCCGCCGGTGCGCGGGTTCGCCGATGCGGTGCAGGCGAAGATCGCCGCCGGGTTGCCGGCGGTGATCGCCGAGGTGAAGAAGGCCAGCCCCAGCAAGGGCGTGATCCGCGCCGACTTCCATCCTGCCGAGATCGCCCGCAGTTACGAGGCCGGCGGCGCGGCCTGCCTGTCGGTGCTGACCGACATCGATTTCTTCCAGGGCAGCGACGCCTACCTGCAGCAGGCGCGCGTGGCGTGTTCGCTGCCGGTGCTGCGCAAGGACTTCATCGTCGATGCCTACCAGCTGCACGAGGCGCGCGTGCTCGGCGCCGACTGCGTGCTGCTGATCGCCGCCGCGCTGGACGACCGGCAGTTGTCCGAATTCGCCTTCATCGCCGACGAGCTCGGCATGGACGTGCTGGTCGAAGTGCATGACCTCGACGAGCTCGAGCGCGCGCTGCCGGTGCCGGCGCGGTTGCTTGGCATCAACAACCGCAACCTGCGCACGTTCGATGTCTCGCTGCAGGCCACGCTGGATCTGAAATCGATGGTGCCGGCAGACCGCGTGCTGGTCACGGAGAGCGGGATCCTGGCGCCGGCCGACGTGCAGCTGATGCGCGATGCCGGCGTGCATGCCTTCCTGGTCGGCGAGGCCTTCATGCGCCAGCCGGATCCGGGCGTGGCGCTCAGCGACCTGTTCGCCGCGTGAGCGTGCAGGAAGCTGCAGCCGCATTCCCGGTGCCGCGCGACGATGCGCCGCTGGTGGTGTTCGACTTCGACCACACCCTGTACGACGGCGACTCCGGCAGCCATCTGTTCAAGTGGTTGATCCAGCGCGCGTGGTGGCGTCAGTTGCTGGCGATCCTGGCGGCGCCCGTGGCCGGGCCGATGGTCGCCTTCCTGCCGACGCGTCGCGCCGGGATTTCGGTATTCGTCTGGATCGGCACGATCGGACTGCATCGTCGCCGTGACCTCGACGCATTGATCGACGCCTACGTGGCCGGCCATGTCGAAGTGATCCAGTCACGCCTGCTGCCGATCGCGCTTGAGGTGTTCCGCGCGCATCGCGAAGCCGGCGACCGCGTGGTGGTCGCCACCGGCGCGCCGCCGGAACTCGCGCGCGCGATCCTGGCCTTCGTGGCCCATCACGACGTGCCGGTGGTGGGCACCCTGGTCGGGCCGAAGTTCGGCGCGGTCGCGGCGATCCGCCACTGCCACCACGCGATGAAGATGACCATGCTGCGCGATGCCGGCTTCACCCAGCCGGTGGCGATCGCCTACACCGACAGCAGCGCCGACCTGCCGTTGCTGCAGGCCGCGCTGCGCCCGGTGGTGGTGAACCCGAAGGTCGGCAGCGTGGCGATGTTCCGCAGGGTGCTGCTGGAGGGCACGCCGATCCTCAACTGGGGTTGCGCCGATCGTGCGGGCGATCCGGTCGCCTGAGCGCGCAATCCGTAGCCCGGATAAGCGAAGCGCATCCGGGGCGGCGTCCTGAGAGGTCATCCTGAGCGCAGCGAAGGATCTGTTCTTGCGAGGGTGAAGCGGTTCCTTCGCTACGCTCGGGACGACACGTGTACAGGGCGTCAGCCCGGCCCGAACAACCGGTCGAGGAACGAGGGATCCTCGCTGACTTCGCGGAACTCGCCCGCGTCGTAGTAGCGGCCGTAGCAGCCCTTGCAGCTTTCGAAATGGATCTCCGGGTGCGCCGCGTCCACCATCCGGATCAGCGGCATGAATTCGCATTCGGGGCAGGCGAGGGTGCGCGTCTCCGGTGCGGATGTGCCGGGATAGGGGGCGGTATCGATCTCGTCTGCGCGTTCTTCCAACTGCTCGTGCGCCATCAGCGGCAACCACAACCCATGGCAGCCCTCGCAGCGGTAGGCGTCGTTTTCCGGATGGCGCTGGATGTGCATCTGCGCATCGCACTTGGGGCAGGTCAGGGCCTGCGGCCGGGCGGCGTCCTGCATGGTCAGGCTCCCAATTGCTTCACGAAGCGCACGGAACTGTCCTTGTAGCCGCAGGCGCGGTAGAACGCATGCGCCTCGGTGCGCTGCGAGCCGCTGGTCAGTTCGATGCGCGCGGCGCCGCCGCTGCGGGCGCGGCGCTCGGCTTCCTTCAGCAACTGGCGGCCGATGCCCAGGCCCTGCGCGGTCGGCGTGACCACCAGCGCGGTGACCCGGCAGGTGATCGTGCCCAGCGGCAGGTAATACATGAAGTCCAGCGCGACCAGCCCGCACACCGCGCCTTCGCGCCGGGCCAGCACCAGCGCCTGGCGGTCGTTGGCGGCGATCGCGTCGATCCGCTCGGCGGCCTCGTCGATCTCGCAGGGATAGCCCAGCTCGGTGAGCAGGCGGGCGACGTCGTCGGCGTCGGCGATCATCGCGCTGCGCAGGTCGGCACCGAACGGGGAAGGCCCCGGTGAGAACGCCTGGCTCATGCGCGGGTCAGTCGCGGGTGCCGTAGACGACCACGGTCTTGCCGCGTGCGTGCAGCTTGCCGTCGGCCTGCAGTTTCTTCAGCACCCGCCCGGCCATCTCGCGCGAGCAGCCGACCAGCCGCGCCAGCTCCTGCCGCGACACCCGTAGCTGGGTGCCCTGCGGATGGCTGAGCGCGTCCGGCTCGCGGGCGAGGTCGAACAGGGTGCGGTAGATGCGGTCGCTGACGTCCAGGAAGGCCAGGCGGCCGGCCTTGCGGCTGGTGTCCAGCAGGCGCTGGCTGATCTGCGCGCCCATCGAGTACAGCAGGCGGGCGGCGTCGTTGGCCTGGGTGGTGAGCAACTGCTGCAGGCGCTCGTAGCCGATTTCGGCCAGCTCGCAGGCAGTGCGCGTGCGCAGGGCGACGCCGCGCCGGTCGGATTCCACGAACAGGCCCATCTCGCCGACGAACTCGCCGGGGCCGATGTAGCCCAGCACCAGCTCGCGGCCGTCTTCCTCGCTGGCGATGATGCTGACCGAGCCGGACATGATGTAGTACAGCGTGCCCGCGGCGTCGCCGGGGCGGAACACGTCGGTCCGCGCCGGGTACTTGCGGCGGTGGCAATGCGCGATGAAGCGCTCGATGGTTGCGGCGTCCGCAAGCAGCGGATTGGTCACGCGCGGCATCACGGGCTTGCTGAAGCTGGTGCTCATCGGAAAGCCTCGGGGGATGCCGCAGCTTAGGCGGAACCGTGATGGCGGGCAAACTTCTGCACGCGCAGGCCGGCGCTTTGCCGCATAATCGCGGCCCTGTTCGAGCCATTCGGAATACCCCGCCGTGGTCAAACCGCTGCCGCGCCTGAAGCTGCAAGGCTTCAACAACCTCACCAAGTCGCTGAGCTTCAACATCTACGACGTGTGCTACGCAGCGTCCGAAGACGAGCGCAGGCGTTACATCGAATACATCGACGAGGAATACAACGCCGACCGCCTCACCCAGATCCTCACGGACGTGGCGGAGATCATCGGTGCCAACATCCTCAACATCGCGCGCCAGGACTACGATCCGCAGGGCGCCTCGGTGACGATCCTGATCTCCGAGCAGCCGGTGGTCGACAAGGCCGATGCCAAGGGCGTGATCTCCGATGCGGTGGTCGCCCACCTCGACAAGTCGCACATCACCGTGCACACCTATCCGGAAACCCATCCGGACAACGGCATCGCGACGTTCCGCGCCGACATCGACGTGTCGACCTGCGGGGTGATCTCGCCGCTGAAGGCGCTGAACTACCTGATCGAGTCGCTGGAAAGCGACATCGTGGTGATGGACTACCGCGTGCGCGGCTTCACCCGCGACGTGAAGGGGCGCAAGCACTACATCGACCACAAGATCAATTCGATCCAGGACTACCTGGCCAAGAATGTCGGCGCGCGCTACGAGATGCTCGACGTCAACGTCTACCAGGAAAACATCTTCCACACGAAGATGCACATGAAGGAATTCGACCTCGACAACTATCTGTTCGAGGAGAAGGCGAAGAACCTGTCGTTCAAGGAGCGCATGAAGATCGAGGCGCGCCTGAAGCGCGAGATCGAAGAGCTCTACCACGGACGCAACCTGGTCGACTGACCGTTCGCGACGCGGTCAAGGAAAAGCCGGCGCAAGCCGGCTTTTTCGTGGGCTGGACTCAGCCGGCGCCGGGCCGCGCCGGCATGCCCAATGCGCTGGCGACGAGTTGCATCGCCTCCATGTCGCGCTCGCGGGTGATCCAGCCGGCCAGGGTGGGCTCGCCGGTTTCGACCGTCCACAGGCAGAAATGGCGCTCGCGCAGTTGCACGAAGGCGGCGTGCAGCAGCGCGGCGGTATCGGGCGACTCGCCCGCGTCGTCGTCCAGTGGCCAGTCGATGCGCAACCGCCAGCGCGCCGCCAGTTCGTCCAGCGCTTCCATCAGGCCCTGCGCGTCGTCCTCGCCCACGTGGAAGCCGGCTTTCCAGTCGATCGCGTCGCGCAGCAGCAGGGCCGGATCGGCGCGCTCGCCGGTCTCGTCGAGCCCGCGCTGGAAGGCGGTGAACTGCTCCAGCGCCGCGTCCTCGTCGTCCGGGTTGACCAGCAGCAGGAACTGCCAGGCGACGGCCTCCAGGGCATCGTCATCGTCGATGCCGGCCTGCGCATGGAAGGCGTGGTCGAAGTTGTCGTCGGGGTCGTATTCGTGGGCGGCCATCGGGCACCTCCTGCGCGTGCGCGGCATGGACAGGCGCGCAGCATACGTCCGCGACGGCCGGCCACGCCGCCGGGCTGCCCGTAGAATGGCGCACCCCCGATCCGGCCCCGTGGCCGCAGGACGCGCCATGGCCGCCAAGGCCACCATCTTCAAGGCCGAGCTGCAGGTCACCGACCTCGACCGCCACTACTACGCCAGCCATGCGCTGACGCTGGCGCAGCATCCGTCGGAAACCGACACCCGGCTGCTGGTGCGTCTGCTCGCGTTCGCGCTGCATGCGGACGAGCGCCTGGAGTTCGGCCGCGGGCTGAGCGACGAGGACGAGCCGGCGTTGTGGCGGCGCGACTACACCGGCGACATCGAGCAATGGATCGAGCTCGGGCAGCCGGACGAAGCCCGCCTGCGCAAGGCCAGCGGACGCGCGATGCAAGTCGTGGTGGTCGGCTATGGCGGGCAGGCCGCCGAGGCATGGTGGAAGCGCAATGCGACCGCGCTGGCTCGCTTGCGCAACCTCAGCGTGATCGAGCTGGACGATGCCGAGGTCGCGGCGGCTGAGGCCTTGCTTGGCCGCAGCATGCGGGTCACCGCGATGATCCAGGACGGCGAACTGCAGTTGATGGATGCGGATCGCAGCGTGTCGCTGCGGCCGCGGATCCGCATGCAGGACGGCGTGGCCACGCCGGACTGAGGCCGCTCAGAGGCGGTAGGCGACCGCCTTCATCAGCGTCGATGCCGCCTTCATCAGGGTCGGCACCGGTTGCGGCAACACCTTCGCGCCAGCCTGTTCGGCGTGATCGGCGTGGCGGGCTTCGTCGTCCTTCATGACCTGCAGGATCGCGCGGCTGCGCAGGTCGGCTTCGGGCAGGGTGCGCAGGTGTTCTTCCAAGTGTGCCTCGACCTGGTGCTCGGTCTCGACCACGAACCCCAGGTTCCAGCCGTCGCCACGCAAACCAGCCAGTGCGCCGATGGTGTAACTGCCGGCGTACCACAGCGGGTTGAGCAGGCTGGGCCGGCTGTCGAGCTCGCGCAGGCGATCCGCGCACCACGCCAGGTGGTCGGTTTCTTCCTGCGCCGCCTCCAGCAGGTGGGCGCGGGTGGCGGGGTCGCGGGCGACCGCGGCCTGGCCGATGTACAGCGCCTGCGCGCAGACCTCGCCGACGTGGTTGATCCGCATCAGGCCGGCGGCGTGGCGGCGCTCGGCATCGTCCAGGACCACGTCGGGGGTGGAATCGCCGGGGTTGGCGCGCTCGGCGCGTGGGCTGCCGGCCACGGTGGAGAGCGCGTTCTGCGCCGAGTCCAGCAGGCGGTCGAGGGGGCTCAGGATGCGCGAGGTCGACATGCCGCCATTCTAGGCGGCCAGGATGGCAGGTTGCACGGGCCGGCGTCGCGGGCTATCATCCCGCTCCTTTCGCGCCGAAAACCCGTCAAGGGATGGCCATCTGGCCCGGTATCGAAAGAACAACGCGAGGCGACCTTCCGCAGCCGCAACCTGCTGCGCAACCAGCCCGACCATGCACCCCTGAAGAGTTCCCATGAAGACTTTCATCGCCAAGAACGAGACCGTCCAGCGCGACTGGTACGTCGTCGACGCCGAGGGCAAGACCCTGGGTCGTCTGGCCGCAGCACTGGCCTACCGCCTGCGCGGCAAGCACAAGCCCGTTTTCACCCCGCACGTCGATACCGGCGACTACCTCGTCGTGATCAACGCCGAGAAGATCGCGGTGACCGGCAAGAAGCTGCAGGACAAGATGTATCACCGGTTCACCGGTTACGTCGGCAACCTGAAGACCGAATCCCTGGCACAGGCGCTGGAGCGCCACCCGGAGCGCGTGATCGAGATCGCGGTCAAGGGCATGCTGCCGAAGAACACCCTGGGCCGCGCGATGTACCGCAAGCTCAAGGTCTACAAGGGCTCCGAACACCCGCACGCTGCTCAGCAGCCGCAGACGCTGGACATCTGATCATGGCGACCATCTCCAATAAAAGCACGCAGAATTACGGCACCGGCCGCCGCAAGTCCTCCGTTGCCCGCGTGTTCCTGCGCAAGGGCACCGGCACCATCACCGTCAACGAGCGTCCGCTGGACGAGTTCTTCGGCCGCGAGACCGCGCGCATGATCGTGCGCCAGCCGCTGGAGCTGACCAAGCACATCGAGACCTTCGACATCGTCGCGACCACCACCGGCGGCGGCACCACCGGCCAGGCCGGTGCGATCCGCCTGGGCATCGCCCGCGCGCTGGTCGAGTACGACGAGACCCTGAAGATCGAGCTGCGCAAGGCCGGTTTCATGACCCGCGATGCGCGCGAAGTCGAGCGCAAGAAGGTCGGCCTGCACAAAGCCCGCCGCGCCACCCAGTTCTCGAAGCGCTAATCCGGCTCGTCCCCTGGCGTTGTCTTGGCAGCTTGCCTGTACTGTCCGTACAGGCGGCGCCACCACTTCTAGCCAGCGAACGATCGGATACGCGCTTGCTGGCGCGGTTTTTCCAGCAAGCGCGTTTGGTTCTACAATTCGCTACATAGCCCCGTCGCCAAGCGGTAAGGCACCTGACTCTGACTCAGGCATTCGGTGGTTCGAATCCATCCGGGGCTGCCACATTCGCAAGACTCTCGAAACCCGCCGCAAGGCGGGTTTCGCGTTTGCGCGATGCCATTCCGGAATGCGTGCCGGCGTGGCGCAATGCGACAATGCGTGTTCATCCTTGGAGCCGCGCATGGTCGCTCACTTCCCCGCCCCGAGCGTGCCGCTGGATGGGCTGGATCGCGCCCTGCGGGACGATGGCTATGCCGTGTTGGCACCCGAGTCGGTTTCCGGGCTTGCCGGCATCGCGGTCGATGGATTCGATGCGCTGCTGCCGAGCTGGGACGACTTGCCGCAGGACGGCTATCTCAAGGACGGCGGCCGCTATCGCAAGCGGCGGCATGCGTCGTTCATCGCGGAAGCGGGGACATTGGTGCAGGTGCCGCATCGCCGCCACTGGCAGCCGGTCGAGTACAACGCGCTGCACGGTGGCATGGAGCGCTGGTTCGAGCCGGTGACGCCCGCGGTGATTGCGCATCCGGCCTGGTCGAAGCTGGTGCTGGCGATCGCCGATGCCTGCGGGCGCTGCACGCCGGCGCCGCGCTGGCATGTCGAGGCCCACCAGTTCCGCATCGACACCACCGACGGCCTGGGCCGGCCCACGCCGGAAGGCGCGCACCGCGACGGCGTCGATTTCGTTGCCGTCTTGCTGGTCGCGCGCAGCGGCATCAAGGGCGGCGAAACCCGGGTGTTCGACGCCAACGGCCCGCGCGGGCAGCGCTTCACCCTGGACGCGCCGTGGTCGATGCTGCTGATGGACGATGCGCGGGTGATCCATGAATCCACGCCGATCCAGCCGATCGACGATTTTGGCCATCGCGATACGCTGGTGTTGACCTATCGCGCTGCTGCGTTCTTGGGCGACGACCCGGGCTGACCGCATCGACTGCGCCTCGATACATCGCTCCCGTCACATCGTTACAATTGCAACCATCTCTCCGAAACTGTCTGCCGAGGTCGCGATGAAACTGGGTTCTCTCAAGGAAGGCGGCCGCGATGGCACCCTGGTCGTGGTGTCCCGCGACCTGTCCAGGGCGGTGCGGGCCACCGGCATCGCGCCGACGCTGCAGCGCGCGCTGGAGGACTGGAGCAACGTGGCGCCGCGCCTCAATGCGCTGTCCGAGTCGCTGGACGCGGGCGATGTCGACGGCGTGTTCGACCTCGACATGCAGGTGCTGGCCGCACCGCTGCCGCGCGCCTACGAATTCGTCGACGGCAGCGCCTACCTGCCGCACGTGGCACGCGTCCGCAAGGCGCGCGGTGCCGAGGTGCCGGAGAGCTTCTACGTTGACCCGTTGATGTACCAGGGCGTGAGCGCCGGCTTCTACGGCCCGCGCGATGCGGTGAAGGTGGTCAGCGAGGACTACGGCATCGACCTCGAGGCCGAGATCGTGATCGTCACCGACGACGTGCCGATGGCGGTGACCGCGGAGCAGGCGGCATCGCACATCCAGCTCATCGGCCTGGTCAACGACGTCTCGCTGCGCAACCTCATCCCGAACGAGCTGGCCAAGGGCTTCGGCTTCCTGCAGAGCAAGCCGCGCAGCGCGCTGAGCCCGGTGTTCGTGACCCCGGACGAGCTGGGCGATGCCTGGCGCGACAGCAAGCTGCACCTGCCGCTGCTCACCCACATCAACGGCACGTGGTTCGGCGCGCCGGAAGCCGGCGTGGACATGCAGTTCGACTTCGCCCAGCTGGTGGCGCACGCGGCGAAGACGCGGCCGTTGTCGGCCGGCACCATCGTCGGTTCCGGCACGGTGGCGAACGAGGACACCTCGCTGGGCGCGTCCTGCTTCGCCGAGCAGCGCACCGTGGAGACTCTGCGCGACGGCAAGCCGTCCACGCCGTTCATGGCGTTCGGCGACGTGGTCCGGATCGAGGTGCTGGACGCGGCCGGCCACAGCGTGTTCGGTGCGATCGAACAGCGGATCGAGCGCCAGGAACGGCCCTGACCCACCCACGGGACGGGCGGTCGCCGCAGGGGCGTGAACGGCATACCGCGGCATCGGCAGGATCGCTAATGTGCGGAGTCGCCATGCGGGCGGGGACCCGATGACCGAAACGCTGCAGCTGTATTCGTACTGGCGTTCCAGCGCGGCCTATCGCGTGCGCATCGGCCTGAACCTGAAGGGCCTGGCGCACAGCATCGTGCCGGTGCACCTGCTGCGCGATGGCGGGCAGCAGCATTCCGCCGAATACCGCGCGATGAACCCGCAGGAACTGGTGCCGACGCTCTGCCACGGCCAGCGCCGGCTCGGGCAGTCGCTGGCGATCCTCGAATACCTGGACGAATTCTGGCCGGAGCCGCCGCTGTTGCCGGCCAATGCGCGCGCGCGCCATCGTGCCCGCGCGCTGGCGCAACTCGTGGCCTGCGACGTGCACCCGCTCAACAACCTGCGGGTGCTGCAGTACTTCGAGCACGAGTGGAACGTGCCGCAGCCCGAGCGCGACGAATGGGTGCGGCACTGGATCGTCGAGGGGCTCCGTGCGGCGGAAGCGATGCTCGCCGACCATCCCTCGACCGGGATCTTCTGCGAGGGCGACGTGCCCGGGCTGGCCGACTGCTGCCTGGTGCCGCAGGTCTACAACGCGCGCCGCTTCGGCGTGGACATGGCGGCGTATCCCACCATCGAACGGATCGATGCCGCCTGCCTGGCCTTGCCGGCGTTCGATGCCGCGCGCCCGGAACGCCAGCCGGACGCACCCGTGCCCGCTTGAATCGTGGTCGTCAGTGCGACCCGCCGAACACGTCGGCGTAGGGATCGTGCTCGGCACCGCCGCCTTCGGACAGGCGGAATTTCAGGGCCAGGCCATCGCGCGAGTCGGCGGCCTTGAGCGCTTCCTCCATCTCGATCCGGCCTTCCTTGTAGAGCCGGAACAGGCACTGGTCGAAGCTCTGCATGCCTTCCTGCAGGGATTCCTCCATCGCCATCTTGATCTCGTGCACCTGCCCGCGGCGCAGGAGGTCGCGGATCATCGGGGTGTTGATCAGCACTTCGGTCGCCGGCAGGCGGCGGCCATCCACGCCGACCACCAGGCGCTGGCTGACCACTGCCTTGAGGTTCAGCGCCAGGTTCATCAGCACGTTCTTGTGCGCGCCCTCGGGGAAGAAGTTGAGGATGCGCTCGATGGTCTGGTCGGCGTTGTTGGAGTGCAGGGTGGCCAGGCAGATGTGGCCGGTTTCGGCGAAGGCGATCGCCGCCTCCATCGTCGCCGCGTCGCGGATCTCGCCGATCAGGATCACGTCCGGCGCCTCGCGCATCGCGTTCTTCAGCGCGGCGTGGAAGGTGTGCGTGTCCAGCCCGACTTCGCGCTGGTTGACGATCGACATCTTGTGCCGGTGCAGGTACTCGATCGGGTCCTCGATGGTGAGGATGTGCCCGGTGCTGGTGCTGTTGCGATGGTCGATCATCGACGCCAGCGTGGTCGACTTGCCGGCGCCGGTGGAACCGACGATCAGCACCAGCCCGCGCGCGGCCATGATGATGTCCTTCAGCACCTGCGGCAGCTGCAGTTCCTCGATGCTGGGGATGTCGCTGCGGATCGCGCGGATCACCATGCCGACTTCGCCGCGCTGCATGAACACGTTGACGCGGAAGCGACCGGAGCCGGCCACCGCGATCGCCATGTTCAGTTCCAGCTCGCGTTCGAACTCGGCGATCTGCGCCTCGTTCATCAGCGAATAGGCGACTTTCTTCGACATCCCGGACGGTAGCGGCGCGCTGCCCAGCGGCAGCAGGTCGCCCTCGACCTTGATGTTCACCGGTGCCCCGGACGTGAGGAACATGTCCGAGGCGTTCTTTTCCGCCATCAGCTTGAGGAAATAGCCGATATCCATGCTGTCTGCCCCTTGGCGCGGCCCCGGCGATTGCACTGCCGGCGGCGGCTTCCCACAATGACCGTGGACGTACAGGACGCCACGACTCCCTATGCAAACTAGCTTCGCACACTTCCGCCGGGCGCTGCAGGCCCCCCTTGCCGGCATCGCGATCCTGCTCGCGGGTTGCGCCACACTGCCGCCGCCTACCGCCGAACTGGATGCCGCGCAGCAGGCCTTGGCCCGCGCGGAGGCCGCCGATGCCGAGCAGTACGCGGCTGCGGACCTGTTGCGCGCACGCGACGCATTGTCGCGCGCGCAGGCGGCGATGGCGCGCGGGCGCGATGCCGAGGCCCGCGAGGCCGCGCTGGCGGCCAGTGCCGATGCCGACCTGGCGCGCGTGCGCAGCAGCGCGGAGACCACCCGCGCCGAGTTCCGCCAGCAGCAGGACGGCATCGCCGGCTTGCGCGCGCGCCTGCAGATGGAAGGCGAACCCCTGTCGATGGATCCGTTCGGCGAACCGATGGCCGGCGCGCCGCCCGTGCAACGCCTGCAGGCGCTCGACGCCGATCCGCGACTCAATCCGTTCGCGCAGTACGAACGCCTGCAAGCGCGCCAGGCCTTGGCGGCGGTCGATGCGGCCAGCCGCAGCAAGCAACCGGCGGCGCTGGCCCTTGCAGATCGCCGGGTCGGCATCGCCGAACAGGCGGCGCGGATCGAAGCGACCCGCCGCGAGATCGATCGCCTCGAGCGCGAGCGTAGCGAACTGCTGGTCGAAGCCAGCCGTCGCGACGCCGAGCGCGCGCGCGCCGAAGCCGAGCGCCTGCGCATCGAAGCCCAGGTCCAGGCCGAAGAAGCGGCGCGCCTGCGTGCCCAGGCCGAGCAGGCCGAAGCGGTACTCGACAGCGCGCAGATCGACCAAGGTGCGAAGGTGGCCGCGGCGCGCGAGAAGGAAGCCGCGCTGGCCCGCCAGGAGGCCGAGCTGGTCGCCGGCGCGAAGCTGCCGCCG
The DNA here is from genome assembly GCF_041919455.1 of Thermomonas sp. Lineage (GTDB taxonomy): Bacteria > Pseudomonadota > Gammaproteobacteria > Xanthomonadales > Xanthomonadaceae > Thermomonas. The sequence goes on from NZ_JAYRTQ010000002.1 coordinate 75,830, forward strand.
TCGCGACGCGATGCGCGCGGTGAGGTGTTTACCCTGGCCGGCGATGCCTTCGCCTCCGGGCAGGCGCAACTGACGGCGGGGGCCGCTGCCAGCATCAAGGCGCTCGGCCTCTATCTGGCGGCGGTGCCGGGTGGCGCGGTGCAGGTGCTGGGCCACACCGACAGCCAGGGCGAGGAGGCTGCGAACCAGGCGCTGTCCGAGCGTCGCGCCCAGCAGGTGCGTGCGACTCTGGTCTCAGCCGGGCTGACCCGTGGGCGGGTGGACGCCCAGGGTGTGGGCGAGAGCGAGCCGGTGGCCGACAATGCCAATGCCGCAGGACGTGCGAAGAATCGCCGGGTCGAGATCGTGGTTGCGGATAATCCCTGATAAAACAAATATTTAACGCAAAATCCACCGATCCCGAAGATCGTCCTGACCGTTCATCGCCGGGGCTTGCGAGGTCGCAACCGCAGGCGTAGTGTCGGTTTCCCGGAGGGTTCGAATTCGCGGATCCTCTGGCCGGAGACCGGCTGATGCACCACCCGTTCGACAACCCGGAGATCGCCGCCGCAAGCCAGGATCGCGGCGGCGCAACCGAGGCAGTCGGATGCGCCGGTCGGTTGTTCCCGCAAGTCCTGTTGACGCCCCGTGCTGCTCGCAGCCGGGGCGTTCGCATTTGCGGGGTACCCATCCCGCATCGGTTTCCCCGTGGCTCGCAGCATGTCGGGCCGCATCCACGGCAGGTCCAGGATCTGCCACCACCCGCGCCGTCCCGGCTTCTCCCGCCGGGCTCCGCATGAGACCCAAGGAGGTTTCCATGTTCGAAGGACAACCGCAGACGGAACTCGAAGCGAAGATGAAGTCCAGCCCCGAGTTCCGGCAGCTGTATTACCGGCACCAGGAACTGGACAAGCAGGTGCTGGACGCCGAGCTCGGCGTATTGCCCATCAATGACATGACCCTGGGCCAAATGAAGCGCGAGAAGCTCGCCGCCAAGGACCGGCTGTTGCGGATGTACGAAACTCACTGACGGCACGCGCCTGCACGGGCGGTGCGTGGCCTGCTCGCGGGCCGCCGCCGTCCGTGCGCATGCAGCAGGTCGATATCCGGGTGGGAAAGGGGCGGCTGCTAGAATCGACGGCTCGCCGCAACACGCTGACGATCGCATGGCTACCCACGATTCCATCCTCGAACTGGTCGGCGACACCCCGATCATCCGTGCCCGCCGCCTCGATGTCGGCCCGTGCACGCTCTACCTCAAGCTGGAAAGCCAGAACCCCGGCGGCTCGATCAAGGACCGGATCGGCCTGTCGATGATCGAGGCCGCGGAGAAGCGTGGCGACATCAAGCCAGGCGACACCTTGGTCGAGGGCACCGCCGGCAATACCGGCATCGGCCTGGCCCTGGTGGCGCAGCAGAAGGGCTACCAGCTGATCCTCGTCGTCCCGGACAAGATGAGCCGGGAGAAGATCTTCAACCTCAAGGCGATGGGCGCGCAGGTCGTGCTGACCCGCAGCGACGTCGCCAAGGGCCATCCGGACTACTACCAGGACATGGCCGAGCGCATCGCCCGGGAAACGCCGGGCGCCTACTTCATCAACCAGTTCGGCAACCCGGACAACCCGGCTGCGCATGAATTCGGTACCGGCCCGGAAATCCTCGCGCAGATGGCCGACGTCGGCGGCGTGGACGCGATCGTGTTCGGCTGCGGCAGCAGCGGCACCATGACCGGGCTGTCGCGCTGCTTCGCCGAGCACTCGCCGCAGACCGAACTGGTGCTGGCGGACCCGGTCGGTTCGATCCTGGAGGAATACATCAACCGCGGCACGCTGAGCGAGAAGTCGGCGAGCTGGATGGTGGAAGGCATCGGCGAGGATTTCCTGCCCGGGATCGCCGACTTCAGCCGGGTCACCAAGGCCTACGCGATCACCGACAAGGAAAGCTTCCTGACCGCGCGCGAATTGCTGGAGAAGGAAGGCATCCTGGGCGGTTCGTCCAGCGGCACCCTGCTCGCCGCGGCGCTGCGGTACTGCCGCGAGCAGGCCACGCCGAAGAACGTGCTGGTGTTCGTCTGCGACACCGGCAACAAGTACCTGTCGAAGATGTACAACGACTTCTGGATGCTGGACAACGGTTTCCTGGAGCGCGAGCAGCACGGCGACCTGCGCGACCTGATCCTGCGCCCGTTCGCCGCCCGCGACACCGTGGTGGTCGGGCCGGGCGACCTGCTGATCACCGCTTGGCAGCGGATGAAGCTGTACGACGTGAGCCAGCTGCCGGTGATGGAAGGCGACCGCATCGTCGGCATCGTCGACGAGTCCGACGTGCTGCTGCACGTGTACGGTGACGAGGCGCGTTTCCGCGACCCGGTCGCCACCGCCATGGTCAGCAAGCTCGACAAGGTCAACGTGTCGGCGCCGATCGAGGCGCTGCTGCCGGTGTTCGACCGCGGCCACGTGGCCATCGTGATGGACGGCGAGCGCTTCATCGGCCTGATCACCCGCATCGACCTGCTCAACTACCTGCGCCGTCGCGTGCAGTAAAACCGGCGAGCATTGCGGGCACCGGGGCACGTCAACCAAGCGAGTATCGGGGAGCGACTTGACGTGCCCCGGTGCCTGCAAGGCTCCAGCGATCAACTTTCCAGGCACACGTGAACCTGACCATGACCAGTAAACGCGACGACCACGGCCTCGGCACCCTCGCCATCCACGGCGGGCAATCGCCGGATCCGACCACCGGCGCGGTGATGCAGCCGATCTATGCGACCAGCACCTACGCGCAGTCGAGCCCGGGCGTGCACCAGGGCTTCGAGTACTCGCGCACGCACAACCCGACCCGTTTCGCCTGGGAGCGCGGCGTCGCATCGCTGGAGGGCGGCAGCCGCGGCTTCGCCTTCGCCTCCGGACTGGCAGCGACGTCGACCTTGCTGGAGCTGCTGGACAGCGGCGACCACGTCATCGCGATGGACGATCTGTACGGCGGCAGCTACCGGCTGTTCGAGCGCGTGCGCACGCGCAGCGCCGGATTGTCGTTCTCGTTCGTCGACCTGACCGATCCGGCTGCGTTCGAGGCCGCGATCAAGCCTGAGACCAAGCTGGTCTGGATCGAAACCCCGACCAATCCGCTGCTGAAGATCGTCGACATCGCCGCGATCGCCGCCATCGCGAAGCGGCACGGCCTGCTGGTCGCGGTCGACAACACCTTTGCCTCGCCGATGCTGCAGCGCCCGCTGGAGCAGGGCGCCGACATCGTCATGCATTCGGCCACCAAGTACCTCAACGGCCACTCGGACATGGTCGGCGGCATCCTGGTGGTCGGTGCCGACGCCGAACTCGGCGAGCAACTCGCCTTCCTGCAGAACTCGGTGGGTGCGGTGCAGGGACCGTTCGACAGCTTCCTCGCGCTGCGCGGCCTGAAGACGCTGCACCTGCGCATGCATGCGCATTGCACCAATGCGCAGGCGCTGGCGGAGTGGCTGCAGGGCCATGCGGGCGTGGTCGACGTGATCTATCCGGGGCTGGCCTCGCATCCGCACCACGACCTCGCGAAGCGGCAGATGGATGGCTTCGGCGGCATCGTCTCGGTGCGGATCAAAGGCGGCTTCGAGGGCGCGAAGCGCTTCTGCGAGCGGCTCGAACTCTTCACCCTGGCCGAATCGCTGGGTGGCGTGGAATCGCTGGCCAACCATCCGGCGGTGATGACCCATGCGTCCATCCCGCCGGCACGCCGTGCGGAACTGGGGATCAGCGACGACCTGGTGCGCCTGAGCGTGGGCGTGGAAGACATCGCCGACCTGCGTGCGGACCTGGCGAACGCACTGGCCTGATCGGGACAGCCCGCCTCAGTCGAAGCGGATGCCGTAACGCTCGCGCATCGCCCGCAATTCCCGCCGCATCAGCCAGCGCAGGAACCGCGATCCCAGCGAACCGGATGAAGCCGGCGGATAGTCGCCGACGAACACCGGCTCGTAGGCCGTGTCCTCCGATGGCGGCGGCACGCCCAGGAATTCGCACGCCTCGCGCACGCAGGCTCCGGCGTCTTCGCGCAGGCGTTCGCTGCGCAGCAGCAGGACCTGCTCGCGTGGGAAGTGCGCATACAGCGTGTCGAGCTGGCGGGCGTAGTCGCCGCGTGCGCGATAGCTGTGGTGGCGCATGGGGGATCCTAGTGTCAAATCTTCATGTCGCCCGCGGAGGCGCCAGGGTTCCAGAAGCAGCGCCAGCCAGAAGGACAGGGATTCGTCGCCGCGTGCGCGTTCCATGTGGTACTGCGACCGGGCCCGCTCGACCGGGTCGCGCAGCAGCACGATCCAGCGCATCGCCGGGTTGTAGCGGCCGATGCGCGCGACGCAGCGCGGGTGGAAAACATAGAAGGGCGTTGCATCGCCGAACAGCACGCCTGGTGCATCGTCGGCGAATCGTGCGGCGTAGCACGCGTCGATGTCGGCCGGCGACCACGCGTCATCGAAATCCGGCGCGTCGAAGACATGCGCTTCCTTGTCGACCGGCAGCCGCAGGCCCTGACTGGCGCCCAGGTAACGGGCGAGCGCCGAGGTCCCGGCCTTCTGCACGCCGCCGACCAGGAACGCGATCAGCGGTTCAGCCGTTGTCGGCGCCATCGGCATCGGCAGGGCCGGTATGCAGGGTGATCTCGGCGGGCAACGGGAAGAGACCGCTGAAGCGCTCGATCGAGTTGTCGATCACTTCGAACGACAGGTCGGACTCGTAGCGGCACAGCACCCTGTGATGGTGCTGGTGCAAGGTCGGCGCCTGCACCAGGCGCGCGCGGATGCGGTAGACGCCATGCGCCAACTGCACGCGGAATGCGATCTTCAGCTGGACCTGTTGCTCGCCAGGCGCGCGATCCGGCAGGCGGACGCGCCGCCCGCTCAGCGGGACCCCGCGTTCATCGAGGATGTCGATGATGCAGGCGGCATCGGTGAGTCCCGGATCCAGGTGCAGGTCGGCGCTGATCTCCAGCAGGTCGTCGTGCGCCAGCGCCAGGTGGCGAGCACCATCCTGCAGCCGCAACCCGACGATGCCGCCGTCTTCGCTGCGGAACCCCTCCGCCATGCGGATCGGCTTCGGCTGATCGTCGCGCAACGCCTTGGCGTGCACGCGGAAGAGGTACTCCTCGATCACCTCCTCTGGGCTGCCGAGCATCGCCATGCGCCCGGATTCCAGCAGGATCGCGCGCTGGCAGAACGCGCGCAGGGCATTGAGGTCGTGGCCGACGAACAGCAGGGTGGTGCCACGCGCCAGGATCTGCTGGATGCGGCTCATCGCCTTGGCCTGGAACGCGGCGTCGCCGACCGCCAGCGCCTCGTCGACGATCAGGATGTCGGGGTCGATGTGCACCTGCACCGAGAACGCGAGGCGCAGGGCCATGCCCGAGCTGTAGGTCTTGACCGGCTGGTCGATGTAGTCGCCGATGTCTGCGAACGCGATGATGTCGCCGAGCAGGGCATCGATGCGCGCGGTCGGCAGGCCCAGGATCGCGCCATTGATGTAGATGTTCTCGCGCCCGGTCAGCTCGGGATTGAAGCCAGAGCCCAGTTCCAGCAGGGCAGCGACGCGGCCATGGGTCTCCACCCGCCCGGACGTCGGCGGCAACACGCCGGCGATCACCTGCAGCAGGGTGCTCTTGCCGCTGCCGTTCAGGCCGATGATGCCCAGCGCTTCCCCGCGCTGGAGTTCGAAGCTGATCCCGTGGAGGGCCTCGTGGACATGCATCCGGCGGCGTGCGGCGGCATGCAGGCGCTCGGACAGGCGGGGTGCCGCCTGCGCGAGCAGGCTGCCCGCGCGATGCAGTGCCGGTGCGATCAGGCGCTGGGCCGGCGTGGCCCAGGTCACGAAGGTCTTGCAGATGTCGCGGACCAGGATGACGGGCGTGGATGCGGAAGTTGACGCGTCTGCAGGCATGAAGGCGGCGTGGCGGGTGCGGCCGGCATTGTAACTGCGATCCTTGCACGCAAAAAAAAACGGGCGGCCCGAAGGCCGCCCGTCAGTTACAGCAGGTGTTGCAGTGCCGCGTATTACAGACCCGGGTTGCCATCCGGAGTGGTCTGGCCACCGCTCGGACCATCACCACCGTTCGGACCACCCGGCTCACCAGTTTCCGAGCCATTGCCGTGGAAGTCCGGGGTCACTTCCTGGACGAAGTCCGACGGACGCTCGCCCGGATCGCTGGCGAAGGTGCCTTCGTCGTAGTCACGACCGTACTGCTCACCGCGGGTGTCGCTGTCGGTGATGTTGGTCAGCACGTTCGGCAGCGAGCTGTTGACCAGGCTGGTGGCAACCAGGCCCGGGAACTCGGCGGTCACGACCGCACGCCACTTGCCCGCACCGGTACCCCATGCGCCGACCGCACCACCGGTGCCGTTCTCCAGGTCGGTGGCATCCAGCTGCACCGAAGCGCCGGCCGGAACCCACACGCGGACCTGCGAAGCGCCGCGATCACCGTTGTTGTCGATGCCTTCCAGCGAGACGTAACCGTCGGTGGCGCCGCGGTTGGTCAGGCGGACGAAGCTGCGCTGGGTGGTGTTGCTACCCGGGTTGATGGTGAAGATCTCCATCGTCGAGCCGTTGTAGCGCAGCGGCAGCAGGTTGCAGCCGGCCGGACCGAAGACCTGCGGGCCACCAACGATGTCGCTGCGGGTGAAGGTCGTGGTAACCGAGATGTTCTGATCGTTGATCAGCACATTGGTGTCGACGAAACCGCACACCGTCATCGAGACGGAAGCGCCTTCGTCGCCGACGATGCCGAACGCATCCTCGAGATCCTGGCCGTCGTAGTCGAAGTACACGGTGTTGCCGCTCACTTCGCCCTGTGCGACGAGGGTACCCGAGGCGCACGTGCCGTTGACCAGGTACACATCGTCGTTGTAAATCGCCGGATCGCCGTTGTCGAATGCCTCCCAGCCGCCGGTGTCACCGGTCAGGACCGTGTGGAAGTCATCCGCCGCGTCGAAGGTGAAGCCGCCGATCGCATCGTTGGTACCCAAGGTGACGTTGCCGAGGTCGATGACCTGCGAGCCGTAGTCGCCCGGTGCGAACAACGAGCCGCCGGTCGCGTCTTCAGCCGAACCCAGCTTGCCGTCCCAGCTGAAACGGGTCTTCGGGAGCTGCTCTTCGTTCCAGTTGTCGGCAACGTCGATGTACTTGTCGGTCTCGGCACCATCCGAGTCGGCGCAGGCAACGACACCGCTGACCTTCTGGAGGATCGGCTTGTTCTGCAGAGAGCCGGTGAACGGCGCGTCGTTGGTCGGGTTGATCAACCAGAAGTCGCCGTCGACGATCCCGTTGAGCGGACCATTGACGAACTCGTCGAGGCTGGTCAGGTGCGCATTGTCGTAACGCAGCATCATGCCGCCCGACGGGTTCTGCGGGTTGGTGACGCCCTGCTTCGGGGTGACGCGGATGGAGATCGTCTGGCCGGCGGTGTAGTAGTTGTCGAAGTTCACGTCCCAGGTGCAGGTCATGGACGGGTCGAGGTAGATGTCCGCCGGGGTGACGGCATCGTTACGACCAAAGCCCGGGGCCGGCAGCAGGATGTTCGGGGTCGCGGCGTTCAGGTCGTGATCCTGCGCGGTGCAGTTCGCCGGATCGACGTTGAACACGGTCGGGGTGTAGCTGGTGTCGAACAGCGCACCATCATTGATGGTCAGGCGAGCGGTGAAACCGTTCGTGAAGTTCACCGCGTTGTCAGCCGGGTTGATGTCCCACACCAGCTGCTCGCGCATGGTGTAGTCGTAACCGGACGAAATGGTGATGTTCTGGTAGGCCACCGGTTCGGCGGTCAGCAGATCGGTGCTCGCCGTGGCTTCACTCGACGGGCTGCCGCCCGGCTGGGTGCAGTCGGTGTAGCCGCAATTCGCGGGATCCTTCAGCGTGCCGTAGTTGTAGGCCGCGGCGGCGCCCGCCATACCCAGGCCGGCCACGAGGGCAGCGGCGAGGGCGTTCTTCTTCATGCTAGACATGTCTAACTAACTCCTGTCAGTTGGTATTGCGGTTTGATTGCAACTCTTTCCGGCTGCACGGCCCATGCCCGGTACCAGGAGGCTGGGCCTCCGGCACCCGGTTTCTTCCAGGCTTGCATCGATGTTCTGATTGACGTTAGTCGCGCCCGGCTTGCGCCCATGCGTGACTCCCCTTCCCCTGGTTGATCAAGTTGCAGCGCGGACGCTAACCCACGGTTCAGGAATCGTCAATCCCTTAAATGTGAATGGGTGGCGAGCCTGAGCGAAACCTGCGTCACAACATGACGTTGCGACATCAATGTGACCTTTTGCGTCAGTGTAGTCCCTGTTCAGCTGGTGGTGGCCGAGGGTTGGCATGGAACCGCTAGACTTCCGTGCCGCCAGAACCGGCCGCAGGGCTGCGCCTTGTCCGCCCGTCGCGCTGCATTGACCGCCGATCCGGAGCCACGCCCGCCGTGCTGAATACCCTCGCACATCCGTTGCGGCACGCATCGCTGATCCGCATCCTGGCCTGGCGGGACATCAGCGGACGGTATCGTGGTTCGCTGCTGGGTTCGTTCTGGTCGCTGCTGACGCCACTCCTGATGCTCGCGGTCTTCACCTTCGTGTTCGGGGTGGTGGCACCGACCCGCTGGCCCGGGGTCGAGGAACAGGGCATCGGCATGTTCGCCCTGCGGCTGCTGGCCGGGATGGTGGTGCACGGCCTGCTGTCGGAAGTGTTGTCGCGTGCCCCGACCCTGGTGACCTCCCAGCCCAATTACGTGACCAAGGTGGTGTTCCCGCTGGAGGTCCTGGGCTGGGTGGCGCTGCTGACCGGCGCGTTCCATGCGGTGATGGCCCTGGTGGTGCTGGTGGTGCTGGACGGCGTGTTCGGGACCGGGTTCTCGTGGACGATGCTAGCCCTGCCGCTGGTGCTGATTCCCTATGCCTTGCTCCTGCTTGGCTTGGCATGGCTGGTGTCCGCGCTCGGCGTCTTCCTGCGCGACCTCACCCAGTTGGTCGGGCCGCTGGTGATGGTCTGCATGTTCCTGGGGCCGGTGTTCTACCCGCGCGAGGCGATGCCGGCGGCGGCCCAGCCGTGGTTGGCGCTGAACCCGATCACGGTTCCGGTGGAGCAGGTGAGGCGGGTGCTGTTCGACGCGCAGTGGCCGCAGTGGGACGTGATGGCGCAGTATTCGCTGGTCGCCATGGTCGTCTATCTGTTCGGCCTGTGGGCGTTCTCCAGACTCAAGAAAGGATTCGCCGATGTCCTCTGAAGCCGCGCGCGCCGCGCCGCGCGACCGCCTGCTGGGCGAGTTGCTGCTCGACGCCGGCCTGCTGGGCGTGGCCGACCTCGAGCGCGGGCTCGCCCTGCAGCAGAAGATCGGCGGGCGCCTCGGCAGCGTGCTGATGCGCATCGGCGCGGTCAGCGAGGACAACCTGCTGCAGGTCCTCAGCCGGCAGCTGGGCCTGCCCGTGATGGGTGTCGAGGTGCCGGCACCGGACGAGGACGCGATGCGGCTCACCGCGCTGCAGGCCCCGACCGGGATCGACTGGCTGCTCGACCAGCAGGTGCTGGTCTGGCCGGGGGAGGGGAACGACGTGCTGTGCGCCGCGCGCGATCCGCTGCAGCCCTCGCTGCGCGAAGCGATGCGGCATGCATTCCCGGGGCGCCGGGTGCATTGGTGCCTGTGCCGTGCGCAGGACCTGGAACGCATGCTCGACGGCCTGGCCCACCACGCCCGCTCGGACGAGTGGGGCGGGGGCGACGAACAGCAGCTGCGGGCGATGGCCGAGGAAGCACCGGTCGTCGAGCTGGTCAGCAATCTCATGGCGCAGGCGGTCGAGCAGCGCGCTTCGGACATCCACCTGGAGCCGGAGGAGCGCACCTTCAGCGTGCGTTTCCGCATCGACGGCGTGCTCCACAACCGGCTGTCGCTGCCGCGCGACCGTTTCGACGCCGTGGCTTCGCGCCTCAAGCTGATTTCCGGGATGGACATCGCCGAGCGCCGCCTGCCGCAGGATGGCCGCCTGTCGACCCGCGTCGGCGGCCAGGAAATGGACATCCGCGTCTCGGCATTGCCGGGCGTGCATGGCGAATCGATCGTGATGCGCCTGCTGCCGAAGGAGCGCAAGGAACTGGGGCTGGAGAAACTTGGCTTCGAGTCCGACCACCTCGCCCTGATGAAGGAATGGACTGCGGAGGCGAACGGCATCGTGCTGGTCACCGGCCCGACCGGTTCGGGCAAGTCCACCACGCTCTATGCCTCGCTGGCCGCAGCGAACGACGGCCTCAAGAAGATCATCACGGTCGAGGACCCGGTCGAGTTCCAGTTGCCGGCGATCACCCAGATCCAGGCGCATCCCGACATCGGCCTGACCTTCGCCAACGCGCTGCGTTCGATCCTGCGCCAGGACCCGGACGTGATCATGATCGGCGAAATCCGCGACCTCGAAACCGCGCAGATCGCGGTGCAGGCCGCGCTCACCGGCCACCTGGTGCTGAGCACCCTGCATACCAACGACGCGATCAGTGCGTTCACCCGCCTGGTCGACATGGGCGTCGAGCCGTTCCTGGTCGCCACCCCGGTGCGCGCGGTGCAGGCGCAGCGGCTGGTGCGCCGGCTGTGCACCCATTGCGCCCGCCCGCACGCCGTGCCGGAGGCGATCGATGCCGAGGTGCGTCCGTTCGCCGAACGGGTGCTGCCCGGCATGGCACCGCGCTGGATGGAAGCGGTGGGCTGTCCGCACTGCATGAACACCGGCTACCGCGGCCGCCTGGGCATCTACGAAATGGTGCCGGTGACCGAAGCGATGCAACATTTGATCGTCAGCGGCGCATCGGTGAACGAGATGAAGAAGCTGGCCCGCGACGAAGGCTGCCGCTTCCTGCGCGAGGACGGTCTGCTGAAGGCATGGCAGGGCCAGACCACGGTCGAGGAAGTGCTGCGCGTCGCCGGCACCTGAGCCCCGCATGCCTCGTTACCACTACCACGCACTGAACGCCGAGGGCATCAGCCTGGAAGGCATGCTGCGCGCCGACAACGAGCGCGATGTGGCCCGCCAGCTGGAACGGCGCGGCCTGTCGGTGGTCGAGGTGCGTTCCGGCGAGGCCGCGGGCCGCGAACGTCGTGGCCGCCTGCGCCACGCTGACGTGATCCTGGCCCTGCAGGAACTGGCGACCATGCTCACCTCCGGCGTGAGCATCGCCGATGCGGTCGGCAGCCAGGCGCTCGGCGCGCACCATCCGCGCATCGTGGCCGCGTTCACCGGCATGTCGCGCGACCTGCAACGCGGCCTGGCGTTCTCGGCGACGCTGGCCCAGTGCGGTTTGCCGCTCCCCGAATACGTGGTGCAGCTGGCGCGTGCCGGCGAACTCACCGGCGAACTCGGCAAGGCCCTGCGCGATGCCTCCACCCAGATGGAATACGAGCAGCAGCTGCGCAGCGAGATGCGCAACGCGTTGATCTATCCGATGGTGCTGGTGTTCGCCGGCGTGGCTGCGGTGGCGATCATGTTCGTCTTCGTGGTGCCGAAGTTCGCCTCGCTGCTGCAGCAGGCCAAGGACCTGCCGTTGCTGGCGTGGGTGGTGCTGGCTTTCGGTACCTGGACCCGCGAGAACTTCCTGCTCCTGTTGGTATTGCTCGCGGCGGCCGGCGGTGGCGCGACGTGGGCCTTGCGCAAGCCGGAACTGCGCGCGCGCGGGATGGATGCGATGTCGCGCTGGCCGGTGGTCGGGCCGTGGCTGGTGGAGGCCGACACTGCGCGCTGGGCCAAGGTGCTGGGGGCGTTGCTCGGCAACAAGGTGCCCTTGATGCGCGGGCTGGAACTGGCGCAATCGGGCCTGCAGCTGCCGCAGCGGCGCGCACGCATGGGCGAGGTGACCCGCGCAGTGCGCGGCGGCGCGTCGCTGGCCGATGCGCTGGAGGACCACGACGCATTGACCGCGACCGGCTACAACCTGATCCGGGTCGGCGAGCGCTCCGGCAAGCTGGCATCCATGCTGGATTCATTGGCCCGGCTGTATGAAGAGGCCGGCCGCAACCGCATGAAGCGCGTGCTGATCCTGCTGGAACCGATCGCGATCCTGGTGATCGGCAGCGTGATCGGCACGATCATCCTCGGCGTCATCCTTGCCATCACCAGCGCCAACGACCTCGCCGTCTAGTCGCAACGCACCAACCGCAACGAATCGAATCCAGGGGCAATACCGATGCAACGTCGCCGCATTCCCGCTGTTCCACGCCAGGCCGGCTTCACCCTGCTCGAGATGATCGTGGTGCTGGTCATCATCGGCCTGATCATGGGCCTGGTGGGTCCGCGCCTGTTCGGCCAGGCCGACAAGGCGAAAGTGCAGACCGCGATCACCCAGACCAAGATGCTGAAGGGTGCGCTGCAGACCATGCGCCTGGACATCAGCCGCTGGCCGACCGAGCAGGAAGGCCTGGCGCTGCTGACCACCAAGCCTGCGAATGCCGATGCGGCGCGCGGCTGGGCCGGTCCTTACCTGGACGAGTCGGTGCCGCTCGACCCTTGGGGCCAGCCGTACCAGTACTCGCCGCAGGCAAGCGGCGACAATCCCATCACCCTGTATTCCTTCGGAGCCGACGGCAAGGCGGGCGGCGACGGTCAGGACGCCGACGTGGGTTATCCGCCCGGCCAGGCCGTCGCCCCCTGAGTCGACCCAGCGGATGCGCCACGGCGGCTTCAATCCGGCTCTCGGGCGTAGCCCGCCGGGGTCCAGCCTGCCTGGCGGCGGTGTCGCCAAGGCAGCCGGCTTCACCCTGCTTGAAATGATCGTGGTGCTGGCGATCCTCGGACTGTCCGCTGCACTGGTCGGGCCGTCGATGGTGCGCGGCATCGATAGCTGGCGGCGGCAAGCGGCGATGGACGGGTTGCTCGACCAACTGCGCGCACTGCCCGGCAACGCGCGCGGCAGCGGCAAGCCCATCGTCGTCAGCGACGCCACCCTCGCATCCACTGCGCCGCCGTTGAGCGTCGATGGCGACTGGCGCCTGCGCGTGCCGGACCCTTGGGTGGTCGGCGCGAACGGCGTCTGCCGGGGCGGCGATGTCGTCGTCGCCAACAGCTTCGGTGAACGCACCATCCGCGTCGCCGCCCCGTTCTGCGATCCGTCCGTGCAACCATGATGCGCGGGACCGCTCGCTCCGGCCGTCGGCATCCGCGCCGCTTCAATCCGGCACTTGGGCATCGCCCTCGGGCATTGAGCCGGCCTGGCGGCAGTGCCGCCAAGGCCGCCGGCTTCACCCTGCTCGAAGCCATCGTCGCGCTGGTCGTCTTCAGCATGGGCGCATTCGCGTTGTACGGCTGGCTGTCGACCAACATGATCACCCTGGAACGCATCCGCGATCGGCAGGAGATCGAGGCCGCGATGCACTCCGCGCTGGACATGGTGAGGCGCACGAACCCGATGGAGACGCCATCCGGAGAGCGCCAGGCCGGCCACCTGCTGGTCAGCTGGACGAGTGTCCCGGTGGAACCTGCGCGTCCGAACGTGGGGCAGTCCGGCACGCCTGCCATCTTCAACGTCGGCCTGTACGACGCCAACGTGCGCGTCCTCCGCGATGGCAAGGAGCTGGGCGTGTTCCGTGTCCGCCAGGTCGGATGGAAGCAGGTCAGGGCCGTGGGAGACGACTCGTGAGCACCGACGCGCCTCGCCATTCGCGCCCGTGCACGCGTGCGCAGTCCGGCTTCACGCTGATGGAGATGCTCGTGACGCTGGTGCTGATCTCGTTCGCGACGATGCTGATGTTCCAGATGCTGGGCAGCTATCGCATCGCAAGCGAGCGCGTGCGTGGCCAGGCCGGGAACATCGATCGCAATGCGCTGTTCCAGTCGTGGTTCCGCGACAGCGTGCACGGGCTCTATGCGGCGCCGAAGCACCATTTCGTGGGAGATCCCGCGCACTTTTCCGCGACCACGCTCAATCCCCTGTATGCGCCGGAAGGCAGCCCGACGCCGATCCAATGGTCGCTGCGCGAGAATGAGGCGGGCGTTGCGGAGATCGTGTACGCCGAGGAAGGCCGCGAGCAGTGGCACCTGCCGCTGCAGAGGGGCGGCGAGGTGGAGTTCGCCTATTTCGATGCCCAGTGGCGGGAAACCGATGCATGGCCACCGAAGCTCGGCGTGGTGAACCCCGAGGCGATACCTGCGTTCGTCGGCTTGATGCGACGCTTCGAGGCCGGTGATCGGCCACTGCTGGTGGCCGTGCTGGGGCCGCTGGAACCGCCGAAGCGGCTGTATGGCGAAGAAGAACTGGAATGAAGCAGCCACGTCGCGATCATGGGTTCGTGCTGGTGCTGGTGCTGGCCATGCTGGTGGTGCTGGGTTTGCTCGCGGGCACCATCGCGGCGGTGACCGGTCGGCTTGCGGAGCAGGCCCGGCAGCGTGCGCAATTCACCCAGGATGCGGTGGACATCGCCAGTACGCGCGCAACGTTGTTGTATCTGCTCAGCACGCAGCGGATGACGGTGGGCGGGTTGACCGTGGACAACCTCGTCTCGTTCGGCGAGGACGGGGTGAGGCCGATGCAGTCGCAGGCCGACCTGGAATCGATACTCCCCGTCGGTACCGAGCTCCGGCTGGACGGACGGACGTACAAGGGATTTGGTGGCGTCCGTTTCGCCCTGCAGGACGACTATGGGCTGTTCGGCGTGAACTGGAATCCGCCTTGGCGGCTGGAGCGCCTGCTCGCGCAGGGTGGTCACCCGCGGCCCGTGCCTGCGGAGGCTCTGGTCAACCGCCTGTTCGATTACCAGGACCGCGACGACTTGTACCGCCTCAACAGCATGGAGGCGGATGGCTATCGCAAGCTCGGGATGTCGCCGCCCACCAACCTGCCCGTGGCCACGCCGATGGAGGTGTTGCGGGTGACGGGCTGGAAGCAGGCATTGTCGTTCCTCACGCCCGCGGAGATCAGCGACACGATCACGGTGGAGCCGGTCGCTGTCGTGAATCTCAACACTGCACCCTCCCGCGTCCTGCGCGTCATCGATGGCGTGGACGAGGAAAAGGCGGCACGCGCGATCGCATTCCGCAAAGTGCAACCGTTCATGACCGGCACCGCGTTTTTCGAGTTCCTCGGGCTGCCCAAGTCGCCCGAGGCGCCGGTGGCTGTGTATCCTGCCCCGTCCGGCACTCTGAAGCTGTGGCCTTCGCACGGGGGGCAGGCGGGACTGGTGCACTGGACCTTGACCCCGATCGAAGACAAGGGTCGCCCCTGGCGTGAGGACTATGAGCTCATCCAATCCCAAGCTCCGTCGCAGGACGACGTTGCTCTCCCGGTTCGCTCGCGGCTTTTCGGCCAGCAGGTGGCTGCGCGGAAGTGACGGCCTCCGCCTGTTGGCGGATGGCGGCAATGGCCAGGAATGGGTACTCGCCCGGGGCTTCTGCGCCTACACCGTGCTCGATGGTTCGGCGGTGCCGCCGCGCAAGCGTCGCGGTTTCGTCGACATGGCGGTGTCGCGCTGGTCGCCGTTCGCCGACGCGCAGTCCCATGTGGAATGGGTCGGGGACCGCGCGATGGTGTGGGCATGGTCGAAGGCGCGCGTACTGGCGGGCCCGGACGACACCAGCTTGCCGCCACCGCGCCGGGTCTGGCCGGAGTCGCTGTTCCGTGGGCAACCCCGCGTCGAGGGCGAAGAACTGGTCGGACTCGATGAGGGTGTCGAAGCCCGTGCGTGGCGCGATGGGGTAATGACTGCGTCGCGCTGGTGGCCGGAGATGCCGGACCTGCCGGAATGGAATGAATTCCGTCGCGGTGCCGGCCTGCCACCGGCCTCCGCCTTGCCGGTGCAGGGGGCGTATCCGCTCGACGAGCGCGCGTGGGCGGCGCAGAAAGCGGCCGGCCTCGGCGAGGCCTTCGGTCACTATCGCGACTACATGGCGATGGCGGCGGTCGGGATCGCCGCTGCGGTGCTCGCTGCGTTGCTGGTCGGCGTGCTCGCGCTGAAGGTATCGAACTGGCAACTCGACCAAGACATCGCCGAGCGCGAACAGGCGCTCGAGAAGATCATCGATGCGCGCGATCGTGCCCAGCAGGGGCAGGCGGCGATCGAGGCGCGCCTGGCCTTGCGTCCGCCGGCGGGGCAAGTGGAACTGTTCTCGCTGGTCTCAGGGCTGATGCGTGGCAACTGGCAACTGGTCGAGTGGAAGATGACCGATGCGCAGACGCTGGAAATGACCGCGAAGATGCTCAATGCGGATCCCAGCGCGATCGTGTCGGCATGGGAAGCGTCCAAGCGTTTCACCGAGGTCACCGCGGAGATCGGCAAGCAACCCGAGACCGTCGTCGTCAAGGCTCGCATCTTGCGCGCGCCTGCATCCGGGAGTGCACGCAAGTGAGCGCGATCCTGCCGGTGCGGACCCGCAAGATCCGCGAGGAATGGAACGGCAATCCGCGCCTGCGCTGGGGCGCCGGCATCGCGATCGCGATCGGATTCTTCTATCTGTGCCTGGTCCTCGCCGACTGGCGCCGCGACCTGCATGACCAGTACCAGCAGCGCACGCTGCAGCTCTACAAGATGACCGAGCTCGCCGGCCAGGAACAATGGTTGGGCAGGGCGCAGAGTGCGCAGGCGCTCGAGAAGGCACTGCAGGCGGAGGTCCCGAATGCGGCCACGATCGGCCTGGCCCAGGCCGAAGTGCAGACCTTCGTCAGGCAACTCATCAATGCGTTCGGACGCAAGTTGGGCAGCGATGTGCGGCCACCGGCCGAAGTCGCCGGCCAACCAGGCCTGTGGCGGATCCCGGTCACCCTGCGTGGCGTGGTCAGCCAGCCGCAGATGCTGGAAATGCTGCGGCGGGTGGAGGATTCGGACCGGTTGATGGTGGTCGACGAATTTTCCTTCACCTTCGTGCGCGGCGTGCCCAGCATGTCGATGACGCTGGTGGCGTATTACCGCGTCGGCAGCGGCGCGCCGAAGGAGGCGACCGATGGCGTTCGCTGACCTGCTCCGCCGCCGTCGCTTCGTCGCCGTCGCGATCGCCGGTAGCGTCGTCGGCGCGGTGATCGGACTGTTCCTGCCGATTCGCGCGGCCGACCCGCCGAAGTCCGAGGACGCCGCGTGGTCCCTGCCGAATGCGCAGGCGCTCAAGCGGTTCCGCGACGACAACTTCCAGACCGTGCGCCGTGCGCGCTTTTGGGGCGAGTTGGCCATGCCGGGGCGTCCTGCCGCGAACCAGCCTTCGACCTGGAGCCTTAGTGCGATCGTGACGCGTCCCAGGGTGCAGGTCGCGGTCGGCGTCGGCGGTAAGCCTGCGCAGACCTGGGTGCGGCTGGGTGGCGCCCTGCCGGACGGTGCCACCCTGGTGGCCGTGAACCGCGACCGGATCTGGTTCGAAAAAGACGGCTGCAAGCGCGTGCGTTCGCTGTACCAGGACAAGACCAAGCCGGATCCGGAGGGCTGCATCGGCGCGCCGTCCGGCGACAACGCCCCGGCAGCGACACCACCCGCACCGGCGCGCGCACAAACAGCCACTGCTGCAGGCAATGGCAAGACCCAATGACCCTCTTCGCGACGACTATCACCGCATGAACAATCTCCGTCCCTTCATGGCCGCCGCCGGCATCGCCATGCTCGCAGGCGCGTGCGCCACGCCGCGACTTGCGGTTCCGGATCCGCTGCCTGCACCGGGGCCTTCCAGCCAGTCCCAGACGGGCTTCGACCAGGTCAACAGCAGCGCGAACCAGGCACCCCTGGGCCTGCAGCGCAGCGCGACGCCGCAGATTCCCGGTGCGGGCGGCAGCCTTGTCGCCGGCGCGCAAGGCGAACCGATGCCGCCGCTCAAGGGCGGTGCCGTCAACGTCAACATCGAAGGCATGCCGGTACCGGCCTTCATCAACGAGTTCTTCGGATCGATCCTGGGGACCGGCTTCCAGATGGATCCGCAGGTCTCGCGCATGAGCGACCTGGTGACCTTGCGGACGTCGGGTCCGCAGTCGCCGCAGAATTTCTATCGACTCGCGGTGCAGGTGCTTCGCAATTACGGGGTCGCGACCGAATACAGCTCGGGGATGGTGATGTTCAGCCGCGCCCAGGGAACGGCGGGCAGCGTGCCGCCACTGGTCGTCAGCGGCCGCACCCTGCCCGAGGTCCCGATCAGCCATCGGCCCGTGTTCCAGCTGGTGGAGTTGCAGTCGATCAAGGTCAACGACGTGGTCAGCCTGCTCAACGTCGCGTTCAAGCAGTCCGACGCGCTCACCATCCAGGCCGACAGTGCGCGCAATGCGGTGATCCTGATGGGTCGCCCGGAAATGGTGCGACAGGCCCTGGACGCGATCCGGGTGTTCGATCGTCCGTCCATGCGGGGCAGGCAAAGCGCGCGGCTGGAACCGGCCTTCGTCAGCGCGGAAGAACTGTCCAAGCGCCTGGTCGAGGTGCTGGGGGCCGAAGGGTACGGGGCCTCGCTGTACAGCGGCAGCGGTGCCGGTGCTGGTTCGATCCTGGTGCTGCCGCTGACCGCCGCCAACACCGTGCTGGTGTTCGCCGGCGACAAGGCCGTGCTGGAACACGCCATCGAGTGGGCGCGCACCATCGACCGGCCCAACCCGACCGCGGGTAGCGACGGCTTGTTCTACTACATGGTGAAGAACACCCGCGCCGCGGAAATCGCCAAGACGATCACCGGTGTGCGGACCGGTTCGGGCACGCGCGAACCGGCGCGCGATGCGATCGATGGCAGCGACGTCGGCGCGCCACCTGCCGCGGAAACGGCGGCGGGCTCGGCCACGCTGACCGCGGCGGCCAGCGCCGCATCCGGCGGGGACCTGAGCAAGGGCAAGCTCACCCTCGACGAGCCACGCAACGCCTTGATCTACCAGGGCTCGGCCACCGACTGGGGACGGCTGCTGCCGCTGATCCAGCAGATGGACAAGGCACCGCGGCAGGTGATGATCGAAGTCACGGTGGCGGAAGTGACCCTGACCAATGACCAGGAATTCGGGGTTGCGTGGCTGGCCAACAATTCGGACCTGGGCAAGTTCAACGGCAACATCAGTTCCGGTGTGCTTGGCACCGCGACCGGCGGTGCCGGGTTGAACTACCTGCTGGACATCGGCGGGCAGACCCGCGCCTCGCTCAAGGCACTGGCCAGCCAGGACCGGATCAGCGTGCTGTCTACGCCGCGATTGATGGTCAAGAGCGGCGAGGAAGCCAACCTCGACGTTGGCACCGAGGTGCCCACGATCAGTTCGCAGGCCACTTCCGGGATCATCTCTGGAGGCGACAGCGGCATCATCCAGACCGTCCAGTACCGCAAGACCGGCATCCTGCTGAGCATCAAGCCGGTGGTGTATTCGGACGACCGCGTGGATATCGAACTGCGTCAGGAAGTGAGCGAGGCGCTGCCGATCGGGGCGGATTCCACGGTCAGTTCGCCGGCCATCTTCAACCGCTCCTACAGCACCAGCCTCAGCCTCAAGGACGGCAGCGCGATCCTGATGGCCGGGCTGATGTCGCAGCGGCAGACCAATGGAAACAGTGGCGTTCCCTTCCTGAAGGACGTGCCGGTGCTGGGCAACCTGTTCAAGACCCAGAAGCAGGGCCGCAACAAGACCGAACTGGTGCTGATGATCGTGCCCTACATCATCGAGACCGATACCCAGGCAGAGGAACTGACCCGCTCGATGGCCCAGCGCTTCGAGTTGCTGGAACTGCCGCCGGCCACGACTGTCCCGCGCGAAATCCCGGTGCGGCCTTCGGTGCCGGTGGACGCCCAGGTCCCCGCAAAGCGCCCGCAGTGAGTTGATCGCGGGCGACAGGGGCATGGCGAAGCACGGTCCGGGAAAGGCCACGGCCGTCGCGCCGGTGGCGCTGCTGGTGCTGGGCATGCACCGCAGTGGCACCTCGGCGCTGACCCGTGTCCTCAATCTGCTGGGCGTGGCCCTGGGCGACGACCTGATGCCTCCCGGCGACGACAATCCGCTGGGATTCTGGGAACACCAGGGCATCGTCTCCGTGCACGACGCCTTGCTGGGCGCGCTCGACCGGCGCTGGGACGATCCGCGGCCGATGCCCGAGGGCTGGCTCGACTCCGAGGCCGCGCACGCAGCCGGCGAGGCGATCGCGGCGATCGTGCAACGCGATTTCGCCGGGGTATCCCTCTGGGCAGTGAAGGATCCGCGGCTGTGCCGGCTCATGCCGTTGTGGCGACGCGTGCTGGCGGACCTCGCCATCGAGCCGCGGGTGTTGCTGGTCTCGCGGCATCCGCAGGAGGTCGCGGGTTCGCTGCTGCGCCGCGACGGCCTGCCGATCGCCATCGGCGAACTGCTGTGGGCCCGCTACCTGCTGGAGGCCGTGCGCGGCAGCGAAGGCTGCCGGCGCGGCATGGTGGCCTATGACGAGCTCCTGGCCGACTGGCAGGGCGCAGTGGATCGCATCAACCGGGCGCTGGCGACGCAACTCATCGCGGATACGCCGCAGGCACGCGACATCGATGCGTTCCTGACGCCGCAGCTGCGCCACCACCGCACCACGGAACCGGTGGGCGGCATGCTGGAACCGCTGGCGGAGGTTGCGGTTGGTGCGTTGGATCCCGGGGGCGTGGCGGCAGCCGAACGTGCATTCGCCGCGGCCATCGCCCCGGTGGAGCCGCTGGTCGATGCCTATGCGGGCCTGCTCGGCAAATGCCGTGACGAGGCAGCGGACTTGCGCCGCGTCACCGATGCCATGCGCGGCGAACTCGACGAGCAGGGGCGCTGGGCCCAGCAACTCGACGAGGCCTTGCATGCGCTGCGCGACCTGCACGGTGCGCAGGTCGGCGAATACGAGGCGATGGTCGGCTGGGCGACGTCTCTGCGCGACGAACTGCTGACGCTGCAGGCGCTGTACCGTCAGGCGGAGGCGGACCGCGACGAGAAGGCCGATTGGGCGCGCGCGTTGCAAGACGAGCTGGCGTCGTTGCAGGCGGTCTATCGCCAGGCCGAGGCGGACCGCGACGAGAAGGCCGATTGGGCGCGCGCGTTGCAAGACGAGCTGGCGTCGTTGCAGGCGGTCTATCGCCAGGCCGAGGCGGACCGCGACGAGAAGGCCGATTGGGCGCGCGCGTTGCAAGACGAGCTGGCGTCGTTGCAGGCGGTCTATCGCCAGGCCGAGGCGGACCGCGATGAAAAGGCCGGCTGGGCGAAGGCGCTGCAGGGTGAGCTGGGATCGCTGCAAGCCTCGTATCGTCAGGCCGAAGCGGATCGCGACGAGAAGGTTCGATGGGCGCGATCCTTGCAGGACGACCTGGAATCGCTGCAGGCCAGCTATCGCCGGGCGGAGGCCGACCGCGAGGCGAAGACGGCATGGGCGATGTCGCTGCAGGGCGAACTCGAATCGCTGCAGGCGCTCTACCGGCAACTGCAAGCCGACGGCGACGCGAAGACAGATTGGGCGCGGGGCCTGGAGCGCGAACTGGCACAATCGCGCCTGGACTACGACCGCGTCGAGGCCGACCGCCTGGAGAAACTGGCCTGGGCGAAGGCGCTGGATGCGGAACTGGCGGACAGCAGGGGGCGGGTGGCGGCGCTTGAAGCGACGGTGGCCCGGCAGGAACAGCAGGAACACGAAATGCGGGACCAGCTGGACAGGATCGCCGGCGAACTGACGCGTTTGCAGGATGCGCTCGCCCGCGAACAGGCGGCATTGGCCAACGAACGCGCGGCGCGGCAGTCGATGGAGCGTTACGCGGAGCAGATGGAGCAGGCGTTGCGTGGCGTGCTGGGATCGTCCAGCTGGAAGCTGGCGCGCCCGTTGCGACGGCTGCTGGCAAAGCTGCGCGGCCATGCCGCCGAACCGGTGCTGCCGCAACGCCCGCGTGCGCCGGCCATCCCGTTTGCAGTGCAAACGGTGGCGGATGCCGCATCGCCACCCGCCATCGCCGCCGCGACCACCTTGGCACCCGCAAATCCGTTCGCCGGCCTGGCATTCCCGGAGGTCGCCGCCCCGCGCGTCAGCATCGTCATCCCGACTTACGGCAAGGCCGACTACACCGCGCGCTGCCTGCATTCGTTGCAGTCCGCAGGCGCGCACGCCAGCTTCGAAGTGCTGGTGCTGGAAGACGCATCCGGCGATCCCGCGATGACGCCGCTGCGCGCGGTGCCCGGCCTGCGTTACCACGAGAACGCAGAGAACCTGGGCTTCCTGCGCTCCTGCAACCAGGCGCTGCAACTGGCGCGCGGCGAGTACATCTGCCTGCTCAACAACGACACCGAAGTCACCCGCGACTGGCTCGACGCATTGCTCGATGTGTTCGCCACCCATGCGGATGCCGGCGTTGCAGGTTCGATGCTGGTGTACCCGGACGGGCGCCTGCAGGAAGCCGGCGGGATCGTCTGGCGCGATGCCTCGGCATGGAATTACGGGCGGCTTGGCGATCCCGAGGCCAACGAATTCAACTACGTGCGTCGCGCCGACTACTGCTCCGGTGCCGCGCTGCTGCTGCCACGCGCGTTGTTCGAGCGACTCGGCGGTTTCGACGAGCGCTACGCGCCCGCGTATTGCGAGGATTCCGACCTCTGCTTCCGCGTGCGCGAGGCGGGCCTGCAGGTCTACTACACGCCGTTCTCGCGGGTCGTCCACCACGAGGGCGTGTCGCACGGCACCGACACCGGCGGCGGGATCAAGGCCTACCAGCTCGCCAACCAGCAGACCCTGCGCACGCGCTGGCACGACGCGTTGCAGGCGCACTATCCGAACGGTGAACAGGTCACCCGCGCGCGCGACCGCGCGTGGGACCGGCCGATGGTGCTGGTGGTCGACCACTACATCCCGCAACCGGACCGTGATGCCGGCTCGCGCACCATGCTCGCCTTCCTCCGCGGCCTGCTGGACGCCGGCGCGGTGGTGAAGTTCTGGCCTGACAATCTTTACTACGACCCGCACTACGCCGCGCGATTGCAGGCGATCGGCGTGGAGGTCTTCCACGGGATTCGCTGGCGCGACGGCATCGGCGCGATGTTGCGCGAATACGGCGACGTGTTCGACGCGGTGCTGCTGTCGCGCCCGGACGTGGCCGATGCGCACCTCGACGCGATCCGCGCCAGCAGCCGCGCCCGCGTCGTCTACTACGGCCACGACCTGCATTTCCGCCGCATGCGCGACCAGGCCGCCTTGCTGCCGGAGGGCGATGACCGCGACGCGTTGTTGCGCGCGGCCGCGACGATGGAGCGACGCGAGCGCACGATCTGGCGGCGCTGCGATGGCGTGTTGTATCCGAGCGAAGACGAAGCGGCGCAGGTGCGTGCGCTGGAACCGACGGTCGATGCGCGCGCGATCACGCCGTATGCCTACGAGCGGTTCGTCGATGATGCCGCCCTGGACCAGCGCCAACACCTGCTGTTCGTCGCCGGCTTCGCCCATCCGCCGAACGTGGATGCCGCGCGCTGGCTGGTCGAATCGATCATGCCGCGCGTGTGGGCACGTCGTCCGGATGCACGCCTGTCGCTGGTCGGATCCAACCCCACCGCGGAGGTGCTGGCACTGGCCGGCGAGCGCGTGGACGTCACCGGTTTCGTCGACGATGGCGAACTGCAGCGCCGCTATGCGCAGGCGCGCGTCGCCGTGGTGCCGCTGCGCTACGGCGCTGGCGTGAAAAGCAAGGTCGTGGAAGCGTTGCAGCAGGGCTTGCCGCTGGTGACCACGTCGGTGGGTGCGCAAGGCCTGCCCGATGTCGAAGCGACCTGCGCCGTCGCCGACGACGAGGCCGCACTCGCCGACCACATCCTGCAGTTGCTCGACGACGACGCGGCGTGGCAACGGCAATCGCGGCTCGGTGCCGCCTATGCACGCGCGCATTTCTCCCGCGACACGCTGCGCACCCAACTGGCGTCCGCGCTCGCCATCGCCGCGGAGCCCGCGCGATGATCGTCCGCGCGCGCGCGCCGCTGCGCCTCGGGCTGGCCGGTGGCGGCACCGATGTCGCCCCGTACTGCGACCTGCACGGCGGTTGCGTGATGAACGCAGCCATCGACAAGTACGCCTACGCGACCATCGATGCCGGCAGCGATGCGCTCGTGATCCTCGAAGCCCTGGATCGCGGCGCACGCATCGCTGTCGCGCCAGGCGACGTGGATGCGAATGCCGGGCCGGTGCAGTTGCTCGCAGGCGCCTACCTGCGCATCAGCCGCGACTATCTCGACGGCAAGCGTCCGCCGCTGCGCATCCGTACGTGGTCCGATGCGCCGCCAGGTTCCGGCCTGGGTTCGTCGTCCACCCTGGTGGTCGCGCTGGTGACCGCGCTCGCGGAGTATTTTTCGCTGGCGCTGGGCGAATACGAGATCGCCCACCTCGCCTACGACATCGAGCGCGTCGACCTCGGCCTGGCCGGCGGCAAGCAGGATCAGTACGCCGCCGCGTTCGGCGGGTTCAACTTCATGGAATTCCACGCCGGCGACCGCGTCATCGTCAATCCCTTGCGGATCAAGGACTGGGTGGCCGCTGAACTGGAAGCCTCGCTGCTGCTGTACTTCACCGGGGTCTCGCGCGAATCGGCGCGGATCATCGACGAGCAGGCGCGCAATGCCGCCAGTGGCGCGGCCAATCCGATCGAGGCGATGCACCAGCTCAAGGCCGAGGCCGTGCAGATGAAGGAACACCTGCTACGCGGCGACCTGCCGGGTTTCGCGCGCACATTGCAACAGGGCTGGCAGGCGAAGAAGCGCATGGCCAGCAGCATCAGCAACCCGATGATCGACGCACTGGAAACATTGGCGATGGACAATGGCGCGGTGGCGACCAAGGTCTCCGGCGCGGGTGGCGGCGGGTTCATGATGTTCGTCTGCGATCCGGTCGACCGCGTGCGCCTGTCGGCTGCACTGGCGACGCAGGGCGGCAGCCTGCTCGACTTCCATTTCAACCCCGGCGGTGCGACCGCATGGAGGACGCCATGAGCGACGCGATCCAGCGCGTGATCCGAAGCGAATTCGACAAGGCCGTGGCGAACATGCAGGCGCTGGCCGCGGACGAAGCGTTGTCGGCGCAGATCGAGGATGCAGTGGCGCGGTGCATCGATGCGCTGCGCAACGGCCGCAAGCTGCTGTTCTGCGGCAACGGCGGCAGCGCCGCGGATGCGCAGCACTGGGCCGGCGAACTGGTCAGCCGGTTCTATTACGACCGCCCCGGCCTGGCGGCGATCGCGCTGACCACCGACAGCAGCATCCTCACCGCGATCGGCAACGACTACGGCTACGACTACGTGTTCGCCCGCCAGGTCGAGGCGCTGGGCCAGGCTGGCGACGTGCTCGTCGCGATCTCCACGTCCGGCAATTCGCCGAACGTGCTGCGCGCCGCCGATGTCGCGCGCGCGCGCGGCATGCAGGTGATCGCGTTCACCGGGCGCAGCGGCGGCAAGCTGCTGTCGATGTCGGACCTGTGCTTCCGCATGCCCTCCGACGAAACCCCGCGCATCCAGGAAGGCCACGAATTCGTCGGCCACCTGCTGTGCGCGCTGATCGAAGCCGGCCTGTTCCCGCGCGATGCCGGCTGACGAAGCCATCGTCCTCGCCGGCGGCTTCGGCACCCGCCTGCGCGGCATCGTCGACGACGTCCCCAAGCCGCTGGCGCCGGTCGCCGGCCGACCGTTCCTGGCGTGGTTGTTGGATCGGCTTGCGGACAGTGGTATTCGCCGCTGCATCCTCGCGACCGGCTATCTCTCGGATGTGATCGAACAGCGCATCGGCGCGCGCTGGCAGAAGATGGAAATCGCCTACTCGGTGGAGCCGGAACCGCTCGGCACCGGTGGCGCCATCCGCCTCGCGACGCGCCGGCTGCAAGGCGATGCTGCGCATGTATTGAACGGCGACACCTGGCTCGAGTACGACCCGGCAGCCCTCGAATCCGCCGCGCGCAACGCGGGTACACCGATGGCGATCGCGCTGGCGCGGGTGGATGACGTGGCGCGCTACGGCGCCGTCGATATCGACCAGCACCGCATCACTGGCTTCCGCGAGAAAGGCGAGGCAGGCCCAGGCTGGATCAATGCGGGCTGCTATTTCCTCGGCGCCGATGCGCTCGCGGCATTGCCTGCGCAGGATGCGTTCTCGTTCGAGCAAGCGGTGCTGCAGGCGCGCACGCATGCCGGCGAAGTCGCTGCGTTCACCGATACGGCAGGCTTCATCGACATCGGCGTGCCGGAGGATTACGCACGCGCGCAGCGGCAGTTCGCGGGGCGACGATGAGCATGTCGCTGATCCGCGCGCCATACCTCGATCCGTCGGCGGATGCACTGCTCGCAGGGACGGCGTCGCCACGCAAGGCGCTGTTCCTCGATCGCGACGGCGTGATCAATATCAACCACGGCTACGTGCATACGCCTGCTAACACCGATTGGGTGCCGGGCATCTTCGAACTGGTCGCCGATGCGCAGGCGCGCGGCCATGCCTGCATCGTGGTCACCAACCAGGCCGGGATCGGGCGCGGGATGTACGACGAAGCCGCGTTCCTCGCCTACACCGCGTGGATGCACGCGCAGTTCGCGGCGCGCGGCACACCGCTGCTGGCGACGTACTGGTGCCCGCATCATCCCGAAGAAGGCCTTGGCGACTATCGCGTGGCTTGCGAGTGCCGCAAGCCGCGGCCGGGGATGCTGCTCGATGCCGCGGCGCGCTTCGACGTAGATATGCGGGCGTCCTGGATGATCGGCGACAAAGCCACCGACCTGGAGGCCGCTGCGGCTGCCGGGGTGGAGCAACGCCACCTGCTGCAGGACGATGCGGGCATCGCGGATTTGAACCGGCTTTTTGCAGCGATGGCCGGTCGATGAGCGCTCGCGTCGCAGCGCGTCCCCACCCCGCCGCGTGGCTGCTGTTGTTGCCGCTGCCGCTCCTGTTGCTCGCTTTCGTGCGTTACGACCTGCAGGCGAACATCCGGGCCGACTACCGCTGGCTGCTGGCTTGCGTGGTGGCCTGGCATGCGTTGATCGCCTTCGTCGTGCATTGGTGCGAGCGTCACTCCGTGCCGCATGCAATGGCGCAGTCGCGAAAATGGTTGCCTGTCGCCGCGGCGTTGCCGGCCCTGCTGGGGCTCGTCGTGTTCGTCGGCCCCGCCACGCTTGCGGCGGCGATGCTGCTCGCGCTTGCCGCGCTTGGCCTGGGCACGCTTGCGGACCAAGAGGACGCGAGCGGCGCGACGACGTCGCTGGTCGTGGGACTGGGCGTGATTGCGGCGGTCGTCGGCTGGCTGCTGCCGTTTCCGCTGCATCAGCGTTGGCTGTACCTGGCACTGGCTGCCGTCGTCGTCATGTGGCGACGCAGGCCGATCGCCCGCCAGTTGCGCGCCGCCTTCGAGGCGCTCGATGGCCTGGCATCCACCCGGCCGCAGCGGGCGATCCTGCTGGTCGCCGCCATGACCGTGGCCAGCCTGGGGCTGTGGTTGCCCAGCCTCAACTACGACGACAACGCGGTGCACCTGATCCTGCAATCGCAACTGCGCTTCGACGGCTACTACCACCTCGACGTGCAGACCCAGTCCTGGGCTGTCGCGCCGTGGGCCAACAACGTGCTGCATGGCGTCGCCGCGATGCTGGCCGGCGGCGAGGCGCGCGCCGCCGTCGCCTCGTTGTGGTTGCTGCTTGGCGTGGCCGGGGCATGGCGGCTGGCGCGTGCACTGGATGCGTCGCCTGGCACTGCGTTGGCCGCGGCTGCGGTGTTCGCATCACAGCCGCTGACGGGCTACTTCACCACTGCCATGCAGGTCGACGGCGCGAGCACGGCGATCCTCCTGAACCTGGCCGCGCTCGCCGCCGGTCCGGACCGAGGCAAGCTGGGTGCTGTCGCAGTCGGCGCCATCTGCGGCTTGTTGCTTGCGTTGAAGACCAGCAACCTGCTCTACATGCTGCCGCTGCTCGCCTGGCTGGTCGCGGTGCGACCTGTCGGCCAGCGCCTGCGTTGGGCCTCGATCGCCTTGGCGACCGTGCTGGCGATCGGCGGGTCGAGTTATGCGTACGCGACGTTGGTTACCGGCAATCCGCTGTTCCCGTTCTTCAACGGGTTCTTCCAGTCGCCGTACTACCCGATCGAGAACTTCTCCGATCCGCGCTGGCGCGCCGGCATCTCGTGGCGTTCGTTGTGGGATCTCACCTTCAACACCGTCGCCTTCGGCGAGTTCTATCCGGGGGCGGCCGGCATCGCGCTGCTGGCCTTGCTGCCCGCGGCGCTGGTGGATGCCGTGCGCCGGCCAGCCTCGCGCTGGCTCCTGCTGTGGGCGCTGGCCACCGGTTTGCTGGTGTTCTCCTACCTGCAGTACCTGCGTTACATCTTCCCGGCCCTGTCGGTCCTCTGCGTGCTCGGCGTGGTCGGGTTGGCTCGCCTGGGCGACCGCCGCGTGTTCGCCGGTGTCGTCATCACGGTGGCGCTGGCGAATGCCGCGTTGCTGCCGACCACCCACTGGATCGCCCGCGAGAACCCGTGGATGCAGTTGCTCCGCGAGGGCCCGGCCGCGCGCAGCGACCTCGTGCGCAAATTCATGCCGGAACGCGCGCTGCTCGAGCGCGTGATGGCGGGCAATCCGGATGCCTGCGTACTGATGGGCGATCCCAAGAAGCCCTTCGTCGGTGCTGGCCATGGGCATGCGATCTCCATGCACCGCCGCTACGATCCGGAACTGTGGCAGGCGCGCAACGCGGCCGAGGCGGATACATCAGGGAAACGCTGGACCAGCCTGCTGGCCTGGGTCGATCCGTCCTTCGTGGTTGTAGATGGCTCCGTCCGCGGTCCGATTTTCGGGGCGCTGGAGGGCTCGGGCTACGTGCGGGTGGATCGGGAAGACTCGCTGGAGGCCTGGGGCAGGCTGCAGTCCGGAGGTGGCGGTTGCCGCGCTCTGGACGAGCGTCGCAATCGCGCACGCGAGCTGCTGCGCGTGCGATCGGGCTAGGGGGGCGGAGTTATCCTTCCGTTCGCGTGTTCGGGGATTGCCGTGGCTCGCGCGGCACGTGATGACGTTTCATTTGGATGGTGACCAGTGGATGCTAGTGGGCTGCAGCCGGAAAATTCGCTGAGGTGGAAGCTCGTGCTCGCGGCTTCCGTTTCGCTCGCGGGATGCTGCGAGAAGGCGGCGCTCGAGCGCTGTCGCGTCGAGCAGGCCGCCAAGCTGGCGCTGTTGGAGCAAGCGGTCAAACCCTCGACGGCGCCGATGCGCCTGGATATTCGCGCCGCCGCATCGGTGGCCGTGGAGGCGGATGCAGTGCGCAGCGCGTGCGTTTCGGGAAAGGGCGCAAGTGCGGAAGTGCGAGTGAAGTGGAAGGTTTCGACGCCGGGTGTCATGACGGTACGCGTGACGGTTGGCGAGAAGGGGAATGCGAACAAGGTCTGGATGGAAGCCGGTCCCGAAGGCGAAGGGGTCACCGGGCCCTGGATCCAGGACGGCGCATTGATCCAGTTGCGAGATCCGTCGGGGGACAAGTTGCTGGCGGAGGTTCATGCCACCAGCCTTCCGTGTGAAAGCAAATGATGCGCATGCAATATCCGACGATCGGATTTGGTGCGTGCCGACTGATACTTGCGTCGCTGGTGGCGGCCTCCCACCTCTGGGACGGCATGCTGCAGGGCTATGCGGCATACGCGGTGTGGGCGTTCTTCGTGCTCAGCGGCTTCCTGATGACGCTGGTGCTCACCACGCGCTACGGGTTCGACGGGCCGGGGTTGCGTGCCTACGCCTTCAACCGGTTCATGCGCATCTTCCCGCTGTACTGGCTCGCGGTCGTCGCCGGCCTCGCCAGCCTCTGGTACGCCGGGCGCCATGGCATCGACCTGCGCGTCATCAACGGCGAGTTCTACTGGCCGCAGAACGTCGAACAATGGGTGCATGTGAGCACGCTGTTCGCGGGCGCACAGCGTGGTGGCCTTCCCGTCCCGGTGTCGAACGCGCTGGCGATCGAAGTCGGCTACTACATGCTGATGCCGTTGATGGCGCGTTCCCGCAGCACCGCCTGGTTCGCCTTTGCGGTCGCGGTGGTGCTGAACCTGAAGCTCGGCATCAACGGCGATTCCTTCGGCGAACGCTACTCGACTTTCCTGCCCTGCATGCTGCCGTTCGCGGCCGGCTCGCTCGCGTGCCACTACAGGGAATCGCTGGATCGCTTCAGCATGCCGTGGACGAGCCTGGTGCTATGGATCCTGCATGGCTTGCTTTGGCTGAAACTGCCGGGATGGCCATGGGAATGGGGGCTCTACGTGTCGCTGGTGCTGTCGGTCTGGATGGTGGTGTCGCTGCACCGGCAACGTGCGGGCAAGGTCGATCGCATGCTGGGGGATCTCAGCTACCCGGTCTACCTCATCCACACCACGGTCGCCGCCTGGTTCGTGTGCCCATGCGGATTCTCGCGACCGTTCGAGTTCTTCCTGAAGGCGTTTGCGTTGACGCTCTTGCTGTCGTGGTTGATCGTGATTCTGGTCGATCGGCCGCTGGCACGACTAAAATGGAAGGCGCCGGGCGATGCGGCGAAATGACCGGGTCGCCTAGCGCATCAGGTGCTGCAGTGGTGTGCGTGGTTCCGCGGCGATGTCGAAATTGAGCCACGACAGTAGCAGCTGGAAACCGAGGATCAATGGCAGCGCAGCCAGCATGACGGTGCCGGCGGAGGCAGGGGTTGCGTTGGCCACCGACAGGTACCAGGCCTGGCTGCCGAAGCACACGCTGAAGCCGGTGAGCGCCATCCCGGCGAGCAGCTCGATCGATGCCACCGAGAAGCCGCGCAGGAAATAGGTGCCGAACACGCGCCTGATCGTGTTGCGGATATGCCCGCGCAGGAAAGGCGCGATGATCCGGCCCGGGCTCAGGCTGGATGGCTCGTCGTCGTACTTCGCCATCATCGGGATGTCCAGCACGACGGCGCGCGCCTGGTTGAGCTGGAACAGCATGTCCGACTCGAAGAAGTAGCGCGCAGACAGTTCCTGCAGGTCCAGTTCCTGCAGTGCCGCGCGATGGATCGCGGTGTAGCCGTTGGTGGGATCGAATACCTGCCAATACCCGCTTGAAAGCTTGGTCATGAACGAAAGCACGGTATTGCCAAGCAGGCGTACGCGGGGCATCGCGCGGACATTGCGCAGGCGATGGAATCGATTGCCTTTCGTGTAGTCGGCGCGCCCCTCGATGATGGGGGCGATGAACCGGCCGACCAGGGCAGGGTCCATCTGGCCATCACCGTCGATCTTGACGATGATGTCCATTCCGTCGGCGAGGCCGGCCCGGTATCCGGACATCACCGCGCCGCCAACCCCGCGGTTTTCCGGATGGACGATGACGCTTACTCTGGGGTCGCTGCAACCGGTGGCGACCATTGCCCCCGTGCCGAGCGGACAGCAATCGTCGACCACATAGATACGATCCACTTCCGGTCCGATCCGCTCGATCACGTCCAGCACCAGAGGGCCCACCCGAAAACACGGGATCACCACGGCCACTCGTAGCGGCACGGTGTTCATGGCTCGACTCGGGCCAACATCAGTCCAAGCAGCCGCTGGCGCAAATCACGCGCCGGGTCGGATTGCGGAATCGCGCGCGGCTGCGCCTGCGACCGGGCTTCGATCAGGGCGAAGGTCATGGGCGAACGCGGCACGGCGGTAAAGAACATTTCCTGCGTTCCCTCCGGGATCTCTGTCTTTACCTCTCCCTCGGCGATGCCTTCGTCGTTGCAGACGGCCCAGCCCGAGATGAGGTTGCGGTCGTTTCCTGTGCCGGAGATGCGCGCCGAGATGCTGATGACGATGGGTTCGTCGGGCAGGTTGCAGCGGAACCGCGCGCGGGTGGCGACAGAGCCCTGTCCGCCCACGCGGGCATAGCGGTACTTTGCGAAATCGTTCCCTGCATGCAGCATTTCCACCCCGAGTGCCTGGCTGGGTTGCTCCGGGATCCGCCAGGCGTCGTAATTCTGCCGGGAGAAGGCAGGATCCCTGGAGGATGCCGCCAACGCCGCCCTCAGGCCCGGCGAGGTCTTTTCCCGGTCGACGATCAGCAGGGAAATGTCGTGCCTCGAGAGGATCTCGACCCAGCGAGCGCCGCTGTCGTCCGCATCCGCCGCGTTGGCGTCGTTGGCGAGGTTCCAGTTGTACCAGGACGAAGTGAGCGCGGGAATGGTGAGTTCCGCGTTTCCGTGGGCGTCGACCTTGTGGAACAGCACGTGGGTATCGCCATCGTCGATTGCGCGGATTCTCGCCGCGATCGTGCGTTGCGGTGCGAATCGCTCAAGGGTGGCGGCCGGTCCGTTCCGGAGCAGCGAATCCAGCGCGCCATCGCTGATCTGCCAATAGCCGATGCTGACCATGCTCAGGTTCAGCGCGCACAGCACTGACGCCGCGGCGATCAAGGAACGGTGTAAGCCCATGGAATGGAAGCCGCCCAATGCCGCAACGATCAGCAAGGCATTGGCCGGTTGGGTATAGCGGATGAAGTGGACCTGGGAGAAGACCAGCAGGAAGCACGACAGGCCAATCAGGGCGATGGGACGGTATTTCCTGGTTGCCAGCGCAATCAGCAGTCCCGCCGCGCAGACGAGATAGACGAAGCCTGCCGCGCCTGCCGGGGCGGTGAGGTAGTTCGACGTCTCGAACATCAACCGCCAGGGCAGCAGGCCATCGATCGGATGCATCCATGCAGGATCCATCCAGTTCTCGAGCACGAAGAACGGGGATCTGAAAATGCCATTGAAGAACGGCAGCGCCGGATTTCCGGTGATCAGGTAGCCATAGGCATAACTGGGCAGGGCCACGAACGCCCCCAGCAGGACGCTTGCCGGCAGCGATCTCCAGGGCAATACCCTGCCGGAGCGGACCAGCATCCAGATGCCGAGAGGCAGCAGCAACAGGGCGTTCGACAGTTTGATGGCCAGCAGCAGGCCGGCCAGCGCCGCGATGCTTGCCAGGCGAGACGCCGTGATCGACGGTGATGCGCCAATCAGCAGCATCAAGCCGACCAGCAAGGCCGAGGAGGGCAGTTCGGTCTGCATCCCCGCGAGCAGCGAACTGGACATCGGCAGGCTGCAGTGCAGGGCGATCGCCGCCACAGTGATTGCTGGCGGCAATGCGAGCATTCGTCCAAGCCGCCACATGCCGGCGTACAGGGCGACCATCCACATGAGGTTGACCGCGCCTCGGGCCTCCGCGCTGGCGATGACCTGTGCCATCGCATGGATCGTGTCCGAGGCCCAGGGAGCGAGTGCCCAGATCGAGCCCGCGATGTCCATCCGGTAGTAGCCGAGCTCCTGGAGCTGGAACGGCAGCGCGAGGTGATAGCTGATGTCGTCGGCCTGCATGGTCGGCAGCCATGACGGCGTCGAACAGATACCCAATACGTTGATCACGATGAGGGCAGCAAGTGGCGAATCCGCTGCAGCCGTTCGCAACGAAACGCCAGCGTTCCCCAAGGATCTTGCGATCGCCGGCGCACGCAACAGGACCAGGAGAATCGCGACAAGGACGTAAAGCCAGCGGCGATGGACGGGAAACGGCAGCAACCAACCCACCGATGTGGCCAGGATCGCAAGCCCAACCAGCAACGAAGCAAGGGCGTCGTCGTTGCCATCGGTGAGCAGGCTTCCGACGCCGATGGCACATGCGGCAACCAGTACCGTCGCCAGGGCTGCCGCGAGTCCGGCGTGGAACGCCGCCGCGACCAGCCAGGCGCCGCCCAGCAGAAGCGCCAGCGGGATCTCGCGACGCAGGCGATGCGCGACGAAACTTGCGGCATTCAGCCCCAGTGCGACCAGGAGCAGCGTCCGCGCACGTGGAACTTGTGCGGAGACATTCAAGGTGTAAGTCAGATACCCGGCCAGGGTCACCAACAACGGGAGCCACAGGAGCGTGCTCTTGAGGACGCCGCCGATGCGGGTGTCGAACTGTCGCATGCTGCCAGCCTGGAGGATGAAGTGGAGCAGTTTGTCTCCCGCGTGTCCCAACGCGGAAAACTGGAGGGCACGGGGGATGCCGACTCGCGCCGTGTCGCCCCATGACCCGGAACACTAGCAAATTCGGTTGCGCCTGAGCGGTATGCGGACGGCACCGAGGTGAGGTGCGCCGACAACGCCGGGCACTTCCAGTCCACCAGGAAAACGATATTGCGGATCCTGCGGTCAGGGAGACTCCGGCGCGGCACAGATGCACGCTGGATGATGCCGGGCGGCCACAGTTCTGAAGTTTGGCGCAGCCTGCTGCCGAGCCCGCGACACGTATGCTGCCTCAGCTGCAGCGTGGCCCGCCGATCACGAGCTTTTCCAGCTCATTGCCCGTGGCCTTGTCCCGGAGCGAGAACGTCGATCCCGGGCGTACCCAAGGACCCGTCTCCTTTTCGCCGGCGATACCACCTGCGGCGAACAATCCCGGAGTGCTGGTCGCATCGCCCGCATGGATCTCCACGACGGCAATCGGTATTCCAGCTCCACTGGCGTCCCATTTCAGGGTCACTTTGGTGAAGTCGCAGTTGGGAAGTTCTGCCGGTTGTGCATGGATGAAGCGAGTCTGGGGAACAACGATCCGGGCATCAGCCACCCCCTTGGCGCTGGAGGGATTTGCTTCCGGCGTGGGGGCCGGACCCGTCGCCTCGGAACCCTGCTTGCCGCATGCGGCCAGGGCGAGGAGCAAGGGAAGCGCAGCGAACAATGGTTTGGTCATGGTGGTACACCGGAATTGAGGGGCGGCTTGGGCCATCTATCTGCCGAACATTAGCAGCCGGGTGTCATTCGAGAAAGCCGCGGTCCGATCAGGGACACGGAGCGCCGCCGATCGTGATGCGGTCCAGTTCCTTCCCCGCCCCATCATGGAGCTGGAACGTCAAGCCAGGCTTGACCCAGGCGCCCGTGACCGCCTTGTCGGTTGCGCCGCCAGCCGCGAAAAGCTTGCCCGCGGATTCCCCCGGCGAGATGACGCTGACTTTCACGTCAGTGAGATCGGGATCAGCAGCCCGCGTGTCCCAGGCGATTTCCACGACTGCCGGTTCGCAATTCGGCAGGCTGGAGGGTTTTGCGAGGAGAAAACCTAGCCCAATGGTGGCCGGCCGCGATTCGGGCGTACTGGATTTGCGCGCCGCCTCACGCGCCATCTTCTCCGCAGGGGGCGTCCGAGGGGCGTCGTCGCAGGCGCTCAGCAATAACAGACACGGAAGCAGGGCAATCAATGCGATGTTCATGGGGGTGCCCGGGTTTGGGGAAGGGGAACGGAACTGGTCCGGGCAGGCGCCGGCAACGAGCTCGTGAGGCTAACCCGGCGGGCCTGCGGTCCGCGTGGTGCCGTGCCTGCATGTCGTGCCTGCCTATTATGTCGGTCGACCTCCAGATCGGGTAGGCACGTCTCCGCTTTCACGTCGCCATGGATGCCCACCGAGTCGGGTTGTCATGATCCGTGATGTCGCCCGGACACCACGCCAGGCCTGGCTGCGGGTGGTTCCGCGCTTTCGGGTCGATGCATCGGAGAGTGGAGAATCGTCTTGTCGAGGGGCGCCGGCCAGCAGCTAGAATTGCGGCGTCGCGCAAGGCAATGATGCGCAGGGAGAAGATCGTGGCGAGCGCCAGCATCATTGGAGAGTCGATGGCGGCCATTGTCCCGGGGTCGCAGTCGCCGTGCGATGAAGGGCATGCGCAGGGCACCGATGCGGGACTCGCATCGTGAACCGCACTGATTACCTTACCGTCGGGAACATGGGCCTGATCCTGGGCACCATCCTGATGCTGTCGCTGGGGCAGGTGCTGTTCAAGACCGCTTCGTCGCAGCTCGACCTGTCGCAACCCTCGACCTGGATTTCGCTGCCGCTGGCGGCCGCGCTGACGGTCTATGGACTGGCGACTGTCGCGTGGCTGGTGGTGTTGTCGCGGGTACCGCTATCGTTCGCCTTCCCGTTCTACGGGCTCGCCTTCCTGTTCGTTCCCGCGCTTGCCGCAGTGTTCCTGCGCGAGCCGCTGCGGTGGCCGGTGTTGCTGGGTGGCGTCGTCATCCTGTGCGGCATTGCCATCACCTCCTGGGGAAGCCGGTCCTGATGCCTGTCTGTCCTGTTTGCGATGCTCGGCTCACCACGGGACTTCTTGCGTGGCACTTGCAGTGTCCGGCTTGCACCTATGAAGGCAGCTCGCTCGAGCCGCACATCCTCGAACAGGCGCACGGGGGCGACCTCGATGAGGCCTCGCGTGAGCAAGGGCTGGAACACTTGCGGCAGGCCAACTTCCAGCGATTGAACGCCTTGCTCGCTGGCTTTGCGGGCCCTGGCGATGCAAGGCCCCGCTTGCTCGAGGTCGGCTGCGCGCATGGCTGGTTCATCGAGACCGTTTCGCCACGCTTCGACGTCACCGGCATCGAGCCCGATGTTGCGGTGGCAACGGCGACGCGCGCGCGCGGCCTCGCGGTTCGAGGTGGCTTCTTCCCGGATGTGCTGGCTGACGAAGAGCGCTTCGACGTAATCGTCTTCAACGACGTGCTCGAGCATATCCCCGATGTCAACGCGACGTTGGCGGCGTGCTGGAAGCACCTTCTGCCCGGCGGCCACGTGCTCGTCAATGCGCCCTCACGCAAGGGATTCCTTTACCGGGTCTCGAAGATACTGCTGAAGCTGGGCAGGGGAGGCGCGTTCGACCGCATGTGGCAATTGGGATTCCCGTCGCCGCATGTCCATTACTTCGATACCGCAAGCGTGACCAAGCTGGCCGGGAAGGCCGGCTTCGCGCTCGAGTCGCGAAGCCGCTTGCCGTCCGTCGCCGTGCGCGGCCTGTATGCGCGCGTACGCTATTCGCGGGATGTGTCCGTGATCAAAGCGCTGGCGCTGACGGTGGCAGTCACGCTGATCGCACCGTTCCTGGCGATCCTTCCGCCCGACATCGAGGTCTGGATCCTGCGCCGTCCGTCGTGACCGGCGCAGATCGCGTCAGAGCGCCGCTTCCAGCTCCGGCAGGATGGCGAACAGGTCGCCGACCAGACCGATGTCGGCGATCTCGAAGATCGGCGCGTCGCCGTCCTTGTTGATGGCGACGATGGTGCCGGCGTCCTTGATGCCGGTGAGGTGCTGGATCGCGCCGCTGATGCCGACGGCGACATACAGCTCCGGCGAAATGATCTTGCCGGTCTGGCCGACCTGCAGTTCGTTCGGCACGTAGCCGGCATCGACCGCCGCGCGCGATGCGCCCACCGCCGCGCCGAGCTTGTCGGCGAGCGCGTAGATGACCCGGAAGTTTTCCTCCGAACCCACGCCGCGGCCGCCGGAGACCACGCGCTTCGCGCTCTGCAGGTCGGGGCGGTCGGAGCTGCCCGCGGCCAGGCCGATGTAGCGGGTGTGGGTGGGCAGGGCGACATCGACCGATGCGGCCTCGACACTGGCACTGCCGCCACGCGCGGCTTCCGGCCAGGAGGCCGCGCGCACCGTGGCGACCACGGTCTGGCCGGCCGGTGCTTCGACGGTGACGATGGCGTTGCCGGCGTAAATCGGGCGCTTGAAGGTGTGGCTGCCTTCGACCGCCATCAGGTCGGAGACCTGGGCGACGCCAAGCAGGGCGGCGACGCAGGGCATCAGGTCCTTGCCGAAGGTGGTGCTCGGCCCGAACACGTGGCTGTAGCCCGAGGCCAGCGCCGCGACCTGCGGGGCCTGCACCTGGGCAAGGGCGTCGGCATTCGTGTCATTGGCGACGGTGAGCACCCTGGCCACGCCGGCGAGTTGCGCAGCTTCGGCGGCGACGGACGCGGGATCCGCGGCCAGCACGAGGATGTCGATGGCCTCCGGCGACAGTGCCTGCGCAGCGGAGACGCACTTGGCGGTGGCGGCGTTGAGCTTGCCGTTCAGATGTTCGGCGACGATCAGGACCTTGCTCATTACAGCAACCCCTTCTGCTTGAGTGCAGCGACCAGTTCGGCCGCGTCCTTCACCATCACACCGCGGCTGCGCTTGGCCGGCGCCGCGTAGTGGGTGGTCTTCAGGCCTTCGCCCGCTTCGACGCCAAGGTCGGCGAAGGCGATGGTTTCCATCGGCTTGCTCTTGGCCTTCATGATGTCCGGCAGCTTGATGAAGCGCGGCTCGTTGAGGCGCAGGTCGGTGGTGATCACCGCCGGCAAATCGACTTCGAGCGTTTCCAGGCCGGCATCGACCTCGCGCACCACCGTGGCCTTGCCATCGGCGATATCGAGCTTCGATGCGAAGGTCGCCTGCGGGCGGCCCCACAGGGTGGCCAGCATCTGGCCGGTCTGGCTGGCGTCGTCATCGATCGCCTGCTTGCCCAGGATCACCAGGTCCGGCTGTTCCTTCTCGATCAGCTTGAGGAAAGTGCGCGCGGCGGCGAGCGCCTGCACCGGGCCATCGGCGACCACATGGATCGCGCGGTTGGCACCCATCGCCAGGCCGTTGCGCAGGTGCGCCTGGGCGTCGGCGGGGGCGATGGTGGCGACGATCACTTCCGTCGCGATGCCCTTGTCGCGCAGGCGCAGGGCTTCTTCCAGCGCGATGTCGTCGAACGGGTTGGCCGAGAGCTTGACGCCCTCGGTGACCACGCCGGAACCGTCCGGCTTGACCTGGATGCGGACGTTGTAGTCCACCACGCGCTTGTAACCGACGAGGATCTTCATCGAACGGGAACCTTGGGGAAGTACAGACGGCGCATTTTACCCGACGGTTACGGGGTATTTACTCCAAGGCGTTGACTGCTTTCGGATCCGCGAATGGAACTTGCCGTCGGCGGGATTGCCGTGTGTTCGCGCAGCCGCATTTCGAGCGGCGAAGCGAATGCGCGGCAGTCCCGCCGACATCCCGGCAACCCCGCTGCGATCCACCGCTTGCCCGAAAGTACGGTGGGCGACATCGGCCCGCCCGTTAGAATGGCGGTTCTCCCCCCCGCATCGGAGCAAGGCCCGTGGCGTCTGCCAAGAGCAAGCAATACCCGAGTGCCGACGCCGCCCTCGCCGGGCTGGTGGCGGATGGCCAGACCCTCGCCGTCGGCGGCTTCGGCCTGTGCGGCATCCCCGAGGCGCTGATCGCCGCGCTGCGCGATTCCGGGGTCAAGGACCTGACGGTGATCTCCAACAACGCCGGCGTGGACGGCTTCGGCCTCGGCCAGCTGCTGAGCACCCGCCAGATCCGCAAGATGATTTCGTCGTATGTCGGCGAGAACAAGGAGTTCGAGCGCCAGTACCTGGGCGGCGAGCTGGAACTGGAATTCAACCCGCAGGGCACGCTGGCCGAGCGCCTGCGCGCCGGTGGTGCCGGCATCCCGGCGTTCTTCACCGCCACCGGCTACGGCACGATCGTCGCCGACGGCAAGGAAACCCGCGAGATCGACGGCCGCCACTACGTGCTGGAAACCGCGTTGAAGGCGGACGTGTCGCTGGTCAAGGCGTGGAAGGCGGACAAGGCCGGCAACCTGGTGTTCCGCAAGACCGCGCGCAACTTCAACCCGGCGGCGGCGATGGCCGGCAAGACCTGCGTGGTCGAAGTCGAGGAACTGGTGGAGATCGGCGACATCGATCCCGACCACGTGCACCTGCCCGGCATCTACGTGCAACGCGTCGTGGTGAACGCCACACCCGAAAAACGCATTGAGCAGCGCACCGTGCGCGCAGGAGCCGTGTGATGGCCTGGACCCGCGAACAGATGGCGCAGCGCGCCGCGCAGGAACTCACCGACGGCGCCTACGTGAACCTCGGGATCGGCCTGCCGACCCTGGTGGCGAACTACATCCCGGAAGGCATGGACGTGTGGCTCCAGAGCGAGAACGGCCTGCTCGGGATCGGCCCGTTCCCGACCGACGACACCGTGGACGCCGACCTGATCAACGCCGGCAAGCAGACCGTCACCGCGGTCGCCGGCGCGAGTTATTTCGGCAGCCATGACTCCTTCGCGATGATCCGCGGCGGCCACATCAACCTGGCGATCCTCGGCGCGATGGAAGTCACCGACAAGGGCGACCTGGCCAACTGGATGGTGCCCGGCAAGATGGTCAAGGGCATGGGCGGCGCGATGGACCTGGTGGCCGGCGTGCAGCGCGTGGTGGTGCTGATGGAGCACGTCACCAAGTCCGGTTCGTCGAAGATCCTGCCGCAGTGCACCCTGCCGCTGACCGGCGTGGGCGTGGTCGACCGGATCATCACCGAGCTCGGTGTGTTCGATGTCACCGCCGAGGGTTTGAAGCTCGTTGAACTCGCCGATGGCGTGAGTCGCGAGGAAGCGGTGGAAAAGACCGGCGTGCCGCTGCGCTGACTGGCAGCGGGGGCCGCTGGTAGGCAA
This sequence comes from Thermomonas sp., assembly GCF_041919455.1. Taxonomy (GTDB): domain Bacteria; phylum Pseudomonadota; class Gammaproteobacteria; order Xanthomonadales; family Xanthomonadaceae; genus Thermomonas. The sequence goes on from NZ_JAYRTQ010000002.1 coordinate 115,940, forward strand.
GCCCCTGCAGCGAAATCAAGGAGGAGGCCTTGGCCGCCAGGCCGAGGCCGGAGGACATTCGCGAAAGGGGCTTGCCTGCCGGCGACCCCCGCGGTTCCGGAGCCGGCCTTACATCCCCGCGTAGTTCGGCCCGCCGCCGCCCTGCGGCGCGACCCAGACGATGTTCTGGGTCGGATCCTTGATGTCGCAGGTCTTGCAGTGCACGCAGTTGGCGAAGTTGATCTGGAGTCGCTCGCTGCCTTCGTCACCGATGAACTCGTAGACCGCGGCCGGGCAGTAGCGCGCTTCGGGGCCAGCGTATTCGCGCAGGTTCACCTCGACCGGCACCGAAGCATCCTTCAGTGTCAGGTGACTGGGTTGGTCTTCGTCGTGGTGGGTGCTCGAGAGGAACACCGAGCTCAGGCGGTCGAAGGTCAGCACGCCGTCGGGCTTCGGGTAGTCGATCTTCGGCTGGCTGGCCGCCGGTTCCAGGCAGGCGTGGTCGGGCTTGGTCCGATGGATCGTCCACGGCGGATTGCGGATGCCCAGCTTCGGCAACAACCACTGCTCGATGCCGGTCATCAGCGTCGCGAACGTGCGGCCCTTCTTGAACCACTGCTTGAAATTCTTCGCCTGCAGCAGTTCCGCATGCAGCCAGCTGGCCTCGAAGGCGGCGGGGTAAGCGGTCAGTTCGTCGCGCTGGCGGCCGTCGCCCAGGGCGGCGAAGGCGGCTTCGGCGGCGAGCATGCCGGTCTTGATCGCGGCGTGGCTGCCCTTGATGCGGCTGGCGTTGAGCGTGCCGGCCTCGCAACCGACCAGCGCGCCACCGGGGAATACCAGCTTCGGCAAGCTCAGCAGGCCGCCGGCGGTGATCGCGCGCGCGCCGTAGCCGATGCGCTTGCCGCCTTCCAGGTGCTTGCGGATCGCGGGGTGGGTCTTGAAGCGCTGGAACTCGTTGAACGGGCTCAGCCACGGGTTCTTGTAGTCCAAGCCGACCACGAAACCGATGGTGATCTTGCCGTCGTCGGCGTGGTACAGGAACGAGCCGCCGTAGGTGGCGCCGTCCAGTGGCCAGCCCGCGGTGTGCACGACCAGGCCGGGTTGGTGCTTGGCCGGGTCGGCCTGCCACAGTTCCTTGATGCCGATGCCGTAACTCTGCGGATCCTTGCCGGCATCCAGCCGATATTTCGCGATCAATTGACGGCCCAGATGGCCGCGCGCGCCTTCGGCGAAGATCGTGTACTTGGCGTGCAGTTCCATGCCGCGCTGGTACTGGTCGGTCGGCTGGCCATCCTTCCCGATGCCCATGTCGCCGGTGGCGACGCCCATGACCGCGCCGGCATCGTCATAGAGCACTTCGGCGGCGGCGAAGCCGGCGAAGATCTCCACGCCCAGCGCTTCCGCCTGCTGCGCCAGCCAGCGCACCACGGCACCCAGGCTGACGATGTAGTTGCCATCGTTGTGGAAGCACTCCGGCAGCAACCAATGCGGCGTGGACTTGGCGCCGGTTTCGTCGAGGAACAGGAATTCGTCCGTGGTCACCGCCTGCTTCAGCGGGGCGCCGCGTGCCTGCCAGTCCGGGAAGAGTTCGATCAGCGCCTTCGGATCCATGATCGCGCCGGACAGGATGTGCGCGCCGGCTTCGGAGCCTTTTTCGAGGACGCAGACCGAGACCTCTCGGCCGGACTCGGCGGCCAGTTGCTTCAGCCGGATCGCCGTGGCCAACCCGCCCGGGCCTGCGCCCACGACGACGATGTCGTACTCCATCGACTCGCGCGCGACGGTGTCCTGTTCCGGTTGGCTCATCGGGCTCTCCTCTGGTTACCGGGGATTTTCCCGGCTTTGCCTAGAGCGGACAATCCAGGGAACCCGGAACTCTCGATGCGATGCGTCTCAGCGATGCGGCTGCCGCTGGTGCTCGTTGCCGGTCGCCAGGGTCCAGCCGACAACCTCGCGCGACAGCGTGCCCAGCGCCTGGCCGAAGGCATCGGCGACCAGGGCCACATCGGTGCCGCTCGCCGCTTGCGTCTGGCGGAACGTGCGGCTGCCCGCGACCGACTGGTCGGGGACATGCAGCAGCTTGGCGTTGACCTCGATCACCGCTGCCGGTGTGCTGCCGCCGGCGTCGTAACGCGACTCGAAATGGCGGATGTCCATCACCAGCCGGTATTCCGCACCGATCCCGCTGCCCTGGCGGGCGACGGACGGGATCTTGCCGCTGTCCTCCAGCATCCGCAGCACGGTTTCTTCCAGCATTTCCGGCGGTGTGCGCGCCCACATCGCGCCCTTGTAGACCTGCAATTCGCCCGGCACCGGGCTCACCGCGATGCGGGTGCCGTCCAGGATCCGCGCCGCGGTGGGGCGCACCGTTCCCAGCGCCCAGGTGGCCGACGGCCATGCCGGGTCGGCAGTGGTCGCCAGCTCCGGGGCGAAGATCGACGGCGTTTCCTTGGGGCCGAGCAGGCTGCTGCAACCGGCAAGCGTGGCCAGCAGGGCGGCGGCGATCAGGGTGCGGGGCAGGCGGCTCATTTGGGTTCGAATTCCTTTGGCGCGTCACGGCCGAGGATGTAGCTGGCGGGCTTGTCCTCCAGCCGGTCGGAGAGGTTGCGCAGGTCGCGGATCAGGCGGCGCAGTTCGGCCAGGGTCGGGCCGAGCTGGGCCAGGCCATCGTTGGCGAAGCTGTTCACTGCCGGACGGTTCTCGGCGATCAGCGCATTGGCGTTGCCGGCCACGGAATCGAGGTTGGCCACGGTCGAATCCAGCTTGTCCATCAGCGCCGGCAGGCGGTCCACCAGGTTCTTGTCGAAGCCGTCGATGGCGCCATTCGCGCTGTTGACGGTGACCTTGAGTCCGTCGGTGATCTCGCGCACGTTGACGATGAGCGTGGCGATGTCCTGCTTCTGCCCGGCGATGCTGCCGGTCATCTGCTCGAGGTTGTCGAGGGTGGCCGAGATGCGGCGGATGTTCTCTTCGCTCAACAGGTGGTCCATGCGTTCGACCAGCCGGTTGGCGGTGTCGGCGATGTTCTGCAGCGCGGACGGCTCGGTGCGGATGATCGGGATCTCGTCGTTCGGACCCGGCTCCAGCAGCGCCGCCTGCGGGCTGCCGCCGCTGAGCAGGATGAACGGCACGCCGGTGATGCCCTGCTGCGAGAGCTTGGCGCGGGTATCGACCTTGATCGGCGTATCGGCCTTCAGCTTGAGCAGGGCGATCACCTTGCGCGCGTCGTCCGGGGCCAGGCTGAGCTTGTCGACCGTGCCCACCGAGATGCCGTTGTACTGCACGCTGCCGCCTTCGGTCAGGCCCGTCACCGCTTCGGTGAAGACCACCTGGTATTCGCGCCAGTTGCGGTCGGACGAGAACTTCGCCGCCCACAGTGCGAACAGCAGCAGGAAGATGCTGGCCAGCAGGGTGAAGCCACCGATCAGCACGTAGTTGGCACGGGTTTCCATCAGTCTATTCCGGGTTCGCTTACCAACAATCGCAGATCGAGAATTCGTGGTTGCCGTCCATGGCGCAACAGCATCGTCTTTCCAGCCTCCGGCCCGGCCCTCCATGGCCGGGCGCTCGCCGCGCAGCAAACGCCTTGAGGGCGTTTGCTAGGCACGCGCGGCTCGCCCCCGTGGCCCGTTGAAGTATTCCTGCACCCACGGGTGGTCGAGCGTTTCCAGTTCCGATACCGGCGCGGCCGCCAGCAACTTGCGGTCCGCCAGCACGGCCACCCGGTCACAGATAGCGTATAGCGTGTCGAGGTCGTGTGTGATCAGGAACACGGTCAGTCCCAGCGCCTGCTGCAGGGTGCGGATCAGTTCGTCGAACGCCGCCGCGCCGATCGGGTCCAGGCCGGCGGTGGGTTCGTCCAGGAACAGCAATGGCGGATCCAGCGCCAGCGCACGCGCCAGCCCGGCGCGCTTGCGCATGCCGCCCGAGAGTTGCGAGGGCAGCTTGTCCAGCGCATCGGCGGGCAGCCCGGCCAGCTTGATCTTCAGCAGGGCCAGCTCGTAGCGCAGCGAATCCGGCAGGACCGGGTAGTACTCCTTCAGCGGCACCTGCACGTTCTCGCCCACGGTCAGCGAGGAGAACAACGCGCCGTCCTGGAACAGCACGCCGGTATTGCGCTCGATATGGCGGCGGTTCACCGGGTCTTCCGACAACGCGTCCACGCCGAGCACGTCGATGGTGCCGGCCTGCGGCGGGCGCAAGCCCAGGATCGCGCGCATCAGCACCGACTTGCCGGTGCCGGAGCCGCCGACCACGCCGAGGATCTCGCCGCGGCGCACGTCCAGGTCCACGCCGTCGTGCACCACTTGTTCGCCGAAGCGGTTGACCAGGCCGCGCACCCGGATCAGCGGCGCATCGCCGATGACCACGCCGTCCAGGGTGCGCGCGTTGGCGGTCTCGGTGGCCATCAGTAGTCCATCTGCATGAACCACAGCGCGGCGAAGGCATCGATCACGATCACCATCGAGATCGACTGGACCACGCTCGAGGTGGTGCGCTCGCCCAGCGACTGCGCGGTGCCTTGCACCTGCAGGCCTTCCAGGCAACCGATCAGGGCGATGATCATCGCGAAGATAGGCGCCTTCACCATGCCCACCACGAAGTGGCGCATTTCCATCATCTCGTGCATGCGCGCCATGTACGCGACCGCGGGGATGTCGAGGTTCAACGCGCCGACCGCCATGCCGCCCAGCAGGCCGGCGACCATCGCGATGAAGGTCAGCAGCGGCAGCATCACCAGCAGGGCCAGCACGCGCGGGATCACCAGCAGGTCGATCGGGTCCAGGCCGAGCACGCGGATCGCGTCCACTTCCTCGCGGTTGACCATCATGCCGATCTGCGCGGTGAACGCGCTGGCGGTGCGGCCGGCCAGCAGGATCGCGGTGAGCAGCACGCCGAATTCGCGCAGGAAGGCGGCATTGACCAGTTCGACCACGAAGATGGTGGCGCCGAAGTCGCGCAAGACCATCGCGCCGAGGAAGGCGATCACCGCGCCGACCATGAACGACAGCAGCGCGACCAGGGGCGCGGCGTCCAGGCCGACCTGTTCCATGTGGTGGACGGTGGCGATCACGCGGAAGCGGCTGGGCTCCTTGAACAGGCGCAGCAGCTTGACCAGGACTTCGCCCAGGAAGGCGATCAGCGCCATCACCTCGCGATAGTTGTCCACCACCGCAAAGCCGAGGCGGCCCAGCGCGGCCTTGAATCCGGTGTCGCGCTTGCGCTTGGGGCGCTCGTCGTGGACGTCCTCGATCGCCGCGACCAGCGGCTGCTGGTCGTCGCGGAAACGGAAGCCCTGGAAATCCAGGCCGCGGCGTTCGGCGAAGCGCAGCAGTTGCAGCACGCCCAGGGTGTCCAGCCGCTCGCAACCGCCGGCATCGACCTGGGTCACGCCTTCCGGCGCGGCGCGCAGCGCATCACCGAGTTCGTTGGCATAGCGCAGGGTCCAGCGGCCCTGCAGGCGCAAGGTGCCGGGCTCCCCCGGATCGACGGTCGCGGTGGGTGGGTGGTGGTTGGGGCCTTTGCTCATGCGCCGGGCAAGCTTACGCAAACCCGGGTGCATGGTGTGAAAGGGATTTGCCGCATGCGATCCTTGCCGGATGCATGTGCGCGATGCCCTGGCCGAAGCCGGCTACACCGAACGGATCGCCTTCGTGGTGGAACTGGCGCAGCACCTGCACGCCTATGGCACCACCGCGCAGCGCCTGGAAGGTGCGATCGAATCGGTGACCCGCCGGCTGTCGCTGGCCTGCGAACCCTGGGCCAACCCGACCGGGATGATCCTGGCCTTCAGCGATCCCGCGCGCCCGGCGGGCGAGTCCGACACCACCCGGGTCATCCGCCTCGGGCTTGGCGATACCGACCTCTACAAATTGTGCGAAGCCGACCGCATCGCCGAGGACGTGATGGCCGGGCGCCTGGACATTCCCGCGGGTCGCGCCGCCCTGCGTGCGCTGGATCGGCCTGCGAGCAGGCGCGGCAAGGCGATGCAGGTGCTGGGCTTCGCGCTGGCGTCGGCGGCGGTGGCCGGGCTGCTGCGCCTGCCGTGGCTCGACATCGGCACGGCCGGTGCCATCGGCTTGCTGATCGGCGTGCTGGACATCGCCGCGCAACGACGCCCGCGCCTGTCCGAGGCGTTCGAGGCGATTGCCGGGCTGCTGGCCGGCGGCGTTGCGATCGCGGTGTCGGCGCTGGTCGGACCGCTCAACCTCAACACCGTGATCATCGCCTCGCTGATCGTGCTGCTGCCCGGCATGGCGCTGACCAATGCGATGAACGAGCTGACCAGCCGGCACCTGGTGTCCGGCACCGCGCGCTTCGCGGGTGCCATCACCACCATCCTGAAGCTCACCATCGGCACCGCGATCGCGCTCGGCATCGCCGAATTCGCCGGCTTCCAGCCGGACGTGCGCGCGCTGCGCCCGCAGCCGGAATGGGTGGTGTGGGGCGCGTTGCTGCTCGGTGCCTACGCCTTCGCCGTGCTGTTCCGTGCGCACCGCCGCGACTATCCGCTGGTGATGGCTTCGGCGATCGCGGGTTACCTGATCTCGCGCTTCGGCGGCGAATGGTTCGGGGCCCAGGCTGGCCTGTTCCTGTCGGCACTCATCACCACCGCCGCCGGCAATGTCTACGCGCGCTGGCGCAACCGCCCGGGCGCGCTGGTCCGCCTGCCCGGCCTGATCATGCTGGTGCCGGGCAGCATCGCCCTGCGCGGGGTGATCACCCTGGTGCAGGCACAGGACATCGGTGCCGGCCAGGACGCGGCGATGCTGGCGCTCAACACCTTGATGGCGCTGCTGGCGGGACTGCTGTTCGGCAACCTGCTGGTCTCCGCGCGACGGAACTTGTAGGTAGGCCAACAACTCGGATCGTGCTCGTCGTTCCTGCGAAGGCAGGAACCCAGCGTCTTTGCGTTGAATGACCTGAAGTCACTGGATCCCTGCCTTCGCAGGGATGACAGCAAGGGTCAACCGTCACCACATCGGCTGCATCCCGCGATAATCCGCCAAACAAAAACGCCGGCGAATGCCGGCGTTTTCGGGAACATCCCTGATCGATTTACTTGATCAGGAAGTCTTCGAGCTTCTTGCCCTTGGCGGTTTCCGCGGCCAGCCAGCGCGGCTGCTTGCCGCGGCCGGTCCATGTTTCCTTGCCGTTGGCCGGGTTCTGGTACTTGGCGGCGACCTTGCCCAGGCTGCGGCCCTTGGTCGACTTGCGTGCCTTCGGCGCGGCGGCCGGTGCAGCGGTGGCGGTGGTCGCGGCAGCGGCCGGCTTGGCGGCCACCGACCTGCCGTACAACTCGTCGAAGGTCCAGCCGGTGCTCTTCAGGAACTTGGCGACGGCGGCCTTCACCTGGTTGGCCGGCTTGCGTTTGGCCAGCACCTTCTTGCGCTTGTTGGCCTCGACGATCAGGTCGGCCAGTTCCTTGGAGCTGAGGTTGTTGATGTTGACGCTCATGTTGGGGACATTCCTCGATGGAAAGATGCGGAATCCGGTTGCCGGACGCCGCATATTAACTTCCGGGGTTAAGTTTGGCCAATAATCGGGAATGCCGCGGATTCAACCGCGCAGTTTCCCCAGCAGGGTTTCCCGGTCGAGGTTTTCCGATTCCGCGGCATCGCGCGCGCGGTATTCGAAGGTGCCGGCTTCCACGCCGCGTCCCGATACGACCACCCGGTGCGGGATGCCGATCAGTTCGATGTCCGCGAACATCGAACCTGCACGCAGGCCACGGTCGTCGAGCACCGCATCGAAGCCGGCGGCATTCAATTCGGAATACAGCGCGTCCGCGGCCTCGCTCACCGCCGGATCGTTCTTGGGATTGATCACGCATACCGCGACATTCCATGGCGCCATCGCCGCAGGCCAGCGGATGCCGTTGGCGTCGTGGTTCTGTTCGATCGCCGCGGCGACGATGCGCGACACGCCGATGCCGTAGCAGCCCATCGCCGGATTGACCGCCTTGCCATTCGCGTCGAGGACCGTGCACTTCATCGCCTCGGAATACTTGCGGCCCAGCGCGAACACATGGCCGACCTCGATGCCGCGCGCGAGCCCCAACACGCCCTTGCCGTCCGGCGACGCGTCGCCCGCGACCACGTTGCGGATGTCGGCGACTTCGGGCTCCGGCAGGTCGCGGCCCCAGTTCACCCCGGCGATGTGGAAGCCCGGCTTGTTCGCGCCGACGACGAAGTCTGCAAGCGCGGCGACGCTGCGGTCGGCGACCACGCGGATCGGCATCGATGCATTCAAGGGGCCGAGGAAGCCCGGTTCGCTGCCGAGGTGCTCGGCGATCTCGGCTTCGGTGGCGAGGCGGTATTCCGCCAGGCCGGGCAACTTGGCCAGCTTGATTTCGTTGACCATGTGGTCGCCGCGCACCAGCGCCAGCACGAACTGCTCCTTGCCCTCGCCATCGCGGCCGATGAGCGCGATCGACTTCGCCGTGCGCTGCAGCGGGATGCCCATCAGCACGGCCACGTCCTCGCAGGTCTTCTGGGTGGGCGTGTCGATATCGCGCAGGGCTTCCGATGCCGCCGGGCGTTCGCCGGGCGACACCGCTTCGGCCAGTTCCACGTTCGCCGCGTAGTCCGAGGTTTCCGAGAACGCCAGCGCGTCCTCGCCCGAGTCGGCCAGCACATGGAACTCGTGCGAGGCGCTGCCGCCGATCGCGCCGGTGTCGGCGAACACCGCGCGGAACTTCAGCCCCAGCCGGGTGAAGATGCGCGAGTAGGTGTCGTACATGTTCTGGTATTCGGCGTGCAGCGAGTCGTCGTCGATGTGGAAGGAATACGCATCCTTCATCACGAACTCGCGCGCGCGCATCACCCCGAAACGCGGGCGGATCTCGTCGCGGAACTTGGTCGTGACCTGGTAGAAATTGACCGGCAGCTGCTTGTAGCTGGCCAGCTCGTTGCGGGCGAAATCGGTGACCGCTTCCTCCGCGGTGGGGGTGAAGCAGAAGTCCTGCTCCTTGCGGTCGCGGATCTTCAGCAGTTGCGGGCCGAACTTGGCCCAGCGACCGGTCTCCTCCCAGAGCTCCTTCGGCTGGATCGACGGCATCGCCATCTCGATCGCGCCGGCGCGGTTCATTTCCTCGCGGACCACCGCCTCGACCTTGCGCATCACCCGCAGGCCCAGCGGCGACCAGGTGTACAGGCCGGCGGCCAGCTTGCGGATCATGCCGGCCTTCAGCATCAGCTTGTGGCTGATCACTTCGGCGTCGGCGGGGGTTTCCTTTTCGGTGCGGAGGTGGAACTGCGAGAGACGCATGGGGGGCTTCGGAACAAGGCGGAATGCGCATTTTGCCATGCGCGCGGGCATGGCCGTTCGTACGCATCAAGTTGCAGCCGTTCGTGGCGAGCCTGTCGAACCACGGATGGCGCGCGGGAATGGACTCCGTTCATGGTTTGAGAGGCTCACCACGAACGGAGTCGATGCATCCCGGCCGTCTCAGTCCGCGTTGCCCTTGACCTGGATGCCGTCCTTCGGCGTGCGGCTGATCCGCTCGTATTTGCGGCCCGTTGGCGGGTCTTCGGTGATCTGCAGGTTGCCGGCATCGTCGCGCCAGCGGTACAGGGAATCAGCGCGTTCGGCCTGTTTCGCCGCCGCTTCCGCAGCGACTGCGCGTTCCCGTTCGCGGCGCGGCATCTCCTGCGTGTACCACCACCAGGCGGCCACGCCCAGGGCGATGGCCAGCACCAGCATGCCCAGCTGCTTCACGGTTTGGTGGCGGGGCAATAGGCCTTGATCGCGGCCTGGTTCAGCTCGATCTGCGAGGCGCGCTCGTCGCTGCTGAGGTTGCGGTCCGACTTGCCGTCGCCATCGGTATCGACGCCGACGGCCTGGCTGGTTTGCAATCGCGTGAGGTTGCTGCGCGAGTTGGCGCACTGCTCGTTTTCGACCGGCTTGACCGTGGCGATTTCGGGTGTGTTGCCTTTGTTGTCGATGTCACGGCTCTTGTGCGCCTGCGTCGGCGGCAGGTCGGTGTAGTGGGTCACGCCCTTGGCGTCCTTCCACTGGTACACGCGTTGCTGCTGGGCCAGGGTGGGCGCGGCCGCCAGCAACAGGGCAAGCGCGGCGGCGATGGTGCGGGTGGCGTGCATGGCGTGCTCCAGGGGAATCCCGCGCCGATTGCAGCACCGCGGCGGGGCCACCGCAAGTCCGGCGGCTTCGGCGCGGGCGGGATAGGCCCTACACTGGCCCGATGGAAGAGAACCACGACGCCACCCCGCCACGCCCGCGCGGCCGCGGCATCTACCTGCTGCCCAACCTGCTCACCACCGGCGGCCTGTTCGGCGGGTTCTTCGCGATCATCGCGGCCTCGCAGGGGCGCTTCGAGACCGCCTGCATCGCCATTTTCGTGGCTGCGGTGCTGGACGGACTGGACGGCCGGGTCGCCCGCCTCACCAATACCCAGAGCGAATTCGGCGTGCAGTACGACTCGCTGGCCGACCTGGTCAGCTTCGGCATGGCGCCGGCGCTGGTGATGTACCACTGGGCGCTGGTGGGGATGAAACTGGACGGCGTCACCGCCGGCAAGCTGGGTTGGCTGGGCGCGTTCCTCTACGCTGCCTGCGCCGCGCTGCGGCTGGCGCGCTTCAACAGCCAGGTGGGCCAGGTCGACAAGCGCTGGTTCATCGGCCTGGCCAGCCCGGCGGCTGCCGGACTGATGGCCAGCTTCGTCTGGACCTGCAACGTGTTCGGCTGGACCGGCGAGGAACTGCGCTACGTCGCGCTGGCGCTGACCGTCTGCGCGGGCCTGCTGATGGTCAGCCGGCTTCGCTACAACAGCTTCAAGGGCAGCGGCACCGGGCCGAAGTCTGACCGGGTGCCGTTCTTCACCCTGCTGATCGCGGTGGTGGTGCTGATCGCGTTGTGGATCGAGCCACCGGTGACCCTGCTGGTCGCCAGTACGCTCTACGCGGTGTCCGGGCCGCTGATGTGGTTCCGCCGGCGCCGCCTGGATCCCGCTGCGTGAGTTGGGATCCGTTCCAGCGCGCGGTGCTGGCCGAGCTGGGCCATGCGGTGTACCGGCCGCCGGTCGTGGCGCAGGGCGTGCAGGTGGACGATGCGGTGTTGGCGCGGTTGGCGCGTGCCGCGGGCCTGGCGCCGGACGATTTCAGCCGCCAGTTCGGTGATCTCACCCCGCTGGCGAGGCTGCACGGCGATGCCAGTGCCAAGCGCGCGCTGTGGCCGCGGCTGCGGGCGATGCGGCGGGGCATGGCGTGAACGCGCAGCGCGCGGACGCGGTGGCGGCCGCGACGCACCTGCGGCCGATGCGTGAAGCCGACCTGGACGAGGTGATGCGCATCGAGGTGCGCGCCTATCCGTTCCCGTGGACGCGCGGCATCTTCCGCGACTGCCTGCATGCCGGTTACCCGATGTGGCTGCAGGAACGCGACGGCGAGATCGTCGGCTACGGCGTGCTCAGCATCGGCGTGGAAGAGGCGCACGTGCTCAACCTGTGCACCGCGCCCGGCAACGAAGGGCAGGGGCTGGGCCGACGCATGTTGCAGGCGCTGTTGCGGGTCGCCCGCGGCTTCGGCTCGCAGCGCGTGTTCCTGGAAGTGCGCCCGTCCAATCCGCGCGCGATCGCGCTGTACGACGCCAGCGGATTCAACGAGATCGGCCGCCGCCCGCGCTATTACCCCGCCGCCAACAACGGGCGCGAGGACGCGATCGTGATGGCGATGGAGTTGCTGTCGGACGACGTAACGAAGATGCCGGCGCTGTAGATCCGAGACGGCCCGGACGAAAAGGGGTCAGAGTGAATTTCCTGCCGATCATTTCGATCGTTCCAGACCTTGGTCAGGAAACTTCACTCTGACCCCTTTTCGTTACCCCAGCCGCTCGCGTTGCGCCGTCAGCGCCTCCAGCTTCGCGCTCCAGTCGGCCAGCCGCGCGCGTTCCTGCTCGACCACCGCCGGCGGCACGCTGCCGCCGAACTTGGCGAGTTTGGCTTCGCTCTTGTCCTTTTCGGACGCGACCCGCGCGAGTTCCTTGTCCAGTCGCACGCGCTCGGCATCGAGGTCGACCAGGCCTTCCAGCGGCACGAACAGCTGCAGCTCGCCGACCACCGCGGGCGCGGCGGCGGGTGGATCGCCGGCCAGCGTGTCGATGCGCTCCAGCTTGCACAGGAAGCGCAGTTGCGCGTCGAAGCGGGCGACGCGCGCGGCATCATCGGCATTGCCGCCGCGCACCAGCAACGACACCTGCTTGGCCGGCGACACGCCGAGTTGGCTGCGGATGCTGCGAAGCGCGGTGATGACGGCCTTGAGCCATTCGATATCGGCGTTCGCGTCCTGATTGATCAGGTGGCTTTCCGCATCAGGATAGGGTTGCGTCATGACGCTCTCGCCATCGATACCGAGTTGCGGCGCGATCTGGCGCCAAAGTTCCTCGGTCACGAAGGGGGCAATCGGATGCAGGAGTCGCAGCGCGGATTCAAGAACCTGCAAGGCGGTCTGCGCGGTGATGTCCTTGTGCCCGATCGAGTCGCCCTGGAAATACGGTTTCGAAAGTTCGATGAACCAGTCACAGTATTCGTTCCAGAGGAATTCGTAGACACATTGCGCAGCAAGATCGAAACGGTAGTTCGCAAAATGCGAATGAACGTCCGCAATGGTCTCCTGCAGACGACCGACGATCCATTGATTGATGACGATGCCGCCCGTTGAAAAACGCCGTTCCGCATGCAGCCATTTCCGCTCATCAGCCGGAATCGACTCGATGTTCATCAACACGAAGCGCGTCGCGTTCCACAGCTTGTTGCAGAAATTCTTGTAGCCCTCGGCGCGCTGCAGGTCGAACTTGATGTCGCGGCCGGGGCCGGCCAGCGCGGCCATGGTGAAGCGCAGCGCATCGGCGCCGAACGCGGGGATGCCGTCGGGGAATTCCTTGCGCGTGGCCTTCTCGATCTTCGGCGCATCGGTGGGCTTCATCAGCCCGGTGGTGCGCTTGGCGACCAGCGCGTCGATGCTGATGCCGTCGATGATGTCGAGCGGGTCGAGGATGTTGCCCTTCGACTTCGACATCTTCTGGCCGTCCTTGTCGCGCACCAGGCCGGTGATGTAGACGTCGCGGAACGGCACGCGATCGACCAACTGGTCGGTCATCATGATCATCCGCGCCACCCAGAAGAAGATGATGTCGAAGCCGGTGACCAGCACCGAGGTCGGCAGCGCGACATCGAAGCCGAGCTCGCCCATTCGGTCTTCGTTCGGCCAGCCTTGGGTGCTGAACGGGAACATCGCCGAGGAGAACCAGGTCTCCAGCACGTCCGGATCCTGGCGCAGCGCTGCGTCGCCCAGGCCATGCGTCGCGCGCACTTCGTCTTCGCTGCGGCCGACATAGATCTTGCCTGCATCGTCGAACCACGCCGGGATGCGGTGGCCCCACCAGAGCTGCCGGCTGATCGTCCAGTCCTGGATGTTTTCCAGCCAGTGGCGGTAGGTGTTGATCCAGTTCGGCGGGACGAACTTCACCTCGCCGGACTCGACCAGTTCCAGGCCGCGCGCCGCGAGCGTGTCCATCTTCACGAACCATTGGTCGGTGAGGAAGGGCTCGATCACCTGGCCGCTGCGGTCGCCGCGCGGCACCTGCAGGCGATGCGGCTTGATCTCGACCAGCAGGCCCGCGGCTTCGAGGTCGGCGACGATGAGCTTGCGTGCGTCGAAACGATCCAGCCCGTGGTACTTCTCAGGAACTTGTTCTGAGATTGACTTGCCGATGATTGGGGCGTCAGCAAGCTGAGACGTTGCTGCACTCCTCTTAAAAGAAAAGTCATCCCAGTAGCTGGATTTGATCTTAGCTTCTGGGGTGAAGATGTTGATCAATCCCCGATGTTTGATCGCGTCGAAAACGCCGGACTCAACGTGGCGCTGCCAAACCGCGTAGTCGTTGAAGTCGTGCGCGGGCGTGACCTTGACCACGCCGGTGCCGAAGGCGCGATCCACGTAGTCGTCGGTGATCACCGGGATGCGCCGACCGGTCAGCGGCAACTGCACGAACTTGCCGTGCAGCGCGAGGTAGCGCGCGTCCTCCGGATGCACCATCGCCGCGGTATCGCCGAGCATGGTTTCAGGGCGGGTGGTGGCCACGACGATGAAGTCGCGGGTTTCGCGCAGGGTCTCGACGCCTTCGGCATCGACCTCGACGTGTTCATAGCTGACGCCATCCGCGAGCGGATAGCGGATCGACCACATGTGGCCGTTCTCTTCCTCGCTGGCAACTTCAAGATCGGAGATCGCGGTCTTCAGCACCGGATCCCAGTTGACCAGGCGCTGGCCACGATAGACCAGGCCCTGTTCGTGCAGGCGCACGAAGGCTTCGACGATCGCGTCGCTCGCCATCGGGTCCATGGTGAACACGCTGCGCGACCAGTCGCCGCTGGCGCCGAGCCGGCGCATCTGCCGCTCGATGGTGTCGCCGGACTGCTGCTTCCACTCCCAGACTTTCTCGATGAACGCATCGCGCCCCAGCGAGTCTCGCGTTTCGCCTTGCCCGGCGATGGCGAGATTGCGCGACACCACCATCTCGGTAGCGATGCCGGCATGGTCGGTGCCCATCTGCCACAAGGTGCGATAGCCGCGCATGCGGTGGTAGCGGATCAGCGCGTCCTGCAGGGTGTGCTGGAAGGCGTGGCCCATGTGCAGGGTGCCGGTGACGTTCGGCGGCGGCAGCAGGATCGTGTAGGCCGGGCCATCGCCCTGCGGGGCGAATGCGCCGCTGGCTTCCCATTCGGCGTAGAGGCGGGATTCGAAGGATTTGGGTTCGTAGCCGGAGGCGAGGGTGGTCATGGGTGTTTGCTCGTCATCCCGGCGAAGGCCGGGATCCAGTGTCTTTGATGTTTGGTCGTGGATTCTTTAGCGAAAGACGCTGGATTCCTGCCTTCGCAGGAATGACAGCACTCACATGTCGTGCTTGTTCACCTCGAACCCGAGCGCCTGGTAATGCTTCCAGCGCTCGCGCAGCGGCGCGCGTGCCGCGGGATCGGCGGGCACCACTTCCAGCACGCGGTCGAAGCTGCCGTTCGGCGCGCCGTCACGCAGGTTGATCAGCATCGGCCGCGCGGGGATGTCCATGTCCGGCGTGGCGATCAGGATCGGGGTGTCGTCGTCGCCTTCGTCCATCCCGGCGATCTGGTGCGGCAGGTACTCGTCGGGATCGAACGACCACATCAGGTCATCGATCGCTTCCGCCTGCGCGGCGTCGCGCGCCAGCACCAGGATCGACAGGTTGGCCGCGTAGCCGCGCTTGGCCAGTTCGCAGACGAGCAGCAGCGGCTGCTCGCGAAAGCGTGGCTTGTCGATCAGGTAGAAGTCGGCGCGCGGCATGGGCAAGGAATCGGGAAGGAAAAGGGGTCAGAGTGAATTTTGCGGCGACGCCATTCGATGTCTGCGGACAAGCCGGTCGCAAAACTTCACTCTGACCCCTTTTCCAACAGCGTCAGGCGACGCGATCCAGCAGCCACTGCGACAGCAGGCCGACCGGGCGGCCCGTGGCCATGCCCATCTTGCCGTCGCCATTCGACACGCCGGCGATGTCCAGGTGCACCCAGCGCTGGTCTTCGGTGAAGCGCGACAGGAAGCAGCCGGCGGTGATCGCGCCGGCCCAGCGGCCGCCGATGTTGTAGACGTCGGCGAAGGCGGAATCGAGCATGCCCTGGTATTCGTCCCACAGCGGCAGCTGCCAGGCGCGGTCGAAAGCGGTCTCGCCGGCGGCGAGCAGTTCGCGGGCCAGGTCGTCGTCCTTCTTGGTCATCACGCCGGTGGCGTACTTGCCCAGCGCGACCACGCAGGCGCCGGTCAGCGTCGCCACGTCGACCAGTGCGGCCGGTTCGAAGCGCGCGGCATAGGTCAGTGCGTCGCACAGGATCAGGCGGCCTTCGGCATCGGTGTTGCCGACCTCGATGGTCTTGCCGGACATGCTGGTGATGACGTCGCTGGGGCGGTAGGCATTGCCGTCGATGGCGTTCTCCACCGCCGCGGCGATGACGACGAGGTTCACCGGCAGGCGCATGCCGACGGTGGCGACGAAGGTGCCGAGCACGCTGGCCGCGCCGCACATGTCGTACTTCATTTCCTCGATGCCGCCCTGGGTCTTCAGGTTGACGCCACCGGTGTCGAAGGTGATGCCCTTGCCGACCAGCACGTAGGGCTTGGCATCGCCGCCGCCATTCCACTTCAGCACCACCAGCTGCGGGCGGTTTGCCGAGCCGCGCGCGACCGCGAGCAGCGAGCCCATGCCGAGCTGTTCCATCGCCACTTCGTCCAGCACCTCGCAGGTTGCGCCGTCGCTGCGCGTGGCGAAGTCCATCGCCTGCGAGGCGAGGTAGGCCGGGTTGCAGATGTTCGGCGGCAGGTTGCCGAGCTCGCGGGTGAACTGCACGCCCGCGGCGATCGCGATGCCGTGGGACAGCGCGGTGGCGTCGTCGCCGGACACTTCGAAGCGCACCAGGCCCTTCTCGTCGCGCTTCTTGTTCTTGGCGCCGAGGGTGGCGGTGTAGCGATAACAGGCATGATCGGCGGCGATCACCGCGTTGCGGAGGTTCCAGGCCGCGTCGCGGCCGGCGACGGCGACTTCGCCGAGGGTGAACAGCGCGGAGGTCACGGCACCGGTCTTGAGGGTGCGCGCGGCATCGCCGACGGCCTTGAGGTATTGCGGCACGCCGAACTTGCCGGCATCGCCCAGCCCGACCACCAGCACGCGCGGCGCGGTCACGTTCGGCAGATCGTGCAGCAGGGCGGTCTTGCCGGTCTTGCCGACGATGTCGCCGCGGGCGATCAAGGCCTGGATGCGGCCGTCGCTGGCGGCATCGAGGGCGGCGGCGGCAGGCGTGAGGCTGCCATCGGCGTAGGCACCCACGATCACGCAGTCGACGCTGGCGGTGGCGGGCGGGGTCTGGTTCAGGCTGAATTCGAGGCTCATCGACCAAGGTGTCCGGGAAGTGACGTCCGAAGACGGGCATGGCGACCGCAGGCAGGGCCAGCGGTCGCGCGGGCGGTGTCGCTTACAATGCGCGGCCGCGGCAAGGCGCGGGATGCAGCGCGTGACGAACCCCGAAGTTTAGAGCAAGCAGGCCCGATGCCGAAGCTGGACCGATATCTGAGTGCCGAGTTCGCCCGCGCCGTGTTCGCCGCGCTGGTGATCCTGGGCATGGTCAGCCTGGGCGGCCTGTTCGCCGACCTGATCGGCGAAATGGCCCGTGGCAAGGTGCCGCCGACCCTGCTCCTGTCGCAGTTGGGCCTGCGCCTGGTGAGCTATCTGCCGCTGATCCTGCCGCTGGGCCTGTTGCTGGGCCTGCTGCTGGCGGTCGGCCGGCTGTACCGCGATTCCGAGATGCATGTGCTGGCGGCGGCGGGCGTCGGCCCGCGCCGCTTGCTGCGGCCGTTGCTGATCGTGGTGATTCCGCTGCTGCTGCTGATCGGCGGCAGTTCGTTGTGGCTGGGGCCGTGGGCGAACGGCGTGGCCCGCTCGATGGTCGCCGAAGCCAACAAGAACCTGCTGGTGGCCGGCCTGGAACCGGGCCGCTTCACCCCGATGTCCGGCGGTGGCGTGGCCTATGCCGGGGAAATGTCTGGAGACGGCACCAAGCTGGGCCGCGTTTTCGTCTATCGCGAGCGCGGCGATCGCATGGACGTGGCCACGGCCCGCACCGGCGAGCTGTACCGCGACCAGGGCGCGCGCCTGCTGGCCTTGCTCGATGGGTTCCGGGTGGAAGGCCCGGCGAGCGGTGCCGACCTCGACTACCGATTGATGCGCTATGCGCGCAACGAGATGCAGTTGCCGACCGCGGACGACGAGGCGGTGGCGGACTCGCCTGCCATGAAGCCCACGCTGGCGTTGCTGGGAATGAAGGGGGCGCCCGCCGCCGCCGAGCTGCACTGGCGCATCGCGCCGCCGCTCCTGGCGTTGGCGTTCGCCCTGCTGGCGGTGCCGCTGGCGCGCAGTTCGCCGCGCCAGGCCCGCTACGGCTCGATGTTGCTGGCCTTCCTGGCCTACCTGGTGGGCGTGTTCCTGATGATGCTGGGCACCCAGTGGCTGGCCGAGGGCAGTCTGCCTGCCGCCTTCGGCCTGTGGTGGCTGCTGCTGCCGATGCTGGCGCTGGGCATCTGGTTGTATGCCCGCGACGGGCGCGTGGCCAAGGCGTGGTGGCGTCGATGAAGCATTGGCCCCGCCTGCACGACACCTACATCGCGCGCGCCGTGGTCGGCAGCGTGCTGCTGGCCTGGGGCGTGCTGCTCGGGCTGGACGTGGTGCTCGCCTTCGCCGGCGACGCCGGCGACATCGGCAAGGGCGGGTTCACCATCAACCATGCGATCGCGGCGACCGGGCTGACCATCCCGTGGCGTGCCTACAACCTGTTCCCGACCGCCGCGGTGATCGGTGCGCTGCTCGGCCTGGGCCAGCTGTCGGCATCGTCCGAACTGACCGCGTTGCGCGCCGTCGGCCTGTCGCGCCGGCGGCTGAGCATCTCGGTGGCGTTGTCGCTGGCGATGCTGACCGCGCTGATGGTGGTCAACGGCGAAACCCTCGCGCCGTGGGGCGAGGAACGCGCGCAGGCGCTGAAGTCGGTGCGCAACAAGGACCTGGTGGTCGCCCAGTACAGCGGCCTGTGGGCGCGCGAGGGCGACATGTTCCTCAACGCGCGCAACGGCGAGCAGAAGCAGCGCGGCGACGACCGCTGGCTGGAACTGCGCGGCGTGCGCCTGTTCCAGTTCGACGACGACGGCCGCCTGAAGTCGATCGCCAACGCCAGCATCGCCGAACACCGCCCCGGCGGCTGGGTGCTGCGCGAGGTCGAGCGCACCACCTTCGGCGCCAAGTCGGTGACCCGCGACAAGGTCCGCGAGGAGCGCTGGGAATCGGCGCTCGACGAGACTGCGCTGGCCGCCAGCGTGACCAAGCCGCGCAACATGGGCAGCGGCGAGCTGCGCGGCAGCATCGAGTACCGCAAGCGCAACGACCTGGAAGCCGGCGAGTTCGAGGATATCTACTGGGGCCGCTGGTTCTACCCGGTCAACGTGCTGGCGCTGTGCCTGGCGGCGGTGCCGTTCGCATTCGGCTCGCTGCGCAGCGGCGGCTACGGCAAGCGCGTGTTCATCGGCATCGTGTTCGCGCTGGGCTTCTGGATGCTGCAGAAGATGTCGACGCAGGTGGCAGGGGTGTTCCGCTACGACTACCGCATCGCCTACGCGATGCCGCCGATCATCATGCTGCTGGTGTCGTACCTGTTGTTCAGGCGTCGCTCCGGCTGAGCGGCGCGCGCTTGGGCCGGCGCAGCAGTCGCGTCGCGCTGGCGCGGTCGTGCCAGGTGAGACGGTCACGATCGATCCACGCCCACCAGAACCCCATGCCGGCCAGCAGCAGCGACACGCTGGCCACGGCATAGCGACGCCACAGCGCGCGCGTTCCCGGCACATTCCCCGCCAGGTCGACCACCTGCAGCCGCCACGGGCGCATGCCCAGGGTCTGCCCGCCGCCGCGCCAGCTGAGCACGGCGTACAGGCCGGTGATCGCCCAGCAACACACCCAGAGCAGCCATTGCAGTGCGCTGAACGGGGCGATGTTCTCGTGCGACGGGTGGTGGCCGAGGAAGGTGTAGCCCAGGGTGAACGCGGTCGAGGCCAGCATCCACAACGCGACCACCGGCAGGGCGTCGTAGAGCAGGGCCAGCAAACGCCAGCCGATCAATGCGCGCGGTTTGGCGGGAGCCGCAGCGGTTGGGGTGGTGTCATCGGGCATCGCGACAGGATACAGGCGGCCTGCGCAGCCACCGGCTACGCTTGCGCGCAATGAGCACCACCGCCGATCGCCGTCGCATTGCCCGTTCGCTGCCCCCGCTTGCGGACGAGGATGCTGCCGCGATCGAGCGCTTCCTCGATGCCGCCTGGGCAGAGCAGGGGCTTTCGCCCGCGGCGCTCTCGGCCTACCGCAGCGACCTGCAGGGGCTGGCGCGTTGGCTGCAGGGCCGATCTGCCGCGCCGCGACTGACCCTGGCCGTGCGCAGCGACCTGTTCGACTACCTGGCCATGCGCAGCGGGGCCGGCTACAAGCCGCGCAGCAATGCCCGACTGCTGTCCACCCTGCATGCGTTCTACGCGCACGCGGTGCGCCTGCGCTTGCGCAGCGACGATCCCTGCGCCCTGCTGCAAGCGCCGCACCTGCCGCGCCTGCTGCCCAAGGCGTTGTCGGAGGCGCAGGTATCGGCGCTGCTGGAATCGCCCGATGCCGCTACCCCGGCCGGGCTGCGCGATCGCGCGATGCTGGAACTGATGTATGCCTGCGGCCTGCGCGTGAGCGAACTGGTTGGCCTGCCGGCGACCGCGATCAACCTGCGCCAGGGCGTGCTGCGGGTGACCGGCAAGGGCGGCAAGGACCGGCTGGTCCCGCTGGGCGAGGAATCCCAGCACTGGCTGCAACGCTACCTGCGCGAGTCGCGCCCGGCGCTGCTGTCCGGCCTGCGCGATGCCGCCGTTGCGCAGGCGCTGTTCGTCGATGCAAAGGGGCTGGCGCCGACCCGGCAAGCCTTCTGGGCGTTGGTCAAGCATCACGCGGCCGCGGCCGGGATCGATCCTGCGCGGGTCAGTCCGCATGGCCTGCGCCACAGCTTCGCCACCCATTTGCTCAACCGCGGGGCCGACCTGCGTGCCCTGCAGATGCTGCTGGGCCACGCCTCGCTGTCGACGACACAGATCTACACCCTGGTGGCGCGCGAGCACCTCAAGTCCCTGCACGCCCGCCACCACCCGCGGGCCTGATCGCCCATGCATGCGAGAATGCCGGGAACCCCGTGGCCGGCTTCCGGTCGGACCACCTGCCCGCCTCCAGGAGTTTCGATGAACCGTTTCCTCGCCTTTGCTGCCCTGTGCAGCCTGAGCCTGTCCGCCTGCGCGCAGCAATCCGCGCCCGAGGCCGGCCAGAAAATCACTATCGGACCCAAGGCCGCGGCGGAACCCGTGTATGCCACCGGCACCCCCGAGGCCCGCGCCCGCGCCGTATTGCGCGAGCTGAACCCGCAGATCACCGTGGAAAGCATCAAGGCCGCGCCCGTCCCCGGGTTCCGGGAGGTCATCGCCACCGGCCAGGTCGTGTATGTCAGCGACGACGGCAAGTACCTGTTCCAGGGCGGCCTGCTGGATATCGCCAAGCGCAAGGACCTGGCCGAGGCGGCGATGGCGAACCTGCGTGTCGACATCCTCAAGACGCTGCCGGTCGAGGATCGCATCGTGTTCTCGCCGGCCGGCAAGCCGAAGCACACCGTGGTCGTGCTGACCGACATCGAATGCGGCTATTGCCGCAAGTTCCACACCGACATCGCCGAGTACACCAGGCGCGGCATCGAGGTCGAGTACCTGGCCTTCCCGCGCGCCGGCCTGGCCAGCGCCGACTACCGCAACATGGTCTCGGTCTGGTGCGCGCCGGATCGGCGCAAGGCGCTGACCGATGCCAAGAACGGCCGCGCGGTGCCGGCGCGGACCTGCAAGACGCCGGTCGACATGCAGTACCGTGCCGGCCAGCGGATGGGCCTGACCGGCACCCCGATGATCCTCAACAGCAATGGCGAACTGATCGGTGGTTACCTGCCGCCGGAGGCCCTGCTGGAGCGCCTGGAGGCCGCCGCGGCCGGCGTCTGAGCGCATGCGCCGGCCGGGCTCGCGCCCGGCTCGGCTACACTAGCCGGCCCGTTGCCACCGTCAGCCGGACATGATCCTCCTCGAGGGCGCGCCCGCCCTGTCGCCGTTCCGCCGCGACCGCCTGCAAGCCCGCCTCAACGCCATCGTCCCCGGCCTGCGCATCCGCGGTGCCTGGCATGGCTACTGGATCGACCCCGATGCCGGCGCACGCCCGGACCTGGACGCGCTCAAGCGCATCCTCCAGGCCGGCGACGGCGTGGCCGATGCCGAACCGGGCAGCGTCTCGCGCTTCGTGGTGCCGCGCCTCGGCACCCTGTCGCCGTGGGCGAGCAAGGCCACCGAACTGCTGCGCGGCGCCGGCCTGCCGGTGAAGCGGGTCGAGCGCGGCATGCGCATCGACGTGGCTGGCTGGCCTGACGATGCCGCCAGCCAGGCCGCGCTGGCGAAGTTGCTGCACGACCCGATGACGCAGTCGCTGCTCGCCACCCGCGAGGAGGGCGCGGCGCTGTTCACCGCCAATCCGCGCGGGGCGCTTGAAGTGATCCCGCTCGCTGGGCTTGAAGCCGCGAACGTACGCCTCGGCCTGGCCCTGGCGCAGGACGAGATCGACTACCTGCGCGAGCGCTACGGCGAACTCGGCCGCGACCCGCACGACGTCGAGCTGATGATGTTCGCGCAGGCCAATTCCGAGCACTGCCGGCACAAGATCTTCAATGCGTCGTGGACCATCGATGGTCGTGAACAAACGACCTCGCTGTTCAAGATGATCAAGAACACCCACGCGGTCACGCCGGAGCACACGCTCTCCGCCTACAGCGACAACGCGGCGGTCGTGGCGGGCTACGCGGCATCGCGCTTCCGTCCCGATCCGGCCACCCAGCAATACCGCGCCGAAGCGGTCGCCGAGAGCGCGTTCTGCATCAAGGTCGAGACCCACAACCACCCGACCGCGATCGCGCCGTTCCCCGGCGCCTCCACCGGTGCCGGTGGCGAGATCCGCGACGAAGGCGCGACCGGTCGCGGCGGCCGCCCGAAGGCCGGCCTGTGCGGATTCTCGGTCTCGCACTTGCGCATTCCCACATTGCCGCAGCCGTGGGAAGGCGAACGCACGCTCAACCCGCGGATGGCGCCGGCGCTGGAGATCATGCTGGACGGCCCGCTTGGCGCGGCCGCGTTCAACAACGAATTCGGCCGGCCCAACCTGGTCGGCTATTTCCGCAGCTTCGAGTTGCGCGAGGGGACGGGCCTGGCGCGCGCCTACGACAAGCCGATCATGCTCGCCGGCGGCATCGGCGCGATGGACCGGCCGATGGTGGCGAAGTTGTCGCTCTCTGATGGCGATGCGGTGATCGTGCTCGGCGGCCCGGCGATGCTGATCGGCCTGGGCGGTGGCGCGGCGAGTTCGGTCGCCTCCGGCGATACCAGCGAAGACCTCGATTTCGCCTCGGTGCAGCGCGACAACCCGGAGATGGAGCGACGCGCGCAGGAAGTCATCGACCGCTGCGTCGCGCTGGCCGAACACAACCCGATCCTGTCGGTGCACGACGTCGGTGCCGGTGGGCTGTCGAATGCGATCCCGGAGCTGCTGCACGATTCCGGCGTGGGCGGGGTGATCGACCTCGGCAAGGTTCCCAGCGACGATCCGTCGCTCTCGCCGATGCAGCTGTGGTGCAACGAATCGCAGGAACGCTACGTGCTGGGCATCCCGCAGTCGCGGGTGGCCGAGTTCGCCGCGCTGTGCGTGCGCGAGCGCTGCGTGTTCGCGGTGGTCGGCACCGCCACGAAGGAAGAACGGCTGGTGGTCGGCTACGCGGGCGAACCGCCGGCGATCGACCTGCCGATGGACGTGCTGTTCGGCAAGGCGCCGAAGATGCACCGCGACACCGCGCACCCCGCGCCGCCGCAATGGCCCGAGGCCGACACCGACGCGCTCGACCTGCGCGAGGCCGGCCTGCGCGTGCTCGCGCATCCCAGCGTGGCGTCGAAATCGTTCCTGGTCACCATCGGCGATCGCACCGTCGGCGGCCTGACCGCGCGCGACCAGATGGTCGGTCCGTGGCAGCTGCCGGTGGCCGATTGCGCGATCACCCTCAGCGGCTTCGACGGCTTCACCGGCGAGGCGATGGCGATCGGCGAACGCACGCCGCTGGCCCTGCTCGACGCCGCCGCGTCCGCGCGGATGGCAGTGGGCGAAGCGATCACCAACCTGCTCGCCGCGCCGGTGGAATCGCTCGACCGGATCAAGTTGTCGGCCAACTGGATGGCCGCGGCCGGCCATGCGGGCGAAGACGCACGCCTGTTCGATGCGGTCAAGGCAGTGGGCATGGAACTGTGCCCCGAACTGGAGCTCAGCATCCCGGTCGGCAAGGATTCGCTGTCGATGCAGGCACAGTGGCAATCCGATGGCGCCGCGCATAAATCCGTGTCGCCGGTCTCGCTGGTGGTGTCCGCGTTCGCGCCGGTGGTCGATGTCCGCCAGCAGCTCACCCCGCTGCTGCGTCGCGACTTCGAGTCGGAACTGTGGCTGATCGGCCTCGGCGCCGGTCGCCAGCGCATGGGCGGTTCGACCCTGGCGCAGTGCTATCCGGATGCGAATGCCGGTGCAGCGCTGCCGGCATTTGGCGGCGACGTGCCCGACCTAGACGATCCGCAGCGCCTGCGCGCGCTGTTCGAACTGGTCCGCGACGCGCGCGAGGACGGCATGCTGCTGGCCTGCCATGACCGTTCCGACGGTGGCGTCTTCGCCACCCTGTGCGAGATGGCATTCGCCTCGCACCTCGGCCTGGAGATCCGCCTCGACGGCTGGGGCGATGGCCGCGGCGATGACGTGTTCAGCACCCTGTTCAACGAGGAGCTCGGCGTGGTGGTGCAGGTGCCGGTCGAGGAACGCGCGGCATTCGCCGACCTGGTCGCGCGACACGGCCTGATCGAATGCGCGCAACGCATCGCCCGGCCGACCACGGCACCGACCATCCGCGTCAGCGACGCCGACGAGACGCTGGCCGAATGGCGCTGGGACGAGTTGTTCGACGCATGGTGGTCGGTGACCCATGCGATGCAGAAGTTGCGCGACAACCCCGATGGCGCCGACAGCGAGCGCGACGCCGCACGCCGTTTCGATGCGCCCGGCCTGCAGCCCAAGCTCACGTTCGATGCCGGCGAAGACATCGCGATGCCGTTCATCGCAACGGGCGCGCGCCCGAAGGTCGCGATCCTGCGCGAGCAGGGCGTCAACAGCCAGATCGAAACGGCGTTCGCGTTCGATGCTGCCGGCTTCGACAGCTTCGACGTGCACATGAGCGACCTGGTCGCTGGCCGCTTCGACCTGGCCGACTTCAACGGCTTCGTCGCCTGCGGTGGCTTCAGCTACGGCGACGTGCTCGGTGCGGGCCGCGGCTGGGCAACCTCGATCCTCGAGCGCAATGCGTTGCGCGACATGTTCGCCGCGTTCTTCGCGCGCCAGGGCACGTTCTCGCTGGGCATCTGCAACGGCTGCCAGATGATGGCGCAGCTGCGCGGGATCATTCCGGGCGCCGAGCATTGGCCCACGTTCCAGCGCAACGCCAGCGAGCAGTACGAAGCGCGCCTGGCCTTGCTCGAGGTGGGCGAATCGCCCTCGCTGTTCCTGCGCGGGATGGCCGGCTCGCGCATTCCCGTGGCCGTGGCGCACGGCGAGGGCCGCGCGCAGTTCGACAGCGGCATCGACCACAGTGCGGTCGATGTCGCGCTGCGTTACGTGACCGGCGACGGCCGCGTCGCCGAGACCTATCCGGCCAATCCGAACGGCTCCCCGGACGGCATCGCCGGCGTGTCCAGCCGCGACGGCCGCGCGACTATCCTGATGCCGCACCCCGAGCGCACCCTGCGCAGCGCCAATTTCAGCTGGGCCCCGCGCGACTGGCCGGAAGCTTCCCCGTGGCAGCGGATGTTCCGCAACGCGCGGGTATGGCTGGGGTGAGCGGGGAATTCGAGCGGCGCTAGCCGCGAGCCCGCGAACGCACGCTGCCCTGCAGGGCAGCGGGCCGGGGCAAAAACAACAAGGCCGGCTTGCGCCGGCCTTGTCGAATCATCGCGTTGCCAAACTCATTCCGGTTGCGGTGCTTCTTCCATCGCGCAATACGGCAGGTCGCGGTAGCGGTTGATCCAGCGGTGGATCCAGCTGTCCAGCGCGGCGCCTTCCAAGTTGCTTTCGCAGATCTTCTGGCACCACAGCAACTTGGTGCCGGTGTAGCCTTCGCTGGCGCAGGTGGTGAGGACGCCTTCGCCCGCGACAAGAGCAAGCGAATTGATCATGAACGCACGGATGCCGGGAGCAGCCGCGTTGTCTTGGCCAGTCCCGCCGGGCAGGAACCAACTCCAGGGCAGCGGTGCGTAGACCACGGTTCCCGCGCCATGCTGATACAGCAAGGATATCGATTGCGACGGGCTGTCATCGGTAGTCGTAAGCGCTTGTACGCCAGCAGGCAACGCGCCGCTCATGTAACCGTGCGCGGAGCAGTTGCCTCCGTCGAGCGAGGTGTCGGTGAGCGTGCCGCCCGGCCCCTCGGCGGCGGGAGATCCAGCCGGGAAATTCGACGTTTCAATGCAGCCGTTGTAGACGTAGGAAACAGCCGGTGTCCCGGGCAACTGGGTCCCCGTTCCTGCTGCCGGACTCCAGTCCGAGAGCAGTAACCCCATTCCGCCGTTGACAGCGGCGTTGATGTCGGCATTGTTGGCGTAAGAGCCGCATGATTCCACGATCAGTGCGGAAAGCCCCGAGAGCGAGGCAGGGGTGATCGCGCCTATCGCGACCGGTGTATGGCCTGCTGCGGTGATGGCGGCGGTCTTGTCGCCGGGACCAGAGCACGTCTGACCGGTGACGTAGCCGATGTTGCCTGCATGGCTTGCTGTGGGCGCCAGGACTGCCGCACCCGCCAACACTGTCAGGATCGCCGCTGAAATTCTTGTATTCATTGATATCCTCCGCCGCCGGATGCGGCTTTCGCTAGCATAAACGCTTTTCTTTCGCGTAAACGGCCAGGAATAACGGTGCCAGGGAATATGCCGTAACGACAAGGCCGGCTTGCGCCGGCCTTGTGCGTGATCCCAGTGCCTTCGATCGATCAGGCGTCCGGGAAGTCGTCTTCTTCCACCGGCTCTTCTTCCGCTGCACAGGCCGGCAGGGTGCGGTAGCGGTTGATCCAACGGTGGATCCAGCTGTCCAGCGCGGCGCCTTCGAGGTCACTTTCGCAGATCTTCTGGCACCAGGTCAGCTTGGTGCCGGTGTAGCCCTCGCTGGCGCAGCTGATCGCAGGTGCCCTGGGCATCAGCCAGGCGATGGTGTTGGTGATGTAGGCGTCGCTGCCTGGCCGGGGATAACGGCTTGCAAGCGCGCCCCCGCTCATCGTCAGCAGGATCTGGTCCATCGAGAACACGACGCGTCCGTTGCCGTGCGAATAGGCGAATGCGCCGACCTTGGCCGGGTCCCTTGCGTCGACCAGAAGCGGGGTGCCGCCGAACGGCAAGGCGTTGCCGTCGAACCAGTACGTCAGCGCGCACAGGTCGGGATTGTCCAGGCCGGTCTGGGTCAGGCTGCCGCCAGGTCCGTTCGCGATCGGCGATCCGCTGGGTAGGGAGACATCCAGCGAACAGCCAAACCCGATCGTGGGCGCAACCACGGTGGACGAAAACGATGGAATGCCCGGCAGTTGCAAGGGCGTGCCCTGGCCCAGGCCGATCCGTTGTACCTGCAGAAACAGAGCCAGGCCGCCGGCAACCGCATCGTTCACCGCGCTGTTGGTGGCGAGGAAGTCCTGGTCGATGCACCCACTCGCCACCACCAGCCCGTCCAGTTGGGCCAGCGAGGCGGCATCCAGCGTGCTCAAGGCGACGGCGGTGTGGCCGGCGGCCGAGATCCTTGCCGCATAGTCGCCCGCGAATGCGGCGCAAGTGCCCTCCTTGAAGTGGCCGATGATGGCGGCGTGGCCGTCGGCGGGTAACAGCAACGCACCCAGTCCCAGCATGCCGGCCATCGCCAGGCGGGTTGTCCAACGATTCGCTTGCATCTGCATGCCTCCGGAAGTCGCGGCCGCGACGTTGGAGGTGTATGCGCAAGACGGATGCGAATCCGTTCATGGCCACGAGACGTGGTCGGCGCGGCCGGTGGGTGCGCGAGCGAAGCGTCCTTTTACTGCGGCCGGAAACGACAAGGCCGGCTCGCGCCGGCCTTGTCGGGACATCATCGACTTACTTGGGTTGTTCCTGCGGCGGTCCTTCCTCGCCCTCGACCGCACAGTAGGGCAGGTCGCGATAGCGGTTGATCCAGCGATGGATCCAGGTGTCCAGGGTGGCGCCGGTGTACCCCTTCTCACAGATGTTCTTGCACCAGGTCAGCTTGGTGCCGGTGTAACCCTCGCTCGCGCAGGTGATGTCGCCCGGGTCCACCGGAGAAGAAGCGCCCAAGGTGATGTTGTCGAAGCCGATATTGCCGGCTGAACCGCCAAAGTCCACCGAACGCGCGGTGCCGCTGAAGCTGACCCCATACGGGAGGAACGGGCTGTAGGAGCCGGTTGGATCCGGCGCGCCGTTGTTCGGTGTGGTCGGCAGGCTGATCGTTGCCAGCACATTGCCGGTGGCGTTGGGGCCGTCATAGACGATGACGGTTCCCGCGGAGACAGGACTGGCGTAGTAAAACGAGAAACCGGTGGTGAACCCGGCAGGCACGTTCAGCGTGGCCGCTGCACCGCTTTGGAAGAAGAGGATGGTGTCGGGGCTGGGTTCACCCCCGAAATTGCCGCCGCCGCCGGCATCAGAGTCAATCAGCGCCAAGGCGTTCGCCGAAAACGAAACGCCGTAGTTGGTCCCCGGACCGCTGCCATTGCCGCCAGTGCCGCCGTTGTAGAACTGGTTGACGGTTTCCTGGTTTCCGAGCCCCTCGAAGGTCAAGGTGGTAGTGGATTGGGCGAACGCCGGCATGGCGCACGCGGAAAACATCACGCTCAACGCGGCAGTCCTGCCGAGACTTGCGACCTTCATGGTGATCTCCCGTTACCCGCACAGTGCGGTCCTAGAAGTGTAACGCCGTCGCTCCTTCCCACCGGACACGCAGAGGGGCTGACTTGCCGATGGCTGCAAAAGGCGCGTGGCGCAAACCCAGCCGAATTGGTCGTCCTCTAGGATCTGAGGGGCCATCGCGCCACCCCTGTGGCCCTGCTACCCTCGCAGCCTTCATTCTGTGACCTTGCGATCCCATGAGCGCTGTCCTGTCCGACCCTGTCCCGGCCAGCCCCGACGAGCGCATCGTCGCGTTGCTCCTGCAGCGCGGCAAGCTGAAGGATGCCGACCTGATCCGTGCCCGTCGCCTGCAGGAGGACGCGTCCTATCACAGCAGCGGCGGCGGCCTGCTGACCTTGCTGGCGCGACTGGGCCTGGTCTCCGAGCGCGACCACGCCGAGGCCTGTTCGAGCGAACTCGACCTGCCGCTGCGCAGTGCGCGCGACGTGCCGGAACTGCCGCCCGAAGACGTGGCATTGGGCGTCAAGTTCATGAAGCAGTACCACGTGGTGCCGGTGTCCGCGGACGCGACCCACGTGGACGTGCTGGTGGCGGATCCGCAGGACGTCTACGCGCTGGATGCGGTGCGTCTGGCGACCGGCCGTGAACCGCGCCCGGCAGTGGCCGTCCGCAGCGAGATCGACGAGCTGGTGGAGCGCTGGCACGGCCAGGGCCGCAGCGCGATGGAGGGCATCGTCGAGAACGCGGAGGGCGAGGCCGGCTTCGACGACGTCGAACACCTGCGCGACCTCGCCTCCGAAGCGCCGGTGATCCGGCTGGTGAACCTGGTGATCCAGCGCGCGGTGGAATTGCGCGCCTCGGACATCCACATCGAGCCGTTCGAAACACGATTGAAAGTGCGCTACCGCATCGACGGCGTGCTGGAGGAGGGCGAAAGCCCGCCGGCCAACCTGACCGCGGCGGTGATCAGCCGCATCAAGATCATGGCCAAGCTCAACATCGCCGAACGCCGCCTGCCGCAGGACGGGCGGATCATGCTGCGGGTGCAGGGCAAGGAACTCGACCTGCGCGTGAGCTCGGTGCCGACTGCGCATGGCGAATCGGTGGTGATGCGCCTGCTGGACCGCGAAACCGTGGTGCTGGACTTCGGCAGGCTGGGCTTCGGCCCGCAGTTCATGCCGCGCTTCCAGAAAGTGCTGGAGCAGCCGCACGGGATCCTGCTGGTGACCGGCCCGACCGGTTCCGGCAAGACCACCACGCTGTACACCGCGCTGAGCAAGCTCAACACGCCCGACGTCAAGATCATCACGGTCGAGGATCCGGTCGAGTACCAGATCGAAGGCATCAACCAGATCCAGGCCAAGCCGCAGATCGGATTGGACTTCGCCAACGCGCTGCGCAGCATCGTCCGCCAGGACCCGGACATCATCATGATCGGCGAAATGCGCGACCTCGAGACCGCGCGCATCGCGATCCAGTCGGCGCTCACCGGCCACCTGGTGCTGAGCACGCTGCATACCAACAACGCCGCCGGCGGCATTACCCGCCTGCTCGACATGGGCGTGGAGGACTACCTGCTGACCTCGACCGTCAACGGCATCGTCGGCCAGCGGCTGGTGCGCCGGCTCGAGCCCGTGCACGCGGAGCAGTACGCCGCGTCGCCGGAGGAAATCGAGAAGTTCGGCCTGCGCCGCTACCAGCCGCAGGGCGAGATCTTCCTGTATCGCCCGAAGCCGTCGGCGCTGTCGCCGACCGGCTACCTGGGCCGCACCACGATCATGGAACTGCTGGTGATGGACGACGAAGTCCGCCGCGCGGTGATGCGCCACGCCGGCATGGACGAGATCGAGAAACTCGCGCGGCAGGGCGGCATGAGCACGATGTACGAAGTCGGCATCGCCAAGGCGCTGCGCGGCGAGACCACGATCGAGGAAGTCCTGCGCGTGACCGAGGACGCCTAGGGCCTGCCCATGCCATTGAAGTCGATCACGTTGTCATATCCGGGCGCTAGGTGGATGCGCGCGGCGCAGGACAGGCTGGCCGCCTGTTCAAGCCGTGCGCGGCCGCATAGTGCCCGGATATGGCAACCCTTCGGGCCATGCATGGGGAAGCGCGATGCTGCGTCATTACTCGGGCATGTATCGACATACATTTCCTCGTTCTTCCTTGCCTCGCGCATCCCCATGCTTGGCGTGATCGACTTCAATGGCATGGGCAGGCCCTGATGGCTCTTTATCGCTACAAGGCGCTGAACGCGCGCGGCGAAGTGCTGGACGGGCAGATGGAGGCCGGCAGCGATGCCGAGGTCGCCGCTCGCCTGCAGGAACAGGGCCATCTGCCGGTGGAGGCGAAGCTGGCGTCCGAGGCCGGCGGCGAATCCACGTGGCGCGCGCTGTTCAAGCCGAAGCCGTTCGCCGGCCAGCGGCTGGTGCAGTTCACCCAGCAACTGGCGACCCTGCTCGGTGCCGGGCAGCCGCTGGACCGCGCGCTCGGCATCCTGCTGGAACTGCCGGAGGACGAGGCCGCCACCCGCACCATCGGCGACATCCGCGACGCGGTGCGCGGCGGTGCGTCGCTGTCGACCGCGCTGGATCGCCAGCACGGCACCTTCAGCCGCTTGTTCGTGAACATGGTTCGCGCCGGCGAGGCGGGCGGCAACCTGCACGAGACCCTGCAACGCCTTGCCGAATACCTCGAGCGATCACGCG
Organism: Thermomonas sp.; assembly: GCF_041919455.1. Lineage (GTDB taxonomy): Bacteria > Pseudomonadota > Gammaproteobacteria > Xanthomonadales > Xanthomonadaceae > Thermomonas. The sequence goes on from NZ_JAYRTQ010000002.1 coordinate 147,258, forward strand.
CCCTGCGCACGCGGGTGGTCAATGCGCTGGTGTACCCGGCGATCCTGCTGGCAATGGTCGGCCTCTCGCTGCTGTTCCTGCTCGGTTACGTGGTGCCGCAGTTCTCGGCGATGTACGAAAGCCTGGACGCCGACCTGCCGTGGTTCTCGACCTTCATCCTGGGCCTGGGCGAATTCGTCCGCGACTGGTGGATCGTGATCCTCGCCGTGCCGCTGCTGGCGGTGCTGTGGATCGACCGCAAGCGTCGCGATCCGGTGTTCATGCTGAAGTTCGATGGCTGGCTGCTGCAACGCAAGCTGGCCGGCCCGCTGGTGGCCAAGCTGGAGGCCGCGCGGCTGGCGCGCACGCTGGGCACGCTGTTGCGCAACGGCGTGCCGCTGCTGCCGGCGCTCGGCATCGCCCGCAACGTGCTGGACAACCGCGTGCTCGCCGCCGACGTGGATGCCGCCGCCGAGGAGGTGAAGAACGGCATCGGCCTGTCCGCCGCGCTGGGCAAGGGCAAGCGCTTCCCGCGGCTGGCCCTGCAGATGATCCAGGTGGGCGAGGAATCCGGCGCGCTCGACGCGATGCTGCTGAAGACCGCGGACACCTTCGAGCAGGAAACCTCGGTGGCGATGGATCGCCTGCTGGCCGCGCTGGTGCCGGTGGTGACCCTGGTGCTGGCGCTGATCGTCGGGCTGGTGATCCTGGCCGTGCTGTCGCCGATCTACGACCTGGCCAGCGTGGTCGGCTAGGGCCGGCCGCGGAACTCGGCGACAATCCCTGCATCCAACCCTTACCTGTCCCATGCGGAAACCGTCCATGCGCACTCGTTCCTTCCGTCCCGTTCCCAAGGCCTCGCAGGCCGGTTTCTCGCTGATCGAAATCATCGTGGTGGTGGTGCTGATCGGCGGCATCGTCGCCTTCGCCGCCAGCAAGATCCTGGGTGGCCAGGACCGGGCCAACGCCAGGCTCGCGCAGGCGCAGGTGCAGACGCTCGCGGAGAAGATCCAGCAGTTCCAGATGGATACCGGCAAACTCCCGGAAAGCCTGGCCGACCTGACCAGGGCCCCGGGCGATGCCGAAGGCTGGCTGGGTCCGTATGCGCGTGATCCGGAGCTGCTCGATCCCTGGAAGAACCCTTACACCTACAAGGTGCCGGGCGAGAACGCACCGTTCGACCTGGCCAGCCTGGGCGCCGACGGCAAGGTCGGCGGTTCCAGCGTCGCCGCCGACATCGCCTTCAAGTAAGCGCGACCGGCGCGGCGCGGACACCCCCATGCGCGCGCGCGGACGCCCGGTTGGCTTCATTCCGGCCCTGGGGCATCGCCCTCGGGCGTTCAGCCGGGCAGGCGGGAGTGCCGCCCGAGCGGCCGGCTTCACCCTGCTGGAAATCCTGGTGGTGCTGGCGATCATCGCCACCGCCACGTTGTTGGCGATGGCGGCGTTCAGTGGCGGCACGCGCGGCATGCAACTGCACTCCGCGGCCAAGGAGATGGCCGCGCAACTGCGCTTCGCCCGCGCGGTGGCGATCAGTACCGGCGAGGCGCAGGACGTGGTCATCGACCCGCGAGGACGCAGCTGGCGCGGTGCGAAAGGCCGCAGCGGCAGCCTGCCGGGCGAAGGCGAGGTGGTGTTCACCGGTGCCAGCGGCGCGCAGTTCGCCGATGCGGCGGACGACGACGGCAAGGGCGTGGTGCGGTTCTTCCCGGACGGCGCGGCGACCGGCGGGCGGGTGCGCCTGCTCGCGAATGGCGCGGGTTGGGACGTGGACGTGCGCTGGTTGACCGGCGAAGTGGTGGTGCGACGCGTGCGTGGCGAGCGATGACGCGCTCGACCGTCCACCGCCAGTCGATGCGCAGACATCGCGCGGGTGGCTTCGTGCCGGCCCTCGGGCATGGCCCTCGGGCGTTCAGCCGACCTGGCGGCAGTGCCGCCAAAGCGGCCGGCTTCACCCTGATCGAGATCATCGTGGCCTTCGCAGTGCTCGCGCTGGGCCTGACCCTGCTACTGGGCACCCTCTCCGGCGCGACCCGGCAGGTGCGCCAGGCCGGCGAAGCCGGGCGCGCGGCGCTGCACGCACAGACCCTGTTGGCCGAGCACGCCAGTGCGCTGCAGGGGCCAGCGAACGACGATGGCGAACTGGAGGACGGGCGCTATCGCTGGACCTTGCGGGCCACCCCGTGGACCGACCCGGCCGCGCGCGACGGGGGGATGCAGGGCGATCCGGGTGCCGCGCGCCTGCTGCACGTGCAACTGGACATCGAATGGGCCGAAGGCGGGCCGCAGCAGCGCCTGCAGGTCAGCAGCCTGCGCCTGGCCCTGCCCGCACAGGACGGATTGCGCTGATGCGCCGCGCCGCCGGTTTCAGTACGGCCCTCGGGCGCAGCCCTCGGGCGTTCATCCGGCCAGGCGGCAGTGCCGCCAGGACGGCCGGCTTCACCTTGATGGAAGTCATGCTGGCGGTCAGCCTGCTGGCAGCGGCGATGGCGCTGGGCTTCGCCACCCTGCGTGCGGCGGCTGCCACCGCGCAGCGCGGCGAGGCGATCGCCGAACGCAACGAACGCATCCGCGCAGTCTCCGATTTCCTGCGCCGGCGCATCGGGGGCGCACAGGGCGTCGTCTTCGAACTCGATCCCGGCACCGGCGCATCCAAGCGCTTCGAGGGCACCGAGAATTCGATGCGTTTCGTCGCCGACCTGCCGGATTACCTCGGTCGCGGCGGCCCGCACCTGCATGCGCTGGGCGTCGGTCGCGGGGCTGCCGGCGGACTCGACCTGCTGGTCGACTTCCGCATCGTCCAGGGCGGCCAGGTGCTGGCCGGCAGTGCCGCGCGTCCGCCGGAGCCATTGGTCGAAGGCCTGCGCCAGGTGCGCTTCGCCTATCGCGGGTTGGCCGGCAATGGCGGCTTCGGCCCGTGGGAAGACGCATGGGAAGACCCGCGGATGTTGCCGGTGCAGGTGCGCGTGCAGATGGTCGACGCGCGCGGCGCCTGGCCGGACCTCGTGGTGGCGCTGCCGATGGCGGGCAGCTTCGCCGCCGTCGGGGATGTGCAGTGATGCGCCGGCAGCGGGGCGCGGCGCTGTTGCTGGTGATGTGGCTGGTGCTGCTGCTGAGCGGGCTGGTCGCCGCCTATGCGATGTCGGCGCGGATCGAGTCGCTGCAGGGCAATGGCGCGGCGCGCGGCGTGGTCGCCGGCGAGGCTGCGCGGGCCGGCGTGGAGCTCGCGGCATCGCGCCTGCTGGCGCAGGATCCGAAGCAGCGCTGGGCAGCGGATGGACGTGCCTACAAAGTGCCGTTCGGCCGCGCCGAGGTCGCAGTGGCGATCCTCGACGAGGCCGCGAAGATCGACCTCAACGCCGCGGCGCCGACCCTGCTGGCCGGCCTGTTCGAGGAACTCGGCGAACCGCGCGAGCGCGCGGCGCGCCTGGCCGCCGCCATCGCCGACTGGCGCGACCCGGACAACCTCAGCCAGCTGGCCGGTGGTGCCGAGGATCCTGCCTACGCAGCGGCGGGCCTGGTCTGGGGCGCGAAGGATGCGCCGTTCGACAGCGTGGCGGAGTTGTCCCAGGTGCTGGGCATGCGGCCGGCATTGGTCGCGGCCGCCGTGCCGCACCTCACCGTTTATTCCAACAACGCCACGCCCGACGCCAATATCGCCTCGCCGGTGGTGCTGGCGGCGATGGGCCTGCAGCCGCGAACCGCGCCGATCGACCCGGACGCACCGCCAGCAAGCGCTGGCAGCGGCACGTATAGTATCGACAGCCGTGCCCGACTCCCCGATGGTCGCAGCGCGCATCTGTCGGTAGTCCTGCGAATGGGAGGCAACGCTTTGCCCGGATCGACGTACACGCCGCTGCGTTGGCAGGCGGGGAGCGACCCACGGTGAGCGCGATGCCTGCACGCCTGGGCAGTGCCGGTGCCGGCCTGCGTGGATTCGTTGCGTGGTGGAGCGCCGGCCTGCGTGCCTGGCTGCCGTTGCGCTGGCAACGCCTGCTGTCCGCGAATGGGGACCGGGTGTTGCTGCAGGTGCAGGGCGACGGCGTGCAACTGCGTCGCCAGCGCGGGGACAGCGTGCAGGACGTGGCGATGTTGCCGCTGCACGCGCATGGCGCCGCCGACGGCCGCGACCCGCTGGCCGGGGTGCTGGCCGATGCCGCCGCGGACCTGCCGCGCTGGCTGGTGTTGCCGGCATCGCAGGGCCTGCGTCGCCCGTTGCTGTTGCCCGCCGCCGCGCGCGAACGCCTGCGCGACGTGCTGGCCTTCGAAATCGAACGGCAGACGCCCTTCGCCGCCGCCGACGTGGTCCACGACGGTCGCCTGCTGGGCGTGCGCGAGGACGGCCAGTTGCAGGCAGAACTGGTGGTGGCGCCGCGCCGTGCGCTGGAGGCGCAGACCGCGCAACTCGGCGCACTGGCCGGGACGCTGGCCGGCGTAGACCTGCTGGATGCCGACGGCCGCACGCTCGGCGTGAACCTGTTGCCGCCGGCGCTACGCCTGCAGCAGCGCAATCCGTGGCGGGTGTGGAACCTGGTCCTGGGCGTGGTCGCCCTGCTTGCGCTGGGGCTAACGCTGGCCCAGGTGGTCGACAACCGCCGCGCCGCCGCCGATGCCTTGCAGGCCGAGGTTGCGACGCGCAGCGCCCAGGCCCGTGGCGTATCCGAACAACGCCAGCGCCTGGTGGATGCCGTCGAAGGCGGTGCCTACCTGCAGCGCCAGCGCAATGGCCGCGCCTCGGTGATCGAAGTGATCGATGCGTTGTCGCCGCGCCTGCCGGACGGCACCTACCTCGAGAAATTCACCATCGAAGGCGAGCAGCTGACCCTGCTCGGCCTGTCCAACCAGGCAGCGGCGCTGGTCGGCAAGCTCGGCGGCGCACCGCAATGGCATGACGCTGCGCTGAGCGGCGCGCTGCAGACCGATCCGCGCACGCGGATGGATCGCTTCACCCTGGTCGCGCAACTGCGCGGCAGTACCGCCGCCGACACCTCGCCCGACGACAAGCAAGAGGCCGCCGATGGCACGCGCTGACCGCGATCGCTGGCTGGCGCTGGCCTTGCTGCTGGCGGTGATCGGGCTGGTCTACCTGTTGCTGGTGCATCCCCTGTTCACCGTGCCGCTGCGCGAGGCCGACGCCCGCATCGCCGAGCTGCGCGAGCGCGATGCGCGGGTGCGCAGCCTGCTGGCGCAGCGACCGCAGATCGAACAGCGGCTGGCAGAACTCGATGCACGCGGCGGCGCGTCCGGCTTCCTGGCCGAACCGACGACCGAACTGGCCACCGCGGCGCTGATCCAGCAACTGGAGGGGGTGGTCGGCGAGGCCAGCCCGGGCAACCGCGGCTGTGCCATCGTCAACCGCGCGCCGCTGACCGGCGACCCGCCCCCGGGCCGCTACCGCCGGGTCACCGTGCAGGTGCGCCTGCGCTGCGGCAATGCGGAAACCCTGGCCGTCCTGCACACCCTGGAATCCACCCGCCCGTACCTCTTCGTGGACATGCTGAGCATCGCCGCACAGCGTTATTTCGCGATCCCGGGCAGCGCGCAACCGCAGGAAGGCGGGCTGGACGTGAGCTTCGACCTGTACGGCTACCTGCGACCGGCAACGGGGGTGGCGCGTGCGGACTGAGCGCGGCCTGCTGCAACGTTTCGCCCAGGCGCGGCCGCTGACCTGGCTGCTGGCCGGGTTGTGCGGCTGGGCCCTGCTGCTGTGGCTGGGTGCGCTGCTGGGCATGGGCGGGCGCATCGCGCCGATCGAACCGCAGCCGGGCAACCCGCTGCCGCAGCCGCGGCCGGCCACGCCGGACCGGATCGGGCCGCTGGTGCAATACGCCGAAGCGGCGGCACGCCCGTTGTTCACCCAGGACCGCCGCCCGCGCGGCTTCCTGGCCAGCGTCCCCGAAGGCGAGGGCGAAGCCGCGCAGAGCCAGTCGCTGGACTTCATCCTGACCGGCGTGCTGATCAGCCCGCAGGTGCGCCTGGCGACCCTCCAGCCCAGCGGCGGCGGCGAGCCCCAGCGCGTGCGCGAGGGCAGTTCGCCGGAAGGTGCGAATGGCTGGCGCCTGCTGGAAGTGCAGCCGCGCCGGGTCGTGTTCGAAGGCAGCAGCGGCCAAGTCACCCTGGACCTGCGCACCTTCGGTGGCAGTGGCCAGGTGCCGGGTGCGGTCGCCGTCCACGCTGCCGCGGTTCCGCCACCGCCGCCCGTGGCGCAGGGCGCCGACGCGGCCCCGCCGCAGTCCGAGGCCGCGCGCATCGAAACCATCCGTCGTCGCATCGAGGCCCGCCGCGCGCAACTGCGCGCCGGCTCGGCAAACGCGACGCCCAACAACAATGGTGTCGCGCCTTCGCCGGCTGCGTCGTCACGTACGCAATAAAGCAGTGCATGCCATGAATGTGGAGTTTCCCCGAATGAACCTGCGCCCCATCCTGATCGCCGGCCTGGTCGGCCTGCTGGCGGCCTGCGCCAGCAACCCGCAGCCGCAGATCCGCCATGCGGACCGGTTGCCCGCGGGGCAGGCGGGCCAGCAGGCGGGTGACGCAGGTTCCGATGTCGCCGGCATCCGCAAGGAGGTGCTGGAAGAACTCGGCCGCGATGGACCGAAGCCGGTGATCCGCCGCGGCAGCGGCGCGCCGATCAACCAGGCGGCCGCCAGCGCGCCGCCGCCGTCGCTGGCCAGCAGCGGCCAGGCCAGCTTCAACTTCGAGGGCGAATCCCTGCACGCGGTGGTCAAGGCGATCCTGGGCGACATGCTCGGCCAGAGCTACAGCATCGCCCCGGGCGTGCAGGGCACGGTCACCGTGGCCACCCAGCGCCCGGTCGGTGCCGCCGGTGCGCTGAGCCTGCTGGAAGGCGTGCTGGCGCAGAACAACGCGCGCATGGTCTACAGCGATGGCCGCTACAACATCGTCACCGCCGACCAGGCCCTGGTCAGCGGCGTGGTGCCGCGCACCGGCTCGACCGCACTCGCGCGCGGCTTCGAATCGCGGGTGGTGCCGTTGCGTTTCGTCTCCGCCACCGAGATGGAAAAGATCCTCAAGCCGTACGCGCGGCCGAACGCGATCGTCAGCGTCGACGGCGCGCGCAACATGCTGACCATCGCCGGCACCCGTGCCGAACTCGACAACTACCTGCGCACCATCCAGGTGTTCGATGTCGACTGGATGGCCAGCATGTCGGTGGGCGTGTATCCGCTGCAGTCGGGCCGCGCCAGCGACGTGGTGCAGGACCTGGAGCGGGTGTTCGGCGAGCAGGGAAAGTCACCCACCGCCGGCATGTTCCGCTTCATGCCGCTGGACAGCAGCAACGCGGTGATGGTCATCACCAGCCAGCCGAAGTACCTGGACGACATCCAGCAGTGGATCGACCGGATCGAGGGCGGCAGCGGCGACGGCCGCCTGTTCTCGTATGAACTGAAATACATCAAGGCGCGCGACCTGGCCGACCGCCTGGCCGAAGTCTTCGGTGGCGGCACCGGCAACAGCGGCGGCAACGAACCGTCGATGATGCCGGGCGTGGGCACCACCGAGATCAGCGATGCCGGCCTGGACAGCAAGTCCGGTACCTCCAGCGCGCCGGTCAACAGCGGACTGGGCGATGGCGGCAACCTGCCGAGCAACCGCAGCGGCAACGGCAAGGTCACGCTGAAGGTCGAAGGCTCGGAAGTCGGCGTGTCCGCGGTGGAAGACACCAATTCACTGCTGGTCCGCGCCAATGCGTCGCAGTGGAAGTCGATCCGCGAAGTGATCGAGCGCATCGACGTGATGCCGATGCAAGTGCACATCGAGGCGCAGGTGGTCAGCGTGGCGTTGAAGGGCGCGCTGCAGTACGGCGTGAGCTGGTTCTTCGACAATGCGGTCGGCGAAGCCGGCTTTCCGTACCCGACCGGTCGCAACAGCTTCGGCAGCTATGGCGGCGGCATCAGCCAGCCCAATGTGCCCAATGGTGGTGCCATCGGCAACTTGCTGAGCTGGACCTTCCTCGGCAACAACGCGGCGGCGATCGTCAGCGCGCTGGACGAAGTCACCGATGTGCGCACCCTGTCCGCGCCGTCGGTGTTCACCCAGAACAACCGCGAGGCCAGCCTCAACGTCGGCCAGCGCATCCCGATCGCCTCGGTGAGCCTCAATCCGGGCAACGGTAATGACAAGACTTACAGCTCGGTGCAGTACCTGGACACCGGCATCATCCTCAAGGTGCGCCCGCGGGTGACCCGCGACGGCCTGGTCTTCCTGGACATCGTGCAGGAGGTCAGCAAGCCGGGCAGCATCGCCGACGACTACGGCAACGTGCGCATCGACACCAGCAAGGTCACGACGAGTGCCTTGGCACCGAGCGGCGAGACGATCGTCCTGGCCGGCCTGATCAGCGACGGCACCAGCCGTAATTCGACCGGCGTGCCCGGCCTGAGCCGGATCCCGTGGCTCGGTGGTCTGTTCGGCCAGCAGGGCAAGACCACGACCCGCGACGAACTGGTGGTGCTGATCACCCCGACCGTGGTGCGCAACCCGCTGGAAGCGCGCAACCTCACCGACGAATACGGTCGTCGTTTCCGCGCGCTGGATCCGATCTACAAGCCGAAGCAGTGAGCCCGGCGGGCGCGTCCCTTCCCATCGTCCTGGTGCCGGTCGGCACCGACGAGGACGCGCTCGACGCCTGCCTGGCCGCGCTGGATGCATCGACGCCTGCGGGAACGCGGGTGTGGTTGGCCGACGACGCGCAGGCCGGCCCGCGCGGCAACGCGATCATCGAACGCTGGCTGGCGCAGACGCCGCTGCAGGCTGCGCATACGCGGCGTGCCTCGCCCATCGGCGAAGCGGCGCATCTCGACGAAGCCCTGCGCGCCTGCGGCGATGTCGACGTCGCGATCCTGGCCAGCGATGCGCGGCCGACGCCGGGTTGGCTGGAGCGCCTGCAGGACTGCCTGATGCGCGATCCATCGATCGCCACCGCCACGCCGTGGAGCAACGCCGGTGAAGCCGCTTCATGGCCCCGCATCGGCGAGATGGTGGAGGTGGACGCATCGCCGGCACGGCTCGCGCGCGTTTGTGTGCAGGTGGGCCATGCACACCCGACGTTGCCATCGGCGATCACCCATGCCGTGCTGATTCGTGGCGCGGCGCGCGTGCGCGCCGGCGGGCTGGATCCGGCGAGTTACCGTTCCTGGTACGCGGCGTTGATCGACCTGTCGCTGCGCATGTCAGGGCTCGGCTGGCGCAATGCGTTGTGCGAAACCGCCTTCGTGCTGCGCGCTGTCGAAGGCGTCCCGACCGATGGCGACATGGAGGCCTTGTCGGTGCGCTGGCCGGCCTGGCATGCGCAACTGGCGCATTTCCTGATGGACGATCCATTGCGCCTATTGCGCGAGCGCATGATCGACACGCTCGCACGCGAGGAAAGCGCACCGCCGCAGCCGGACCTGTTCGCGGACGCGTCATGAACGGCGACGGCATCGCCGCGATCGTGGTGAGTTACGACAGCGAGGAAACCCTCGACGACTGCCTCGTGCGGCTGCGTGCGGCGGCAGGCGTTGCCGAGATCCGCGTGGTCGACAACGCGTCGCGCGACGGCAGCCTGGACATCGTGCAACGCCATGCGCTGGCCGATCCGCGCCTGCGTTTCATCGCCAATCCGGACAACCCCGGCTTCGCAGTGGCCTGCAACCAGGGCGCAGCCGACAGCCGCGCGCCGTGGCTGGCCTTCGTCAATCCGGACTGCCTGGTCGAAGCCGATTCGCTGGCGCGGATGCGCGCGCATGCGCATCGGGCCGTCGGCGTCGGCGAGGATGGCCCGCGTGACCTCAGCGAGTATGTCGACGTGGCGTTGCGCGGGCAGGGCGGCGACGTCGTCCTAGGTGCCGACCTGGTCGACGACGCCGGCATGCGCGATGCCGCCGCGCGCCGCCGCGATCCGGACTTCGCGGCGATGTTGCGCGATCCGGGGCGCAGGCAGCTCGGTATCGCGATGGATCCATCGCAGCCATTGCAGGCGGTCGATGCGGTCTCGGGTGCGTTGATGCTGATGCCGCGCGGCCTGTTCGAGTGCATCGGCGGCTTCGACGAGGGCTATCGCCTGCACGCGGAAGACCTCGACCTGTGCCGGCGCGCGCGCGCCGAGGGAGCGACGGTCGCCTGCGCGAACGACGTGCGGGTGGTGCATGTGCGCGGGGTGTCCTCGCGCTCGCGGCCGGTCTTCGTGGAGTGGCACAAGCACCGCGGCTTCTGGCGTTACTACCGCAAGTTCGATGCAGCGCGCGATGGCGGATTGGTTCGCGCTACGGTCTTCGCGATGATCTGGGCGAGGTTCCCGTTGGCGGCGTTGCGCGCTGCGTTGCGGACCCGCGCGCGGCCGTGATGCGGCCTCGGGCCCGATCGCCATCCCGGCCAGCCAGCCTGGCACCGGTCCTGTTGAACAGCGCCTCGGCTGCGAGCAGGTTGGGCACCCAGCACAGCCATGCGATCGCCGGATAGGCGGCTTCGAACGGGACGCCGGATACCATCGCCGCGGGCAGATAAAGCCGCAGCGTGACTGCGGCGAAGGTCAGCGCGAAGTTGCGCACCATCCATCGGCGGTGGGCAACAACGTCTCCAGCGAGGATCGCCACGAGTGCCCGGATGGCGGTGTGCAACCAGCACACCGCCAGTGCGGCAAAACCGGCTTTCGCCACCCATGCGCCCTGCGCAAAGAACGCCAGCAACAGGCCGGCACCACCACCGACGAACACGCCCAGCAGGTACAGGCGACCGCTGTTGCGGTGCAGTCGGGGGTGTCTTGCGCGCAGCGACGCGGCGAATTGCAAGGGCCCCAGCGCCAGCGCGACCAGCGAGGCGAATACATGCACGTACAGCACTTCGGGAGTTGCGGCCCCCGCCTGCATGCCGGAAGGGATGCCGCCGGCATAGGTGGCGATGGCGTAGTACGCCACCCCGAGGCAAGCCAGGGCAAGGACGATCAGGCCGAACGTTAGCATCTGCATCCTGGTCCTGGCGGGGCGATGGCCAAGGGATGCCGGATGCGCGATGGCGGTTGCACTCAGCGGCAGCGGTTGATCTCGTCCCGCAGGGCCTTTGCCGCATCCGCGGCGGCGTCGGCAAAGCCCGCGCCGCTGGAGGCGTACAGGATCCCGCGCGAGGAATTGATCATCAGGCCGGTGCCGTCCGCGGTCCTGCCGTTGCGCACGGTGGCTTCCACGTCGCCACCCTGCGCACCGATGCCGGGGATCAGCAACGGCATGTCGCCGACGATGCCGCGGATCACCTTCAACTCTTCCGGGAACGTGGCACCGACGACCAGCGCGCAGTTGCCGTCCGTGTTCCACTCGTTGGCGATGGTGCGTGCCACGTGCTGGTACAGCGGCACGCCATCGACCAGCAGCTCCTGGAAATCGCGCGCACCGGGATTGCTGGTGTGGCAGAGGAACACGCAGCCGCGATCGTTGCGTTGCAGGAACGGCGCGGCGGAATCGCGGCCCATGTACGGGTTGAGCGTCACCGCGTCGGCGCCGAAGCGATCGAAGGCCTCGATGGCGTATTGCTCGGCGGTGCTGCCGATGTCGCCGCGCTTGGCGTCCAGGATCACCGGGATATCGGGATAGGCGCCGTCGATGTGCGCGATCAGCCGCTGCAGCGCGGCTTCGCCGCCGTTGTGCGCGGCGAAATAGGCGATCTGCGGCTTGAACGCGCAGGCGTACTCGGCGGTGGCGTCGACGATGTCGCGGCAGAACAGGAACAGCGCGTCCTCGTCATCGACGAAGGCATCCGGGAATTTCGCCGGGTCGGGATCCAGGCCAACGCAGAGCAGGGAGTCCGCGGACTGCCAGCGGTTGCGGAGTTGTTCGATGAAGGTCATGTCGATCTCCTTGCCTTGCATGCGAGAACGCCCACGTTGCCGTGGGCGTTCCAGGATTACTTCAGCGCCTTGAAGCGCAACCGGTGCGGGCCGGCATCGTTGCCCAGGCGGCGCTTCTTGTCTTCCTCGTACTCGCGGTAGTTGCCCTGGAAGAACTCCACGTGCGAATCGCCTTCGAAGGCGAGGATGTGGGTGGCGATGCGGTCGAGGAACCAGCGGTCGTGGGAAATCACGAAAGTGTTGCCGGGGAATTCCAGCAGCGCGTCTTCGAGCGCGCGCAGGGTCTCGATGTCGAGGTCGTTGGACGGTTCGTCGAGCAGCAGCACGTTGCCGCCCTGCAGCAGGGTCTTGGCCATGTGCAGGCGGCCGCGTTCGCCGCCGGAGAGCGTGCCCACCAGCTTCTGCTGGTCCTGCCCCTTGAAGTTGAAGCGGCCGATGTAGGCGCGCGACTGGATCTCGATGCCGTTGATGTTGAGGATGTCGAGGCCGCCGGCGATTTCCTGGAACACGTTGTGGTTGCCGGTCAACGCATCGCGGCTCTGGTCGACATAGGCCAGCTTCACCGTCGGGCCCATGTCGATGCTGCCGCTGTCCGGGGTTTCCTGCCCGGTGATCATCCGGAACAGGGTCGACTTGCCGGCGCCGTTGGGGCCGATGATGCCGACGATCGCGCCGTTCGGGATGGTGAAGCTGAGGTTGTCGATCAGCACTCGGTCGCCGTAGGCCTTGGTGACATTCTTGAACTCCACCACCTTGTTGCCCAGGCGCTCGCCCGGCGGGATGAAGATTTCATTGGTCTCGTTGCGCTTCTGGTAATCGACGGACTGGAGTTCCTCGATGCGCGCCAAGCGGGCCTTGCCCTTGGAGCGACCACCCTTGGCGTTCTGCCGCGCCCATTCCAGTTCCTTCTGGATCGCCTTCTGGCGGGACTTTTCCTGGTTGTCTTCCTGCTTGAGGCGTTCGTCCTTCTGGGTCAGCCAGTCGGTGTAGTTGCCCTTCCACGGGATGCCGCGGCCGCGGTCGAGTTCCAGGATCCATTCGGCGGCGTTGTCCAGGAAGTAGCGGTCATGGGTCACCGCCACCACGGTGCCGGTGTAGCGCGCCAGGAACTGTTCCAGCCATTCGACCGATTCCGCGTCGAGGTGGTTGGTCGGTTCGTCGAGCAGCAGCATGTCCGGCTTCTGCAGCAGCAGGCGGCACAGCGCGACGCGGCGCTTCTCGCCACCGGAGAGCTTGCCGATGATCGCGTCCCAGGGTGGCAGGCGCAGCGCGTCGGCGGCGACTTCCAGCTGGTTTTCCAGGGTGTGCGCATCACCGGCAGCCAGGATCGCTTCCAGGCGCTCCTGCTCCTTGGCCAGCGCGTCGAAGTCCGCGCCGTCCTCGGCGTAGGCGGCATAGACCTCGTCCAGCCGGGCCTGCGCCTGCAGCACTTCGCCCACGCCTTCCTCGACGGCCTCGCGCACGGTCTGCTCCGGGTTCAGCCGCGGCTCCTGCTCCAGGTAGCCGACCTTGATGCCGGGCTGCGGGCGGGCCTCGCCGGTGAAGTCGGTGTCGACCCCGGCCATGATCTTCAGGACGGTCGACTTGCCGGCGCCGTTCAGGCCCAGCAGGCCGATCTTGGCCCCCGGGAAGAACGACAGCGAGATGTCCTTGATGATCTGGCGCTTGGGCGGGACGGTCTTGCTGACGCCCTGCATGGTGTAGATGAATTGCGACATCGTGGCGTGCTCCGCAGGCAGGCGGCGGCGCCTGCGCTTGCAGGGCCGCGAAAGGGGTTCCGGAATCCGCCGATTATAGCCGGGACGCGGCCTGCGGCGGCGCCCGCGTACGCCATCGCATGGGGTGCGCGGGGCCGTGAAACGTTAAACTTGCCGTCCCCACCGCCACCCCGGAGCTCCGATGTTCTCCCGCGCCGACCTGATCGCCGGTTTCGACCCCGAACTCGCCAAGGCCATCGCCGACGAGACCCGTCGCCAGGAGGATCACGTCGAACTGATCGCCAGCGAGAACTACGCCAGCCCGCGGGTGATGGAAGCGCAGGGCAGCCAGCTCACCAACAAGTACGCGGAAGGCTATCCGGGCAAGCGCTATTACGGCGGTTGCGAATACGTGGACGTGGCGGAACAGCTGGCCATCGACCGTTGCAAGCAGCTGTTCGGCGCCGACTACGCCAACGTGCAGCCGCATTCCGGCTCGCAGGCCAACCAGGCCGTGTATTTCGCGCTGCTGCAGCCGGGCGACACCATCCTGGGCATGTCGCTGGCGCATGGCGGCCACCTGACCCACGGGGCGAAGGTCAATGCCTCCGGCAAGCTGTTCAACGCGGTGCAGTACGGCGTGGACGAAGCCGGCCTGATCGACTACGACGAGGTCGAACGCCTCGCGCTGGAACGCAAGCCGAAGATGGTGGTCGCCGGGTTCTCCGCGTATTCGCAGGTGGTCGACTGGGCGCGCTTCCGCGCCATCGCCGACAAGGTCGGTGCCTATCTGTTCGTGGACATGGCGCACGTGGCCGGCCTGATCGCCGCCGGTGTGTATCCCAACCCGGTGCCGCATGCGCACGTGGTGACCAGCACCACCCACAAGACCCTGCGCGGTCCGCGTGGCGGCATCATCGTGGCCAGCAAGGCGGCGATGGGCGATGCGGCGGAGGAGATCGAGAAGAAGCTGCAAAGCATCGTCTTCCCGGGAATCCAGGGCGGCCCGTTGATGCACGTGATCGCGGCCAAGGCGGTGGCGTTCAAGGAAGCGCTGGAGCCGGAATTCAAGGCGTACCAGGAGCAGGTCGTGAAGAACGCGCAGGCGATGGCCAGGGTCATCATCGCGCGCGGCTACAAGATCGTCTCCGGTGGAACGCAGAACCACCTGATGCTGGTCGACATGATCGGCAAGGACGTGAGCGGCAAGCAGGCCGAGGAAGCGCTCGGCAAGGCGCACATCACCGTCAACAAGAATTCGGTGCCGAACGACCCGCGCAAGCCCTTCGTCACCTCCGGCCTGCGCATCGGCACGCCCGCCGTCACCACCCGCGGCTACAGGGAGCCGGACTGCGTGGCGCTGGCGGAGTGGATCTGCGACGTGCTCGACAACCCGGCCGACGAGAACGTCATCGCCGGCGTGCGCGGCAACGTGGAGAAGCAGTGCAGGCAATTCCCGGTCTACGGCGACTGACCACGCGTGCATTGCCTGTTCTGCCAGCACCACGACACTCGCGTGATCGATTCGCGCGTGTCCGAGGACGGCGCGACGATCCGTCGCCGCCGCGAGTGCGAAGCCTGCGGCGAGCGCTTCTCGACGCTGGAAACGATCGAGTTGAAGCTGCCCACCATCATCAAGTCGGATGGGCGGCGCGAGCATTTCGATGCACGCAAGCTGCGCGCAGGGTTCGATCGCGCGCTGCAGAAACGCTCGGTGTCGGAGGAAGCGATCGAGACCGCGGTGCGCGCGGTGGTGCACCAGTTGCGCATGACCACCGAGCGTGAACTCGCCTCGCGCCGGGTCGGTGAATTCGTGATGGGCGAACTGCGCAAGCTCGACCACGTCGGCTACGTGCGCTTCGCCTCGGTCTATCGCAGTTTCGAGGACGTGGCCGACTTCCGCGAGGAACTCGATCGCCTGGAGCGCGACCTGCCGGGCGAAGGCCAGCTGCCGTTGCTTGGCGGCGACGTGGACAAGCACGCCGACAAGAACCGCAGGAAATGAGCTTCTCTGCGATCGACCACCGGATGATGGCGCGCGCCTTGCGCCTGGCCGAACGCGCCGCGTTCACCACCCGTCCCAATCCGATGGTCGGTTGCGTGATCGCGCATGGCGAGGACGTGGTCGGCGAGGGTTGGCACCAGCGCAAGGGCGGGCCGCACGCCGAGGTCTTCGCGCTGCAGGCGGCCGGGGAGCGTGCGCGCGGCGCGACCGCCTACGTGACGCTGGAGCCATGCGCCCACACCGGCAGCACCGGGCCGTGCGCCGATGCCCTGATCGCGGCGGGTGTCGCACGCGTGGTCGGTGCGATGCGCGATCCGTTCCCGCAGGTGGATGGCGCCGGTTTCGAGAAACTCCGCGCCGCCGGCATCGTGGTGGAATCCGGCTTGATGGAAGCGCAGGCGCGCGAATTGAATCGCGGTTTCCTGTCGCGGATCGAACGCGGCCGGCCGTGGTTGCGGGTGAAGCTGGCCAGCAGCCTGGACGGCCGCACCGCGATGGCCTCCGGCGATTCGAAATGGATCAGCGGCGAAGCCGCGCGACGCGACGTGCAGCAGTGGCGCGCGCGCAGCGGCGCGTTGCTGACCGGCGCCGGCACCGTGCTGGCCGACGACCCGCAATTGACCGTGCGCCTGGACGACGGCAGCGACTTCCTGCCGCCGCTGCGGGTCGTGCTGGACCCCGGCCTGGCCACCGTCGCCCGTGGCCGCGTGCGCGAGGGCGATGCCCCGACGCTCTACCTGCATGCGCCCGAGGCGAAACCACCGCGCGGGCTGCAGGCCGATCACGTGGCGGTGCCGGTCGACAAGGGGCGCTTCGACCTCGATGCCGTGCTGCGCCTGCTGGCGACGCGCGGCATCAACGAGGTGCAGGTGGAAGCCGGTGCGACCCTGGCCGGTGCATTCCTTGCCGCTGGCCTGGTCGACGAACTGCTGCTGTACATCGCGCCGGTGCTGCTCGGCGAACGCGCGCGCCCGCTGTTCGACGGCCTGCACATCGACGCGATGGCCGAACGCCTGCGCCTGCGCACGGTCGACAGCCGCAGCATCGGCAGCGACCTGCGGTTGTTGCTGCGGCCGGAGCCGGCGTGACCTTCCCCGATCATTTTTCCGCGGTGGCCACCCAGTACGCCGCCGCGCGTCCCGAGTATCCGCCGGCACTGTTCGACTGGATCGCGTCGATCGCACCATCGCCCGCGCTGTGCTGGGAAGCCGGTTGCGGCAGCGGCCAGGCCACGCGCGACCTCGCGCTGCGCTTCGACCGCGTGCATGCCGGCGATCCGAGCGCCGCGCAGATCGCGCAGGCACCGAAGATCGGCAACGTCGATTTCGTGGTCGAGCCCGCCGAGCGCTGCGCGTTGCCCGACGCTAGCGCGGATGTCGCCTGCGTGGCGCAGGCGCTGCACTGGTTCAATCGCGATGCCTATTTCGCCGAGGTCGCGCGCGTGCTGAAGCCGGGCGGCGTGCTGGTCACCTGGGGCTACCAGGACATCATTGTGCCGGACGCGCTGATCGCCGCGAACGGCGTGCTGCAGGAGACGATCCGCGCGTGCTGGCCATCGCAGCGCGCCGACATCGATGCCGCGTATGCCGGTTACGAGTGGCCATTCGAACCCATCGCAGCCCCCGCATTCGAACTGACAGCCGACTGGCCGCTACCGCGCTTGCTGGGTTACTTCGCCAGCTATTCGGCCAGCAAGCGCCATCGGGAAACGACCGGTCGCGACATCGTCGCCGACACCGCGCCACTGTTCGAGCAGGCCTGGGGCGATGCGTCGACACGACGCATGCGTTGGCCGCTGTTCGTGCACGCCTTCAGGAAGCCAGGCTTCAAGGAATAGATGCTGATGTTCACCGGATTGATCGCGGGCGTCGGCCAGTTGGCCGCGCGCGAAACACGCGGCGGCGACGCGCGCCTCACCATCGACGTGGGGACGTTGCCGTTCGATGGCGTGCAACTGGGCGAGAGCATCGCGGTCAACGGCTGCTGCCTGACCGTGGTGGCGTTCGATGCGACGAGTTTCGCCGTGGATGCCTCCAACGAGACGCTGGCGCTGACCACGCTTGGTCGCCTTGCCATCGGCGCACCGTTGAACCTGGAACGCGCGATGTTGCCGACCGATCGCCTCGGCGGCCATCTGGTCAGCGGCCATGTCGATGGCTTGGCCATTGCTGCGAAGCGCTGGGACGATGCACGCGCGGTGCGCTGGCGCTTCGCCGCGCCGATGACGCTGCTGCGCTACATCGCCCACAAGGGCTCGGTCTGCGTGGATGGTGTGAGCCTCACCGTGAACGAGGTCGACGACGCAGGGTTCGAAGTCGCACTGATCCCGCACACCGTCGACCACACCGCGTTCCATGCCTTGCGCGAAGGCGATGCAGTCAACATCGAAGTCGACCTGCTGGCGCGCTACGTGGAGCGCCTGCTGGCGACCAGGGACAACGCATGAACTTCGCCCCCATTCCCGAACTCCTCGAAGAGATTCGCGCCGGCCGCATGGTCGTCATCGTCGACGACGAGGACCGCGAGAACGAAGGCGACCTGATCATGGCCGCCGAGCTGGTGCGGCCGGCCGACATCAACTTCATGGTCACCCACGCGCGCGGCCTGGTCTGCCTGTCGCTGACACGCGAGCGCTGCGCGCAACTCGGGCTGGCGCCGATGGTGCAGGCCAACACCGCGCAGTTCCACACCAACTTCACCGTCAGCATCGAGGCCGCCGAAGGCGTCACCACCGGCATCTCCGCCTACGACCGCGCGCATACCATCCGCACCGCGGTGCGCCCGGATGCGAAGCCCGCTGACCTCAGCCAGCCCGGCCATATCTTCCCGCTCACCGCGCAACCCGGCGGCGTGTTGACACGCGCCGGCCACACCGAGGCCGCCAGCGACCTGCCGATGCTGGCGGGCCTGGAACCGGCCGGCGTGCTGGTCGAGGTGATGAATGCCGATGGCGGCATGGCGCGCAGGCCGGAGCTGGAAGTCTTCGCCCGCGAGCATGGCCTGAAGATGGGCTCGATCGCCGACCTGATCGCATATCGACTCGCCACCGAGCACACCGTCGAGCGCATCGATGATCGTGCCATCGACACCGAATTCGGCCCGTTCCGGCTGGTCACTTACCGCGACCGCATCGCACACGAGCTGCATTTCGCGCTGGTGCGTGGCAGGCCCGACAAGGCCACGCCGACGCTGGTGCGCGTGCAGGTGGAGAACCCGCTGAGCGACCTGCTGCACTGGCGCCGCGACGATTTCGGCGTGGCCGCCACCGATGCGCTGCGCGCGATCGCCGCCGAGGGGCAGGGCGTGATGGTGGTGCTGTCCGAGCCGCGCAACGCCGAGGCCCTGCTGGCGCGCCTGCGCGAGCAGGCCGCGCCCGTCGCGAACAGCAAGGACGTGGGCCAGTGGCGGCGCAACGGCGCCGGCGCGCAGATCCTGGCCGACCTGGGCCTGGGCCGGTTGCGCGTGCTCGGCACCCCGCGCCGGCAGGTCGGCCTGGCCGGCTACGGGCTGGAGGTGGTCGAGACCATCGTGGCCACGGCACCGGCGGCTGCGCGGTAAACTGCGCGCCCCCGCCCCAGGCCGACCCCATGCCGTACATCGAAGGCGATCTGCGCGCCCCGCAAGGCGCCCGTTTCGCGATCATCGCCAGCCGCTGGAATCCGCGCATCGTGGATGCGCTGGTGGATGCCGCGCGCGCGACGTTCATCGGCAACGGCGTGGAGGAAACCGCTGTCGACGTGGTGCGCGTCCCCGGTGCCTGGGAATTGCCGATGGCCGCGCGCGACATCGCCCTGGCCGGCAAGCATGCGGCGATCGTCGCGCTGGGCTGCGTGGTCCGCGGCGATACCCGCCATTACGAGCAGGTGGCCGATGGCGCGTCCGACGGCTTGATGCGCGTGGCGCTGGACACCGGCGTGCCGGTGCTCAACGGGGTGCTGGCGGTGGACCGCTTCGAGGATGCCGCGGCCCGCGCCGGCGGCAGCCATGGCAACAAGGGCGAGGAGGCGGCATTGGTAGCGATCGAAATGGCGAACCTGCGGGAGAAACTGGCATGAACCGGCATCGCAACGACGGCATCGACCCCGTGGCCCGCTCGCGTTCGCGCCGGCGCGCATTGCAGGCGGTCTATGCCTGGCAGTTGAGCGCGACCAGCGAAGGCGCACTCATCGCCGAATTCGCCCACGAACAGGCGCACGAAATCGCGGACCTCGAATACTTCGAGGACCTGGTCCGCGGCGTGCTCCGCCACGTGGCGCAACTGGATGCCGCGCTGGCCGGTTACATCGACCGCAAGGTGGACGAGGTCGACCCGATCGAACGCGCCGCGCTGCGCATCGCCGCCTACGAATTGCTGCATCGCCCCGACGTGCCGTATCGCGTGGTGATCAACGAAGCGATCGATTCGACCAAGCGCTTCGGTTCCGAGCACGGCCACACCTACGTCAACGGCGTGCTGGACAAGGCGGCGCTGGCCTTGCGCGGCACCGAGTCGCAGGCGGCGCGCCCGCGCTGAGGCACGGAGCCTCGGTGGACAGCACGGTCGCCGAATTCGACCTGATCGAACGCATCCGTCGTCGCGTCGCGAAACGCGACGACGTGCTGCTCGGCATCGGCGACGATGCCGCGCTGCTGCAGCCACCTGCCGGCATGCAATTGGTCGTGGCGATGGACACGCTCAACAGCGGCGTGCATTTCCCGCCGGAGACCGCCCCCGCCGACATCGGCTGGAAGGCGCTGACGGTGAACCTGTCCGACCTTGCCGCGATGGGCGCATTGCCGGCGTGGTGCACCTTGTCGTTGTCCCTCCCGGAGGCCAATGGCGAATTCGTCGATGGCTTCCTCGACGGCTTCCTCGCGCTCGCCTCGCAACATGACCTCGCGCTTGTCGGCGGCGATACCACGCGCGGGCCGTTGTCGATCTGCGTGGCGGTGCACGGCTTCATCGAGCCGGGCCAGGCATTGCGTCGTGATGGCGCGCGCGCCGGCGACGACCTCTGGGTCAGCGGCACGCTGGGCGATGCGGCGGCGGCACTGTCGCAGTGGCAGTCAGGCGACGCGATGGATCCGGCACTGCGCGTGCGCCTGGACCGGCCAACGCCGCGCATTCCACTCGGTCGCGCGCTGCGCGGCATCGCGACATCCTGCGTCGATGTCTCCGATGGCCTGCTGGCGGACCTTGGCCATGTATGCAAGGCGAGCGGCGTCGGCGCGCTGGTCGACGTGGATGCGCTGTCCGCTTCGCCGACGTTGCGCAGTGGTTTCGACGCCGACGCGCGGCGCATGCTGCAGGCCACCGGCGGCGACGACTACGAACTGTGTTTCACCGCACCGGCTACATCGCGCGAAGCGGTGATCGAAGCGGCATCGACGCAGGCGCCAGTGGCGCGCATCGGTCGAATCGTGGCCGGGCGTGGGGTGTCTGCCGTGGATGCGCAGGGCGTGGCGTGGCAGCCATCAGTGGCGGGGTTCCGCCACTTCGAATAAGCGCATGCTTGCATGCCGTGCCGGAGGTCATCCCGACCACGCGCACTGTGCATGCCGCTGCATCGCCGCGCATCCTGACCGTCACATTCGTGCAGGTGGGACGACGATGGGCAGGAAATTCCTGGTGGGCATGGCGCTGGTGGCGATCCTCGGCGCGGTGGGCGCGAGCGGCTACCAGTTCGGCAAGTTCCTCAAGGAACGCGAGCGCGCCGCGGCGATGCCCTCTGGGTGACGCGGGACGTCAGCGTCCGCGCCGGCCAGCGCTATCCGGGGCGTCGTTCGGACCCTTCGGTTCGGGCAAGGCCTTCACCAGCGGTTCGACAAGGGCGAGCGGAATCACCGTGGCCTTGCCGTCGCCGATCAGGCCAGGCTGCGATTCCATCGCACTGTCCGGCGATACCGCGGCATTCACCGGTAGCAGCGGTGCGGTGACGCGCAGATCCTTCGCAACCGGCACCTGGCCGGTGACATCGCGGTACAAGGCAAGGGCCAGCATCACCGACGCCAGCGTGCTGGGGTGGGTGCCATCCGGGTACAGCTTGGTACCGGGCTGCGCTTGCTGCAGGGCGACCAGGGTACCCGCTGCATCGAAGATGCCTGCCGCGTGCTTCCTGGCGAGCATGCGCACGCTGCGATCCAGTTTTCCCTGCCAGCGTTCGTCCGGCCCCCAGGTGCCGAACAGCAGTACCTTCGCACCGCTCGCATTGCCGAGATCGGCGAAATCGCGCTACGCGCGATCACTGGCGGCGCAAGGGGCCTTGCGTTGCTCCTGTGCGCTCGCCATGCACGCGGCAAGGTGCCCGCCCTGTTCCTGCAGCACGATGGCATCGAACTTGCGCGCACGCAGTGCTGCGGCGACATGGCCTTCATCGAGGCGGTCATCCAGGGTGCCGCCCGGTGCCGCGTATGTTTCCGTGACGATGGTCGTGCCCTGCGAGGCACCGACGGCGCGCAGGAGCGCGGGCAGGTTGTTGGTGTAGGTCAGGCTGTTGCCGACCAGCAGCACGCGGTAGTCCTGCGGCGCGGGTGCCTGCGCTTGCACGCCGGCGAAGGGGGCGAGCAGCAGGCAGAGGGCGAGCAGTGGGCGAGGGAACATGGCAGTCGGCATGCAGGGAAACGTTGGAGCGTACGGGTTCGCGCGGAATGCTGCCTATGCCGTTGGTTGGCCGTCGCTCAGGCGTCGTCGACGCGGAAGGCGTCCTGCAGCCACTCCAGCATGGGCGTGGCGGGATCGCCGCTGGCGACGACCACGTCGAAGCGGCAGGGCGCGTCGGCGTGTTCGGGATGCTGTTGCAGGAACGCCTGCGCCGCGCGGACCAGGCGACGGCGCTTGCCCGCATCCACCGAGGCCGCGCCGCCGCCAAAGGCGGAACTGGCGCGGTAGCGCACCTCGACGAAGACCACGGCATGGCCATCGCGTGCGCGCGCGTCGAGCATGACCAGGTCGACTTCGCCGTCGCGGGCGGCGGCATTGCGCGAGATCAGGCGCAGGCCCCGGGCCTGCAGGTGGGCGAGCGCGGCGGCTTCCACCGCGTCGCCACGGATCCGGCGCGGGGTGCGCCGGTCAGCGGGCACCATCGGCCAGCGGCACCGGCACGCCGCCGGCGAAGCGCGACCAGCCGGGGACGCGCAGCACGTTGCCGAAGCCATCCAGGCTCAAGCGTCCGGTCGCGCCGGCCACGTCGCCGTTGTTCGACGTCGCCAGCCGTTCCAGGTAGCCGGTCAGCAACCAGGCGTCATGGCCGAAGGCGAACAGGCGCGCGGCCGGCCCCTTGGCGGTATCCACGCGGGCCGCGGCGCTGGCCTGCGAGGGCAGGCCGTCGACACTGCGCACGGCCCAGGCTTCGGTCGGGTAGACGATGCCGTCCAGCGCGGCGTCCTCGGCCGGCTTGCCGGTGCCAGAGACGATCTGCGACGTTGCGACGCGCGTCGCCGTGGTGATGCCCGCCAACGCAAGACGTGGCATCAGCGCGCGTGCCTGCGTGCCCTTCACCACCAGCAGCACGGCATCGACGCCCTGCGCGGATGCGATGTCCTCGGTGACCTGCACGCCACGGCGTTCGAGCTGCGCCCTGGCGGTACCGGCGGTGCGCCGTTGCGCGTCTTCGCCCCCGGTCTGGATCAAGACGCGCTTGGCGCCACGCTGGATCAGGTACTGGGCCAGGCTGATGCCCTCGTCTTCCGGCGACAGCGAGAACGCCGCGCTGCCGGCAGGTGGGGTGTGGCTGCCGCGGTTCAGCGCCAGGAGCGGCACGCGCGGCGTGTCGTCGGCGAACACCGCGTCGACTTCGTCGCGGCCGAGCGGGCCGACCACGAAGTCGTTGCCCTCGGCGGCCGCGCGCGCATAGGCAGCGCTGGCGCCCGCGGCGGTGTCGTAGAAACGTACCTCGGGGCGGCGCCGACGCTCACCGTAATAACCAGCCAGGAAGCCATCACGCACGGACGCCGCGGCT
Source organism: Thermomonas sp. (assembly GCF_041919455.1). GTDB lineage: Bacteria > Pseudomonadota > Gammaproteobacteria > Xanthomonadales > Xanthomonadaceae > Thermomonas. The sequence goes on from NZ_JAYRTQ010000002.1 coordinate 170,718, forward strand.
GCGGACTGCCCGCCGCTCAGCGGCAGCAGCACGCCGACCTTCAGCGGCGGGCGGTAGCCGTCGCGATCCGCGGCCGGTCGGTCGGCGGCACCGAAGCTGACATCGCCGCGATCGAACGGGCGCGGCAGCGGCAGCCCGCGGTTGAGCAGGGCGCGGCCGGCAAAGGAATACAGCGGATCGCCGACCGGCAGGCGCGCGGCATCGCGGGCCAGTGCGGCATCGTCCAGCCCGGCCAGCAAGGCCTCGATGCGGCCGGAATTGGCGCTGCGCGCGGGCCCCGACAGGGCGGCATGGCCCTGCGCCAGTGCCTGCGCTTCGGTGAAGGCGGCGCTGTAGGCGGAGGTCGCGGCGGCGGGCTGCTGCACCTCGACGCTGGCGCAGCCGGCCAGGGCAGCCAGCAACAGGACGGCGATGGCGGTGTGTTTCAGGGCCACGTGTCGGCGCTCGTTCGGGAACCGGCTAGGATTCTACCCGCGACCACGCTCAAGGCAGGCGATGCAACGTTCCGGAACCCTGTTCGTGGTGGCCACGCCGATCGGCAACCTGGGGGATTTCAGCGCGCGCGGGCGCGAGGTCCTGGCCTCGGTCGCCGCGATCTGCGCCGAGGACACCCGCCGCAGTGGCCAGTTGCTCGCCCATTTCGGCATCGCGACGCCGCTGCTGGCCCTGCACGAGCACAACGAGGACGCGATCGCCCGGAAGATCGTGGCCCGCCTGCTGGCCGGCGACTCGCTGGCGCTGGTGTCCGATGCCGGTACCCCGTTGGTCAGCGATCCCGGCTTCCGGCTGGTCCGCGCCGCCCGCGAAGCCGGCGTCCAAGTCAGTCCGGTGCCCGGTGCCAGCGCCCTGGTGGCGGCGCTGAGCGTGGCCGGACTGCCCAGCGACCGCTTCATCTTCGAAGGCTTCCTGCCGGCCAAGCCCAAGGCCCGCCGCGAGCAACTGCAGGGGCTGGCCAGCGAGCCGCGCACGCTGATCTTCTACGAGTCCTCGCACCGCATCGAGGAGGCGCTGGACGATGCCGTGGCCGCGTTCGGCGCAGAGCGTCCCGCGGTACTGGCGCGCGAACTCACCAAACTGTTCGAGACCGTCCTCGACGGCACCCTGGCGCAGTTGTCTGAACGCGTGCGCGCCGACGACAACCAGCGCAAGGGCGAATTCGTGCTGATGGTGCACGGAGCCTGCGAGGACGCCGATGCGAAGATCGTCGAAGGGCGTCGCATCTACGCGACCCTGGCCAAGCACCTGCCGCCGTCGACCGCCGCCAAGCTGGCATCGGAGTTGTCCGGCGCGCCGCGCAAGGCGCTCTACGGCGGCGAGTGAGCCGAAACAGCGGACCCAGCCCCCTGAGTCAGGGGGCGATTCGCGCCTCAGGCGCGAATGGGGGTGTGGAGAGACATAGCGGGCCCCGTGATTTCGATGTTTTTGCGCAGCACAAACATTGAAATCATGGGCACCTTTCATGCGCAGCATGAAAGGTGGCGGAGCCGGCCGATAAGCCGGGTTCTGTCGTGGACAGTCATTCCTCTAGGCGCATCGTCACCGATACGCTCAAGCAACCTACCCGGAGACACCGCGGGCCGCGGCATTGCCTCCCTATTTGGTCTTGCTCCCGGTGGGGTTTGCCGTGCCGGCCTGTTGCCAGGCTCGCGGTGCGCTCTTACCGCACCATTTCACCCTTGCCTGTGCCCTGCCACCCCTTTGCCGTCTCTGGAGCGACTTGGCCGGCTTCGCCGGCAAGTGGCTTGGAGATCACCGCTTCGATCAGCGGCGACAAAGGGGTGACAGGGCCATCGGCGGTATCTTTCTGTTGCACTTTCCGTCGGCTCGCGCCGCCCAGGCGTTACCTGGCACCGTGCCCTGTGGAGCCCGGACTTTCCTCGGCATCGATTGCTCGATGACGCGACTGTCTGGCCGACTCCGCCACGCGCATTGTCGCACGTGTGGCTTCAGTCACCGCCGACCAGCACGGTTTCGCCCTCGAACAGGCCCTCTGGGCCGAAGTTTCGTAGCCCGGATAAGGCCGGATGTCGCATCCGGGGGCTCACACGCGAAGCCCCGGATGCGCTGCTACAGGAGCGGCTGGTTGACCAGCACGGTTTCGCCCTCAAACACGCCCTCCGGGCCGAAGCGGCGCTCGTGGATGCGGCTTTCGCCATAGTGGCCGATCAGGATCACCGTGCTGGCGCGGGTGCCGTAGTCCTGGCCACGGATGAAGGCGGGCGACAACCGGCGTTCCAGCGCCAGGCCGACGCCGGTATCCGGCAGGTCGGCATCGGCGGCCTGGCGCTCGTCGGCCAGTGCCTGCCAGAGTAGGGCGAGGTCGTCGTGGCCGGCATCGACCCAGGCCTGCAGGGCCTCGCGCAGGCGGCGGGTCTTCGGCCAGGACGCATCGAAGGCGCCGTTGGACAGGCCGTGAACGCCGGGCGTGACCGCGGGCGCGCCGCTGGCGGGATGGTTGCCGACATAGGCGCAGGCGTCGGCATCGGCCAGCACCAGGTTGAACGGGGCGTAGTCGCCAGCGATCCCGGCCAATCCCTTGGCATGGGCTGCCGCGGATCGGTCGCCGGCGAGGAAGTCGACCGGAAGGGCGCCGCGCGAGAGGCCATTGAAGGCGGGCGGCAGGCCGTCGCGGACATTGGTGATCACCGCGACCCGGCCGTCGCGGCCCAGCCCCACCCAGGTCCCGCCGGAGCGGAGGTCGCGGCCAGCCAGGATCCCGGTGCCGGGCCAGACGGCCAGCGGTGCCGTCGGTCGACCATGGAATTCATCGCGATTTCCAGCCAAGGCCAGTCGCCAGCGAGGGTGGGACTTCCAGGCGAAGGCGACCAGGCACATGGCGCGCATTCTGGCAGAGGCATCGCGGTTTCACGGGCGAGGTTTTTGCGTCGCAACATGGCGGGCTTTGGATATGAATGGCGGGCTCGCGCGATGTGCCGAATGTCACAGATTCTCAAAAATTGAGACGAAACAGTGGCTTGTGGATAAAGCTTGAACAAGTCTCTGAAGATTGCTGCAAGTCCTTGAACGGACAGGTGAAAAGTCCTGTGGATTGTTGTTGACAAGGGCATAGGCCCTGCCTAATGTGGCGACTCGTGGGAAAACCGGGAAATTAGTGGTTTTCTCGTCATGAACTCCGCCTTAGACGGAGGCGACGCAGGGTAGGGGCATGTTCCAGGGCGAGACCGCCATCACCATCGACGACAAGGGCCGGCTGGCGATCCCGACCAGCTACCGGGACCTGGTCGCGCGCGAGTGCGGCAACCGCCTGGTCGTCACCTACAACCCGTTCGAGGCCGGCTGCCTGTATCTCTACCCACTGCCGGTCTGGGAAAAGGTCCGTGATCAGGTCAATGCCCTGCCGCGCACCAGGAAGAACAGTCGCCTCCTGCAATTGAAGCTGGTCGGTGCCGCGGCATTCGCCGAGCCCGACGGCAGTGGTCGCATTTCCCTGCCGGCCAGCCAGCGCAGTGCGGTCGGCATCGAGAAGAAGGCGGTGCTGCTGGGCATGGGCGACAAGTTCGAGTTGTGGAGCGAACAGGCCCACCACGAACAGATCCGGCAGACGCTGGGCGATGCCGACCTGGGCGACGACTTGCAGGATCTGGTGTTGTGAGTACGGGTGGCGCGGCCATCGCGTCCACCCACCTCCCCGTGATGTTCGCCGAGGTCATGGACGGTCTGGCGGTGAAAGTGGATGGCACCTATCTGGATGGCACGTTCGGGCGCGGCGGGCATGCGCGCGGGGTGTTGCAGCGACTCGGGCCGGGAGGCCGCCTGCTGGTGATGGACAAGGACCCCGAGGCGATCGCCGTGGCCAAGCAATTGGCCAACGACGATGCGCGCGTGTCCTGGCATCGCGGCAGCTTTGCCGAGCTGGCGGGTTGGTCGGCGGCCGGCGATGGCCTGGACGGCGTGCTGTTCGACCTCGGCGTGTCCTCGCCGCAGCTGGACGTCGCCGAGCGCGGCTTCTCGTTCGGCAAGGACGGCCCGCTGGACATGCGGATGGATCCGGAGTCCGGCGAGAGCGCCGCCGAGTGGCTGGCGCGTGCCGACGAAAAAGAGATCGCCGACGTGCTGTGGACCTGGGGCGAGGAAAAGCAGTCGCGCCGGATCGCCCGCGCCATCGTGCAGGACCGGGCGACCAAGCCGTTCACCCGCACCGCCGAACTGGCGGGATTGATCGCACGGCTGATGCCGCGCAACGACAAGAAAGCGCATCCGGCGACGCGCACCTTCCAGGCGATCCGCATCTTCATCAATCGCGAGCTGCTCGACCTGGAGCTCGGCCTGGATGCGGCGATGGCGCGACTGAGGCCGGGTGGCCGGCTGGCGGTGATCAGCTTCCATTCGCTGGAAGACCGCATCGTCAAGCAATTCATGCTCCGCCACGCCAAGGCACCTCCGACGAACCGGCGGATGCCGGTCGAGATCGACTTCACCCCCTCGCTGCGCCTGGTCGACGGCGCGCAGAAGGCGGGCGAGGCCGAACTGGCCGCCAACCCGCGCGCGCGCAGCGCGGTGCTGCGCGTCGCCGAGCGCATCGGAGGTGAAGAGGCGCGTGTGCGAGCCACTGGCTCGCGCGCCGATGAACGCCCGAGCACTGTGCGCGAGGGCTGGGCATGAACGGCAAATTGCTGCTCGGCGCGCTGGTCCTGGCCAATGTGGCCACCGCGCTGCTGGTGGTGCGCGACCGCCATGAGCATCGCCAGGCCTTCGTGGCGCTGAGCAAGCTGGAGCGCGCGCGCGACGAGCTCAACATCGAATTCGGCCGGCTGCAGCTGGAGCAGGCGACCTGGGCGGAGAGCAACCGCGTCGACCAGGTCGCGCGTTCGCGCCTGGGCATGGTGTTCCCGCGCACCGAAGACATCGTGGTGCTGCGCCGATGAAGCTGTTCGGCAAGCAGCTGCCGTTTTCCGGACGCCCCGATGGGGAGCGCCGCGAGCGCGCGCGGCCGACCGCGGGTCACCGTCCGCGCGCGCAACGCAACGGCTTCGACCTGCGCAGCCGGCTGCTGATGGTCTGCGGGGCGCTGGCACTGTGTTCGGTGGCGCTGATCGCGCGCGCGCTGGACCTGCAGGTCATCGACCGTGCGTTCTACCAGCAGCAGGGCGATGCCCGGTTCGTCCGCGAGATCCCGATCGCGACCTCGCGCGGGATGATCACCGACCGCAACGGCGAGCCGCTGGCGATTTCCTCGCCGGTGGAATCGATCTGGGCCAACCCGAAGGAACTGCTGAAGTCGCCGTCCCGGCTGCCGGCGCTGGCGCGTGCGTTGGGCATGCCGCAGGACGAGCTGGCCAGCCGCCTGAGCCAGCGTGCGGGCAAGGAATTCGTGTATCTCAAGCGCCGGATCAACCCGGACGAAGCGGCGCGCATCCTGGCGCTGGACATCCCCGGCGTGGCCAGCCAGCGTGAATACCGCCGCTTCTACCCGCAGGGCGAAGCGGTGGCCCACGTGCTGGGGTTCACCAATATCGACGACCGCGGCCAGGAAGGCCTGGAGCTGGCCTTCGACGACTGGCTGCGCGGCACTCCGGGCGCCAAGCGCGTCATCCGCGACCGCCGCGGGCAGATCGTCGAGAGCGTGGACCTGGTCCGCGCGGCCCAGCCGGGCCGCGACCTGGCGATCAGCATCGACCGCCGCATCCAGTACCTGGCGCATCGCGAGCTGCGCAATGCGCTCAACATCACCGGCGCGAGCAGCGGCTCGGCGGTGGTGCTCGACGTCGCCACCGGCGAAGTGCTGGCGATGGTGAACCTGCCGACCTTCAACCCGAACGCCGTCGGCACCAGTCCGCGCGATGCCCACCGCAATCGCGCGGTGACCGACCTGCTGGAGCCGGGGTCGACGATGAAGCCGCTGACCGTGGCCGCGGGGCTGGAAGCCGGCGTGATCACTCCCACCTCGCTCTTCAACACCAGCCCCGGTTGGATCCCGAACGGCCGTTACCGCACCACCGACACCCACAACTACGGCGTGCTGGACACCACCGGGGTGATCCGCAAGAGCTCGAACGTGGGCGCCTCGCTGATCGCCAAGCGCCTGGGCGATGCCCAGTTCGATGCCTTCCTGCGCCGCTTCGGCTACGGCCACGTCACCGGCAGCGGCTTCCCGGGCGAAGCCGCCGGCCTGTTCCCGAGCCACCAGCGCTGGAGCGGCACCAGCAAGCAGACCATCAGCTACGGCTACGGCCTGAACGCCACGCCGCTGCAGATCGCCACCGCGTACGCGGCGCTGGGCAATGGCGGGCTGTTGCACCAGCCGAGCTTCGTCAAGGGCCAGCACGGCACGCCGAAGCAGGTGCTGGATCCGGCGATCGCCAACCAGGTGCTGCACATGATGCAGACCGTGACCGAGCCTGGCGGCACCGCGACGCAGGCGGCGATCCTGGGCTATCACGTGGCCGGCAAGACCGGCACCTCGCGCAAGGCCAGCGCCGGCGGTTACTCGCGCCGCTACATCGGTTACTTCGCCGGCTTGGTGCCGGTGGACAAGCCGCGCTTCTCGATGGTGGTCGCGATCAACGACCCCACCAAGGGCTCGTACTACGGCGGCATCGTCTCCGGCCCGGTGTTCCGCAACGTCATGGAAGGCGCGCTGCGGATGATGGACGTGTCGCCCGACAACCTGGACGCCTGGCTCGCCGCGCAGGCTGCGGCCGAGGCCAAGCGTGCCAAGGCAGCGGGTCATGCCGTGCCGGTGCAGGCCGTGGCCGATGCCGCCACTGCCGCCGCGGGAGCGCTGCAATGACGCGCTCGATGCTGCTCAGCGAATTGCTGCCGGAACTCGAAGGCCTGTCGGCCGACCTGGCCGTCACCGGCCTGGTGATGGACAGCCGCGAAGTGCGGCCGGGCGATGCCTTCGTCGCCATCGCCGGCTTCGGCGCGCATGGCCTGAACTTCGTCGATGCCGCGCGCGAGGCCGGCGCCACGGCGATCCTGTTCGAGCCGCCCGCGCCGGAAGCCCTGCCGGCGCCGGAAGACGCGATCCCGGTGACCGGCCTGCGCGCGCGCATGGGCACGATGGCCGACAGCTTCCACGACCACCCGAGCGCGGCGATGACCACGGTCGGGGTGACCGGCACCAACGGCAAGACCTCGACCGTGCAACTGCTCGCCCAGGCCTGGACCTTGCGCGGGCAGAAGGCGGGCACCGTCGGTACGCTCGGTGCCGGCATCTGGCCGAAGATCGTCCCGACCGGCTTCACCACCCCGCTGGTGCTGCGCATGCACGCGCTGCTCGCCGAATTGCGCGACGAAGGCGCGCAGGCGGTGGCGATGGAAGTGTCCTCGCACGCGCTGGACCAGGGCCGCGTGGATGGCGTGCATTTCGACGTCGGCGTGTTCACCAACCTCACCCGCGATCACCTGGACTACCACGGCGACATGGCCAGCTATGGCGCGGCCAAGGCGCGGCTGTTCGACTGGCCGGGCCTGCGCGCCGCGGCGGTGAACCTGGACGATGCGTTCGGCCGCGAGTTGTTCGAGGCGGTCGGCGGCAAGGTGCGCGCGGTCGGCTTCTCCTCGCGCGGCGCGGCCGGCGCCAGCGTGCGCGCCGACGACGTGCAACTGGACGGCAGCGGCATCCGTTTCATGCTGGACGCGGGCGGCCAGGCGCATCCGGTGCGTTCGCCGCTGCTAGGCCGTTTCAACGTGGACAACCTGCTGGGCGTGGCTGCGACCCTGTTCGCACTGGGCATGGCGCCGGCGCTGGTCGCCGAAACCCTGTCACAGCTCGCACCGGTCGATGGCCGTATGAACCGCCTCGGCGGCGAGGGCGGCCTGCCGCTGGTCGTGATCGATTACGCGCATACCCCGGATGCGCTGGAACAGGCACTGGCCTCGCTGCGCGCGCATACCGCCGGCGCGCTGACCTGCGTGTTCGGCTGCGGCGGCGAGCGCGACCGCGGCAAGCGTCCGCAGATGGCGGCGATCGCCGAGCGCCTGGCGGACCGCGTCATCGTCACCGACGACAATCCGCGCAACGAGGATGGTGACGTGATCGTCGCCGACATCGTCGAAGGCTTCGCCGATACCACGCGGGTGCTGGTGCAGCGCGACCGCGCCGCCGCCATCGCGCAGGCATTGGCCAACGCCGGTGCGGACGACGTGGTGCTGGTCGCCGGCAAGGGCCACGAGCCCTACCAGGAAATCGCCGGCATCCGCCATGCGTTCGATGACACTGCGGTCGCCCGCGAGTTGTTGCGCCGTCGCCCGCAGGGGCTGCACGCGTGACGCCGCGCTCGCTCGCCTTCATCGCGCAGGCCACCGGCGGTCGCCTGGTGGGTGCGAATCGCGTGGTCGATGGTGTCGCCACCGACACCCGCGCATTGCCGGGCGGCGATGCCTTGTTCGTCGCGCTCAAGGGCGAACGATTCGATGGCCATGCGCACGTGCAGGCGGCGATCGACGGCGGTTGCGTGGCCGTGCTGGTCGCGCATGAACTCGCCATCGACGCGCCGCAGGTCATCGTCGCCGACACCGAGCGCGCGCTGGGTGCATTCGCCGCGGCGGTGCAGCGCGAGCGCCATACGAAGGTGCTGGCGATCACCGGCAGCAACGGCAAGACCTCGGTGAAGACCCTGCTGCTCTCGATCCTGCAGCAACTCGGCGGCGCCTATGCCAACCCGGGCAACCGCAACAACGAGATCGGCCTGCCGCTCGCCGTGCTGGACGCGCCGGACGATGCGCGCTTCGCGGTGTACGAGATGGGCGCCGGCAAGCCGGGCGACATCGCCTACCTGACCGCGATCGCGCGTCCCGACGTGGCGCTGGTCAACAACATCGCACCCGCGCACCTGGAGCGAATGGGCAGCCTGCTCGGCGTGGCCGAGACCAAGGGCGCGATCCACGATGCGCTGCCCGCCGATGGCGTGGCGGTGGTCAATGCCGACGACAGCTTCGCCCCATCTTTCATCGAACGCGCGCAGGGTCGCCGCGTGCTGCGTTTCGGCATCGATGCCGCGGCCGAGCTGCAGGCACGCGATATCCAGCTCGTTGCAAATGGCGCGCGCTTCGTGCTGGCCGCACCGACCGGCGACATCGCGATTGCCTTGCCGATGCCAGGCCGCCACAACGTGCGCAACGCGCTGGCCGCCGCGGCAATGGCGATCGCGGTTGGAGCCAGCCTGGAACAGGTCCGCGCCGGCCTGGAAGCGGTGCAGCCGGTGGCAGGCCGCCTGGTCGCGCACGCATTGCGCAGCGGTGCGGTGCTGGTCGATGACAGCTACAACGCCAATCCGGGCTCGCTCGCAGCGGGCATCGACACCCTGGCGAGCAGCGGCGACGAAGCGTGGCTGGTGCTGGGCGACATGCGCGAACTCGGTGCAGGCGAAATCGCCCTGCACGCGCAGGCCGGGCAGCAGGCGAGGGCCGCCGGCATCGTCCGCCTGTTCGCGCTGGGCGACTTGAGCGCGCATGCCGTCGCGGCGTTCGGCGACGGCGCGCAGGCATTCGATTCGCACGAGGCACTGGCCGATGCGCTGGCCGCCGATTTGCACGCGGGGGTGCGGGTGCTGGTGAAGGGATCGCGCGGCAGCGCGATGGATCGCATCGTCAAGGCGCTGCTGCAGCGCGACGCGGCGGAAAACGGCGGGGGAACGACCGATGCTGCTTGAACTGACCCGCTGGCTGGAACAGCTGCAAAGCCTGTTCGGCCTGTTCAACTACCTGACCTTCCGCGCCATCCTGGGCGCGCTGACCGCGCTCGCGCTGTCGCTGTGGTGGGGGCCGGCGATGATCCGCAAGCTCGCCACGCTCAAGGGCGGCCAGCCGATCCGCAAGGACGGCCCGCAATCGCATTTCTCCAAGGCCGGCACGCCGACCATGGGCGGCGCACTGATCCTGCTCACCGTGCTGGCCTCGGTGCTGCTGTGGGCCGACCTGCGCAACAAGTACGTGTGGGTGGTGCTGGTGGTGATGGTCGGCTTCGGCGCGATCGGCTGGTGGGACGACTGGATCAAGATCGTCAAGCGCGACCCCAACGGCATGCGCTCGCGCACCAAGTACGCCCTGCAGTCGGTGCTCGGCCTGGCCGCGGGCCTGTTCCTGTACATGACGGCCGACGTGGACGCCGCGACCACCTTGTACATCCCGTTCTTCAAGAACGTGGCGCTGCCGCTGGCCGGCATCGCCGGCGCGATCTTCTTCGTCGGCATCGCGTATTTCTGGATCGTCGGCTTCTCCAACGCGGTCAACCTGACCGATGGCCTGGACGGGCTGGCGATCATGCCGACGGTGCTGGTGGCCTGCGCCCTGGGTGTGTTCGCCTATGCCTCCGGCCACGCGGTGTTCTCGGCCTACCTGGGGATTCCCAAGGTCCCGGGTGCGGGCGAGCTGGTGGTCATCTGCGCGGCGATCGCCGGCGCGGGCCTGGGCTTCCTGTGGTTCAACACCTACCCGGCGATGGTGTTCATGGGCGATATCGGCGCGCTGGCGCTGGGCGCGGTGCTGGGCACCGTCGCGGTGATCGTGCGCCAGGAACTTGTACTGGTGATCATGGGCGGCATCTTCGTCATCGAAACGCTGTCGGTGATGATCCAGGTGGCCAGCTTCAAGCTCACCGGCAAGCGCGTGTTCCGGATGGCGCCGATCCACCACCACTTCGAACTGAAGGGCTGGCCGGAACCGCGGGTGATCGTGCGCTTCTGGATCATCAGCGTGGTGCTGGTGCTGGTCGGTTTGGCGACGTTGAAGATCCGCTGATGAGCGCGACGACCTTCGACCACGCCTCGCACGACAGCCGCCGCCAGGCGACCCGCGTCGACGACATCGGCGGGCGCTTCGACCCGTGGCTGCTCGGCGTGGCGATCGCGCTGGGCTGCACCGGGGTGGTGATGGTCGGTTCGGCCGCGGTCGCCGGCGCGGGCATGGACGTGGGTCCCTGGTATTTCCTGACCCGCCACGTGATGTTCCTGGCGGTCGGCGTGGTGCTGGCGGCGATCGCCATGCGCACCGAACTGAAGACCATCGAGCAATACAGCCAACTGCTGCTGCTGGCTTGCTTCGTGCTGTTGCTGCTGGTCTACGTGCCGGTGCTGGGCAGCACGGTGAATGGCGCGCGGCGCTGGATCAACCTGGGCGTGTCCAAGTTCCAGGTGGTGGAGGCGGTCAAGGTCCTCTACATCGTCTGGCTGGCGAGTTACCTGAAGCGCTACAGCGAGGACGTGGCGGTCACCTGGATGGCGATGCTGAAGCCGGTCGCGGTGGTCGGCGCGCTGGTGGTGCTGCTGCTGATGCAGCCGGACTTCGGTTCCTCGGTGCTGCTGCTCGGCATCACCATCTGCATGCTGCTGCTGGGCGGCGCGCCGATCCAGCGGATCATCCTGCCGATCCTGCTGATGGTGCCGGCGCTGGTGCTGCTGGTGGTGTTCGAGCCCTACCGCATGCGTCGCGTGACCTCGTTCATGGATCCGTGGCAGGACCAGCTCGGCGCCGGTTACCAGCTGAGCAACGCGCTGATGGCGATCGGCCGCGGCGAATGGCTGGGCGTGGGCCTGGGCGCTTCGGTACAGAAGCTCTCCTACCTGCCGGAAGCGCATACCGACTTCATCTTCTCGGTGATCGCCGAGGAGCTCGGTTTCGCCGGCGCGTGCGCGATCGTGGCGATGTACGTGCTGCTGGCCGGCCGCGCATTCTGGCTGGGCCTGAAGTGCGTGGAGATGAAGCGCCACTTCGCCGGCTACATCGCCTTCGGCATCGCCCTGTGGATGGCGCTGCAGAGCTTCGTCTCGATCGGCGTCAACCTGGGCTTGCTGCCGACCAAGGGCCTGACCCTGCCGCTGATTTCCTCCGGCGGTTCCAGCGTGCTGATGACTTGCGTGGCGATGGGCCTGCTGTTGCGCGTGTCCTGGGAATACGAACGCGCCGCCCGGCAAGTCGCGAAGTTGCGCGGGCTGGCGAGCCAGCCGCCGGCCGGTCCGGGTCCGGAGACCGCGCAGCCGCCGCTCCCGTCCGACAGCGGCACGCGCGGCACCAGCCGCCTGCGCCAGCGCATCGAGCCCGGCATGGGCACGCGCAGCGAAGCCACCGCGGCGCCCGTGCTGAGGAGGTCGCGTTGAACAACGCCGCGCCCCTCGTGGTGATCATGGCCGGCGGTACCGGCGGCCACATCTTTCCTGGCCTTGCGGTCGCGCAGGCGCTGCGCGACCGCGGTGCCCGCGTTGCGTGGCTGGGCGCTGCAGGCGGCATGGAAACGCGGCTGGTGCCGCCGCACGACATCGCCATCGACACCATCGCGGTGGCTGGGGTGCGCGGCAAGGGCTTCGCGACCCTGCTGACTGCACCGATGAAACTCCTGCGCGCGGTGCGCGATGCCGCGCGCGTGCTGCGCGCGCGCCAGCCATCGGCGGTGGTGAGCTTCGGTGGGTTCGCCGCCGGGCCGGGCGGGATCGCCGCGCGCATCGCCGGCATTCCGCTGCTGGTGCACGAACAGAACCGTGCCGCCGGCATGACCAACAAGGCGCTGGCGAAGGTCGCCAAGCAGGTGCTGGTCGGCTTCCCGCAGACCTTCGCCCGCGAAACGCATGTCGGCAATCCGGTGCGTGCGCAGATCGCGCAGGTGGCTGCTCCGGAACATCGCGACTTCAACCACGGCGGCGCGCTGCGCCTGCTGGTGCTGGGCGGCAGCCAGGGCGCGCGCGCGTTGAACAACGCAGTACCGCAAGCAGTGGCTGCGCTGGGCCTGCCGGTGGAGATCCTCCACCAGGCGGGAGAGAAGATGCTCGAAGACGCACGCAAGGCCTATGCCGATGCGGGCGTCGTCGCCAATGTCGAACCCTTCATCGCCGACATGGCCGCGGCCTACGCGCATGCCGACCTGGTGGTCTGCCGCGCCGGCGCGCTGACGCTTGCCGAACTGTGCGCGGTCGGCGTGGGCAGCGTGCTGGTGCCGTTCCCGCAGGCGGTCGACGACCACCAGACCCGCAATGCCGAATTCCTGGTCGAGCGTGGCGCGGCGTTGCTGCTGCCGCAGGGCGAGGACCTGGCCGCGCGCCTGCAGCCGCTGCTCGCCGAGCTCGCCGCGGATCCGGGCAAGCGCCTGGCGATGGCGACAGCCGCACGTGCGCTGGCCAGGCCGGATGCCGCCGCACGCGTCGCCGACGCGGTGCTGGAAACCATTCGCAAGGAGGCCGCCTGATGTCCATCAACAGCCTGCGCCTGCAGCAGATCGGCGACCTCGCCAAGGCGTTCCCGCGCGTGCACTTCGTCGGCATCGGCGGCGTCGGCATGAGCGGCATCGCCGAGGTGTTGTGCACGCTCGGTTACCAGGTCAGCGGTTCCGACAATGCCGACAACGCGGTGACCCGCCGGCTGGCGTCGCTGGGGGCGACCATCAGCAAGGGCCATGCCGCCGCCAACGTGCTGGATGCCGATTGCGTGGTGGTCAGCAGCGCGATCAAGCCCGACAACCCGGAGCTGCTGGAAGCGCGCTCGCAACGCATCCCGGTGGTCCCGCGCGCGGAAATGCTGGCCGAGCTGATGCGCTTCAAGCGCGGTATCGCGGTGGCCGGCACCCACGGCAAGACCACCACGACCTCGCTGCTCGCCAGCGTGCTGGCCGAAGGTGGGCTGGACCCGACCTTCGTCATTGGCGGGCAGTTGCTGGCGGCCGGCGCGAATGCGCGGCTCGGCGACGGCCAGTGGCTGGTGGCCGAAGCCGACGAGAGCGACGGCAGTTTCCTGCGCCTGAACCCGGCGGTCGCGATCGTCACCAACATCGATGCGGATCACCTGGAGAACTACGGCGGCGACTTCGCCCGGGTGAAGGCGGCGTTCAACGAATTCCTGCACCGGCTGCCGTTCTACGGGCTGGCGGTGCTGTGCATCGACGATGCCGAAGTGGCCGCGCTGGCGGAAAACACCCCGCGCCACGTTGTTACCTATGGCCTGAGCGCGCCGGCGGACGTGCGCGCCGAGGACATCCGCCAGCAGGGCGGGCGCATGCACTTCACGCTGTGCCTGCCGGACGGGTCGCGCACGTCGTGCACGCTGGCGTTGCCGGGTCGGCACAACGTGCAGAACGCGCTGGCCGCCTGCGCGGTCGCCTGGCAGCTGGGCGTGGGCAACGACGCGATCGCGCGCGCGCTGGAACAGTTCGCCGGCATCGGCCGCCGCTTCAACCAGCTGGCGAAGTTGCCGCTCGCCGGTGGTGGCGACGTGGTCCTGGTCGACGACTACGGCCACCATCCCAAGGAACTCGCCGCGGTGTTCGATGCCGCGCGCGGTGGCTGGCCGGACAAGCGGCTGGTGGTCGCGTTCCAGCCGCATCGCTACTCGCGTACCCGCGACCTGTTCGACGATTTCGCCGCGGTGTTGTCCGGCGTCGACGCGCTGGTGCTGACCGAGGTCTACCCGGCCGGTGAGGCGCCGATCGCCGGCGCCGATGCGAAGTCGCTGGCGCGTTCGATCCGCACCCGCGGCCGGGTCGATCCGGTCGTCGTCAATGGTGCGACCGACCTGCGCGATGCGCTTGCCGGCGTGCTCCGCGACGGCGACCTGCTGTTGCTGATGGGCGCCGGCGACATCGGCGCGGCCGCGCAGCACATCGCGCGCAGCGGCCTGCAAGGCACATCCTCTCCTGGAGCAAGCGCATGAGCGCCGACCGTCCGTTCCCGCCGCTGCGGGTGAGCGATGCGCGCGATTTCGGCCGCGTCGCCGTGCTGATGGGCGGCACCAGCAGCGAGCGCGAGGTGTCGCTGGATTCCGGTCGCAACGTGCTGGAGGCGCTGCAGGCGCGCGGCGTGGATGCGCATCCGGTCGACGGTATCCCGGCGCTGGTCGACGCGCTGGTGCACGGCCAGTTCGACCGCGTCTTCAACATCCTCCACGGCAACCGCGGCGGTGGCGAGGATGGCGTGCTGCAGGGCTTGCTGGAAGCGCTGGAAGTGCCGTACACCGGCTGCGGCGTGCTGGCCAGCGCGCTGACCATGGACAAGATCCGCACCAAGCAGGTGTGGCAGAGCGCCGGCCTGCCGACGCCGAAATTCGTGCGCGTGCCGCACGGCGGCGACCTGCGCGCAGCCGCCTTGGATCTCGGCTTCCCGGTATTTGTGAAGCCGTCGAGCGAAGGCTCCAGTGTCGGCGTGTTCCGTATCCTTGCCGAGGCCGATCTGGAGCCGGCGGTTGCGTTTGCGGCGGGCTACGGTGGCGAGTTGATGGCCGAGCAGATGGTGCAGGGCGATGAATACACCGTCGGCATTCTTGGCGACGTCGCGCTGCCGTCCATCCGCATCGTGCCCGCGGGCGAGTGGTACGACTACCACGCCAAGTACGTTGCCGACGACACTCAATACCTCTGCCCCGGCATGGAAGGGGATGACGAGCACGCGATTCGCACACTCGCGTTAGCTGCGTTCCACGCTGCTGGGTGTAGTGGCTGGGGACGCGTGGACGTGATGCGAGACCGCGTGCGCGGGTTGCAGCTGATCGAAGTGAACACCGCGCCGGGCATGACCAGTCACTCGCTGGTGCCGAAGGCGGCGGGCCAGCGTGGGGTGTCGTTCGAGGAACTGTGCTGGCGGATCCTCGAGCAGACCTTGCCGGCGAATGATGGGGAGCGCGCTGACGCATGAGCGCGATGCTGCGACTGCTGGCCTGGGTCCTCGCGGTGGCGCTGGTCGCGCTGCCGGTGGTCGCCGTGGTCAACGGTTGGGTCGGCGGCACGCAATGGCCGCTGCGCACGCTGCGCGTGCAGGGCGACCTGCTGCAGGTCGACCAGGCGCGCTTGCGCGCGACCGTCCTGCCGTATGCGAAGCGGGGCTTCTTCGCGGTGGAGCTGGACCGCATCCAGGCCGCGGTCGGTGCGTTGCCGTGGGTGGAGCGCGCGGAAGTGCGCAAGCACTGGCCCGACGTGCTGGAAGTGCGGATCAGCGAACATCGTCCGTTCGCGCGCTGGGGCAAGGATCGCCTGCTGTCCGAGCACGGCAAGCTGTTCTCGGCGGCGGGCGTGCAGGTGCGCGCGGGCCTGCCGCAACTCGATGGCCCGGACACCCAGGTGGCCGATGTCGTGGCCCTGTACAACCAAGCGCGCGAGCGCCTGGCCAATGCCGGTGGCGTGCGCGGTGCCGGCATGGACAAACGCGGCAGCTGGTCGATCACCCTCACCGACGGCACCGAAGTCGTGCTGGGCCGCAACGATCCCGAACAACGGCTGGAACGCTTCGCGCCGCTGCTGCCGCGGCTCGCCGCGCAGCATCCCGGGCAGCGCCTGGTGCGCGCCGACCTGCGTTACACGAATGGTTTTTCGCTGAGCTGGGCTGCGTTGCCGAAGCCCGCCGCCCTGCCGAGTCCGATGCAGGAAACAACCCCGCACCCTCAGCCGCTTGAGGCGACTTCGAGCTCCCCTGCAAGCCGTGCAGGGAGCGAACCAACGCAAGGAACCACATGAACCGCAAGGGCGACAAGTCGCTGATCGTCGGCCTCGATATCGGGACCTCCAAGGTCACCGCGCTGGTCGGCGAATACGCGCCGGGCGAACCGATCGAGGTGATCGGCATCGGCTCGCATGAGTCGCGCGGGCTGCGCAAGGGCGTGGTGGTCGACATCGATTCCACCGTGCAGTCGATCCAGCGCGCGGTGGAGGAAGCCGAACTAATGGCCGGCTGCGAAGTGCGCAGCGTGTACGCCTCGATCAGCGGCAACCACGTGCAGTGCCGCAACTCGCAGGGCATCGCCCCGATCCGCGACGGCGAAGTCAGCTACGGCGACCTCGACCGCGTGCTGGAGGCGGCCAAGGCCGTCGCGATCCCGGCGGACCAGCGCATCCTGCATGCGATCCCGCGCGACTACGTGCTGGACGATTCGCAGGAAGGCATCCGCAACCCGGTCGGCATGACCGGCGTGCGCCTGGAAGTGCATGCGCACCTGGTGGTGTGCGCGCAGTCGGCCGCCGCCAACATCACCAAGTGCGTGCAGAAGTGCGGGCTGCAGGTCGATGACCTGGTGCTGTCCTCGCTGGCGTCGAGCACCGCGGTGCTGACCCCGGACGAACGCGAGCTGGGCGTGGTGCTGGTCGACATGGGCGCCGGTACCACCGACATCGCGGTGTTCGTGCAGGGTGCGATCAGCCATACCGCCTCGTTGCCGGTGGCAGGCGACAAGGTCACCGAAGACATCGCGCACATGCTGCGCACGCCCACGCCGGAAGCCGAGCAGATCAAGGTGCGCTACGCCTGCGCGCTGGCGCAACTCGCGCGCGCCGAGGAAAGCATCCAGGTGCCCAGCGTCGGCGATCGTCCGCCGCGGCGGATGCCGCGCCACGCGCTGGCGCAGGCGGTGCAGGCGCGCTACGAGGAAATCTTCGAGATGGTGCAGGCGGAACTGCGCCGCAGCGGCTTCGAGCAACTGGTGCGCGCGGGCATGGTCCTGACCGGCGGCGCGTCGAAGATGGAAGGCGTGGTCGAACTGGCCGAGGAAATGCTGCAGATGCCGGTGCGCATCGGCATTCCCCAGCACGTCAGCGGGCTGGGCGAAGTGGTCGGCAACCCGGTGCACGCCACCGGCGTGGGCCTGCTGCTGATGGGCAGCCAGATCGAGAATCCGCGCCGGCCGCAGCTTCGCGATGGCCGCGCATTCGGCTGGATGGACAAGGTGAAGAACTGGTATCGCGGCCAGTTCTAGGCAAGGGGCGTCGCCGCGAGGGCGCGGCGGCGCGATGAAGGCGGCAGGCAGGGTGGTCCGGGCAAGACAACAACCCAAGCGATCTCACACAAGCACGACATAACAAGAGGACACGGACATGGCGCAGACATTCGAACTGGTCGAGAAGATGGCACCGAACGCGGTGATCAAGGTCATCGGCGTGGGCGGCGGCGGCGGCAACGCAGTCGCGCACATGGTCAACAGCAGCGTGGATGGGGTGGAATTCATCACCGCCAACACCGACTCGCAGGCGATCAAGAATTGCGGCGCCAAGTTGCAGCTGCAGCTGGGCGGCAACGTCACCAAGGGCCTGGGCGCAGGCGCCAACCCGGAAGTCGGCCGCCAGGCCGCGCTGGAAGACCGCGACACCATCATCGACGCGCTGACCGGCGCCGACATGGTGTTCATCACCGCCGGCATGGGCGGCGGCACCGGTACCGGCGCCGCGCCGGTCGTTGCGCAGGTCGCCAAGGAGATGGGCATCCTGACCGTCGCCGTGGTCACAAAACCATTTCCGTTCGAAGGCCGCCGCCGCATGCAGGTGGCGCTGAAGGGCATCGAGGAACTGAGCCAGCACTGCGACTCGCTGATCACCATCCCCAACGAGAAGCTGATCACCGTGCTTGGCCGCAACGCGACCATGATCCAGGCCTTCCGCGCCGCCAACGACGTGCTGCTCGGCGCGGTGCAGGGCATCGCCGACCTGATCGTGCGTCCGGGCCTGATCAACGTCGACTTCGCCGACGTCCGCACCGTCATGTCCGAAATGGGCCTGGCGATGATGGGCAGCGGCAGCGCACGTGGCGACGACCGTGCCCAGGCCGCGGCGGAGGGCGCGATCCAGAATCCGCTGCTCGACGACGTCAACCTGTCCGGCGCCAACGGCATCCTGGTCAACATCACCGCCGGCCCCGACTTCACCATGGCCGAGTTCGACGAAGTCGGCCGCACCGTGGAGCAGTTCGCCTCGGAAGACGCGACCGTGGTCATCGGCACCGTGCTGGATCCGGAGATGCAGGACGAAGTGCGCGTCACCGTGGTCGCCACCGGCCTCAATCGCGCCACGAGCAGCGGCCGCCAGCCGGCCCCGCGCAGCGAAGCCCGCTACGACAGCGGCTTCGACGCCCCGCGCCGCCCGCAGGTGCAGCTGATCAACACCCAGGGCAAGCGCGACGGCACCACCGGCCTGATGATCGACGAGGTCTCCGATCCGTTCGTGCCTGGCGCAAACACCGGCTTCGTCGGCGGCCTGCGCCGCAATGTCGATGCGGGTCCGGCCGTGGCCGAGCTGCCGAAGGACGATTACCTGGACATCCCGGCGTTCCTGCGTCGCCAGGCGGATTGAGTTTGAAGCGTCGTCCCGGCTTGCGCCGGGATGACAGCGCCCGCGTTATGTCCTTTCGCACGCCGGGTTGCCCGCCCGGCGTGATTTCCGGTCGGTCGGCGTCATGCCGGCCGGCCCTTTTGCCCCGCGCAAACAGCTCGCAGGCGAGTTTCCATGGCGCGTGGCGACGCGTCGTAGCCGCATCGCAAGCGTTTCTTATCGAGGCGCGGTTCAGCCATCTGGGTGGTAATCTGCGCCGATGCTTCGCCAACGCACCCTCAAGAACCTGATCCGCGCCACCGGCGTGGGGTTGCACGGCGGCGAGAAGGTCTTCCTCACCCTGCGCCCGGCGCCGATCGATACCGGCATCGTCTTCCGCCGCATCGACCTGGATCCCGTGGTCGAGATCCCCGCCAGCGCCGCGCTGGTGACCGAAACCACCCTCTGCACCGGCCTGAGTTGCGACGGCGCCAAGGTGCAGACCGTCGAGCACCTGATGTCGGCCTTGGCCGGCCTGGGCATCGACAACATCTACATCGAGTTGACCGCACCCGAAGTGCCGATCATGGATGGCTCGGCCGGCCCGTTCGTGTTCCTGCTGCAATCCGCCGGCATCGCCGAGCAGAACGCGCCCAAGCGGTTCCTGCGCATCCGCAAGCATGTCGAGGTGCGCGAGGGCGACAAGCTCGCCAGCTTCAGTCCGCACGACGGCTTCCGCGTCGGCTTCACGGTCAAGTTCAACCATCCGGCGATCCCGGACACGCTGTCGCGCGCCGAAGTCGATTTCTCGACCAGCGCCTACGTCAGCGAGGTCAGTCGCGCGCGCACCTTCGGCTTCATGCAGGACCTGGAGTACATGCGCGAGCGCAACCTGGGCCTGGGCGGCTCGATGGACAACGCGATCGTGCTCGACGAGTTCCGCGTCCTCAATGAGGACGGCCTGCGCTACGCCGACGAATTCGTGCGCCACAAGATCCTCGACGCGGTCGGCGATCTCTATCTGGCCGGTCGGCCGATCATCGGCGCCTACGAGGGCTACAAGTCCGGCCACGCCCTCAACAACAAGCTGGTCCGGGCCCTGTTGGCCGATGCCGAAGCGTGGGAAGAAGTCAGTTTCACCGATCCGGTGGCGCCGCCGCCGGTGGTCTACGGGGACGCCGTCCCGGCGACCTGAGCCAGTTCGCCCGCGTGCCCGGCCTGTGACCAGGGGCACGCATTCAGCTGAATCGTTAGTCTTTATTTAACAAAATCACGGACTTGTGACGTTAGGATGCCCAGCCGGCCGGGTTGGGTGCGTTCCTACGTCCCCCGCCGCCCGGGTTTGCGGTTTCCCCCAGCGCGCTGTTCCGACATGTCGGGCGCGTCAGACCGCAACAGTGCCAAGGCAGCCGCCAGTCCCGACTGGCCGGCCGCCGACATTGGTGGAGCGGTTGTCGCGGCTGGCGGGATCGGTCGCAACGGTTGGCTCGTCGTCCTGACGGTCAACCCCGCCACATCGAGCCCGACGGATCGGGCAGCGTCGACCAGTTCCTGCGTGGCCAGCCGCAATTTGGCATGCCACACCGGGCCATCGACGACGAAAACGAGCTTGTCGCCACGAACGTTCGCCAGCCGCGCATGCGCGGCCAGAACGGGCGGCAGGTGGGGACGCAACAACTGGTCCACCGCGTCGAGCCACAGCGCCCGGCGCAGGGTGCCGCCTTCGGCCCCGTCGAGCAGCGCTTGCAGCGCCGCGCGCGGACCCGAAGGAGGCGTCGCCCCCGCTGGGGGCGTGGACCGAGAACCAGGCATACCCGATGACCGAAACAAGCAAGTCACACGATACCCGCCGGCGCGTCATCGCGCAGGCACAGGCTTTCCGCTTCTGGGCGATGCGCCGTCCGTTGGCCGCCCTCGGCGTGCTGCTCGGCGCCGGCTTGCTGCTCGGCGCAGGTGGCCGCAGCGTGGTGGGCATGGCCGAGGTCGAAGCCATGCAGGCCGCCGAGGCGAATCGCCAGGCCGAGCTGGCCAAGGTCCGCCGCGACGCCCAGCGCGAAGTCAACGCCCTGGCTGCACGGCTGGCCGAGCTGCAGGCGCAGGCCAACCGCCTGAACGCCCTCGGCGCGCGCCTGACCCAGGCCGGCCAGCTGCAGGACGGTGAATTCGAGTTCGACAAGCCGGTCGGCCAGGGTGGCGCCGGTCGAGCCAGCGACATGCCGCCGGCCGAGTTGCGCCGCGGCATCGGCCTGCTGGAAGGCGAGTTCGGCCGCGCCGACACCCAGTTGTCGGTGCTGGAGAGCCTGCTGTTCAACCGCGCGCTGGATCGCAACGCGATGCCGTCGCGCGACCCGATCGCCAACAGCTACATCACCTCCGGCTTCGGCGGCCGCGCCGATCCGTTCGGCGGCGGCCACCAGTTCCACAAGGGCATCGATTTCGAGGCCGACGTCGGCGACCCGGTGCTGGCCGTGGCCGATGGCGTGGTGAGCTATTCCGGCGTGCGTTCCGGCTACGGCAACGTGGTCGAGGTCGACCACGGCAACGGCTACGTGACCCGCTATGCGCACAACTCCAAGCTGGAACGGCAGGTCGGCGACCTGGTGCGTTCGGGCCAGGAGATCGCCAAGGCCGGTTCCAGCGGCCGCTCCACCGGTGCCCACGTGCACTTCGAGGTCTGGCAGGACGGCGCGGTGGTGAACCCGCGCAAGTTCCTGGCGGTGACGTCCAGCGGCGCGCACCGCTGAGACCGCTTCCCGTCCGTCCATCCGCCTTGCGGCCTGGACGTGCGGGGAGGGGGCATCGCCTGTTTGCCCCGTCCCGGCGCCCCGCTTGAAGCGGGGTGGACATCGGCTTGATAACGCCTGCCGGTGCCTCCAGCTACACTAGCGGACTGCGAAACGGGCGCAATGCGCCCGTTTTTGTCGTTTCGCCCGCTGATACGCCATCCCCGATGGCCCACCGATGCCGCCGCGCGACCGCGCGCGCATCCCCGACCCGGATTCGTCGCCCCATGCTCAACAACCTGCTCACCAGTGTCTTCGGCAGCCGCAATGAACGCCTGCTCAAGCAACTGTCCGGGATCGTCAAGAAGATCAATGCGCTGGAGCCGCAGATGCAGGCGCTGTCCGACGACGCGCTGAAAGCGAAGACCGAGGAGTTCAAGGCACGCAGCGGCAAGGGCGAGTCGCTGGACAAGCTGCTGCCGGAAGCGTTCGCGGTCTGCCGCGAGGCCTCCGTCCGCGTGTTCGGCATGCGCCACTTCGACGTCCAGCTGATCGGCGGCATGGTCCTGCACGGCGGCAAGATCGCCGAAATGCGCACCGGCGAGGGCAAGACCCTGACCGCGACCCTGGCGGTGTACCTCAATGCGCTGGAAGGCAAGGGCGTCCACGTCGTCACCGTCAACGACTACCTCGCCCGCCGCGACGCCGCCCAGATGGGCAAGCTCTACAACTGGCTGGGCCTGAGCGTGGGTGTGGTGTTCCCCGGCATGCCGCATTCGGACAAAGGCGCGGCCTATGCCTGCGACATCACCTACGGCACCAACAACGAATTCGGCTTCGACTACCTGCGCGACAACATGGCGCTGGCGAAGGAGGACCGTTTCCAGCGCGGCCTGAACTACGCGATCGTCGACGAAGTGGACTCGATCCTGATCGACGAGGCGCGCACCCCGCTGATCATCTCCGGCCCGGCCGACGAATCGCCGGAACTCTACGTGCGGGTCAACCAGATCGTGCCGAGCCTGACGCGGCAGGAAAAGGAAGACGCGATCGGCGACTTCTGGGTGGACGAGAAGGCCAAGCAGGTGCACATGTCCGAAGCCGGCCAGGAGCACGCGGAAAGCCTGCTGCGCCGCGCCGGCATCCTGGCCGAGGACGAAAGCCTGTACGCGCCGCAGAACATCCACGTGGTCCACCACCTCAATGCGGCGATGCGCGCGCACGCCATCTACCAGCGCGACGTGGATTACATCGTCCGCGACGGCGAGGTGGTGATCGTCGACGAATTCACCGGCCGCACCCTGCCGGGCCGGCGCTGGTCCGACGGCCTGCACCAGGCGGTCGAGGCGAAGGAAGGCGTGGCGGTGCAGCGCGAGAACCAGACGCTGGCGTCGGTGACCTTCCAGAACCTGTTCCGCATGTACAACAAGCTGTCCGGCATGACCGGCACCGCGGACACCGAGGCCTACGAATTCCAGAACATCTATGGCCTGGAAGTGGTGGTGATCCCCACCCATCGGCCGATGATCCGCAAGGACCATTCCGACCTGGTCTTCCTCAACCGCGCCGGCAAGTACCGCGCGGTGGCCAACGAGATCAAGGAATGCGCCGCGAAGGGCCAGCCGGTGCTGGTCGGCACCACCTCGATCGAGGTGTCGGAGCTGCTCAGTAATGCCCTCAACGAGGCCGGCATCGCCCACGAAGTGTTGAACGCCAAGCAGCACGAGCGCGAAGCGCACATCGTCGCCAACGCCGGTGCGCCGGGTGCGGTGACCATCGCCACCAACATGGCCGGCCGCGGCACCGACATCGTGCTGGGCGGTTCGCTGGAAGCCGAACTCGCCGCGCTCGGCGAAGACGCGCCGCAGGCGGAGAAGGATCGCCTCAAGGCTGCATGGCAGGTCCGCCACGATGCGGTCAAGGCCGCCGGCGGCCTGCACATCGTCGGCACCGAGCGCCACGAAAGCCGCCGCATCGACAACCAGCTGCGCGGCCGCTCCGGCCGCCAGGGCGATCCGGGTTCGTCCCGCTTCTACCTGTCGCTGGAAGACAACCTGATGCGCATCTTCGCCGCCGACTGGGTGCAGAAGGTGATGGCGCGGATGGGCCTGAAGGAAGACGACATCATCGAGTCGCCGCTGGTCACCAAGCAGATCGCCAATGCGCAGCGCAAGGTCGAGGCGCACAACTTCGACATCCGCAAGAACCTGCTGGACTTCGATGACGTCAACAACGACCAGCGCAAGGTGATCTACGGCCAGCGCGACGAGTTGCTGGAGGCGGAGAGCGTCAAGGCCAACATCGACGGCATCCGCGGCGACGTGGTGACCGACCTGGTGGAGCGCTTCGTGCCGGCCGATTCGGTCGACGACCAATGGGACCTGCCGGGCCTGGAAGCCGAGCTGGCGAGCGAGTTCGCGCTGCAGCTGCCGCTGGTGCGCATGCACCAGGAGCAGGACGAGCTGGATGCGTCGCAGGTGCTGGCCAAGGTGCAGGCCTCGGTGGACGAACTGTTCGCGGGCAAGGAAGCGCAAGTCGGCAGCGAGACCATGCGCATGCTCGAGAAGCACGTGATGCTCAACGTGCTCGACCAGAACTGGAAGGAACACCTGGGGCGCATGGATTACCTGCGCCAGGGCATCCACCTGCGCGGTTACGCGCAGAAGCAGCCGAAGCAGGAATACAAGAAGGAAGCGTTCGAGCTGTTCTCCGAACTGCTGGAGAAGGTGAAGCGCGAAGTGGTCAGCCTGCTCGCGCGGATCCGCGTCCGCGACGAGGCCGAAGTCGCGGCCGCCGAGGCCGAGGAGCGCGCGCGCGCCGAGGCCGTGGCCAGGCAGATGCAGTTCCAGCATCCGGACATGGGCGGCCTCGGCGCCGACGAGGAAGCCGCCGCCGTGCAGGTCGCGCAGCAGCCGCAGGCCTATGGCGAGGAATTCAATCGGGTCGGCCGCAACGATCCCTGCCCCTGCGGCAGCGGCAAGAAGTTCAAGCACTGCCACGGACAGCTTGCGTAGCAAGCTGCCCGTGCACCGCCTGCCGAGTCAGGCGGTGCCCCCAAGCCGCTGCGCGGCATTGGGGCCCGTCGGGGCGCACCTCCGATCCCCCGCGCCGCCGGCGCGCCCCCCTTACCAAGGGGGGCTTGGTCGATCCAACATCATCGGCACTGGTCACTGCACCGGGGCGTGGTTGTCTCCATGAAGCAGATCCACGTTGTCGCCGGCGTCCTCCGCGATGCGCGCGGGCACATCCTGCTGGCCAGCCGCACCGAGGGTCGCGACCTCGCGGGCCTGTGGGAATTCCCCGGCGGCAAGGTCGAAGCGGGTGAGTCGCCCGACGTCGCGCTGGTTCGCGAACTGCGCGAGGAACTCGGCATCCGGGCCAAGGTCGGCGAGTCGGTGATCCGCGTCCCCCAACAGTACCCCGGCAAGCGATTGGTCCTGGATGTACGCCATGTCGAGTTCGAGGGCGAACCCGAGGGACTGGACGGACAGGCGCTTGCCTGGGCGCCGCTCGGAGGTCTGGCCGGATACCCGATGCCACCCGCGGATGTGCCGGTAGTCGCCGCGTTGACCCAGCCGGATCGCTATCTGGTCACGCCCGCACCGGCCGATGATGACGAAGCCTGGCTGGCATCGCTGGTGGCTGTCCTGGGACGGGGCGTGCAGCGTGTCCAACTGCGAGCGCCGGGTGCGGATGCCCGGCGGTGGGTCGTCCTCGCCGGACGTGCCGTGGGGGCTTGTCGTCGCGCCGGGGCCGAAGTGCTGCTCAATGGCGATATCGCGTTGGCCGGGCAGTTGGGCGTCGGCGTGCACCTGCGCTCTGCCCAGTTGCACGACGCTGCACTTGTCCCCTCGCTGGAGGCGTTGCGAGCCGCCGGGCATGCCATCGCCGCGTCCTGCCACGACGCAGGGGACCTGAGGCGGGCCGAGCTGCTGGGGTGTACCTTCCTCGTGCTCGGCCCGGTGCAGGCGACGGCCTCGCATCCAGGTCAATCGGGCATTGGCTGGAAGGCCTTTGCGGCATTGCGCGAACAGGTGTCCTTGCCGATCTACGCGATCGGCGGCATGACGTCGTCGGAGATCGCCGATGCGCGTGGGCATGGCGCGCAGGGCATCGCCGCGATCCGGGGATTATGGAATCCGTAGGGGCAGGCCCCTGTGCCTGCCCGCTCTCCGAAAAACGGTGAGAAATAGGGCAGGCACGGCGAGCCGCCCCTACGTGGCCAATACGCGGTAAAACCGATCCAGCGCCTCGACCTGCGACGGCAAGGCGTCGAGCGCGCCGCCATTGACCAGCACGTCGTCGGCGATCGCCAGCCGCTGCTGCCGGCTCGCCTGCGCCGCGATCATCGTCCGGGCCAAGTCTTCGTCGATCGCATCGCGCTGCAGCAGGCGCGCCAGTTGCACGGCGTCCGGCACGTCCACCACCAGGATCCGCTGCAGCCACGGATAGGCCTCGCGGCCGCCGCCCTCCGCGAGCAGCGGGATCGAGGCGATCGCATACGCGCCGGTCGCGGCCCGGCACAGGTCGCGCAAGGCCTCGCGCACGCGTGGGTGGATGATGGCTTCGAGCCGCTTGCGCGCATCGGCATCGGCGAACACGCGACGGCGCATCGCCGGGCGGTCGAGTTGCCCGGTCGCGTCGAGCACGCCGGTGCCGAATTCCGCCACGACTTCGGCCAGTCCATCGCTGCCGGGGGCCACGGCGTCGCGTGCGGCGATGTCGGCATCGGCCACCACGACGCCACGTGTTCGGAACAAGGCATCGACGGTGCTCTTGCCCGAGGCTACGCCACCGGTGATTGCGACGATGAATTCACTCATGGGATGCCGTCTGGCAGCAAAGCGAGTCGAGGCTCAGGCCAGGCCCGCGAAGCGCATGTACATGCCCACCAGATCCTTGCCCCACATGAAACTGATCCAGCCGGCGATGGCCAGGTACGGGCCGAACGGAATGGGCGTCGCCTTGTCGCGGCCCTTCGCGGCCAGCCAGATCGAGCCGACCACGGCACCGACCAGCGAGGACAGCAGGATCGTGGGCAGCACGCCGGCCAGTCCGCACCATGCGCCCAGTGCCGCCAGCAGCTTGAAGTCGCCGTGGCCCATGCCTTCCTTGCCGGTGAGTTGCTTGAACACCCAGTACACCGACCACAGGCTGACGTAGCCCGCCATCGCGCCCAGCAAGGCGGCCTTCTGGCCGATGTAAAGATTCTCCACAGAGGCCACCAGGCCCAGCCACAGCAGGGGCAGGGTCAATTGGTCGGGCAGTAGCCGGGTGCGGAAATCGATGCCGGACAGCGAGATCAGGAAGCCGGTCAGCAGCATCGCGCCGAACCCCTTCCAGCCGAAACCGAAGCGCCACACGCAGGCCACGAACAGCAGCGCGGTCAGCAATTCGACCAGCGGATACTGGATGGAGATCGGCGCCTTGCAGCCGCGGCACTTGCCGCCGAGCGCCAGCCAGCTCAGCAGCGGGATGTTCTCGTACCACGACAACTGGTGGCCGCAGTGCGGGCAGTGCGAACGCTCGACCACGATCCCCGGTGGAGGCGGGTCGTAGAGTTCGGGTTCCTCGAGGATCTCGCGGGCGTCGCGCTTCCATTCCCATTCCAGCCGACGCGGCAGGCGCAGGATCACGACGTTGAGGAAACTGCCGACCAGCAGGCCGAGGCCGGCCACGGCGGGGTAGCCGAGGCCGGGGTGCGAATCGAGGAATGCCATCGAGTTGCCGTGCGCCTGTGTGTTGGGCGGATTACATGACCGTCATGGCGAGCTTGAAGATCGGCAGGTACATCGCGATCACGATCGAACCGACCAGGCCGCCGATGATGACCATCACCATCGGTTCGATCAGGCTGGACAGCGCATCCACCGCATTCTTCACCTCTTCCTCGTAGAACTCCGCGACCTTGAACAGCATCGCGTCCAACGCGCCCGCCTCTTCACCGATGGCGGTCATCTGCACCACCATGTGCGGGAACAGGTTGACCTGCTTCATCGCCATGTTGACCGGGTAACCCACCGCCACGTCTTCCTTCATCCGCAATACTGCCTTGCTGTAGACCGTGTTGCCGGTGGCGCCGGCCACGTTGTCCAGCGCTTCCACCAGCGGTACGCCGGCCTTGAAGGTGACGGCCAGGGTGCGGGCGAAGCGGGCGATCGAGGAGTCATGCAGCACCTTGCCGATCACCGGCAGCTTCAACATCATCCGATCGATGAAGTGCTGCAGCGGCACCGACCGCTTGTAGAAGAACATGAAGGCAGCGAATGCGCCGGCGGCGATGATCGCGATCAGCCACCACCATTTGACGAACTGGTCTGAAATGCCGAACACCAGCGAGGTGAAGGCCGGCAGGTCGGCACCGAAGCTGACGAAGGTTTCCTTGAAGGTGGGAACCACGAAGACCATCAGCACGCCGCAGACGATGATGGCGACCGCGATCACGGCAGCAGGATAGAACAGGGCCTTCTTGATCTTTCCCTTGATCGACTCGATGTTTTCCTTGTAGACCGCGATGGTCTCCAGCACGGTTTCCAGCACGCCGGAGGATTCGCCGGCGCGGACCAGGTTGCGGTAGAGCTCGTCGAACTGCACCGGGTACTGACACAGCGCTTCGTAAATGGAGGCGCCGCCCTCGATGTCGTTGCGGATCCCGGTGACCATCTTCTTCATCGCCGGGTTCTTGCTGCCGCTGCCGATGATCTCCAGCGCCATCACGATCGGCACACCAGACTTCATCATGGTCGCCAGTTGGCGGCTGAAGATGGCGATGTCGCGCGGCTTGATCTTGGTCGCCCCACCACCGAACAGCGGCTTCGGCTTGGGCTTGACCACAGTCGGGGTGATGCCCTGCTTGCGCAGTTCGGCGCGCAGCAGGTTGGCGTTCTTGGCGGTCTGTTCGCCCTTCATCACCACGCCGCGCTTGTCGCGGCCCTGCCAGACGAATTCAACCATGGGATTCAGGCGGCGTGACTCGGCCTGGGTCCTGGCCTTGCTGATGGCGGCTCTGCGTGCGGACATGGCGGCTTCCCTCAATCCTTGGTGACGCGGTTGATCTCGATGAGACTGGTGATCCCCTGTTTCACCTTGTCCAACGCCGAACGCCGCAGGTCGCGGACGCCGCTTCGCAGCGATGCGTCGGTAATCTGCTGGACATTACCACCGGCCAGCACGATCTGCTGGATTTCGTCGGTCATCGGCATGACCTGGTAGACGCCGGCTCGTCCCTTATAACCTTCCGTGCAGTCCTCGCAACCCACCGCTTCGAAAACCGTGATGCCGGCATGCACTTCGTCGGCCGTGAATCCCTCTGCGAGCAGCGCATGCTCGGGCAGGTGCACCGCGCGCTTGCAGTCGTGCAGGCGCCGGAGCAGGCGCTGGGCGATGACCAGACTGACCGAACTGGTGATGTTGTAGGGCGCGATCCCCATGTTCATCAGGCGTGCGATGGTCTGCGGTGCATCGTTGGTATGCAGGGTCGACAGGACCATGTGGCCGGTTTGCGCGGCCTTGACCGCGATCTCGGCGGTCTCCAGGTCGCGGATTTCGCCGACCATGATGATGTCCGGATCCTGGCGCAGGAAGCTGCGCAGCGCGGCGGCGAAGGTCATGCCGCGCTTGACGTTCTGCTGCACCTGGTTGACGCCCGGCAGTCGGATTTCAACCGGGTCCTCCACCGTGCTGATGTTGCGGGTCTCGTCGTTCAGGATGCCCAGCGCCGTGTAGAGGCTGACCGTCTTGCCCGATCCGGTGGGGCCGGTGACCAGCACCATCCCGTAGGGCTTGTGGATCGCATCCATGAACAACTGCTGCTGGATCGGCTCATAGCCCAGCTTGTCGATGCCCAGCTTGGCCGCGCTGCCATCCAGGATGCGCAGCACGATCTTCTCGCCGAACAGGGTCGGCAGGGTACTGACGCGGAAGTCGATCTGCTTGGACTTGGACAGGTTCAGCTTGATGCGGCCGTCCTGGGGGATTCGCTTTTCGGCGATGTCAAGTTGCGCCATTACCTTCAGGCGCGCGGCGATCCGTTGGTGCAGCTTGACCGGCGCGCGCTTGGCCAGCTTGAGGATGCCATCGATGCGGAAGCGGACCCGGTAGTCGGTTTCGTAGGGTTCGAAGTGGATGTCGCTGGCGCCCTTGCGGATGGCGTCGACAAGCGCCTTGTTGATGAACTTGACGACCGGCGTGTCTTCGCCCTTGGCGTCTATTCCGGTGTCGTTGCTCAGGTCGTCATCGCCGCCACTGACCTCCAGGCCTTCCAGTCCCTCGGATTCGGCCATCTCGTCGGCCATCGCCTCGGCGACTTCCAGCCATTGGTCCAGGCACCGCTTGATCCGGTCCGCATCGACCAGGATCGGTTCCACCGCCAGGTTGGTGTGGAACTTCAGCTCATCGAGCGCCTGGTGGTCGGTGGGATCGCTGGTGCCCACGAACAGTCGGCCGCCGCGCTTGAACAGCGGCAGGACCTGGTGCTTGCGCAGCAACTCCTCCTTGACCAGGGCGATGGCGGATTGCGTGGCGTCCAGGGCCAGCGCGTCGACCAGGGGCATGCCGAATTCGATGGAATTGGCGGCCGCGATGGCGGCGGGAGTGACCAGCCTGCGCTCGGTCAGGTAGGCAGCCAGCGGCTGCTTCTCTGCCGTGGCGGCATCCATCGCCTTGCGTGCAGCGGCCTCGTCCAGCGCGCCGTCCAGCACCAGGCGCCGGGCGATGCCGGTGATTCCCATCAGGTTGGCGGATGTGACTGCGCTCATCGGTACACGCTCTCCCCAAGCGGCTGGCCGACTTTACCGCAAACCCGTGGTGGCGCGAACCTCGACCCCCGCCAGGGCATCGAAGCGCTTGCGTGTCGGCGCTCACAATCGGGGCATCAAGTCGCCCGGTTCTCCGCAATGCGGGCCTGGATGCCTTCCACTGCATCCTGATTCCGGCTACGGTTTCGTGGGGAGGGCGCCATGTCCATCAGTATCGTGTTGCCGGCAAAAAACGAAGCGGAAGGCCTGCGACGCACCTTGCCGGCGCTGCGTTCTGCCTACCCGGATGCCGAGATCATCGTGGTCGACGACGGTTCCTCCGACGAAACCGCCGCCGTCGCCAGCGCCGGCGGCGCGCGCGTGCTTTCGTCTCCCTACTCGATGGGCAATGGCGCGGCCATCAAGCGAGGCGCAAGGGCGGCATGCGGCGAGGTCGTGGTGTTCATGGATGCCGACGGCCAGCACGGTGCCGAGCATATTGCCGCCCTGCTCGCCAAGTTGGGCGAGGGTTACGACATGGTGGTGGGCGCGCGCGACGCCAGCGGGCAGGCGAATTTCCACCGCGGCCTCGCCAATGCCTTCTACAACCGCCTGGCCAGCTGGATGACCGGGCACGAGGTGATCGACCTGACGTCCGGCTTCCGCGCCGTCCGCGCCGACAAGTTCCGTGAATTCCTGCACCTGCTGCCGAACGGCTTCAGCTATCCCACCACCAGCACCATGGCGTTCTTCCGCAGCGCCTACCCGGTGGCCTATGTGCCGGTCGAGGTGAGCAAGCGGGTGGGTGCGTCCAGTCATATCAGACCGCTCAAGGATGGTGTCCGCTTCCTGTTGATCATCTTCAAGATCGCAAGCCTGTATTCGCCGTTGAAGCTGTTTGTTCCGACGGCGGCGATTTTCTTTGTAGCCGGCATGGGCTGGTACGGATGGACCTTCTACGAAACCGGCAGATTTACCAACATGAGCATGCTGCTGTTCAGCGCGTCGGTCATCGTTTTTCTGATCGGCTTGGTGTCTGAGCAGATCACCAACCTCACGTATCAGAAAGGCGACGGGCGCACCTAGCTTCGGTCAATCGCGCCACACTCTTCCTAGTCGACGAAGTCGTCTGTTCACTGCGGGTGGCGCAGGGATAGCCGTCCTGCGCGGTACACCATCCAGACAAGCGCATCCGACATCAAGATGACTAGTCGAAACCCGGCCAAGAGCGCGGCAGCGCTCTTGATCGATCCAGGGCCGCCGATCATGTCTCCCGCAACCACCTCGAATACGCCGATGCCTTGTGGTGCAAAAATGGCAATGAACCCCATGCCCCAGGCGAATAGGTAAGTGGCGCCCGCCTCAAAGGGAGCGACATGCAGATCGAGATCGGGGAAGGCTGTCAGGAATACGACAAATGCAGAGGCGCCGATGCACCAGGAAACACCTACGACGCCAGCGCACAACAGGTAGGCGAGTGCGGAAAAGCTCTCGCGAATTCTCGCCTGCCGATGACTGAGCAACGATGGCAGGGCGATCAGTCCCAGGAGACCGCCAATTCCCGCCGCCGCGGCGATTAATCCCCAGCCCGCCAGCCCGCGATACAGTGCAATCAACGGCCCGCTGAGGACGAATGCCATGCCGATAGCAAGCGCGTTCTCCAACAGCACAAAGATCGCGATATCGCGCCTTCGTGCGCCTAGTCCGGAGAAAGCGGCGGCCCTGCCGACCGTGTGCCATATCCCGCCGGGGATGTAGCGCGCCGGCAGCGTGCCGATGTGGATGGCGGCCAGCTGTCGCCAGGAAAAACGATGGCCCAATGCGCGGAACACCACGTGCGCGAACACCGGAGCCAGCAGCGGCATCAGCGACCAAAGCAGCACTGCGATTAGCAGTTGCCGCGGGTTGGTGCTGTCGAGCACCCCGCGCAGCGACTCGCGGCTTTCCCATGCGAAGTAGATAAGGAAGGCGAATGCGGCAGGGGTGAACAGCAGTTTGGCGACGCGCAGCGCCCTGCGGGCAAGGGAGGGCGCTGGCGCTGCGTCAGGCGAGGGGTGCTGGACGGGAGGTCCCCCGCGCATCAGGCTTTGCGGCCCGCGAGGTAGCGCACCAGGAATGCCGGCATCAGCCCCAGCAGGATTGCGATCTTCTCGCCGCTGCCGAGCGGGCTTCGTAGCACCGCGCGCGCCTGTTCAAGGGGCAGCCGCAGCAGTGGCAAGTTCCTGTCCAGCCAGCTGTGGGCAAGGCCAAAGTCCGCGCTCCTATAGCGCCGGATGCGCTCTGCGTACGATTCGCGCTTGCGCGGCTGGCGACGCCACCACACTGCGTCCGGAGCATGCAAAATGTCCCCTTTCAGCGCCAGCTCCGCTAGCACGATCTGATCGGCACCCGCGCAGGCGTGGATCTTGGGCAGCTCCCGCAGGTAGCGGGTGCGGATCAGGCCCAGGATGGGGTGCGCGTTCCCCCAGAAAGCCATGAAGAAACGTTGCATCGCGTCGGTTCCGCGGGTGTCGTACCAGCCGGACTCCTTCTTGTCCCAGCTGCGGCCATCTTCGTCGATCCAGTGGGCGGTGCCGAAGGCCAGCGCAGCGGAAGGGTGACCTTCAAGCAGGGCGACGCAAGTCGAAACCAGAGCCGGTGACCAGACATCGTGTCCCGAAGCCCACATGAAGTACTCGCCAGTGGCCTGCGCCAGTACGTGGATCGAGTTGGCGGCAGATCCCACGTTGTGCAACTGACGCTGGTAACGAATATTTTTGTAGCGTTGCGCATATTCCCTGCAGATTGCCTCGGTGTCGTCCGTCGAGCAGTTATCAGAGATGATGATTTCTAGGTTGGCGTAATCCTGGGCGAACAGACTTTCAAGCGACCCGCGCAAGAAGCGCGCCTCGTTGTATGCGAACAGCCCGACAGACACCAACGGCGGACATGGACCGTCGGATTTCGCTGGCGGAAGGTCCCACTCAGCCGCCATCGTCTACTCGCTTCAGATAGCCGCCCGGCGCAACCGTGATCAGCAGCTTGGCCTCGATATCCTCATTCACCACGAATCCCCGGTTGCGGGAAAGGAAATCGCGCACGGCAGTCTTCGGGTTGTTTCCGCTGCCCCATGGCCGCTCCTGGATGAGGTCGTCTGGCATGTCCTCGATCAAGGTGTCGTACACCACGCAATAGCCGCCTGCTCCGACCAGCGTCGCATAAGCCTCCAACTCGGCGAGTACATGATCATGGGTATGGTTGGAATCCAGAAGCACCAGCACGCGCTGCCCGGCGGCGCGTTCGCGTACGCGCCGCACGACGTCCTGGTCAATTGACGAGCCTTCGATCATCTCGATGCGCGCCGCCATCGGATGGGCCTCGATCGCATCGCGGTTGTGGCGGCGGATGTCTATGTCGATACCCAGTACCTTGCGCTTCGGCGCCCGCGGGTCGAGCGCAGCCCCGGCCTCGGCAGCTTCGCAGTAGTCCAGCATCGCCAGCAGCGAAGCGCTGAGAATCAGTGACCCACCGTGGGCGATGCCGGTTTCGATGATCAGGTCTGGCCGCACGTCCCATATCAGCTCCTGCAACGCAGCCATGTCTTGCGGGAACTGGATCAGTGGCCGGCCAAGCCATCGAAAATTGTAGGCGTACTTGTGTCGGGTGATCTCGCGCAACCAGATACGCGAAAGGGCCTGCACATCGGTGTCCGCCTTTAAACCGGCGATGTTGCCGGCAACCTCAGCTTGAAATCGCTCGGTTTCAATCATGGGTGGGGAAGTCCTTCCAGGAGATGGTGCGCGGGCGCATGTATTCGCCCCCGCGTGACCCCACGTTGGCAACCAGGTCCAACGCGGATACAAAGGAGGTGAACTCGCCATGCAATTGCGGATAGGGCACCTTGGCGTAGTCCATGTACTCCACTTCAATGCCCGAACGGTCGAATGCAGCATGGTCCAGGTAGTTAGCGCCGCCGTGGCCGGTGACGTAGGTGGTGCCACCGAGCGAACGCACGATCTCCAGCACTCGCGCGCTGCCAGTGCCGGAGACCCCGAGTTCGCCAATGTCGACGAAACGACAGTGGCGGTCGAGGCCGAAGTATCTGCACAGCGCCAGGAGAGACGCTGTCGTCAGCGCGCCGAGATGGGCGTAGTCCCGCGCATACACGCCACGCACCATGTCGAGCATGGCGTCGAGGTGCGGCGCATCTGCGTAGGCATCGGCCAGCAAGGCCAAGTGCTCGTCGCGCCAAGGGCGCTTGTCGCTAGCGCGAACCTGATCGATACGCTGCCCGAATCGCAGGTCGGCAAGAGGCACGGTCATCCAGCACGGTCCACTGGCGGTCTTGATCTGGACGCGGTTGACAAAGCTTCCCTTGGAGAACTGCACGTCGGTGTAGTGCACGTATATGTCAGCCAGGCGCACCTGTTCGAGCTGTCCGACCCATGGGAACAGCATAGGCTGTGAAATCACGATCCTCATGCTGGCGGAACCGACACAAGTGTCGCCCCGGGCAGGAGACGCTCCATCAGGACCACATCTATGCAGGCTTCGTCCTCGTGATAGTGGCCCTCGAGGCGGCCCACTTCGACGTAGCCTTCTCGGTGGTAGAAGGCGATCGCGCGAGCGTTGTCACAGCGTACCCGCAAGCAGATCTTGCGCAGGCCGTAGTGGTCTCGCAGATGCACGTACAGCAGTTCAAGCGCCTCGGTGGCGAAGCCACGACCGTGGGCTGCTGGCGACAGGCAGATGCCGAGTTCGCAATGACCATGGGACCTGTCCAGTGCAGCGGCTTGCATGTAGCCGAGTACGGCATCGTTGTCTCGATCGGCAATCACGAGCAGCAACATATCGGCCTGAGCCGTGCGCTCCTCAAGCCATTCGCGCACGCGACTGACAGGATTCGGACGGGCGCGTGACATCAACATCGCCTGCAGGCCAACGTCGCTGCGCAGCACCGACAATGCCGGTAAATCGGCTTCTTGCCAACCGCGCAGTCGCACCCCGGCGCCTTCGAGCCGAGGGCCGATCACAGGAAGAACAGTTCCAGGTCGGGGCGTGCCAATGCCGGGATCTCCGCGACGATGCGATGTGCGTCAGCCGGATTGAGGCCTATCAACACCGAGCCAAGGTCGGCAGGCAGATGGGCTGGTGGCAGCACCGGTTTCTGGTTGAAGGATTTCCCGTGCAGGAATGGATTATTGTCCAGGTGGCATGCAACGCGTTCCGGATCGGCGAGGCTCGAACGCAGGAATGCCCCATAGAATCCAGCGCCGTAGATGGCCACTTGCGCCTGTTCCGGCAGCTTGCGCTCGAATTCGCGAACGCGTCCGGCAGCATCGCACCAGAAGTTGCCGATGTTTGAAAGTTCGGTGTAGGTGCGCTCGATCATAGCCCGGTCCTTCGCCATCGGGATGGTCAGACGAGTTTCCGGCTTTCGCGCCACGAGCACGAACGCGCCGCGGTGCGCCGAGCCGTCGATGCGTTCCGCGATCAGCCCCGCCTCAGCCAGGAGTTGCGTTAGCGATGGCTGGGTGAAGTGGTTGCAGTGGTCGATCACCACGAAGTCGGCAACGTTCGTCAGCACGTTGGGTACGACGGCATAGAAGCGGCCGCCCGGCTTCATCAGCGATGCGATGTGGCGCAGGGTGTCGCCGACCGTCGGGATGTGTTCGAGCGAGAAGAACGATGTGACCAGATCGAAGCGCCCCTGCCAGGTCGCGGGTGTGCGCTTGATTGCCCAGTTCTCGCGCTGAGCGAACCTCTCCCAGAAGGGTTCGTAGCGCGCGCTCACGTCGTATAGGTGCGGGATGAAAAGGGGTTGCTCCGCGCATAACGCCCTGACGGTGGAGCTCTTGGCGCAGCCATAGTCGAGCAACAAGAGCGGCGTTGCGATATCACCCAGCGCATCACGCAGGAGCTGGACCTGGTGCTCGGTGCGGTATATCGGCGCACCGTCGCGCATCTCGTAGATCTGATCCTCTTCCTCGCTCTCGACTAGGATGTCGTAGTCGTGGTCGTAGAATGCGTCGACATTCTCGATCGCATGCGTTTGCAGATGCCCGCACCCCCTGCAAGCGAATACTTCGGTGGTGGACGAATGGACGCGACACAGCGAGGTCAGTGATTGGCCGTCGGCGGATCGGTAAAGCACGTTGCCGAGCTGGCCGCGGCATACGTTGCAGGCGTTGCCTAAGGACGTCGTCATCAGTCGGCGCACAGTTCGGGGTGAATGCGGCGGAAATCAACACCAGCGGCAAAAGAGCCCTTCCAGCCATGCGCGCGTCCGGTCGGGTCGTTGAAGTTGAAGTAACGGAACTGCATGGACCAGCGGGGTCCCATGCTGCGGTTAAAGCCGGATGCGTGCAGCGTGAGGAAGTCGATGATCACCAGGTCGCCGGGCATGGTGAGTGGCGCGATCTGTTGCGGGTAGCGGCCAATCACATGCGCCTCGTCCTTTAGCCGCAATGCATATGCGCCGCTGCGGTCGCCGCCCGGTTCGGGTTGGGTCAGTACCGGGATCGGACCCTCGGTGTGTGAGCCGGGACAGAAACGCACCGGACCGAGTTCTTCCGTCACCGCTCTCAGTGGGCTCCAGAAGACCAGTCCATCGAGGCTCCGCAATTGCGCCGGGTACTCCTGATGCCAACCGGCGCGGAAACTGTCTTCAGCGGGATTGTCGATGCGGATGCCGTAACCGTTGGCAGCGATGGCCGGCGCGGAGCCGGAGCGCAACTGCGCGAAAATGTGTTCGTGGCGCGGGTCTGCGAGCAGCCGCACGAAGGCCGGGACCTGCTTGACCGCATCGTATACCTCCCCGCCCCACGACCGATCGGTGCCGATGAGCATGGAGTAACCATCGTCGAAGTGACCCGCGCTGAACAGCTCGCGATCATCGCCTAGGCCGTGGCGTAACATCACTTGGCCTATCACATGGTGGATAGCGCGCTGGATCGGCAGCACTTGCGTAACCAAGTCATAGAAGCCAGGCACCACCAGAACGCCATCGAGCCGGAACGCTTCGACTTGGTCGGCTGAAAGGGGTGGATTCATCACGGTGTCCCGCCAAGGTGTCGCGCCACATGACCGGCAACTTGCATGATCTCCGAACCCGTGAGGTCGTGATAACTGGGCAGATTGATTGCCCGTTCGGATAGTGAATGACTCACCGTGTGCTGCGGGTGTGGCGCGAATGAAGGCAGACAGGAGAGAGGCCAGAAGAACACCCTGCCATCGATGCTGTCGCGCTTGAAGGCGGAAAGAAGAGATTCCCGATCGAAGGGCACGCAATCTTCAATGACGATGGTTGGCATCCAGTAACCATTGGTTGTACCGACGGGCTCCGGATTCATCCGAAGCGGCAATTGCCCAAGCGCGTCCCAGTAAGCCTGGAATACACGGCGCTTGCCCGCCACCAGTTCTTCGATGCGTTCCATCTGAGCGCAGCCAATGGCTGCCTGCACATTGGACATCTTGTACTTGAAGCCGATGCGCTCCGGCCAGAATTGCCGGGTTTCGCCCCTTGCCCGGCCGTGGTTCGACAGTGTGAGTACGCGTTCGTAGAGTAGATCGTCGTTGGTTACGAAAATGCCGCCTTCGCCAGTGGTGATGGTCTTGGTGCCGTGGAACGAGAACGCGCCGAACGCGCCCATCGAGCCTGCACGCC
The DNA here is from genome assembly GCF_041919455.1 of Thermomonas sp. GTDB lineage: Bacteria > Pseudomonadota > Gammaproteobacteria > Xanthomonadales > Xanthomonadaceae > Thermomonas. The sequence goes on from NZ_JAYRTQ010000002.1 coordinate 208,764, forward strand.
GCCCGTGCCAGATCGAGCCGATGGCTTCGGCGGCATCCTCGATAAGGTGCACGCCGTGCTTCACTGCGATGGCGGTGAGGGCTTTCATGTCGCAGAGGTTGCCGTAAAGGTGTACGGCCAGGATTGCCTTGGTTCGAGGCGTAATCGCTGCTTCGACGGCGGCCGGGTCCAGGCACCAGGTGTCGGGCAGTACATCCACGAGAATGGGCTTTGCGCCAAGGTGGACGATGGGGGCGACCGAGGCGATCCAGTTGATGTCGGCGAGGATCACCTCGTCGCCGGCGCCGATGCCAAGGCCAGCCATGCCCATGTGCAGGGCGCCGGTGGCGCTGGAGGTGGCGATAGCGTGGCGAACGCCGAGATGCATCTTGAATTGCCGCTCGAAGTTTTCGATGTATTCGTAGCAGCGCTCGCCCCAGCCGTTGGTCACGGCGTCGTTTGCGTAGCGAATCTCCAGGTCCGTTATCGATGGCTTGGTGTAATGGATGCGGCCATTGGGGGCTGAGGTGGTCATGACACTTCCAGGTGCGGGATCGCCGTCACGAACTTCCCGCCCCATCCGCTGATGTAAGCAAGCTGCCCGGTTATTTCCTCGCGCAGGTTCCAGGGAAGGATCACCACGAAGTCAGGACGGGTTTCACGGATCCGCGCTTCGGCGACGACCGGGATGCGCGAACCCGGCAGGTAGCGGCCCTGCTTGTGGGGCGAGGCATCGGCCACGTAATCCAGCAGGTCCGGGCGTACGCCGGCGTAATTGAGCAAGGTGTTGCCCTTGGCGGCGGCGCCGTAGCCAGCGACATGCTTGCCCGCGCGTTTGCAGTCGAGAAGGAACCGGAGGAAATCGTTCTTGATCGCATTGGCCAGTGGCTGGAGGCCTTGGTAGTAGGACATCTCCAGCATGCCTCTGGTGCGCTCTGTCTCCAGGAGCGCGGCGACAGCCGGGGTTTCACCGTGCGTGGCTTCCGAGTGGCAGGCCCACAGGCGCAGGGAGCCGCCGTGCGTCGGAAGTTCCTCTACGTCCCAGATGCGCAGACCATGCGCCGCGAGGATGTGTTGTGTTGTGTGGAAGGACAAGTAGGAGAAATGCTCGTGGTAAACGGTGTCGAACTGCCGCTGTGCCACCAGTTGCAACAGGTGCGGAAACTCGAGCGTTATGGTGCCGCCAGGCGCAAGCGCGGTGGCCAGCCCGGCGACGAAATCATTGATGTCTGGCACGTGAGCCAGAACGTTGTTGGCGATGATCAGGTTGGACTTGCCCCTTGATACCGTCAATTCCAGGGCGGAGTTCCTGCCGAAAAAAAGTTCATGCGTCTCGATGCCTACCTCGCGTGCAGCCTTCGCCGTACTCGCGGTGGGTTCGATGCCGAAGCAGGGAATGCCCCGCGCCTGGATGTATTGCAGCAGGTAGCCGTCGTTGGAGGCGATCTCCATGACCAGACTGCCTGGACCCAGCCCCAGTATGTCCACCGCCTTCGAAACGTAGTGCTCGGCATGATCCAGCCAGCTGCGAGAGTACGAAGAGAAGTAGACGTAGTCTCCCGAAAACAACGCATCGTGACGCTGGACTTCATCCACCTGCACCAGGTGGCATTGGCCGCACACATGCAGCTTGAGGGGGAACCACGCCTCGGCGGCATCGAGGTCCCCGGCGCGCAGGAAGGCATTGGAGGGCGGCGCGGTGCCGAGGTCCAGGAACACGTAGTGCAGTGGCGCAGCGCAAAAACGGCACTTCATGTGCGCACTCCACGGAAATCGCTGTCGATCAACGAATAGCCGCCGTCGCGCTCCGAAAGCATTGCCACCGGCAGCGGCCAGGTTATGGCAAGGCGCGGATCATCATGGCGCAGGCCGTGCTCACTCGCAGGCGTCCATGGCGTGGTATGCATGTAGAGCAGGTCGACCTCGTCTGTCAGCGTCTGAAAGCCGTGCGCAAAGCCTTCCGGAATGAAGAGCGCCAGATCATTGTCGTCCGCGAGCTCTACCCATTGCCAGTGCAGGAAAGTCGGTGAGCCTGTCCGCAAGTCCACGACCACGTCATGTACACGGCCGCGCAGGCAGCGGATCAGCTTGGCTTCCGCAGCCGGTGGTACCTGATAATGCAGGCCGCGGACGGTACCGCGCACCCTGGTCTCGGACAGGTTGATCTGGGTGAAGTGCAGGCCGGGGCGAATGGCCGCCAGTTCCTGTTCGCAGAACAGACGGGTGAAGCGACCGCGAGCGTCGCCGTTGGGCGTGAGCTGGATTTCGTATACGCCCGCTAGCGGAGTGCTCCGCCAGTTCACGACGTCCATCCCATTTCAAGGCGGCGGGCGTCATCGACGTAGCCGGCGAGGTCTCTCGCGGTGTTGACCACGCCGGCGTCGTGGAAGGCCCGGTACCATGCGGCAGTTCTCGCGAGCGCGGTATCGATGTTCCACACCGGTTGCCATGCCAGGTGCAGGCGGGCCTTGCCCGAGTCAAGCCGCAGGATGGCAGCCTCATGGTCGTGGTCTTTCCCGTCGGGCTCGACGCCAAGGGCCTCGACGCCAAAGGCCGCCCAGCGCGCCGCCAGTCGTTCAACCAGCGAATGGACGCTGACTTCCCCCTCGGCCGCCGGGCCGAAGTTCCAAGCACCGGCAATTCCGGCATCGTTCCAGAGGCACTGGCCAAGGCGGAGGTACCCGGACAGGGGCTCCAGCACGTGTTGCCAGGGGCGGATGGCCGCCGGGTTCCGCACCCTGAGGGGCTCACCGGCGTTTACGGCGCGCACCAGGTCGGGCACCAGCCTGTCCTCGGCCCAATCGCCCCCGCCGATCACGTTTCCGGCGCGTGCAGTTGCGATACGCACGTCGGCGCCGGTCGCACCGAAAAAACTCTTGCGATAGCAGTCGGACACCAGTTCGGCGCAGGCCTTGGACGTACTGTAGGGATCGTGGCCGCCCAACGGATCGGCTTCTCGATAGCCCCCGGGGCGGCTTAGTTCGGAATAAACCTTGTCGGTCGTGGCGTTAACCAGCACACGCACCGAAGGGGACTCACGGACGGCCTCGAATAGGTTCACCAGCCCCATTACGTTGCTGGTGAACGTGCCCGCAGGATCACGGTAGCTGCGTCGCACCAGTGGCTGCGCAGCCAGATGGAAAATGATCTCGGGTTGATGCAATGCCAACACACCGCGAACCGCCGCCGCATCCCTCAGGTCGACACGGTGATCGCTGACGCCATCTAGTTGCAGCGCCTGCCAGTGCGAGGGTCGTGTATCGGGGTCGAGTGCAAGCCCGGCCACTTGGGCACCCAGGGCACGCAACCACAACACAAGCCAGGAGCCCTTGAAGCCGGTATGACCCGTGACTAGCACGCGTCTGCCGGCGTAGACGTCTCCGAATAGGTTCAGGTCCATGCTTTCCATGGGGCCTTTCCGGATTGCCAGAGGTCCTCGAGCTTCAGTTTGTCACGCAGGGTATCCATGGGCTGCCAGAACCCCCGGTGCGCGTAGGCCGACAGTTGCTCGTCCCTCGCCAGGCGTTCCAGCGGCTCCCGCTCCCAGATCGAGCTGTCGCCCTCGATGTAGTCGAGAGCCTGCGGTTCGAGGACGAAAAACCCGCCATTGATCCAGTTGCCGTCGCCGGCCGGCTTTTCCTCGAAACGGGTGATCCGGTGATCCTTGATGTCGATTGCGCCGAACCGGCCCGGCGGTTGCGCAGCGCACATCGTCGCCAATGTTCCTTTCTCACGGTGGAAGGCCAACTCCGCACGAATGTCGATGTCGGCCAGACCATCGCCATAGGTGAAAAAGAAGGTGTCACCGTCCAGATAGTCGGCCACGCGCTTGAGGCGGCCTCCCGTCTGGGTGTCGTTGCCGGTGTCGACCAGGGTGACCCGCCACGGCTCGGCGTGCTTGTGGTGCACTTCCACCTGGTTAGTGGACATGTCGAAGGTGACGTCCGACATATGCAGAAAATAGTTCGCAAAGTACTCCTTGATCATGTAGCCCTTGTAGCCAAGGCAGATGACGAAGTCGTTGATGCCGTGGTGCGAATAGATCTTGAGGATGTGCCAGAGGACCGGCATTCCGCCGATCTCGATCATTGGTTTGGGTCGCACCACGGTTTCTTCACTGATCCGGGTGCCAAGTCCGCCCGCCAGGATGACTGCTTTCATGTCGAGGCTTCCTTTGCTGGGAAGGGCGCGGGGTGCGCCTGACGGGCCCTTGGTGGTTGTCATTTTTTCCCAGGGTCAACTGATTCGTGCTGCTTGCGTGCCATCGCTTCCAGCTTGGCGGCCCATTCCATCCGTCCCTTCTTCCTTAGGTTGGCAATCATCTCCACCTGGCGCCTGTCGCCCTGGGCCGAGTTCTGCACGGATCGCGCGAAGTACGGATAGGCCCGGTCGGGTTGTCGGGTCTTGTCGAGCATGAAGTACCCTATGGTGGCAAATTCGGAAGGGTGGAGCTTCCCGCGCCGGGCAATGATGTCGATGGCCTCGAGAACCCTGTCTTCGTCCAGGGCCACGCCGTGGCTGAAGTTGTTCATCAGGGTTCGCAGCGCCAGCTGGTTTTCATGCCCCATGACCACCTGCTGCAGGCGCGCAAGGTAGCGGTCCCAGTCCGTTCGGGTAGCAGAACCCTGCAGGCTTTTCAGGATAATCAGGTTGGTCAGGTTGCTGGTCGCGTACGGCGCGCTCTCAGCGCCCTTGGCGGAGGCCTCGATGGCCTCGTCGAGATAGTGGTTGCCCGGCACATACGCACCACCCATCTCGAAGTAGATCCGACCCAGCAGGTTCCAGGCGCGAGCGGAGTGGGGTGCCAGCTCGGTACTCGTGCGCGCAAGCACCAACGGGCTGCTCCAGCTCGTCGCGCGATTCCAGGTGGCGCCGCCAAGCAGCACCAATAGCAATGTCACCACAGCAATCCCCGGCACTGGACGCAACTGCAGGCGTCGTGCCGCAAGCGACAGCAGGTCGCCCGCGGCCAGCACGATGCCGATCAACGGGAAGTGGTTGCGATGCTCGAAGGCCAGCTCCAGGTTCAATACATTGCTGGTAACGAAATGGCCGGCGAAGAACAGCATCACGCCCAGGGCGAACAACGGGCGACGCGTGCGCAGCCGCCATGCACTGGCGAGTAGCCCGAACAACAGCAGCAATGCGGGCAGCGTGGTCCACGGGTCAAGCAATCCGCGCGATGGCTGCAGCCAGTCGTAGTAGAAGGGCATGTGCCGGGGCAGCGGAAGCAGGATCTCCCACAGGTACATGGTCAACGCGCGCCCTTGTGTCAGCAGTCGCTCGATGCTGGAAAAGTCGCGGCTTGGGTAAGCGTTCCATTGCCAGTAATGCGGCACCACCACCAACAGGAAGATGGCGGCGCCGATCGCGGCAATCAGCTGGTAGCCCCGCCGCAGCGCGCCTGCCAGCGCGGGGCTGGCGGCGCGGAAGCGCAATACGGTCAGTTCAAGTGCAAGCGTGTACGCGGGCAGCAGGATCGCGTCTTCCTTGCAGCCGATGGCAAGCAGCCAGAACCCCATGACCAGCAACCAGGGATTGCGGCTCTTGCGACCTTCGACCTGCGCGAGCCGGGCCTTCAGGTACGCGAGCAGTGCAAGCACCAGGAACAGCGTGGCCATGGTCTGCATGCGCTGGACCACGTAAAGCACGGAGGACACCTGCAACGGATGCATGGCCCATGCGAGCGCCAGCGCAGGCGCCGCAAGTCGTGCGCGGGCCGCTGGTATGGCAGTAGCGAGGAGCAGTGTGCGGAACAGCCAGGCCAAAACGAACGTGGTCAGTGCATGTATGGCGATGTTGGTGGCTTTGAACACCGCAGGATCCAACCCGCCGCCGCGCCAGTAGTCCAATGCAAAGCTGGCGGTCGGCAGGATCCGGGTGACGCCGCCAGGCTGATGACTGAAGGCTGCGACCAAAAGGCCGATGGGATCCAGCGTCTCCATGTGGATCGCATAGTTCGCGACGATGTTCGGCTCGTCGTCCAGAACGAAACCGCCAGACAGCCCGGGAATGAAAAGCAGGGCTGCCAGCACTGCGGAAAACAGACTGGACAGCAGGAACCAGCGGTGGCGCGAGCGCATGGCGACCAGTCTTTCTTGAGCTGCAAGCAGTCGCAATACTAGCAGCGACGGCAACGCGTCCGTGCCCGATCGGCGAGCGCCTGACCGTGATGGCGAGCCAGCCGCGGCATGCGCTGCCGCATCGTTATTTGGGTATCCAGCCTCAATCTCCAGACACGCTGAGCGTCTGGCTTTCCCTCATGGACGTCCGGCCCCCTACGCCAACCTGCAGTCCACCGTGGGCGACCTGCAGGCGCCATTTCGACAGTCGGGAAGGCGGGATGCTTCGAACCAGGTTGCGGAGTTCGCCGGGATCACGTTCCACATCGAACACGTATTCCTGGTCGGTACTGAAATCGCGCCAGTACTTGAACAGGCCGCCGGCACCCTCGTCTGCGTACATGCCCGCTTCCGCGATTTGCTGGAAGTACACCGGCCCCTTGCGCTCCGGGGATTGCAATGGAACACCGAGCCACGTCGCGGGAATCGGCAGTCCGAGTTCCCGCATGATCGTCGGGGCGATGTCGATCTGCGACGCGATGCGATGCCGGGCTAGCGGCGGTGCCGCGTAACCGAATCGGGCGAGCATCAACGGGACGTCGAGGACTGGTTCGTAGACCCCGACACCATGCGCGATCAGCGCGTGCTCGCCGAGCATCTCCCCATGGTCGCCGGTCAACACGACCAATGCGTCTTTCAGGTACCCCTTCGCCTCGAGGGTCGCGATCAACTGTTCGACATAGCCGTCCAACTGCAGGACGCCGTTGTCGTAGAAGCGGCCGGCGGCGTCCAGTTCCGTGCGGCTGACGCCATTGGTGGTTTTTCCGAACAGGCGGTAGTAGCTGAGACTGGGTTTGAAGCGTTCGCTCCCCTTCTTGCGCAAGCCCAATCCGTGGCTCGACATGAGCACGATCTGCAAGAAGATCGGATGCTTGCCGTCCGCATCTGGGAGTTTGTCCAGGCGATCCAGCACGAGCTGATCGTCGTTCATGTAGCGCAACGCAACCTCCAGGCCGCCTCCGCCCTTGTACCTCTGCTGGCTGCCGTCGAAGTAACTGTCCACGGCCCCGTACATTTCGCGCAAACCATAGAAATTCGTGTGGTCGCCGCTGAATATCAGGTGGACTCCATAGCCGTTGCGTCTCAGCGCCTCATGCAGCGTGAACGCCTTGGCGGGCATGGCCTGGATTGGGCGCGAAGACGCCAGTGCCATGTAGCCGCACACCGATTCCGAGCAGGTGGCACGCATGCGCGGCATCGATTCGGCTTTACCCGACGCCAGCAGCGAACTGAGGTAGGGGGTGGTCGACCGTCCATACCCGTTGGCACCCATGCGATCGCCACGCAACGCATCACCCACGATCAGTATCACGTTGCGTGGCTTGGGATCGTTGGCTGGCTTGTAGGCGCGGCGCGCCTCGACTTCGGCAGCGTTGACGGCGGGAGATGCAGAGAAGTAGTTGCTCTCCTTGAGGGCCGCCAGCGTGGGGAAGAAGCTGAGCTGGATCGGCTCATCCCGATCGAGTGGTGCGGTGTTGTACATCGTCCCGAACAGCACGACCGGGAACAACGCCATCAGGCTTGCAAGCAACAACGCCTTGCTGCGGCCATTGGATCGGATCAGGACACTCGGCCAGTCCGGCCGCATGCCGCTGGCGCGCCCCAGGAAAAAAACTGCCAGCGCGGCAACCACTGCGGGCACCCAAACCAGCCAGACGGGAAGTCCAAGGGTCGAAAGTAGAAACTGCGACTGACCTGCATACGTGCGGATGATCGGCCAGGTGGTGATGCGCCCCCATGACACCAACCCGACCAGTGCCACGCAATACCAGAGCGCCAGCAGCATCCATGGCAGCACGGCAATCGTGGCCGACAGGTAAGGTGCAATCCTGAGGCGTCCGAACAACCCCCAGAAGACCACGCGCAATCCCACCACCCCGGCCCAGATCGCCAACAGCAGGAACAGGTGTGAGAGCGCGATCGACCCGGGATTCCCGAAATAGAGGATGTAGGCAGCAAGGAACAGCAATGCAATGGTCAGCCAGGCGCCCAGATCGAAAAAGAAGCTCCTGAGCCAGCGGGCAGGGATGGCCTCAGCCATTGCGAATGACCACCAGCCGGTACAGCCTCACGAAACTCGTGTAGTTCGAGGACAACACGGTCCAGTCGTGCCGGAGGATATTGTCCGCGTAGTCGAAATCGGAGCGGAAACCGATCCGGTCCGCAAGGGATCGCACGATGCGCTCCATGGGCCGCCAGAACCGGCTACCCGTGAAATGATTGACGATCACGATATGCCCTCCGGGGCGGCACACACGGCGGATTTCCGCGACCAGGCGCTCCGGGTTTGGCGTCACCGACAAGACATACGGAACGGTCACGCAGTCGAAACTGCCGTCGGCGAAATCGAGGCTCTCGGCGTCCATCAGTGCCAAGTGGATCTCTCGCTGCGGCAGTGCGGACGCACGTTGCTTCGCGAGTGCCAGCATGCGTGGGCAAAGATCTATTCCGGTCAGCGCCGCGGCTTCGGGATAGCGGCCGATTGTTAGTCCGGTGCCCACTCCAACTTCAAGCACGCGAGCGGGTGCAAGCGTACCCACGACGGAAGCCATTTGCCTGCAGCCCGCGCGCTGGATGGGCCCGAACAGCATGTCGTAATACGGCGCATAGCGGTCATACGTGCGTACGACGGACTGCCGGGAGACTTCACTCATGCGCGCCGGTTCGAAGATGCGAAGGAATGCAATTCTGCACCAAGCGCTTTGCATGCGCAGTAGCGTGCAAGCGGCGGGTGTTGCGCTACACCTGTGGCAACAGGGTGCCAGCCGCTGCTATTGGTCAACTGCCAGGGATGGCCGCATGGACCAAGGTCAACTGCCTGCAAGAAGTTGCACTGCGCGAAGCTTCTTGTCCTGGGTGGCGATGAACTCAGAGCGTGCAGTTGGCGTTATTCATGTCGCAAGTGGTGACTTGCGCTCCGGGCAACTGAGGCGTCCCGGTAATGTTGGTACCTATCGCAGTTGCATCGTCCGCCAAGCGGCAGGCTTGCCGCGGTGCGATGGGTGGCGTGGCGTTGTCTTGCAAGGCTGCGAGCGCGAAATTTGCGTAGTTCTTCATCTCCATTTGGCAAGCGCCTTCGGCGGTGCGAATCCGGTAGTTGTTGTACGCAGGCAACGCGATGGCCGCGAGGATGGCGATGATGGCCACCACGATCATCAACTCGATCAATGTGAAACCACGTGCGTTGCGAGCCATGGCAAAGTTCCTGTTGATACGTCCCACAGAGGTCTTCAGCAAGGGGCGTGCCAGCAAGCTCGCGAGAAACAGCGAGAAGGTCTTTGTGTGACCGCAGTCGCGTTCCCCGACCAATCCAAAGCAAAAAAAAGGTTCTTCTCCCATCTGAGGGAGAGGCGCACGGCCGACCCGGTTAGTTTGCAGTTGTCGAGTCAACAAACCGGGGGTCGGCCGTGGCCGACGGGGATTGTATTGCTCAGCTTGGTGGCTGGACGGGTTATCGAGTATCGGGCTGGCGGCACGAGGCTCGTGGCGCGCGTCGCTGGCTGGTTGTGGAGTTGGCGCCTGACGGGTCACTGGAGCGCATCTGT
>NZ_JAYRTQ010000003.1:0-209548 GCF_041919455.1 Thermomonas sp.
CCGCTGCACAACAGCGGCTGAGCAGGCTGGGCATCGAGCGTGATCTGGACGAGATCGGCACCGACCTGGAGGTCGGCCACATGAAAGCCCTCCCAGAACGGTAGGCAAGCTTTACTATCTGACATGGCAACGGTGGCTTCGGTTTAGACGTTTGGTCGCACAAACATCTTCACCCGAATCCGCCGTTCCTTTTTTTGTGGGCGCTCCCCGGACTTCCGTGATGAACCTTAAAATCAGATGATGCCGACCGACGCCGACACCCGCATCGCCGAACTCCGCTCCCGCATCGAGGACGCCAACCGGCGTTACCACGGGCTGGATGCGCCGGACATCACCGATGCGCAGTACGACGCGCTGGTGCGGGAGCTTGAGGCGCTCGAGCAAGCGCATCCTGAACTTGCCCGTACCGATTCGCCGACCCGCAGGGTTGGTGCCGCGCCCTCGGGCCGCTTCGCGGAAGTCGTGCATGCGGTGCCGATGCTGTCGCTGGGCAATGCCTTCGAAGACGGTGAAGTGGGCGATTTCGTACGCCGGATCCGCGAACGTCTGGATCACGATGAACCGGCGTTTTCCGCGGAACCGAAACTCGACGGCCTGGCGATCAGCCTGCGCTACGAGGATGGCGTGTTCGTGCAGGGCGCGACCCGCGGCGATGGCGCCACCGGCGAGGACGTGACCGCCAACCTGCGTACCATCGGTGATATCCCGCACAAGCTCTTGGGCACCGGCTGGCCACGCGTGCTGGAAGTCCGCGGCGAGGTTTACATGGGCCGCGCCGACTTCGAACGCTGGAACCAACAGGCGCGCCTGCATGGCGGCAAGGTTCTGGCCAATCCGCGCAACGGCGCTGCCGGCTCCCTGCGGCAGATCGACTCGAAGCAGACCGCGCAACGCCCCTTGAGCTTCTTCGCCTACGGCATTGGCCAGGTCGAAGGCGGCGCGCTGCCGACCACGCATTCCGCGACGCTGGCCAAACTGCGCGACTGGGGCTTCCCGGTCAGCGACCTCGCCACGGTGGTGCAGGGCGTCGACGGCCTGCTGGGCTATTACCGGCGCATCGGCGAGGCCCGTGATGGCCTGCCGTTCGACATCGACGGCGTGGTCTACAAGCTCGACGACATCGCCGGCCAGCGCGAGATGGGCTTCGTGTCGCGCGCGCCGCGCTGGGCCATCGCCCACAAGTTCCCCGCGCAGGAACAGGCGACCGTGCTTGAGTCGATCGAAGTCAACGTCGGTCGCACCGGTGCGGTCACGCCGTGGGCGTTGATGCAGCCGGTACAGGTCGGTGGCGTCACCGTCACCCGAGCGACCCTGCACAACGCCGACCACGTGGCCAGGCTCGACGTGCGCAACGGCGACACGGTGATCGTCCGTCGCGCCGGCGACGTGATCCCGGAAGTCGTGCAGGTGGTGCTCGAGCAGCGACCGGCGAACACGGTGCCGTGGGCGATGCCGATGGCCTGCCCGGTCTGCGGTTCCGAGGTGGTACGCGAGGAAGGCGCGGCGGTCTGGCGCTGCTCGGGCGAACTGAGCTGCCCGGCGCAACTGGTGCAGGCGGTCTTCCACTTTGCCAGCCGCCGGGCGATGGACATCGACGGGCTGGGCGAACGCTACCTCGAGTCGCTGGCCGACTTCGGCTTCCTGCAGGACGTGTCGGACCTGTATCGACTGAGATTGGACGACCTGCTCGAGATGAAACGCCGCGCCGAGGAGCGCGACGACGCGATCCCGGAAACGGTCAAAGCCGGCAAGGTCGCCACCAAATGGGCCGACAACCTGATCGCCGCGATTGACCGCAGCCGCGACACCACGCTCTCGCGCTTCCTCTACGCGCTCGGCATCGAACACGTCGGCGAGAGTACGGCGAAGGCGCTGGCGCAGTGGTTCGGCGACCTCGAATTGATCCGGCGCCTGCCGTGGCCGCTGTTCAAGCACGTGCCCGACATCGGTGGCGAAGTGGCGCGTGCGCTCGGTCATTTCCTCGATCAACCCGGCAATCAACACGTCATCGATCGCTTGCTGGAACGCGGCGTGCGCATCGGCGACGCGCACGCGCCGAATCCGGCACTCGGCGAAGGACTGGACCTGGCCACGCTGCTGGTCGATCTCGAAATCCCCAAGGTCACCCCCGTCCGGGCGGCGCAACTCGCCGCCGCATTCGCCGACGCCGAAGCGCTGGTCGATGCGCCCGTGCATTCGATGGTCACGGCCGGCCTGCCGAACGACAGCGCCAACGTGCTCGCCGCATGGCTCGAGGACGAGGCCAATGCCGGCTTGCTGCTGCGCAGTGCGCAGGCAATGAAGACGCTGCGCGACCGGTTGCCGGAACGCAGCGGACAGGTCGTCGGCCCGCTTGATGGCAAGACCGTGGTGCTGACCGGCACGCTGGCCGCGATGGGGCGTGACGAAGCCAAGGACAAACTGGAAGCGCTGGGCGCCAAGACCGCCGGCAGCGTGTCGAAGAAGACCAGTTTCGTCGTCGCCGGCACCGAGGCCGGATCGAAGCTGGCCAAGGCGGAGGAACTCGGCATCGAGGTCTGGGACGAGGCCGCGTTGCTCGCCTTCCTGGCCCGGCACGCATGAGGTTCGCCGCGGGCCCGGTCTGGCGCGATGGCCTCGATCCCGATGCCACGTGGACGCCGTCCGCATCCCGCGATGCGCTCAGGCTGCGTGCATGGGTCAATCGGTTGATCCGCGAGTTCTTCCACGCACGCAACGTGCTGGAAGTGGAAACCCCGGTACTGTCGCTGGCCGGCAACACCGATCCGAACATCGCGTCGTTCTCGCTCGAGTTCTCCGGCCGCACCGACGGCGCGCCGCGCACGCGCTGGCTACGCACCTCGCCGGAATTCGCCTTGAAGCGCCTGCTCGCGGCGGGCGTCGGCGATTGCTATGAACTGGGCCGGGTCTTCCGCGACGGCGAGGCGGGAGGGCGGCACAACCCCGAATTCACCATGTTGGAGTGGTACCGCGTCGGCTGGGACCACCTGCGGCTGATCGAAGAGACCGCGGAACTCGTGCGTGCGGCGCTATCGCTGCTGGGTCGCGACGCTTCGCTGCGGGTGATCCGTTATCGGGATCTGTATCGCGGCGGCCTCGGCCTCGATCCACTCACCGCCAGCGACGGCGAGCTTCGCGCTGCATTGGGCGACGTCGTCATCGACCCCGCCGGCCTGACCCGGGACGACTGGCTCGACCTGCTGATGACCCATCGGCTGCAGCCGGCCTTCGATCCGGACGGCCTGCTGGCGATCGTCGATTATCCGGCATCGCAATGCGCGCTGGCCCGACTGCGCGACGATGGCGACGGGTTCCCGGTGGCCGAACGCTTCGAGCTGTACTTCGGGTCCATCGAACTGGCGAATGGCTATCACGAACTGCTGGATGCCAGCGAACAGCGTGCGCGCTTCCAGCGCGACGGCATCGTGCGACAGCAGCGGGGCGATGTCGTCCCGCCGATGGACGTTCGCTTGCTGGCAGGTCTGGAAGTCGGCTTGCCGGCCTGCGCAGGCGTCGCGCTGGGCGTGGATCGATTGCTGATGGCGATGTTGGGCACGTCGCGTATCGCCGACGTGTTGGCGTTCGATTTCGCACGCGCCTGAGCATGCAGCTGAATGGGAGGCTTATGTTCGGCTGGCGTTGGGATTCCCTTCGCGTGTTGTTAATCCTGCAGGCCGGAAAGTGTGGGCCAGGACAACGACCGGAGGGGTCACCATGCGTCGCCTGATCTTTGCTACCGCCATGCTTGCCGCGGCGTCCGCCGCACCCGCTATCGCCGCACCGCAGTCCTGGCAGGAATACGGCCCGGGCACCGGGGTGGTCCGTTGCGAATCCAACGATGGACGCATGAACCGCTGTTCGCTCCCCGGTGGCGGCGGCCGGGTGGTGCTGGAACGCCAGCATTCGCGCACCGCCTGCATCGAAGGCCGGTCCTGGGGGCAGGATCGGGGCGGCGTCTGGGTGGATGACGGCTGCCGCGCCGACTTCCGTGTCGCGGGTTACGGTGGCGGTTACAACGATGGCTACTACGGTGGGGGGTACGGCAACGGCGGCTACAACGACGGTTACGGCAACGGTGGATATGGCCAGACCTTCCGTTGCGAGTCCAACGACGGTCGCACGCGCCAGTGCAACGGTAATGGCCGTGGCCGCGCGGAGCTGGTGAAGCAACTGTCGCGTACGGCTTGTGTGGAAGGCCGCACCTGGGGCTCGAACCGCAACGGCGTGTGGGTCTCGCAGGGCTGCCGTGGTGAATTCGCGATGGGCGGCGGGTACGGCGGTAACAATTACGGTGGTGGGTATGGCGGGCCCAACAATGGCTTCGGTCGCCTTTTCCGCTGCGAATCCAGCGATGGCCGCACCCGCGAATGCGCGGCGAATACCCGCGCCGGCGTGCAACTGGTGCGCCAGTTGTCGCGCGCCGCCTGCATCCAGGGGCGCACCTGGGGCTACGGCCGCAATGGCATCTGGGTGTCGGACGGGTGCCGCGCGGAATTCCGCAGCTACTGAGTCTCTACTTCATGTCCGAAACCGGCGCCTGCATGGCGCCGGTTTTGTTTCACGATGACGGATAATCCGGCGATGGACAACGCCCTCGATTTCGACCGTTACGACCGCATCCGCCCGATCCGCTGGACCGGCGATTCGCTGGAGCTGCTCGACCAGCGCAACCTGCCGTTCGCGGTGGCCTACGAGACCAGCACCAGCAGCGACGACGTCGCCACCGCAATCCACGCGCTGACCGTGCGCGGCGCGCCGGCGATCGGCATCGCCGCCGCCTGGGGCGTGGTGCTGGCGGCGCGCGAGGTGCAGGCCGCCACTGGCCGCGAGGCCGCGCTCGCGCTCGCACCTGCGATGGCCCGCCTCAATGCCTCGCGACCGACCGCGGTCAACCTGGCGTGGGCGCTGGCGCGCATGCAGCGGGCGCTGGAAGCCGCAGGCAGCGACTGGCGCGAAGTGCTCGAACGCGAAGCCCGTGCGATCGAGACCGAAGACCTCGCCGCGAATCGCCACATGGGCGCGTTGGGTGCGGCGCTGATCGCGCCCGGCAGCAGCGTGCTGACCCACTGCAATACCGGTTCGCTGGCGACGGCCGGCTTCGGCACCGCGCTGGGCGTGATCCGCGCCGGCGTGGCGGCGGGCCGCATCGACCAGGTCTTCGCCGGCGAAACCCGTCCGTGGAACCAGGGCGCGCGGCTCACCGTCTGGGAACTGCAGCAGGACGGCATCGACGCCACCCTGATCGCCGATGCCGCGGCCTCGCACCTGATGAAGACCGGGCAGGTGCAGTGGGTGATCGTCGGTGCAGACCGCATCTGCGCGAATGGCGACACCGCCAACAAGATCGGCACCTACCAGCTGGCGATCGCGGCGCGCCATCACGGCGTCAAGTTCATGGTGGTGGCGCCGTCCTCGACCGTGGACATGGACACGGCGTCCGGCGAACTGATCGAGATCGAGGAGCGTGACACCGCCGAGCTGCTGTCGTTCAAGGGCGCGCGCACTGTGTCCGAAGGCGTGCGTGCCTGGAACCCGGTGTTCGATGTCACCCCGCACGATCTGATCGACGCCATCGTGACCGAGCAGGGCGTGGTGGAACGGCCTGATGCTGCATCGATGCAGACGATGTTCCAGCCCTGATTCCCGGCGATCGAAACCCTTTCAGGGCGGGTATGGCGTGGCTCCGTAAAGCGGGCCATGGATGGCCCGCGGC
Source organism: Thermomonas sp. (assembly GCF_041919455.1). Lineage (GTDB taxonomy): Bacteria > Pseudomonadota > Gammaproteobacteria > Xanthomonadales > Xanthomonadaceae > Thermomonas. The sequence goes on from NZ_JAYRTQ010000003.1 coordinate 5,714, forward strand.
GACGCGTCGAACAGGATGTTCGCACGCGTCGGGAAGGAGCCATGCCGTGCCCGCCGAGCGACGTACTGCCACACCCGCCTTCGTGTACCGGAATCCTCGCGTAAGTCCTTGTTTCTTCGTCGAAATTGGCGATGTTTGAAAGCGCCGGAAATGCTACAATTTCACGTTGCTGAAAACCCCCTTGGAATCCCTGCGCGGAATCGCTTCCGCAGGCGTTTCGCGGGCCGCGGAATTTGCTGACAACCGGACGCACGATGGCCGAGCTCGCCAAGGAAATCATCCCCGTCAACCTGGAAGACGAGATGCGTCGCAGCTACCTCGATTACGCCATGAGCGTGATCGTGGGGCGCGCCCTCCCGGATGTCCGCGATGGCCTCAAGCCGGTGCACCGGCGCGTGCTGTTCGCCATGCACGAGCTCGGCGCGCACAGCAACAAGCCGTACTACAAGTCCGCGCGCATCGTCGGCGACGTCATCGGCAAGTACCACCCGCACGGCGACCAGTCGGTGTACGACACCCTGGTGCGCATGGCCCAGCCGTTCTCGCTGCGCTACCTGCTGGTGGACGGGCAGGGCAACTTCGGTTCGGTCGATGGCGACTCCGCCGCGGCGATGCGTTACACCGAAGCGCGCATGGCGCGCCTGACCCATGAACTCATGGCCGACATCGACAAGGAAACCGTCGATTTCCAGCCGAACTATGACGAAAAGGAACTCGAGCCGACGGTCATGCCGACCCGGTTCCCGAACCTGCTGGTCAACGGTTCCGCCGGCATCGCGGTGGGCATGGCCACCAACATCCCGCCGCACAACCTCAACGAGGTGGTGAACGCGCTGCTGGCACTGATCGACGATCCGTCGATCGACATCGACGGCCTGATGGAGCACATCCCCGGCCCGGATTTCCCCACCGCCGGCATCATCAACGGCGTCGGCGGCATCCACCTGGCCTACCGCACCGGTCGTGGCCGCGTGCGCATGCGCGCGCGCGCGGAGATCGAAGTGGCCGACAACGGCCGCGAGGCGATCGCGGTCAGCGAGATCCCGTACCAGGTGAACAAGGCGCGGCTGATCGAGAAGATCGCCGAGCTGGTGAAGGAAAAGAAGCTCGAGGGCATCAGCGAGCTGCGCGACGAGTCCGACAAGGACGGCATGCGCATCTACATCGAGGTCAAGCGCGGCGAGTCCGCCGAGGTCGTGCTCAACAACCTCTACTCGCAGACCCAGATGGAGTCGGTGTTCGGCATCAACATGGTCGCGCTGGTCGATGGCCGCCCGCAGCTGCTGAACCTCAAGCAGATCCTGCAGGCCTTCGTGCGCCATCGCCGCGAGGTGGTGACCCGCCGGACGATCTTCGAGCTGCGCAAGGCGCGTGCCCGCGCGCACATCCTGGAAGGCCTGACCGTCGCGCTGGCCAACATCGACGAGATGATCGAGCTGATCAAGACCTCGGCGAACCCGAACGAAGCGCGCGAGCGGATGCTGGCCAAGACCTGGCAGCCCGGGCTGGTGGGCGCGCTGCTCAGCGCCGCCGGCAGCGATGCCTCGCGTCCCGACGACCTGCCGATGGGCGTGGGCCTGGTCGACGGGGGGGCTCTTGGAAATGCTTATCAGCTGACCGAGATCCAGGCCCAGCAGATCCTGGAGATGCGCCTGCATCGCCTGACCGGGCTGGAGCAGGAAAAGCTCACCGAGGAATACAAGCTGCTGCTCGAGACGATCCGCGGCCTGATCGAGATCCTCGAGGATCCCGACGTGTTGCTGCAGGTGATCCGCACCGAGCTCGAGAACGTCAAGGAAGAGTTCGGCGATGCACGCCGCAGCGAGATCCGCGCGTCCGAGGAAGACCTCGACATCCTCGACCTGATCGCCCCGGAAGACGTCGTGGTCACGCTCTCCCACGCCGGCTACGCCAAGCGCCAGCCGGTCAGCGCCTATCGCGCGCAGAAGCGCGGTGGTCGCGGGCGCAGCGCGGCGGCGACCAAGGACGAGGATTTCATCGACCAGTTGTGGCTGGTCAACACCCACGACACGTTGCTGACCTTCACCAGCAGCGGCAAGGTGTTCTGGTTGCCGGTGCACCAGTTGCCGGATGCCGGCCCGAATGCGCGCGGCCGCCCGATCATCAACTGGATCCCGCTGGAAGCCGGCGAGAAGGTGCAGGCGGTGCTGCCGGTGCGCGAATACGCGGACGGCCAGTACGTGTTCTTCGCCACCCGCGACGGCACGGTCAAGAAGACCCCGTTGACCGAATTCGCGTACCGCCTGGCGCGCGGCAAGAAGGCGATCAACCTGGACGAGGGCGATGCCCTGGTCGGCGTGGCGCTGACCGACGGCCAGCGCGACGTGCTGCTGTTCGCCAGCAATGGCAAGACCGTGCGCTTCGGCGAAGGCAAGGTGCGCTCGACTGGCCGTACCTCGACCGGCGTGCGTGGCATCCGCATGGCCAAGGGCGAGGAAGTGGTCAGCCTTATCGTGGCGGAGTCGGCCGGCGGCATCGAGCTGGACGAGGAGATCGGCGACGAGGTGGTCGATGACGCGATCGAGGTCCGCAGCGACGTGGTAGAGGCCGTGGTCGACGACGGCGCGACCGCCTACATCCTGACCGCGACCGAGAACGGCTACGGCAAGCGCACCCCACTGGCCGAATACCCGCGCAAGGGGCGCGGCACCCAGGGCGTGATCGGCATCCAGACCACTGAGCGCAACGGCAAGCTGGTCGGCGCGGTCCTGCTGGGCAGCACCGATGAGGTCCTGCTGATTTCGGACGGCGGCACTTTGGTGCGCACGCGTGGCTCGGAGATTTCCCGGGTGGGCCGCAACACCCAGGGCGTGACCCTGATCCGCCTGTCCAAGGGCGAGAAGCTGCAGGCTGTCGAACGCCTGGACGGCTCGCTGGCGGAAGAGGCGGAGGTTATCGGCGAAGCGGTTGCCGGGGATGCAATCGATCCACCCGCGGTGCCTTGATCGTCACCGTGTTGCAAGACGAAAGCCCGGCTGAATGCCGGGCTTTTTGTTTGCGCGCGCCCCGGCCGGCCGGCGTGCCGATCCGCGTCCTATACTCGAAACCGACTGGCAGGAAGGAACCGCGATGCGTATCCGAGGGATGTCGATGGCGCGCGCGTTGCGCCGCTGGTTGGTGGTGTCGCTGGTGCTCTCGCTGGCCCTGGGGTTGCCGGCTTGCAAGCGCGATCCGGCCGGCCAGCTGCCCGCGACCAGTGGCGAGGCGATCCAGGCCAAGCGCGAGGAGGTCAAGGGCTTCGCGGTGGTGCGCGCCTACCCGGACCAGGGGCGCGACGCGCTGGCGATCGCGGTGGAGTTCTCGCGGCCGCTGGTCGGCACCCAGGACTTCGACAAGCTGCTGACCTTCGACACGGCCGCCAGCAACGAGGAAAGCAGTTGGGCCCTGGACGACGACGGCAAGATCCTGCGCTTCCCCCATGTCGAAGCCAACAAGACCTACACGCTCACTGTTGCCGCCGGCTTGACGGCGGCGGATGGCAGCAGGATCGGCCGCGATATCGAGATGAAGGTCTTCACCGGCGAACTGGAACCGGCGGTCGGCTTCGCCTCGCAGGGCAGCGTGTTGCCGGCCAAGGATTCGCGCGGCCTGCCGGTGGTGTCGGTCAACGTGGCCGAGGTCGATGTCGAATTCCTGCGCGTGCGCGAAGCCTCGCTGCCGCGCTTTTTCGCCGAGTACCAGCGTGGTGGTCGCCGTGGCAGTTGGGAACTCGACCCGTCATGGTACGACGAAAGCGACGAGGACAGCCGCCCGCCGATCTCCAAGCTGGCGGAGCCCGTGTACGTCAACCGCTTCGTGCTGGGCGGCGCGCGCAACGAACGCGTGCTGACCCACTTGCCGGTGCAGGACATCGCCGAGTTGCAGCAGCCCGGCCTGTACTTCGCGGTGATGAAGAAGGCCGGTGCGTTCAAGGACGACTACGACACCGCGTTCTTCACCGTCAGCGACATCGGCCTGCATGTGCGCGCATACAAGGACAAGCTGTTCGTGCATACCGCTTCGCTGGCGGATGGCGATGCGCTGGCCAATGCCGAGTTGCGGGTACTGGATGCGCGGGGCGCGCCGGTGTTCAGGGGCAAGACCGACGGCAACGGCAACGCGGTGCTGGACTACACGCTGGACGCGGCCCACGTGCTTACTGCGGCGCGCGGCAAGGACGTGTCGATGCTGCCGTTCAACCAGCCGGCGCTGGACCTGTCCGAATTCGCGGTCAGCGGCCGCGGCCAAGCCTGGTTCGACGTGTTCGCCTGGTCGGGCCGCGACCTGTACCGCCCCGGCGAAACCGTGCGCGTCTCCGCGCTGTTGCGCGACAACGACGGCAAGCCGGTGGTCACCAAGAACGGCAAGGCGCAATCGCTGTTCGTGCGACTGAAGCAACCGGATGGCAAGACCTTCGTCGAGTCGCGCATCGAGCCCGGTGCGCAGGGCTACTTCCGCTTCGAGAAGGCGATCCCGGTGGAAGCGCCGACCGGCAAATGGCAGGTCGAGTTCCGCACCGACCCCGCCAGCAAGGAAGCGGTGCAGGGCATGGCCCTGCGCATCGAGGAATTCCTGCCGGAACGCATGAAGCTGGACCTCGACAGCGCGGATCCGATCCTGCATCCCGGTGAACCGCTGCGCCTGCGCGCTACTGGTGCCTATCTCTATGGCGCACCGGCATCCGGCAACCGCTTCACCGCGAAACTCGCGGTCACGGTCGACCAGCATCCGTTGGCGCAGGCCAAGGGCTACTTCTTCGGCGACCCCACGGTGGAACTGCCGAAGGAAGCCAAGGACGTGGTCGAAGGCACGCTGGATGCCGAAGGCAAGCTGGCGCAGGACATCGCCCTGCCGGCCGAAGTGAAGGGCAACACGCCGGTGAAGGCGATTGTCTCCGGCAGCCTGTACGAGTCCGGTGGGCGCAGCGTCAACCGCAGCGTGGAGCGCGTGCTGTGGCCGGCCGATGCGCTGGTCGGCGTGCGCCCGTTGTTCGACGACGGGGACGGCGCGGACGCGAATGCCAACGCGCGCTTCGAGCTGATGCGCTTCGGTCCCGACGGGACGCCGCGTCCGCTCAAGGGATTGAAGGTCACCCTGGTGCGCGAACATCGCGACTACCACTGGAGCTTTGATGACGACACCGGCTGGGACTACGACTTCACCCGCCGCTTCGAGAACAAGCAGGTGCTCACCCTGGACGCGGGCGCGACCGCGGTGCGCTTCGACGTGCCGGTGGAGTGGGGCGAATACCGGATCGACGTGTTCGATCCGGCGACCAGGCTGACGTCGCGCTACCCATTCCATGCCGGCTGGGGCTGGGACGATGCCAACCGCGGCCTCGATGCGCGTCCGGACAAGGTCAAGCTGGCATTGGACAAGACCGCCTACCGCGCCGGCGACACGCTGAAGGCGACGTTGACGCCGCCGCATCCGGGCAAGGGCCTGCTGCTGGTGGAAAGCGACCGCATGCTGTTCGTGCAGGCGATCGACGTGAAACCCGGCACGGTGGTCGAAGTGCCGGTGACCAAGGACTGGGAACGCCACGACGTCTACGTCACCGCGCTGGTGTTCCGTGGTGGCAGCGCGACCAGCAAGATCACGCCCGCGCGTGCAGTGGGCGTCGCCCATGTGCCGATGGATCGACGTGATCGCAAGGTCGCGGTGGGCTTGGCAGTGAAACCGCGGGTGCGTCCGGAGCAACCGTTGCAGGTGATCGTCAGCGCGCCGGCACTGGCCGGCAAGCAGGCGTACGCGACAGTGTCGGCAGTGGATGTCGGCATCCTCAACATCACCCGTTTCCCGGTGCCGGACGCCAACGCGCACTTCTTCGCCCAGCGCCGTCTCGGCGTGGATGCATACGACATCTACGGGCGCGTCATCGAAAGCTTCGAGGGTGGCATCGCTAAGATGCGCTTCGGTGGCGACATGCCGCTGGCCGCGTTGCCGCAGGCACGCCGACCGACCGCGCGCGTGCAGACTGTCGACCTGTTCGCGGGTCCGGTACAACTCGATGCGAAGGGCAATGCGCGGGTCTCGCTGGCGGTGCCGGATTTCAATGGCACCTTGCGGGTCTCGGCGCTGGTGTACTCGGACACGCAGTACGGCAATCGCGATGCCGAAACCGTGGTGCGTGCGCCGATCGTCGCCGAGGCCAGCATGCCGCGGGTGATGGCGCCGGGCGACCGCGCCACGGTCACCCTCGACATCACCAACTTCACCGGCAAGCCGGGCGAGTTCAAGGTGCGCGTGGACGGCATCGGCCCGGCGTCGGTGGGCGAGGGCAGCCGCACGCTGCAACTCGCCGGCGAGGCCAAGTCCACGCTGAGTTTCCCGCTGGCCGCGCAGGAAGGTTTCAGCGTGGCGCAGGTGCGGGTGCGGGTGGATGGGAACGGGGCGAAGGTCGACCGCAAGTACGACCTGCCGGTGCGGCCGGCATGGCCTTCGGTCGTGCGTTCGCGCACCCAGGTGCTGGGCGAGGGCAGCGCGGCGACGATGGACGCCGGCTTCGCTGACGGCCTGATGCCGGGCTCGGTGAGCGCGCGCATGCTGGTCAGCGCGGTGCCGCCGATCCCGTTCGCCGCCGCGCTCAAGGGCGCGTTGGACTATCCCTACGGTTGCGCCGAGCAGACCACCAGCAAGGGCTATGCGGCGCTGTTGCTGGATGCCGCCAGCGCGAAACAGTTCGGCGTGGGCGGGCTGGATGCGGCAAAACGGCGTGCGCGGATGGAAGGCGCGTTCGGACGGCTGGCCTCCATGCAGGTCGCATCCGGCCATTTCTCGATGTGGGGCAGCGACGACTACGTCGATCCCGCGTTGACGCCGTACATCGTCGAGTTCCTGCTGGACGCGCGCGAAGGCGGCTTCGCTGTTCCGGATGCCGTGCTGCAGAAAGCCCTGCAACGGCTCAGCGAGGACCTGCTGGCTGGCGGCCACGAGTTCTATGGCCGCGACCAGCGCGAATACCTGAAGTTCGCCTACCAGGCGCATGCGGGCTATGCGTTGGCGCGGGTCAATCGCGCGCCGCTGGGCACGCTGCGTGCCTTGTACGACAACGAGCGCAAGAAGGCCTTGAAGGGCTTGCCGCTGGTGCAGCTCGGACTGGCGCTGGCGATGCAGGGGGACAAGGTGCGTGGGCAGAAGGCGATCGCCGAAGGCTTCGCGTTCCAGGGTGATCGCGTGGGCTACCTCGGCGACTACGGCAGCCCGCTGCGCGACGGCGCGCTGATGATCGCGCTCACCCACGAGCGTGGCTACGCGAAGCCGGCGTTCGATGCGAAGGTGATCGACCTCGGCCGCGACCTCGATGCGCGTCGCAACGCGCCGTGGTTCTACCTGAGCACGCAGGAGCAGATCGCGTTGGCGCGTCTCGGCAAGGCACTGCTGGCCGACCAGAAGAAGCAGGTCGCCGGCACGCTGACCACTGCGGCGGGCGTTGAGGCCATCGCCGCGGCCAAGGCCTTCGGGCGCGATTTCGATTTCGCCGCACTGGCCAAGGGCGTGCGCTTCGTCCCGCAGGGCGAGCCACCGTTCTACGCCAGCCTGGACGTGGCCGGCGTGCCGCGCAGTGCGCCGGCGGCCGATGCCAGCGTGATCAAGGTCGAGCGGGCCCTGTACGGCACCGACGGCAAGCCGTGGACGCCGCGGCCGCTGAAGGAAGGCGAGGCGTTGATCGTGCGGGTCAGCATCACCGCCGATCGCGACATGCCCGACGCGCTGCTCACCGACCTGCTGCCGGCCGGCCTGGAGATCGAGAACTTCAACCTGGGCGACGGCAAGCAGTGGGCCGACGTGGTGGTCGACGGCATCGACATCACTTCGCGCGGCGGCGAAGCGGAGATCCGCCACGAGGAGTTCCGCGATGACCGCTACATCGCCGCCCTGAAGCTCGGTGCGGGCAGCCGGGCGCGGTTGTTCTACCTGGTGCGCGCGGTCACCCCCGGCACCTACACCGCGCCGCCCTCGTTGGTCGAGGACATGTATCGCCCGGCATTGCGCGGCGTGGGCAAGGCGGTGCCGGCGAGCATCACGGTGGTGCAGCCGTGACGAATATGGCCCCTCTCCCGCCGGGAGAGGGGGTGGGGTGAGGGTTCGGCGGGCACAGACTGTGGGATTACCACGAACCCTCATCCGGCGCTTCGCGCCACCTTCTCCCGGTGGGAGAAGGGAAAAAGCAACGCTGCGATGCCTGCTGCCCTGGCTGCCCTGGCTGCCCTGGCTGCGCTGGGGCAGCGTCGCACTCCTGTCGACGTTGCTGTTGCTCGATCTGCTGTTCCCGCTGCCGTTGCCGTCCAGGCGCGACACCAGCATCGTGGTTTCGGCACGCGACGGCAGTCCCTTGCGCGCGTTCGCCGATGCGCAAGGCATCTGGCGTTACCCGACCCGCATTGAACAGGTCTCGCCGCTGTATGTGCAGGCCCTGCTGGCCTACGAGGATCGCTGGTTCTGGAAGCATCCCGGCATCAATCCGGTCGCATTGCTGCGCGCGGGTGGCCAGGTGCTGGGCAACCGCAGGATCGTGTCGGGCGGCTCGACCCTGACCATGCAGGTGGCGCGCATCCTCGATCCCGGCTTGCGTGGATCGCGCACGCGCACGCCATTCGGAAAACTGCGGCAGGCGCTGCGTGCGTTGCAACTGGAAGCGCACCTGTCAAAGCGCGAGATCCTCACGCTCTACCTGGAACGCGCACCGTTCGGCGGCACCATCGAAGGCGTGGAAGCGGCGAGTTGGGCCTATCTAGGCAAGCCTGCGGCGCGGCTGTCGCATGCCGAGGCCGCGCTGCTCGCCGTGCTCCCGCAAGCGCCGAGCCGCCTGCGGCCGGACCGCTCGCCCGACGCCGCGCGCCAGGCGCGCGACAAGCTGCTGGCGCGGATGGCGAGCAGCGGCACCTGGACGCAGGCGCAGGTCGAGGATGCGCGCATCGAAAGCGTCGTCTCGCGCCGGTTGCGTCCACCGATGGATGCCGCGTTGCTCGCCCAGCGCCTGCGCACCACGTACCCGAAGGTGGAGCGCATTGCCTCGACGCTGGATGCCTCGCTGCAACGCACGCTGGAGGAGCGCGTCGGCACCTATTTCTCCGACCTGCCACCGCGCACATCGGCCGCATTGCTCGTCGTCGACAACGCAACGCTGGAAGCGCGTGCCTACGTGGGCTCCGTCGCATTCGGCGACAAACCGCGCCTTGGCCACGTCGATATGGTGCAGGCCTGGCGCTCGCCGGGCTCAACGCTCAAGCCGTTCCTGTACGGCATGGCGCTGGATGCCGGGATGATCCACTCCGAAAGCCTGCTGGTCGACGCGCCGCAGTCGTTCGGCGGCTATCGGCCCTCCAATTTCGATGCCGCGTTCAACGGTCCGGTCGGCGCAGCCACTGCGTTGCGGTTGTCGCTCAACGTGCCGGCGGTGGACCTGCTGGAGCGCGTCGGTCCGGCGCGGTTCGCCGCGCGGCTGGAGCATGCCGGCATCATCCTGAAATTCCCGCGCGGTGCGTCGCCCAACCTGTCGATGATCCTCGGCGGCACCGGTGCGCGACTGGAGGACCTGGTCGGTGCGTTCGCGGCGCTGCATCGCGATGGCATCGCCGGCCGCGTGCGCTATTCGCCGGCCGATCCGCGCATCGAGCGCCGATTGCTGTCGCCCGGCGCGGCGTGGATCGTGCGCGAGGTGCTGGCCGCCAATCCGCGACCCGGCGAGGGTGAGGGCACCTTCGACACTGGCCGCCGCCCGCGGGTGGCGTGGAAGACCGGCACCAGCTACGGCTATCGCGATGCATGGGCGATCGGCGGCACCCGTCGCTACACGGTCGGCGTGTGGGTGGGCCGTCCGGATGGCACGCCGCTGCCGGGCCAGTACGGCGCGGTCACCGCGCTGCCGTTGCTGTTCGAGGTGGTCGACAGCCTGCCGCGCCAGCCGGGCGATGCCGGGCGCGTGGCGAAGCCGGCAAGCGTGACGGAAGCCGACATCTGCTGGCCGCTGGGCATCGCCGCCGATGCGCAACCGGCCGCACTGTGCCAGAAGCGGGTGCCGGCCTGGGTGCTGGATGGCGCGATTCCGCCGACCTTCGCCGAACGCGATGCGCGGCTGTGGAATGCCGGCATCGAACGCTTCCAGGTCGATGCGCGCAGCGGCCGTCGGTTGTCTGCCGACTGCGCATTTCCGCATGACACGCGCTCCGCGGAACTCGCCCGCTGGCCAGCGCTGGCGTCACCGTGGTTGCCAGCGGCGTGGCGCCAGGCCTCGCGCCTGCCGCCCCTCGCCGACGACTGCAGCGACGATGGCCGCGATGCTGGCACCGCGCTGCGCATCGAAGGTCTCAACGATGGCGCAACCTTGGTGTCGCCACCCGGCGGCGATGGTGGCGTGCGCCTGTCATTGCGCGCACTCGGCAGCGAGGGGCGCGTGCAATGGCTGCTGGACGGCCGCTGGATCGGCGAAACCGATGGTGGTCGTTCGCTGGTGCATGTCTTCGACACGCCCGGCACGCATGAACTGACCGCGCTGGCGGATTCCGGCGCGTGGCACGGCATCCGCTTCAGCGTGCTGGCACCGGCGCGCTGACGGACGGGCGCCTGCCCTGGTTCAGGCGGGCAGATGCGCCAGCACGTTCTCCGCGGACGACACCCGGAACTCGCCCGGTGCCTCGACGAACAGCTCGCGCACCACGCCGTCTTCGGCATACAGCGCGAAGCGCTTGCTGCGGGTGCCCATGCCGAAGCCGCTCGCATCCATCTCAAGGCCCAGCGCGCGGGTGAAGTCGGCGTTGCCGTCGGCGAGCATGCGCATCCCTGCAGGCACGTGCTGGCTCTCGCCCCAGGCCTGCATCACGAAGGGGTCGTTGACCGCCATGCAGGCGACCTCGATGCCGCGTTCGCGGAACGCATCGAAGTGCTCGACGAAGCCGGGCAGGTGGCGTTCCGAACAGGTCGGGGTGAACGCGCCCGGCACCGAGAACAGCACCAGCTTGCGACCTTCGAACAAGGCCAGGGTGTCGATCTTGTGCACGCCGTCGGCGACGTACTGCAGGATCGACTCGGGGATGCGTTCACCGGGTTGAATCGACATCGCTGGACCTCATCTCGGCAGGGTGCGCCAGTCTACCTGCCGCGCACGGGGCGATCGGTTAACCTCGTCCGCGATTCGCGGCTTGGAGCGCACATGGAGTTCAAGGATTACTACGGAGTGCTGGGCGTGGAGCCGAGCGCGGGCGATGCGGAGATCAAGACCGCCTACCGGCGGCTGGCGCGCAAGTACCACCCCGACGTCAGCAAGGAAGCGGGCGCCGAGGACAAGTTCAAGGCGGTCAACGAAGCCTACGAGGCGCTGCGCGATCCGGAGAAGCGCAAGGCCTACGACCAGCTGCGTGCCGGCGGCTATCGACCGGGCGACCAGGTGCGGCCGCCGCCGGGCGGGTTCCGCGGCGGACCCGGCGGGCACCCCGATTTCGACGAGATCTTCGCCGGCGGTGGCGCGGGCGGCGGATTCTCCGATTTCTTCGAAAGCATGTTCGGGCGTGGCCGCGCCGGGCCGCGCGGGCCGCAGGCCGGCGGACAGCCGCGCGACGGCACCACTCGTGCCAAGCTCGCGGTGCCGCTGGAGTCGGTGTATGCGGGCGGCAGCGTGCGCATCGGCGTCAATGGGCGCACCCTTGAGGTGCGCGTGCCCAAGGGCATCAAGCCCGGGCAGTCGATCCGACTGGCGCGGCAAGGCAACAGCGGGGGCGACCTGCTGCTGGAGATCGAATACGCCGCGCACCCGCAGTTCGAGGTCGATGGTCGCAACGTCATCCACGTGCTCCCGGTGGCACCGTGGGAGGCGGCACTGGGCGCGACGCTCAGCGTGCCGACCCTGGGCGGGTCGGTGGAACTCAAGATCCCCGCGGATTCGGAGGCCGGCCGCAAGCTGCGCCTGCGCGGACGCGGCCTGCCGGGAGGTGCGCAGGGCACGGACGGCGACCAGATCGTCGAACTCGAGATCCTGGCGCCGCGTGCGCACGACGATGCCCAGCGCGCGGCCTACGCGACCATGCGCGATGCCTTCGGCGACGACTGGCGGCGCGCCTGAGCAGGCGACGGTTGACCCATCCGCGCACACGACAACGCCGGCATTTCGCCGGCGTCTTCGTTGTTGCGGATAGCTCGCTCGGCCGCGGATCTGCGGCTGCCGCAGGCCGCAGGCCTCAGGCCAGGTACTGGACGATCAGTTCCGAGAGTTCGGATTCGCTGAAGGGCTTGGTGATGTAAGCCTTCGCGCCTTGGCGCATGCCCCAGACGCGGTCGGTGTCCTGGTCCTTGGTGGTCACCAGGATCACCGGGATGTGCTTGGTGGTGGGCTCGCGGGTGATCGAGCGGGTGGCCTGGAAGCCGTTGAGGTTCGGCATCACCACGTCCATCAGGATCAGGTCGGGGATTTCGCGCTTGGCGGCTTCCACGCCTGCCGCGCCGTCTTCGGCAGTCAGTGCGTCGTGGCCCAGCTTTTCGACGATGCGGCGGATGCCCATCAATTGGGAGGGCGAGTCGTCGACGATCAGGATGCGTGCCATGGAGTTCCCCGTGTTTGTGCCGATTGTAGCGGGCGCGTGAATGCCCGCAAGCCGGTCAGTGCGATTCCGCGAGGCGCACCACGGTCCGGCCCAGCGAACCGCCTGCAAGCATCGTGCCGAAGACCGCGGACAGTCCGTCCAGCGTGGTTTCACGGGTGCAGATGGCGTCCAGACCGGCGGGCTTCCAGTCCGACGAAAGGCGTCGCCAGACCTCGTCGCGGATGTCGCGCGCGGTACCGGCCGAAGCCACCCCGAGCAGCGACACGCCGCGGATGATGAACGGCATCACCGTGGCATGCAGTTCATGGCTTGCCGCAAGTCCCGCGGTCGCCACGTTGCCGTACGGCGCGGTCTGCGCGAGCAGGGCGGCGAGCATCGGCCCGCCCACGTTGTCCAGGCCGCCGCCGAAGCGCGCGTTGTCCATCGGGCGAGTGGTGGAGAGCGCATCGCGGCCGAGTACCTCGTTCGCACCGAGGGACTTCAGGTAATCGGTCTGGTCGGCCTTGCCGCTGATTGCGTGCACCTGGTAGCCGGCCTTGGCGAAGATCGCGATCGCCAGTGAACCCACGCCACCGGTTGCGCCGGTGACGCCCAGCGGGCCAAGCGCGGGCGACTGCCGGTTGTCCTGCATCCGCAACAGCGCCAGCGCGGCAGTGAAGCCGGCGGTGCCCAGGATCATCGACTCGCGCAGGCTCAGGCCGCTGGGCAGGGCAACGACCCACTTCGACTCCAGTCGTGCGTATTCGGCGTAACCGCCGTCGCGGGTTTCGGACAGGCCGCTGCCGGTGACCAGGACCGCATCGCCTTCCTTGAAGGTCGGATCGGTCGATGCGACCACGTGGCCGGCGACGTCGATGCCGCCGACCAGCGGGAACCTGCGCAGGATCTTGCCCTGGCCGGTGCCCGCCAGCGCGTCCTTGAAGTTGACCGAGGAGTACGCGGCCTTGATGACGACTTCGCCGGGATTGAGGTCGTCCAGCGCGATCGTTTCGATGCCGCCGCGGTAGCCATCGGCGTCGTCGTGGATGCGGAAGGCGCGGAAGGTCGCGGGAACGCTCATACATCCTCCGGCGTGAGCTTGAGCTGGCTGCGGCGCTTCTCGTCCAGCCACTTGTCGGCCTGCGCCGGCAAGTAATCGCGCATCCAGGCGAGCAGGATGTCGATGTCGTCGCCGTGCCAGAGGTCGTTGCGTTGTTCCGCGTGCAGGAAGCGTTCGCGCACCATGCTGTCGAGCATCGCCATCAAGGGCTGCCAGAAGCCGTTGACGTCGAGGAACGCGCAGGGTTTCTTGCCCAGGCCCAGTTGCCGCCAGGTCAGCATCTCGAACATCTCGTCCAGCGTGCCGAAACCGCCGGGCAGGGCGACGAAACCGTCGGACAACTCGAACATGCGCGCCTTGCGCGTATGCATCGAGTCCACGACTTCCAATCGGGTGACGCCGCGATGCGCGACTTCCCAGTCGACCAGTTGCTGCGGGATCACGCCGATGACGTCGCCGCCATTGGCAAGCACGGCATCCGCGACGATGCCCATCAGGCCGACGTTGCCGCCGCCGTAGACCAGCGCGATGCCATCGGCCGCAAGTCGTGCGCCGAGCGCTCTCGCTTGCGCCGCGTAGGCGGGATTGTTGCCGGCGTTGGAGCCGCAATAGACGCAGATGGTGTTCATGTGTTCAAGCCCCTCTCCCGCCGGGAGAGGGGTTGGGGTGAGGGTACGGCGAAGCCTTGCCGCTTCCAGGACTCCGAACCCTCATCCGGCGCTACGCGCCACCTTCTCCCGGAGGGAGAAGGAGCTGACATCAATTCGCCTTGTGGATCGCCCGCTTGTGCACCGCCATCGCCGCGTCGTGCACGGCTTCGGACAGCGACGGATGGGCGTGGCAGATGCGCGCCAGGTCGTCGGCGCTGCCCTTGAATTCCATCGCCAGCACGCCTTCGTGGACCAGCTCGGAGACGTTCACGCCGACCAGGTGCATGCCCAGGATCGTATCGGTCTCGGCATGCGCCAGCACCTTCACGAAGCCCGCAGGCTCCGCCATCGCCACCGCGCGACCGACCGCCGCGAACGGGAAGCTGCCGGCCTTGTACGGAACGCCCTCTGCCTTCAGCTGCTCCTCGGTCTTGCCGACCCACGCGATTTCCGGCTCGGTGTAGATCACCCACGGAATCGTGTCGAAATTGACGTGGCCGGGCAGGCCGGCGATCAGTTCCGCCACCGCGATGCCTTCCTCGAAGCCCTTGTGCGCGAGCATCGGGCCGCGCACGCAGTCGCCGACCGCCCACACGCCATCGACGCCGGTGTGGCAGTGCTCGTCGACTTCGACCAGGCCACGATCGGTGAGCTTCACCCCGGTGCCATCGGCCAGCAGGCCCTTGGTCGCCGCGCGGCGGCCGACTGCAACCAGCAGCTTGTCGACCACGATGGTCTGCTCGCCCTTGTCGTCGGTGTAGCTGACGTGGACGCCGTCCTTCTTCACTTCGGTGTTGCTGACCTTGCAGCCCAGCCTGATATCCAGGCCCTGCTTCTTGAACTCGCGGGCGGCGACCTTGGCCACTTCGGCATCGGCGGCAGCAAGGAAATTCGGCAGACCCTCGAGGATCGTGACCTGTGAGCCGAGGCGGTTCCACACGCTGCCCAGCTCCAGCCCGATCACGCCGGCACCGATCACGCCCAGGCGCTTCGGCACCGTTTCCAGATCGAGCGCGCCTACGTTGTCGATGATGTGCTCGCCGAACTTCGCGAACGGCAGTTCGATCGAATCCGAGCCGGCCGCGATGATGACGTTGGTTCCCTTCAGTTCGACTTCGCTGCCGTCGTGCTGCTTCACCTTGACGATGTTGCCCGGCTGCAGCTGGCCGAAGCCGTAGAACGCACTCACCTTGTTCGCCTTGAACAGCGCGGCGATGCCGCCGGTGAACTGCTTCACGATGCCGTCCTTGCGCGCGACCATCTTGGCCACGTCGATCGCCGGCTTCTCGAAGCTGATGCCGTGCTGGTCGAAGATGTGGCCCATGTTCCAGAACTGGCGGCTGGAATCCAGCAGCGCCTTCGACGGGATGCAGCCCACGCGCAGGCAGGTACCGCCCAACGCCGGCTTGCCGTCCTTGCCCAGCGCGGCGTCGATGCACGCGGTCTTCAGGCCCAGCTGCGCGGCGCGGATCGCGGCGTGGTAGCCGGCCGGGCCGGCGCCGATCACGACGACATCGAAATTCTGCACTTCACTCATTGCACTTTTTCCTTTCGTTCAAACAGGAAGCCCCGCATGGCGGGGCTTCGTGCGATCACATGCCCAGCAGCATCCGGTGCGGATTCTCGAGCTGGTTCTTGATGTCGACCAGGAACAGGACCGCGTCCTTGCCGTCGATGATCCGGTGGTCGTAGCTCAGCGCGATGTACATCATCGGCGCGGCGACGACCTGGCCGTTCTCGACGATGGCGCGCTCCTTGATCGCATGCATGCCGAGGATCGCGCTCTGCGGCGGATTGACGATCGGCGTGGACATCAGCGAGCCGAAGGTGCCGCCGTTGGTGATGGTGAACGTGCCGCCCTGCAGGTCTTCCAGCGCCAGCTTGCCGTCGCGCGCCTTCTTCGCGTAGTCGGCGATGGCGCCTTCGATGTCGGCGAAGCCCATGCGCTCGACGTTGCGCAGCACCGGCGTGACCAGGCCCTTGTCGGTCGACACCGCGATCGAGATGTCGGCGTAGCCGTGGTAGATCACGTCGCTGCCGTCGACCGAGGCGTTGATGATCGGGTGGCGCTGCAACGCGTTCGCCGCGGCCTTGGCGAAGAAGCTCATGAAGCCGAGCTTGATGCCGTTGGCCTTCTCGAACGATTCGCCCAGCTCCTTGCGCATCGCCATGACCTTGCCGAGGTTGACCTCGTTGAACGAGGTCAGCATCGCGATGCTGTTCTTCGACTGCATCAGGCGCTCGGCGATGCGGGTGCGCATGCGGGTCATCGGCACGCGCTCTTCCGGGCGCGCGCCACCGCTCGCGCCCGCGGTCTTGCCGCTGGCGTAGTTGACGATGTCTTCCTTGGTCACCATGCCGCGGCGGCCGGTGCCGGCCACGTCGACCGGGTTCACGCCGCTGGTGGTGGCAGCGAAGCGCGCACCGGGCGGCAGGTCGCCGGCGGCGGGTGCAGGCGTGGTGCTGGCCGGAGCCGCGGCATGCGCGGCGGCGGCCTGGGCCTTCGGCTGCACCTGCTCGGCGCCGGCGGCCGGGGCGGCTTTCGGTGCTTCGGCGGCGGGTGCTGCCGCTGCGGCAGCGCCTTCCTCGATGACCGCGATCAGCTGCTGGCTGGTGACGGTGGCGCCAGCTTCGAACTTGATTTCCTTGAGCACGCCATCGACCGGCGAGGGCACTTCCAGGACGACCTTGTCGGTTTCCAGGTCGAGCAGGTTCTCGTCGCGCTTGACCGCGTCGCCGGCCTTCTTGTGCCAGGTGGCGATGGTGGCGTCGGACACGGATTCGGGGAGAACCGGAACTTTGACTTCGGTGGCCATGCGGGCGTCCTGTCGGTGATGCGTTGGAATGATGATGCGTGGGGGCTTATTCGGCGCTGATCTCGGCGCCGACCGGATTGACCAGCGCGTCGGCGACCAGCTTGTTCTGCTCGGCGACATGCTCGGCCAGGTGTCCGGCGGCGGGCGAGGGCGAACGCGGGCGGCCGGCGTAGCTCAGCGACTGCTTGCCCTGCAGGCAGGCCTGCAGGTGATGCTTGATCTGGTACCACGCGCCCTGGTTTTGCGGCTCTTCCTGGCACCAGATGACCTCGGTGGCGGAGGCGAAACGCTTGAGTTCGGCGGCGAGTTCGGGGCGCGGGAACGGATACAGCTGTTCGACGCGGACCAGGGCAACGTCGGTGATGCCCTGCTTCTGCGCCTCGTCAAGCAGGTCGTAGTAGACCTTGCCGGAGCAGGCGACGACACGGCGTACCTTCTTCGCGGAGGCATTGCTGTCCGGGATCAGGCGCTGGAACTCGCCATTGGCCAGTTCGTCCAGCGTCGACACCGCCAGCTTGTGGCGCAGCAGCGACTTCGGGGTCATCACCACCAGCGGCTTGCGCGTGCCCATGCGCATCTGCCGGCGGATCATGTGGAAATCCTGCGCGGGCGTGGTCGGCGCGCAGACGATCATGTTCTCCAGCGCGCACAGCTGCAGGAAACGCTCCAGGCGCGCCGAGCTGTGTTCCGGACCTTGCCCTTCGTACCCATGCGGCAGGAACAGCGCGAGGCCGCACAGGCGATCCCACTTGGCCTCGCCGGAGGACAGGAACTGGTCGATCACCACCTGGGCGCCGTTGGCGAAATCGCCGAACTGGCCTTCCCAGATGTCCAGGGTCATCGGATCGGCGGTGGCGTAGCCGTATTCGAACGCCATCACCGCTTCCTCGCTGAGCAGCGAATCGATGATGGTCACGTCCTCCAGGCTGCGGGTCGGCGTGTCCTTCACCAGTTCGCGCAGCGGCAGGTAGTAATTGTCGGTGGCCTGGTCGTGCAGGATCGCGTGGCGATGGAAAAACGTGCCGCGGCCGCAGTCCTGGCCGACCAGGCGCAGGCGATAGCCTTCCTGGACCAGGGTGGCGTACGCCAGGTTCTCGGCGAAGCCCCAATCGCCGGCCTGCTCACCGGCGGCCATCTTGCGGCGGTCCTCGTAGATCTTGGCGACGCGCGGATGCAGCTTGACCGCGTCCGGGATCGCATTGATGCGGGTGGCGAGGTCGTCGAGGGTGGCGCGCTCGACGCGGGTGTCGACCGGGTCGGACAATTTCGCCGACAGGTACGGGCGCCAGTCGATGGTGAATTCGTCAGCCTTGACCTGCACGACCTCGGTCGTCACGTCGCCGGCGTCGAGCTTGTTGCGGTAGCCATCGACCAGCGCCTGCGACGCGGCCGCGGCCACGCTGCCTTCGCCATCGAGCCGCGCGGCGTAGAGCTCGCGCGTGGTCTTCATCGCGCGGATCTTCTGGTACATCAGCGGCTGGGTCGCCGCCGGCTCGTCGGCCTCGTTGTGGCCATGGCGGCGGTAGCAGACCAGGTCGATGACCACGTCCTTGCCGAAGCGCTGGCGGAAATCGAAGGCCATTTCCGACACGAAGGCCACGGCTTCCGGATCGTCGCCGTTCACGTGCAGGATCGGCGCGCCGATCATCTTCGCCACGTCGGTGCAGTACAGCGTGGAACGCGCGTCTTCCGCGGCGCTGGTGGTGAAGCCGACCTGGTTGTTGATCACGATGTGCACCGTGCCGCCGACGCGGAAGCCGCGAGCCTGCGACATCTGGAACAGTTCCATCACCACGCCCTGGCCGGCGAAGGCGGCATCGCCGTGCAGCAGGATCGGCAGGACCTGCTTGCGCTCCTTGTCGTTGCGGCGCAGCTGGCGCGAACGCACGCTGCCGACCACCACCGGATCGACGATCTCGAGGTGCGACGGGTTGAACGCCAGCGCCAGGTGGACCGGGCCGCCCGGGGTGGCGACGTCGGCGGAGAAGCCCATGTGGTACTTCACGTCGCCGGTGTGCGCATGGTCGCCGGCGCGGCTGTGCTCGAACTTGCCTTCGAACTCGTCGAACAGCTTGCGCGGCGGCTTGCCCATCGTGTTGACCAGCACGTTGAGGCGGCCGCGGTGGGCCATGCCGATCACGATGTCCTTGACCCCGTCGCCGCCGGCGCGCTGGATCATCACGTCGAGCATGGGGATGAGGCTGTCGCCGCCTTCCAGCGAGAAGCGCTTCTGGCCGACGTACTTGGTGTGCAGGTAGCGCTCGAGGCCCTCGGCGGCGGTCAGGCGCTCGAGGATGCGCTGCTTGTCGTCGGCGTTGCGACCGTAATTGCCGGCGGCCTTCTCCAGGCGCTCGTACATCCAGCGGCGCTGTTCCGCGTCGGTGATGTGCATGAACTCGGCGCCGACGCTGCCGGCATAGGTCGCCTTGAGCAGGTTGACCAGTTCGCCCAGCTTCATGCGCTCGCGGCCACCGACGCCACCGGTGCTGAACTCGCTGCCGGTATCGCTTTCGGAGAGGCGGTGGAAGCCCAGTGCCAGGTCGGGTGCCTCGGGCTTGATGGTCAGGCCGAGCGGATCGAGGTTGGCGGCCAGATGACCGCGCGACCGGTACGCCGTGATCAGCTTGCCGACCCCGCGCTCGCGTTCGTCGCCCGCGCCGCTTGCCGCCGTGACCACGCCGCGCGCGGCCAACCGGCCGGCCTGGGCGATCTGGTCGATGACCGCGGAGTGCGGGACGTCGCCGGCTTCGCGGCCCTTGAGGCCGTCGAAGTACTGCCGCCACTTGGCGTCGACGCTGTCCGGGGCGACCAGGTATTGCTCGTAAAGATCCTCCACATAGGCGCCATTGGCACCGAGTTGCGAGGTCTGGGCAAACTGCTTCAGGAGACTGTCCACCATGGCGTGGCTAGCGGCCTTGCGATAAGTGATTGATCCGGATGAAGTTGCCATCCGGTGCGGGCCCGATGAATGGGCGGGCGAAAGGATCGGAATTATAGCCGGAGCGGCTTGCGCACCGCATCACATCCCTTCGTCGAAGGGGCAGAGGGTTCACAGTCCGAGCGCGCGGTACTCGCTCACCGGGCGCGAGCGCTGCCAGCCGTCGTCGAAGCGCGCGGCCAGTTGCCGGACCTTGGCGGGGGCATCCTGTTCGGCCTCGCCCTGCACGCGCTCGCCGAGCCCACGCAGGTAATAGCCGCCGCCATCGCCGGCGATCCAGGCGGCCGGATCGTTGCGGTCCACGGGGTCCTGCAGCTCGCGGAACTGGAAGATGCTGGGCAGGCGCTGGGCCAGCGCCAGCAGGGGCGCGTGCGCCTGCTGCGGGGCGGCGGCATCGTGCAGCAACACCAGCACCTGCTGCCCGCCTCCACGGGTGGCGAAGCCGCGCAGGGCCTGCAACACGCTGCCTTCGTCGTACAGCCACGGGTCCAGCGCGACGCTGCGGATCCACACCGTACGGCGCGCGCGTTCGATGATGCCGATGGCGGCCTCGATGCCGGCCTCGCGGCTGTCGATCCGTGCCGGGCCGGTGAACGCAAGCACCATCGCCTGGTGCTCGATGCCGGCTTCCATGAAGCGCTCGCCCTCGGGCTGGAAACCGTGCCGCGCGTAGAAGCCCATCGCGCTGGCCTGCGAATTCAGCCGCACCTCCGGCCAACCGCGCCTGCGCGCTTCGTCCAGCAGGGCGCGCAACAGCGCATCGCCGATGCCGCGCCCGCGCCAGGCCGCACGCACCGCCATCCGCCCGATGTGGTGGTCCGGGGTCAGTCGCGCGGTGCCGACCGGGCTGCCGTCGAGCAGCCGGGCCAGCACATGCGTGCACAGTGGATCCAGCGCATCGCGTTCCAGGGTGATCGGCACGCCCTGTTCGCCGACGAAGACCTCATCGCGCACACTGCGCAATTCGGCGAGCGCGGTATCGAAGCCGACCACGTCGACCCGGTAGGGCTGCAGGCGCGGGTCGTCTGTCATTCCGCTTCGTCCTCGCCGGTATCCAGTCGGTAGTGCCCGCCTTCCAGCAGGGCGAAGACGACATCGCGCCCGGCGGCGGAGAGGCTGTCGTAGAGCGTGCCATCAACCTCGTTCGCGGCTGCCAGTCGCTGCGCGTCGCGCACCGGCAATGCATGGGCCTGTCCGCCCGCATAGAGGCGGGCACCCTTCGATGCGCGCCGCCACGCCATCCGCGACCAGGGATGGCGTTGCAGCAGTGCGCCGTGGCCCAGGTCCCATTCGACCTCGATGCGCGGCCTCGGGGTATCGTCGGCGGCCGGTTGCACCGCGCTGCGATAGGTGGTCACGAAGCCGCCGAACCAGTCGCCGAAGCGGTCCGGGTCGTCCATCCGCAGTTGGCGCAAGGCCTCGACCACGCGCTGCATCGCCGCCTCGTCGATTTCGTGCGCGTCCCTCGGTGGTTGCAGGTCCGGGTCGGCGTAGCGCAATGCGTCCGGCGCCTCCGCGCAGAGGGCATCAACATAGTCGCCAAGCAGTTCCGCCGTCGCCGGCGCGCGCATGCCGACCGAGAAGGTCAGGCACGGATCCTGGGCAATGCCGTGGTGGGGAACGCCCGGCGGCAGGTAGAGCATGTCGCCGGGGGCGAGCACCCAGTCGTGGTCCGGATGGAAGTCGCGCAGCAATTTCAGTTCCACGTCGTCGCGGAACGCGAGTGGTGGCGCATCCGACGCATCGATCTGCCAGCGCCGGTGGCCCTGGGCCTGCAGCAGGAACACGTCGTACTGGTCGACATGCGCGCCGACCGAACCGCCGGTGGCGGCGAAGCTGACCATGACGTCGTCGATCCGCCAGCGCGGCAGGAAATCGAAGCGGTCGAGCAGGGCGCGCAGGTCGCCGTCCCACTTGTCCATGTCCTGCACCAGCAGGGTCCAGTCGTGGTCGGGCAGGCCGGGAAAGTCCTCTTCCGCGAACGGCCCGTGGCGCACGCGCCAGCCATCGCCGGCCGCGTCGTGTTCGATCAGCCGGGCCAGCACGCCGTCTTCGCAGGCCAGTCCGGCCAGGTCCTCGGGTTGCAGCGGCGACTCGTAACCGGGGAATGCGTTGCGGATCAGTAGCGGCTTCTTCTGCCAGTAGTCGCGCAGGAATTCGGCGGCAGGCATGCCGAGGAAGTGCTTCGCGGTGGCGTGGACTTCGATCATGGCGCGGTTCCCTTGCGTTCCTCGCCGAGGCGCTTGTCGAGGTTGCTGCGCGCGCCCGCCGCGAATCGCCTGCAGGCGGCCGCATCGATCAACGGCGAATCACCCTTGAAGCGCGCCAGCAGGTCGCTGGCCACGGGGTGCGGGGTGATCAGCAGGTCGCATGGCAACGCCTCGACCACGTCGAGGCTGCGCTGGAACGCGGCGACATAGTCCGGATGATCGGAAAACCGGTACGCGTCGTCGGTCAGCGCGCTGTGGCTGTCCACGTAGGCGATGTCCACGCATCGGGTGCCTTCGCAGGCGCGCCAGGTCCAGCTGGTGCCGCCGGGTGCGTGGCCGGGCGTGGCGTGCGAGGCCAGTGCGAGCGTACCCAGGCGCACCACCTCGCCGTCGGCGAGCGCGCGCACGTCGCCCACGGGCGGGAAGCCGGTGAGCTCGCCGAGTTGCGGATCCTCGCGATCGGAGCTGCCGCGGCGCAGGGTGGCGATGGCGGGGCCGCGCGCGAGGAGCGGCGCGCCGGTCTCGCGCTGCAGGCCTGCCAGCCCGCCGGCATGGTCCATGTGTTCATGGGTGTTGAGCAGCCGCTTCACCTGGCGCGGATCGAAGCCCAGGGCGCGGATGTTCGCGAGGATCGCCGCGGGTGCCTGTTCGGTGGCGCCATCGATCAGGATCGCGCCGGCATCGCCCACGACCAGCACAGCGGCGATGCCGCAGGTGCCCACGTAATAGGTGTTGCCGAAGATCTTCCTCGGCGGCGCGCGGTCGCTCCAGCCGTCCATCGGGCTGGCGTCCAGCGGGCAGGCCGGCACATTGGCGAGGTCAGCGACGGCGGCTGGCGTCGCGGCGTGGCGCTCCGCCGGTGCCGCGCAGGCTGCGAGCAGCGCGGTGGCGATCGCCGCGGCGAATCTGTGCGGCCTACTCATACCGTCTGCGCGAGCTGTTTGGCCAGGCCGGTGTAACTGCCCGGGGTCATCTCCAGCAGGCGCTGCTTGTCGACGGCGGGCAGGTCGAGGGTGGCGATGAACTCGCGCATCGAGGCTTCGGTGATGCCCTGGCCGCGGGTGAGCGCCTTGAGTTGTTCGTACGGGTTCGGCAGTCCATGGCGGCGCATCACCGTTTGCACGGCCTCGGCGAGCACTTCCCAACTGGCATCGAGGTCGGCGGCCAGCCGCTCCGGATTGACGCTGAGCTTGCCCAGCCCGCGCTGCAGGGCATCGAAGCCGATCAGCATGTGGCCGAACGCGGTGCCGAGCGCACGCAGCACGGTGGAGTCGGTGAGGTCGCGCTGCCAGCGGCTGACCGGCAGCTTGGCGGCGAAATGCTCGAACAGCGCACTGGCGATGCCGAAGTTGCCTTCCGCGTTCTCGAAGTCGATCGGGTTGACCTTGTGCGGCATCGTGCTGCTGCCGACTTCACCGGCCTTCAGCGCCTGCTTGAAGTAGCCCTGCGAGATGTAGCCCCAGACGTCGCGGCACAGGTCGATGGCGATGGTGTCGATGCGCTTGCAGGCATCGCAGAGTTCGGCGATGCCGTCGTGCGGTTCGATCTGGGTGGTGTAGGGCTGCCAGTCCAGGCCAAGCGATCCCACGAAGCGTTGCGAGAACTCGGGCCAGTCGATATCGGGATACGCGGCGACGTGGGCGTTGTAGTTGCCCACCGCACCGTTGATCTTGCCCGGCATCGGCAGCGCGGCCAGCGCTTCGCCCTGGCGCTGCAGGCGGGCGACCACGTTCGCCAGTTCCTTGCCGACGGTGGTCGGTGAAGCCGTCTGCCCGTGGGTGCGCGACAGCATCGGCAACGCAGCATGTTCGCGAGCCATTTCGCGCAGCTTCGCGATCAGCGCATCGAGCTTTGGCAGCAGCACGTGCTGGCGCGCCTTGCTCAGCAGCAGGGCGTAGGAGAGGTTGTTGATGTCCTCGCTGGTGCAGGCGAAATGCACGAACTCCAGTGCCGGGCCGAGCTCGGCATCGTCCTGCAGGCGTTCCTTGATGAAGTACTCGACCGCCTTCACGTCGTGGTTGGTTGTCGCTTCGATGGCCTTGACCCGCGCTGCGTCCTCGACCGAGAAGTCCTGTGCCAGCGCACGCAGGCTGCCCGTGGCGGCTTCGGAGAACGGCGCCAGTTCGGGGATGCCGGGTTCCGCGGCCAGCGCCAGCAGCCATTCGACTTCCACCTTCACCCGCGCGCGGATGAGGCCGTACTCGGAGAAGATCGGGCGCAGGGCGTCGACCTTCGAGGCATAACGGCCGTCGAGCGGCGACAGGGCGGTCAGGGTCTCGGACATGGGGTTTCGCGCGGGTGGGGAACGCCAATTCTAAACCCCGCCGGCGCTATGCTCGGCCAATTCCCAATGGAGCAGGCCGATGGCCAAGCCGGCCAGCAAGAACCCCCGGATGCGCATCGAACGCGACAGCATGGGCGAGTTGCGCGTCCCGGCATCCGCCCTGTGGGGGGCGCAGACACAGCGTGCTCTGGACAACTTCCACCTGTCCGGCCGGCCGATGCCGTCGGCCTTCGTCCAGGCATTGGCGCTGGTGAAGGCCTCGGCGGCGGTGGTCAATGGCCACCTGGGCCTGCTGGATCGCGCGCGTGCCGACGCCATCATGGAAGCCGCCACCGCCATCGCCGGTGGCGCGCACGCGGACCAGTTCCCGGTCGACCGCTACCAGACCGGGTCCGGCACCTCGAGCAACATGAATGCCAACGAGGTCATCGCCCACGTGGCCGCGGCGGCCTCGCAGCAGGCGATCCATCCCAACGACCACGTCAACCTGGGCCAGAGCAGCAACGATGTCATCCCCACCGCGCTGCGGGTGATGGCGGTGCAAGGCGCCAGGCAGGATCTCCTGCCGGCGTTGCGCCACTTGCGCAAGACCATCGACAAGCGCGCCAAGGCGCTCGGCAGGATCGTCAAGACCGGCCGCACGCATCTGATGGACGCGATGCCGCTGACCGTGGCGCAGGAGTTCGGCGCGTGGTCGGCGCAACTGGATTCCGCGCAGGCGCGCATCGAGGACAGCCTCAAGCGCGTGCGCCGGCTGCCGATCGGTGGCACCGCGATCGGCACCGGGATCAATGCGCATCCGAAATTCGGAAAGGGCGTGGCCAAGGCGCTGTCGGTCGCCACCGGGGCGAAATTCGAACAGGCCACGAACACGTTCGAGGGGCTCGCCGCGCAGGACGACCTGGTGGAGTTGTCCGGCCAGCTCAACGCGCTCGCGGTGGCGCTGATGAAGATCGGCAATGACCTGCGCTGGATGAATTCAGGCCCGCTGGCAGGACTGGGCGAGATCGAACTGCCGGCATTGCAGCCGGGCTCTTCGATCATGCCAGGCAAGGTCAATCCGGTGATCCCGGAGGCGCTGTGCATGGCCTGCGCGCAGGTGATGGGCCTGCATCACGCGATCTCGATCGCCGGGCAGAGCGGCAATTTCCAGCTCAACGTGATGTTGCCGTTGATCGCCTGCGACATCGATGAGTCGCTGCAGTTGCTGTCGACCACCATGGTCGCATTGGCCGACAAGGCGATCGCCGGCCTGCGCATTCGCGAAGGCAATCTTGCCGCGGCGCTTGATCGCAATCCGATCCTGGTCACCGCGCTGAATCCGGTGATCGGCTACGAGAAAGCGGCGTCGATCGCCAAACGCGCCTATGCCGAAGGCCGGGCAGTGCTGAACGTCGCGCTGGAGGACAGTGGTCTGGACGAAAAAACGCTGCGCCGGTTGCTGGATCCCGCCGATCTTGCGAAAGGCGGCATCAAGGCCGGGGCAGTGGCTGGTGCGGGCTGAGCGAAGCGAAGGATCTGCCTGATGAAAAGCAGGTCCTTCACCTTGTTCAGGACGACAGCTTCATCAGTCGCGCGCCGGCCATTCCCCCGGCACCTTCATGCCGCCCAGGAAGGCCAGTGCGCCCTGGCAGGTCTTGGTCTTCTGTTCCGGCGTGCCCGAATCGAGCGCGCCAAGCCGCTTGGCGATGATCCGTTCGCGATAGCTGCGCACCGTTTCGTCGGGCTGCAGTTCGGCGAGGGTGAGCATCCGTCCCCGTTCGATCTGGTCCTGGTGCGTGTTCACGTAACGGAAGTAGAGCGGTGCCGCACGTTGCAGGTAGCCGGCGTCGGCCACGCTGCATTTCTCGATCAGGACCGGCATCGCGAACGTGGCGACGTAGGCGACATGATCCTGGAACGCCTGGTTGAGCTTGGGGTCGTCCGCCGCTTGCGCGACGGTGAACGGCGACGCCAGGGCAAACGCAAGCAGCATGGGTTTCATCATGGTCGTCCGGGTCAGCCGCTGGTGACCGCAACGCCCTTGCCCTTGCCGACATCCTTGCCGCAGTCCTCGATGTCAGCCTGGGTCATGCGCGCGTAGGGTTTGAACTCGGGCAAGGTGGCGGCCAACGACTGCTGGCCGGCCATCAATGCCGGCAGGCGGGAGCAGAGCTTCATCGCCTCGGCCTCGATCTTGGTGGCCTCGGCTTCGATCTTCTTCTCGAATTCCTTTTCGCCGTCCTTGCCGCCGAAGATCGCGCCGACCGCGCCGGAAATCGCATGGCCGGCGATGTTGGCGCCCTGGGCGCCGATCGCCATGCCAGCCTCTGCAATGCCCATGATCTGGCCGCGATAGGCCAGCAATTCGGTGCGTTGCGCCGGGGTGATCGCCACGGCCTTGCCTTCGATCAGCAAGTCGCCCTGCGGGGTGATCTCCGCTTTCGGGAGGCTGCTGTCGCCGGTGTTCCACTCGCGGCCGTTGACGTTGATGTTGACGCCGTCGCTGATGCTGATGTTCTTGGTGGCCAGTTCCTTGCGGGCCTCTTCGATCGCCCCGCCCACGTGGCGGCCGATGAAGCTGTCGTTGCCGCTGGCGACCGGCGGTGCCGGTGCCGCCGGCGGCGCGGGCGGTGCCGGCGGCTGGCTGCAGCCGATCAGCGGGACACCTGCGAGCAGCGCGATGGCGAGGAGGTTGCGGGTCTTCATCGTCTTGTCCTGGAATGAGGGGGGAGGTGGCTCAGTTGTCGTCGCGCCAGCGGCGCAGGCGGACCGCACCGACCAGCATCACGATGCCGGCGGCCGCACCGATCCACAGTTGCGGGGTGGTCAGCACGCTGTAGGTCGAACGCAGCACCATGGCATGGCTGGGCAGGTCGCCCTTGGCAAGCGCGCCGATCTCCATCGCATCGATCCAGGAACCGGGGAACACGCTCAGCAGGCTGCGGGCCACGATGTTCTTCCAGAACCAGCCGCTCTGCAGGTCGAACACGTTCATCACTTCGAACCAGCTGATGAAGATGCCGGCGAACACCGGAATCACGATCGCCCACAGGAAGGGCATGCTCTTCGACCAGGCCGAGCACAGCATCAGCCAACCGACCGCCGGCAGCGCCCACAGGGCATAGATCGGGATCGAGGCCAGCAACAGGCCGGCATTGGCCAGCGGGCTGCCAGGACCCCACAGCAGGGTCAGCGGGTTGCCGTTGTGCAGCACCATCCACGCGCTGATCAGCAACAGGAAGGCGAACATGCAGGCGATCGCGGCGCCCACCGCCAGGGCCGGGGCGACCAGCAGCGCGCTGGCGGCCTTGGAGAACACCGTGTCCCGGTCGGACAGCGGCAGCGACTTCCAGAACAGCACGCTGCGATCCTTGCGTTCGTCGTACAGGCTGCCCAGGCAGTAGAAGAACACCACGAAGCCGAGCACCACGAGGGGCCACATCGACGATGCCAGCATGCTGAGGTCCACGCCCCCGGCCAGCTTGTCCATGTCGCCGGGGTCGATCTTCGAGGTCAGTGCGCCCAGGTCGAGGCCGTTGATCTTCACGTCACCGTCGATCTGCATCTTGCCGCTGGCGATCGCCTTGCGCGCCGCCACCTCGCCGACCACCAGCGCCATCAGCGCCAGCAGCAGGGAGACCGCGCCCGCCCACACCGGGGCCCAGAGGAAGCCGCCCTTGTGCTCCCAGAACTCGCGTTTCAGCAACAGCTTGAACTTGTGCGTGGCATGCGGCGCCGTGCGCGGCGCGCGCGGGGTCGCGACATCCATTTCCATCGCGTCGACGGGGGTGTTCATGCGTAGGTTCCCTTCATGGTGGCGACGAACAGGTCGGCCAGGCCCGGCGTGCGGGTCTCGCCCAGCGCGGCCAGGCGCGCCGGGTCGGTGCCGTCGAACAACATCACGGTCTTGCCGAACGGCAGGGCGCGTTCGTCGATCGGGTTGAGCGCGCGCGCTTCGTCCTGCTTGCCGGCATCGACCAGTACTTCGGTGTAACGGACGGCGAGGGTGTCCATCGGCGCATCCAGGACCATCCTGCCGTCGCGGATGAACATCACGTCGGTGAGGATGTGCTCGATCTCCTCCACCTGGTGGGTGGTGACGATGATCGTCTTGTCCTCGTCGAAGTAATCCTCCAGCAGGCGCTGGTAGAACTGCTTGCGGTAGAGGATGTCCAGGCCCAGGGTGGGTTCGTCCAGGACCAGCAGCTTGGCCTCGATCGCCATCACCAGCGCCAGGTGCAGCTGCACGATCATGCCCTTGGACATTTCGCGCACGCGCAGGTTGTCGGTGAGCTGGGTGCCGTGCAGGAAGCGGCGGCACTTGGCGGCGTCGAAGCGCGGGTGCACGCCGGCGACGAACTCGATGGCGTCCTTGACCTTGATCCAGCGCGGCAGCACGGCGACGTCGGCGATGAAGCAGACCTCGTTCATCAGCTCGTCGCGCTGGGTGCGCGGATCCTTGCCCAGCACCTTCAGTTCGCCGTCGAACGGCACCAGGCCCAGGATCGCCTTGAGCGCGGTGGTCTTGCCGGCGCCGTTCGGCCCGATCAGGCCGACGATGCGCCCGCCGCGGATATCGAAGTCGGTGCCATTCAACGCGACCTTGTTCTTGTAGGCCTTGCGCAGGCCGCGCGCGGTGATCACGGAACGGTCCATGGCGGCGCTCATTTCGCCCCCCACTTGCCCTTCGGGTCGAGCAGTTCCTGCAGGTCCAGCCCCAGCCGCTGGATGCGTTCCAGCACCAGCGGCCATTCCTCGCGGAGGAAGCGGTCGCGTTCGCTGGTCTTCAACCTGGTCGCGGCGCCTTCGGTCACGTACATGCCCAGTCCCCTACGTTTTTCGACGAGTTGGTCGTCCGCGAGCTCCTGGTAGGCGCGCGAGACGGTGATCGGATTCAGCTGGTACTCGGCGGCGACCTGGCGCACCGACGGCAGGGCATCGCCCGGCTTCAGCACACCATCAAGCAGCATCGCCACCACGCGTTCCTTCAGCTGGCGGTAGATCGGAGCCCCATCGCTCCATTCGACGGCGGCCACGGCTCAGCCCCGGGGAACGAACGAGAAGAACGGCATCTGCACCGTCTGCCCGCGAGCGTGGGATTTGCGACGCGGCGCCTCGACGCCGTCGTCGAGCGAAGCGCTGTCGACCGTGCTCGCGTCGGCGATCACGATCATCGAGTGCGGGGCCAGCGACTGTTCGGCGGGCACTGCCGCCAGCAGGCCGAAGACGAGCAGCGCACTGCTCGCGACCACGGCCATCAGGGAGTTGTGGAGCTTGCGGTTCATGAGAACGTCCTGCTCTGGGTGTTCAGTGTTGTAGGCAACTATAACACTAGATTTTCCGCGGTCAAGTCCCCGTGCCCCCAACTGAAGTCATGGTGGGTTCGGCTGGCGGGATTGCCCCGCCAGACGCCTGCACGGACAATGGCGGGCTTGCCGCGCGGCGGCCGACCGGAGACCACCATGAACTTTTCCTTGCGGGCGCTGGCTGCGCTGCTGATCGCGACGCTGGCCACGGGCCTGGCGCATGCGCAGGAGGCGGGGCTGCAAAGCGACCGCGACAAGATCAGCTACATGGTCGGCATGGACGTGGCCAAGTCGGTCGGGCCCGCATTGCCGGACATGGACATCGCCGCCTTCGAGCGCGCGATCGCGAACGGCCTGGCCGGCGGCAAGCCCTTGCTGGACGAGGCCGCGGCCAAGCAGACATCCCAGGTGCTGATGACCAGCATCGACGCGCGCAAGAACGGCAAGCCCGCGCCAGCGATCGATCGGCAGAAGGCCGGCCTGCTGATCGGCGGCAACGTGGGCGGCTCGCTTGCCAGCATCAGCGGCGAAGTCGATGTGCCGATGCTGATGCGTGGCTTCAAGGACGCGACCACTCCCGGTGGCAATACCATGCTCACCGCTGCCGAAGCGGACGCCTTGCGTGCCAGTTTCTCGGCGCGGATCAGCGCGGCGAATGCCGCCCAGCGCATCGCCCGGGCGCAGGCGACCGTGAAGGAAGAAGAAGCGTTCCTCGCCAGGAACAAGACGGTGAAGGGTGTGTTCTCCACGCCATCCGGCCTGCAGTACATGGTGCTGCGGCAGGGCAACGGCGTGCGTCCGAAGCCGGGCCAGCGGGTGAAGGTGAACTACGAAGGCAAGCTGCTGGACGGCACCGTCTTCGACAGCTCCTACGAGCGCGGCCAGCCCGCCGAGTTCGGCCTGAACCAGGTCATCGCCGGCTGGACCGAGGGCGTCGGCCTGATGCCGGTCGGCGGCAAGTACCGGTTCTGGATCCCCGCCAGGCTCGGCTATGGCGAGCGGGGAACTCCGGATGGCTCGATCCCGTCCAATGCCACCCTGACCTTCGACGTCGAACTGCTCGGTGTCGAATAAACAGACAGATACGCCGCACCAACGCATCTTCCCGCCGCCGCATCGCGCCGGCCCAACCCATCGCATGTCCCGGAGTCCGTTCCTGATGAAGCCCTACGCCCGCATCACCCTGCTTGCCCTCGCCACCACGCTCGCGCTGGCCGCCTGCGACAAGGCCGCGCCGAAGCCGGCGGATGGCGCCGACAAGACCGCCGAAGCCGGCAAGGACGCGGCCGCCAAGACCGGTTACCCGGGCCTGCCGACCGAGAAGGAACAGGCCAGCTACATGATCGGCATGTCGATGGGCAAGCAGCTCAGCGAGATCAAGGAAGACGTCAACGTCGATACCCTGGTGAAGGGCCTGCGCGCCTCGATCGCCGGGGAGAAGCTGCTGCTCACCGAAGAGCAGGCCAAGGAGATCGGCGAGGCCTTCGGCCAGCGCATGCAGGCCAAGCAGATCGCCAAGGCGATGGCGGAAGCGAAGGCCAACCTCGAGAAGGGCCAGAAGGCGCTGGCGGAGAACGGCAAGAAGCCCGGCGTGGTGACCACCGCCTCCGGCCTGCAGTACCAGATCCTCACCGAAGGCAAGGGCGCGAAGCCCGCGGCCACCGACGGCGTCAAGGTGCACTACAAGGGCACCCTGCTTGACGGCAAGACCTTCGACAGTTCCTACGATCGCGGCGAGCCGGCGGTGATGCCGCTGCAGGGCGTGATCCCGGGCTGGGCCGAGGGCCTGCAGCTGATGCCCGTCGGTTCCAAGTTCAAGTTCTGGATCCCGGCGCAGCTGGCCTATGGCGAGCAGGCACCGCCCACCATCGGTCCCAACCAGCCGCTGGTGTTCGAAGTCGAGCTGATCGAAATCGTCAAGCCCGGCGCGAAGTAACCTCGCCGTACGACAGGGGACGTATCCTCGCGATGCGTCCCCTTTTTTCTTGAGCCTGGATTCCCCCACGCATGCGCGTCTGCATCTTCGGCACCGGCTACGTCGGCCTGGTCAGTGGTACTTGCCTGGCCGAGGTCGGCCATGACGTGGTCTGCGTCGATGTCGATGCGGCCAAGGTCGCGGGCCTGCAGGACGGCATCATCCCGATCTACGAGCCCGGCCTGACCCCGATGGTCCAGGCCAACCATGCGGCGGGGCGGCTGCGCTTCACCACCGATGCCGCGGTCGGCGTGGCCCATGGCGATGTCATTTTCATCGCGGTCGGCACGCCACCGGACGAGGACGGCAGCGCCGACCTGCAATACGTGCTGGCGGTCGCCAGGACGATTGGCCGGCACCTGCGCAAACCGGCGGTGGTGGTCGACAAATCCACGGTCCCGGTCGGCACCGCCGACAAGGTGCGCGCCACCATCGCCGCGGAACTGGGGACGCGTGGCGAAGCGATCCCGTTCGATGTGGTCTCCAACCCCGAATTCCTGAAGGAGGGCGCCGCGGTCGAGGACTGCATGCGCCCCGACCGCATCGTCATCGGCGCCGACAATCCGGCGGCGGTGGCCACCCTCAAGCGCCTGTACGCGCCGTTCAACCGCAACCACGACCGCATCGTGGCGATGGACGTGCGTTCCGCCGAGCTGACCAAGTACGCGGCCAACGCGATGCTGGCGACCAAGATCAGCTTTATGAACGAGATCGCCAACATCGCCGAGCGGGTGGGTGCCGACATCGAGCACGTGCGCAAGGGCATCGGTTCGGATCCGCGCATCGGCTGGCACTTCATCTATCCCGGTGCCGGCTACGGCGGTTCCTGTTTCCCCAAGGACGTACAGGCATTGGCCCGCATCGCCGACCAGCATGGCGTGCAACCTCGATTGCTCGGTGCGGTGGAAGCCGTGAACGAAGCGCAGAAAGGCCATCTGTTCGAACTGATTGCGCGCCACTATGGTGGCGTCGACGCGCTGCGCGGCAAGACAGTGGCGTTGTGGGGACTGGCGTTCAAGCCGAATACCGACGACATGCGCGAGGCGTCCAGCCGCCGCCTGCTGCAGCAGTTGTGGGAGGCCGGTGCGCGGGTTCGCGCCTACGATCCCGAGGCGATGGAGGAGGCCCGGCGGATCTTCGGCGAGCGCGACGACCTCGCGTTGTGCATCTCCGCGGGCGAGGCACTGAAGGGTGCCGACGCGCTGGTCGTGGTCA
Source organism: Thermomonas sp. (assembly GCF_041919455.1). Lineage (GTDB taxonomy): Bacteria > Pseudomonadota > Gammaproteobacteria > Xanthomonadales > Xanthomonadaceae > Thermomonas. The sequence continues at coordinate 38,665 of NZ_JAYRTQ010000003.1, forward strand.
CCGAATGGAAGCAGTTCCGCAGTCCGGATTTCGCGATGCTGAAGAACGCAGTGCGCGACCAGGTGGTGTTCGACGGCCGCAACCTCTACGAGCCGGCCGAGGTCGAGTCCGCCGGCCTGGCCTATTACGGCATCGGCCGCGGGCGCTCGCTGCGCTCCCCGGCGTGAGCATCGCCCGATGAATGTCGATGCCATCGAGCAGCGCATGATCGATCTGGAAATGCGGCTCGCGTTCCAGGAGCAGGCACTGCAGGATCTCAGCGATGCGCTGGCCGCCGCTCGCGACGAGGAGTCGCGCAATGCGTTGTTGCTGCATCGCGCGCTGGAGGAGCTGCGCCACCTGCGCAGCGCGATGGCCGCCAGCCCGGTGGCCGGCGATGCCGCCAGCGAACCGCCACCGCCCCACTACTGAATCGAAGACGCCGCATGACCATTTCGCTACGCGACCAGTTGCTGGGGCTGGGCTTCAAGGACGCGCCGAAGCCCGAACGGGCGCTGCCGAAGAAGCCGCATCAGGCCGACCCGCGCCGCAGCGGCAAGCCCGCGCAGGCGGATAACCGCCCGCGCAATCAGGCGTCGCAGGCATCCGGGCCGCGCGCGAACGACGCGCACAAACGTTCGCAGCAGAAGTCGCGCAGCCGCGAGGACATCGACCTGGCCAAGGCCTATGCGATCCGCGCGCAACGCGAGAAGGACGAGCGCATCGAGGCCGAACGGCTGAAACAGGAAGAGGCACGCAAGCGTCGCGATGCCAAGGCGAGATTCGCCGAACTCATCGCCGGCAAGGGTTTGAACGCCGCCGATGCCGACCACGTCCGCCACTTCGAGTACGGCGGCAAGATCAAGCGCATCCACGTCACCGCAGACCAGCTCAAGGCATTGAATGCCGGCGAGTTGGGCGTGCTGCAGCACGACGGTCGTTACCTGCTGGTCACCGCCGCGCTGCTCACGGAAGCCGAGGCGATCTTTGCGCCCGGGGTTGCGCTCAAGGTCGATCCCGCTGCGCCTGCTGCCGACGATCCGTATTCCGATCCGCAGTACCAGGTGCCCGACGACCTGGTCTGGTAGTCAGCCGGCGTCGTCGCGCGCTTCCACCACGCGGCCGATGCCTTCCGTCTCCACCGCGTCCCGCAGCTTCGCCATCGAGACCGGCATCGCGTCCAGCCCGATCCGGAAATGCAGTTCGCCGTCCGGCGTGCGCGAGGAATGGATCGATCCCAGGTTGACGCCCAGGCGTTCGAACACTTCCAGCAGCGCACGCAGCGAGCCTGGCCGGTCCTGCGGCAGGTACACGCTCAGGTAGCGCCTGCCCTGCAGGTCGGCCTGCAGGTAACCCATCCGTTCGAAGCCGTGGCTGCGCGCCGCGAGCTCGTCGCCACCGAACCAGGCGGCGGGCTGCTGCAGGAACCTGTCGCGCACCACCGTGCGTGCATCGTCGCTCCCCTCGGTGACCTGTGCGAGGAGCAGGGCGACTGCATCCGACAGCCGTTCGAGCATCGGCATCACATGCGGATTGCCGAACTGGATGTCCTCATAGATCGCCGGGTTGCCGGAGAGGATGCGCCCGGTCACCGTCAGGTCGAGGTCGTGGCCGATCGTGCGCAGCGCGTGCAACCCCGGCAGGCCACCGGCCGCAGGCGCGAGCTCACGCAGCACGGCGGCCTGCGCCATGTGCGATGCATGCACGAGGCCCTGCACCAGCGCCATCGCGCGGTCGTGCGCGAGCGGGTCGATGTCCACGCAATCCGCCTGCGACGTGGCCAGCAAGTGATCGAGCCAGGGTTCCCAGCGATCGATGCGCGCGCGGCACACCGCCATCGTGCGGCCGGCCAGCGTGTCGAGCTTCGGTGGCGCGGTCATCGGGTGAAGGCCTGCGACTTCGGCACTCGAGCGCAGCATCGCCGCGACCGGTTGCTGCTTGATCGAAGTGAGGTCCAGCCAGAGTTTGCCGGCCTCGTCGCCGGCCGCGGCATCGACGTACGTATCGATGATCGCCACGGTGCGACGGATCGGCGCGCTGAACAGCAGTACATCGGCTTGCAGGGCAAGATCGCGCGGCGACAACGTGGTATCGCCGGCGGGATCGTGGCCGATGACCTGCAGGCCCATGCGCTCGCGCAGGAACTGCGCCATCCAGCGCCCGAACGCGCCCCGGCTGCCGACGATGCCGACCACCGGCGGCATGCCGGACGGGCCCGGGAACGCATTCATTCCGGATCGTAGTCGAGGTTCGCCGCCAGCCAGCGCTCGGCCTGCTGCAGCGTGACGCCCTTGCGCCGTGCGTAATCCTCGGCCTGTTCCTTCGAGACCCGGCCGACCACGAAATACTGGCTGCGCGGATGGCTGAAGTAATAACCCGACACCGCCGCGGTCGGCAGCATCGCGAAGCTTTCGGTCAGCTGCATGCCGGCATTGTCCTCCGCCTCGAGCAGTGCGAACAGCGTGGCCTTCTCGCTGTGCTCGGGGCAAGCCGGGTAGCCCGGCGCGGGGCGGATGCCGCGGTACTGCTCGGCGATCAGGCCTTCGTTGTCGAGCGTTTCGTCGGCGGCATAGCCCCAGGCGTCGGTGCGCACGCGCTGGTGCAGGCGCTCGGCCAATGCCTCGGCCAGGCGGTCGGCCAATGCCTTGAGCAGGATCGCGTTGTAGTCGTCATGGTCGGCCTCGAAACGGGCGACATGCGCATCGATGCCGATGCCGGCGGTCACCGCGAACGCCCCGATCCAGTCGCGCTTGCCGCTGTCCTTCGGTGCGATGAAATCCGCGAGGCAGAAATCCGGGCGCTCGACCGGCTTGTCGACCTGCTGGCGCAGGAAGTGCAGGGTGGTCGCGCCGTCGCCGGTATCCACCACCACGTCGTCGCCGATGCTGTTCGCCGGCCACAGGCCGAACACCGCTTTTGCGGTCAGCCATTGCTCGCGGATGATCGTGTCCAGCATCGCGCGTGCGTCGCGGTACAGCTCGCTGGCCTGCGTGCCGACGACCGGATCGGTCAGGATCGCCGGGTATTTGCCGGCGAGTTCCCACGCCTGGAAGAACGGCGTCCAGTCGATCACCTCGACCAGGTCGTCAAGCGGATAGTCGCTGAAGACATGCAGCCCCGGCATGTTCGGCGCGGGCGGGTCGTAATCGGCCCAGCCGCCGTCGAAACGTTGCCCGCGCGCCTTCTCCAGCGAGACCAGTCGCTTGGCATCGCCGCGATTGCGATGGCGCTGGCGGATATCCGCGTAGTCGGCGTCGTTGGCGGCCATGAACGGTCCGCGCAGGTCGGGCGACACCAGCGACTGCGCCACGCCGACCGCGCGCGACGCGTCCTTCACCCACACCGTCGGCGACTTGTAGTGCGGGTCGATCTTCAGTGCGGTGTGCGCGCGCGACGTGGTGGCGCCACCGATCAGCAACGGCACCGTGAAGCCCTGGCGCTGCATCTCGCGCGCCACGTGGCTCATCTCTTCCAGCGACGGGGTGATCAGGCCGGACAGGCCGATGATGTCGGCGTTCTCGGCGCGGGCGCGATCCAGGATGGCCTGCGCCGGCACCATCACCCCCATGTCGATCACTTCGAAGTTGTTGCAGGCCAGCACCACGCCGACGATATTCTTGCCGATGTCGTGCACGTCGCCCTTGACCGTCGCCATCACGATCTTGCCGTTGTTCCTGCCGACGTCGCCGGTGCGCAGCTTTTCGGCCTCGATGAAGGGCAGCAGGTGCGCGACCGCCTTCTTCATCACCCGCGCCGATTTGACCACCTGCGGCAGGAACATCTTGCCGGCGCCGAACAGGTCCCCGACCACGTTCATGCCGTCCATGAGCGGGCCTTCGATCACGTCCAGCGGGCGCGCGGACTGCAGGCGCGCGTCTTCGGTATCGGCCTCGATCCAGGCGTCGATGCCATGCACCAGCGAATGGCTCAGGCGCTCGCGCACCGGCTTGTCGCGCCAGCGCAGGTCTTCGGTTTTCTTCTCGCCCTTCTTGCCCTTGAACCTGTCGGCGATTTCCAGCAGCCGTTCGGTGCCATCACTGCGGCGATTGAGCACCACGTCCTCGACCCGCTCGCGCAATTCGACATCGAGGTCGTCGTACAGGGGCAGGGCACCGGCGTTGACGATGCCCATGTCCATGCCAGCGCGGATCGCGTGGTAAAGGAACACCACGTGGATCGCCTGGCGCACCGGCTCGTTGCCGCGGAAGCTGAAGCTGACGTTCGACACGCCGCCGGAGATGTGGCTGTACGGAAAGCGCCGCTTCAGTTCGCGCGCCGCCTCGATGAAGTCGACCGCATAGTTGTCGTGCTCCTCGATGCCGGTGGCGATCGCGAACACGTTCGGGTCGAAGATGATGTCCTCGGGCGGGAAACCGATTTCCTCGGTCAAGAGTCTGTAGGCGCGCGAACAGATCTCGACCTTGCGCTCGATGCTGTCGGCCTGGCCGACTTCGTCGAAGGCCATCACCACCACCGCCGCGCCGTAGCGGCGTACGAGGCGCGCCTGGCGCAGGAACTCGGCCTCGCCTTCCTTCATGGAGATCGAGTTGACGATGCCCTTGCCCTGCAGGCACTTCAGCCCGGCCTCGATCACGCTCCACTTCGAGGAATCGACCATCACCGGTATTCGCGCGATGTCCGGCTCGGCGGCGATCAGGTTGAGGTACTCGACCATCGCCTGCTGCGAATCCAGCATGCCCTCGTCCATGTTGACGTCGAGCACCTGAGCGCCGTTCTCGACCTGCTGGCGCGCGACCACGACCGCCTCGTCGAGCCGGCCTTCCAGGATCAGCTTCTTGAACTGCGCGCTGCCGGTGACGTTGGTGCGCTCGCCGACGTTGATGAAGTTCGACTCGGGCGTGATCTGCAGCGGCTCGAGGCCGCTGAGGCGGGTGTTGCGTGGCAGGCTCATGCGGCGCTCACCAGTTGCGGAATCGCGCGTGGAGGCAGGCCGCGCACGGCGTCCGCGATCGCGGCGATGTGCGCGGGCGAACTGCCGCAGCAGCCGCCGACCAGGTTGAGCAGGCCTGACTCGGCGAATTCGCGCAGTACGCCGGCCATGTCCTCCGGGGTTTCATCGTAGCCGCCGAACGCATTCGGCAGGCCGGCGTTCGGGTGGCAGCTGACATTCGTGTCGGCGACCTGCGACAGCACGTCGATGTGCTGGCGCAGGTCCTTCGCGCCGAGTGCGCAGTTCAGGCCGATCGCCAGCGGTTGCGCGTGGCGCAGCGAATACCAGAACGCCTCCGCAGTCTGACCGGAGAGCGTGCGCCCGGAGGCGTCGGTGATCGTGCCGGAAATCATCACCGGCAGCCGCGCGCCGATCGCCTCGAACACGTCGTCGATGGCGAACAGCGCGGCCTTGGCATTGAGGGTGTCGAAGATGGTCTCCACCATCAGGATGTCGGCACCGCCCTCGACAAGGCCCTGCGCAGCCTCGCGATAGGCCTCGGCCAGTTCATCGAACGAGGTCGCGCGGAAGCCGGGGCGATTCACGTCCGGACTCAACGATGCGGTTCGGCTGGTCGGACCCAGCACGCCAATCACGAAACGCGGTCTCGCCGGGTCGGATGCCTCGATCGCATCGCATTCGATCCGCGCCAGGCGCGCGCCCTCGCGATTGAGCTCGCGCACCAGGTGCTGCAGGCGGTAGTCGGCCAGCGAGATGCTGGTCGAGTTGAAGGTATTGGTCTCGACCAGGTCCGCGCCCGCTTCCAGGTACTGGCGATGGATGTCGCGGATGATGTCGGGGCGGGTCAGCGTCAGCAGGTCGTTGTTGCCGCGCTGGTCGTGGCCCTCGCAGCCGCAACCCGCGCCGTGGGCATGGCCGTCAACCGCGAAAAACGCGTCGTAACCTTGGGCGAAGCGCTCGCCGCGGTAGTCGGCTTCCTGCAATTCGTGGCGCTGGATCATCGTGCCCATCGCGCCGTCGATGACCAGGATGCGATCGCGCAGCGCGGCTTCAAGTTTCGCAACGCGCTCGGGGTGCCGCCAGGGCAATCCGCTCACGGCTTTTCCCCGATCAGCGAGATCACCTCGAAGTGCGGCGGCCGGCGTTCGCGGGTGACGGTTTCGCAGCTGGCGATGCGCAGGCCGGCCTTCTCGGCGAACTTGCGCAGCTCCTTTTCGCTGAAGCCGAGGTTCTGGTGGCCATAGGCTTCGACCACGTTCCGGTGTTCGTGGCGGGCCAGGCTGGACAGCAGCATGCGGCCACCCTTGCGCAGCACGCGCGCACTCTCGGCGACGGCCTGCGCGGGCTTGGCCGCATAGGTCAGCGCATGCATAAGCACCACCAGGTCGAAACTCGCGTCCTTGAACGGCAGTGCGTGCATGTCGCCTTCGCGCACTTCCACGTTCGCGTAGCGGCGCAAACGCTCCGCGGCAGCGGCGACCACGCGCTCGCTGGCGTCAACGCAGACGTAGCGATGCGCGTGCGGGGCCAGCAGTTCGGCCAGCACGCCGTCGCCGGAGGCGATGTCGAGCACGTCGCCAGGGGTGAGCAAGGGCAACGCGGTGCGCGCCAGCGCCTCCCAGGTGCGGCCGGGCGAATAGTGGCGCTCCATGTCGCCGGCCACGCTGTCGGCCCAGTTCTGGTCGGCGGCGCGCATCGCCAGCACCGCCGGGACGCGTTCGGCATCCTGGCGCAGCAAGGGATCGTCGCTGCCGGTGCTGATCGACTGCCACAACGCGCGTTGCGCGGGGTCGAGTGCGGCGTCGTCGAAGCGGTAATAGGCGGATACGCCGGCGCGACGGTCGCGCACGATGCCGGCTTCCTTGAGCTTGGCCAGGTGCGTCGACACGCGCGGCTGCGCGAGCTGGGTGATCGCCGAGAGTTCGGCCACGGTGAGTTCCTCGCCCTCGAGCAGGGCGAGCAGGCGCACGCGGGTGGCATCCGCGAACACTTTCAGACGGGACGACCAGCCTTCCAGATCCATGTATATCTTTCCATCGCGATTCGGAGATAAGTGTCGTGCGCGATGGGCCGCGGGTCAAGCGATGTCCAGCGGTGGCCACCCCGAGGGTGGGGTTTTGCGATGTCGCGGCGGTACAATTGGTATCGATTGCAACGATGCGGAGCGCGACGTGGAGTTTGGTTTCAGCGAAGAGCAATTGATGCTGCAGGACGTGGCCCGGCGGATCGCGCAGGAGAAGATCGCGCCCAGCGCCGAACACCACGACCGCAGCGGCGAATTCCCGCTCGAGAACATCCGCACCCTGGGCGAGAACGGCCTGATGGGGATCGAGGTGCCGACCGAATACGGCGGCGCCGGCATGGACCCGGTCAGTTACGTGCTGGCGATGGTGGAGATCGCCGCGGCCGACGCCGCGCATTCCACGATCGTCTCCGTGAACAACTCGCTGTTCTGCAACGGCATCCTGACCTTCGGCACCGAGGCGCAGAAGCAGTTGTACGTCCGCGCCATCGCCGAAGGCCGCGAGATCGGCGCGTTCGCGCTGACCGAGCCGCAGTCGGGTTCCGATGCCACCGCGATGCGCTGCAAGGCGACGAAACAGGCCGACGGCAGCTACATCGTCAATGGCAAGAAGAGCTGGATCACCTCCGGCCCGGTGGCCCGGTACATCGTGCTGTTCGCGATGACGGATCCCGACAAGGGCGCGCGCGGGATCAGCGCCTTCATGATCGATACCGAGCGCGCCGGCTTCCACCGTGGCAAGACCGAGCCCAAGCTGGGCATCCGCGCTTCGGCCACCTGCGAGATCGAATTCACCGACTACGTGGTCCAGGCCGACGAGTTGCTGGGCGAGGAAGGCCACGGCTTCAAGATCGCGATGAGCGTGCTGGACGCCGGCCGCATCGGCATCGCCAGCCAGGCGATCGGCATCGCCCGCGCCGCCTACGAGGCGACCCTGGCCTACGTGAAGGAGCGCAAGGCCTTCGGCCAGCCGATCGGCGCGTTCCAGATGACCCAGGCCAAGATCGCCGACATGAAGTGCAAGCTGGATGCCTCGCTGCTGCTGACGCTGCGCGCTGCCTGGTTGAAGGGGCAGGGCAAGCGCTTCACCAACGAGGCAGCGGTCGCCAAGCTGACCGCGTCGGAAGCCGCGATGTGGATCACCCACCAGGCATTGCAGATCCACGGCGGCATGGGGTATTCCAAGGAAATGCCGATCGAGCGGTATTTCCGCGACGCCAAGATCACCGAAATCTACGAGGGCACCAGCGAGATCCAGCGCCTGGTGATCGCCCGCCACGAAACCGGCCTGCGCTGACGGCACGCCACCCACGACGAAATCGACACGCTGGCCGCGCCTTGCGCGGCCTTCTGCCTTTGGAGCGATTGCGACCATGAGCAAGACACAAGACGCCACCCCAGCGACCCACGCCAACCACCTCGACCCGATCCTGGCCGCGCTGGCCCGGCGCGTGGCCAAGGCAAAACTGGCCGAGGCGCGCGCCTTCGCCACCGCGTTCTACCAGCGGATGGACGCCGAGGAATTCGCCCAACACGGTGCCGAAGGCTGGGCCGAGCTGGCTGCCGACATGCTGGAATTCGTCCGCGCGCGCAAGCGCGGCAAGGCCAGCATCCAGTTGTTCAACCCTAGCTTGAAGGCCGAGGGTTGGGAGTCGCCGCACACGGTGGTGCAGGTCGCCAACGACGACATGCCGTTCCTGGTGGATTCGGTGACCATGGCGCTGGCCGAGATGGGCATCGGCGTGCACGTGCTTGGCCACCCGGTGATGCGCCTCACGCGCGACAAGGCCGGCAAGCTGCTCGCCATCGGCGAGGGCGAGCGCGAATCGCTGATGCACCTGGAGATCGACCGCCAGTCGCAGGCGGCGATGGCCACCATCAAGGCACGCCTCGCGCAGGCACTGGAAGATGTCCGCGCCATCGTCGCCGACTGGGAACCGATGCAGGACCGCATGCGCGAAGTCGCCGAGGAACTCGGCACGCGGACGCTGCCGCTGTCGGATGCGGGCAAGCGCGAGGCGCAGGAGTTCCTGCGCTGGGCCGCGAACGACCATTTCACCTTCCTCGGTTACCGCGAATACAAGGTCGCCAAGCAGGGCAAGGACGAAGTCCTCGTGGCCGATGAAGACAGCGGCATGGGCCTGCTGCGCGGCAAGGACGGCGGCAAGCCGCGCCTGCTGAAGTCGCTGGCCGCGCACTACATGCCGCAGTCGGGATCGGTCGATGCGCTGATCCTGACCAAGACCAATGCGCGCGCGACCGTGCACCGCCCCGGCTACATGGACTACATCGGCGTGCTCGGCTTCGATGCCAAGGGCCGGCCGACCAGCGAGCAGCGTTTCCTCGGCCTGTACACCTCCAGCGCCTACAACCGCAGGCCGTGGGACATCCCGGTGGTGCGCCAGCGCCACGAATACGTGATGCAGCAGTCCGGGCTGGATCCAAACAGCCACAGCGGCAAGGCCCTGCGCCACATCCTGGAGACCCTGCCGCGCGAGGAACTGTTCCAGTCCAGCGAGGAGGAGCTGTTCCGCACCGGCATGGGCATCCTGGGCCTGCAGGAACGCGTGCGCAGCAAGCTGTTCCTGCGCCGCGATCGCTACGGCCGCTATTTCTCCGCGCTGGCCTACATCCCGCGCGATCGCATGAGCACCCAGGTGCGGCACAAGATCGAGGCGATGCTGAAGCGCGCGCTCGACGGCGAGCAGGTCGACACCAGCGTGCAGATCGGCGAATCGCCGCTGGCCCAGCTGCACATCATCGTGCGTCCGAAGGGCAACGAGCCGGTCGATGTCGATCTGCCTGCGCTGGAAGCGAAGCTGGCCTCGATCGTGCGCGACTGGCGCGACGAACTGCGCGAGCAACTGGTCAAGCGGCATGGCGAGGAAGCCGGCCTGAAGCTGGCCGACTGCTATGGCCGCGCCTTGCCCGCGGGTTACATCGAGGAAGTCAGCCCCGGCATCGCCGCCACCGACGTCGAACACCTGGCCGCGTTGACCGGGCCGGACGACCTGCGCCTGTCGCTGTATCGCTCGCGCCGCAAGGACGGCGGGCTGCGCTTCAAGCTGTATCGCCAGCTGGACGACATCCCGCTGTCGGATGCGCTGCCGATGATGGAGAACATGGGCCTGCGGGTGATCTCCGAGCATCCGTACAAGGTCGATGCCGCCAGCGGCCTGGCCTACATCCAGGACTTCGAGGTCGAATCCCTGCAGGGCGAACTCGAGGTCGATGCGATCGACGAGGACTTCGAGGATGCGTTCGCCCGCGTGTGGCGCGGCGAGGCCGAGAACGACGGCTTCAACCGCCTGATCCTGACCGCCGGGCTGTCGTGGCGGCAGGTTGCGATGCTGCGCAGTTACTGCAAGTACCTGTTGCAGGTCGGCGTGCCGTTCTCGCAGAGCTACATGGAAGCCACCCTGGCGCGCTACCCGTTGCTTTCGCGCCTGCTGGTGGAACTGTTCGAGGCGCGCTTCGATCCGCGCACCGGCAGCGAAAGCGATGCCGAGATCAAGCGCGGCATGAGCCGTTTCGGTGCGCAGTTGAAATCACTGTCCGCCGATGACGAGGCCGCGATGAACGCGCTGAAGTCGGTGGTCGAGGCACGCGCGAAGGGTCGCAATGCGCAGGTGGACGCCGCGCGCAACGCGCTGCTGGGACTGATGGACCGTGTGTCCAGCCTCGACGAGGACCGCATCCTGCGCAGCTTCATCGGGGTCATCGACGCGACCCTGCGCACCAGTTACTACATCGACTACAAGGACGGTCTGCGCAAGGACGGTGGCCCGTCCGATTACGTCAGCTACAAGCTCGATTCGTCGAAGGTGCCCGACCTGCCGAAGCCGCGTCCGTACCGCGAAATCTGGGTCTGCGGCCCGCGCGTCGAAGGCATTCACTTGCGCTTCGGTCCGGTCGCGCGCGGCGGCCTGCGCTGGTCGGATCGCCGCGAGGATTTCCGCACCGAAGTGCTGGGCCTGGTCAAGGCGCAGATGGTGAAGAACACCGTGATCGTGCCGGTTGGCAGCAAGGGCGGCTTCATCTGCAAGCAGTTGCCGAACCTGGCGCTGGATCGCGATGCGTGGTTTGCCGAGGGCGTGGCCTGCTACAAGCGTTTCATCAACGGCCTGCTGGACGTGACCGACAACCTGGCCGCCGACGGCAAGCTGCTGCCGCCGGCCGGCGTGGTCCGCCACGATGGCGATGACCCGTATCTGGTGGTCGCCGCCGACAAGGGCACTGCCACGTTCTCCGACATCGCCAACGGCATCGCCCAGGCGCATGGCTTCTGGCTGGACGATGCGTTCGCGTCCGGCGGCTCGGTTGGCTACGACCACAAGGGCATGGGGATCACCGCGCGCGGCGCATGGGAATCGGTCAAGCGCCATTTCCGTGCGCTTGGCCGCGACTGCCAGACGCAGGACTTCACTTGCACCGGCATCGGCGACATGTCCGGCGACGTGTTCGGCAACGGCATGCTGCTGAGCAAGCACATCCGCCTGGTCGCCGCGTTCGACCACCGCCACATCTTCATCGACCCCAACCCGGACGCCGCGAAGACCTTCAAGGAGCGCGCACGCCTGTTCAAGCTGCCGCGCTCGAGCTGGGAGGATTACGACAAGGCGCTGATCGGCAAGGGCGGCGGCGTGTTCCCGCGTTCCGCGAAGTCGATCCCGTTGTCGGCCGAGGCGAAGGCGGCGCTGGGCATCGAGTCCGACGCGACCGCGATGAGCCCGAACGAGCTGATGAACGCGATCCTGCGCGCACCGGTCGACCTGCTGTGGAACGGCGGCATCGGCACCTACGTGAAGTCCAGCCGCGAGAACAATGCGGACGTCGGCGACCGCGCCAACAACGGCCTGCGCGTGGATGGCGAACAGCTGCGCTGCAAGATGGTGGGCGAGGGCGGCAACCTGGGCCTGACCCAACTTGGTCGCATCGAGGCCGCGCTGCACGGCGTGCTGCTCAACACCGACTTCATCGACAACTCCGCCGGCGTGGACACTTCGGACCACGAGGTGAACATCAAGATCCTGCTCAACGCCGAGGTGCAGAAGAAGAAGCTCAAGCTGGCCGACCGCAACACCTTGCTGGCGTCGATGACCGACGAGGTCGCGCAGCTGGTGCTCAACGACAACTACCGCCAGAACCAGGCGATCAGCCTGATGGAACGGATGAGCGTGTCGCGGCTCGGCTCCAAGCAGCACTTCATCCGCACGCTAGAATCGCAGGGCCTGCTGGACCGGCAGATCGAGTTCCTGCCGACCGATGCCGAACTCGCCGAGCGCAAGGCGCGCGGACAGGGCCTGACCCGGCCGGAACTGTCGGTGCTGCTGTCGTACTCCAAGCTGGTCGCATTCCAGCAGTTGCTGGACTCCGACGTCCCCGAGGACGCCTACCTCTCCAAGGAACTTGAGCGCTATTTCCCGCAACCGCTGCAGGCGAAGTACGCCAAGACGATGCAGCAGCATCGCCTGAAGCGCGAAATCATCGCCACTGCGGTCACCAATTCCACGATCAACCGGATGGGCGCCACCTTCCTGCTGCGCATGCAGGAAGACAGCGGCCGCTCGCCCGGCGAAGTGGCGAAGGCGTTCACGATTACCCGCGAAACCCTGGATGCACGCGAGCTGTGGGCGCAGGTCGACGCGCTCGACGGCAAGGTCGCCGAATCGGTGCAGATCGATGCCCTGCAGGTGATCTGGGAGCTCCAGCGCAGCTTCACCCGCTGGCTGCTGTCGCGCCCCGGCGCGATCCCGGACATCACCAGCGCGGTCGCGCGTTTCCACGACGGCTTCCGCGACATCCGTGCCGGCGAAGGCATCCTGCCGGCGTCGCAGCGTCCAGCGTATGAGGCCAGCCGCAAGGCCTGGCGCGATGGTGGCGTGCCTGCGGCGCTGGCCGACCAGCTGGCCGCGCTGCCGTACCTGGAGGCCAGCCCGAACATCATCGAGCTGGCGCGCGAGCGCAAGCTGCGCGCGGTCGAAGTGGCCAAGGTCTATTTCCGCCTGGGCGATGCGTTGCGAGAGCCCTGGCTGCAGGAACAGATCGACGCACTGAAGGTCGATGGCCGTTGGCATGCGGTGGCACGTGGGGTCTTGCGCGATGAACTCTTGTCGCAGATGCGCACGCTCACCGACCAGGCGCTGGCGATGCCGGGCAAGGACGCCGAGGCCAAGGTCGCCGCGTGGATGTCGCGCGACGACCAGACCCTGCGCTTCACCCTGGCCATGCTCAACGAACTGGCCGCGCAGAAGTCGCTGGACTATCCGACCGCATCGGTCGCGGTTCAGCGCCTGGCGCAGTTGGCCAGTCGCGGGTGATCCGGGTGCGTCGGGTCGATGGCGGTTCGGCATCGACTCGACGCACTACGCCGGTGTCACCGCATGACGGTATGCTCGGCCCATGAGCACGCTTCGACTTGCCCTGCTTGCCAGCCCTGCCGACGAGGCGCAGGCCGCGCTGATGGCCCTCAGTGGGTTGCACCCGCAACACGCACCGCAGGATGCGGACGTCATCGTCGCCCTGGGTGGCGACGGCTTCATGCTGCAGACGCTGCATCGGCATGGCGCACTGGGCAAGCCGGTGTACGGGATGAAGCTGGGCACGGTCGGGTTCCTGATGAACCAGCATCGGCCCGAGGACTTGCGCGAACGCATCGCCAGCGCCGAACCCGCGGTGCTGCATCCATTGGAGATGCTGGCGCAGACCGAATCCGGGACGACCGTGGGTTCGTTGGCCTACAACGAGGTCTCGCTGCTGCGGCAGACCCGGCAGGCAGCGCACGTGGCGATCGAACTCAACGGCGACGTGCGCCTGGACGAATTGATCTGCGACGGGGTGATGCTGGCCACGCCGGCCGGCAGCACCGCCTACAACTTCTCCGCGAACGGGCCGATCCTGCCGTTGGGCGCCAACGTGATGGCGCTGACCCCGATCGCGCCGTTCCGCCCGCGTCGCTGGCGTGGCGCGGTGCTCAAGTCCGGCACCGAAGTGCGCTTCCGCGTGCTGGATCCGCACAAGCGGCCGGTCAGCGCGACCGCCGATTCGCACGAAGTCCGCGATGTCATCGAGGTGCTGGTGCGCGAGCAGCGCGAGCGCAGCGTGACCCTGCTGTTCGATCCCGAGCACAACCTCGAGGAGCGCATCATGATCGAGCAGTTCACGGTCTGAAGCCGCCTGATGTAGCCCGGGTAAGGCCAATGGCCGCACCCGGGAATCAACGTGCGATCCACCCCGGGTGCGCTTCGCTTACCCGGGCTACAGCGTGACGTGGCCATCGCAGCCTGCGAGACGACCATCGGCCATACTTCACGCATGCCTGAACCCGTCGCCATCCTGACCGTCGCCATCACCGCGCGGGCCCTGTTCCACATGGAGGACAGCCACGGCCTGTTCGAGGCCGAGGGCGTCAAGGCCTACGCGGAATTCCAGCGCGAGCGCGAGGACGACGTGCTGGAGCCGGGGATCGCGTTCCCGCTGGTGCGCAAGCTGCTGGCGTTGAACGACGGGACGCCTGCCGACGCGCCACGCGTCGAGGTGATCCTGCTGTCGCGCAATTCCTCCGACACCGGCCTGCGCGTGTTCAATTCGATCCAGCATCACGGACTCGACATCCGCCGCGCCACGTTCACCTCCGGTGCGCCGGTATGGCCCTACATCGTGCCGTTCGGCGCGCAGCTGTTCCTGTCGGCCAATCCGGAATCGGTGCGCAGCGCGCTGGAAGCCGGCGTGGCCGCGGCCACGATCCTGCCGGCGCTGGCCCCCGAGTCCCGACACGATCAACTGCGGATCGCGTTCGATGGCGATGCGGTGATCTTCGGCGACGAAAGCGAGCGGGTGTCGCGCGAGCAGGGCGTGGAGGCCTTCGGCCGCCATGAGCGCGAACGCGCGCGCGAGCCGCTGAGCGGTGGACCGTTCCGCGGGTTCCTCTCGGCCCTGCACGACCTGCAGGCGGCATTTCCGCGTGGCGAGTCATCGCCGATCCGCACCGCGCTGGTCACGGCGCGTTCGGCCCCTGCGCACGAGCGGGTGATCCGTACCCTGCGCGAATGGGAGGTGCGGCTGGACGAGGCGCTGTTCCTCGGCGGGCGCGGCAAGGGGCCGTTCCTGCAGGCCTTCGGTGCCGACATCTTCTTCGACGATTCGCCGCACAACATCGATTCCGCACGCCTGCACGTGGCTGCCGGGCATGTGCCGCACGGCGTGGCCAACGAGCAAGCGCAGTAGCGCCGATCCGCTGCTCAATCCTCGGGCAGGTCGATCCCGGTGAGCTTCCAAGCCAGTCCGGTGCGACGGAACTCGAACACCACCGGCTGCCCCTCTGCGTTCTGGACCGTGGCGGTGAACAGCGACGGCGAGACGTATCCGGTTTTCGCGCCCTTCAGTGGGTCGACCGCACGCACCTTGCCATCGGCATCCTTCTGGCCACTCACCTGCCTGACCAGGGCGCTGCCGCGCAACAGGGTGGCGACGCCGACCGGGGAGACCATCGCGTCGACCGCCGGTTTCGAGATCAGATCGGTGACACCGGTCAGGGCATCCGTGCTGCCGCCTGGGCCGGTGCGTTCCAGGATGCCGCGGGCGATTTTTTCCTGGATCTGCGGGCGCACGTTCTCGCGTAACCGGTCGAAATCGACGAAGCGCCACAACTCGCCATAGTTGCCGCTGGCCACCACGTTGCGGATGCCATTGATCGCCAGCCACGGGCCCGCAGCCACGAATGCGAGCAGGGCAAGCAGAATGAGTGCCGCGATGGCGAGCAGCCACTTGGTCTTCTTGTTCATTGGCGGATCCGTTGCGGGGTGCCTGCATCCTGCGCAAACGACGACGGCCGGGCAAGCCCGGCCGTCGCGTGCATTGCACCGATCAGAAGCGCGCGCCGCGCGCGCGCGACTCGATCGGAGCGATCCGGCCCTGGTCGTTGAGCTCCAACTGGCGCACTTCGAATGGTGCGCCATAACCCGCTGGCACATGCGCGCGGCCAAACTGCAGGACGAGCATGCCGTCGCCCGCCTCCATCCACGCGGCCGCATGCGCCTGCGAGACCGGGCGCAGGCTGCCGTCCTTCGCGGTGGCGTAGAGCGTGCCGCGGGCTTCATAGCGTCCCGGCGAAGCGGCTTCCACCGGCAGCGACACCCGCAGGTTCGCCGCATCCACGCCGAAGATGCCGCCGAAGCGCGCAGTCGGCTGCCCCACCGCGAAGGCAGTGCGGGCATCGCGCGGCACGTCGCCGACATCGCCGAACACCTGCAGCTCCCACAGCCCCTTGGCCTGGCTGGCGGTGGCAGGCACGGTGAAGATCGCCTCCTGGCCTCCGCCCAAGGCATCGCGCACCGCAACCGGTTGGCTGCTGCCATCCGGCGCGACCAGCAGCGCCTGCGATGCGACGCCGATGTTGCGACCGGCGTCGGTGGCGCCGATGGAAACGCGCATCGGACTGCCGGCCAACGCATGGTTGCGATCGGCGCGCGCGAACAGCACGCGGTCGCTGGCGGGCTCGAACACATGCACGACGTAGCGACCTCGCGCATTCGCCGCGCGCAGGAGGTGGCGACCCGCGCCGCTGCCATCGCCGAGGCGGATCACCTGAGTGCCTGCGCTGGCGTCCATGCCGGCCTTGCGCAGCGTTTCGGCATCCGCCGCCTGTGCTATGCCGATCTTGCGGCTGCCGGCATTGACCGAAAAATCGTTGGCGCGAAGTCCCGCACTGCCTTTGGCCGGACTGACGCGGATCAGTGCGCCGGGTGCGGTCATCTGCAAGGGCACGCCGCGCTGGAGTTCGGCGGCTTCGACCGTCATCCAGTATTCGCGGCTCTCGGCCAGGAAGGGCGCGGGATCCGACAAGGCCTCGTTCGGATCGAGTGCCCAGGAAAACGCCACGGGCTTGCGTTCGATCGCGCCGCCGGGCGCGGGCAGCACGGCAAGCCGTTGCGGAATCTGGTCCGATGCGCCCGCAGGCAGCAGCGGTTGCGCGGCATGGGCGATGCTGGCGACGAAGGTAGTGGCGAATGCGGCCAGGGCCGCGACACGAAAGATCGATGTGCGCATGGTCGTGGCCCTTACTTCATGTCGTTGCGGAGGATGGTGTCCAGGCCGAAGCAGGCGCGCCGGCTCTGGTTGTGGCTCAGCGGTTCGCTGCCGGCCATGCGGGTCTTGTCCTGGAACCAGACGCTGCCAGCGGCGGACTGGCTGCTGCAGTTGAGGAAACCGTCGGAGCAGCTGTTGAGCCAGTTCTGGGTGGTCTCCAAGCCGACGTTCTCCACGTAGCCGGCGCAGTAACTGTCCGAATCCCAGATCGCGGAATCGACATCGGTGCCGACCACGCTGCGGAACAGTTTCGGCAACGCCGGCCGGCCGCTGGTGCCGTACAGGTTGTTGGCGTTGTAGCTCGCCATCCAGCTGACCTGCTGCATGCGCACAGCATCGGACTTGTAGCCCAGCAGCCAGCCAAGCGAGGTTTCGAAGACGTTGCCGTTGATGGTGGCGTCGGCCAGCGGGGTGCCGGCGGAGGACGGCGCGAGCGCGTTGACCCGGATGATCTTGTTGATGATGTTCGGATAGCGGCTGTCGTAGGTCGGATTCGACATGATCCAGCGGACGACATTTCCGCCGTTGGAGTGGGTGATCACGATCAGGCGGGTGATGCCCTTGGCGTTGATGAAGGTGGTCAGTTGCCCGGCCAGGCAGCCGGCGGCGCGGCTGTCCCACATGTACTGGTTGAAGTCGCAGTTGATGACGACATAGTTGGCCGGATTGGCCAGCCCGTTGCGGACGTTGTTGACCATCCTCGGCTGCCAGTAGTCGTTGTAGGCATTGGTCTGGCTGCCGGTGCCGTGGACGAAGGCGACGCCGGTGTTTGCGTTGGCGTTTGAAGCAGCGAATAGCGCGGCGCAGGACAACAGCGCGCCGAATGCGTGGTTGCGCATGGACTCTCCCCAGTCTGTAGCCGCGTCGCCCGCGGCGGGTGCGATGCAGCGCCCCCACGCCGACATCGGGGTCGAGCATACGTAGCGGTATGGGAAAGTCATGACGCACTGCGACAGCCGTCACGTTTTGGCAGGAGTGGCCTATTCCAGCGTCTGCGCGATGCCGTCGCCCCAGGCCTGCAGGCGATCCAGCAGCGCAAGCCTTGCGCGATCCTCGGAATGTGCGATGCGCAGTTGCGCGATCTCGACGCTGAAGGCTTCGTAGCTCGCCTCGGCCAAACCGTTGTCGGCCAGCAGACGCTGCCGACGGTAGTCGTCCCAGCGCGTGCGTTCCGCCGGCAACAGGCTGTCGGGCCAGTTGCGCGCGCGATAGCGGAACAGCAGTTCCGGCAGGCGCGCATCGCGGAACGCGTACTGCGCCTTCGCCAGCAAGTGCGGCGGGGTCCCGCGGACCTGGGCGATCAGCCGCTTGTCGCCGTCGCCGATGAAGCCGTCGTACAGCGCGGCATCGACGTCCACGTCATCGGACGGGCGCTCGCGGGCGAATACGCGGCGCACCTTTTCGGCAATCGCCGGACCCTCGGCGCGGATGCGTGCCGCGCGTGCCAGCGCGACGTCCCGGTCGATGCCGAGCCGGGCGAAGTCGGCATCGCGCAAATGATCCCAGGCGACCAGCGCCGGCGATTTGTTGGCATGTACCGTCTTCAGCGGGACGCGTCGCTCGCCCTCCGGCAAGTCGGCCTGACGGATGTACAGGCGTTCGGCGATGGCGTCGGCGTCGAAGTCGAGCAGGCCATCGGGTTCTTCGCCCAGGTCGAACACGATCACCTGCGAATCGATCTGCGGATGCCGTGCCAGCGGGATCACCGGCGCGGCGCACAGCCGCGACGCGGGGAAGCGCTGCGACACGTGCAGCACCGGCGTCATTGCCACCACGTCGAGCATCGACGCGGCGTAGCGCTTGTCGCGCAGGCGCAGCGCGTAGTCCCACAGCCGCGGCTGGGCCTGCTTGAACAGGCGGGCCAGGCCGATCGTCGCGCGCACGTCGCTCAAGGCCTCGTGGGCGTCGCCGATGCGCAGGCCATTGTCCTCGGCCAGGTGCTCCAGCTTGAAGCTGGTGCCGCCGCCGTCCTCGCGCGGCCGCCACGCGATGCCGTCCGGGCGCAACGCATGCATCAGCCGCAACGCGTCCAGCAGGTCCCAGCGCGAGTTGCCGCCGCGCCATTCGCGCTCGTAGGCATCGTGGAAATTGCGGTACAGGCCATGGCGGACGAATTCGTCGTCGAAGCGCAGGGAGTTGTAGCCGAGGCTGCAGGTCTCGGGACGTCCCATTTCCTCGACGATGCGGGCGAAGGCCTCGGCTTCGTTGACGCCGTCGCGCAGGGCGTCCTGCGGGGCGATCCCGGTGATCAGGGTGGCGACAGGCGAGGGCAACAGGTCGTTGGCAGGCTGCACGAAGAAGCTGACCGGTTCGTCGACCTGGTTGAGGTCGGCATCGGTGCGGATCGCGGCGAACTGGGCGATGCGCGTCTTGCGCGGATCGGCGCCGAAGGTCTCGAGGTCGTAGAACAGGAAACTGGCGGTCATGGCGTCATTGTAGGAGGGGCTTGAGCCGCGATCCGTAGGAATTCCCGCCGATGGCGATGCGACAGACCGCAAGAGCGGTGTCACGCATGCGCCGACGCCTAGCGTCGTGGGTTCGCGACGCCGCTCGAAATGCGGCTGTGCGAATCCCCCGACGGTCTCGTCGGCGCGCCACCCGTCAGGCGATCGGGCTCAGATGCGCGAGCACCGCAGCATCTGCAGCTTGCCAATCGACGTCATCCAGCGAAGCGAGTCCGCGCGTGGCGTCGACCAATATGTCGCGCTGCACCTCGCTGCGATGCAGGGCGACCGAGTACGGAATGCGCATGAAGCTGACCATCGCGTAATGCGGCACGAAGCGGCCGGGATGGCGCTCCTGCAGCGCGAGCTCGAGCTGGCGTTGCAGCAGGAACGCGGCATCGTCCACCTTGTCGCGCATCTCGATGTAGTTTTCCAGTGCCATCTGCTGGATCGCCTCGGCATCCGGCTTGCGCTGCGCCTCGAAGGCAGCGAAGGCCTCGGCCAACGATGGCGATGACTCGAGATGATCGGCCAGCGCCACGCAATCCTCGAACGCGCAGTTCATGCCCTGGCCGTGGAACGGCACCATCGCGTGCGCGGCGTCGCCGATCAGCACGGCGCGGCCTTCCAGATGCCAGCGATCCAGGTACAGCGTGCCCAAGGTGCCGACCGGGTTCGCTTCGTAATCATGGCGCAGTTCGGGGATCAGCGGCACCGCGTCGGGGAATTCGCGTTCGAAGAAGGCCTGCGCCTCGTCCGCGCTGCGCACGGTCTCGAAGCTCGGGTGTTCGCCGGCATGCGGCATGAACAGGGTGACCGTGAAGGTGCGCTCGTCGTTGGGCAGGGCGATGCACATGTAGTGGCCGCGCGGCCAGATGTGCAGCGCGTTCGCTTCGATGCGGAAGCTGCCATCGTTGGTGGGCGGGATCTCCAGTTCCTTGTAGCCGTGGTCCAGCCATTCGGTGCGTTCGCCGAGCGGCAGCACCCTGGCGATCTCGCCGCGCAGGCTGGAGCCGGCGCCATCGGCACCGACCAGCGCACGGAACGGGATGCGCGTCTCGTGGCCATCGCCCTTGAACATCGCGACCTTGTCGACGAAATCCACCGACGCCAGCCCATGCTCGAAATGCAGGCGCGCGCCATGCGATTCGGCGATGTCGAGCAGCACGATGTTGATCTCGCCGCGGCTGATCGACCAGATCACCTCGGAGTCGTCGCGGCCGTAGCGCTGCAGGCCGGGCTCACCCTGCAGCGGATGCACGTAGCGGCCGCGCATCATCACCGCCTGCGCCATCACCGCGCCGTCGGCACCGGCCTGGCGCAGCGCATGCAGGCCGCGTTCGGCCAGAGCGAGGTTGATCGAGCGGCCGCCGGCGTAGCCATGCACGCGCGGATCGCCGCGGCGTTCGTACACATCGACCGACCAGCCGCGCTGGGCGAGCAGGATCGCGAGCAAGGCGCCGGCCAGGCCGCCACCGACGATGGTGATCTCGCGCGCCTCAGCGGTCATCGCGCCACTCCCGCACCGTGTTGGCGAAGCGCAGGACATCGGCGTGGGTGTTGTACAGCGGGACCGGCGAGATGCGGATCACGTCGGGTTCGCGCCAGTCGCCGAGGACACCGCGGGATGCGAGGAAATCGAACAGGTCGCGCCCGAGGCTTCTATCAGACATGTTGCGGCCACCGATGACACAGATCGACAACTGGCAACCGCGCCGGGGTGCCTCGCGCGGGGTGACGACCTGGAGCACATCGCGGAGGTCGGCATCGATCAATGCTTCGAGGTAACCGGTGAGCGATTCCGACTTCGCCCGCAGTGCCGGCATCGTCGCGCGGTCGTACTGGTCCAGCGAGGCACGCAGCGGTGCCAGCCCGAGGATCGGCGGATTCGACAACTGCCAGCCATCCGCGCCGGGCGTGGGGTTGAACTCCGGCCCCATCCTGAAACGCACGCGCTGGTCGTTGCCCCACCAGCCTGCGAAGCGCGGTCGGTCGGTACGCGCATGCCGTTCATGGACGAAGCAACCGGCGACGGCGCCCGGTCCGGAGTTCATGTACTTGTAATGGCACCAGACCGCGAAGTCGGCGCCGCTGTCGTGCAATTGCAGGGGCAAGTTGCCGACCGCATGTGCGAGGTCGAAGCCGACCATCGCGCCTGCCGCATGGCCAAGCCGGGCGATCTCCTTGAGGTCGAAGGCCTGGCCGGTGCGGTATTGCACGCCGGGCCAGACGATGCATGCCAGTCGCGGGCCGTGTTCCTTGATCGCGCGCTCGATGGCGGCCATCGAAAGGGTGCCGTCGGCTTCGTCGGGCTCGACCTCGACGAGAGCATCGGCCGGGTCGAAGCCGTGGACGCGCAATTGCGATTCCAGCGCATAGCGGTCGGACGGGAACGCACCGGCTTCCATCAACAGCACCGGGCGTTCGCGGGTTGGCCGATAGAAGCTGACCAGCATCAGGTGCAGGTTGGCGGTCAGCGAGTTCATCGCCACCACTTCGGATGGTTGTGCGCCCACCACGCGCGCCAGCGGGTCGCGTACCAGTTCGTGGTAGGGCATCCACTGCGCCTGGCCGGTAAAGTGGCCTTCCACGGCCTGCGTCGCCCATTTGTCGAGGACTTCCTCGACATGCGCGCGCGCGCCCTTCGGCTGCAGGCCCAGCGAGTTGCCGACGAAGTACGCCTGCGGTTCGCCGTCGTGCAGGGGCAGGTGGAATTCGTCGCGGAAGTGGCGCAGCGGATCCAAGGCGTCGCGCGCTTGCGCGTAAGCGTCGGAATAAATCTCGGTCATGCAAACCTCGAGGCAGGCAGGCCCAGCCATTCCAGCGCGGTGCCATGGTAGATGCGTGCACGTTGCGCTTCGTCCAGCGCCAGGCGTTCGATGCCTTCGCCCGGCACCTGTTCGCCGAGCGGGAAGGGATAGTCGGTGCCCAGCATCACCCGGTCGATCCCGCATGCCTCCAGCAGGTAGCGCAGCGCGGCGTCATCGGCGACCCACGAATCGAAATACAGGCGCTTCAGGTACTCGCGCGGGTTGCGGAAATTGTCGGTGGCGACCAGGTCCGGGCGCATGTTGAAGCCATGCTCGATGCGACCGATGGTGTACGGAAAACTGCCGCCGCCATGCGCCATGCACACGCGCAGTTTCGGCAGGCGTTCCAGCACGCCGCCGAACACGAGGCAGCAGGCCGCGCGCGATTGCTCCGCCGGCATCCCGACCAGCCACGGCAGCCAGTATTTCGGCATGGTGTCGGTGCCCATCATGTCCCAGGGGTGCACGAGGATCGCCGCACCGAGGTCGCTGGCCGCTTCGAAGAACTCGAACAGTTCCGGCGCGTCCAGGTTCCAGTGCGTGTCGTTCGGGCCGTTGAGATGCGAGCCTATCTGCACGCCCTGCAGGCCGAGCTCGTCCATGCAGCGTTCGAGTTCGCGGATGGCGAGCTGCGGACTCTGCAGCGGCACCGTGCCGATGCCGGCGTAATGACGCGGATAATCGCGGCACGTCTGCGCCATGTGGTCATTGAGCGCCTTGTGCAGTTCCAGCGCCTGGTGCGGCTTGGCCCATTCGCTGAACATCACCGGCACCGTGCTCAGTACCTGCACCTGCACGCCGAAGCTGGCGTAGTCGTCGATGCGGATCTGCGGGTCCCAGGTCTTCGGCCAGATCTCGCGGAAGAACTTGCCGTCCTTGTAGATGCGGTGGCGGCCGTCGTCGCCGTGGTGGATCACCGGGAAGCGGGCGTCGCCGTACTTCGCGGCCAGGTCGGGCCAGTCGCGCGGAAGGTAGTGCGCGTGGGTGTCGATCTTGAGCATCAGGTGATGTCCGCCTGCGTCTGCGCGTCCATCTCGTAACGCGTCGGGCGCGGGTTGAGGGTGCCACATTGCTTGCAGGTGCGTAGCGCGTCATCGCGATAGAAGCGCTCGAACACGCGGAAGAAATCCTGCTCGATGTCGACCAGGTGGAAGAATTCCTCGTACAGCTTGTGGTTGCAGGCCACGCAGAACCACATCAGCGCATCGTCCTCGTGCGCCAGGCGCTTGCGCTCGATCACCAGGCCGATGCTGCCCGGCATGCGCTGCGGGGAATGCGGGACATGCGGCGGCAGGTAGAACATTTCGCCGGCGCGAATCGGGATGTCGCGTGCTGCGCCCTGCTCTCCATCAAAATGTTCCTGGATGCGCAGCACCATCTCGCCCTCGAGTTGATAGAACCACTCCGGGCCATCCTCGAAGTGATAGTCGGTGCGCGCATTCGGGCCGCCGACGATCATCACGATGTAGTCGCCGTCGACGATGCACTTGTTGCCGACCGGCGGCTTCAGCAGGTGGCGATGCTCGTCGATCCAGCCCTGCAGGTTGATCGGGTTCGGCAGCATGTCAGTCCTTCAGCACCGCGATGCACTTGAGTTCGATCGCGATCGGCGTGGGCAACGCGGTGATGCCCAGCGTGGTGCGGCAGGGCGCGCTGGCGGCATCGGGAAAATGTTCCGCCCAGAGTGCGTTGTAGGTCTTGAAGTCGCGGGCCATGTCGGTGAGGTAGACGGTGACGTCGACCAGATCCTCCCAACCCGCACCACTGGCCTTCAGCACCGCGCGCACATTGGCAAACACCGCACGCGTCTGTGCCTCGATGTCGTACTTGCGCAGGCGGCCGTCGGCGAAATAGTCGTTGCCGGGAATCGTGTTGTCGGCCGGATTGCGCGGCCCGATGCCGGACAGGAACAGCAGGTTGCCGACCCACCGCGCATGCGGATAGCTGCCGACCGCTTTCGGCGCGGCATCGGCATGGATCGAACGATCCTGGTCCGCGCCCGACATCAGCGATCTTCCTTGTCGATGCTGATCGCGGCGA
Organism: Thermomonas sp.; assembly: GCF_041919455.1. Classification (GTDB taxonomy): domain Bacteria; phylum Pseudomonadota; class Gammaproteobacteria; order Xanthomonadales; family Xanthomonadaceae; genus Thermomonas. The sequence goes on from NZ_JAYRTQ010000003.1 coordinate 62,959, forward strand.
GCGCGGCGGCGAACTGTGGTTCCAACTGGTCGGACGCCGCCACGTTAAGGCCGAGGTCGTGCACGCGGCCGTCGCGCAGCGTGTACACCCAACCATGCACCGACAAGGTTTGCCCGCGCGCCCAGGCATCGCGGACGATGGTGGTCTGGCAGACGTTGGCGACCTGTTCGAGTGCGTTGAGCTCGCAGAGGCGGTCATGCTGCAGCGGTTCGTCACCGGCATCGAGCAACAGCTGCGCGTGTTTCGCCGAGACGTCGCCGACGTGGCGGATCCAGTTGTCGGCCAGGCCCACGCGCGCATTGGTCAGCGCCGCATGCACGCCGCCGCAGCCGTAGTGCCCGACCACCAGGATGTGCTCGACCTTGAGCACGTCCACCGCGAACTGGATGACCGACAGGCAATTGAGATCGGTATGCACCACGACATTGGCGATGTTGCGATGGACGAAGACTTCGCCAGGGGCGAGGTCGACCACCTGGTTCGCCGGCACCCGCGAATCCGAACAGCCGATCCACAGGTACTTGGGTGCCTGCTGTCGCGAAAGGCGCTCGAAGAACGTCGGATCCTCGCGCGAGACGCGCTCGGCCCAGGCCTGGTTGTTGCGCAGCAGGTTGTCGAGTCGGTTCATCCGGATTCCAGTGTCAGAGGGCGATGCCGACGTTGCGCGGCTCGGTGAAGAAACGCATGGCCTCCAGCCCGCCTTCGCGGCCCAGGCCGGAGGCGCCGCTGCCGCCGAACGGCGTGCGCAGGTCGCGCATCAGCCAGGTATTGATCCAGACCATGCCCACGCGCAGTTGCGCGGCGAAGCGATGCGCGCGGCCGAGGTCGTTGGTGAACACGGATGCCGATAACCCGTAGTCGCTGGCGTTCGCGAGCATCAGCGCGTCGGCGTCGGAATCGAAGGCCTGCAGCGTGACCACCGGGCCGAAGATTTCCTCGCGATTGGTCGCGCATTCCGGACCGAGCCCTTCGATGACGGTCGGGGCGATGAACCAGCCGGCACGATCCAGTGCCTCGCCGCCACAGAGGACGCGACCGCCTTCGCCGCGGGCGCGTTCGATGCAGGCCAGCACCTTGTCGAACTGCGCCTGCGAGACCAGCGGGCCGAATTGTGCGCCGGCCTGCAGCGGGTCGCCGATGCGCAATGCCTGCACGCGTTCGACGAAGGCGTCGCGGAATTCATCAAGGATGCCGCGCTCGACCAGCAGGCGCGAACCGCACAAACAGATCTGCCCGCTGTTCTGGAACGCGCTGCGCACCAAGGTGTCGAGGTGCTTGCGCCAATCGCTGTCGGCGAACACCAGGGTGGCGTTCTTGCCGCCCAGTTCCAGCGACGTCTTCTTCAGCATTGGCCCGGTGATGCCGGCGATGCGGCGACCGACTGCGCTGCTGCCGGTGAAACTGATCGCCTTGATGGCAGGGTGGCGGACGATCGCTTCGCCGACCTCCGGGCCACGGCCATTGACCACGTTCAGCACGCCGCGCGGAAAGTCGATCTCGGCGGCGACCGCGGCCAGCAAAGTCGCGCTGCGCGGGGTGACTTCGGAAGGTTTGGCGATGACGGTATTGCCGGCGGCCAGCGCGGGCGCGATCTTCCAGGTGAACAGGTAAAGGGGGAGGTTCCACGGGCTGATGCAGCCGACCACGCCCAGCGGCAGGCGCAGCGTGTAGTTCAGGCCGGCCTCGCCGTGGTGGGATTCGCTGGAGAACTGGGTGGCTGCGTGGGCGAACAAGCGCAGGTTGCTGATCGCACGCGGGATCTCGGCGTCGTGGGCGAGGGCGAGCGGCTTGCCGCCATCCTCGGCTTCGATGCGTGCGAACTCGTCGAGACGTGCCTCAACGGCGTCGGCGAGCCGTTCCATCCAGCGCGCGCGGACGCTGTTCGGCAACGCCGACCATGCGGGAAACGCAGCTTGTGCGGCCGAAACCGCGGCATCGACATCGGAGGCGTCGCCATCGGCCACCCGCGCAGCAACCTCGCGCGTGGCGGGGTCGAACACGTCCAGCCATCGTCCGTTGGCGGGCGGGACAGGCGTGCCGTCGATCCAGTGCAGGTCGCGATGCATGCGCCTAGTTTAGAGCGAAAGCTCCGGATCGCCGACCACGCGGCCGGATCAGATCGACTGCATGCGCCCGCCATCGACCGCGATCGACTGGCCATTGACGTAGGCCGCAGCCGGCGTACACAGGAAGGCGATGACGCCGCCGACCTCCGTGGCCTCGGCGAAGCGGCCGACCGGGACGCTGGCCAGCATCGCGCTGGCGATCTGGTCCTGCGGCTTGCCGGTCGCGCTGCTCCGATCGGCCAGGATCTGGTCCAGGCGTTGGGTGCGGGTGTAGCCGGGCAGGACATTGTTGACGGTGATGCCGTCCCCGCCGAGTTCGCGCGACAGGGTCTTGGCCCAGCTCGCCACCGCGCCGCGGATCGTGTTGGACACGCCGAGGTTGGGTATCGGCTCGTACACCGAGGTCGAGATCACGTTGACGATGCGACCCCAGTGCGCGCCGCGCATGCCCGGCAGCACGGCCTGCAGCAGGGTCTGGTTGGCGATGAGGTGCTTGTGGAAGGCGTCGAGGTAGGCCGCGATCTCCGCGCCATGCGCACTGCCGCCGGGCGGGCCGCCGGTGTTGTTGACCAGGATGTGCACCGGATTGATCGCGACGAGTGCCGCAACGGCATCGGCCAGCGCCTGCGTTTGCGACACGTCGGCGATCAGGTAACGGTGGCGCTGCGTGCTGTTGGATGGCAGCGCGGCCACGGCCTCGCGCAGGGCGTCCTCGCGGCGAGCGAGCAGGGTGACGTCGGCACCGAGCGAGGCGAGTTCGATCGCGGTGGCGCGGCCAATGCCCTCGGAACCGCCGCAGACCAGGGCGTGCTTGCCGATCAGGTTCAGCTCCATCGTGTCCAGGTCCTCAAGGCAGGGTAGTGCGCATCAGTGCGGCGACGGCGCGGGCGTCCTCCGCGGCTTGCGACGAGAGTGCGTCGATCACTGCCTGCCGGTTCGCCAAGGGATGGTTCTGGCTCAACTTGAGCTTGATGTCGACACGATCCGGCACGAAGCGAAAGCCGACGATGCCGCGCAACATCGCGTTTTGGCGTGGATCCGTCGCGTCGAACTCCCAGTCGCTGCCGACGCTCGCCTCGAAATGCGCACTGAGGCGCGTGACCAGGTCGGTGAGCGAGGACTCGTCGTCGAACGTGTGCAGTTGGCCGCGCAGGTGCGCCACGGCGTAGTTCCAGGTCGGTACGCGGCCGGCTTCGTGCTTGTCCGGGTACCAGCCCGGCGACACATAGGCATGTGCGCCGTGCACGATCAGCAGCGCATCGCCGGCGTGCCGGGCCTGCGGGTTCGGTTTCGCCCAGTGGCCTTCGATGCGTACCAGCTCGCCGTCGCGGTGGTACAGCACCGGCAGGTGCGAGGCGAATGGCGCGCCGGTCTCGTCCCGGGTGATGAGGGTGACGAACGGGTCGGCAGCAAACAGGGCGTCGAGTTGCGCCGGATCGGTGCCGATGAAGGCGCGCCGCTGGTACATCGCGCTCAGGCGCGGCTGCCGAGTTGCTGGATCATGCGTCCGCGCAAGGCCTCGTCGTCGCGCGCTTGCGGCGGTGCGACCTCGTGCAGCGAGAAACCGCGTTCCAGCGCGTCGTATTCGTCCAGCCCGTCGTACTCCACGAACTCGGCATCCATCAAGGCGGCGCGTGCGGTGTCCAGGCTGTCGTAGGCCAGCGTATTGCCATCGCTGTCGAACACCTCGGCGGTACCGGCCTCGCGTTCGCGCAGGCGTGCCCAGACGAGGGTGTTGCCCAGCGAGGCCAGCCACCAGCCTTCATGTCTCGTGCCGTCCATGTCGATCTCGTTCATGCCAAGGCCTGTCCGATGATCCACAACAGGCCGCCCATGGCGATGCCGGCGAGGATCACCAGCAGCGAGATGCGCGAGGGCGTGGCCAGCCCACTCAGGTTGCGGTCCGGCGTGGCGTAGTAGTCACCGCGCAGCAGCCACCACAGCGCTTTGGGTTTCAGGAACGCGCCTTCGCCAAGTCGCGCGGTGATCTGCGGATGACGGTCGCGGATGTGCACCAGCGCCAGCGGCCAGAAGATCACGAACGCGGTGGCGCCGGCGATCGCGATGGCGAAGGCTGTGAGCGCGAGGAACAGGACGAAGTCGGCATCCACGTAATCAGAACTCCGCGGTGCCCGGCGCGCGCGGGTAGGCGATGGCGTCGCGGATGTTGGCAAGCCCGCAGACGTAGACCACCAGGCGCTCGAAGCCCAGGCCGAAACCGGCGTGCGGGACCGTGCCGTAGCGGCGGAAATCGCGGTACCAGCCGTAGTGCGCCGGATCCAGGCCGAACTGGCCCATGCGTGCGTCGAGGATGTCCAGGCGCTCCTCGCGCTGGCTGCCGCCGATGATCTCGCCGATGCCGGGTGCCAGCACGTCCATCGCGGCGACGGTGCGGCCGTCGTCGTTCAGGCGCATGTAGAAGGCCTTGATCTGCTCCGGGTAATTCATGACCACGACCGGGCGGCCCACGTGTTCCTCGGTCAGCCAGCGCTCGTGCTCGGTCTGCAGGTCCAGGCCCCATTCGACCGGGAAGTCGAACTTCTTGCCGGACTGTTGCAGCAGGGTGATCGCGTCGCTGTAGTCGATCCGCTCGAACGGCGCGTTGATGAAGCTTTCCAGGCGGGTGATCGCGGTCTTGTCGACGCGCTCGGCGATGAAGGCGAGGTCGTCGCCGCGTTCGTCCAGCACCGCGCGGAACAGGTACTTGAGGAAGTCCTCGGCCAGGTTGGCGTCGTCGTTGAGGTCGGCGAAGGCGATCTCCGGTTCGATCATCCAGAACTCGGCCAGGTGGCGCGTGGTGTTGCTGTTCTCGGCGCGGAAGGTCGGGCCGAACGTGTAGACCTTGCTCAGCGCCAGGCAGTAGGCCTCCACGTTGAGCTGGCCGCTCACGGTCAGGAAGGTCTCCTTGCCGAAGAAGTCGCGGCTGAAGTCCACGTTGCCCTTGCCGTCGCGCGGCAGGTTGGCCATGTCCAGGGTGGAGACGCGGAACATCTGGCCCGCGCCTTCGGCATCGGAGGTGGTGATGATCGGCGTGCTGATCCAGTAGAACTGGCGCTCGTGGAAGAAGCGGTGCACCGCCTGCGACAGGCAGTGGCGGATGCGCGTCACCGCGCCGAACAGGTTGGTCCGCGGGCGCAGGTGGGCGAATTCGCGCAGGTATTCCAGCGAATGCTGCTTGGGTTGCATGGGGTAGGTGAGCGGATCTTCCACCCAGCCGGCGACTTCAATGCCGGAGGCCTGGATCTCGTAGCTCTGCCCCTGGCCCTGCGACTTCACCAGGGTGCCGGTGCAGATGACCGCGCAACTGGTGGTGAGGTGCTTCACCTCGGACTCGTAGTTGGCCAGGGTGTCCGGCGCCACGACTTGGATCGGCGCGAAGCAGGACCCGTCACTCACGTTGACGAAGCTCAGGCCGGCCTTGGAGTCGCGGCGGGTGCGCACCCAGCCGCGCACGGTCACCTGGCCGCCTTCCGGCACGCGCCCGGCGAGCGCCTGGGCCACGGAGATCGTCGTCATCTTGAAATCCTGCGTTGCAGCATCGAAATAGGCCGGGCAGTTTACCGGAGCTACAATCCTTCCATGGCCATCACCCTTACCGAATCCGCCCGCGCCCGCATCCGCGGCTACCTCGACGCCGATCCGGCCGCGCTGGGCCTGCGTTTCGGCGTGGCCCGCACCGGCTGTTCCGGCTGGGGCTACAAGGTCGACATGGCCCGCAGCCTGGCGCTTGGCGACACCGTGTTCGATGCCGACGGCATCGGCATCCACGTGGATGCCGACAGCCTGCCGCTGGTGGACGGCACCGTGATCGACTTCATCAAGCAGGGCCTGAACGAGCAGTTCGTGTTCCGCAATCCCAATGTCGCCGGCGAGTGCGGCTGCGGGGAATCGTTCACGACGGGCGCCGACAAGGGTGAGCTGAGGCGCGCTTAGCGCGGCACCGCCGCGCTGCCTTGGCGAACGCCCGGCCAAGGATGGCCGGGCCGGGTGATCCGAAGCCGACGTCTGTATCGCCAAGGATGGCTTCGTGGTCGCAAACAACGCCAAAGGCGCAGGATTTGCGCCCAAGTCATTGAATCTGCCATACTTTGCGGCTCCCGTTCGCGGGAGCTCTTGCCCGAACGCGCCGTGATCACGGTGGCCGAGGGCTTCGGCCGGCATCCCGCCGCCCGATATCCACAAGGAAACGACCATGCGTCATTACGAAATCGTGTTCCTGGTCCACCCGGACCAGAGCGAGCAGGTGCCTGCCATGATCGAGCGCTACAAGAGCTCGATCGAAGCCGGCAACGGCACCATCCACCGCCTGGAAGACTGGGGCCGCCGCCAGTTGGCCTACCCGATCAACAACCTGGTCAAGGCCCACTACGTGCTGTTCAACATCGAAGCCGAGCAGGCTGTCCTTGACGAACTGGTCGACGGCTTCCGCTTCAACGACGCCGTGCTGCGCCACCTGGTGATGCGCCGCGACGACGCGGTGACCGAGCAGTCCCTGATCATGAAGAACAAGGACGAGAAGGGCGACAAGCCCGAGCGTGGCGAGCGCCGCCGCCGTGACGACGAGAGCGACAGTGCCGTGGGCACTGGCGATTCCGAATCCGCCGAAGCCGCTTAAGGAGCCATACCCATGTCCAAGTTCTTCCGCCGCCGCAAGTTCTGCAAGTTCACCGCCGAAGGCGTGACCGAGATCGACTACAAGGATCTCAACACCCTGCGCCAGTACCTGACCGAGACCGGCAAGATCGTGCCGAGCCGCATCACCGGCACCAAGTCGAAGTACCAGCGCCAGCTGCAGTCGGCCGTCAAGCGCGCGCGTTTCCTGGCGCTGATCCCCTACACCGACAACCACAACGTCTGATTGCTGCGCCAGCTCGGTCTGGCGTCGTTGCCGGGCCGGTTTCGCAAATCCTCATTGGCTTATGCCAACTGCGGTTTGCTCACCGGCCCGCGCCTAGCCAGCCCATCGCTGGCTGTGCAATCGACGGTCGTCGCACAAACACCGTCCATTCGGACAGCAACCGTTGCGGCGCGCGATCCGTGCCGCTAACGAATACGGAGCACTGAAATGCAACTGATTCTCCTGCAGAAAGTCGTGAACCTCGGCAACCTTGGCGACAAGGTCAGCGTCAAGCCGGGCTACGGCCGCAATTTCCTGGTGCCGCAGGGCAAGGCCGTGCCGGCCACCGCCGCCAACCTGGCCGAGTTCGAAGCCAAGCGCGCCGACTACGAAGCCAAGGCCCAGGCCACCCTGGACGGCGCGTCCGCGCGCCAGGCCAAGCTGGCCGATGCCAGCGTGACCATCAGCGCGAACGCGTCGACCGAAGGCAAGCTGTACGGCTCGGTCGGCCCGCGCGAGATCGCCGAAGCCGCCACCAAGCAGCTGGGCGTGACCGTCGGCAAGTCGGAAGTGGTGATGGGCGAAGGCCCGATCCGCCACACCGGCGAGTTCGAAGTGCTGGTGCACCTGCATGCCGACGTCGAGTCGAGCCTGAAGGTCATCGTGGTGCCGGACGCGGCGTAATCCCGTCCATCGGGATGTTGTCGAGACGGGCGCCGCAGGGCGCCCGTTTTCGTTTCGCCGGATCGCGGCTGCTGAGATGGGTTATCCACAGGATGTCCCACGACTTGTCTGCAACGCCCGTGGCGGGAACCACCCTACGATGCCTGCCTCGAACAAGAACAAGGCGGTCCGCGATGACGGGCCGTATTCCGGAGCCTTTCAGCCGATGAGCGCACGACCGGGCTCCCGCCCCGACGCCAGTTTCCATACCCGCAACGACGCCATGATCGAGCACCTGCGGGTGCCCCCGCAGTCGCTGGAGGCCGAGCAGGCGGTGCTGGGTGGCCTGATGCTCGATCCGAACGCCTTCGACCGCGTCGCGGATCAACTGGTCGAGGACGATTTCTATCGTCGCGACCACCAGCTGATTTATCGCGCGATCCGCGAACTGGTGGAGAAGAACCAGCCCTGTGATGCGGTCACGGTGGGCGACTGGTTCGACTCGCAGGGCAAGGCCGAGCAGGTCGCGGGTGGCGCCTACCTGGTAGAACTGGCGGCCAGCACGCCCAGCGCCGCGAACATCAAGGCGTACGCGGACATCGTGCGCGACAAGGCGATCCAGCGGAAGCTGATCGATGTCGGCACCGGCATCGTCAACGACGGCTTCCAGCCGGAAGGCCGCGATTCCGCCGAGCTGCTGGCCAAGGCGGAGCAGGAAGTCTTCGCCATCGCCGAGGGGCACGGGCGTGGCCGCCAGGACTTCACCCCGGTGCGCAGCGCCCTGATCGAGGCCTTCGACGTGCTGCAGAAGCGCGCGGAGAACGGCAGTGGCGTGACCGGGTTGCCCACCGGCTACACCGAGTTCGACGAGATGACCGCGGGCCTGCAGCCCACCGACCTGCTGATCCTGGCCGCGCGCCCGGCGATGGGCAAGACCACCTTCGCACTGAACATTGCCGAATATGGCGCGTTGAAGTCGAAGAAGGCGGTGGCGGTGTTCTCGATGGAAATGTCGGCCTCGCAGCTCGCGCTGCGCCTGATTTCCTCGCTGGGGCGGGTCAATGCCACGCGCCTGCGCACCGGCCAGCTGGAGGACGAGGACTGGAGCCGCGTGACCGGCGCGATCGCGCAGATGAACGGGGTCAAGATCTTCATCGACGACACCCCGGCCCTGTCGCCCGACGTGCTCCGCGCCAAGTCGCGCCGGCTCAAGCGCGAGCACGACCTCGGCCTGATCGTGATCGACTACCTGCAGCTGATGGCGGTGCCGGGCAACAGCGAGAACCGCGCCACCGAGATTTCCGAGATCAGCCGCTCGCTCAAGGGCCTGGCGAAGGAGCTCAACGTGCCGGTGATCGCGCTGTCGCAGCTCAACCGCTCGCTGGAAACCCGCACCGACAAGCGTCCGGTGATGGCCGACCTGCGCGAGTCCGGTGCGATCGAGCAGGACGCCGACGTGATCGTGTTCATCTACCGCGACGAGTACTACAACAAGGAAAATTCACCTGACAAGGGCCTGGCCGAGATCATCATCGGCAAGCAGCGAAACGGACCGACCGGTTCGTTCAAGCTCAAGTTCTTCGGCGAGTACACCCGCTTCGACAACCTGGCCCACGATATGGTGGGGAGTTTCGAGTAAGGCAAACCGGGATCCAGCATCGCACCGAAGTCCGCCCCCGTGGGCAGGGTTCGAGCGCGCCATGGATGGCGCGCGCCCGCGCATCGTAGCCGGATGCGAAGCCTAAGCGGCGAATCCCACCCACGGGGGCGGACTTCGGTGCGAGCCTCCAACTTCCCGAAGCCGTTGCTTGAACATCCGACTGCGCCGACGTGGCGATCCGGATATGGTCGAATAGCCGCATGAGCGAAATCGCCAGCCAGCGTCCCAGCCGGATCGTCGTCGACCTCGATGCGATCGGCCACAACCTGCAGGCCATCCGCACCCGCGTCGGCGTGCCAGTGATGGCCATCGTCAAGGCCAATGCGTACGGCCATGGGCTGGTGCCGGTGGCCCGCCACCTGCAGGCACAGGGCGTCGATCAGTTGGGGGTCGCCTTCGTCGAGGAAGGCATCGCGCTGCGCCGCGCGGGCATCACCACGCCGATCCTGGTGCTGGGCGGCATCTTCGGGCCGCAGGTTGCGCAGTTCCTGGAGCACGACCTCGAAATCACCGTGTCGTCGCAGGACAAGCTGCGCCAGGTCGAAGCCACCGCGCAGGCGATGGGCCGCAAGGCGACCATCCACCTGAAGATCGACACCGGGATGGAACGGATCGGCGTGCACAGCTACTGCGCCGGGCCGTTCATCGAGGCCGCGGTGGCCTCGCCCTGGTGCACGCTCAAGGGCATCTATTCGCACCTGGCCTGCGCGGACGATCCGGCGTCGCCGATGACGGCGCTGCAACTGGAGCGCTTCAACGAAGCCTGCGCGCATTTCGAGCGGATCGGTGCGCCGATGCCGCTGCGCCACCTTGCCAATTCCGGTGGGGTGCTGAATTTTCGGGAGACCTGGCTGGACATCGTCCGCCCTGGCATCGTCCTGTATGGCGTGCTGCCGGATCCTGCCTCGCTGCCGACCGTTCCTGTGCGTCCCGCGTTGTCGCTGGTCTCACGGGTGGTGTTCTTCAAGGTGGTCCAGGCCGGCAATCCGGTCAGCTACGGCGCGACCTGGCAGCCTGCGGTGGACACCCGCATCGTCACCGTTCCGGTGGGGTATGGCGATGGCTATCCGCGCGCATTGTCGTCGCGCGGGCAGGTGCTGCTGCATGGACAACCGCATCCGCTGGTCGGCCGCGTGTGCATGGACCAGTTCATGGTCGACATCGGGCCGGAGGGCTCGGCGTATAACGAGGACGAAGTCGTGCTGATCGGTCGCCAGGGCGATGCCGGCATCAGCACCGAAGCGCTGGCCGAGCGCGCGGGCACGATCCCCTACGAGATCCTGACCGGCCTCAACGAGCGCATCCCGCGCGAGTACATCGGTGGCGCGGACTCGCGTTGACCGTCCACCACGGCGCGTGATTCACTCGGCCGATGATCCTGGGGAGGAACGGATGGCCACGTCGAAACTGCGCGCGGAACGCCCGAATGAAGGGCACGGCAGGCGACTGAAGCGCGAGCCGATGTCGCGGGTCGACACCGCCTGGCTGCGGATGGAGCGGCCGACCAACCCGATGATGATCACCGGCGTGATGATGTTCGCCGAGCCGATGAGCTTGGTGCAGCTGAAGCGGGTGGTCCAGCAGCGGTTCCTCTCGTATGCGCGCTTCCGGCAGAAGCCGGTGGACGGCGCGACGGGTGCGCAATGGGTGGAGGACGCCGACTTCGACCTCGATTGGCACGTGCGCATCTCCGGATTGCCCGGCAAGAGCAATCCCGCAGCGGAGAAAAAAGCGCTGGAGCGTTTCGTCAGCCAGTTGGCCTCCAGCCCGCTGGATCCGACCAAGCCGCTCTGGCAGTTCCATCTGATCGAGCGCTACCAGGGCGGTTCCGCGATCGTCTCGCGTATCCATCATTGCTATGCCGACGGCATCGCGCTGGTGCAAGTGCTGCTGTCGCTGACCGACACCAGCCGTGAGTCCTCGCAGGCCAGCCGCCTCGACAAGGCGTGGCTGAAGCAGGATGCGGCGCCGGTGGCGCGCCGCGTCGGTGCCGTCGACAAGTACATGAAGCTGGGCGGCAAGGTACTGGAGCAGGGGATGGCGATGTATCGCGATCCCACCCTGGCTGGCCTGATTGCGAAGGAAGGTGGTGAACTCGCACGCGAGCTGGTCACCGCGTTGGCCCTGCCGGACGATCCGCCGTCGCTGTTGCGTGGTCGATTGGGCGTGAGCAAGCGCGTGGCCTGGGCCGAGCCGCTGGACCTGGAGGAAGTGAAGGCGGTGGGGCGCGCCTGCGACTGCACGGTCAACGACGTGCTGATGGCCGCCGCGGCCGGTGCCTTGCGCGGCTACATGCTGGATCGCGGGGAAAACCTCGACGGCATGACCCTGCGCGCCACCGTGCCGGTGAACCTGCGCCCGCTGGAACATGCCAAGAAACTCGGCAATCACTTCGGCCTGGTGTTCCTCGACCTGCCGGTCGGTGAGGACAACCCGCTACGGCGCCTGGAGCGGGTCGCGGAGTGCATGAATCAGCTGAAGAGTTCACGGCAAGCCATTGTTGCATATGGTCTTTTGGCGGCACTCGGACTGGCGCCGCCGCAGTTGCAGGAAGTCGCACTGGAGATGTTCAGCCGCAAGGCGAGCGCGGTGGCGACCAATGTGCCCGGCCCGCAGCAGCCGCTCTACCTGGCCGGCTGCATGCTGCGCGACATCATGTTCTGGGTACCGCAGACAGGGTCGATCGGCTTGGGTTTGTCGATCCTCAGCTACCGCGGGCAGGTGCATTTCGGCCTGGTGACCGATGCGCGCCTGATCCCGGATCCGGATGCGGTCGTCCGGCGCTTCGGTGCGGAATTCGAGAAGTTGCTCTACCTGTCCCTGATGGGAGGCTGGGAGCATCCCCTGGATGCGGACAGCGCCACCGCGTTGCTGGAAGAGTCAACGCCGGCTTAACGGTGCCGGCAGCGTTCACCTGCCGGCTACGTTTGCCGGCCTAGCCTGTGGCCGCATTCAGGATTTGCCCTGGACGACAAACGTACCCACGGAGCTTCGACGCGCATGAATACCCAGACTTTGAAAGTTGCTGCACTCGCCGCCACTCTGGCTGCCTTCACCTCCGGCTGCGCGACCTACACCGGCCAGACCAACGACCCGAACGATCCCAATCGCACCCGCAACGGTGCCCTGATCGGCGCGGCAATCGGCGCGGCGGCCGGGCTGCTGAGCGGTGGCAACGCGGTCGAACGCCGCCAGCGCGCGATGGTCGGCGTGGGCGTTGGGGCGTTGGCGGGCGGCGCAGTGGGGGCCTATCAAGATCGCCAGGAAGCCGAGCTGCGCCGCGCCACCGCGGGCACCGGCGTCGATGTCACCCGCGACGGCGACGTCATCAAGCTCAATCTGCCTGATGGCGTCACCTTCGACTTCGCCAAGTACGACATCAAGCCGCAGTTCTACCCGGCGCTCAACACCATCGCCAACACCCTGCGCGAGTACAACCAGACCATCGTGGAAGTGAGTGGGCACACCGACAGCATCGGTTCCGATGCCGCCAACCAGACCCTGTCGGAGCGCCGTGCGAATTCGGTCTCCAGCTACCTCGTCGGCCAGGGCCTGCAACGCGAGCGCTTCGAAGTGGTTGGCATGGGCAAGCGCTACCCGATCGCCAGCAACGACACCGAGCAGGGCCGCGCACTGAATCGCCGCGTCGAGATCCGCCTGCTGCCGCTGCAGGGTTGATCGCACTGCACGGTACGTGGGGCGCGAGCTTGTGAAAGCGGCTCGTGCCCCTATACTGATCCAGTCGGCGACAACGACGTTACCCGGGGGTGCACTGGCTTCGACGGGGGCAGCGAAATCGCACGGCGCATGCCGAGGGGGTAGCTTTCCTCGTTAATCCAGCTGCAAAAACCCAGACGCCAACGACGACGTCTACGCTCTCGCCGCTTAAGGCGTAAGCCCCGAACCCACTTGTGCCCGTGCTCGTGGATGTAGGGTCATTATCACGGAACCGGCCCTGGCGGCGACCCGCCAACCAGTGGCTTAACTCAAGCGGGTGTGTCCTGCGGCGTGCTTCGCACACCGTGTTGTCGCAGGCCGAGACCAAACGGTGAGCTAAGCATGTAGTGCCGGGCATGGAGTTCCTTCGGACGGCGGTTCGATTCCGCCCACCTCCACCATCTCCACCGCATCGGGCCGCGCAAGCGGCCCGATGTGTTTCCGGCGTCGACGTGTGCCGCGATCGACCCGGTATGCTGGGGCGATGGCATCGCCGCAAGTCCCGCATCCAGCCGACGCACCGCATGCACTGCGCCGCATGCGTTATGGCTACCCGTTTGCGATCCTGGTGCTGGTGGTGTCGGTGCTGTTCGTGCTGGTAGCGTGGGATCATGCGCGGCAGCGTGAGTTGCGGCTGGCATCCGAGCAATTCCGCGGCATCGCCGGGCAGCAGGCGTCACTGGTGCAGATGCACCTCAACAACATCGAGGTCACCTTGCGTGGGGGCGCGTCCCTGTTCGCGGCGGTCGACCAGCCCACGCCCGAGCAATGGCGCGGTTACGTGGATGGCTTGCGGGTGCAATCGCGCTTCCCGTACGTGCTCGGGCTGGGCTACGCGGTCTACGTGGACGGACGCGAGCTGACCCGCCTGCAGGAAGCATGGCGCGAGGACGGCCGTGGCCTGCTGGAAATCCGCCCGCGCGGCCATCGCGAACACTACGGGCCGATCCTCTACATGGAACCGCAATCGCCGGAGAACCGCGGCGCGGTGGGGTTCGACATGTATTCGGAGGCGACCCGCCGAAGTGCGATGCACGCGGCCATGCACAGCGGTCGATCGCAACTGAGTGGCCGGCTGGTGCTGATGCGCGACGTGGCGAATCCAGAATATTCGCTGGTGCTGTACATGCCGGTCTACGCCGGGCTGGAAGCTGCCGATTCCCCGCAGCTGCGGCGGGCGTCGATGCGCGGTTGGGTGTATGCGCCGTTCCGCATCGGGGCGATGTTGCGATCGGCATTGCGCCCGGCGCAGACGCGGACGATGCTGCGCGTGGTCGATACCACCGATGGCGGCCACGCGGTCCTCCACCAGGATCCGGGGATCGACGACAGCGGCCATGCATTCACCCACAGCCTGGCCATGCAGTTCTACGGACGGCGATGGCGTTTCGATTTCTTCTCCGGACCGACCGAGAGCGCTGCGCCGCAACTGGCGGCCCTGGACAAACTGCTGCTGGCCGGGCTTGCCGCGTCGCTGTTGCTGTTCGCGATGACCTGGATGCTGGCCTCGACCGAAGCACGGGCGCGTCGCATCGCCGCGGACATGACCCAGAGCTATCGCCGCAGCGAACAGCGTTTCCGCAATGCCATGCAGTATTCCGCGATCGGCAAGGCCTTGCTGGATTCGAACGGTGCGATCGTCGAGAACAATCCCGCCTTCGGCCGCATCTTCGGCCGCAGCGAGGATGTGCTGCAGGGACATTCGCTCAACGAATTCCTCGACGAAGGCGATACCCAGCCGCTGGTGACCTCGCAGATGGAGGTGCTCGACGAATCGGGTGGGGTGATCCGGCTGACCCGCACCTTGCGTCGAGGCGATGGCGAGGTGCGCCACGTGCACCTGACCTTCGCTCCCGTGCCGAACGAGCCGGGCATCGACGTGTCCCGGCTGGTGCAGGTCGAGGACGTGACCGAGCGTGTCCGCGCGGAAGCGGCGGTGCAGGCGCTCAACCGCACCCTGGAGGCGCGCGTCGCCGCGCGCACGCGCGAACTCAGCGAGGCCAACCGCGAACTCGAATCCTTCGCCTATAGCGTGTCCCACGACCTGCGCGCGCCGCTGCGCGGGATCGAAGGCTTCAGCCGGATGCTGGGCGAGCGCCACGCACAGGGGCTGGATGCCACCGGGCGCGATTATCTGGAGCGCGTGCGCAGGGGCACGGCGCGGATGGGCGAACTGATCGATGCCCTGCTCAAGCTGGCGCGGATCGGTCGTGCCGAACCCGAGGTGGCCGATGTCGACATGAGCGCGCTGGCGGAGGATGTGGTCGCCGGGCTTGCAGATGCCGATCCCGGGCGCGCCATCGACCTGCGCATCGAGCCCGGCATGCGTGCGCAGGGCGATCGCACGCTGCTGCAGAACCTGCTGGAAAACCTGCTGGGCAATGCCTGGAAGTTCACCCGCGATCGCGACGATGCGCGCATCGAATTCAGCAGCGAGATGGGCGACGATCAGCGCCCGTGGTTCGTGGTGCGCGACAACGGCGCCGGCTTCGATCCCGACTACGCCGGCAAGCTGTTCAAGCCGTTCCAGCGCCTCCACAGCCAGGATGAATTCCCCGGGCACGGCATCGGGCTGGCCTCGGTCAAGCGCATCATCGAGCGCCACGGCGGCGAGATCCGGGCGGAAGGCCGCCCGGGGCAGGGGGCCGCCTTCCGTTTCAGGTTGGGGACGCACCTTCCATCGGCAATCGACCCGGAATGACCATCGTCATCCTGTGAGTCGGCAAGCTCCGCCTTGGAAGCCCCCAGGTTGGCGGTGGATTCGCGCCAAGGGCGCGAACGGGGGACGGAAGCATGCAGTGGGGCCCATGATTCGCTTGCGCATCTTGGGGATGTTTCCGGCGATGCCGGAAACCTCACGCATCCTTGTTGTGCTGGCGCATCACCCGCTGCTTTTCGCGGTTCCAGTCGCGTTCCTTGCTGGCCTCGCGCTTGTCGTGGTTCTGCTTGCCGCGCGCCAGCGCCAGTTCCATCTTCACCTTGTTGCCCTTCCAGTACAGCGCGGTGGGGATCAGGGTATAACCGTCTCGCTGCACCCGGCCGATCAACTCGTCGATCTCGTGGCGATGCAGCAGCAGCTTGCGCGAACGCCGGTCGTCGGCGACCACATGCGTGGACGCCTGGATCAGCGGGGTGATCTGCGCGCCGACCAGGAACAGTTCGCCTTGCAGCACCACCGCGTAGCCATCGGTGAGATTGGCGCGGCCCGCGCGGATCGATTTCAGTTCCCAGCCCTGCAGCGACAGGCCGGCTTCGAATTTCTGTTCGAAATGGTAGTCGTGGCGCGCGCGCTTGTTCAGCGCGATGGTGCCGCCGCCGTTTGGCTTATCCTTGCCCGTCTTCTTGTTCATCCCGCCATTCTCGCCGATATCCGCCCACGTCGCGGCGTATCGGCTCCGTCGGAGTCGCGATGCCGGTCATCCTGCGCAGTGCCCTGGTCGAACATGCCGCCGCGCGCATGTTCGCGCTGGTCAACGATGTCGCCGCCTATCCGCGGCGTTTCGACTGGTGTCGCGAGGCACAGGTGCTGGAGCAGGGCGACGATCGCCTTGTCGCGCGCCTGGACCTGGGGCTCGGTGGTTTCCACACCTGGTTCACGACCGAAAACACGCTGTCGCCACCGCACCACATCGACATGGCCTTGCGTGATGGCCCGTTCCGCCGCCTCGACGGCCGCTGGCAGTTCCACGCGCTCGATGAATCCGCCTGCAAGGTCAGCCTGCGTCTGGAATTCGAACCGCAGAACCGGCTGCTGGGGCCGGCGCTGTCGCTGGGCATGCAGGGCCTGGCCGATCGCATGGTCGACGACTTCGTGCGCGAGGCCGACAAGAGCGGCAGCTGATGCGCGTCGAAGTGCTGCGCGCATGGCCGCATCGCCACGAATCCCGGACGCTGGAGATCAGCGAGGGAACGACGGTGGCGATGGCGTTGGATGCCGCCGGCTGGACGCTGGACGCGGAATTCACCGCGCTGGCGGTGTTCGGCGTGGCTGCCGCCGCAGACACGATCCTCCACGAGGGTGATCGGGTGGAATTGCTGCGTGCCCTGCAGGCAGATCCCAAGCAGGCGCGACGCTTGCGGGCAGAGCGGCGGCCACTGAAATCAGGCCGCTGAAGCTCCTCTCAGCGGCCGCCCTTCTTCTTGTCCTTCGCGAGGTTGCCGAATCTGGACATGGTCTTGGCGAGTTCGGAATCTTGTTCGGGGAAATATTCGCCTTCCCACTTCGACAGGCTGCCGTTGGCGAACCACAAGGTCATGTTCTTGACTTCAGTGGGGCCGCTGCGGCCTGTCTTGCGGCTGGCAACGTAATCCCAGCGTTCCTGGTGGAACGGATCCTGGATCGACGGCGTGCCCAGCAGGGTCATCACCTGGCGCTTGTCCATGCCTTCCTGCAACTGGTCCACCGCCGCCTTGTCGAGCAAGTTGCCCTGGTAGATCGGCTGCCGGTAAAGCACGCCGCAACCGCTGGCGAACAGGACCACGAGGACGATGACGAGCAGCTTGCGCATGGAGGCGGGGGCGAGTGGCGGAAACACCGATGATACACTCCAAGCCCGCTGCGACGGCATTCGCGGCGGCACTGCCGGAGCGGTGCAGGGCGCTGCATTCACCCGACGTTGGCGATCGACGAACCATGCCCGGAGGGCCGATGGAATCGCAGGACTTACGCAAGGCAGGCCTCAAGGTCACCCATCCGCGCATGCGGATCCTGGAACTGCTGGAGCAGACCAAGCCGCGGCACATGACCGCCGAGGACATCTACCGGCAATTGCTGGGCGATGGCGAGGAAATCGGGCTGGCCACGATCTACCGGGTACTGACCCAATTCGAATCGGCGGGGCTGGTGCTCAAGCACAACTTCGAGGGCGGCCATGCCGTCTACGAACTCGACCGCGGCGAACACCACGACCACATGGTCGACGTCGACACCGGCAAGGTGGTCGAGTTCCACAGCGACGAGATCGAGGAACTGCAACGGCAGATCGCCGCCGCGCATGGTTACGAGATCGAGGATCACGCCCTCGTCTTGTACGTCAGGAAGAAGCGCTAGAAGCTTCGAGCAATCGCTTGGCCGCGGCGCGTGCTTCGTCGGTGACTTCGGCACCACCCAGCATCCGCGCGATTTCATCGGTGCGGCCGTCGGTATCGAGCATGGCGACCGAGGACTGGGTCATGCCGTCCGTGGCGGCCTTGCTGACCCGGTAGTGCGCATGCCCGGCCGCGGCGACCTGCGGCTGGTGGGTCACGCACAACACCTGACGCGGCGCACCGAGTGCACGCAACTTCGCGCCCACCGCCGCGGCAACTGCACCACCGATGCCGGAGTCGACTTCGTCGAAGACCATCGTGGGCACGGCGTCGAGGCCCAGCGTGGCGACTTCGATCGCCAGCGAGATCCGCGACAGCTCGCCGCCGGAGGCGACCTTGCGCAACGGGCGCGGCGGTTGCCCGGCGTTGGCCGAGACCAGGAAGTCCGCGCGCTCGGCACCCTGTGGATCCGGCGTGTCGCTGTCGCTGTCTTCCAGTTGCACCTCGAACCGCCCACCTTCCATGCCCAGTTCGGCGATCAGCGCGGCGACCGACTCGCCAAGTGCGTCGCCGGCCTTTCGCCGCGAGGCGCTGAGCTCCGCGGCCGACATGCGCCATGCGGCATGCGCCTGGGCGATGTCGCGTTCGATCCGTTGCAGGCGTTCGTCGGCATCGGCAAGGGTGTCGAGTTCGCGCGCCAATGCATCACGATGCGCGGCCAATCCCTCGGGTGAGACCCGGTGCTTGCGTGCGAGGTCCTGCACGCGTGCCAGGCGGCGCTCCAACGCATCCAGCGCGTCCGGATCCAGGTCAAGGTCGTCGCGGATGCGTTCCAGCAGGGCGAAGGCTTCGTCCAGCTGGATCGCGGCCGAGTCCAGCAGGGCATCGACCTCGCCGAGGCGCGGCTCGTGCGCGATTTCGCGCTGCAAGCTGCCGCGAAGATGGTGCAATTGCGCGGCGATAGCGTGGTCGCCACCCAGTTGTTCGAGCGCCTGTTCGCAGGTCGAGATCAACGAGGCCGCATGGGCTTGCCGGCGATGGCTGGCATCCAGTTCCGCCAACGCCTCGGGCGCAAGGGCTTCGGCATCGAGTTCCTGCAACTGGTGGCGCAGCCAGGCCTGCCGTTCGCCGACGTCGCCGCGGGCGAGCAGGGCGGCGCGTTCCTCGTGCAGCGCCTTCCATTGGATCGCGTTGCTGCGCACGGCTTCGAGCAGGGCCGGGTGGCGTGCATGCGCATCGAGCAGGCGGGTCTGGTGCGCGCGCGACAGCAGGGCCTGCTGCTCGTGCTGGCCATGGATTTCGACCAGCAGGGCGGCCAGTTCCGCCAGTTGCGCCATCGGCACCGGGCGGCCATTGATCCACGCGCGCGAGCCACCATCCGCACGCAGGGTGCGGCGCAGCTGGCAGGCGTCTTCGTCGTCGAGTTCGGCTTCGCGCAGCCAGTCGATGGCGGCGGGGCAATCCACCAGGCTGAATTCGGCGGCCAATTCGGCGCGTTGCGCACCATGGCGCACGGCGCCGGCATCCGCACGCGCGCCACCGAGGAAGCCCAGCGCATCGACCAGCAAAGACTTGCCGGCACCGGTTTCGCCCGATACCACGGTCAGGCCGCGCCCGAAGGCCAGCTCGGCATGGGCGACCACGGCGAAATCGCGGATGGACAGGCGGCTCAGCATCGGCGCGCATTGTGCCTGCCTGCGGGGGCGTTCCGGTAGCGCTTGCATGACAAGGGCGGCGCGCATACAACCAGCGCATGAGCCGCCATCCCGCCGACATCGCCAGCGACCCGCGTGCGCGCCAGTTGCTGCGCACGCTGGTGGCCCGGCATGTGCGCGATGGCGAGCCGGTCGGCTCGCAGACCCTGGCCCGCCATTCGGGGCTGGACGTCAGCCCGGCCACGATCCGCAACATCCTGGCCTCGATGGAAGAGGCCGGCCTGCTGGCGGCGCCGCACAGTTCCGCCGGACGCATCCCGACCGCGCAGGGGTATCGGCTGTTCGTCGATTCGCTGCTGCAGGTCAAGCCCTTGGGCGATGCCGAGTTGCAGCGCCTGCGCAGCGAGCTGCCGGTCGGTGCCGGCACCCAGGCCTTGCTGGGGAATACCTCCGAGTTGTTGTCGGCGATGACCCGTTTCGCCGGCATGGTCAGCGTGCCGAAGCGGGAGGGATTCGCCTTCCGCCAGATCGAGTTCGTCGCGCTGGATCCGCAGCGCGTGCTGGCGATCGTGGTGTTCGCCGATGGCGAGGTGCAGAACCGGGTGGTGCAGGTGCGGCGTGCCTTCGACCCGTCGGAGCTGGAGCAGACCGCGAACTACCTCAATGCGCATTTCGCCGGGCAGCCGCTGGCGCAGATCCGGGCCGTGCTGCTGCGCGACCTGCGCGATGCGCGCAGCGAGATGGAGCGCCTGCTGGCGACATCGCTCGACCTGGCCGAGCAGGCATTCGCACCCGCCCGCGAGGACGCCGCCTTCGACGGCATGCTGGTGGCCGGGCAGACCCGGTTGATGGGCCTGCAGGACCTCAACGACCTCGACCGCCTGCGGGCCTTGTTCGAGGCGTTCGCCGAGAAGCGCGAACTGCTGCAGTTGCTGGAGCGCACCGCCAAGGCACCGGGGATGCGGGTGTTTATCGGCGAGGAAACCGGGATCGCGCCGCTGGAGGGCATGTCGCTGGTGACCGCGCCCTATGGCCGCGACGGCCGGGTATTGGGCGTGCTGGGCGTGATCGGCCCCAGCCGGATGGCCTACGAGCGGGTGATCCCGGTGGTCGAAGCCACCGCGGCCATCCTCGGGGCGGCGCTCGACGCACCGCCCTGATCCGGCACGCCCGGCCCATCCGCATCCCACCTTGAATCCGTTTCGGTGAAGCCCCATCACCATGCCGGGCGCGGCGGAGGCCGCACATCAAGCACGGGAACCAACATGCAGGATCCGATCCAGGACGTGAACGACGTGGCCGGCGAGATGCCGCAGGACGATGAACTCGAAGCGCTGCGCGGCGAGCTCGAGCAGCTGAAGGCGCAATCGCTGCTGGAGCGCGCCGACCTCGAGAACCAGCGCAAGCGCATCGCCCGCGAGATCGACAATGCCCGCAAGTTCGCCAACGAGCGCCTGCTCGGCGACCTGTTGCCGGTGTTCGACAGCCTGGATGCCGGCCTGGCCGCGGCTGGCAGCGAGCCAAGTCCGCTCCGCGATGGCCTGGAAATGACCTTCAAACAGTTGCTGAAGGTGGCCGGCGAGAACGGCCTGGTCGTGCTGGACCCGACCGGGGAGGCGTTCAATCCCGAGCATCACCAGGCGATCAGCCAGATGCAGGCCCCCGGCGTGGCGGCGGACCACGTGGCGCAGGTGTTCCAGAAGGGCTATCTGCTCAACGGCCGTTTGCTGCGCCCGGCGCTCGTCGTGGTCGCGTCCTGAGGCAGCAGCTGAATTGCGTGGTGCGGGGCTCTTGAAGCCGCGCGCCACAACCCCACATCGCAGTCATCGGCGCATGGCGCCCCCGACATCCGGATCCAAGAGGAAAGACTAATGGGCAAGATCATCGGCATCGACCTGGGCACCACCAACTCCTGCGTCGCCATCATGGAAGGCGGCAAGGCCAAGGTCATCGAGAACAGCGAGGGCGACCGCACCACCCCGTCGGTGGTCGCATGGTCCAAGGACAATGAGGTGCTGGTCGGCGCGTCCGCCAAGCGCCAGGCCGTGACCAATCCGAAGAACACCTTCTACGCGGTGAAGCGCCTGATCGGCCGCAAGTTCAGCGACGCGGAAGTGCAGAAGGACCTGGGCCTGGTGCCGTACGCCATCACGGCGCACGAGAACGGCGATGCCTGGGTGTCGCTGGTCGACGGCAAGAAGCTGGCGCCGCAGGAAGTCTCTGCCAAGGTGCTGGAGAAGATGAAGAAGACCGCCGAGGCCTACCTGGGCGAATCGGTCACCGAAGCCGTGATCACCGTGCCGGCCTACTTCAACGACAGCCAGCGCCAGGCGACCAAGGATGCCGGCCGCATCGCCGGCCTCGACGTCAAGCGCATCATCAACGAGCCGACCGCGGCCGCGCTGGCCTACGGCATGGACAAGGGCGACAAGAGCGATCGCAAGATTGCCGTGTACGACCTCGGCGGCGGCACCTTCGACGTCTCGATCATCGAGATCGCGAATGTCGACGGCGAGAAGCAGTTCGAGGTTCTGGCCACCAACGGCGATACCTTCCTCGGCGGCGAGGACTTCGACAAGCGCGTCATCGACTACCTCGTGGAAGAGTTCCAGAAGGAGCAGGGCATCGACCTGCGCAAGGATCCGCTGGCCCTGCAGCGCCTGAAGGACGCGGCCGAGCGCGCCAAGATCGAGCTGTCGTCTTCGCAGCAGACCGACGTCAACCTGCCGTACGTGACCGCCGATGCGACCGGCCCGAAGCACCTGAACATCAAGCTGACCCGCTCCAAGCTGGAAGCGCTGGTCGATGACCTGGTGAAGAAGACCATCGAACCGTGCCGCATCGCCCTGAACGATGCCGGCCTGCGCGCCAGCGACATCGGCGAGGTGATCCTGGTCGGTGGCCAGACCCGCATGCCGCGCGTGCAGCAGGCGGTGACCGAGTTCTTCGGCAAGGAGCCGAAGAAGGACGTGAACCCGGACGAAGCGGTGGCCATCGGCGCCGCGATCCAGGGCGGGGTGCTGCAGGGCGACGTCAAGGACGTGCTGCTGCTCGACGTGACCCCGCTGTCGCTGGGCATCGAGACCCTGGGTGGCGTGTTCACCAAGATCATCGAGAAGAACACCACCATCCCGACCAAGGCCGCGCAGACGTTCAGCACCGCCGAGGACAACCAGTCCGCGGTCACCGTGCACGTGCTGCAGGGCGAGCGCGAGCAGGCCCGCTACAACAAGTCGCTGGCCAAGTTCGACCTGACCGGCATCGATGCTGCGCCGCGCGGCATGCCGCAGGTGGAAGTCGCGTTCGACATCGATGCCAACGGCATCCTGCACGTGTCGGCCAAGGACAAGAAGACCGGCAAGGAGCAGAAGGTCGAGATCAAGGCCGGTTCCGGCCTGAGCGACGACGAGATCCAGCGGATGGTCCAGGACGCGGAGGCCAACCGCGAGGAAGACAAGCGCTTCCATGAGCTGGTCACCGCGCGCAACCAGGCCGACGGCCTGATCCACGCCACCCGCACCGCGATCAAGGACAACGGCGACAAGGTCCCGGGCGACGTGATCGGCCGTGCCGAAGGCGCAATCGCCGAGCTCGAGACGGCGATGAAGGGCGACGACAAGGGCCAGATCGATGCCAAGGCCAAGGCGCTGGAAGAGGCGGGCCAGGCATTGTTCGCTGCGGCGGCAGCGTCCGGGCAGCCGGGTGCGGCTGGCGATGCGGCAGGCCAAGGCTCGTCGGCCGGCGACGACGTGGTTGACGCCGAGTTCACCGAAGTCAAGGACGACAACAACAAGGCCTGATCGCGCAAGCGGTGGGACAACGCGACGGGCAGGCCAGTGGTCTGCCCGTCGCCGTGAAGGATGTAGGCAGGATCGATGAGCAAGCGCGACTACTACGAAGTGTTGGGCGTGGCCCGCAATGCCAGTGATGAAGACCTGAAGAAGGCCTATCGCCGCTGCGCGATGAAACACCATCCCGACCGCAACCCCGGCGACGCCAGCGCGGAAGCGGCGTTCAAGGAGTGCAAGGAAGCCTATGAAGTGCTGAGCGACGGCGGCAAGCGCCGCATTTACGACCAGCACGGTCATTCCGCGTTCGAGCACGGGATGGGCGGCGGCAATGCCGGGCCGGGCTTCGGCGGCGCCGACATGGGCGACATCTTCGGCGACATCTTCGGCAATATCTTCGGTGGCGGCGCGCGCCAGCAGGGTTCGCGCCGCGGTGCCGACATCGGTTACGTGATGGAACTCGACCTCGAGGACGCCGTGGCCGGCGTCGAGAAACGCATCGAGATCCCCACCCTCGCCAATTGCGAACCCTGCAAGGGCAGCGGTTCGGCGGACGGCAAGGTCGAAACCTGCGCCACCTGCCATGGCCGTGGCCAGGTGCGGATGCAGCGCGGGCCGTTCCAGATGCAGGCGCCGTGTCCGCACTGCAGCGGGACCGGCAAGACCATCCCGAATCCATGCCCGCATTGCGACGGTAACGGCCGCGTCGAGGACGAGAAGACGCTGTCGGTGAAGATCCCCGCCGGCGTGGACAACGGCGACCGCATCCGCCTGGCGGGCGAGGGCGAGGCGGGCCCAGCCGGCGCGCCCGCTGGCGATCTTTACGTCGAGGTGCGGGTGCGCCCGCATGACATCTTCGCCCGCGATGGCGACGACCTGCATTGCGAGGTCCCGATCCGCATTTCGCAGGCGGCGCTCGGCGATGCCGTGCGCGTGCCGACCCTCGGTGGCGAGGTGGAGCTGCGCATTCCCGTCGAGACCCAGACCGGCAAGGTGTTTCGCTTGCGAGACAAGGGCGTGAAATCGGTGCGCAGCAGGCACCCCGGCGACCTGTATTGCAAGGTGGTGGTCGAGACGCCGGTCAACCTCACCGCCGAACAGCGCGAACTGCTGGAACGGTTCGAGGCCACCTTCACCGGTGAAAACGCGCGTCGGCATTCGCCGAAATCCAGCACCTTCCTGGATGGCGTGAAAGGGTTCTGGGACCGCATGGTCTCCTGAAACGTGCGCATGGTCGGAAAAACTGTGGCGCAATCGGCAAAACCGAAGGGCGACAGCGACATGTGGTGCAAACCCGCGTAGCCTGACCAATGGCTCAATCCCCCTTTCAGGGCCCCATGTCCTTCCGTACCCCCACGGAGATCCCCAACCAGACCCCGCCCGACCGGGGCCGGCTCCTCGACAGCCTGCAGAAGCAGATGCTGGAGCGGGTGCTGCCGGCGCTCGACCGTGCCTTGGGCAAGGTCGACGACTTCATATTCGACCGAAGCCAGCAGGGAGACGAGGAGTTCGGCCTGATGGCGCTGCGCGAATTGCGCCGCCAGCGCGGGCAGATCGCACGGCGCTATGAAGAGGTGGTGCAGGCGGGTTTCCGCAACCTGCGCAGCGCCAGCGAATGGTTCCCGGTCGATGGTCGTTCGTCCGACCTCAGCCTGCTGTCCGAGCAGGAACTGGAAGAGCAACTCGCGGTGGAGCAACTGGGCGATGCGCTGGTGCGCCTGCATGGGCCCGGCGTGGAGATGGCGAGCAAGCGCATCGCACACGTCGCTGGCCGCGAAGACCTGCAGGCCCAGGACAATCCGCTGGCCCCCGCGTTCCTGGCCGCCGCGTTGCGTACCGCGCTGGCCCAGTCGGAACTGGAAGCCGGCGTCCGCATCGTGGTGTTCAAGTTCTTCGAGCGCGAGCTTGGCGCGGTGCTGGGTGCCGCCTACGAGCGCGCCAATACCCTGATGATCGCCGCCGGCGTGCTGCCCGAGTTGCGTGCAACCGTGAAGGTTTCGCAGCAGGTGCCCGGTCCCGCCGGTGCGCAGGCGCAGGATCCGCATGCGCCCGTTGCACCGCATGGGCAGGTGCAGTTGCCGGCGCAGGTGAGTGCGGTCGACCAGGCCATGTTCGGCAACCTGTTGGGCCTGTTGCAGGGCTGGCGCACGGCGATGGGCGGCAACCAGGCCGATGCCGACGGTGGGCAGGGACAGCCCGGTGCGACGCAAGCGCCGGTGACCAAGCTGGGATCCAGCGAGTTGATGTCGATCCTGTCGCTGATGCAGCAGGACATGCCGAACGCGCCGCTGCCTCCGCGCGAGCATGGCGGCAACCATCGCACGCTGGCCGAACAATTGCGCCAGGAAGTCGCGCAGAACGCGCGCAAGCTGGGCGTGGCTGGCGACAACCTGCACCTGGACGGACTGGACGAGGACGCGGTCGACCTGGTCGCGCTGCTGTTCGACGTGCTGCTCGACGGCCCGCAGTTCGATGCCAACATCCGCCGCAAGATCGGTCGCATGCTGGTGCCCTACGTCAAGGTCGCGGTCAAGGACCGGCGCATGTTCCTGTTGAAGGAGCATCCCGCGCGCCGCCTGTTGAACACGGTGGCGGAGGCTTGCGAAGGCAACCACGGCGATGCGCCGCAGGAACAGGCGTTGCTCAACCGCGTCGACTACACGATCGATCGCCTGGTCGCCGAGTTCAACGAGGACGTGGCGATCTTCGAGACGCTGGAGCAGGAACTCCGCTCGTACATGGCGCAGCACCGCAAGCGCTTCGAGCTTGCAGAGAAGCGTGCCACCGAAGCGCAGCGTGGCCGCGAGCGCCTCGACTTGGCCCGCAGCGCGGTCGCCGCCGAACTGATGCAGCATCGCGGCGAGCGCGAGTTGCCGCTTGTCATGGAAGAATTCATTGGCCGCCATGTGTCCCATCACCTGACCCAGGTGATGCTGCGCGACGGTCACGGCTCGCTGCGCCACGAACAGGCGATCCAGGCCGTCGATCGCCTGCTGCTTGCGTTCGACTACGCCGAGGTTCGCAGCCCCATCGAGGAATTGCCCGCGCTGCCACGCGGCCAGTTCGAGTTGATCCTGTCGAGTTCCGGTTGCACCGGCGATGCCGCGCAACTGGCGATCGACTCCCTGCAGGATGCGCTGGTGCGCTTGTGCTCGGGCGAGCGCGCCGCGGACAACCCCAACCACATGCCCGAGCAGGTCATCCTGCCGGAACCGAAGGCAGTCGAACCCGAGCCGCAGCTCGAAGTGGTGGCCGGCAACGATCACCTGGATTTCGAAGGTGCGATGCTGGATCGCATGCGCAAGCTGCAGGTGGGAAGCTGGCTGCAACTGGCGACATCGGCGGATCGGGTGGAGCCCGCCAAGGTGTCGTGGATCAGTCCGATTTCGTCGCGCTTGTTGCTGGTCAACCGCCGCGGCATCCGCGTGCTGGTGGCTTCGGCCGAGGAACTGGCGGCGATGGCCAAGCTCGGCAAGGTCAGCCTGCGCGAAGGCGACAGCGTGTTCGACAACGCGATGCACCAGGTCGCCGATCGCCTCAAGAGCGCCGCCACCCAGTTGTAGTGCAACGTGCACCCGGCTTGTCGTGGCCGGGCCTGCCCGCTAGCCTGCAGGCATGACGAATCCGGTTCGATTGCTGGTCCATGGTGCCAACGGGCGCATGGGCCAGAGCCTGCAACGCCTTTGCCGCGACGAAGACACCGGCTGCACCGTGGTCGCCGCGGTCTCGCGCAAGGTCGGTGCGCGCGTCGTCGATGGCATTCCGCAGTTCGCCGCCAGCGAACTTGCCGGCGTGCCGGCGTTCGATGTCGCCGTGGACTTCAGCCTGCCCGAGGGCTTCGACGCGATCCTCGGCCTGTGCCTCGCCCGCGGCGCGGCGCTGGTGTCCGGCACCACCGGCTTGTCGGCTGCGCAGGAAACGGACTTTGCCGATGCGGCGACGCATATCCCGCTCGCATGGGCCAGCAACTACAGCCTGGGGGTTGCCGTCCTGCATGACCTGGTGGAACGCGCCGCGCGCGTCCTGCCGGGTTGGGACTGCGACATTGTGGAGTCCCACCACGCCCGCAAGCGGGATGCGCCTTCGGGCACCGCGCTGACGCTGGGTGCATCAGCCGGGCAGGGTGGTGCCACCCCGCATTACGCCTCGATCCGCGCCGGCGACATCGTCGGCGAACACCTGGTGCAGTTCACCGCCGCCGGTGAGCGGATCGAACTCGTCCACCGCGCGACCAACCGCGACATCTTCGCCCGTGGCGCCCTGCACGTGGCGGCACGGCTGAAGGGCCGGGATGCGGGGCGCTATCGGGTCGCCGATTTGCTCTGACGGGCAGTCTCCGCGCGACGTCGGCGGGGTGAATCCGGTTGTGCCCGGATGAATCAGGATGCTGGCGACCGCAGGCACATGCCGGTACAATTCCCGCTCGCCTGAACCCCCTCCGCTCCGAACCGGCACAGCCGCTTCGGCGCTTTTCTGCAACCTCTCGCAGGGCGACACTCTTGAACATACCCGCAATCCTCGTGCTTGAAGACGGAACGGTCTTCGAGGGCATTTCCGTGGGCGCCGCCGGCCTGTCCGTGGGCGAAGTGGTGTTCAACACCGCCATGACCGGCTACCAGGAAATCCTCACCGACCCGTCGTACGCGCGGCAGCTGGTGACCTTGACCTACCCGCACATCGGCAACACCGGCTGCACCACCCAGGATGACGAAGCCGACCGCGTCTGGGCGGCCGGCCTGATCGTGCGCGACGTGCCGCGCCGTGCCAGCAGCTGGCGCAGCGAGATCGCGCTGCCGGAGTGGTTGCGCACGCGCGGCATCGTGGCGATTTCCGGCATCGACACCCGCAAGCTCACCCGCATCCTGCGCGACCGCGGTTCGCAGAACGGCGCGCTGATGGCGGGCGCGTCTCCCGATGAACAACTCGATGTCGACAAGGCGGTGGAAGCCGCGCGCAAGTTCCCCGGTTTGAAGGGCATGGACCTGGCCAAGGTGGTCAGTACCCAGGCGGCCTACGCGTGGAGCGACGGCCAGTTGGACCTGGACAGCAACGCCTTCGTGCGCGCCGAACCGAAGTTCAAGGTCGTCGCCTACGACTTCGGGGTGAAGCTCAACATCCTGCGCATGCTGGCCGAGCGCGGTTGCGACGTCACCGTGGTGCCGGCACAGACGCCTGCCGCCGATGTGCTGGCGCTGCAGCCGGATGGCGTGTTCCTGTCGAATGGCCCGGGCGACCCCGCGCCCTGCGACTACGCGATCGCGGCGATCCGCGACTTCATCGCGGCCGGGATCCCGACCTTCGGCATCTGCCTGGGCCACCAGTTGCTGGCGCTGGCCGCCGGTGCGCAGACATTGAAGATGACGCATGGCCACCACGGCGCCAACCACCCGGTGCAGGACCTGACCGGGGCGAGCGGCGGCAAAGTGATGATCACCTCGCAGAACCACGGCTTCGCGGTGGATGAAGCCAGCCTGCCGGCGAATGTGCGGGTGACCCACCGGTCGCTGTTCGACGGCACCAACCAGGGCATCGAACTCACCGACGCCCCGGCCTTCAGTTTTCAGGGGCATCCGGAAGCCTCGCCCGGCCCGCACGACGTGGCGCCGCTGTTCGACCGATTCGTCGCGCTCATGGAGACGCACTGATGCCGAAGCGCACAGACCTCAAGACCATCCTGATCATCGGTGCCGGCCCGATCGTCATCGGCCAGGCCTGCGAGTTCGATTACTCCGGCGCGCAAGCCTGCAAGGCGCTGCGCGACGAGGGGTACCGCGTGGTGCTGGTGAATTCCAACCCCGCCACGATCATGACCGACCCGGAGATGGCCGACGCCGTCTACATCGAGCCGATCAACTGGCAGATGGTCGAGAAGATCATCGCCAAGGAGCGCCCGGACGCGCTGCTGCCGACGATGGGCGGGCAGACCGCACTGAATTGCGCGCTGGACCTGGCCGACAACGGCGTGCTCGAAAAATACGGTGTGGAGCTCATCGGCGCGAAGCGCGACGCGATCCGCATGGCCGAGGACCGTGAACTGTTCCGGGTGGCGATGAAGGAGATCGGGCTGGAATGCCCGAAGGCCGAAGTCGCGCGCACGCTGGAGCAGGCGCTGGATATCCAGACTCGTGTCGGCTATCCGACCATCATCCGCCCGAGCTTCACCCTCGGCGGCAGCGGCGGTGGCATCGCCTACAACCGCGAGGAACTGATCGAGATCGTCAAGCGCGGCCTCGAACTGTCGCCGACCACAGAAGTGCTGGTCGAGGAATCGGTGCTGGGCTGGAAGGAATTCGAGATGGAGGTGGTCCGCGACACCGCGGACAACTGCATCATCGTCTGCTCGATCGAGAACCTCGACCCGATGGGCGTGCACACCGGCGACAGCATCACCGTCGCACCGGCGCAGACCCTGACCGACAAGGAATACCAGCGATTGCGCGATGCCTCCATCGCGGTACTGCGCAAGATCGGCGTGGACACCGGCGGCAGCAACGTGCAGTTCGGCATCAATGCGCAGACCGGTCGCGTGGTGGTCATCGAGATGAACCCGCGCGTGTCGCGTTCGTCGGCGCTGGCGTCGAAGGCGACCGGTTTCCCGATCGCCAAGGTCGCGGCCAAGCTCGCGGTCGGCTACACGCTGGACGAACTCAAGAACGAGATCACCGGCGGCCTGACCCCGGCCAGCTTCGAGCCGGCGATCGACTACGTTGTCACCAAGATCCCGCGCTTCGCCTTCGAGAAATTCCCGGCCGCCGACGCACGCCTGACCACCCAGATGAAGTCGGTGGGCGAGGTGATGGCGTTCGGCCGCTGCTTCCAGGAATCGCTGCAGAAGGCGCTGCGCGGGCTGGAGACCGGCAAGATCGGACTCGACCCGACCGGCCTGGACCTGGTGGACGAAGACGATCTGGTCAAATTGCGTCGCGAATTGAAGGAGCCGGGTCCGGAGCGCATCTTCCACCTGGCCGATGCCTTCCGCGCCGGCATGTCGGTCGAGGAGGTGCACGCCCTGTCGTTCGTCGATCCGTGGTTCCTCGACCAGATCGAGGAACTGATCGACGCCGAAGTCGACGTGGTCCATCGCGGCCTGGACGGGCTGGACAAGCGCCGCCTGCGCGCGCTGAAGCGCATGGGTTTCTCGGACGCGCGCATCGCCCAGCTGGCGCGCACCAGCGAATCGGCGGTGCGTGCCCTGCGCAAGGCGTTCAATGTGCGCCCGGTGTACAAGCGCGTGGACAGCTGCGCGGCCGAATTCGCGACGACGACCGCCTACCTCTATTCGACCTACGAGGACGAGTGCGAGGCCAACCCGAGCGAACGTCGCAAGATCATGGTGCTGGGTGGCGGCCCCAACCGCATCGGCCAGGGCATCGAGTTCGACTACTGCTGCGTGCACGCCGCGCTCGCGCTGCGCGATGACGGGTTCGAGACCATCATGGTCAACTGCAACCCGGAAACCGTGTCGACCGACTACGACACGTCCGACCGCCTCTACTTCGAGCCGCTGACGCTGGAAGACGTGCTGGAGATCGTGGAGCTGGAGAAACCGTTCGGCGTGATCGTGCAGTACGGCGGGCAGACCCCGCTGAAACTGGCGAAGGCGCTGGAAGCGAATGGCGTGCCGATCATCGGTACCTCGCCGGATTCGATCGACCTGGCCGAAGACCGCGAGCGCTTCCAGAAGCTGGTGGAGCAACTGGGCCTGAAGCAGCCGCCGAACCGCACCGCGCGCAGCGCCGACGAAGCGCTGGCGCATGCGCGCGAGATCGGCTATCCGCTGGTGGTGCGCCCGAGCTACGTGCTCGGCGGGCGCGCGATGGAAGTGGTGCATGCCGATGCGGACCTGGCCCGCTACATGCGCGAAGCGGTGAAGGTCTCGCACGATTCGCCGGTGCTGCTGGACCGCTTCCTCGACAATGCCGTCGAGGTCGACATCGACGTGATCGCCGACCGCGAGGGCAACGTGCTGGTCGGCGGCGTCATGGAGCACATCGAGGAGGCCGGCGTGCATTCCGGCGACTCGTCCTGCTCGCTGCCGCCGTACTCGCTGTCCGCCGACACCCAGGCGCGCCTGCGCGTGCAGGTGGTGCAACTGGCCAAGGCGCTCAACGTGATCGGCCTGATGAACACCCAGTTCGCGGTGCAGGCCAACGAAGCCGGCGAAGACACCATCTTCCTGCTGGAAGTGAATCCGCGCGCCAGCCGCACGGTGCCGTTCGTGTCGAAGGCGATCGGCCAGCCGCTGGCCAAGATCGCGGCGCGCTGCATGGCCGGCATGACCCTGGCGGAGCAGGGTGCGACGAAGGAGATCATTCCTGGCTATTACTCGGTCAAGGAAGCGGTGTTCCCGTTCGCGAAGTTCCAGAACGTGGATCCGATCCTCGGCCCGGAGATGCGCTCCACCGGTGAGGTGATGGGCGTGGGCCGCAGCTTCGAGGCCGCGTTCGCGCGCGCCGAGGAAGCCGCCAACATCAAGGCGCCGCAGCCAGGCAAGGCCTTCATCTCGGTGCGCGATCCCGACAAGGCACGGGTCGTACCGGTGGCGAGGTACATGCTGGACAAGGGCTTCAGCCTGGTCGCCACCGAAGGCACGGCCGACTACCTCGGCGCCGCCGGCATCGAGTGCGCGCGCGTGAACAAGGTGATCGAGGGCCGCCCGCACATCGTCGACCTGATCAAGAACGGCGAGATCTGCTACATCATCAACACGACCGAGGGCCGGCAGGCGATCGCCGACTCGTTCTCGATCCGGCGCGAGGCGCTGCAGCAGCGCGTCACCTATTCCACCACCGTGTCCGGCGCGAGTGCGTTGCTGCACTCGCTGGACCACCGCGGCGCGGGCGACGTGCTCTCGCTGCAGGAACTGCACAAGGAATTGCCCTGATGCGCTTACCCATCACCGCGAAAGGCGCCGTCCGCCTGCGTGCCGAGCTCGAGGAGCTGAAGTCGGTCAAGCGGCCGGAAGTGATCGCCGCGATCGCCGAGGCCCGCGCGCATGGCGACCTCAAGGAAAATGCCGAGTACCACGCCGCCCGCGAGCAGCAAGGCTTCATCGAGGGCCGCATCAAGCACCTGGAGGGCGAACTCTCGCACGCACAGGTGATCGACATCGCCACGCTGTCGGCGGGCGACAAGGTGGTGTTCGGCGCCACCGTGGAACTGGCCGACGTCGACACTGACGAGCAGAAGACCTACCAGATCGTGGGCGACCTCGAAGCCGACATCAAGCAGGGCCTGATCGCGATTTCCTCGCCGGTCGCGCGCGCGATCATCGGCAAGCACGAGGGCGACGCGATCACCATCGAGGCGCCGGGCGGCACCCGCGAATACGAGATCGTCTCGGTCAAGTACCTGGGCTGAGCCCGTGCCGCGGCTGACCCTGCTGCTGCCGGCGACGTCGCGGTTCGCCGGCATTGCGCTGCCGCAAGTGCTTGCACGCGCACTCGGGCGTGCCGATCGCGGCGTGCATGACGCAGGCGAGGACGCACAACTCGCGCGGCATTTCCAGTTGGTGCCGAATCGGTGGGCGCATGCGGCGCTGACCCGCGTGGTCGACGGCGGCGTCGAGGATGCATCGCTCAGCGGTTGGCTGCGTGCGGATCCGGCCTACATCCGCCCGGATATCAACGGCGCGCGCCTGCTGGCCATCGGCGATGCATTGGGCCTGGATCAGACCGACGCCGACGCGTTCCTGCCGGCACTGCGTCCGTTGTTCGGCGATGCCGGGTTCCCGCTGGATGCACCGACGCCCGGCCGCTGGTACCTGCGCTTGCCGAAGGAAGCGAAACTGCCCGCGTTCACGTCGCCCGCGCAGGCCTTGGGCGATGACGTGTTCGAGCATATTCCCGCCGCGCCCGAGGCGCGCCGCTGGCGGGTCCTGTCGAGCGAGGCGCAGGTGGTGCTGCACAACCATCCGCGTAACGCCGCGCGTGCCGCTGCCGGTAGGCCGCCGATCAATTCGCTGTGGTTCTGGGGCGGCGGGGTGTTGCCCGACCACGTGGCAAGCCAATGCCCCACCGTGTATTCCGACGATGTCCTGCTGCATGGACTGGCGCGCGTGGGCAAGCTGGCCTGCATGCCGCTGGATGCCGCCAAGCGATTGAATGCCGATGCGTTGATCGATCTGCGTGCGCAGCGCGATCCGCGGGCGATGCTGGAACACTGGCTGTCACCAACCGCGATGGCGCCGTTGCATGGCGAGGTCGCGTTCGACTTCGCCGATGGCGTGGTGTTCACGCTTGCAGCCGGCCAGCGTTGGCGGTTCTGGCGCAGGCCGCTGGCCGCGATCGACGCATGAGCGCGACCCGGCGCATCGTCCGTCGCGACGCCGTGGAAGCGTGCGGCGACTGGCCGGCATCATGGCCGCCGTTGCTGCGCCGGGTGCACGCCGCGCGCGGCAGCGATGCACGGGAGGCGATGCCGCGACTCGTCGACCTGCTGCCGTTCGCCGGGATGGCCGGCATCGATGCCGCCGCCGAGCTGCTGGGTGAGGCGATCGACCGCAAGGCCCGCATCCTGGTGGTTGGCGATTTCGATTGCGATGGCGCGACCGCCTGCGCCGTCGGCGTGCGCGGGCTGCGCATGCTCAGCGCGAAACACGTGATGCATGCCGTACCAAACCGGATCGTGCATGGCTACGGGATGACGCCGGGCCTGGTGGAGGAACTCGCGGCGCTGCAGCCGGACCTGGTGATCACCGTCGACCACGGCATCGCCTGTCATGCCGGCATCAGTGCCGCCAAGGCGCGCGGCTGGCAGGTCCTGGTCACCGACCACCACCTGCCGGGCCCCACGCTGCCGGCGGCAGATGCCATCGTCAATCCCAACCAGCCCGGCGACACGTTTGGCAGCAAGGCGATGGCCGGCGTGGGGGTGATCTTCTACCTGCTGCTGGCGCTGCGGGCGCGGCTTGGCGCGAGAGTGGACCTGACCTCGCTGCTGGATCTGGTCGCGGTGGGCACGGTCGCCGACATGGTGGCGCTGGATGCGAACAACCGTGCGCTGGTTGGCGCCGGGCTGCGCCGCCTGCGCGCCGGGCAGGGGTGCGCGGGGCTGCGCGCCCTGATCGACGTCTCCGGCCGGCGCGAGGCCACGTTGTCCACCGCCGACATCGGCTTCGCGATCGGTCCGCGCATCAATGCAGCGGGGCGCTTGGAGGACATGGGCATCGGCATCGAATGCCTGCTGACCGACGACGTGGGCCACGCCCGCCATCTGGCCTCAGTCCTGCACAGCATCAACGAAGAGCGGCGAGCGGTCCAAGCCGACATGCAGGACGTGGCGGATTCGCGCTTGGAGGGCGTGGGACAAGGTGCGCCGGCCGCCTGCCTGTTCGACGAAGACTGGCATCCGGGCGTGGTCGGCCTGGTGGCGTCCAAGTTGAAGGAACGCCTGCATCGGCCGGCCATCGCCTTCGCGCCGGTCGAGCCGGGCGGGGCGGCATTGCGGGGCTCGGCGCGCTCGATCCCCGGCTTCCATATCCGTGATGCGCTGGCTTTGGTCGATGCCCGTCATCCGGGCCTGATCGATCGTTTCGGTGGTCACGCGATGGCGGCCGGCTTGAGCCTGCAAACGGAGGCCTTCCCGGCCTTCCGCGAGGCCTTCCTGCAGGTCGCCTCGGACTGGCTCACCGATGACCTGCTGACCGATGTGCTGCGCAGCGACGGGGTCCTGGGCGACGACGATTTCCATATCGACACCGCGCTCGCCCTGCGCGACGGCGGCCATTGGGGGCAGGGCTACGCCGAGCCCCTGTTCGATGGCGACTTCGACGTGCTGGCTTGGCGCATCGTCGGCGAGCGCCACCTCAAGCTGGAACTGGGCATGGGCGCCAGGCGCCTGAATGCCATCCACTTCGGCGGCTGGGACGGCGATGCGCCGCCCTCGCGGCTGCGCATCGCCTATCGACTGGTGCCCGACGATTACCGCGGCAACGGCGCTATCCAGTTGCTGGTCGTGCACCGGGAACCGGCGTCGACTTCGCCTCACGCTTGAGGCCGAACAGTGGCCGTAGCAGCGGGACACGCCGGATGATTTCGTAGCCCAGCAAACACAACCCGAACGTGACCACGATCAGCAGCGGACCTTCCAGCGCGGGCGCGATGTGCAACGGCTTCATGTTGTGGGCCAACAGCACGATCACGGTCTGGTGGAGGATGTAGAACGGGAACACCGCGACGGTGAGGTAGCGCAATAACGGACTGT
The DNA here is from genome assembly GCF_041919455.1 of Thermomonas sp. Taxonomy (GTDB): domain Bacteria; phylum Pseudomonadota; class Gammaproteobacteria; order Xanthomonadales; family Xanthomonadaceae; genus Thermomonas. The sequence goes on from NZ_JAYRTQ010000003.1 coordinate 98,577, forward strand.
CCTTGGGGTTCCAGTTGCGCGCATAGCCCAGGATCGCGGCGATCGCAGCCCATTCCATCATTCCCCAGAAGGTCCAGATCAGGCTCATCCACGTTGCCGGGAGGGGGGCGGCGGCGTCGAATTGCAGCCAGACCGTGAGCATCGACAGGTAACTGACCGCCGCCAGCAGCAACATGCGGTGGCGGTGGCGACGCAACTGCTCCCAGGGACCATCCGCAGATGCCAGCAGGTAGCCGAGGGCGAACACCAGCCCGTATTGCAGGTGGTTGTAAGCATCGACCACCAGGTCGTGGCTCGAAGGCGCGTGCGGATACACCAGCACCCGCGCCGCGACCAGCGCCAGCATCGGCCACCACAGGATCCCCTGGCCACTGCATCCCTTGCGCACGAAGGCCGCGCCCGTGTCCCGCCAGGCTTGCGGCAGCAAGCGGCAGATCGCCCACAACATCGCCGAATACACCCACAGGTAGGCGACGAACCAGAGGTGGTTCCAGGTCGGGGCATCGACGCAATCGCCCGGTGCCATGCAATGCAGGTCGCCGGCCTTGAGATAGTCGGCCATGAAGCCGAGGTAGCCGGCGTGGTAGCCGCCCGGGACTTTCTCGACCAGTTCCAGGTAGGCCTGCGGGGGCACCACCACGTACATGCCGAACAGCAACGGCAGCAGCAACCGCCAGGAACGCTGGCGCAGGAAGCCGACCGGGAGTTTCGCCCGCAGGTGGGCAGTTGCCACGCCGGACACCAGGAACAGCAACGCGAGCCGCCACGGCGCGCTGAGGATCATGAAAGGCTCCAGGGCGGGAACCAGCTCCGGGCTTTTGACGTGCCAGTCCCAGCTCACGTAGTACATGCCCACGTGGTACGGGACGAGCAGGGCGAAGGCGAGGATGCGCACCCAGTCGAGATCGAAGCGGCGTTGCATGTGGTCGATTCCGTGACGAAGCAGTCGCCAACATCCGTCGCATCGGATCCTCCCGCCAGCGGGGAGTGACCGCGCGATGCAGTTCTGGGCCGGGTCGCGGGATGCGGGGACGAGCCGCGGGGCCGTGTCGCAGAGCGGCCCGTAGAATGCGCGGATGGATGCAGCGGCCCCGACACCCTTCCAGCGTTACCAGCCGTGGCGGCGCAGTGTCGAAATCGGGTTCTGGGTGGTCTCCTACCTGTTGAGTGCGATCGGCAACAGCGTGACCACCAACATGGACGTGCGCCGGTTGGAACTGGGCTTCGCGAGTTGGCAACCGGTGGCCTGGGAGGCCAGCAGCGCCATCGCCGCGCTGGCGCTTGTCCCGGCCGTGGCCTGGTTCACCAAGCGATGCCCGCTGCACCTGGACAACTGGCGGCGGATGCTGCCTGCGCACCTGTTGGCCAGCGTGGCCTGGTCCGCGCTGCACGTCATCAGCATGGTCGCAATCCGCAAGGCGGCCTATGCCTTGCAGGGCGACCACTACGACTTCGGCACATGGTGGTGGGAATTCGGCTACGAGTACCTCAAGGACATCCGTTCCTATGCCGGGGTAGTGGCCACCATCGAGGCCTACCGCTTCGTGCTGCGGCGCTGGCAGGGTGAGGCCAGCCTGCTCGACGTGCCGGACGAGGGCCCGCCGGTGGAGCCGGTGGATCGCCCCGAACGCTTCCTGGTGCGCAAGCTGGGCCGCGAATTCCTCGTCGCCGCGAACGACATCGAATGGCTGCAGGCCTCCGGCAACTACGTGAACTTGCGCATGCGCGGCCACGATTACCCGTTGCGCAGCACCATCGGCGGCATCGAGGGCAAGCTGGATCCGGAACGCTTCGTCCGCGTGCACCGGAGCTACATCGTCAACCTCGACCAGGTCGGCTCGATCGAGCCGCTGGACACCGGCGATGCCCGCGTGCACATGAAGGACGGCAGCAACGTCCCGTGCAGCCGGACCTATCGCGGCGGGTTGCGGCAGCGGGTCTGGATCGACGCCTGATCGCGCAACCCCGTTGGACGCGGCCACTCGTTGCATGATGGCGACCAACAGGGAGTCCACCGCATGAACCGCCTGCTCTTGACCCTCGCCGCCGGTGTCGCCGCCATCGGCATCGCCCTCGACAGCCCCGCCCAGCATGTACGGCCGCTGCCGCAACCCCCGGCGCCCGGGTGGATCGAGGTGCAGGGCGCGGAAACGCCGGTGACGCTGGAACGGGTGGAGGTCGACGTCGCATCGGTGGGCAGCCAGGCGCGCACCAGCTTGCTGCTGACCTTGCGCAATCCGAATGCCCGCATCCTCGAAGGCATGTTGCAGTTCCCGCTGCAGCCCGGCCAGCAAGTGACCGCGTTCGCGCTGGACATCGACGGCGTGATGCGCGACGCAGTGCCGGTGCCGAAGCAGCAGGGTCGCCAGGTGTTCGAGAGCATCGAGCGCCGCAACGTCGATCCGGCGCTGCTGGAGCAGACCGCCGGCAATCATTTCCGCCTGCGCGTGTATCCGCTGCCGGCGCGTGGCACGCGGCAGGTGCGACTGGTGCTGGACGAAGCGATGCGTCGCGATGGCGATCATTGGCGGCTGGGGTTGCCGGCAGGATTGTTGTCGGCGGCCTCCGCGGTGTCCTTGCGCGTGCACGGCGCGGCGAACGCCCCGATCCTCGACGGCACCTTCTCGCGCCCGCAATGGCGTCGTGATGGCGATGGCCAGCGCACCGAACTGCAGCGTGGCGATGCCGGTTCCGCGGCCGGGCTGTCGCTGCGGTTCCCGGCATTGGCATCGGTGCGTGCCTACGCGGGCCAGCATGGCGATGCGCATTACGTGCTGGCCGAAATGCCGGTCGTCGCCACGGCGAAGCCCCGCGCAATCCCGAAGCAGGTCGGCCTGTTGTGGGATGCCTCCGCATCGGGCCGCAAGCGCGACCATGCCGGCGAACTGGCATTGCTGGATCGTTATTTCCGGGCGATGGGTGATGGCCGCGTCCAGCTCCGCTTGCTGCGTGACCGCGGCATGGATGCCGGATCGTTCACGGTGCGTGGCGGCGACTGGAGCGACCTTCGCGAGGCGTTGTCGGCGGTGATCTACGACGGCGCCACCGACCTCGCGGATTGGACGCCTGCACCAGGCACGGGTGAATACCTCTTGGTCAGCGACGGCCTGCAGAACTACGGCATGCAGGCGATGCCGACGCTGCAGGCGGGCCAGCGCCTGTATGCGCTCGCCAGCACCGTCGCCGATGCAATGCGTCTGTCCGCGCAGGCGGAAGCGCGTGGTGGTCGCTTGGTGGCGTGGCAGGGCCGTGCCGGGCTCGATGACGCCGCCACGGCGCTGTTGGTGGAGGGCACGCATGTGGTCGGGCTGGAAGGCGAGGGCGTCGACCAGCTGGTGGCGCAGTCGCACTGGGTCGACGGCGGCATCCTGCGCGTGGCGGGGCGCCTGCGCGAACCCGAAGGCAGGATCATCGCCACCGTCGAAGATGCCGACGGACGCCGTCGCATCGAGGTGCCGGTGACGAGTCGCGGCATCGCCCATGCGCAAGTGCCCCAGGCGTGGGCGGCATGGTCGGTCGCGCAGTTGTCCGCGGAACCCGAACGCAACCGGGCCGCGATCACGCGACTGGGCAGCGAATTTTCGCTGGTGACCGCAGGCACCTCGCTGCTGGTACTCGATGATCCGGCCGACTACGTCCGCTACGACATTCCGGTACCGCCGGCCTTGCAGGCGCAGGTGGCGGCCATCCGCGACAAGCAGCACCGCGAACGCGAGGTGTCGCAAAGCGGACGGATGGACAAGCTGGCGGCCGCTTTCACTGGCCGCATTGCCTGGTGGCAGCGCGAATTTCCCAAAGGTGCGCGGCCAGTCGCCGAACCCGGGAAAAAGGCCGAAGCCGGTGCCGGCACGCTGGACACGGTCACAGTGACCGGCTCAACGCTCAGGGAGCGGAATGCAGCTCAATCGGTAGCGCCGCCTCCACCGGAGGAAGCGCCCGTCGTGTTCAGCGATCCGAGCCCGATGGATGCGGCGGCAGCGGCCCCGGTTCCATTGCTCGCACCCGGTACCGTGCTGGCACGCGAGCAGGATGCCGGCGGTGGACGAACGACCGAAACGCATGCTGCAACGATTCGCCTGCAACCCTGGGAACCGGACTCGCCCTACGCCCGCCGCCTGCGGAGTGCACCCGCCGACCAGCTCTACCCGCTGTACCTGGACGAGCGCGACAGCCATGCCGCCAGTACCGCGTTCTACCTGGACGTGGCCGATCTGTTGCTGCAACGCGAGCGCCGCGACGAGGCCCTGCGCGTGCTGTCCAACCTGGCCGAACTGGAACTGGAGAACCGCCACGTCCTGCGCGTACTGGGCTATCGACTGATGCAGGCGAAGGCCTATCCGCTGGCGGTGCAGGTGTTCCGCCAGGTGCTGGAGATGGCCGATGAGGAACCGCAAAGCCATCGCGACCTGGCCCTGGCGCTGGCCGCGAATGGCGAGCGACAGGAGGCGATCCGCCATCTGTACGACATCGCCGTTCGCGAATGGGACGGCCGCTTCGCCGAAATCGAACTGGTCGCGTTGAACGAACTCAACCAGATCGTCGCCACCGCACCGACGCCGTTGGATACCGCTTTCATCGATCCTCGCCTGCTGCGCAACATGCCGCTCGACCTGCGCGTGGCCCTGTCCTGGGACAGCGACAACAGCGACATGGACCTGTGGGTGACCGACCCGAACGGGGAGAAATGCTACTACGGCAACAAACTGACCTACCAGGGCGGCCTGATCTCGGATGACTTCACCGGCGGTTACGGGCCGGAGGAATTCGTGCTGCGTGATGCCAAGCCGGGCAAGTACAAGATCCAGGCGCATTACTTCGGCGACCGCCAGCAGGTGGTCACCGGGGCGACGACGCTCTCGCTCAGGCTGAGCACCGGCTGGGGCACGCGCACGCAGCGCGACCAGACCGTCACCCTGCGCCTGTCGGGCAAGGACGAGTCGGTGCTGGTCGGGGAGTTCGAGGTGGAATGAGCATGGGAGGCAGCCGGGTCAAGCTGCCCGGCTGCTATCATTCACGGCCATTTTCAGCCGCCTGCGCCTGCAGGGAATGCCCCATGATCGAGCTCAATCCCGTCCGCAACCGCATCGCCGACCTGATCGGTCGTCTCGATTCGCTTCGGGGGTTTCTTTGACTACGATGCCAAGCGCGAGCGCCTGGAAGAAGTAGAACGCGAACTCGAGAACCCCGAGGTCTGGAACGACCCCGAACGCGCGCAGGCGCTCGGCAAGGAACGTTCGACGCTGGACAAGACCGTCAACGGCATCCGTGAACTCACGGAGGGCCTGGCCGGCGGCAACGAACTGCTCGAACTGGCCGAGATGGAAGACGACGAGGAAACCGCGCTCGCCGTGGTGGCCGACGTCGATCAATACGAAGCGCGCGTGGAGAAGATCGAGTTCCAGCGCATGTTCTCCGGGAAGATGGATTCGGCCAGCGCCTTCGTCGACATCCAGGCCGGCGCCGGCGGCACCGAGGCGCAGGACTGGGCCGAGATCCTGCTGCGCATGTACCTGCGCTGGGCCGAACATCGCGGCTGGAAGACCGAGTTGATGGAAGTCAGCGGCGGCGACGTCGCCGGGATCAAGTCGGCCACGTTCCGGGTCGAGGGCGAATACGCCTACGGCTGGCTGAAGACCGAGATCGGCGTGCACCGTCTGGTGCGCAAGTCGCCGTTCGATTCCGACAACCGCCGCCACACGAGCTTCACCAGCGTGTTCGTCTCGCCGGAAGTCGATGACGACATCGACATCGAGATCAACCCGGCCGACCTGCGCACCGACGTGTACCGTTCGTCCGGTGCTGGTGGCCAGCACGTCAACAAGACCGAGTCGGCGGTGCGCATCACCCACATCCCGACCAACACGGTCGTGGCCTGCCAGAACGGCCGCAGCCAGCACCAGAACCGCGACACCGCGATGAAGATGCTGGCCGCGAAGTTGTACGAGCTGGAGATCCAGAAGCGCAACGCCGAGAAGGACGCGCTGGAAGCGACCAAGTCCGACATCGGCTGGGGCAGCCAGATCCGCAACTACGTGCTGGACCAGAGTCGCATCAAGGATCTGCGCACCGGCATCGAGCGCAGCGATACGCAGAAGGTGCTGGACGGTGACCTCGACGAATTCGTGGAAGCGAGCCTGAAGTCGGGGCTGGAGGCCGGGTCGAAACGGAGCGATGCGGCCTGACCGCATCGACGCCCTGTTTCGACCTTCGACCCCACACGACAAGACGCCCATGACCGACGACACGCAAACCCAGCAACCCGACGAAAACCACCTGATCGCCGAGCGCCGCGGCAAGCTCGCCGCGTTGCGCACGCAGGGCATCGCCTTCCCGAACGACGCGCGTCGTGCGGATTTCGCCGGCGACCTGCAGGCCGATTACGCCGACGTGGAGGCGTGGACCGCGGAGGCGCTGGAGGCAACCGGGCGCCGCGTTGCCATCGCCGGGCGCCTGCTGGCCAAGCGGGTGATGGGCAAGGCCGCATTCGCGACCGTGCAGGACATGACGGGTCGCATCCAGCTGTTCCTGCAGTCGACCGCGCTGGGCGAGGCCTACGATGCGTTCAAGGGCTGGGACATCGGCGACATCGTCGCGGTGGAAGGCGGCGTGACCCGCACCCGCACCGGCGAGCTGTCGGTGAAGGTGGATGCGCTGCGGCTGCTGGTGAAGTCGCTGCGGCCGCTGCCGGACAAGTTCCATGGCCTGGCCGATGTCGAGCAGCGCTATCGCCAGCGTTACGTGGACCTGATCGTGAACCCGGAAGCGCGCGACGTGTTCATCGCGCGCTCGCGCATCGTCGCGGCGATCCGCCGCTGGCTGGACGCGCGCCGCTTCCTGGAAGTGGAGACGCCGATGATGCATTACATCGTCGGTGGCGCCACCGCCAAGCCGTTCACGACACACCACAACGCGCTGGACCTGGACCTGTTCCTGCGCGTGGCGCCGGAGTTGTACCTCAAGCGCCTGACCGTCGGTGGCCTGGAGCGCGTGTACGAGATCAACCGCAACTTCCGCAACGAAGGCGTGAGCACCCGCCACAACCCGGAGTTCACCATGCTCGAGTTGTACGAGGCGTATGCCACGTACATCGAAGTCATGGACCTCACCGAAGGCATGATCCGCGATGTCGCCAGCGAGGCGATGGCGACGACCGTGTTCGAGTGGGACGGCAACCGCATCGATGTCGCGCCCGCGTTCCGTCGCTGGAAGCTGGAAGAAGCGGTGCGCGAACTCAACCCGGAGATCTCGGTCGCCGACTGTCGCGACCGCGACGCGCTGGCCGGTCATTGCGCGCGCCTGGGCGTCCACGTGAAGCCGGCGTACGGATGGGGCAAGCTGCTGCTGGAGATCTTCGAGAAGACGGTGGAAGCGGGACTGATCCAGCCGACCTTCATCACCCACTACCCGGTGGAAGTCAGTCCGCTGGCGCGTGAGTCCGATGTCGAGCCGGGCATCACCGACCGCTTCGAGTTGTTCATCGGCGGCAAGGAGCTGGCGAACGGTTTCTCCGAGCTCAACGATCCGGAAGACCAGGCCGCGCGGTTCCGTGCCCAGGTCGAGGCGAAGGACAGCGGCGACGACGAGGCCATGCATTTCGATGCCGACTACATCCGTGCGCTCGAGGTCGGCCTGCCGCCCACCGGCGGGCTGGGCGTGGGCATCGACCGGCTGGTGATGCTGCTGACCGGATCGTCCTCGATCCGCGACGTGCTGCTGTTCCCGTACATGCGGCCGGAGCACGCGGCAGGCTGAAGCAGGTGGATGGCCGGGGCCATCCGTTGGCCGCGTTGTCACTCGAGCGAGGATGAGGTGACGCAATGCGTCACCCCTGACGACATCCCCTTGCCAAGTGCCCTGCATTGCGCAGACGATGCAAGGACGCGAAGGCCTGCATTCCCCCGAAGTGCAAAGGAGCCGCGCAAGGAGCCGCGCATGGACATAGTCATCGTCGACGACCAGCCTTCCGCGCGAACCATGCTGCGGCACATCGTGCAGGACATCGGTCCGCAGCTCGACGTGCACGATTTCGGCGAGCCCGATGTCGCGCTCGAATGGTGCAACGAGAACCGCCCGGACCTGCTTCTGCTGGATTACCGGATGCCGGGCATGGACGGGCTGGAAATGGCCAAGCAGTTCCGTCGTCCGCTGCGCAACCGCGACGTGCCGATCGTGCTGGTCACCGTGGTGGGCGACGAGCCGGTGCGCCAGGCCGCGCTGGATGCCGGGGTGATCGATTTCCTGGTCAAGCCGATCCGCCCGCGCGAATTGCGTGCGCGTTGCCGCAACCTGCTGCAGTTGCGCCAGCAGTCCGAATCGGTGAAACAGCGTGCGCTGTCGCTGGAGCAGCGCCTGCTGGCGAGCATGCACGAAGTCGAGGAGCGTGAGCGCGAGACGCTGTCGCGGCTGGCGCGCGCCATCGAATTGCGCGACAGCGGAACCAGCGCCTACCTGGAGCGCATGGCGCGGATCGCCGGATTGATCGCGGAATCGCTGGGCCTCCCGGAAGACCAGGTCCGCATCATCGAACTGGCCGCTCCCCTGCACGATATCGGCAAGATCGCCATTCCGGATTCGTTACTGATGAAGCCCGGCGCACTGGACGACGACGAGCGCCGCAGGATGCAGACGCATCCCAGGATCGGCTACGAACTCCTGCAGGACAGCCAGAATCGATTCATCCAGGCAGGGGCCAGGATCGCCCTGCATCACCATGAACGCTACGACGGCACCGGCTATCCGGATCGGCTGGCGGGCAACGAGATCCCGATCGAGGCGAGGGTGGTGACCACCTCCGATGTGTTCGACGCGCTCATTTCGCCGCGTCCCTACAAGGCGGCATGGAGCATCGAGTCCGCGCTCGACTACCTGCGGGAGCAATCCGGTCGCCTGTTCGACCCCGCCTGCGTGGATGCCCTGATCCGCGAGGAAAGGCGCTTGCGCGAAATCTGCGCGGCCACCGCCGTGCCGGCCCGGACGCCCTGGTTGCAGTAGCGATCACGGAAACTGCGAACGGGACGCCACCGGCGACCCAGACAATTCCACTATCCTGCAGTCGATGGGGCTTGGCCATCGATCTTCATGCGATGATCGCCCCGGAACCGGGTCAATACCGGTGCATGCCGGACGGCAGGATGCTGGCCGCTGAGGCAGCGCCCCTGCAACCGTTCGGGAGTTCCGATGCAGCAACAAGTCGCGATCACCGGCCTTGGCGTGATCTCGCCGATCGGCCTTGATGTCCAGTCGGTCGCTGCCTCGCTGCGCGATGCGCGCTCGGGCATCAGCACCATGCAAGCACCCCCGTTGCAGCGGGACGTGGCAGCGGGTGCGATCGACGCGTCGTTCGAGGATGCTTTCACCCGCTTGGAATTGCCGTTCCTGGATCGCTGCCAGCAAATGGCGATCCTTGCCGCCCGTCAGGCGGTGGAGGACGCGGGTTTCGATCGTTTCGATGGCTTCGGCCAGCGTGCCGGGCTCTACTACGGCAATGTCAACGGAGGCGTGGCCTCCGCCCAGGCTTGGTACCAGCAGATGTTGTTGGAAGGCAAGCAGGCCTCGCGTCCGTATTCGGCGATGGCGATCATGGGCAACGCGGGCGCCGCCCAGGTGGCGCTCCGCCACAAGGTGCTGGGACCGGTGGTCACCAATGCCACCGCCTGCGGCTCTTCCGGGGTCGCGATCAGCGATGCCGCGCGGGCGATCCGCGATGGATACCTGGATGTCGCGATCGCTGGCGGCGCCGAGGCGCCGCTGGTGGCAAGCCTGGTCGGCGTCTTCCAGGGGACTCGCGCGATGTCGCCCCCCGATGCGCACGACCCCGCAAGGACGTGCAAGCCGTTCGCCCGCGATCGTTCCGGGTTGGTATTGGGGGAGGGCGCGGCCTTCCTCGTGCTCGAGTCCGTCGCGCATGCGCGGGCGCGCGGCGCCCATTGCCATGGTTATGTCTCGGGGTCCGGCATCTCCAATGATGCGCACCACATCGGCATGCCGGCGAGCGAGGGACAGGTGCGTGCGCTGCGTGCCGCGCTGTCCGATGCATCGCTGCACCCGGGCGATATCGGCTATGTCAATGCGCATGCCACCGCGACGGATGGCGGCGACGTGATCGAGGCGGCCGCACTGCGCGACGTGTTCGGCGCAGGGCCGGACGCTGCGCGCGTGTCTTCGACCAAGTCGGTGCATGGCCACCTGCTGGGCGCGGCCAGCGCGCTCGAACTGCTGCTCACGATCGTGGCGATGGAACGCAACCTGCTGCCCGCCAGCGCCCACCTGGACCAGGTGGACCCGCGTTGCGACCTCAACCATGTCGGCGCGCAACCCATCGCGGATCACGCGATCCGGCATGCCCTGTCTTTTTCGTGCGGTTTCGGCGGCACCAATGTCGCGCTCGTCGTCTCCCGCAGGCCGTCCGATCCTTCCACCTGAGCCCCCGTAGGAGTACGCCATGAACGCCGTCGTCGTCCAGCATCCCAATTCGCTCGCTCTCCGCAACAAGCCTCGCCTCACCACCGAGATCCGCCGCCTGCACGCGGAGGCCCTCTGGATCACGCTCCACAAGGACGCAGCCACCGGCCTGCAGAACTTCACCCCCGACCTGGTGGGCGAGTTCCAGCAGTTGGTGGAAGACCTGCAGTACGAGCGGTCGGCCTCCGCGGGTTATGCGGTGGTGCAGTCGGCCGATCCGGACTACTTCAGCATGGGCGGCGACCTGCGCTTCTTCCGCGACTGCATCCAGCGTCGCGACGCGCTCCGCTTGCGGGACTATTCGATGCGTTGCCTCGATCTGTTGCTGTCGTGGAACGGCAAGCTCAAGGACACCGGCACCTCGATTGCCCTGGTGCAGGGCCGGGCGTTGGGCGGCGGTTTCGAGATGGCGCTGAGCACGGATTACCTGATCGCCGAGGAACACAGCTCGTTCGGCTTCCCGGAAATCATGTTCGGCCTGTTCCCCTGCACCGGGGCGATGGGGCTCCTGTCCGCGCGCATCGGCGCCCGCCAGGCGGAACGCATGATGACCAACAAGAAGATCTACACGGCGATAGAACTGTACGACATGGGCCTCGTCGACGAACTCTGCGGCCGTGGCGAGGGCGAACTGGCGGTGGGAAGGTTCATCGCCAGCCATTCCTCGCGACAAAAGGCGCGGCTGAAGGTGCAGCAGAGCCGGTACCGGCACACGCCGCTGGACCGGGCAGAGGGCAGGCGGATCGTGGAAGACTGGGTGGAGACCGCGATGCAGTTATCGCCGGAGGAAATCCGGGCGATGGACATGCTGATCCTGATGCAGCAGCGCGAGGTTGCAGCACCGGCCCGGAGAGCCGCCGTCGCTTGAGCGGGAAGATCAACCCGCGTTGGCGGTGCCCTGTGTCCGGATCGTCTCGCCGAGCGATTCCAGTGCCGCCAGGCTGAGGTCGACGCTCTTTCGCAGGTCGGCCATGCGCTCGTCGGCGGTGTCCTCCAGTTCGCGTTGGCCGATCTTCATCAGGCGATCGGCCAACGCGGCCACGCGCACGGCACCCACGCTCAGGCTGACCCCGCGCAACGCATGCGCCTGGCGATGCACCGCCGTCAGCTCGCGGGTCATCAGCGCCAGCGACAGTGCCTGGTCGATGCGTTCGATGTCTGCCGTGCCCTCGGCGATCATCCTGCGCAGGAATTCGGGGGTGTCGCGCACTTCGCGCAGGGTTGCGATGGCGCTCGGATCCAGGTATTCGACCGGGATCGGGCGCAGATGCGGTGCGGGGCGCTGGGTCGCAGTCGGCGCCTCCTCGTCGGCATCCTCCCCGAACAGGCCGGACACCGCGGCGCGCAGCTTGTCGAATGTCACCGGCTTGTAGATGACGCCTGCGGCACCGAGCGACTCCAGTCGTTGCGCGGTCACGACGGAGGTATCCGCGGTCACGAAATAGGTCGGGGCCGCGTCCAGGCGCCCGAACCGGTAGGTTTCGTAGACGCTGGCGCCGTCGATGTCGTGCATGTTGAAGTCGAGGAAGACCAGGTCGAAGTCCGCCGACGCGAGCGCTTCCAGGGCTGCCTCCCCGGATTCCACCGCGACCACCGAATGGCCGTCGCTTTCCAGCATCTGCGCGATCAGCAGCAGGTTGGTCCGGTTGTCGTCCGCCACCAGGATCCATTTGCCCCGCACGATCTTCGCCGCAGCGTTGGTCGTCGCGGCTTCCGGCATGGTGGTCGTCTGCAGTCGCAGTTCGAACCAGAAGCGGGTGCCTTCGCCGGGAATGCTGGCGACCTGCAGCTCGCCGCCCATCCGGCGCACATGCGCCATCGCGATCGACATGCCGAGACCGGTGCCGCCGTATTTGCGGACGCTGCCAGTCTCGACCTGGAAGAAAGGTTCGAACACCCTCGACACGAACTCCGGCGCGATGCCGATGCCCGTGTCTTCCACGCTGAAGCGGATCCGGTAGGCATCCGCTTCCTGTTCGACCAGGTCCAGGCGCACGACGACCGAGCCCGCATCGGTGAACTTGACTGCATTGCCCACCAGGTTCAGCAGCACGCTGTTGAGCGACTGCAGGTCGCTGAGCATCGGCACGGAGATGGCGGGGTCGGTCGTGACCCGCAAGGCCAGCGACTTGGCTGCAGCCACCGGCGAAAGCGTGCGCAGGATGTGCCCCGCGAGCTGGCTTGCCTGGAACGCGACATCCTGCCCGCGGTCGCGGCCTGCCTCGATCCGTGAGAGATCGAGCAATTGCTTGATCTCGAGGTCCAGGCCCATGGCCAGTTCGATGATCGAATGCGCGCGCCCGACACTGATCGGATCGGGCGACTTCGCTTCGATCAGGGATGCGGTCGACACGATGCCGGTCAACGGGGTGCGCAACTCGTGGCTCACCTTGGCGAGCAGTTGCGACTTGGCCTGGTTCGCGCGTTCCGCGACTTCGCGGGCATCCTGGAGCTTGCCGATCAGGACGCCCGCGTAAAGCGGCACCACGGTCAACAGGACCAGGTGGGAAAAACCGAACAAAGGGTGGGTATGCCAGTCCGGGGACAGCATCGCCACCAGTCCGAATCCCAGCATGGAAATCGCCTGGCAGAGGTGCATGGCGCTGCGGCCGATGCGGAAGCCGAAGCCCAGGATCGTGAACAGGTAGAAACCGACGAACAACGGCGATGCCTGGCCCACGATGAACAACCACGCCGACAGCATCAGCGGATCCAGCACCGCCGTCACCACGATCAGGTCGCGCGGCGGCAGCAACTGGCTGCGGTGCGCAAGCCAGTAAGCCGCCAAGTTGTACGCCAGGTAGAAGGCTGCGATCCCGCCGACTTCCCATGCCTGGTTCTCCGGCCTCGAAGCGCCCCACCAGCCCACCGCAGCCAGCATCAGCACGACGACGACCAGGCCGAATTTCAGTCGCAACGTGGCCTGCGCGCGCACGCTCTGCAAGAGTTCAGTCGATGACAAGTGGTCCATGCCTCGAACCTCCGGTTACGATACCGCGACCTGCCGAGGCGCAATGGCGGCAGGGTACCCCGATCCGGTCCCCCGCACGCAACCCGGATCGACGAAACCGGAGCAACCAACGATGGAACGAAACGAGATCCTCTCGTATCTCAAGGCGATGCTGCACGAGCGATTCGGCATCGATCCCGCCACGATGTCGGGCAGCACGACCCAGGAACAGCTGGGCATCGACTCGTTGTTGATGGTCGACATGATGCTCGACCTCGAAACCGGCCTGGGCTTCAGCTTCGAGTCCATGGACCTGCCGCGCAATCCGGACCTGGACACGATTGTCAACCTGGTCCAACGCAACATGTCGGGCAAGCCGGCCAGCTAGGCCGGCCATCCCGATCCTGATGCCATGCGGGTTCAGGCCTGCGACGGACTCCGCAGTTCCTTGCGCAGGATCTTGCCGACGTTGCTCTTCGGCAGTTCGTCGCGGAATTCGACGAAGCGCGGCTGCTTGTAGCCGGTGAGTTGCTCGCGGCAGAACGCCTTGACCTGGTCCGCGGTGAGGCTGGGATCCTTCTTGACCACGAACACCTTCACGGCTTCGCCAGACTTGTCGTCCGGCACGCCGATCGCGGCCACTTCGAGCACGCCCGGCATCATCGCGATAACGTCCTCGACTTCGTTCGGATACACGTTGAAGCCGGACACCAGGATCATGTCCTTCTTGCGGTCGACGATATAGAAGTAGCCCTGCTCGTCCATCCGCGCGACGTCGCCGGTGTGCAACCAGCCATCGGCGTCGATCACCTTCGCGGTTTCCTCGGGGCGCTGCCAATAGCCGCGCATCACCTGCGGCCCCTGCACGCACAGCTCGCCGATCTCGCCGACCGGCAGCATGTTGCCGTCGTCGTCCTTGATGCAGGCGTGGGTGGACGGCACCGGCAGGCCGATCGCGCCGTTGAACGCGCCCAGGTCGAGCGGGTTGATGCAGACCGCGGGCGAGGTTTCGGTGAGGCCGTAGGCTTCGGCCAGGGTGCAGCCGGTGACCTGCTTCCACTTGTCGGCGACCGCGCGCTGCACCGCCATGCCGCCGCCCAGGGTCAGGTGCAGCTTCGAGAAATCGATCTCGTCGAAGCCGGGCGTGTTGAGCAGGCCATTGAACAGCGTGTTGACGCCGGTGATCGCGGTGAACGGGATCGACTTCAACTCCTTGACGAAGCCGGGCATGTCGCGCGGGTTGGTGATCAGGTGGTTGTGCGCGCCGAACTTCATGAACACCAGGCAGTTCGCCGTCAGCGCGAAGATGTGGTACAGCGGCAACGCGGTGACGATGAGTTCTTCGCCCAGCCGAACGTTGGTGCCGACCCACGCAGCCGCCTGCTGCATGTTGGCGACCATGTTGCGGTGGGTCAGCATCGCGCCCTTGGACACGCCGGTGGTACCGCCGGTGTACTGCAGGAAGGCGAGGTCGCCGGCGGCATTCCTGATCTCGGGCAACTGGTGCATGCGGCCGAGGGTGAGGGTGTCGCGGAAGCGCACCGCGCCCGGGATCTCGTAGTCCGGCACCATCTTCTTGATGTGGCGCAGCACGAAGTTGACGATCGCGCCCTTCGGGAAACCCAGCATGTCGCCCAGGCCGGTGGTGATCGCGCGCACGCCCGGCGTCTGCGCCAGCACTTCCTGCGCGACGTTGCCGAAGTTGTCCATCACCAGCAGCACGGTGGCGCCGGAGTCCACCAACTGGTGCTTGAGCTCGCGCGCGGTGTACATCGGGTTGGTGTTGACCACCGTCAGGCCGGCGCGGAGGACGCCAAGCACCGCGACCGGGTACTGCAGGCAGTTGGGCATCATGATCGCGACACGATCGCCCTTCTTCAGCTTCAGCTCGCCGAGCAGGTAGCCGGCGAAATCGCGGCTCAAGCGATCAAGGTCGCCGTAGGTGAGCGTCTTGCCCATGTTGGTGAAGGCGGGCTTGTCGCGATACTTGAGCACCGCTGAATCGAAGACATCGTTGATCGAGGCGAACTCGTCCAGGTCGATTTCGGCCGGCACGCCAGCGGGGTAGTGGGCCAACCAAGGACGTTCGGAACTCATGCACGATTCCCCTGCGAGTGAACGCCGTCATATTCGCCGGCGTATGGATTGCGGTCGATTCCAGCATAGGCTCCAATCGTTGACAAGGCGATTCGATCACACGGGAGCAATGCCGCAATGCAGCAATTCCGCGGGTTCCAGCGCATCGCGGCCGGCTTGGCCATGGCCGCCTGCCTGTGGCTGGGCGCATGCGCCAAGGACGATCCCGAGCAAGCAGTGCGCCAGCAGGTGGAGGCCATGCAGGCTGCCATCGATGTGCGCGACGCCGGCGATGTCGAGGACCTGCTGGCCGAGGATTTCGTCGGCAACGAGGGCATGGATCGCCGTGCCATCCGCCAACTGGCCGCCGCGGTGTTCCTGCGCCACAAGAACGTGTCCGCCAAACTGGGTCCGGTGAGCGTGGAGCTGCGCGGCAACACGGATGCCATCGCGCGTTTCAGCGTGCTCGCCACTGGTGGCTCAGGCGGCTTGCTGCCCGAGAGCGGCCAGCTCTACCAGGTCGAAACCGGCTGGCGCCTCGTCGATGGCCGTTGGAAGCTGCTCAATGCGCGCTGGACACCCAATCTGTAAACGCGACACGCGCGACTGGCCTCATTCGGACTGAAGGATCGCAGCGGCATCGACGCCAGCCACCTGCAGTTGCCGCCCGGCCCGTGGCAGAGCGTGCTCGCCGGGCTGTGCGCACGCTTTCCGCGGATCGAACGCGAGGCATGGACGCAGCGCTTCGCGCGTGGACGCGTGCAGGACACGAACGGACTCTCCCTTGCGGCGGATACGCCGTATCGGGCGGGGATGGCGGTGCGTTATTTCCGCGAGGTCGACGACGAGCCGCGGATCCCGTTCGAGGGGAAGATCCTTTTCGCCGACAACGATCTGGTGGTGGCGGACAAGCCGCACTTCCTGCCGGTGACGCCGGCCGGGCGTTTCGTCGCGGAGACGTTGCTGGGGCGGCTGCGGCAGCAACTGGACAACCCGATGCTCGTGCCCCTGCACCGCATCGATCGCGAAACCGCGGGGCTGGTGTTGTTCTCGGCCAATCCGCACACGCGGTCCGCCTACCAATCGTTGTTTCCACGACGCGCGATCGAAAAGACCTACGAGGCGATCGCCCCGCCGCTGCCCGCGTTGTCGATGCCGCATGTCCGCCGTTCGCACCTGCGCGCCGGCGAGCCGTTCTTCCGGATGTGCGAGGCCGACGGCGTGCCCAACAGCGAAACCCGCATCGACGTGATCGGGCGGGAACCACTTGCCTGGCGCTATCGGCTGCAGCCGATCACCGGCCGCAAGCATCAATTGCGCTTGCACATGGCGGCGTTGGGCGCGCCCATCGTCAACGACAGTCTCTATCCCGAGCTGGCAATGCGGGCGCCGGATGATTTCAGCAGGCCGTTGCAGTTGCTGGCCAAGGCACTGCGGTTCAACGATCCGATCGACGGGCAGCCAAGGTCGTTCGAAAGCAGGCACATGCTCTCGACCCTCTGAGTCAGGCCTGCAGCGCGAAGAAACCGGGCTTCCGCCCGGCCTGGTGCGGCTTACACCTCGCGAGCCGCCAACTGCCGCAACACGTATTGCAGCAAGCCGCCGTGGCGGAAGTACTCGACTTCCTTGGGCGTCAGCAGCAAGACCTTGGCCTCGAACGTCACGACGCCGCCACCGGCCTTCGTCGCAGTGACCGCGGCCGTCTTCGATGCGCCGTCGGCGAGGCCGCTGATCGAGAACGTCTCCGAACCGTCCAGTCCGAGTTCCAATGCGGTGTCGCCATCGACGAACTGCAGCGGCAGCACGCCCATGCCGACCAGGTTGGCGCGATGGATGCGCTCGAAGCTCTCGGCGATCACCGCCCTCACGCCCAGCAGGTTGGTGCCCTTGGCAGCCCAGTCGCGGGATGAGCCGGTGCCGTACTCCTTGCCGGCCAGCACCACCAGCGGCACGTCGTCGGCCTTGTACTTCATCGCGGCGTCGTAGATCGCGAGCTTCTCGGGCTTGGCATCGCCACTGAAATACAGGGTATTGCCGCCTTCCTCGCCGCCGAACATCAGGTTCTTGATGCGGATGTTGGCGAAGGTGCCGCGCACCATCACGTCGTCGTTGCCGCGGCGTGAGCCATAGCTGTTGAAGTCCGCAGGCTGCACGCCGCGTTCCTGCAGGAAGCGGCCCGCCGGCGAGCTGCTCTTGATGTTGCCGGCCGGCGAGATGTGGTCGGTGGTGATCGAATCGCCGAACAGCCCGAGCACGCGGGCGCCGTGGATATCGTCGATGCTGCCGACGTGCATGGTCATGCCCTCGAAGTAGGGCGGGTTCTTGATGTAGGTGGACGCGGCATCCCATTCGAACGATTCGCCTTCCGGCGCGTCGATGGTGTTCCAGCGCGAATCGCCCTTGAACAGGTCGGCATAATTCTGCGCGAACAGCTCCGGGCCGACCGTCGCCGCGATGCTGTCGCCGATTTCCTTGTTGCTCGGCCAGATATCGCGCAGGTAGACATCGGTGCCATCTGCAGCCTTGCCAAGTGGCTCGCGGGTCAGGTCGATGTCGACGGTGCCGGCGATCGCGTAGGCAACGACCAGCGGCGGGGAAGCGAGGTAGTTTGCCTTCACTTCCGGGTGGACGCGGCCCTCGAAATTGCGGTTGCCGGACAGCACCGAGGCGACCACCAGTTCGTTTTCGGCGATGCCCTTGCTCACTTCGTCCGGCAGCGGGCCGGAATTGCCGATGCAGGTGGTGCAGCCGTACCCGACCACATAGAAGCCGAGTTGCTCGAGGTCAGTAAGCACGCCGGCCTTCCTGAGGTAATCGGTGACCACCAGCGAGCCCGGGCCGAGCGAAGTCTTCACCCAGGGCGCGGACTTCAGGCCCTTCGCCACCGCGTTGCGCGCAAGCAGGCCGGCGCCCAACATCACCGCCGGGTTCGAGGTGTTCGTGCACGAGGTGATCGCCGCGATCACCACCGAACCGTCGGTCAGTTCGGCATCGGTATCGCGGATGCGGATCTTCGAGATCGGTTTCGCGGCCAGGTGCTCGGCCTGCGGCTGCGCGCCGCCTTCGGCCTTGAGTTCCTCCACTGCGCAGCCGGTGCGTGGCCTGCGGTGCGCGACCAGCGGGCCGAGGTTGTCGGCGAAATTGTCCTGCACGTCCTCCAGCAGCACGCGGTCCTGCGGACGCTTGGGACCGGCCAGCGATGGCTTCACTTCGGCCAGGTCAAGCGCCAGCACGGCTGAGTAGTTCGCCTCCGGGGAAGCAGCGTCGTGCCACAGGCCTTGCGCCTTCGCATAGGCCTCGACCAGCGCGATCTGTTCCTCGCTGCGGCCGGACAGCCGCAGGTAGTTCAATGCCTCGGGATCGATCGGGAAGATGCCGCAGGTCGCGCCGTATTCCGGCGCCATGTTGGCGATGGTGGCGCGGTCGGCCAGCGGCAGGTGTTGCAGGCCCTCGCCGAAGAACTCGACGAACTTGCCGACCACGCCGTGCTTGCGCAGCATCTGGGTGACGGTCAGCACCAGGTCGGTGGCGGTGGTGCCCTCGGGCAATTTGCCACTCAGCTGGAAGCCGACCACTTGCGGAATCAGCATCGACGACGGCTGGCCGAGCATTGCGGCTTCGGCCTCGATCCCGCCCACGCCCCAGCCCAGCACGCCGATGCCGTTGATCATCGTCGTGTGCGAATCGGTGCCGAACACGGTGTCCGGGAACGCCCACAGTTCGCCATCGACCTCACGTTCCATCACGACACGCGCGAGGTTCTCCAGGTTCACCTGGTGGACGATGCCGGTGTTCGGCGGCACCACCTTGAAGTTGCCGAACGCCTTTTGCCCCCAGCGCAGGAAGCTGTAGCGCTCCGCGTTGCGTTCGAATTCGATCTTGCCGTTGAGGTCCAGCGCATCCGGGCGGCCGAACACGTCGACCTGCACCGAGTGGTCGATGACCAGTTCCGACGGGATCAGCGGATTGATCTGGCTGGCGCTGCCGCCGAGCCGGGTCACCGCATCGCGCATCGCGGCGAGGTCGACCACGCAGGGCACGCCGGTGAAGTCCTGCAGCACAACGCGGGCCGGCATGAAGGCGATCTCGGTATCCGGCTCGGCCCCGGCATCCCAGCGGGCCAGCGCCTCGATGTGGTCCTTGCCCACCGTGATGCCGCCGTCCTCGTGGCGCAGCAGGTTCTCCAGCAGGATCTTCAGCGAGTAGGGCAGGCGGGCGATGTCGAAGCGTTCGCCCAGTTTCGCCAGGCTGGCGTAGGTATACGACGTGCCATTGACGTCGAGGCGGGCGCGGGTGGCGAAGGGGTCGGTCATGTGGAGGCTCCGTGGCTGGCGGGGGAGTCGGGCCAGTGTACGTGCGGCCGGATGACCGCGTCGTTGCGGTGGCGCAACGCTCCAGCCGACAGGCGGGTCTCGGTACGCATTTGGAAGTATGTATAATTTCCGCATACTTTTTGCGCGTGGAGATCCCGATGGAAGCCACCGTGGCCGAACGCGGCCAGATCACCCTGCCCAAGGCCGTGCGCGACGCGCTGGGCTTGGCCAAGGGCAGCGTGCTGAAGGTCGAACTGGAAGGCGGCCGCATCGTGCTGAGCAAGCACGTGGACGACGCGATCTCGCGGGTGCGCGGCAAGTTCGCGCTGGACGCCTCGGCCGGCGGCAAGGCTTGAGCCGATGATCGCGGTCGATGCTCCTGTGCTGGTGGAACTGCTCACCGACGGGTCGCGTGCCGACGCCGCGGAAGTCTCGTTGCGGCAAGCACTGGGCAGCGGTCGGGTGGTGGTTTGCGACGCCGCGCTGGCTGGCGTGTGCGCATCCTTGCGTAATGGTGCCGATGCGTTGGCTGCGCTCGAGGAAATGGGCGTGCATTACAACGCCATCGAATCCAAATCCGCGCTGCGTGCCGGGGAGATGCAGCGTCGCCAGCGCCAGCGCAGTGGCGACGTGCACCCGATCGCCGATTTCCTGGTCGGCGCGCACGCACTCCTGCAATGCGACGCGCTGATCACCTACGACACCACCTTCCATCGCGACTACTTCAAGGGCCTGAAGCTGATCGTTCCGAAGGCCTGACACCCGATACCCGTTGCAACTTTCCCCGGAGACGCCCCCATGCTGGAAGCCTATCGCCACCACGCCGCCGAACGCGCCGCCCTCGGCATCCCGCCGCTGCCGCTGAGCGCGCAACAGACCGCCGAAGTCATCGAGCTGTTGAAGGCGCCACCCGCCCGCGAGGAACAATTCCTGGTCGACCTGATCACCAACCGCGTCCCGGCGGGCGTGGACGATGCCGCCAAGGTCAAGGCCAGCTACCTGGCCGCGCTGGCCTTCGGCACGGAAACCAATCCGCTCATTTCGCGCGCGCGCGCCACTGAGCTGCTGGGCACCATGCTCGGTGGCTACAACGTGCACCCGCTGATCGAGCTGCTGGACGATGCGGTGGTCGGCGCCATCGCCGCCGATGCGCTGAAGCACACCCTGCTGGTGTTCGATGCCTTCCACGACGTGCAGGAAAAAGCGAATGCCGGCAATGCCAACGCGCAGGCCGTGCTGCAGAGCTGGGCCAACGCCGAATGGTTCACCAGCAAGCCCGAAGTGCCGGCCTCGCTGACCATCACCGTGTTCAAGGTGCCGGGCGAAACCAATACCGACGACCTGTCGCCGGCGCCCGACGCGACCACCCGACCGGACATCCCGCTGCATGCGCTGGCGATGCTCAAGAACGCGCGGCCCGACGCGCCGTTCGTGCCGGAGGAAGACGGCAAGCGCGGCCCGATCGCGCAGATCCTGGCGCTGAAGGACAAGGGCCACCTGGTCGCGTACGTCGGCGACGTGGTCGGCACCGGTTCGTCGCGCAAGTCGGCCACCAACAGCGTGCTGTGGTTCACCGGAGAGGATATCCCGTACATCCCGAACAAGCGCTTCGGTGGCGTCTGCCTGGGCTCGAAGATCGCGCCGATCTTCTACAACACGATGGAAGATGCCGGCGCGCTGCCGATCGAACTCGACGTGTCGCAGATGCACCACGGCGACGTGGTCGAGTTGCGCCCGTACGATGGCAAGGCGCTCAAGAACGGTGATGTCATCGCCGAGTTCCAGGTCAAGTCCGAGGTGCTGTTCGACGAGGTGCGTGCCGGCGGCCGCATCCCGCTGATCATCGGCCGCGGCCTGACCGCCAAGGCGCGCGAGGCGCTGGGCCTGCCGGCATCGACCCTGTTCCGCCTGCCGCAGCAGCCGGCCGACACTGGCAAGGGCTTCACCCTGGCGCAGAAAATGGTCGGTCGCGCCTGCGGCCTTCCCGAAGGGCAGGGCGTACGCCCGGGCACCTACTGCGAACCGAAGATGACCTCGGTGGGTTCGCAGGACACCACCGGTCCGATGACCCGCGACGAGCTGAAGGACCTGGCTTGCCTGGGGTTCAG
Organism: Thermomonas sp.; assembly: GCF_041919455.1. Taxonomy (GTDB): domain Bacteria; phylum Pseudomonadota; class Gammaproteobacteria; order Xanthomonadales; family Xanthomonadaceae; genus Thermomonas. Next base: position 120,485 of record NZ_JAYRTQ010000003.1, read on the forward strand.
CGCCGACCTGGTGATGCAGTCGTTCTGCCACACCGCGGCCTATCCGAAGCCGGTGGACGTCAAGACCCACCACACCCTGCCGGATTTCATCTCCACCCGCGGCGGCATCGCCCTGCGCCCGGGGGACGGCATCATCCATAGCTGGCTCAACCGCATGCTGTTGCCGGACACTGTCGGCACCGGCGGCGACTCGCACACGCGCTTCCCGATCGGTATTTCGTTCCCGGCCGGCTCGGGCCTGGTCGCGTTCGCCGCGGCCACCGGGGTGATGCCGCTGGACATGCCGGAATCGGTGCTGGTGCGCTTCAAGGGTACGCTGCAGCCGGGCGTCACCCTGCGCGACCTGGTCCACGCGATCCCGCTGTACGCGATCAAGTCCGGCCTGCTGACCGTGGCGAAGCAGGGCAAGAAGAACATCTTCTCCGGCCGCATCCTCGAGATCGAAGGCCTGCCGGACCTGAAGATCGAACAGGCATTCGAGCTGGCCGACGCCTCGGCGGAACGTTCGGCCGCCGGTTGCACGGTGCGCCTCAACGAAGCGCCGATCGTCGAATACCTGACCAGCAACATCACCCTGCTGAAGTGGATGATCGCCGAAGGCTATGCCGACGCGCGCTCGCTGGCCCGCCGCATCGCCAAGATGGAAGCGTGGCTGGCCGCACCGCAGCTGCTGCAGCCGGATGCCGATGCCGAATACGCCGCGGTCATCGAGATCGACCTCAACGAAGTGATCGAGCCGATCGTGTGCTGCCCCAACGATCCGGACGATGCCAAGACGCTGTCCGACGTGGCCGGTGCGACCATCGATGAGGTGTTCATCGGCTCGTGCATGACCAACATCGGCCATTTCCGCGCCGCCGCGAAGCTGCTGGAAGGCAAGCGCGACATCCCCACGCGCCTGTGGGTGGCACCGCCGACCAAGATGGACGCGGCCGAACTGACCAAGGAAGGCCATTACGGCACTTTTGGTGCCGCCGGCGCGCGCATGGAGATGCCGGGCTGCTCGCTGTGCATGGGCAACCAGGCGCAGATCCGCGAAGGCGCCACCGCGATGTCCACGTCGACCCGCAACTTCCCGAACCGCCTGGGTCGCAACACCAATGTGTACCTGGGCTCGGCGGAGCTCGCGGCGATCTGCTCGCGCCTGGGCCGCATTCCGACCCGTGAGGAATACATGGCGGACATCGGCGTGGTGAATGCCAATGGTGAGAAGATCTATCGCTACATGAACTTCGACCAGATCGGCGAGTACAAGGACGTGGCGGATACCGTCGCGGCCTGATCGAGATCTGCGATGCATGCAAAACGCCCGGCAATGCCGGGCGTTTTCATTTGCGCGGGAGAATTGGTCATCGCGTATCGCCCGACGGCCGGCCTCCAACCGCGAATGTCCTCCGCCAGCGATGAAGCCGCTGGCTCCCCCTTGATTTCGCGGTTGGAGGCCAGCCATCGGGCGATCTTCATGTCGTGTTGTGGTCTGGCAGAGCGAGCCTTTCCATCACTCGTCTCTGATGGTCGGGCAGGGCGTTTGGCAGCGGGGCTATTTTGGCGAAATCAAGGAGGAGGCAGCGGCTTCATCGCTGCCGGGGGACATTCGCCGGAATAGCCCCGCTGCCGAGCGACCTGCATGCAATGAACAACAACCTCAGCGCAAAAGCCCGTCGATCGCCTCTGCCATCTGCCGACGCTGAAAAGCGAAATCCCACAAACTGCCGCCGTTCTGCCGCCACAACACGGCGGAACGCAAGGCAGCCAACAACAGCGCGCGGACTTCGGCGACCACGCCAGCCTGCCCCAGGTAATGCGGGTTGCCTTGCACCATCACCCGCGGACGCAGGGTGCTGACCGTGTCCGCATACAGGCTGCCGAGGCCGGCGATCACGTCCGGATGCGTGCTGCCCAGTCGCTCGGCGGGCGCCGACAACGCGCTGATCCCGGTCTGCACCTTGTGCACGATGCCGGCATCGCCCTGGAAGCGACGTTCCAGTTGCAGCACCGAGAGCCCGAGCTTGGCCAGGGTTTCGTCGCGCTCGTTGTTGGCCAGGTAATTGCGCAGCAGGCGCAGGCCGGCGTTGACCGCACCGGCATCGCCATAGACTGCCTGGGTCGTGGCGGCGTCGATGCGGAACACGCTGTCCATCGCGACCCGCGCCTGTGCGGTCTCCGACTGTCCGGTCTCGGCGATCCGGCGCACTTGCGCCAGCGCCTGCAGCACGCCGGCCAGGGCGAGTACGCGGTCTTCCATGTCACTCATGCAGCGTCGTTCCTTGTGATTTCGTGTGCAACTGCAGGTGCATCGGTGTGCAGGATGACCGCGCCACCCAGGCAAACGTCGCCGTCGTAGAGCACCAGCGATTGCCCGGGCGTGACCGCGCGTTGCGCGCGCGCGAATCGCACGCCGACGCTGCCGTCCTCGTGCACCTCGACCTCGCAGGCTTCGTCCGGTTGCCGGTAGCGTGTCTGTGCCGTGCAGGCGAAGCGCGTGGCCGGCGCATCGCCGGCGATCCAGTGCATCGCCTCGGTGCGCAAGGATCGCGACTGCAACCACGGACTGTCGTGGCCCTGGTCGACGTACAGCAAGTTGCGCTCGACATCCTTGCCGACCACGAACCACGGTGCCTGCGCGCGGCCGCGCACGCCACCGATGTGCAGTCCTTCGCGCTGGCCGAGCGTGTAATAGAAGACGCCCGGATGTTCACCGACCCGGTTGCCGGCAGGATCGCGGATCTCGCCGCTGCGGGCTGGCAGGTATTGGCCAAGGAACTCGCGGAAATCGCGTTCGCCGATGAAGCAGATACCCGTCGAATCCTTCTTGGTCGCGGTCGGCAGTTGCTGTTCCGCGGCGATCCGGCGCACCTCGTCCTTGTGCAGCTCGCCCAGCGGGAAGCGCGTGGCGGCCAGTTGCCGCTGCCCCAATTGGTGCAGGAAATAGCTCTGGTCCTTGCCGCGATCCCTGGCCCGGAGCAATCGGTAACGACCGTTCACGCAGTCGACGCGGGCGTAGTGGCCGGTCGCAATGGCCTCAGCGCCGAGGTCATGTGCGGCATCGAGGAAGTGCTTGAACTTGATCTCGCGGTTGCACAGCACGTCCGGGTTGGGGGTACGGCCTGCGGCGTACTCGTCGAGGAAATGCCGGAACACGCCGCCCCAGTATTCACTCGAGAAATCGCGGAAACGGATCGGCAGGCCCAGCTTTCCGCTCACCGCGACCGCATCGCGGCGGTCGTCTTCGGCCCTGCAGTCGCCCGAACCGTCATCCGCCCAGTTCTGCATGAACAAGCCAGTGACGTCGAAGCCGGCATCGTGCAGGAGCAGGGCGGCGACCGACGAATCCACGCCCCCCGACATGCCGACGACGATGCGGGCCGCACTCATGCCAGTTGCCGCACCAGGTCCAGCGGATGCCGGCTGCCGCCGAGGTGGTCGGCAACGCAGCGCCAGACCAGCGGACTGCGATGGCGCGGTGCCAATGCCTGCAATTCGGCGGGTGCCAGCCACAGCGCACGCACGATGCCCTCGTCGAGCTTCGCGCCCGGGATTTCGTCGATCGGTTCGGCGCCGAAGGCGAAGCGCAGATAGTGGCGCCCGGTCTCCGCCTTCCATTGGTAGGCCCCGACCAGGTGGGTCACCCGCACGTTCCAGCCGGTTTCCTCGCGGGTTTCGCGCACCGCCGCTTCGATGAGACTTTCGTCCGGCTCCAGGTGCCCGGCCGGCTGGTTGATCACCAGTTGCCCGTTGGCCCGCTCCTCCACGCACAACAAGCGGCCGTCGCGCACCACCAGCGTGGCCACGGTCACGTCGGGCTGCCAGAAACGACCCTCGCGATAACTCATCTCAGAGGTCGTCCTTGCCCGGGGTCAGCTCGTGTTCCATGTCGTCGGCGGTGCCGGCGATCACGTCCACCAGGGTTTCGAAGTGGGCGGCGGAAATCCCGACCGGGATCTTGCCGCCGAAATACAGGTTCTTCCCCGCGAGTTCCCAAGCGCCGAACTTGTATTTGGCATTGTCGCCAAGCAATCGCCTGGCGAGCGCAGGGTCGATCGTCGCGTCGTCGATCACCTTCGCGGGCGAGAAGATTTCGTAGAGTTTCACCCCGTCCAGTTCTTCGGGCGTCCCGGAGATGTAGACCAGTTGCGAGCGCTTGTCCTTGGACCATTCGTACACGACCTTGTAATCGCCGTCGTCGTCGACCTCGAAGGGGATATCCGCGGCCTTCAGCAGCGCTTCGAGGGCGGGATCGGCGGCACTCGCGCACGGGGCCGCAAGCGCGAGAAATGCGGCAATGGCAAGACGGGTGACGTGCATCGCTGGGCTCCTGGTGACGGCACCATTGTGCCGGCCATGGCAGGCCAGCGTCCACGCCGCCGCCGGCGCGGCTCCGTATAATTCGCCCATGCCCCAGACGCCCGACAACCCCCATCACGAGCACGACCATGGCGTCGTGGTCGCGCCCGCCAAGCCGGACACGGCGCGGCCGCCGCTGTATTCCGTCTTCCTGCTGAACGACGACTACACCCCGATGGACTTCGTGGTCGACGTGCTGATGCGTTTCTTCACCCTCGACCTGGAGCGCGCGACGCAGGTGATGTTGCACGTGCATACGCGTGGCCGCGGGGTCTGCGGGGTGTTCACCCGCGAGATCGCCGAGTCCAAGGTGGCGCAGGTGAACGAGTACGCCAGGCTGAACCAGCATCCGTTGCTGTGCACGATGGAGCGGGCGTAGTCGCGGACGGCACTTGTACCGCGGGCGAATGCCCCCTACATAGGAAGCAGTCGTTCCGGAGGGTTTCGCCCCCATGTTCAGCAAGGACCTCGAGCACAGCATCGGCCAGTGCTACAAGCGCGCACGCGATGCGCGCCACGAATTCATGACCGTCGAGCACCTGGTGCTGGCACTGCTCGACAATCCGTCGGCGGAGGCCGTGCTGAAGGCCGTCAACGCCGATATCCCGCGCCTGCGCCATGAGCTGGAAGAGGCCATCGAGGTGTCGGTCAACCGGCTGGCGGAAGACGACGGTCGCGATACCCAGCCCACGCTGGGCTTCCAGCGCGTGCTGCAGCGTGCGGTCTACCATGTGCAGTCGTCCGGCAAGAAGGAAGTCACCGGCGCCAACGTGCTGGTCGCGGTGTTCGGCGAAAAGGATTCGCACGCCGTCTACTTCCTCAACCAGCAGGATGTGCACCGGCTCGATGTCGTCAACTACATCTCGCATGGCGTTGCCCGGCAGGGCGACGAGCAGGCCCCGCAGTCGCAGGACGGCGAGGGCAAGGCCGAGGGTGGCGAGGGCGATTCCAAGAGCGATCCGCTGGCCGAGTTCACCGGCAACCTCAACGACCTCGCCCTGGCCGGCAAGATCGATCCGCTCGTGGGCCGCTCCGAGGAAGTGGAACGCACCATCCAGGTGCTCTGCCGCCGCCGCAAGAACAACCCGCTGTACGTGGGCGAGGCCGGCGTGGGCAAGACCGCACTGGCTGAAGGACTGGCCAAGCGCATCGTCGAAGGCGACGTGCCCGAGGTGCTGGTCGAGGCAGTGATCTATTCGCTTGACCTCGGCGCACTGGTTGCCGGCACGAAGTACCGCGGCGATTTCGAGAAGCGCCTGAAGGGCGTGCTGGCGGCGTTGAAGAAACTCCCGCACGCGATCCTGTTCATCGACGAGATCCACACCATCATCGGCGCGGGCTCGGCGAGCGGCGGGACCATGGATGCCTCCAACCTGATCAAGCCGGTGCTGGCGAATGGCGAGCTGCGCTGCATCGGCTCTACCACGTTCCAGGAATACCGCGGCATCTTCGAGAAGGATCGCGCGCTGGCGCGGCGTTTCCAGAAGATCGACATCGTCGAGCCGACGGTGGGCGAGGCCATCGAGATCCTCAAGGGCCTGAAGCCGAAGTACGAGGCGCACCACGGCGTCAGCTATGCCGATGACGCGATCAAGGCCGCGGTCGATCTGTCGGTGAAGCACATCGGCGACCGCCTGCTGCCGGACAAGGCGATCGACGTGATCGACGAAGCCGGCGCACGCCAGCGGCTGATGCCGGTCGACGCGCGCAAGAGCCTGATCGATGTCGAGGAAATCGAGACCATCGTCGCCAAGATGGCGCGGATCCCGCCCAAGCAGGTCAGCAGTTCCGACAAGGACGTGCTGCAGCACCTGGATCGCAACCTGAAGATGGTGATCTTCGGCCAGGATCCGGCGATCACCAGCCTCACCTCTGCGATCAAGCTTGCGCGCTCCGGCCTGGGCAATCCCGACAAGCCGATCGGCAACTTCCTGTTCGCCGGCCCGACCGGCGTGGGCAAGACGGAAGTGACGAAGCAACTGGCGATGCAGCTCGGCATCGAGCTGGTCCGCTTCGACATGTCCGAATACATGGAATCGCATTCGGTCAGCCGCCTGATCGGTGCGCCACCGGGCTACGTCGGCTTCGACCAGGGCGGCCTGCTCACCGAGAAGATCGTCAAGACGCCGCACTGCGTGCTGCTGCTGGACGAGATCGAGAAGGCGCACCCGGATATCTTCAACATCCTGCTGCAGGTCATGGACCGCGGCGTGCTGACCGACACCAATGGCCGCGAGGCGAACTTCCGCAACGTGATCCTGGTGATGACCACCAACGCCGGCGCGAGCCAGGCCGCGCGGCGCAGCATCGGCTTCACCAAGCAGGACCACAGCACCGATGCGATGGAAGTGATCCGTCGCGGGTTCACCCCGGAATTCCGCAACAGGCTCGATGCGGTGGTGCAGTTCCAGGCGCTCGGCTTCGATCACATCCTGCGGGTGGTCGACAAGTTCCTGATCGAGTTGGAGATGCTGCTGCACGAAAAGCAGGTCACCCTGTCGGCCACCCCGGCCGCGCGCGACTGGCTCGCCCAGCACGGCTTCGACCCCTTGATGGGAGCACGCCCGATGGCGCGCCTGATCCAGGACCGGATCAAGCGCCCGCTGGCCGACGAACTGCTGTTCGGCAAACTGGTCGCGGGTGGCCGCGTGTCGCTGGATGCGGCCGATGGCGAGTTGGCGCTGGACGTGCAGGCCGAACCGGAGAAGCTGCTCCCGGCGGTGGTCGAGTAAGACGATCCAGGCAACAAAAAAAGGCGGCCATTGGCCGCCTTTTTCTTGCCGCCAATCAACGATGGCGGTACGTGATGCGTCCCTTGGTCAGGTCGTAGGGGGTCATTTCCACCTTGACCCGGTCGCCCGTGAGGATGCGGATGTAGTTCTTGCGCATGCGTCCGGAGATGTGCGCGATGATCTCGTGGCCGTTCTCCAGCTTGACCCGGAACATGGTGTTCGGGAGGGTCTCGGAGATCGTGCCTTCAAATTCGATGACGTCGTCTTTTGCCACTGTGGGTGGTATTCCTGCGTTTGGAGCGTGAGGTTGCTGGCTTGAAGCCTGGGCCGCGACCGCGACCCGAAAGCGCGGCATTCTGACACGTGGGGCCGGGGCTTGCAAAAATCCCGTTAATCCGCCGGTGGGTGCGCCAGCAGGGAGGCCGGCATCGTGCCGAAGGCCTTGGTCCACGACCCGGTGTGGCTGGCTTGCGTGCGCAGCTCGGCAAGGGCGCGCAGGTACTCGTCGCGCGGCCAGGCCTGCACACCCAGGCTGCGGGTATGCGCATTGGGCACCTGCGCGTCGATCAACGGCCAGCCCCATGCGTGCAACCGGCGGGCGAGGGCCGCGAGGGCGATGGTGGATGCGCCGGTTTGCGCGGAATACATGCTTTCCCCGCAGAACATCCGGCCGATGGCCAGCCCATACAGGCCGCCGACAAGCAGCTCGCCATCGAAGACCTCGATGCTGTGCGCATGGCCAAGGCGGTGCAGTTCGACATAGGCCTCGACCATCGCGCCGGTGATCCACGTCCCACCGTCCTGGCCGGGTCGGGGCAGGTGGGCGCAGGCTTCGATGACCGTGCGAAAACAGGTGTCGGCACGCACGACCAGCGCGGACTTGCGCAGCTCGCGCCTGCGCCTGGAGGACAACCGGATGCCGTCGGTACGGAACACCGCACGTCGCGACGGACTCCACCACAGGGGCGGCTCATCCTCCGAGAACCACGGGAAGATGCCCTGACGATAGGCGTTGAGCAGGCGAGTCGGCGACAGGTCGCCGCCGAACGCGAGCAGGCCATCGGGGTCGGTCAGCGCCTGCGTGACTGGCGGAAAGGGCGCTTGCGGATCGTCATCCAGTTGGGCGATGCGCAGGCTCATCCCGGTGCAGCCCGGAACGGCGAGTGCGCATACAACTGCTGGAGGTGCTCACGGGTCGAGACGCGTTCCTCCGCGCACCATGCGCCGATCGCTTCGGCGAAGCGCGGATCGGCGATGCGGTGCCGGCTGCGCACGAGGGTCGGCAGGAAGCCGCGGGCGATCTTGTGCCGGCCCTGCGCGCCGGGTTCGAAGCGGGCAAGGCCTTCGCGCAGGCAGTACTCGATCCCCTGGTAGTAGCAAGCCTCGAAATGCAGGCCCGCATGCAGTTCTGCAGCGCCCCAGTAGCGGCCGTAGAGCGTGTCGCTGCCACGCAGGCACAGGGCCCCGGCGACAGGAATCCTCCGTTCGTGGTGAGCCTGTCGAACCACGCGTTCCGCCAGCACGATGACCAGTTGCCGCGGCATCGCCCGCGCAAGGCGGCGGATGAAATCCAGCGTCAGCGCCGGCGAATTGCCGTACTCGGCGAAGGTTTGCAGGTAGAACCCGTGCATCGCAGCCAAGTCCGCTTCGCTGGCCTCGTCGCCATGCACGATGCGGAATGTGACGCCCGCCTCGCGCACCCTGCGGCGCTCCTGGCGGATGTTCTTGCGATGCTTGTGGTCCATCGCCGCGAGGAAGTCCTCGAAGTCGTTCCAGCCCGCATCGTTATGCCAGTGGTACTGGATGTCCTCGCGCAGCAGCCAGCCGTTGTCGAATGCTTTTTCGTCCGCTGCATCGTGGAAATTCACGTGCGCCGAGGACAGGCCGGACTGCTGCAGGAAGCCGTCGATTGCATCCAGCAACGCGCGCTTCGACGCCTCATCGCGCGCGAGCAGGCGCGGTCCGGTCACGGGCGAGTAGGGCACCGCACCGAGCCACTTCGCGAAATAGTCCAGCCCGTGCCGCGCATAGGCGTGCGCCCAAGAGTGGTCGAACACGAATTCGCCGTGCGAATTGGACTTGAGGTAGCCGGGTGCCGCCGCGACCAGCGCATCGCCTTCCCACAGGCCCAGATGGCACGGCGTCCAGCCCCAGTCCTCACGCAAGCAACCGGTTGTTTCCAGCCCGGAAAGGAAGGCATGCGCCACGAACGGGTTGCGCCTGCCGTGCAGGGCATCCCAATCGGCAGCGGGGATCTGCGACAGCGCACGGTGCATGCGAATTTCAGGCATCGGCGAAGACTACCGCGACTCCCGTCCATGGCTCTGTCCTGCCCGGCCATCCATGACCGGTTGCTCGCAGCCGCGCGGATTGCCGATAGGGCAATCCGCAAGCACGGCTACTCGCCGTCCAGGAACTTCTCGGCGTCCAGCGCGGCCATGCAGCCGAAGCCGGCGGAGGTGATTGCCTGGCGATACACCTGGTCGGCGACGTCGCCCGCGGCGAACACGCCGGGCACGCTGGTCTGGGTGGCGTTGCCTTCCAGGCCGGTCTGGATGCTGAGGTAGCCGTTCTTCATCGCCAGCTGGCCGTCGAACAGCGAAGTGTTCGGCGAGTGGCCGATGGCGACGAAAAAGCCGTGCACCGCGATCTCGCGGGTGCTGCCATCGAGCACCGACTTGACCCGCATGCCGGTCACGCCGGCATCATTGCCCAGCACTTCGTCCACGGTGTGGTGCCAGACGGGCTCGATCTTGCCGGCCTCGATCTTGGCGAACAGCTTGTCCTGCATGATCTTCTCGGCGCGCAGGGTGTCGCGGCGATGCACCAGGTAGACCTTGCGAGCGATGTTGGACAGGTACAGCGCTTCCTCGACCGCGGTGTTGCCGCCGCCGATCACCGCCACGTCCTGGTCCTTGTAGAAGAAACCGTCGCAGGTGGCGCAGGCGGAGACGCCGCGGCCCTTGTAGGCCTCTTCGGAGGGGATGCCGAGATACTTGGCGGTGGCGCCGGTCGCGATGATCAGCGCATCGGCGGTGTAGTCGCCGGAGTCGCCCTTCAGCCGGAACGGGCGCTGCGACAGGTCGGCGGTGTGGATGTGGTCGAACACGGTTTCGGTATCGAAGCGTTCCGCGTGCGCCTGCATGCGCGCCATCAGGTCCGGGCCCATCAGGCCGTGGGCGTCGCCCGGCCAGTTGTCGACCTCGGTGGTGGTCATCAGCTGGCCACCCATCGCCATGCCGGTGACGACCACGGGTTTCAGGTTGGCGCGCGCCGCATAGACGGCAGCGGTCCAACCGGCGGGGCCGGAGCCCAGGATCAGGAGACGGGTGTGCTTGGTCGGGGTCATGGGGGTTCGCTTGGGCGCCAGGTTGTTCCGTGCATCGATTGATCCACAGCCGGTGCATAGCTTGGAGGCGGGGTCGCCGCCGCACAAGGCGCGCAGCCCGCAACGCTGTCGTCCGCCCGAGACCAGTGGCCGTGCAATCGGTGTGCGGCGATGTCCTGCAGCGTGGATCACACCGGATGCGCGGGGATGCCGTAGCGAGCGCAAACAGCCGGTCGTACGCTTGCGCAGCGCACGCATGAAACTTTGAAGTATTATCAAAGGCCTAGGGGAACTTCCTGAGGCCTGATCACAGGTGGCACGCACCGCGTCCGAGACCGGCAAGAGCAGTCGCAAACCGGCAACGAAACCCGCGGCTCCGCGCGCGGCGGCGAACCCGCGCCGGCAACGCCTGTGGCGCGATCTGGCCTTGATCGCGGTCGCGCCGTTGCTGCTGTTCCTGCTTGCGAGCCTGGTCACCTATTCGCCCGCGGATCCCGGCTGGTCGCATTCGGGCAGCATTACCGCGCCGCTGCAGAACGCCTGCGGGCGGGTGGGCGCCTGGATCGCCGACGTATTGCTGTACCTGACCGGCTACGTGGCGTTCCTGTTGCCGTTCGTGCTGGGCGCGATCGCCTGGATCGCGCTGTTCGGCATGGACAGCGATGGCGACGGCGATGCCGACCTCGGCCCCGCGTTGCGCCTGGTCGGGATCGTCGGTTTCCTGGTCGCCAGCTGCGGCCTGCTGTACCTGCGGATCAGCGGGTCGAACGATTTTTCGGCGGGCAGCGGCGGCATCCTTGGCCAGTTGACCGGGCGCTCGCTGCTGCGCGGGTTCGGCCCGGTCGGCGCCAACCTGTTCCTGGTCAGCCTGTTCCTGATTTCGGTGACCTTGGCGACCGGTTTGTCGTGGCTGGCGGTGATGGACCGGATTGGCGCCTTTGCATTGTCGTTGCCGGGCCTGTTGACCCGTGGCGCACGCAAGGGCGCCCAGCAGGCCAATGACTGGAGCGAAGCGCGTGCGTTCCGCGAGGAGCGTGTCGAGGCCCGCAAGGTCGACAGCGAATTGCGCGCCAAGCGCGAGAAGGTGCGCATCGAACCGCCGCCGGCACCGGTCGTGGAAAAAAGCGAGCGCGCCAAGCGCGAGCAGCAGATCCCGCTGTTCCATGTGGCCGATGGGTCCGGCATCCCGCCGCTGGCCCTGCTCGACGATCCCAAGCCGCAGCCCAAGGGTTACAGCGAGGAGACACTGGAAACGCTGTCTCGGCAGATCGAGTTCAAGCTCAAGGATTTCCGCATCGATGCCGAAGTCGTCGGCGCCTATCCCGGCCCGGTGATCACCCGTTTCGAGGTGCAGCCGGCGCCAGGCGTGAAGGTCAGCCAGATCTCCTCGCTGGACAAGGACATTGCCCGCGGCCTGAGTGTGAAGTCGGTGCGCGTGGTCGACGTGATCCCGGGCAAGTCGGTGATCGGCCTGGAAACCCCGAATACCCATCGCGAGATGATCTATCTCAGCGAGCTGTTGCGTTCGAAGGAATACGACAAGTCCACCAGTCCACTGACCCTCGCGCTGGGCAAGGACATCGCCGGACGACCGACGGTGGCCGATCTGGCGCGCATGCCGCATTTGCTGGTCGCCGGCACCACCGGCTCGGGCAAGTCGGTGGCGGTCAACGCGATGGTGCTGTCGCTGCTCTACAAGGCGTCCGCGAAGGACCTGCGGATGCTGATGATCGACCCGAAGATGCTCGAGCTCAGCGTCTACCAGGGCATCCCGCACCTGCTGGCGCCGGTGGTCACCGACATGAAGGAGGCCGGCAACGGTCTGCGCTGGTGCGTGGCCGAGATGGAGCGCCGCTACAAGCTGATGAGTGCGGTCGGCGTGCGCAACCTGGCCGGTTTCAACAAGAAGGTGAAGGACGCGCTGGACAGCGGCCAGCCGATGATGGACCCGTTGTTCAAGCCGAATCCGGACCTGGATGAGGTGCCACGCCAGCTGGAGACGCTGCCGTTCATCGTCATCTTCATCGACGAATTCGCCGACATGATGATGATCGTCGGCAAGAAGGTGGAGGAGCTGATCGCGCGGTTGGCGCAGAAGGCGCGCGCCGCCGGCATCCATTTGATTTTGGCCACCCAGCGGCCTTCGGTCGATGTCATCACCGGCCTGATCAAGGCGAATATCCCGACCCGCATCGCGTTCCAGGTCTCCAGCAAGATCGACAGCCGGACCATCCTCGACCAGAGCGGCGCGGAAACCCTGTTGGGCCATGGCGACATGTTGTACCTGCCACCCGGCACCGCGATGCCGGACCGCGTGCACGGCGCGTTCGTCAGCGACGAGGAAGTGCATCGCGTCGTTGAACACCTCAAGCAGAGCGGCGGCCCGGACTACGTCGAAGGCGTGCTGGAAGAATCGCAGACGATGTACGACGGCAGCAGCGTGGGCGCGACCGGCCTGCCCGAGGCGAGCGGCGGCGGCGACGAGTCCGACCCGCTGTACGACGAGGCGGTGAAGATCGTCACCGAGACCCGGCGTGCGTCGATTTCCGGCGTGCAGCGTCGTTTGAAGATCGGCTACAACCGTGCCGCGCGCCTGGTCGAGGCGATGGAGGCCGCGGGCGTGGTCAGCACGCCCGAGCACAACGGCGACCGCACCGTGATCGCGCCGCCACCGCCAAGGCCCTGATGCCTGCACGTGAACCGTGCAGTCGCATTCAGCTTTGCCCGGACACACTGCGGCCAACGTTGCAGGAGACACCTCATGAACACATTTGGCATGAAGCCCGCTACCACCATCCTGTCCGCTGCGCTGCTGCTGGCCGCCAACATCGCCAACGCGGGTGCCCGCGACGAGCTCAACGCATTCACCAAGGGCCTCAAGGGCCTGGACGGGCAATTCAGCCAGCAGGTCTTCGATGCGCGTGGCAAGCAGAAGGAAATCTCCAGCGGCCGGGTTGCGGTCTCGGCACCGCGCCTGTTCCGCTGGGAATACGTGAAGCCTTATCCGCAGTTGATCGTCGCCGATGGCAAGACCGTGTGGGTGCACGACCCCGACCTGCAGCAGGTCAGCCGTCGTGCGCAGGGCGTGGAGGAGGCCAGCAGCCCGTTGGCGATCCTGCTGGATCCGTCGAAGCTCGATCGCGACTTCGTGGTCAAGGACGCCGGTACGACGGGCGGCATCGAATGGCTGCAACTCACCCCGAAACAGGCGGAAGCGCCGTTCAAGTCGGCCCGGCTCGGCTTCGCCAACAAGGGCCTGGCGCAGATGGAGTACGTGGACGCGCTCGGGCAGCGCACACGGATCAGCTTCACCGGCTGGAAGCGCAACCCGGTCTTCGCCCGCGGCACCTTCGTCTATGTGCCGCAGAAAGGCGTGGACGTGATCGGCGGCTGATCGCAGGCCCTGTTCGCCATCGATTCAGGCTGACGCGGTCCACCTCACACTGGCTCCACGTGGCGATGCGCAAATTGACGCAACGCCACGAACGGAAGCCTCGCCATGGATCGCAAGGGACTCAATCGCACCGCCATTGCCGCCGCGTTGGCCATCGTGATGGCCGGTGCGCTGGTCGCGCAGGCGGGAACCCCGACCACGCCGAATGCAGTCGTGGTCGAGGGCCATAGCAACGATCGCGAATCCGCCGGCAATGCGCTCGATTCGCGGATCCTTGCGTCGATCGACGACGCCACCGCCGCTGCATTGATCGGTGCCCTCGAAACCCGCTTCGCCGGTCGCGAGGTCGCGCTGCGGATGGGCAAGGTCGAAAACGAGCGAGCGAGCCTGCGTGACATCGCCCTACACGGCACCGCACAGATCCGACTGGACGGGGACGCGGCCTGGTTGCCGATCCGTTTCGAGGCGCTGTACGACACTGATACCCAAGCGGTGCTGAGTCCGGCCATCGTGCTGGAGGGCACGGGTGTTGCCGCTGCACCCAAGCTGCCGCTGCCCGGCCTGCAGGCGCAGGTGCGCGCGGCGATGGGCGACGAATTCGCGTCGCAAGACGTTGATCTGTCGCTGCGCAAGGCAGAGGTCATCGGCAACGATGGGAGCCGGCTGGTGGTGCGGGCGCAGGGCATCGCCCGCTTCGACGGCAGCGAGACCGCTCCGGTCACGGTTCGCGCGCTGTACGAACAGGGCAGCGGTCGCTGGCTGGACACGCAGTACGATTTCGACGTGGTAGGCGGCTGAAACCCATCATCGTCGCTGCCGGCGAGACCACGCCGAGTAGAATCGGCGCGTGGCCAAACCCGCGAAGCACAAGACCGCCGACGAGATGAGCTTGCTGCCCGCCGAATCGGGCGGCGACAGGACGTCGCGAATCGCGGATGCAGCGGAGGTCCTGGCGATGCGTCCGCTGGCCGAACGCATGCGGCCACGCACCCTGAACGATATGGTCGGGCAGCGTCGCCTGCTCGCGCCGGGATCCGCGCTGCGGCGCGCGGTCGAGAGCGGACGCGTGCATTCGATGATCCTGTGGGGCCCGCCCGGCTGCGGCAAGACCACGCTCGCATTGCTCCTGGCGCGCTACGCCGACGCCGAGTTCGTGGCGATCTCCGCCGTGCTGTCCGGCCTGCCGCAGGTGCGCGAGGTGCTGGCCGAGGCGCAGGCGCGCTTCGAGGGCGGCCGCCGAACCGTGTTGTTCGTGGACGAGGTACATCGTTTCAACAAGGCGCAGCAGGACGCCTTCCTGCCGCATATCGAGCGCGGCAGCATCCTGTTCGTGGGCGCCACCACCGAGAATCCCTCGTTCGAACTGAATTCCGCGTTGTTGTCGCGTTGCCGCGTACACGTGCTCGAAGCGGTTTCCGCCGACGACATCGTCATCGCACTGCGACATGCCGTGGACGATGGCGAACGCGGTTTGGGCGTGCGCAACCTCGATGTTACCGATGCTGCCTTGCGCGAGATCGCCGGTGCGGCCGATGGCGATGTGCGGCGTGCGCTGACCCTGCTCGAGATCGCCGCGGACATCGCCGACGGCGAGGGCGGGACGATCAGCGAGGCAACCCTGCACCAGGTGCTGGCCGATCGCACGCGCCGCTTCGACAAGGGCGGCGACCAGTTCTACGACCAGATCTCGGCGCTGCACAAATGCGTGCGGAGTTCCAACCCGGATGCCGCACTGTACTGGCTGGCGCGGATGCTGGACGGCGGTGCCGACCCGGCCTACCTGGCGCGGCGGTTGACCCGGATGGCGGTGGAGGACATCGGCCTGGCCGATCCGCGCGCCCTGCAGATGGCGATCGAGTCCTGGGACGCCTACGACCGGCTGGGTTCGCCGGAGGGCGAACTTGCGCTGGCCCAACTCACGCTCTACCTGGCCAGCACCGCGAAATCCAATGCGGCCTATCGCGCGTACAACACCGCGCGCGCGGACGTCGATGCGCTTGGCACGCAGGACGTGCCGCTGCATTTCCGCAATGCGCCCACGAAGCTCATGAGGTCGCTGGGCTACGGCAAGGATTACCAGTACGACCACGATGCCGACGGTGGCATCGCGCTGGACCAGACCGGCTTCCCCGACGCGATGGGCGAACGCATTTACTACGCGCCGACGACCCGCGGGATGGAAGGCAAGCTCAAGGAAAAACTGGATGCCTTGCGCACCGCGCGTGAACAGGCGCGCAAGCAGCGGGGTGATGGATGACCGGCGGCTGGACGCAGCAACTGCTGTTGGTGATGGCCGGCGGCGCCCTGGGGGCGGCCGGGCGTTTCTGCCTGGGTGGCGCGTTGCTGCGTTCGTTCGGCAACGGCATTCCGTGGGGCACGCTGGCGGCGAACCTCATTGGTTCGTTCGCGGTGGGCTTCATCGCGGTCTGGCTGGAAGGGCGCGGGACAAGCGCGCTGTACTGGCGCGCCTTCCTGATCGTCGGCGTGCTGGGCGGCCTGACCACGTTCTCGGCCTTGATGCTGGAAGCGCTGCTCTTCACGCGTGCGCAGCGCAACGACCTGTTGCTGGCCTATCTCGGCGGCACCCTGGTCGCGGGCCTGCTGCTGGTCTGGGCGGGTGCGCGGCTGGCCGAGGCGCTGCGTGCGGCTCCACCCTGACCGGGCGCGACGGTCCTACTGGCGAACGGCGTAGGGCCCGAACGTATTGCCGATGAAGCCGCCGGCGCGGTCGACGCTGAGCAGGCTGGCATCCAGCCGATTGAGCAGGCTGTTCCATGCACCTGTTTCGCTGCGCCACGTGACGTCGAGGTGCTGGCTGTCCAACTGGAAACGCAACGACACCGCATCAACGGTCGATGCCAGCGGCACCCGCTTCAACTCGCGTCCCGCGATCGGATCGTCCTTGCCGGCACGCAGGCGCAGCACCAGCGCGGCACCGGCGGCGTTGCGTTCGACCATTGCCAGGACGTGATGGGTCTCGTTCTGCAACAGCGCCAATCCGGCCTGTTCGCCCACATCCAGCGACGCAGGTTCCAGCGTGGCCTCGATGCGCGCGTGATGATGCTGCAGGCGGTGCGCGAGATAGGTCGGCTGGCCATTGCCGGCGCTGCCGTGCGCGCCAAGCGCGGTACGACCGGGCACGATGCGGAGTCCGTCACCGCCGGTACGAAACCACGGCTGTTGCGGGGCATGCAGGGTCAACCATTGCGGGCCGGGCTTCGCAGTGAACCGTTCGCTCCACGCCATCGGCCCGGACATCGGCCTGGTCGCCGGATCGCGCGGCAGGGCGGGACGTGATGCAACGGCCGGCACGCGTGCGCCGCGCGGCAAGACCATCGGCCAGCCATCGTCGGTCCAGCGGACCGGCAGCAGGAACGTCTCGCGGCCCAAGTTGTACTGGTTGCCGCGATACGGCCGCGTGCCCAGGAACACCGTCCACCACGAGCCGTCCTGCAGCTCGATGAACTGCGCATGCCCGGTGGAGGTGATCGGCGAGGGCCGGTTCGGGTCGAGGTCGCGCTGGGTCAGCGAGGGATTGCCGGTCCAGGCCACGTACGGGCCTTCGACATCGCGGCTGCGCCACACCATCTGCGCATGCTGCTCGCCGGTACCGCCTTCGGCGGCGGTGAGGTAGTACCAGTCGCCGCGCCGGAAAATATGCGGGCCTTCGACGTGTTCGGGTTTGCTGGCAGGATCCACGCCGCCATCGACCAGCACCTTGCGTTCGCCGACCAGTTGCATGGTGGCGGTGTCGTAGCGCTGCAGCCAGATCGCGCGGTGGCCGTCGTAGCGCATCGGCACCTGCGGGATGCCGTTGCTGACCAGCCAGGCGCTGCCGTCGTCGTCGAAAAACAGCGACGGGTCGATGCCGTCGAACGACATCCAGTGCGGATCCGACCACGGACCGGCGGGGTTTTTCGCGCTGATCACGAAATTGCCCATGCCTTTGCCAGGGCAATAGAAACAGGTATTGGCGATGTAGAAGGTGCCGTCGTGGTGGCTGATGGTGGCGGCGAACAGGCCGCGGGTGAGTTCTTCGGCCTCGCCATAGGGCATCTGTCCCGGCCGGTCGATGGCGTTGCCGATCTGCCGCCACGACACCAGGTCACGGCTGTGGAACACCGGCAGGCCCGGGAAATAGCCGAAGGTCGAGGTGACCAGGTAGAAATCATCGCCGACGCGGATTGCGGACGGATCCGGATAGAAGCCTGCAAGGACCGGGTTCCGGTACTCGCCGGCAGCGGGAACCGGACCGCCATCGTCGCCGCTGTAGTCGATGCGGGTGAAGCGGGCTTCGCCGGCCGCGGCGGCCACGCTGCAGGCGAACAGGGCGATCGCAAGACCGCAACGATGCATCGTCATCAGACACTCTCCGGAATCGATCGGCCCGCATGGCGCTTCGACCACAGCGCATGCAGGCCATGCGCGGCGAGGTCTTCGGGATGGCGTTGCACGCCGATGCCGAGCGATGTCAACGCATGCGCATACGAGGCGAGCAGGCGGTCGTTGCCGACCAAGTGCACCTGCGCAGGCCGCGGTTTCTGCGAAAACGCACCCGAGGCGCGCAGTTCGTGGCCGATCAGCAGGCCGGAGAGATACGACGGCAAGGCCGTCTCCGCGATCTGCTGGAACAGGCCGGCGGTGCGCACGCCGAACAGATGGTGGAGCAGGCCGCCGTCGTGTTCGCTGCGGCGCAGGCCGGCATCGAAGGCGAAGGCATCGAAGCGGCTGTCTTCGACCGGCATCAGCCGGCCGAGGATGCTGTGTTGGCGCAGCACCGCGTACAACTCGCCGGTCATGGCAGTGGCGATGCGCTGGATGCGGCCGTCGCGCACGCCGACCCACTTGCTGTGCGTGCCCGGTAGGCAGACCAGGTGGCTGCCGACCGCCAGGTGGCCGAGCAGCACGGCGAGTTGGGTTTCCTCGCCACGCATCACGTCCGGCACGCTGTCGGAGACCAGGTCGCGCAGGCCCGGCATCAACCACAGCGCACGGCCGTCGAAGCCGGGCGGATGGAACCGTTGCATGCCGTCGGCGAGTTCGGCGATGCCGGCCGGGCAATCGAGGTACGACACTTCCTGCCAGCCGCCGCGTCCGCCGACCATGCCGCACAGCATGATCACCGGATCGTCCCAGCCCGCGATGCCGCGCGCCAGCACCTCGCCGAAGCGGCCAGCGCTGGCCAACACGCCCTCGTCGCTGCGCCGCCGCTCCAGCACCATGCCGCCCGCATCGAGGCGGTACAGGCGCAGGCTGCTGGTGCCCCAGTCGACGGCGATCATGGCAGTCGCACCCGGTCTTCGCCGCGCGACAGCACCCGGCCCACGTGATGGGCGAAGATGCCGCCGGAGGCCGGCTGCGCGGCCAGTACATGTGCCGGCAGGCCGACGCGCGCACTGCTGATGAACAAGGTGTCGCCACGCAGGGCGACGCGACTCGGCTGCGGCGCGGCGATCCGGACGATGCGGTCGACGCGGCCGTCGGGCAGGTAGCGGACCACCCGGCTTGCGCCCCATTGCGCGTTCCACAACGCGCCTTCCGCATCGACGATGGAGCCGTCGGGCGATGCGCCCTCGGTGTCCAGTTCGACGAAGACCTCGACATCGCCCACTGTCGCGCGTTCCGCGTCGTAGCGGCAGCTGAGGATGCGTGGGTCGATGGAGTCGCAGAAATACATGCGGGTGCCGGCGGCGTCGAAGCAGATCGAATTGGGAATCGCGGAAGGCGGCAAAGCGAGTGCGCGCAGGCCATGCGCCGCGGTGTACTGGTAGAAGCGACCGGCGCGGCGTCCGTCCGGGTGCTCGCTCTTGGTGCCGAACACGAAGCCGCCGCTGCGGTCGGCGCGACCGTCGTTGATCCGGGTCATCGCATCGCCGGGCTCGACCTCGACCAGCTTCGCCAGCGGCAAGGTGGAGGCGTCCGCATGCGCGTCGATGTTGGCGGCGTAGAGACCCTTGGCCAATCCCAGCAACAGCCGGCCGTCATCGCCCAGGCCGATGCAGGCCAGCGGCTGCGGCAGGGTCCAGTCGTGGGTGTGGCCATTGGCCGGGTCGTAGCACCACAGCTTGCAGGCGAGGATGTCGACCCAGTACAGCCGTTGCCGGCGTTCGCACCAGAGCACGCCTTCCCCCAGCTCGCAGCGGCTGTCCAGCAACAGCGTGGCCGTCGCGCCCTTCATCCGTTCACCACTCCGCCACGCTGCCGTCGGCATGCCGCCACAACGGATTGCGCCAGCGTGGTGGCAGCTTGTTGGCGGCGATGAGGCGTTCCTCGTCGATCTCCACGCCCAGGCCCGGCTTCGGCAAGGCGGCGATGCTGCCGGTGCTGTCGCAGCGGAAATCGTCCTTGTTCAACACGTAGTCGAGCAGGTCGGCGCCTTCGTTGTAATGGATGCCGATGCTCTGTTCCTGCAGCATCGCGTTCCAAGACACGAAGTCCACCTGCAGGCAGGCCGCCAGTGCGACCGGGCCGAGCGGGCAGTGCGGGGCCAGCGCCACGTCGTGCGCTTCCGCCATCGCCGCGATCTTCACGCATTCGGTGATGCCACCGGCATGCGAGAGATCGGGTTGCAGGATGGCGAGCCCGCCCGCGGCGAGCACCGGCTTGAACTCGGCGCGCGTATACATGCGTTCGCCGGCGGCAAGCGGGATCGACGTGGCATCGGACAGCGGCCGGTAGTACTCCCAGTGTTCCGGCAGCACCGGTTCCTCGACGAACAAGGGCTTGAACGGTGCCAGTTCGCGCAGCAGCACGCGCGCCATCGGCGTGCTGACCCGGCCATGGAAGTCGATGCCGAAATCGACCGCATCGCCCATCGCCTCGCGGATCGCCGCGACCTTGGCGACCGCGGCGTCGATCGTGCGCGGGCTGTCGATCAGCTTGAGTTCCTCGGTGCCGTTGAACTTGAAGGTATCGAAGCCCTGCGCCTGGTAGGCGCGCATCTGCGCGACGATGTCGGCGGGGCGGTCGCCACCGACCCAGCGATAGGTCTTCATCCGGTCGCGCACCAATCCGCCGAGCAACTGGTAGACCGGCACGCCGAGCGCCTTGCCCTTGATGTCCCACAAGGCCTGGTCGATGCCGGCGATCGCGCTCATCAGGGTCGCGCCGCCACGGTAGAAGCCGCCGCGGTTGAGCATCTGCCAGAGGTCGTTGATGCGTGCCGGATCCTGGCCGATCAAATAGTCGCCGAGCTCGTGCACGGCCGCTTCGACAGTCGCGGCGCGACCTTCGATGACCGGCTCGCCCCAGCCGCTGATGCCCGCGTCGGTCTCGACTTTGAGGAACAGCCAGCGCGGCGCGGCCTGGTAGGTGGTGAGCCGGACGATCTTCATGCCGCGTGGTCCAGCCAGGCCTGTCGGAAGGCGCGCGCATGCGTGCGCGTGGCGTCGACCGATTGGCCGGGCTTGTAGAGTTCGCCGCCGATGCCGGCGCCCGCGCAGCCGGCGGAGAGGTAGCCGGGGAGCGTGTCGGCGGTGACGCCACCGACGGCGAAAAGAGGGACGGGCGGCAATACGCTGCGCAGGGCGCGCACCATCGCCGGCCCGTGGATGGAGGCGGGGAACAGTTTCAGCAGCTGCGCGCCGGCATCGAGCGCGGCGAAGGCTTCGCTCGCGGTGGCGCACCCCGCCGCGACCAGCAAGTCGCGCTCCACCGCGTGACGGATGACAGCGGGGTTGGTATTCGGGGTGACGGCAAGGCTGCCGCCGGCATCGACCAGCGCATCGACATGCGGAAGCGTCAGCACGGTGCCGGCACCGATACGTGCGTCCACGCCGAACTCGCGCGCCGCGATCGCCACGCTCTGCTGCCAGTCGGGCGAGTTGGTCGGGACCTCGACGGCATCGAACCCTTCCTCGACGAGCGCGCGGACGTGATCCGAGGTCTCGTCGGGGGTGATGCCGCGCAGGATCGCGATCAGCGGCAGGCGGAAGGGCGTGGCGAGGGCGTCCATGCGGATCAGTCGTGGTAGACCTGCGAGCGACCGCCATCGATGAGGATGTCGGTGGCATTGATGAAGCGCGCTTCGTCGCTGGCCAGGAACAGCGCGGTGTAGGCGACTTCCTCCGGACGGCCGATGCGCCGTGGCGGCAGCAGTTCGGTCTGGCGCTCGCGTGCGCCGGGTTCGCGCTCGAACCAGTCCTCGATGCGCGGCACCAGGATCAGGCCCGGCGAAATCGAATTGACCCGCACGCCGCGCGCGGCGTACTCGATGCCGAGCGAACGGGTCATGCCGACCAACGCGTGCTTGGCGACCGGGTAGGGGAAGGCGCCGGGGATGGTCTTGTGCCCGTGCACCGAGGCGATGTTGACGATGCTGCCCGCGCCCTGTGCCAGCATCGCCGGCAGCACCGCGCGGCACAGGTGCCAGGCGCCCTTGAGGTTCAGCGACAGGCAGCGCTCCCAGTCGGCATCGCTGAGCGACAGCGGTTCCGAGAACACAGTCGCACTGGCGGACCTGATAAAAGCAGCTGCAAACGCTGACGGCGGCGTCCATTTCGAGCCGCCGAAGTTTCCAAAAGAAGCGCTTGCTCTCGATTACGATGAGGTGTCCACCGCCTTCGGGCAGGCAAATAGCCGGTGGGTTCTAAAGCAGGTTTGCTACATCGTGGTGACCGGCCTGCTGCCACTTGTAGAGGCGATACAGTCCCGCGACACCCCCCGATGAACTGTACTGGCGTCATGTGCAGCCTAGGCAGAGTCACCGGCGATCGGGCCGACGGCGGAGGCGCTACCTGCAAAGCCTGACCCATAGCAGCGTGGAGTCGTGAGTATGCAGAACGTCGCATAATGCATATTCCCGACGGCTGGAATGCCTCTGTGGCTTCCTGAGCCGCCATCCCTGACGCTTTCGCAGGGGTAGCCGCTGGGAGGGTAGCGGCCAGCATCAAGAACACCGCCGCTGCGCTCGCAGCTAGCTTGCGCCACACCGACTTTTCTTCGCGGCTGATCGCGCGGGCTTCGCCCACGATCCCTAGGACACGTGCGAGAGGCACGCCGGTTACGCCCGCAATCGTCGCGCACTGCACCGCGTCGGGGTAATTCCGACCGCTCCGCCAGTTGCTGACAGACGCCCGGGTTACCCCAAGCGATCTGGACAATTCCGCATCACTGCTGGCCTTCATCGCCTTTTTAGCCTTGTCAAGTAGCGCTGCAACATCACTCATCGGTTAGACCCTCTTGACAGCGTGCGTTCAGCGGGACTATACAAGCGCCCGTGCTTAGAGACTCTAAGCAATCGACCATGCCGCGCGGGGCTGGTCACGGGAATGGGGCTGCGCCCTCGTAGTACCGGATTGGCCCCGCCGGCTCCAGCAAGGGGCAGGGGATGACCACAGCACTCGTACTCTCGATTTTGATCGGTGGAACTGCCCTCGGTCTTGTCGTCGTCGGCGTCCTTCGTTTGGTTCGGCAATGAGCCGCCGCAAGCCGCGTGTTCTGACCGATCGCGAGCGTGGCGCGAGGATGGCGCTTCAGGCAGCAACCGACCGCCTGCATCAGCTTTCGACCGAAACGCAGCGTGATCTTTTCGTATCCCGGCGAGCGCTTCTCGCTGAGTGGATGGGCATTCGCGCCGCTGCGCGGCTCGCGCTCGCATGACCACGCGCGACAACCTCCTTGAAGCCGCTGCACGCCGTCGCGAGGACGCAAATCGCGTCTTAGCGCCCGGCATTCCGTGGTCATCGAAGGGGAGCCGCGAAGCGGCGACCCTTGGGCTTGTCCCTTCTTCAACAAGTGGTCACGGCCTCCAGCGAGTGGCGATCACATTGGATCAGGCGCGCATCCGTGCGATGCGGCTTAGAAAATCAATCATCACCGGATCGAGGCTCCATGACCAAGAAGCGCGGGAAGGCTCCATTCGGGGGGCGTGGTACATGCTCACAACGACGTACCGAGAGGGAAGTAACAGCAGCCCTCGCGACGTTAGCGATTTGGTTCGATCAGTCCGGCGCTATTTCAATCGAATTGCAGAACGTAAGCACCGGGCGAATCGTCCGCGCTTCCGTTATCTCTGGGTCGGTGAACTCACAAAGCGGTTGCGCCCGCACTACCACCTGTTGATTTGGATTCCGCGCGGCTTCTGGCTGCCGAAAGCGGATCAAACCGGCTGGTGGCCTCACGGCTCCACGAAAATCGAAAAGGCCCGCAACGCCGTTGGCTATCTCGCGAAGTACGCGAGCAAGTTCACGGGTGCGATGGCCGAAGCATTTCCCAAGGGTTTTCGCACGCACGCCATTGGCGGATTAGGCGAGGAATCCAAGCGGGAATTGCGGTGGTGGAAAGCACCCACTGACGCGCGCAATGCACTCGGCCCCCATGCCGACATTCGCAAAGTTCAAGGCGGATACGCCGACAAGCACACGGGGTCTTTCTGGCCCTCTCCGTGGCGCTGCTTCTTCGATAAGGGTCGGGTTATCGCATGGAAACTGGAACCCATCACATGAGCAATTTCAATTGCATCGTCATCCGCAGCGGCAAGGCCACACCGCGAATCATCAAGAAGAAAGACGGCACCCAAATGATCTTCAACGAACAACGCGCCGCCATCGAAACCGGCGAGGAATTCCCGCGACCGTTCACCATCAACTTGCAGGAGGGACAGAACCCGTTCCCGCCCGGCAATTACGTGCTTGATCCGGCATCTCTCGAAGTGGGCGATTTCGACTCGTTAAAAGTCGGACGCCGCATCGAGTTGATCCGCCTGCCTGACCCGGCACCGGCGAAGTAATCCCCATGCCGCGCGTCCTCGTCTGTCTTGATCCAGAACCCGCGAGTGATGCGGGGACGTGCGCGCAGCAAGCATGGATGGAAGTCAACACGATTCCGCCATTGCCGACTGTCGAAGAAGCCACGATGGTGGGTAGTGCGTTTTTCATTGGCCTCGCGACCCTCGGCGCTCTCCGGGGAATCCTCAAACCAAGGGACTCAGAAGTATGAACAATGTCAACAAAGAGAGCGTGATTCATCGCGCGAAGAACACCGCTCGCAACCTCGCCAATCGTGCGGCTGTGGGGGGTACTGCCCTGATGGGATCGGGCGCTGCGATGGCCGGTGGTGGTGGCTTCGACGGCTCGGAAATCGTGACCACCATCGGCACCTACGTGGCCGCCGGTGTCCTGATCATGACGGCTTTCGTGGTGGGCCGCTGGACCTTGAAGGCTTTCGGCGTCATCAAGTAAGCCGCCCTCGCTGGGGGTGGAACCTCGCCCCGGTTATGCCGGGGCGTTTTAATTTCAGAGGGCGCAAATATGGAAGGCTTGCTAGTGCTGCTGTTCGCCATCATGGCCGGCAACATCGTCGGGGGAATTGGCGATGATTGACTTCTTCCGCGACATTCGACGTGCGATCTCGCGCCGCATCGGGTACTGGATCGCAGGTGTATTGCTTGCGGCCATCCTTGGTCTTGCGGGCATCGGCAAAGCGTCCGCGCAGAATCCCGCGTTGAACTGCGGCGACCTGACGAAAGGGCGCGGAAATCCTGCGACGCCCAGTGACACGCCGGTCTGCGCGGATCATGGCGAAGCGCTAGTTATGGCCAAAGCCGTTGCGATGAAACAGCGAGCGGAGTCGCCATGGGCTAACCAGCCCATCACGAGCGACATTCCCTATGTCGCGAGCTGCGGCGGTCCCGTTGGCGGCATCGTCTACTGCCATGTCAAACACGCGATCTTTTCCGGCGTAGCGAATCTCGGTACCCGGTATTACCGTGGCGGGAACGATTGCCTTTCACGGAATGCTTCGCTCGGGACGGGGACACGGCCAACGAAGTGGATACCAGGCGACGGCGACACGACCTGCATTCACGGATGCACCTATAAAGCGATCGAAGATAAGACCCTGCGAACCGTGCACGCGAACACCGCAGGGCAGCCATCGGTGCAGACGGGCAAGATGCTCGGCAGTAGCGCGTGGGAATACACCGGCGATACCTGCCAGGTGCCGACCGGCGAGGAATCGAAGCCTCGGACGGAAGAGAAGCAGAACAAGCCCGAGTGCGTGCCAGCAGGATCGGGTCGTACCTATTGCATTAAGCCGAATGGCGACTACTGCGCCACGGCGAAGTCCGGCCGGGCGATGTGTTGGGCTCCAGGCGAGCAGGGCATCAAGAATGACGGTGATATTTCCCAGGAGTCGAAGCAGGGAACGCATGCGCCATCGCCGCCGGAGGGATCGACGCATACGAACACGACGAATATCACCAACACTACCAACAACACCACGACCAACACGACGGTCAACAACTACCAGACCAATAACGGTTCGCCAGCGGGTCCGGTTAACCAGGGGCAGGGCACCGATGGTTCTGGCGCGCCAAGTGGGCAACCAGGCGGAACGCCAGGCGGCACGGGAACGAATCCAGGCGACGACGGTGACGACGACACCGCGAGCGGTGGATCAGGCTGCGAATCCCCACCCACGAGCACAGGCAATGCGATTCTTGGTGCAATCCTCAAACAGACCTATGAGACGCGCTGTGCTATCGAAAAAGGACTTGGGTCTTTGGAAGGCGAGGGCGAGTGCAGTGAGCATGGAACCGTGGTTGCTTTTAGCTGTTCCGGCGATACCGTGGGATGTGCGCTTGCATTGCGCGCCCGTGAGCGAGGCTGCAAGGAAGCACAAGCCAATCAGCAATTAGTGCGCGACGGTGAGGGCTCATCAAACGGCGACGAAGGCGGCGAGATTTGGGGAACTGGCGATGGAATTGGCAACCTCAATGGCTCGCTTATCAGCGTCGGTGGTGGCGGTGATTTGGTGCCCATCGTTTCGCTCGGAAGCCAAACTGTTGACCTCAACGGGCCAGTCGGCAATCTGGTCGCGATCCTGAAAATGATCATCATCGCAGCCGCAGCAGCAGCGGCAGCATTCATCGCCGGGGGTCGCAACTAATGGCCGCGTTCGAGCATCCGTTGCTGCAAGGCCTTAGCGGTTTCGTTCAGTGGATCGCAGAGAGCAAGGTCAAGTTGTTTGTCGGCAAAATTTTAGGCGCGCTAGGCCTTGCCTTCGTCGCCGATAAATTCATCTATGACCCGATGATTCAACAGGCGCAGCAGTATTGGTCAATGGTGCCGGCGATGGCGGCAACGTGGGTGCATGCGCTTGGTATCGACACAGCCGTGTCGCTCGTGCTCAGTGCCTACGGGCTTCGCAACGCGTCACGAATTTTCATGCGAAAGGCTGAGCAAGCCGGCGGGGTCGATCAATGATCGGTGATACCGCTTCAATCAACCTGCTCACCGGCTTGCCCGGTGCAGGTAAGTCATTGCGCCAAGTCGAAGCCATCCTGCACGCGCAAGAGAAAGGCTTGTTGGTCTACCACTGCAACATCGACGGCTTGAACGTCGATGGTGTCATGCCGTGGGAAGACCCGAGAAAGTGGCAGGAGCTGCCCCCAGGCGCGATTCTGTTTGTCGATGAGGCACAAGAGTTTTTCCCTGCGCGACGCTCGGGCGAGCCACCCGACTACATCAAGGCGATGTCGAAGATTCGCCATGAGGGCGTGCGGTTAGTTCTTGCAACGCAACAACCCGATTATCTCGATAGCTACCTGCGCGGACTGGTCGGGATGCATGAACACCTCTACCGCATCGCCGGCAAAGACCAGAGTTTCATTTTTCGCAACCATCAGCTAATGGATCAGGTGCGCGTTTCGCTCAAGCGAATCAAGGCGCTCTATGACCATGAAAAATGGACGCTTCCCATCGATCTGTTCAAGTACTACACGAGCGCACAGACGCATACCGTGAAGTACAAAATGCCGGCGCTTATGAAAAAAGTGTTGGTGGCGGCACCGCTCGCATTAGCGTTGTTCGCCGCGCCTATCGGATACCTGATCTACAACGCGATAAAAGCGAAGAGCGACGCTGCCGAAACCGCAGCATCGGCGGGCCCCGTCCCGCCGGGCGAGGATCGGCAAGGAGCGATGAGCGCTGCACAAGGCAATTCATCAGGTGACACAAGGCGCGTCGAAACCGCCGATGAGTTCATTCTTAAGCAGGTGCCGCGAGTCGCGCATCAGTTGTGGTCTGCGCCGATGTTCGATGAGTCCATGCGCTCGCCTGTCGCTAAACCTGAGCTTTACTGCATGTCGTCGGGCGAGGGCAGGATGGCCGATGGCAAATGGCAGGGCGACACGTGTTCATGCCTGACAGAGCAGGGCACTCGGTACCAGTTGGATCAGCAGACCTGTTTCGCGGTGGTGCGCGAGGGTGGTGTCTATAACCCGTACCGTCAGCCGAAGCAGCAAAACGGCGAGGTCAAGCGTGAGCCTGAGCAACGCGAGGAACGGAGCGTTCAGGCCGAGAAGCGCGCATTGGTCGGTGTCACGTCTGAAGAACAGCAAGCGGGCTATGGGCGGATGCGCAACAAGGAGCATCCGACTGAACTTTCGACGTGGAGCATGTGATGGACGCGACGGCAAGGCGGTATGAATTGACGTTCGATCCGGCTGCGTTGCTTGCCTTAAAGCTGCTCGCGTTCGGAGTGATGATCGCGGATCACGCAGACATGTTTTTTGGAACAGGGCAGGGCGTGCATGCGCTAGTTGGGCGCATCGTCTTTCCCATCTTTGGGATCGTCTTTGCGTTCAACCTTGCGCGCATGGCTGAGAAGAAGGTCGAGCAACTTGCTACACGCTTGTTGGCGATTGGCGCTGCGTCACAACTGCTGTACGCCTACCTGCAAGGCGCATGGTTGCCGATCAATGTCTTAGTGAGCTTGGCGCTGGCGGCGCTAATGTTCGGGGCTATCAATCGTCGCGCGTGGCTTCTGGGACTTGCCGCGTTCGGACTGTCGCCATTTGTCGATTATTCGATGTGGGGCGTCTGCGGCATTGTGGGAATGGCGATTGCGTTCCGCGACGGTGCGGCGTGGCAGAAGCACTGTGCGGTCTTCGGATTCGTGTTGTCGCTAGGCCTCACGAACGGGACGCAATGGGCGCTGCTCGCGCTTCCCATCGTCTACGTCGCGGCAGCGGTGCGAGCAGGTGCAGCGCCCCGCCTCAAATGGCTTTTCTACGTTGGGTACCCGGTACACCTGCTGGTGTTGGCGATCTTCAAGCTCGGCGGATAACGTCGCGCGTCACGAAATGCATTAACGTCACGCGTCACTTAATCGTCGGACGGCGGATCAGCAGGCATAGCCGCAATTCGGTTCGCCAGTTCTTCGAGATACATTTCCGCTACGCCCTTCATGCCGCGAGTCATCGCCCAGCGTATCCGATCGGTCAGGGCGCTTACTGTCATTTGGTCACGCGTCACGTAATCTTTGCGCATGCGGTAGAGCTTTGCGCGGAGTGCGCCGGGCATAGGCTTACCGCTAGCCGTTGTCGATGGCCGGCCGCGCTTCTTGGCCAGCGGCAGTTCCAGTGTTCCCGGGTCCTTTTCGTCACGCATCACGTAATCCCCTGTCCGTTGTCGATGGTGAGATATTACGTGACGCGTCACGAAATGTCTAATGACCATTCGTTATAAGTGACATGTCACGAAATGTCACCGGGCCGGACCCAGGTGCGCAACGCGCACGGTGACGCTTCACGCTCTCGGGCTTTGCTTCATCCCATGCAAACCCGCTCTTAGTGCGTTGTCACGCTGATAGACCCATCAGGCAGCGTCGTCATGGTGGCTAGCTTGCCTTCCCATAGACACTCAACGCTCTCAGCTCGCTCTGGAAGTGGCCCCATCAAGCAGTGACTATCAAGCATGAATTCGACCGGCTCGGGCGGCGCGGGCCAGTGCCAAAGAGTCCAGGACAAGCAGCCGGCGAGGGCGAGGGCAAGGCCTCGCCAGAGTAGGTTTCGCATCGCATCCCCCGATCAGGGGCGCAGTTTAAGCGTAGCCGGCGAATCGTTCCCGCGCCGGGATCATCGTCGCCACCGGACACGGTGTCCGCTTTTTTTCCCGGCGGCGGTTGAGGTAGTTCTGTGACGCCTCACGAAATAGCAGCCCCCGCAAGCGCTCCGGGCTGATTCGTTGCCGATCCGGTGCCACAAGGTCACGACCTGCCATCCGCCAGCCTGTCCACGGGCCATGCAAGGCCGTGTGGTTCTCGACCACGCGGCGAAAGTGGTCCTCGG
Organism: Thermomonas sp.; assembly: GCF_041919455.1. Lineage (GTDB taxonomy): Bacteria > Pseudomonadota > Gammaproteobacteria > Xanthomonadales > Xanthomonadaceae > Thermomonas. The sequence continues at coordinate 150,355 of NZ_JAYRTQ010000003.1, forward strand.
TCGATTCGGCTTTGCAGTAGTGGCAACAGGTCATGCGAACGCCTCCATAGTCTCCGGCGTTGGTTTCGGCCGGCGGTTTAAGCGCCAACGTATCCAGAGCCACAGCAGGGACAACCCTCGTCGCAGACTTCGCATAATGCCTATTATGTAGGATCAGAAGTGACCCAACCACGAATCAGACCCGATGCCCACTTGCTTCCACTGCAAGGCCGAATCCGATGCCGCCCACTACGACCGCGTGGTCTACAACGAAACCCGCCTGCATGGCCCTTGGCAAGACTGGCGGATGTCCGGACGCTATCTGATTGCGCCGAACAAAGCCGGCAGGATCACGCCGGAACTGCTCGGCGCGCAGTTGTTCCTGCAGACGCAGCGCGCAAAGCTGCACGCGCAGACGAAGCCGCAACCCGGCATCACCAGCGGCACGCGGCCCTGACCGGCTCATCCAGGCGGCTCAAGTCCGCATAGGTCCGCTTCAAGCCCAATTGCGCCAAGCGCTGTTCGCGCTTTGCCTTCGCCTGCAGGCACGGATCCGCCTTGGCACCCGCAGCACTGCCAGCACGCCGTGAACCACGTGCGGGCCTCATGCCGGTCGCACTGGAGCGTTTTCCGCGAATGGTCGTCGCCATCGGCTGCGAATCAGGCACGGCCCTGAATTCGACGGTCCGATCCATGCGCTGGCCAGCCACACACGGCTTTGCCTGGTAGCTGACCTGGCTGCCGTCGCCCACGCAGCGGTACAAGGTGCCGGCGGAGGCCAGCGTCGGGAACAACAGGCAAGACAGCAGGATGAGGAATTTCATCGGCGGTTCCGGGCGAATGGACATGCCGTCACCCTGCGCCTCAACCAAGGCGGAGGCTGTCGGAAAACTGCCCGTCCGCACGTGGGCACACCATGGATCGGGTTTGACTCTGGACTCGAGTCCAGACTTCATACTTCGCGCATCCCACGCGTCGAGCGCATTCCCATGCAGATCGGACAACTCGCCACGCAGGCCGGCGTCGCCATCGACACCGTCCGTTACTACGAGCGCCAGGGCCTGCTGCCGCCACCGGAGCGACGCGCATCCGGCTATCGGCAATACGGACAACCGGACATCGCGCGATTGCGCTTCATCCGCCGGGCCAAGGAACTGGGCTTCAGCCTGCAGGAGATCCAGGACCTGCTGCGCTTGAGCGGTCAGGCCGATGCTGATCGCAGCGAGGTTCGTACGCTGGCGCAGCAGCGATTGACCGACATCGAAGCCAAGCTGCGCGAACTCGAGGCAATGCGCGCCACGCTGTCGCACCTGGTCGGCCAGTGTTCCGGACAAGGCTCGCTGGAGGGCTGTCCGATCATCGACACACTCGCAGCGTTCGATCCGAACGCAGCGAGCGATTGATGTCGATGCACGACATCACCGAACACGATGATCGCGGCATCACTCGTCGCAGCCTGTTGCGCGGCCTGGCGCTCGGCGGTGCCGCGGCGGGCCTGGGCCTGTGGCGCGAACCGGTGTGGGCGCTGGCCACGCCGAAACAGACCGGCGTGTTGGCCGGTACCGACTTCGAGCTGAGCATCGGCGCGATGCCGGTCGACATCACCGGCCGCACGGCACGTGCGATCACGGTCAACGGGTCCCTGCCCGGCCCGATCCTGCGCTGGCGCGAGGGCGACACGGTGACGTTGCGCGTGCGCAACACGCTCAACGAGACCAGCGCGATCCACTGGCATGGCCTGTTGCTGCCGGCCAACATGGACGGCGTGCCCGGCCTGAGTTTCCACGGCATCGAACCCGGTGGCGATTACCTGTACCGCTTCAAGGTCCGGCAATCCGGCACCTACTGGTACCACAGTCATTCCAGCCTGCAGGAACAGGCCGGCGTGTACGGCGCGATCATCATCGATCCGATCGAACCCGAGCCCTTCGCGTACGACCGCGACTACGTGGTCCTGCTGTCCGACTGGACCGACATGGATCCGCAGCGGTTGTTCGCGCGGCTGAAAAAGCGCAGCGACTACGACAATCTCTACAAGCGTACCGCCGGCGATTTCCTCCGCGATGCGCGCGAGCAGGGTTTGTCTTCCGCACTCGCCGACCGCAAGGCCTGGGGCGCGATGCGGATGAGCCCGACCGACCTCGCCGACGTCAACGGCCATACCTACACTTGTCTCGCCAATGGCCGCCGCGCGGACGACGACTGGACTGGCCTGTTCGCGCCCGGCGAGCGCGTGCGCCTGCGCTTCGTCAACGGTTCGGCGATGACCTTCTTCGACGTGCGCATTCCCGGGCTGAAGCTCACCGTCGTTGCCGCGGATGGACAACATATCGTTCCGGTCGATGTCGACGAGTTCCGCATCGCACCGGCGGAAACGTACGACGTGATCGTGCAACCGGATCGCGACGAGGCCTGCGTGGTGTTCGCGCAGGCGATGGATCGCAGCGGCCATGCGCGCATCACCCTCGCCCCGCGTGCGGGTATGCGCGCGCCCTCCCCCACCCTCGACACGCGCGCCCTGCTGACGATGGACGACATGGGGCATGGCGGCCACGCGATGGCCGGCGGCGAGATGTCCTGCGGCGCGAACATGGACCATTCGACGATGTCCATGCCGATGCAGGCGCATCCGGCCAGCGAGAACGGCAACCCGTTCGTCGACATGCAGACGATGTCGCCGACGCCGCGCCTGGACGATCCCGGCATCGGCCTGCGCGACAATGGCCGCCGCGTGTTGCGTTACGCGGACCTGCGCAGCCTGCACGCGCCCCAGGACGACCGCGCGCCATCGCGCACGATCGAGTTGCACCTGACCGGCCATATGGAACGCTTCGTCTGGGGCTTCGACGGCATCAAGTTCTCCGATGCCGAACCGGTTCGTCTGAAATATGGCGAACGCGTGCGTGTCGTCCTGGTCAACGACACGATGATGGAGCACCCGGTGCACCTGCACGGGATGTGGAGCGACCTCGAGGATGCCGACGGCAAGTTCCTGGTCCGAAAGCACACCATCAGCATCCCGCCGGGTACGAAACGGAGTTTCCGCGTCACCGCCGACGCGCTCGGTCGCTGGGCCTTCCACTGCCACATGCTGATGCACATGGAAGCCGGGATGATGCGCGAAGTGCGGGTGGAAGAATGATGCGCGGCGCACTCGCCGCCGGACTGCTGCTGTGTGCGCAGACGGCATTCGCGCAGGACCATTCGCAGCACACGCAACACGCGCTGCCGACGTCGCCGCCACCCGATGCGACGGACGAACACGCACGGCATCGCGGCCATGCGGCAGGCGAGGACGCGCGCGGCGCCTATCGTCCGCCTGCCCTCACCGACGCCGATCGTGCGGCTGCATTCCCCGACCTGCACGGCCACGACATGTCCGCGCACATGGACGACGATCCGTTCGCGTGGATGGTGATGGCGGACCGGCTGGAATGGCAGCAAGGCAACGCACTGGCATGGGAAGGCAGCGCGTGGTTCGGGCATGACCGCGGCCGACTGTGGCTGCGCAGCGAAGGCGAGCGCGAATCGGGCCACGCGACCGAAGGCAATGTCGAAGCCTTGTGGGGCAAGCCGGTCAATGCATGGTGGGATCTGCTCGCCGGCGTGCGCCACGACATCGGCAACGACGGACGGGACTGGCTCGCGCTGGGCGTGCAGGGCCTGGCGCCGTACAAGTTCGAGGTGCAGGCCACGGCCTATCTCGGCGAGCGCGGGCAATCGATGTTGCAGGGGGAAGTCGAGTACGAATTGCTGCTGACCAACCGGCTGATCCTGCAACCGCGGATCGAAGCGACGGCGCATGGCCGCAGCGACGCAGTGCGCGGCATCGGTTCGGGCCTGGGTGAAGTGGATGCCGGCCTGCGCCTGCGTTACGAAGTCCGACGCGAGTTCGCGCCCTACTTCGGCATCGAACGCGCGGTTCGCTTCGGCAAGACCGCGGACTTCGCGCGGGCCGCCGGCCACGACGCGCATGAGACGCGCTGGGTGGCGGGCGTGCGGTTCTGGTTCTGATCTCCTGCGAGCGGAATCAACTGTCCTTGCGATAGCGCCAGTACGCGGGCGCGCGCAACCCTTCCCCACCGACGATCTCGACCCGCGTGCCCGGATCGATCGCGATCGACAGCGCGCCATCGCCGAACGCCCAACTGGTGGCCTCGGCGGTGTCGGCATCGCTCGGCAAAGACGTCACGCGTCGCGATTCGCCGGGCAACAGGCCGGTGCCGCTGCGCTTGCCGCGCGCTTCCTTCAGCGTCCACAACCGATGGAATGCGGCGCAATAACCGGCATCGTCCAGGCCATCGAGCCCCGCGACCTCTTCCGGCGAGAAGGTGAAGCGCGCCAACGCCTGCAGGTCGCGCGGGCGACGCGGCAATTCCACGTCGATGCCGACCGGCACCGTCGCCAGGGCGATCGCCAGCCAGTCGCCGCTGTGGCTCAACGACAGCGACAAGGCGGACGGATCGCCGTCCACGGACAGGCAAGGACGCCCGTCGTCGTGGCGATGCAGCGCGATCCGGCGGGCGTGCACCTGCAACCAGCCCGCCGCCAGCACGCGTGCCTGCCAATGGCCGGCGAGGAAACTGCGTCGACGCACGTCGGAGGTCATCGCCTGCAGGCGCGTGGCTTCATCGTCGCTCAGCCAGTCGACGCCTGCATCGATGGCCGTGTCGGCCGCGTCGTCCAGCGATGCCAGCCAGATCCGAGTGGCCGGCTGGGCGTCCATGTCAGTTCCGGGCCGCTGCCAGGCGCACGGCGTCCTCGAGCTGGGCGCGCCAGACCATGTAGTTCGGATGGATCGACCACGTGCCGCTGGCCCGCATGCGGTAATTGAGGTTGGTGCTGTCGACGTATTCGAAGCGGACCTGGCCCGCCGTGTACACCGCCTCCACCACCATCGCGTGCTTGCCGCGCACGCCCTTGCGCAGCAGCAATCGCCCGCGCGGATCGTCCTCCACCGTCCACTGCGCGGACGCGGCACCGGCGAGGATCGCGGCCCGCGTGGCATCGGTATCCAGCGCCACGCCATCCGCGCGCGCCAGCGTCACCGTCTGCGGCGCCTGCAGGGGCGTGCTGCGTGCCAGCACCTGCGACATCGCCAGGGCCAGGAAGGTGGCGAGCAACACGGTCAGGAAACGTTTCATGGTGGCTCCTTGCGGTGGCATGGCGATCATGGGATTCGCTTACTTGACCTTGGCGTACACGCCCTTCAAGGCCACGCCGGCCATCAATCCGCCTGCGCCGCATTGGTACTGCGTCGCGCTGGTGAATACCTGGTTCTTGTAGTTGCTCTCGATGTCGACCACCGCGTTGGCGCCGCGTTCCTTCGCGGCTTCCTGCAGGGCCTTCAGTGCGCCCAGGAACACCCACTGGCACGCCGTGGCGTCGCTTTTGCCGAAGGCGTTGGTCTTCTTGTTGGTCCGCGCCGGTCCGAGCCGTGACGCCACCGCCGGCGCACGCGCACCCTTGAAGTGGAACTGCACGGAACCGTCCAGGGTGCCATCGGCCTTGCCGGCGGCGATCGCGGTGGCGATATCGAACTGCTGGCGGGTGTCGCGTGCATCGGCAGTCGGGGCGATGGCCAGCGTCGCAACGGTGGCAAGGGCAAGGGAGAGTCGGCGCATTCGGGAATTCCTCGTGGTTGTCAGGACCAGCGGCGCAACACCAGCGAAGTGTTGATGCCGCCAAAGGCGAAATTGTTGCTCATGGCGTACTCGCCGTCGATCAGCCGACCGCCGCCCTGCTCCGTCGGCAGGATGTAGTCGAGCGCACCGCAGCGTGGGTCCACCGTGCGCAGGTTGGCGGTGGGATGGAACCAGCCCTCGCGCAGCATCTCCAGCGTCACCCAGGCTTCCAGCGCACCGCAGGCACCGAGCGTGTGGCCAGTGAAACTCTTCAGCGAGCTGATCGGCATCCGTTCGCCGAACACGGCGTGGGTCGCGGTGGTTTCGGCGATGTCGCCGTGTTCGGTCGCGGTGCCGTGGGCATTGACGTAGCTGATCACGTCCGGCGGCAGGCCGGCATCCTCCAGCGCCAGGCGCATCGCCTGCGCCATCGTGGCGGCATTCGGCTGGGTCACGTGCTGGCCGTCGCTGTTGGTGCCGTAGCCGACGATCTCCGCGTGGATGGTCGCGCCGCGTGCGAGTGCGTGCTCGAGATCCTCCAGCACCAGCGTGCACCCGCCCTCGCCGATCACCAGGCCGTTGCGCGACGCATCGAACGGGCGCGGCGTGCTCTCCGGTGCGTCGTTGTCGCTGCTGGTCGCGAACAGGGTGTCGAACACGGTAGTCGCGGTGACGTCGAGCTCTTCCGAACCGCCGGCGAGCATCGCCACCTGCTTGCCGGACTTGATCGCCTCGTAGGCGTAGCCGATGCCCTGGCTGCCAGACGTGCAGGCGCTCGAGGTGGTCACGATGCGCCCGGTGATGCCGAAGAACACGCCCATGTTGACCGGCGCGGTGTGGGCCATCATCCGGATGTACGTGGTCGCGTTGATGTACTGGGTATTGAACTCGGCGAGCATGCGGCCGAAGTCGCTCATCGACGACGGCGTGCCGGCCGACGAGCCGTAGGAGATCCCGACCTTGCCGCTCTTCAGCAACGGGTCGCCGAGCAGGCCGGCATCGATCAGAGCGAGCTCGCTAGCGCGCGTGGCCAGCAGTGCCACCCGCCCCATCGAGCGCGTGGCCTTGCGGTTGTAGTGCTCCGGCAGTTCGAACGGTTGTGCAGGCACGCCGAGCCGCGAATTCAGTCCCTTGTACTCGCCCCATTCGGGGAAGTGGCGGACCGCGTTGCGGCCGGTCTTCAGCCATGCCTGCACGGTCGGCCAGTCGTGGCCGAGCGGGCCCAGCAGGCCACGGCCGGTGACAACCACGCGGCGGTTTCCGTTCGCTGCGCTCACAGCATGCCTCCGTTGACCGAAATCACCTGGCGCGTCACGTACGCGGCATCATCCGACATCAGATAGGCGACGGCAGCCGCGACATCGTCCGGCTTTCCGACGCGGCGCAGCGGGATCATCTTCATCGCTTCGTCGACGATTTCGGCCGGCAGCATCTCGGTTTCGATCAGGCCGGGTGCCACGCAATTCACGGTGATCTCGCGCTTGGCCAGTTCCAGCGCCAGCGCCTTGGTCGCACCGATGATGCCGGCCTTGGCCGCGCTGTAGTTGGTCTGCCCCCGGTTGCCGGCAATGCCGGAGACCGACGACAGGGTGACGATGCGGCCGGGCTTGCGTCGCCGCACCATCGGCATCACGCAGGGTTGCAGCACGTTGTAGAAGCCGTCCAGGTTGGTGTGGATGACGCTGTCCCATTCGTCGCCGGTCATCGCCGGAAACGCGTTGTCGCGCGCGATGCCGGCATTGCAGACCACGCCGTGATACGCGCCGTGCGCGGCGATGTCGGTGTCGATCGCGGTCGCGCAACCGGCGCGGTCGGCGACGTCGAATTCCAGCACGCGCGCGTTGCGACCCAGCGCCTCGACTTCGGCGGCGACGGCCTCCGCAAGATCGCGTCGGCTGCGGCAGTGCACGGCGATGTCGAAGCCGTCGCGGGCAAGCCGCAAGGCGATCGCGCGGCCAATGCCGCGGCTGGCGCCGGTGACGAGGATGCAGCGGTCGGTCATGGGGTCGGGTCGTTGAGGTAGAGGTCGGGATTGGGCGGTTCGAACACGGAGACATTCGCACTGGCGACTTCGTCGTCGCCGTCCAACAGGCGGCAGGCGAACATCCCAAGGCCATTGTCGCCCATCAGTTCGCGCCGGCATTCGATGCGCAGGCGCAGGCCGTATGCGAGCCACGGCCGATGGCACTGGTAGCGCCGCGTGCCCAGCAGGAACCCGGGCTTCACCGCATCGCCGCGCGCCAGTGCGCGTCCGCCCGCCCAGGCGGCGATGCCCTGCGCCATGTACTCGATGCCCAGCCACGCCGGCAGGCCGGGATCGTGTTCGTCGGCCAGCAGGTGGTGCATGTGCACGGTGGCTTCGGCGACGACGCCGTCGGCATCGCAGTGCAGGACGCGGTCGATCCACAGCATGCCACCGCGATGCGGCACCAGGCGTTCGACGGCGGCGTCATGCGCTTCCATCAGGCGGCACTCAGGATCAGCGCAGTATTGCTGCCGCCGAAGGCAAACGACTGGCTCAAGGCATGGCGCAATGGCCGGCCGCTGCGCTCGCCCGGCATCGCCAGGCGGATCGGCGCCAGCGCGGGATCAGCCACGCCATCCCACCAGTGCGGTGGCAGGCGTCGTTCCGGATTGCGTGCCAATGCGATCCAGCACAACGCGGCCTCGATCGCGCCCGCGGCACCCAGCGCATGGCCGGTCAGCGGCTTGGTCGAACTGCAGGGCAAAACGACACCCAGCGTGCGTTGCACCGCACCAGCTTCCATCGCATCGTTCTGCGGGGTCGCGGTGCCATGCAGGTTGACGTAGCCGATGTCCGATGCGTCGATGCCGGCACGCGCCAACGCATCGCGGATCGCGCGTTCGGCGCCCTTACCGTCTGGATCGGGTGCGGACATGTGGTGGGCATCCGATGTTTCGCCCCAGCCCGCAAGGCGCACCGGGCCGGGTTCGCGGGTCATCAGGAACAGCGCCGCGCCTTCGCCGATGTTGATGCCGTTGCGGTTCGCCGAGAACGGATTGCAGCGCTGCGTCGAAACGGAACCGAGCGACGCGAAGCCAGCCACGGTGAAGCGGCACAGCGAATCCGCGCCGCCGGTGACGACCGCATCGGCCATGCCCGCGTTCAACAACCGCGCGGCCGAGGCCATCGCCTTGGCGCTGGACGAACACGCGGTGGAGATCACGTGCGCGGGGCCGCGCAGGCCAAGTTCCGCGGCCACGAACGCGGCTGGCGTGCCCATCTCCTGCTGCCGGTAGTGGAACGTCTCCGGCCACGTGCCATGGGCGAGGAGATGTCGGTGCGCGGCTTCGCTTTCGCCGACGCCGGAGGTGCTCGATCCCAGCACCACCGCCACGCGGTCGGCACCGTGTCGCTCGACGGCGGCGGCCACGGCAGCACGCAACGGCGCCAGCGCAAGGCGCAGCAACTGGTTGTTGCGACCACGCAGCGCCACCGGCACATCGTCCAGCGACGGTAATGCGCCCGGCACCAGGCCGAGCGAGGTCGGCAGGCCGGTGATCGCATCGCTCATCGCCACGCCATGCGGGGCGTCATCCGCGAACAACGCGGCAGCGACCTCTTCGGCATCGCGGCCCAGCGCGCAGGCGATCCCGAGTTCGTTGAGGAAGAACGCATTCATGGCGTGGTCTCCACTTCGATCGGAATGGAGATGATTTCCAGCGTGTAGCCCATCACGTGCTGCTCCAGCCGTGCCTGCAGTGGCTGCGGATAGTCGACGGTGGCGATGATCGCTTCGCCTTGCCGCAAGATCCGACGCTGCTGTTTCTCGTGCAATGACCAACCCGCAGGCAGGCTTGCCGCGATGGCATCGACCGGCCAGAACACCAGTTGCAGGTCCGACAGCACGCGCTCGCCGTCCAGCGCCGCCGGCAGGAACGGCGCGCGTTGCTGCTTCAGTGCCTTGCCATCCCAATCCAGCCGCAGCGCGACCTGGCCCTGCGCGTGGATGACCAGGCGCGTGTTGGCACCATCGCTTTCGACCAGCGCGTCCACCGTGTCGCTGCGCTTGCCGTGGCGGAACGCGAGCCGTTGCTGCAGGGCCAAGGGCGTCGGCAACGCTGACGGTGGCAACCGCAGCACCGGCATCGACGCCACCATCGCCTGTCGCGCGGCGACGCTCGCCTGCGGCGTGGCACAACCGGCGAGCAAAAGCGACAACAACAGCATGGCGATCAGCCGCTGCACAATTCCTCCAGCACCCGCAGCCGGCGCGCTTCGGCGACGTAGGGATTGCCGCGATCCCATGCATAGCCCGCCAGGATCGAACAGATCATCCGGCGGATGTCCGGGTTCTGGTTCGGGTGGAAGATGATCTTCTGGAAACCGCCGGCATACCACGCGTCCACGAAGCGCCGGAACGCATCCACGCCGCCGCGCAGCGGCTTGCCGTACTCGGCTTCCCAGTCGACCGTTCCACCCGCCGCCTGCCGCGCCAGGCAATCGGCGGCGAGGCTGGCCGAGGTGAACGCGATGGTGACGCCGGACGAGAACACGGGATCCAGGAATTCGCCGGCATTGCCCAGCAGTGCGTAGTTCCTTCCCCACAGCGACTCGACATTCGCCGAGTACCCCACGATCTGCCGTGCCGGCGTGTCCCAGTCCGCATCGGCCAGCACGGCGGACAGGCCGGGATCCTCGCCGACGATCGCGCGCAGGCGTTCGCTTTCGCTGCCTTCGTATTGCGCAAGGAACGCTTGCTCCGCGACCACGCCGAGCGAACAACGGCCGTTCGAGAACGGAATCGTCCAGTACCAGACATCCTGGTGCTGCGGATGCACGGTGATCAGGATCTTGTTGCGATCGAAGGCGTCGCTCCCCGGCGGGATGTTGTCGCGCACATGGGTGAAGATCGCGCCGCGCACCGGGAAGCCCGACGGCTTCTCCAGTTTCAGCAGGCGCGGCAGGATCCGGGCGAATCCGCTGGCGTCGAGCAGGAAGCCAGCTTCGACGACGTACTCCTCGCCATCCGGCGCGCGCACGTCCACGCGCGGACGCTCGCCTTCGACATCAACCGCCAGCACTTCATGCCGGTAACGCACGCTCGCGCCCATGCGCGCGGCTTCATCGGCCAGCACCTTGTCGAAGTCGGCGCGTTGCACCTGGTAGGTCGTGCCCCAGCCCGGCGAGGACTTGTCGCGGAAATCGAACTGGGTGCGCCTGTCGCCGTGCGCGAACGCCGCGCCGTTCTTGTACTGGAAGCCGGCCTCCACCACCGCGCGCAACATGCCGGCCTTCTCGATGTAGGCCATGCTCTGCGGCAGCAGGCTCTCTCCGATCGAGAAGCGCGGGAACTGCTCCTTCTCCAGCACCAGCACCTCCCGGCCCTGCTGGCGCAACAGCGCTGCGGCGACGCTGCCGGCCGGGCCGGCGCCGATGATGAGGATGTCGGTGGTTTCGATGCGTGGACTCATGGCGTCTCGATGATGGGTGCCTTCGCAAGCGCGGCGGCGGATGCGTTCGGACAGGCGTGCGGGCGGAAGCAGGGCGACAGCAGCCAGACCAGGCCGATGCCGAACAACAGGGTCAGCCCGAAACCGTGCAAGGCCGGCGTGGCCGACAAGGACAACAGGCCGAAGGCAAGCAACGTGCTGGCCGCACCGAGGCAGACCGCGAGCCAGCTGGCGCCATCGCCTTCGTGTTCGAGCAGGAAGATGCCGTAGTCCACGCCCAGGCCCAGTAACAGCAATTGCGCGAGCACACCGAACAATTGCAGCGGTACGCCCAGCCAGCCCAGCGCGGCAAGGCTGAGCAGCGCCGCCAGCACGGTCGGCACCCACGCACGCCAGGCATTGCGACGGAATCGCGCCAGCAGGGCCAGGCCCACGGCGACATAGCCGGCCAGCAACAGCCAGCCCATCTGCAGGCGGTAGTGATGCAGCAAGCTGGAGAAGGTGGCGGTGCGATCGATCCAGCGCACGCCTTCGATCCCGTTCGCGCCCGCAGCGACCGCGGCGAGATGCGCGGGCGTGAGTCCCTGCAGCATCACGATGCTGGCATGGCGTCCATCGACGGCGCCCAGCCACAAGGGGCGCAGTGGCGCGGCGAGCGGTTGGCGCAGGCCGTCCTCGACCTGCAACGAGGCACGGGGCGATGCCGTCATCGCAGGTGCAGGCTCACCGAGCATTGTCGCCACGCGCGTACGCGCGAGCATCTCCGCCGGAATGACCAGATCACGATCCGCCTGTTGCCGTTGCAGCGACGGCAACGTATCCGAGACTGCGCGCCAGCCTTGCAGGTGGCCGGCATCGACTTTCCTGCGCAACGCATCGGTGAGGCGTTCTTCGTTGCGCAGCACCGCCTGCGCGTCGTCGCCCTCGACCAGGAAATATTGCGCCGGGCTGGGCAGGCCCAGCAATTTTCCGATGGCGATTTCGTCCTGCAGCAACGCCGCAGGCGAGGTTTGCAGTCCGCGCAAGTCATCGCTGGTGCGCAGGCGTTGCAGGCCGCCGCCGATGAAGCACACCGCCGCCAACGCCAGCACACCGCCGACCAGGTTCGGCCGCAAGCGCGGCCAGCGCGCCAGGCTGCTGGCGATGACCGCGGCGAAGCGGCTGTGCCTTGGTGTGCCGGCATCCAGCCACGGGAACCACAACACCGCGGTGATGAAGGTCGCGGTCAATGCCGTCGTCGCGAACACCGCCATCTGCCGCAGGCCGGGGAATGGCGCGATGCCGAGCGCCATGTAAGCCAGCACGCTGGTCAAAAGTGCCAGCGACAATGCGGGCAGCAGGCTGCGCATCATCGAACGCGGCGGCACCTCGGGGTGGCCCTGCCGGCAGGCGAAATAATGGATGCCGTAGTCCTCGGCCACGCCGGCCAGGCTTGCGCCGAACACCAGCGTGATCAGGTGTACCTGGCCGAAGATCCAGCTGGTCACCGCAATCGCCGCGGCCAGGCCGACCAGCAGCGAGGCGCCCACCAGCGCGATCGGCCGCAGGCTGCGGAAGGCCAGCCACACGAGCAGCAACACCGCCAGCAACGAGCCCAGGCCAATCGTGTTCACCTCGAATGCGGCGCGCGATGCCGCGGCCTCCGCATGCAAGGGCACGCCGCCACGCAGCACCTCGAGCGTTCCGCCTGCCGCCTTGCGCGCATCGCCGGTGGCAGCGTCCAGCATGGTCTGCAGTGGCGCATCGCCGTCCAGCCGGAACGCGGGTTGCGCGCTCTTGAAACGCAACAGGGCCCAGTCGCCGCCGTCATCGTCGCGGACGGCGACCAGCCCGTCGCGCAACTGCATGCCCTGCCCTGCGCGTGCCTGCCACCAGGCCGGCCAAAATCCGAGCGGATCGTCCTGCCAGCGTCCGATCCCGCCGCTGACCGGCGAGTACAGGCGCGCCAACGCCATATCGGCGATGGCATCCGGCCTGGCCGAACGCAACCAATCGCGCTGCGCGGGCGTCAGCAAGCCCTGCCGATGCGGCGCAAACGCCGCGATGGCCGTGGACATCGAATCGGCGTTGTTGTCGCCTGCCGGTCGCAAGCCCTTGCCGGCGCCGATGGTCTTCGCGAAGGCATGGGCCGCATCGCGCGTGGATGCCCACTCGCGCGCCGAGAGCAGGACCACGACATCGCCTGTCACCGCTTCCGACAGGCGCTGGTTGGCGGCAGCCAAACGCGCGTCTTCGGTGGCACCGGGCAGCAGCGCCATGATGTCCGTGTCGATCGCCGGTGCACGCCAGAACACGATCTGCTGCACGCCCAGCGCCAGCACCGCAACCAGCCACGCCCAGGCCAGCCAGCGCCATGCGCGGCCGCCCGTTGCGCCTGCCGTGGCAGGCCGATCAATCAAGCTGCGCCGCCTCTTGCCGGGTCGCGGGCGGGGCTTCGCGCAAGCCGCTGAACACGATGCGTGTGCGGTCGCCGGCAGGCTCGACGATCTCCACGCCGCGCACGTAGCGGTCGCCGTCCAGCACGATGCGGGTGAACGCCTGCTTCAGCGCAGCATCGCGCGGTTGCAGGGTCAGCGACCAGCCGCCATCGGGTCGCAGGGTTTCCTTGAGGGTGAAGCGAGTGGCCAGCGCGTCCAGGTCGCCGGCGACAAGCGCCATCAGCAACGCGTTGACCGCGGCCATGCCGGGCGATGCTCCGGCGTCGACCAGCACCTGCGTGCTGCCATCCGGCATGGTCGCCAGCAGGCGCTTGCGGGTCAGCCGGGTCGAGGACGCGAACGGCTTGCGCGTGTTCCAGGCGATCCCGAGATCGCGCAGCAACAGGAAATCGCCGCTGGATGTCAGCGGATTGCGGAACCCCTGCAACTGCTTCTCCTGCTCGAACTGGCCACGCAACACGGCCGGTTTCGCCAGCCGCGCACGCACGCCGTCGCCATCGGCGGCACGCACGGGCGATGCCATCGCGAACAGCATCACGATCGATACCAGGCAGGCACGCAGCATGTTCATGCGATCAACCCCAGGCGACGCCGGAACATCTCGGGCGTGGCGTAGGACATCTCGCCGCTGGCGATCTCCACCGCAACCTGCAGGGTGTGGGCGCGGGTGACGACCTCGTCGGTCTCGGCGTCGCGGATCACGTAATCGATGCGCATGCGCATCTCCCATTCGGTGAGTTCGGCACGGACGCGCAGGCGCTGGCCGTAACGCGCCGAGCGCACGTACTTGCAGCGCAGGTCGACGATCGGCCAAACGTAGCCGGATTCGCGCATCTGCGGGTAGTCGTAGTCAAAGCTCTGCAAAAGCGCACAACGCGCCAGTTCCAGGTACTTGAGCGTATTGCCGTGCCAGACCACGTCCATCGGATCGAGGTCGTGGAAGGCCGGGCTGACTTCGATCTCGGCGACGCGCGAAACCGTGGGCTCGAGCGCGTGCTCAACCGGCATAGAGCCTCCAGGCCTCGCCGCGGATCGCGGCCAGCAGGCCATGCAGGTCACGGTCGAGCGCGCGGTCTTCCTCCACCAGCGGGATGCGTGCCTCGAGGTCGAGGAACATCGCTTCGGCATCGTCGGACAGCTTGGCGCTGCCCTCGTGCGCACGACGCAAGGCCATGCCCTGGCGTGCGGTGACCAGCAACGCGGCCACGACCTGTTCGGTCAGTTCGATAACGCGCAGGCAGTCGCGCGCGGCGATGGTGCCCATGCTGACCTTGTCCTGGTTGTGGCATTCCGTGCTGCGCGAGAACACCGAAGCCGGCATCGTCAACTTGAGCGCTTCCGCGGTCCATGCCGAGGCGCTGATCTGCAGCGCCTTCAAGCCGTGGTTCAGCGCCGCGCGCTCGCCGCGCGCCGCCGACAGGTTGGCGGGCAGGCCGTGGTTGTAGCGCGCGTCCACCAGCAACGCCATCTGCCGATCCAGCAGGTCAGCGAGGTTCGCCACCAGGTTCTTCAGCGAATCCATCGCGAACGCGATGTGCCCGCCGTAGAAGTGGCCGCCGTGCAGGACCATGCCGGCTTCGCCGTCGATGATCGGATTGTCGTTGGCGCTGTTGAGCTCGTTCTCGATGTTGGTGCGCAGCCACGGCAGCGCGTCTTCCAGCACGCCGATCACGTGCGGCGCGCAACGCAGCGAGTAACGGTCCTGCAGGCGCTGTTCGTTGCGCGACGGGCGCGCCGTGGCGAGGTCGGCGCGCAGGCGCGCGGCCACGCGTTGCTGGCCCGGATGCGGCTTCACCGCGAACAGGGCTTCATCGAAATGATGCGCATTGCCAGCGCTGGCCACCACGTTGAACGCGGTGATCCGCGTCGCCAGACGGCCGAGGTAATCGGCGCGCTGCCATGCCAGGCAGGCCAGCGCGGTCATCACCGCGGTGCCGTTCATGATCGCCAGGCCTTCCTTCGGGCGCAGCCGCAGCGGCTGCAAGCCATGCGCCGCGAGCGCCTCACCGGCCGGCTTGACCGCGCCCTCGTGCAGCACCTCGCGCTCGCCGCAGAGCACGGCCGCGACATACGACAGCGGGGTGAGGTCGCCGCTGGCACCAACGGACCCTTCGGCCGGAATGCGCGGCAGGATGTCGTGTTGCAGCAGCGCCTGCAGTTGCCGCAGCAGCGCCACGCTGACGCCGGATGAGCCCTGCGCCAGCGAAACGAGGCGCGCCAGCAACACCGCGCGGGTTTCGTCGGCGTCGAGGAAACGGCCCAGGCCGACGCCGTGATAGGCGTACAAATGATGCGGAAGTTCATGCACCAGCGCCGGCGGGATCGCCACGGTGCAGGAGTCGCCATAGCCGGTGCTGACGCCATAGACCACGCCGTCCTCTGCGATCAGCCGGTCGACCAGGTCGGCACCGCGGCCGATGCGGGCGAGGAAGTCGTCGGCATCGGACAGCCGCGCATTGGCCTCTCCGCGGGCAACGGCGACGACATCCTCGATCGTCAACGGATGGCGGCCATCGACGACGATGGAAACGGAGTCAGCGTGGGTGGCGGGCATCAGCGTGCGGCATCCAGAAATCGTAGAAGTTGAACCAGTCGTACGGCGATTGTCGCAGGCAGCCGGTCAGCCAACCTGAAAATCGGGCGGCGCAGTCGTTCAGGCCCGCCTGGCGATCCGCTCGCGGCAACGTGACCTGTTCCGCCAGGAGTTCGATGCGCGATGCATAGCCGTCGCCATCGTGCAGGCAGGACAGGCCCCACACCGGGCAGCGCAGCAGCGACGCGATGAGCCACGGGCCTGCGGGGAAATCGGCCTCCGCACCGAGGAACGGCGCGCGGCAGGTGCGTTCGCCCTGCACCGGCACGCGGTCCGCGGCGATCGCGATGAATTCGCCGGCGGCCACGCGATCGGCGAGCGCCATCGCCATCGCCGGGGAAAAATCGGTGACCTGCAGCAGGCGCACGGTGGCTTGCGGATTCAGCCGCGCCAGGATGCGATTGAACTGCTGCGCATGCGCGGTATGCACCAGGATGGTCACGCGCAGGCCTTCGCGCCAGCGCGCCGCCATCTGCATGAGCTCCAGGCAGCCCATGTGTGCGGTGGCGATGATCCCGCCCTGCCCCGCCTGCGCGGCATCCAGCATCGCTTGCTGGCCACTGAAACGGATCCGTTCGCGCGGGTAGCGGCCGCCGATCGCCAGCATCTTGTCGAGCAGCGTTTCGCCGAACAGGAAGAAGTGGCGAAGACTTTCGCGCATGCCGGGGCGACGCGGGAACACGCCTTCCGCGGCATGCAGGCGGCGCAGGTAATCCAGCGATGCGCGGCGCGCGGGGCCGCTGCCGAGCCCCCAGAAGAGCACCACGGGATACAGGCAGAGCCGGAACGGCAACCGCCCCAGCAGGCGATACACCGCGTAGAGGAACCAGGTACCGCCGACGAAGGTGGTCTCGCCGAGATCCGCCCAATGCCCGCGGCTCATCGACCTGCCCCTCGCATGCGGCGCGCCAGCAAGCGCGGCAGCCGATGCAGCATCCCGAAAAACAGCCGCGTGTGCATCGCCGAGATCCGCGCGTTGTCGCGCCACAGGCGGAAATGCGAGACGCCATCCATCGGATAGGTCACCCGCGTCGGCACGGTGCGGATCGGCACCCCGGCCCAGTGCAGGCGGACGATGATCTCGATGTCGAAGTCCATGCGCGTACCGACCGGTTCGCGCTCCAGCAAGGCGAGCGTGGCCACCAGCGGATAGACGCGGAAGCCGCACATCGAATCGGCGATGTCCAGCGACAAGGTGTTGATCCAGACCCAGACATGGGTGGCGTAGCGCCCGACCAGGCGACCCAAGGGCACGCTCTCGTCGTAGATCGGCCGGCCATTGATCACGGCATCGGGATGCGCAGCGGATTCGGCGAGGAAGCGCGGCACGTCGGTGGTGTCGTGCTGGCCATCGGCATCGATCTGCAGGACGTGGCTCGCAACCAGCGTCGCCGCCTGGCGCATGCCTGCCATCACCGCCGCGCCCTTGCCGCCATTGCGGTCGAGTCGCAGCAACGACACCCGCCCGGCATGGCGGTCGGCGAGTTCGCGCAATACTGCAGCGCAGGAGGCACCGGATCCGTCATCGACCAACAGGATCGGCACGCCATGCGGCAGCAACTGGTCGACGGTGTGGCCAATGGCATGTTCATGCTCGTACACCGGTACCACGATCCACGGCTGCAAGGCCTGCGTCATGGCGCATCCCCGAAGCGCAGGCGACCACTGGCATGCACGCCGCGCACGGAGGTGAAGCGGAAGCCGAGGTGCCCCGGGTGCCAGTCCAGCTCGGCCGTCAGCAGCGTGGCGGGACGCACCAGTTGCTGGAACTTCAAGGCTTCCATGCACTGCATGTCGCCTGCCGCGCCGAACGCCTCACGGCCGAGACGCACCGCCCAATCGACCAGCACCACGCCGGGGAGCACGGATACTTGCGGGAAATGGCCTTCGAAGGCGGCGAGTTCCGCAGTCGCGAGCAGCGTCGCCGTTGCTTTTTGGTGATCGCGGAACTGCCAGTCGGGCGTCGGCATCAATGGCCGGAACAGCGCCGCAAGGTCGCGCTGTCGAGTCTTGCCGCGGGTGTCCACCGGCATCGATTCCAGGAACCGCCAGCGCCGCGGCAGCGCGATGGGATCGCAGTAGCCGGCCAGCCATGCGCGCAGGCGTTCGACCAGCGCGGGGCGACCGTCGGCATCAAGCAACGCCCGTCCGTGCGCACTCGCCACTGCGGCAACCGCGAGCAGGATGCGATGGCCGGGCAAGGCGAGCACGCGCACGTCGTCCAGCAACTCGCTGTCCTGCAGGCGCGCCTGGATCGCGTCCAGCGAGATGCGACGTTCTTCCAGCTTGACGATGCGATCGGCGCGACCGAGCAACTCGAAGCGACCATCGCCGGCCTCGTGCGCGCGGTCGCTGGTCGACCACCATTCGGTCGAAGGCAAGTGCGGGGATCGCACGTCGAGCAAGCCGTCCTGCACGCGCCACTCCACGCCCGGCAACGGCTGCCACGGTGCGCGGCTGCCGTCGCCGCGCCGCCAGGCGATGCCGCCGGTTTCGGTGCTGCCGAACACTTCGATCGCGGCCTGTCCCCACAACCGCTGCACCGCCAGCGCTGCATCCACCGGCAATGGTCCGCCGGACGAGAACACGACACGCAGCGCGGATGCCAACATCCGCCAGTCCTGTGTGTCCGACAGGCGCTTGAGATGCGCGGGACTGGCGATCAGCACGACCGGCCCGGGACCCAGCGTGGTCAATTGTTCGTTGTAGGCGATGCGTGCCGGCGCGAATGAGTGGCCCGACGACAGCGGCCACAGGATCCGGAACAGCAGGCCGTAGATGTGCTGGTGCGAGACCGTGCCGTGGACCACCGCATCGGCATCGATCATCGGTCCGAACACGGATTCGAGGGCATCGACCTCCGCATCGAGCTGGCGCAAGGACTTGCGGATCGCCGCAGGCTCGCCGGTGGAGCCCGAGGTGAACAACACCAGGGCGCAAGCGTCCGCATCCAGCATGTGCATGCGGGCGTCACTGGACGTGCCTGACTCGCTTGCACGGATGCCACCGGGCAAGTCGGCAGCGAAGAGCAGTCCGTGCGCCCGCAACGTCTCCAGCGTCGCCGGCAACGTATCGCCCGGCAGCCACGGCGTGACCCCGGCCTGCCAGGCGCCGAACAACGCGGCGGAAAACTCGAGGGCGTCATCGCAGGCCAATGCGATGTCCTTGCCTGCATGCGGGCCGAGTGCATCCCGCCAAGCGCCTACCCGCCTGCGCCAGTGTGCGCGGTCGATGCCTGGCGACACCGGTGCAGCGGCATCGACATTACAGAGTCCCGGCAAGGGAATGCGCATCCGGTCAGCCGGCATGGCGCGGCCGCAGCAGCCATTCGCCGCCGAGCATCGCGCCGATCAGGACGTAGGCGATGGCGCCGTTGTACAACGCCCACGTGGCATCGGAGGCCGCCAGCGCCGTCCACAGCGCGATGCCGCCGTTGGCCACGAAGAACAGGCACCACGCCTTCGTCACGTTGGCCACCCAGCGCACGCCGTCCGGCGGCAGGTCGGGATGGCGCAAGCGGGCCAAGCGTTCGATGACGGTGGGCGGCTTCCACAGGCTGATGGCGAACATGCAAAGCAAGGCCGTGTTGACCAGCACCGGGTAAAGCTTGAGCGGCAACCCGTCATTGAAGACGAACGTCGCGATGACCAGCACAAACGCACCTGCTGCTGCAATGAGCCAGACCGGCTCGCGCGACACCGCGGCACGCAACAACGCGACCGCCAACAAGACGCAGCCCAGCCAGCGCGGCTCGAACCGCGCCAGGCCCAGCCAGATCGCCAGCGGATACAGCAGGGTCGCCAGCCACGCCAGGGCCGTCGCTGCACGCACGCGTTACTTGCCCGTGGCGACGTTGCCCGCGTGCAGCATCGTGTGCACGGTGTCGACCACGTCCTGCACGCTGCGCACGGCCTTGAAGGCTTCGGGGCGCAGGTTGCCGCCGAGCATCGGCTTGAGCTGCACGATCAGGTCGACCGCGTCGATGCTGTCGATGTCCAGGTCGCCGGCCAGCATGGCCTGCGGGGTGATGCTGGCCCGCTCGATCCCGAAGGTGTCGTGCAGGATACCGGCGATGCGCTGGAAGATCTCGTCCTTGTCCATGGTGCTGTCCGTTGCCGCCTACTGCGTGCGCGCGGTCGCGACGAACGCGGCCAGGCTGCGCACGCTGGCGAAATGCCGGCGGGTTTCCTCGGAATCGGCGGCCAGGGTCACGCCATAGCGCTTCTGCAGGGCAAGCCCCAGCTCGAGCGCGTCGATCGAATCCAGCCCCAGGCCTTCGTTGAAGAGCGGCGCTTCGGTGTCGATGTCGTCGGCGGCCACGTCCTCGAGCGACATCGTGGTGACGATCAGTGCCTTGATGTCCTGCTCGAGCGAATTATTGTCCAGCACCTGCACGCAGCAGTTCTCCCCTGAAGATGTCCCCGAGCGCAGCGGTCAGGCGGCGTGCGGCCAATGGCTCGGTGATGCCATCCTCGAGGAACGGTGCGACCGGCAGGTCTGGCAGGACGTCCACGCTCAGATGGAAGCGCCGGGCCGGCACAAGATACCATTTCTCCCCCTTTCCCAGCGTCCGCGGCTCGCACCGGACCACCACCGGCGTGACGTCCAGGTGGCCGCGCACCGCGATATTCGCGGCACCGCGTTGCAGTGGCCCCAACCACTCGCCGGCAGGCGTGCGGGTGCCCTCCGGGAAGATCAGCAGGTTGCGACCTGAACGCACCGAGGCGATGCAGTCGTCGATCAATCCGGCGCCGTTGTCGTTGCAGATGTAGCCGGTCGCACGCACCGGCCCGCGGGTGAACGGATTGTTGGCCAGGCGCGATTTCACCACGCAGTCGGCATCCGGCAGGCGCGACACCAGCAGGACCACGTCGACCAGGGTGGGATGGTTGGCCAGTACCAGCAGTCCGCGCCGTTGCAGGCGCTCCAATCCGCGGATCTCCCAGGTCATCACGCCCAAGCGGTGCATCACCCGGATGTGCCCGGCGAAGCTGGCGCGGATCAACGCGCGCGCGCGCCGCTCCAGGGTCTCGCGATCGCGGCTGAACAATGCGACCACGGGGAACACGAGCACACGCAGCAGGAGACCGCCGGCGCCGAATGCGATGAACGACAGCCCGGTGCCGAACGTTCGCCAGCCGCGGTCGAGCGCATCACGCATGCCGTGTCCAACCGCCGCCATCCAAGCCCGGCAAGGACGCATCGCCCGCCAGGAAGAAGCGCAGTACTTCCAGTGAATGCGGCAACGCGCCGGAAGCTGCCGGCTCGCCCGCGCGGAGCGACAAGCGCGGCAGTCCTTGGCGAGGCGCGACGATCCGCCACGCCCAGGCATGCAAGGTGTCGGGCTCGTCGACGAATGCGTCGTAGTCGACAGGCACCGCATCGTCGTACACGACCACCAGGACTGCCGGCGCACCGTCGGCCAGCAGGCCGAGCGCCTCGATGACCGCCGCTTCCGGCGTGGCGCGGATCGCGGACACCGCCAGGTAATTGCCATGGAGCATGCGTCCGATGCTGTATTGCGCGGCGATCGCGTTGTGCGTGGACAGGCCGAACTGGGTCGGCGACAACGGCTCGTCGCGCGCGAGTTCTGCCAGCATCCGGTGCGTGCGATCCAGGTCGCCATGCCGGCTCGCGAACACCAACGGCAGGTCGCCTTCGTCATCCTGCTGGCAATGCCAGGCCACCTGCAACGCGGCGCGACCGAGGCGCTCGACGCGACGCCGCTGCATCGGCGCCATTTCCGCCAGCGCCGGCATCGCGTCGCCAGATGGCAGCCACGGCGCACGCGCCCATTCGCACCATGCGGCTTGGTCGTCCAGCCCGGCGGCGTAGGCCGACCAGGCTTCGACACTGAAGGTGGCGTCCATGTCGGGGGCGTGCTCCGATTGCGTGCAGCCGGTCACAGGGCGCACATCGCGCATTTTCCGCGCTGATGGCGCAAAGAAAAAGCCCGGCGTGAGCCGGGCTTTTGCTTGCATCTCGATTTCGCGGGTTTGGGTGGCGTCCCCACGGGGATTCGAACCCCGGTCGCTACCGTGAAAGGGTAATGTCCTAGGCCTCTAGACGATGGGGACAAAACCGCAAAACGAGCTTGAACGTGGTGGAGCCAGGCGGGATCGAACCGCCGACCTCCTGCATGCCATGCAGGCGCTCTCCCAGCTGAGCTATGGCCCCACGTGCTGGCAAGACGAACATTTTGGAGGACGTTTCCCGAAGCGTCAAGCGCCTGTTTCGATTTCGTCCTGCGACATCGGTCGCAACGTCGCCACGCCATGTCCCTGCTCAGCGAGGTATTGCACCCACTTGCCGAGGAACGTGTTCATGCGCAGGCGATGGTCCAGGATGCGTTCGGGTGGCGGATACATGCCGATCACGTCCTGCCAGCGACGGCCCGCGTAGCAATGCGTGGCCTCGACCTGGCGCGCATCGCTGTACAGGCGCAGGCTGGCCGAAGGATCCGACAGGCCGGTCTGCGGATCGAGCAGGCCGTAGCTCATCCGCAACTCGGTGGTGTAGGCGTGCTGCTCGATGACCTCGAGGCGCACGTCGAGCCCATCGCCGATCGACGACACGTACATGCCGCAACCCAGTTGCGCCGGTTCGAACAAACGCTGCAGGCGTGCATGGTTCTCGCTGTACAGCCCCATCAACCAGCCGAAGCGGCTCATCTTGGGCAGTTCGACGCGGCGGGAAAGCACTCGACTCATGGCCCGATCCTACACGCGTGGATCGCGCCGCGGCAGCATTGACGCTTACCGCGTGGACGCCTAACGTCAGGGTCTGCGTGCGCCGCCTCAATACATCTCGCGATTGATGCCGAGATGTTCCAGGACCCGGCTCGAAATCTCCTCGATCGAGGCATGGGTGGTGCTCAGCATCTCGATGCCCTCCCGCCGCAGCATCGCCTCCGCCTGCGCGACTTCGCGCTTGCAGGTGTCCAGTTGCGCGTAACGCGAATTCGCCCGGCGTTCCTGGCGGATCTGGTGCAATCGCAGCGGGTCGATGGTCAACCCGAACAACTTGCGGCGGTATTGCCGCAGCTTGGCCGGCAACCGCTCGTCTTCCAGGTCGTCCGGCGTCAGCGGGTAGTTGGCCGCGCGCACGCCGTGGTGCAGGGCCAGGTACACGCAGGTGGGCGTCTTCCCCGCGCGCGACACCCCGACCAGGATCAGGTCGGCCTCGTCGTAATCCAGGCGCGCGCCATCGTCATGGGTGAGCGCGTAGTTCATCGCGTTGATGCGGCGGTGGTAGGCCTCGAAGTCGACCATGCCGTGCGCCTGCCCCACCCGCGCCTGCCGCGACTGGCCGAGCTCGCGCTCCAGCGGTTCGATGAAGGGCGCGAACACGTCCAGCATCAGCGCCCCGCTTTCCGCCAGCAACGCCGACAGCCCGGCATCGACGCAGGAATTGACCACGATCGGCCGCAGGCCGTTGGCCTCGCCTGCGATGCGGATGCGCGATGCCGCCTCGCGCGCCTTGTCGGGCGTGTCGACGAAGGGCAAGCGGTCCGTCTGGAAGCGGATCCCGCTGAATTGGGTCAGCATGCTGTGGCCGATGGTTTCGGCGGTGATACCGGTGCCATCGGAGACGTAGAAGACGGGGCGGGCAATATCCATCGGAATTCGTGGCCAGCGTGCGGGACGAGGACTGTAAAATAACGGCTTCGGCGCGGTCGCGCCGCCCTCCCCCGCACTGGAGCCTGTCTTGAGCGCCCCCGCTTCGATCAACAACGTCCTGTGGCTGAACGACCTGCGCCTGACCGACCTCGCCCAGGTGGGCGGCAAGAATTCCTCGCTCGGCGAGATGATCGGCGAACTCTCGGGTCTCGGCGTGTCCGTGCCCGGCGGGTTCGCCACTACAGCGGACGCGTTCAAGGCCTTCATCGCCCACAACAACCTGCATGCGCGGATTTACGACAAGCTCGCCACGGTCGATGTCGAGGACGTACCGGCGCTGACCCGCGCCGGTGCCGAGATCCGCGGCTGGGTGATCGACGCACCGCTGCAGCCGGAGCTGGATGCCGACATCCGCACTGCATACGCCAGGCTGTGTGCGGATGCCGGCGCGGAAGACATCGCGGTGGCCGTGCGTTCGTCCGCCACCGCCGAGGACCTGCCCGATGCGAGCTTCGCCGGCCAGCAGGAAACTTTCCTCAACGTGACCGGCGCCGATGACGTGGTGCACAAGGTCAAGGAAGTCTTCGCCAGCCTCTACAACGACCGCGCCATCGCCTATCGCGTGCATCACGGCTTCGCCCACGAGGACGTGTTCCTGTCCGCAGGCGTGCAGTTGATGGTGCGTTCCGACGTCGGCGCGTCCGGCGTGCTGTTCACCCTCGACACCGAGTCCGGCTTCCGCGACGTGGTCTTCGTCACCGCCAGCTACGGCTTGGGCGAGATGGTCGTGCAGGGCGCAGTCAACCCCGACGAGTTCTACGTCTACAAGCCCACCCTGACCGCCGGCAAGCCGGCGATCCTGCGCCGTTCGCTGGGCAGCAAGCAGTTGCGCATGGTGTATTCCGATGTCCCCGGCGAACGCGTGCGCACCGAGGAAACGCCAGCCGATCTGCGCTCGAAATTCTCCATTTCCGATGCCGACGTGCAGGAGCTGGCGAAGCAGTCGCTGGTGATCGAACGCCACTACGGCCGCCCGATGGACATCGAGTGGGGCAAGGACGGCAACACCGGCAAGCTCTACATCCTGCAGGCGCGCCCGGAGACGGTGAAATCGCGCGCGCATGCCACCCAGATCGAGCGTTACACCCTGCAGCAGCGCGGCGACGTGCTGGGGGAAGGTCGCGCGATCGGCAGCAAGATCGGCAGCGGCACCGCGCGCGTGGTGCGCTCGCTGGCCGACATGGAGCGCGTGCAGCCCGGCGACGTGCTGGTCGCCGACATGACCGATCCCGACTGGGAGCCGGTGATGAAGCGTTCCGCCGCCATCGTCACCAACCGTGGCGGCCGCACCTGCCACGCGGCCATCATCGCGCGCGAGCTGGGCGTGCCGGCGGTGGTCGGTACCGGCAATGCGCTGGACTCGGTGAAGGACGGCGATCCGATCACGGTCAGCTGCGCCGAGGGCGACACCGGCTTCATCTATGCCGGCGCCCTGCCCTTCGAGCGCACCACCACCGACCTCGGCAACATGCCGCCGGCGCCGCTGAAGATCATGATGAACGTGGCGAATCCCGACCGCGCCTTCGACTTCGGCATGCTGCCGAACGCCGGCATCGGCCTGGCCCGCCTGGAGATGATCATCGCCAGCCACATCGGCGTGCATCCAAAAGCACTGCTGGACTACGACAAGCAGGATACGGCGACCAAGGCGAAGATCGACGCACGCACCGCCGGCTATGCCGGTCCGGTCGAGTTCTACGTCGACCGCCTCGCGGAAGGCATCGCCACCATCACCGCGTCGGTGGCGCCGAACCCGGTGATCGTGCGCCTGTCCGACTTCAAGTCGAACGAATACGCCAACCTGATCGGCGGCAGCAAGTATGAGCCGCACGAAGAGAATCCGATGATCGGGTTCCGTGGCGCCTCTCGCTACATCGACCCGAGTTTCCGCGATGCGTTCGCGCTGGAATGCCAGGCCGTGAAGCGCGTGCGCGAGGACATGGGCCTGGACAACCTGTGGGTGATGATCCCGTTCGTGCGCACGCTCGGCGAGGGCCGCAAGGTGCTCGAGGTGCTGCGCGAGAACGGCCTGGTGCAAGGCGAGAATGGATTGAAGGTCATCATGATGTGCGAGGTGCCGTCAAACGCACTGCTCGCCGACGAGTTCCTCGACATCTTCGACGGCTTCAGCATCGGCTCCAACGACATGACCCAGCTGACGCTTGGACTGGATCGGGACTCGGCGATCGTCGCCGGCCTGTTCGACGAACGCGACCCGGCCGTGAAGAAGATGCTGTCGATGGCGATCACCGCCGCGAAGAAGAAGGGCAAGTACATCGGCATCTGCGGGCAGGGTCCGAGCGATCATCCCGACCTGGCGCTGTGGCTGATGGAACAGGGCATCGAGTCGGTGTCGCTGAACCCCGATACCGTGGTCGACACCTGGCTGCAACTGGCCAAGGCGAAGGGCTGATTCTTCCGCGCCTCACGCTGCGCCCGATGATCGGGCGCAGCGGTTTCAACCGCAGATGCGGTTGCGCCCCGCCCGCTTGGCCTCGTACAGCAACGCGTCCGCGCGGCTGACCAGTTTTTCGTGGTGCGACAGGCCGGTGCGTTCGGTGACGCCGGCACTGATCGTCATCGTCCAGCCGGGGGCGAATTCGCTGCAGTCGATCCGCTGCACGCGTTCGCGCAATCGTTCGCAGAGCTGGCGCGCCTCGTCCAGCGGCATGCCTTCGAACAGCACGGCGAATTCCTCGCCACCCCAACGCGCGATGCTGCCGCGGCCTTCGATACCCGCCTGCAGGGCATGCGCCACCGCGACCAGCGCATGGTCGCCGGCGGCATGGGAGTACTGGTCGTTGATGCGCTTGAACTCGTCCACGTCGAACAGCGCGAAGCTCAGCGGTTGCCGAGTGTCCAGCGCGCGATCGAAGGCCTTGGCCAGGCGGTCGTCGAAGCTGCGGCGGTTGCCGATGCCGGTCAACGCATCCTCCAGCGCCATCCGCTCGAAGGCCTCGGATTGTTCCTTGAGCCGCGCCAGCAGGATCGACTTCTCGCGATCGGATTCGATCAGCCGATCGGTCTGTTCGCGCAAGGCGCTGGTGCGCTGGTCGATGACGTCCTCGAGTTCTGTGGCGCGCCTGCGCAGGCTGCCCAGCCGCCAACGATAGATGGCGAACAGCAGCAGCCCCAGCAGCACCGTCGCCAGGGCCAGGAACCAGGCCTGTTGCCACGGCTGCGGCTGGATCTCGATGTCGATGGTGGTGGGACTGCCGCTCCAGTCGCGGCCCAGGGTGGGTGCCGACACGTCGACCAGGAAGCGGTAGCGGCCCGGTCGCAGGTTGGTGTACTGGGCCACGCGCTGGTTGCCGCGTTCGATCCAGTCGGCGTCCACCCCTTCCAAGCGATAGCGGTAACGCAGGAAGCGCGGCATCAGGAAGCTCAACGCCGCGTAGCGGAATTCGAGTTTCTGCGTCCCGGCCGGCAGGCGCAGCAGGCGGTTTTCAGCGGCGACCGGCTGGTCGTTGGCATAGGCCTGTTCGAGGACCACCTGCGGCAACTGGTGGCGGTACGCCTTCAGTCGCCCCGGATTGGTCACCGCCGCGCCGCGCGAGGTCGCCACCCAGATGTTGCCGCGGCTGTCGCGCAACGCCGCCGGCCCCGAACCGCCATTGCACTGCGCGCTGACCAGGCCATCGGCCTCGCCGAAATGGTCGTAGGGCAACTGGGCCAGGCGACCATCGAGCACGGCTTCGGCATCGCTGCGCTTGATCCGCAGCACACCGCGGTTCGAGGTCATCCACAAGTGGCCCAGTTCGTCGTCGACCACGCTGAACAAGGTGTCGACCGGCAGGCCTTCCTTCAGCGCAAGCCCACGCAATACGCCGTTGCGATAGCGCAGCAAGCCACGGTCGGTGGCCAGCCACAAGGTGCCGTCCGCGTCCTCGTGGAAATCGAACACGTCCTGGGCGCCGTTGACCGGGCGCATGTCCAGCGTGCGCACCTTGCCGCCGACGATGTTGGCGGCGCCGTTCGCGGTCCCCACCCACAGGCTGCCGTCGCGGGCGATGTGCAGCGAGATGATGAATTCGCGTGGCAGTCCTTCGGCCAGGCCGTAGGCCTTGAACGCGCCATTGCGCAACCGCGCCAGGCCGCGCGACGTGCCGATCCAGAGCGTGCCGTCGGCTTCCTCGGCGAGGGCACGCACCTGGTTGCTGCCCGGCATGCCGCGCGCATTGTCGTAATGGCCGACGACCTTGCCGTTGCGCATGCGCAGCACGCCGTCGATATAGCTGCCCACCAGCAGCGAACCGTCGCGCGATTCCAGCAAGCTGAGCACCGAATCGCTGGGCAAGCCCTCGGCCGCGCTGTAGGTGGCCTCGATGCGGCCGTCGCGCCAGAGGTTGAGGCCACGGCTGGTGCCGATCCACATGCCGCCGCGCGGTGCCTCGAACAAGGCGCGGACGTAATCGTCGCTCAAGCCCTGGTCGCCGTTCCAGGTGCTGAAGGACGCATCGCTCAGGCGCAGCAGGCCGGCATTGGTGCCGGCCCAGATGCTGCCCTCGCGATCCACCAGCAGCCCGGCGACGCGGTTGTTGGGCAGGCCGCGCACGCTGGTGAAGCGCTCCGCGCCGGATGCCCCCAGGCGCACCAGGCCATTGTTGACGGTGCCTACCCAGAGGTTGCCGGCATTGTCCTTGGCCATGCTCGGCACGCCATCTTCCGGGAGCAGCGGCGATGCGATGGCGAAGCGCTGCCCCTGCATACGATACACACCGCGTTCGGTACCCACGAAGATCGCACCGGTGGCATCCTGGATGAGCCGGAAGATCGGTGCCGCGGGAAGCCCGGCGTCGGCGCGGTAGACCTGGATGCGGTCGTCGTGGAAATGGGCCACGCCGTTCGCGGTCGCGGCCCAGACGCTGCCATCGCGATCCAGCAGCAGGCCGTAGACCACGTCACTGGGCAGGCCGTTGCGTTCATTGAACTGGATCGGCACGTCGCCATCCATGCGGGTGATGCCGGCGCTCTCCGTCGCCACCCACAGGCGCCCCTGCCGGTCCAGCAAGGCATCCATCACCTCTTCCTGGGCCAGCCCGTCCTTTTCCATCCAGGTGCGCCAGCGATCGCCGCGCTTGACCGTCACCCCGCCGCGCGACGTGCCGATGACCACCGCGCCATCGTCGCCGGCGCGCACCGAACGAATGCCGTTGTCCTTCAGTTCCGGGGTGTTGGCGCGATCGAAGACATGGAATTCCAGGCCGTTGTAGCGGACCAGTCCTTCCCAGGTGCCCAGCCACAGGTAGCCGTCGGGCGATTGCGCGATGGCATTGACCTGGTTGTGCGGCAGGCCCTGGCGGGTGGTCCAGGTCTCGCGGTAGAACGCCGACAGCGGCTTGTCCTGCGCAGCCGCGATCAGCGGCAGCAGGCAAGACAGCACCAGCAGGCACGCCAGCGCCTTGCCCCGCCATCCCTGCACAGACGCCATCGGCATCCGCCCCATCCCGACCCCGCTTTACGCCACCGGCAACCCGGACAGCGCCCCCATGTAGCGACGATAGTGCCGCAATTCCTCGATCGAGTCGCGCACGTCGCTGAGCGCGGTATGCGCCGAGGCCTTGCGCACGCCGGCCAGCACCTCCGGCGACCAGCGCCGGGCAAGCTCCTTGACCGTGCTCACGTCCAGGTTGCGGTAGTGGAAGTGGCGTTCCAGCGTCGGCATTAGCCGATGCAGGAAGCGCCGGTCCTGGCAGATCGAGTTGCCACACATCGGCGAGGCACCCGCAGGCACCCACTCGCGCAGGAAATCCAGGGTACGCGCCTCCGCATCGGCCAGCGCCACCCCCTCTTCCAGCACGCGACGCCACAGGCCGGACTTGCCGTGCTGGGTGCGGTTCCAGTCGTCCATCGCCTCCAGCGTGGCCAGCGGATGCGCGATGGCGAATTCCGGGCCGTCTGCAAGGACGTTGAGGTCGCCGTCGGTGACGACGGTGGCGATCTCGAGGATGCCGTCGCGATCCGTGTCGAGGCCGGTCATCTCGAGGTCGATCCAGATCAGTCTGCTGTTGGGTGAATCCGCGCTCATGGGTGCCAGGCTGGTTGCTTGCCGGCATGATACCGGCTGGACAGCACCGCTTCGCCGAACCGGGCCTGGCCGGTAGCGAATCTTTCACCTGCGCCCGTTTAGGATGGCGCTTGTTTCCACCGCGCCCCGTCTTGGGGCGCGCGCATTTCAGGACGCCGATGACACCCGCCACCACCGCAAAAACAGCCGCAGCCGCCCCCCGTGAACTGATCAAGGAGCTCAACGGCGTCGACTGGCTCCAACTGGCAGAGACCTGGGGGCTGAAGCTGTTGGCCGCCGTCGTCATTTTCCTGGTCGGCCGCTGGTTGGCCAGGCGGCTGTCGGTCGGGCTGGACCGGGTCATGGGCCGCGCCGGCGTGGACGTCACCCTGGGCGGGTTCCTGCGCAACATCGCCTACGCGGTCATGCTGGTGCTGGTCCTGATGACCGCACTGACCGCGCTTGGCGTGCCCACCACCTCGATGTTCGCGATCCTTGGCGCAGCCGGCCTTGCGGTGGGCCTGGCGCTGAAGGATTCGCTGTCGAACATCGCCTCCGGGGTGATGCTGATCGTGCTGCGCCCGTTCCGTACCGGCGACCACGTCGTGGCCGCCGGGCAGGAAGGCACCGTGCTGGAGATCCGTGTGTTCCAGACGCGCCTGCGCGCTTTCGACCACCGGGTGATCATCCTGCCGAACAGCGAGATCACCACCGCACCGATCATCAATTTCAGCACCCTGCCGCTGCGGTGCATGGACGTCACCGTGGGCGTCGGTTATGACGATGACCTGCAGAAGGCCCGTGACGTACTGCTGCGCATCGCCGAACAGGAGCCGCTGATCGAGACGGATCCGGCACCGGCGGTGCGCGTGGTCAACCTGGGTGAGAGCAGCGTGGACCTCGTGCTGCAGGCCTTCGCCAAGAACGCCAACTATCTGGATGCGCGCAGCCGGGTCATCGAAGCCGTGCGCAACCAGTTGATCGAACAGGGCTTGAACATCCCCTACCCGCAGCGCGATCTGCATGTCTATCACAGCGATGCCAATGGTCGTCCGATCGCTGACCTGCTGCTGCGTGGCATTGCCGACGACGGCGACCTGCCGGCGAAGACACCGGCCAGCTGACACACGGACGCGCTGCGCGCGCGTTGTCGCATGCACGCCGCCGCGCGGGCATGATGGCCCCTCATCCGGGACACCCATATGCTGCAGAACGCTTCATCCGCCCTTGGCCACTACGCGATCCTCACGGCGATGCTGGCGCCGGCGTTCTTCCTCACCGCCACCGCAGCCTTGCTGGCCGCCGCCAATACACGGCTTGCGCGCGTGGTCGATCGCCTGCGCAGCCTGATCGTCGCCTGGGAGCTGGATGCACCGGATCGCGCCGAGCGCGACGAGCAGATCCTGCGCCATCGCCAGCGTGCGCACCTGGTGCTGCGCGCCTGCCGTCTGCTCTACGGCGGATTCGCCGCCTTTGTCGGCACCAGCCTGGCCTTGGCCATGGATGCCTTCCTCGGTTTCAGGCTGGGCGCGCTACCGACCCTGCTGGCCGTTGTGGGCGTGATGTTCCTGCTGGGCTCCAGCGTGGCGATGTGGCGCGAGGTCAGCCTGGCGGTGAAGAGCTTCGATGCGGAACTGGATCAGGAACTGGCCCGCCGCAGGATCTGAGCCGGCCCCTGCATGCCGCGAGGCCGCAGCTCAGTCCTTGCGTCGCTTGGCCCTGAAGTACTCCGTCAGCATCGGGCCAGCCAGTTCACCCAGCACCCCACCCGTGACCTCGATGCGATGGTTATGTCGCGGGTCGGCCAGCAGGTCGAACACGCTGCCGGCCGCGCCAGTCTTCGGATCGCTGGCCGCGTAAACGACACGCGCCACCCGCGCATGCACCATCGCCATCGCGCACATCGCGCAGGGTTCCAGGGTCACGTAGAGCGTCGCCCCGATCAGGCGATGGTTGCCTAACACTTTGCCGGCCTGGCGCAGCGCCACGATCTCCGCGTGCGCGGATGGATCATGTTCGCTGATGTTGCGGTTCCAGCCTTCGCCGACGAGATTGCCATCGCCATCGACGACCAGCGCACCGACGGGAATTTCATCGTCCTCGTCGCGCGCGCGCGCGGCAAGCGTCAGCGCCTGGTGCATCCAGTGCTGATCGCGCTCAGTCTGCGGCCCAGAATTCACCACGCCCCCTGCCTCCTCGCCCCGGCCCCGCCTATTCGGCGGGGCAATGAAGCGGCCGCGCGCCGGTGGCACGCGAGCAGGTGGTTCGCCCCGGCCCCGCCTACTCGGCGGGGCAATCCCGGCCCCGCCTGCCCGGCGGGGCAATGAACGGACTGCGCGGCATGCCGCGCAAGCAGTCCGTTCATTCCCATTCGATGGTCGCCGGCGGCTTACCGGAGATGTCGTAAACCACCCGCGATACGCCACGCAGTTCGTTGATGATGCGATTGCTCACCGTGCCGAGGAACTCGTACGGCAGGTGCGCCCAGTGCGCGGTCATGAAGTCGATGGTTTCCACCGCGCGCAACGCGATCACCCATTCGTAGGCGCGGGCGTCGCCGACGACGCCCACCGACTTGACCGGCAGGAACACCGCGAATGCCTGGCTGGTGCGGTCGTACAGGCCGGCCTTGCGCAGTTCGTCGATGAAGATGTGGTCGGCCTGGGCCAACAGGTCCGCGTACTCGCGCTTCACTTCGCCGAGCATGCGCACGCCCAGGCCGGGGCCCGGGAAGGGATGCCGGTAGACCATGTCGCGCGGCAGGCCCAGCGCCAGGCCAAGCCGGCGCACCTCGTCCTTGAACAATTCGCGCAAGGGTTCGACGAGGCCGAGCTTCATGTCCTCGGGCAGGCCGCCGACGTTGTGGTGACTCTTGATCACGTGCGCCTTGCCGGTCTTGCTGCCCGCAGACTCGATCACGTCCGGATAGATCGTGCCCTGCGCCAGCCACTTCGCGTTGGCGAGCTTCTGCGATTCCTCGTCGAAGATCTCGACGAACAGGTTGCCGATGACCTTGCGCTTCGCCTCGGGGTCTTCGATGCCCCGCAATTTCTCGAAGTAGCGATCGGCGGCATTCACGCGGACGACCTTGACGCCCATGTGCTGCGCGAACATCGCCATCACCTGGTCGCCTTCCTGCCAGCGCAGCAGGCCGGTGTCGACGAACACGCAGGTCAGCTTGTCGCCGATCGCGCGATGCAGCAGCGCGGCGACCACGGACGAATCGACGCCACCGGACAGGCCCAGGATGACCTCGTCGCCACCGACCTGCTCGCGCACCCGGGCGATCTGGTCTTCGATGATGTTGGCGGCGGTCCACAGCGTCCTGCAGCCGCAGATCTCCACCACGAAGCGGCGAAGCATCAGTTCGCCGGAACTGGTGTGGGTCACTTCCGGGTGGAACTGCACGCCATACCAGCGGCGGGCCTCGTCGGCCATCGCGATGATCGGCACGCTGGAGGTGCGCGCGATCACGTTGAAGCCGGCCGGCAGCGCGGTGACGCGGTCGCCATGGCTCATCCACACATCCAGGCGCGCAGGCGTTCCGGGCTTGTCCTGCAGGCCGTCGAGCAGGGCGCTCGACGTGGTCACTTCGACTTCGGCATAGCCGAACTCGCGATGATGGCCGCCCTCGACCATGCCGCCGTTCTGCATCGCCATCGTCTGCATGCCGTAGCAGATGCCCAGCAACGGCACGCCGGATTCGAAAACCTGTTGCGGCGCGCGCGGGCTGCCGGCTTCAGTGGTCGATTCCGGCCCGCCCGAGAGGATGATGCCGTTCGCGCCGAACGCGGCGATCTCCGCCGGGTCGTGGTCCCAGGCCCAGATCTCGCAGTACACGCCGATCTCGCGGATGCGGCGGGCGATCAGCTGGGTGTATTGCGCGCCGAAATCCAGGATGAGGATCTTGTCGCCGTGGATATCCTGGGTGCTGGTCTGGTTCATCGGTCTTCCGGTGGCGGAAACGAAGAAGGGAAACTCGCGTCTCCCTTCAGTGGTGTGTTCAGGACGCGCGGTAGTTCGGCGGTTCCTTGGTGATCTGCACGTCGTGCACGTGGCTCTCGCGCTGGCCGGCGCCGGTCACCTGCACGAACGACGGCTTCTTGCGCATTTCCTCGATGGTCGCGCACCCCACATAGCCCATCGTCGCGCGCAGGCCGCCGACCAGTTGGTGGACCACGCCACTCAGCGGGCCGCGATACGGCACGCGGCCCTCGATGCCTTCCGGCACCAGCTTGTCGGCGTCGCTGGCGTCCTGGAAATAACGGTCCTTGCTGCCCTTCTCCATCGCGCCCAGCGAACCCATGCCGCGGTAGCTCTTGTAACTGCGGCCCTGGAACAGTTCGGTCTCGCCCGGGCTTTCCTCGGTGCCGGCGAACAGGCCGCCGATCATGACGCTGGACGCGCCTGCCACGATCGCCTTGCCGATGTCGCCCGAGTAGCGGATGCCGCCGTCGGCGATCAGCGGGATGCGGTCCTGCAACGCCTCGGCGACCATCGACACCGCGGTGACCTGCGGCACGCCGACACCGGCGACGATGCGCGTCGTGCAGATCGAACCCGGACCCACGCCGACCTTGACCGCATCCGCGCCGGCATCCATCAGGGCCAGTGCGGCGTCGCCGGTGACAATGTTGCCGCCGACGACCTGCAGCGCCGGGAAGCGCTTCTTGGCCCACGCCACGCGATCGATCACGCCCTGCGAATGACCATGTGCGGTGTCGACGATGACGACATCGACGCCGGCCGCCACCAGCGCTTCGAAGCGCTGCTCGGTATCGCCACCAACGCCGACTGCGGCACCAACCAGCAGGCGTTCGCGGCTGTCGTAGGCGGCATTCGGGTTGTCGGATTTCTTCTGGATGTCCTTGACCGTGATCAGGCCGCGCAGTGCGAACTCGTCGCTGACCACCAGCACCTTCTCGATGCGGTGCTTGTGCAGCAGGCCGATGACCTCGTCGTCGGATGCGCCTTCGCGCACGGTGACCAGACGATCCTTCTTGGTCATGATGTGGTGGACCGGATCGTCGAGTTTCTTCTCGAAGCGCATGTCGCGGCCGGTGACGATGCCGACCAGTTGTCCGTTGTCGACGACCGGCACGCCGGAGATGTTGCGCGCACGGGTCAGGCGCAGGACTTCGCCGATGGTGGTGTCGGGGCCGACGGTGAACGGGTCGCGGATCACGCCCGCCTCGAAGTTCTTCACCCGCGAGACCTGCGCAGCCTGCGCTTCGGCGCTCATGTTCTTGTGGATGATGCTGATGCCGCCGAGCTGGGCCAGGGCAATGGCGAGGCGCGATTCGCTGACGGTGTCCATCGCCGCCGAGACGATCGGCAGGCGCAGCGAGAGGCCTTTGGTCAGGCGGGTCGTCAGGGTGACGTCCTTGGGCAGGATCGTCGAGTGCGCGGGGACGAGCGAGACGTCGTCGTAGGTGAGCGCTTCAGCCTGGATGCGGAGCATGCGGAGTCCGGTGGCTTGTGAAGCGCGCCATTCTAACCGGTTTGGAGGCCCGACGGCTGCGCCACTGGCCGGCGAGGCCTCGCCTTCCCGCCGCTACTTCACCCGGTTTGAAGCATCGGCGAGTTCAGCAGCTTCCAGGGTGTTCTGCATCAGCGTGGCCACGGTCATCGGCCCCACCCCGCCCGGCACCGGGGTGATCCAGCTGGCGCGCGTCGCGGCTTCGGCGAAGCCCACGTCGCCGACGAGGCGACCATCGTCCAGCCGGTTGATGCCGACATCGATCACCACTGCGCCCGGCTTGATCCAGTCGCCGGGAATCAGCCCGGGCCGGCCGACCGCGACCACGAGGATGTCGGCCTCGCCGACATGGCGCTTCAGCACGTCCAGCGGGGTGAACTTGTGGCAGCTGGTCACCGTGCAGCCAGCGATCAGCAGCTCCAGGGCCATCGGCCGGCCGACATGGTTGGACACGCCGACGATGGTCGCGCTCTGCCCGCGCACCGGCCTGTCGGTGTAGGCCAGCAGCGTGGTGATGCCGCGCGGGGTGCACGGCCGCAGGCCGAACTGGCGCAGTGCAAGATGGCCGACATTCTCCGGGTGGAAGCCGTCCACGTCCTTGTCCGGATGGATGCGCTCGATCAGCGCCGTGGCATCGCGGATGCCGGGCAGCGGCAACTGGATCAGGATGCCGTGCACCTGCGGGTCGGCATTGAGGCGATCGACCAGGGCGAGGAGTTCGGCTTCGGTCGTGCCCGCCGGCAGGTCGAAGTCCAGCGCGTCGATGCCGACCTTTTCGGCCGCCCGCCGCTTGTTGCGCACGTAGGACTGGCTGGCGGGATCCTGGCCGACCAGCACCACCGCCAGCCCGGGCCGGGACTTGCCGGCGGCCACGCGGGCGTCGACCTGCGCCTTGAGGGTCAACAAGAGATCGTCGGCGATGCGCTTTCCATCGAGGATCTTGGCGGGCATGCGGTGGCGTTGCGCTACAGTCGGGCGCGCATTATCGCCCACGCAGGCACGTCCATGACCGACACCACCGAACTCGAAGCCGCCACGTTCCGGCGACTGCGCGACCACCTGATGGTCCAGCGGCCCGATGTGCAGAACATCGACCTGATGATCCTGGCCGGGTTCTGCCGCAACTGCCTGGCCGACTGGTACCGCGAGGCCGCCGAGGCCAGCGGCCAGCCGATGACCCGAGACGAGGCACGGGAAGCGGTGTACGGTATGCCCTTCGCTGAATTCAAGGCGCGGCACCAGGCCGAAGCCACGCCGGAGCAGCTCGCCGCCTTCGAGGCGCGGACGCGCTCTTCCTGAGACCGCCGTCGGCCGGCAGCGAGACCCTACAGGGGGCCACATGGCGATGATCCAGGGCGAATGTCCCAAGTGCGGCAAGCGCGTCTTGCACGTCAACATCGAGAACGTCGTCGGCGTGGCCGATGGCAGCACCAACGCGCGCTGCCTGAGCTACAGCTGCATCCACTGCCACGTCGTGCTGGGCGTGCAGGTCGACCACCGCGCCAAGCCGCGGTCGCGCGCCAAGCCGGCGGCGACCACGTCCTGATCCCTCATTCCGATCCCTGCAGCTGCCCCTGGGATTGCGGCTGCAGGGACGGCTGGCCGGGTGCCGGGCAACGCGGCACGCCGGAACCGACCACGCAATTCACGCAGCAGGTTTGCGGCACCGCCTGGTTGGGCATGTAGGTCGGTGGCTGCACCGGGCCGATCAGGGCCAGTTCCGCCTGCGACTTCAACTTGAGCAGCACCGCCCAGTCCTGGCGGTTGAAGTTGCAGGCCGCCTGCGTGTCCGGCGAACACTCGACATCGCCCTCGGTGCGCTGCGGCACGCCCCACAACTGGCCGCTCGCATTGAGGTTGAACTGGCGCATCGTGACCGCCTGCTGCACGTTGCCGCCGATCGCGTAAGCCTTGCCATCACCGCCCGGATTGGCCGCGACCACCGCATCGCAATGCATGGCCAGGCCACTGGTGCCGCCGTCGATGGTGTCGGCCAGGCCGCGAAACCCGTACACGCGGTTGGTCCGCACGTAGCACAGCAGGTCGCCGACCGCGGGCGCGGTGGCCATCGGATCCAGGAACAGGTACGGACTGCGTGCGGGATTGCTGCGCGCCGCGCGCACGTAATCGAAATGGCTGGCCGAACTCACGAAGCCGGGCACGCCGGCGCGTTGCATCACCCAGGTGATGAAGGCCGCCGACCACGGGTTGTCGACCACGAAGCCGCGGCAACCCAGTCCCGGATAGCTGCTGTTGATCGCATAGTTGCAGTCGGTCGCACCGGATTTGCTCGCCATCGGCGACAGCAGGCCGGTGGACTGCCAGTAGAACGCGACACGACGCCAGGGCGAGCCGCCATCCTGCAGGCCGCGACTTTCGGCCTCGTACACTGCGCTGCTGGCCAGGCGGCCGTCGGCATCGATGAAGGGGCGGTTCCAGCGCAGGTGCTCGTCGCAGGCGATCGCCGCGATGCGAATCGCGACCTCGGCGTCGCCTTGGCGGCCACGCAGCGCGGGACATTGGTCCGCGGCCATCGCCCACCCCGAGGACAACAACAGCGCCGCTGCAACCAGCCATCGCCACCTGCGCGACGCCATCCCGGCCCGCTTCGTCTCCACCACCATCAAACCTCGCCTCCGGCGCAGAACGCCGCGTAATCGACATAACCAGG
Source organism: Thermomonas sp. (assembly GCF_041919455.1). Lineage (GTDB taxonomy): Bacteria > Pseudomonadota > Gammaproteobacteria > Xanthomonadales > Xanthomonadaceae > Thermomonas. The sequence continues at coordinate 188,240 of NZ_JAYRTQ010000003.1, forward strand.
GGAAGCGCGATCCGGCGCACAGACCGGACAGGCCGGATCCGGCAGCAACCGGGTTTCGCGGAAACGCATCGCCAGTGCATCGAACTGCAGCAGGCGTCCACGCAAGGGTTCACCGATGCCGAGCAGCAACTTGATCGCCTCGGTGGCCTGCAGCAGGCCGATCACGCCAGGCAGCACGCCCAGCACGCCAGCCTGGGCGCAATTCGGCGCGGATTCCGGCGAAGGCGGCTCCGGGAACAGGCAGCGATAGCACGGCGCGACACCACGATGGCGACCGGCATCGAACACGCTGGCCTGCCCTTCGAAGCGATGCACCGCTCCGTAGACCAGCGGCTTGCCCAGCTTCACGCAGGCGTCGTTGAGCAGGTAGCGCGCGGGAAAATTGTCGGCACCGTCGACCACCACGTCGATGCCGTCGAGCAGGCGTTCGACATTGTCGGACGTGATGCGCTCGCGGATGGCCTCGACCGTGGTGCGCGGATTCAGCGCGGAGAGTGCGATGGCGGCGGACTCCACCTTGGGCGTGCCGATGCGCGCGTCGGTGTGCAGGATCTGCCGTTGCAGGTTGCTGCGATCCACCACGTCGTCGTCGGCGATGCGCAGCATGCCGATGCCGGCCGCAGCGAGGTAATACGCCGCGGGCGAGCCCAGCCCGCCCGCACCGACCAGCAGCACGCGCGAGGCCTCGAGCGTCTTCTGGCCTTGCAGCCCGACATCGGGCAGGCGCAGATGGCGCGAATAGCGCTCGCTGAAATCGGCATCGACATCGGCGCGTTGCATCGGCAGGCCGGCGGCATCCCACGCATCGGTGCCGCCTTCGACGGAGGAAAGGTTGCGATAACCGCGCGCGATGAGGATCTCCGCGACCTGAAGAGAACGCGCGCCCCGCTGGCAGATCAACAGGATCTCGGCATCGAGATCCGGAAGATATGTAGCGGAATCGGCCTGCAGATCTTCGCGGACGATGCCCAGCGCGTGGTCTGCCATGCCCAATGCACGTTCATGCGCCGCGCGTACATCGACCAGCAATGCGCCGGCGCGCTGGCGCGCGTGTGCGTCGTTCGGACTCAGGAGGCGGATCTGCATGCCGCGATTATCGCCGATCAATACGTGAGCACTTCGACGAGATCGCCTTGCGCCAGCGATCGCGCGCCTTCCGCGAGCACGAGCAAGGCATCCGCATCCGCCGCAGCACGCAGGCGATGCGAACCAGTCGCAGCGTTCGGAGTGACCCATTGCGTACCGGTATCGTCGACCTGCAGTGTCCCGCGCACGAATTCGCGGCGTGGATGCATTTTCTCGATGCCGGATTGCAAACGTGCGAAGCGACTTGGGCGATCTGCCCTGCCCTGCATCCCATCGATCAGGACGCGACCCAAGGTCAGGAACGTCGCGAGCACCGAGACCGGGTTGCCCGGCAGCCCCAGGAACTGCGCCTGCCCCAGGCTGCCCGCCAGCAGCGGCATGCCCGGCTTCATCCGCACTTTCCAGAAATGCACGCAGCCATGCGCCTGCAGCAGTGCGGGGATATGGTCCTTCTCCCCTGCCGACACCGCGCCGCAGGTGATCACCACGTCGAAGCTCGATGCAGCGTCCTGCAGCATCGACGCGATGCGCTCTGGTTCGTCGGGAAGGGTCGGCCACGCGACAGGCTCCAGTCCTTCCGCGCGCAGCAAACCCATCAGCAGTTCGCGGTTGCTGTTGTAGATCTCGCCGGGCTGCAGCGGCATGCCCGGCTCGATCAGTTCATCGCCGGTGGTGAACACCGCCACCGTGGGCCTGGCCGACACCGGCAATCGCTCGACGCCCAGCGACGCCGCCAACGACACCTGCACCGCATTGAGCCGGGTCCCGGCGCGCAGCACCGGATCGCCGGGCAGCGCATCCTCGCCGGCCTTGCGCACGTTGGCGCCCTGGCGAATGCCGGCACGCATCGTCACCGCATCGCCATCGATCTGCGTGTCCTCGCGCATCACCACGGTGTCCGCGCCAGCGGGCATCGGCGCACCGGTGGTGATGCGCACGCATTCGCCAGCACCGACATGCAGGCCAAGCGCGCGACCGGCGAACTGCTCGCCGACCAGCGCCAGCGACGCCGTTCCGGCAGCGCACAGGTCGGCATGGCGGCAGGCGTAGCCATCCATCGCGCTGTTGTCGAACGGCTGTAGCGCGATCGGCGCGACGATGTCCCCTGCCAGTACGCGGCCGTGTGCACGCGCCAATGCGACGTGTTCCACCGGGAGGCGATGCGTCGCCGCGACCTGGCGCAGGATTTCGCGCGCTTCGTCGAACAGGATGGATGTGGCGAATTCAGTCATCGGCATAGCCTGCCAGACGCAGGTCCTCGGGCGTGTTGAGGTTGCCGAAGCGCAGGCCTGCGAAGCGCGCGCGCGGCAACGGGATCCGTGCCTGCATCGCCTGGATCGAGAAGTCGTTCGTCGCGATGGTGGCGTCCACGGCGTCGCGCAGCAGCTCCACGCGATAGAACGCGACGAGCGGCTGCAGGCCGTCATCGTCCTCGGCCACCGCACCCTCGCCGCCCGCGCTCGCCAGCGTGCGCAGCAGGCAGTCGCTGGTGTTGACGACATCCACGGGAATCGTCAACAGCCATGGGGTTGCGCACGCCGAAGCCAGTGCGTCGAGGCCGCCCAGCGGACCGATGTCGAAGACGCGATCCTCGACGGCGAGCAGGCCATGCGCCGCATATCGATGCAGGTCGCGATTCGCGCTGACCAGCGTCGCGCCGCATTCGCCGTCGAAACGCCGCGCGATGCGCAGCACCTGGGCAATGCCGTCGCGTTGCAGCCAGGCCTTGTCGCGCCCGCCGAGCCGGCTGCCGCGACCGCCGGCCAGGATGCCCAGCGTGACGTCGCCGTGCAGCATCATCGAGGGTTACTTGGCGCGCTTCACGCGACGGATCAGGCGCTGCTTCTTCGCGACCTGGCGATCGGTCAGCACGTTCTTCTTGTCCTTGTACGGATTCTCGCCTTCGCGGAACAGGAAGCGGATCGGCGTGCCGACCAGCTTGAAGCGCTTGCGGAAGAAATTCTCCAGGTAGCGCTGGTAGGTGTTCGATAGCGACTTCAGCCGCGTGCCGTGCACGATGAACGTCGGCGGACTTTCCGCCCCCGGATGGGCGAAGCGCATCTTCGGAACATGGCCACGCACCACCGGCGGCGGGTTAGCCTCGTAGGCCGCTTCGATCGCGCGGGTGACATCGGCAGTGCTGAACACCTTGGTCGCCGAAGCGTGTGCGCGGTGGATCGCACGGAACAGCTCGCGCAGGCCGGAGCCGTGCAACGCAGAGATGCGCACGTTCTCGGCCCATTCCACGAAACTCAGCTTGCGCGACACCAGTGTCTCCGCCTGCTGGCGCTCGTAGTCGGTGCGGCCGTCCCACTTGTTGATGGCGATGACCAGTGCCTTGCCGGCATCCAGCACCGCACCGAGCACGGTGGCGTCCTGGTCGGTCACGCCTTCGCTGGCATCCAGCATCAGCACCGCGACCTGGCACTGCTCGATCGCCGCCAGGGTCTTGAACACCGAGAATTTCTCGACCGCCTCCTCGACCTTGGCCCGGCGACGCAGGCCAGCGGTGTCGATCAGCCGGTACTTGCGGCCCTCGCGCTCCAGGTCCACCGCGATCGAATCGCGGGTGGTGCCCGGCACTTCCGAGGCGATCATCCGCTCCTCGCCCAGGATGCGGTTGACCAGGGTCGACTTGCCCACGTTGGGACGGCCGACGAAGGCGATCCGCACGCGCTTGGGGTCTTCGTCGAGGGTTTCCGTCGTGCCTTCCTGCGGAAGCTGCTTCGCCGCCGTCGCCAGCAACTCGTCGATGCCGGTGCGATGCGCGGACGACACCGGCAGTGCATCGCCGAAACCGTAGCGGGCGAATTCGGACATCGCCGCCTGCAGGTCGATGCCGTCGGACTTGTTGACCACCAGCAGGGTCGGCTTGGACAGCTTGCGCAGCCAGCGCAGGATGTCGTCGTCCAGCGCCGAGGCGCCTTCGCGGCCATCGACGATGAACAGGATCAGGTCGGCTTCTTCCGCCGCGGCGCGCGACTGGCGCGCGGTGGCGCCGGCCAGGCCTTCGTCCTCGCCGGCGATGCCGCCGGTATCGACCAGCACGAACGGGCGGCCTTCGACCAGCCGGCAGACGCCGTAGTTGCGGTCGCGGGTCACCCCCGGCTCGTCATGCACCAGCGCGTCGCGGGTACGCGTCAGCGCGTTGAACAGGGTGGACTTGCCAACATTGGGGCGCCCGACGAGGGCGACGAGGGGAAGCATGGATCAACCTTTCCGCGCGGCGCGGATTGCAGTCACGTGGAACGTGTCGTTCGGGACGTACCGTCCTGGAAAAACGCGACGGCCCCGGCAGGGTAGCCGGGGCCGCAGGTGCATGCCAGCCCGGGGCCGGCGGGATGACGCGTACTTACTGCAGCGCGAACGCGGCGAGCTGGCCCTCGGTGGTCTGCACCACCACGATGCCATCGGCCGCCACCGGCTTGCCGGTGATCGCACCGCCCACATTGGAGCGCGCGGCGAAGGCACCGTCGTTCAGCCGCAGCCAATGGACCACGCCGTCCAGGTCACCGACCACCGCGAAATCGCCCTGGACCGCAGGTGCGCTGACATTGCGGTAAGCCAGCCCGGACTGCTGCCAAAGCGCGCCACCGGTGTTCTTGTCCAGGCCGAAGACATTGCCGATCGGGTCGGTGACCACGATCGCCGAATTGCTCACGCCCAGGCCACGGGCGCCACCATTGCCGCGATCCCACATGACCTGGCCGCTGGGGCCGTCGATCGCCACGGTGTGGTTCTTGTGGCTGGTCGCGTACAGCGTGGTGTTCTCCAGCACGGCCTCGCCATCGACATCGGCCATGCGGTCGAGTTCGCTGCGGCCTTCCGGTTCGGCCACCGGCGTGCGCCACACCGGCGTGCCATCGGTGGTCGACAGCGCCACCAGGGTGCCGTTGTCGTTGCCGACGAAGAGGATGCCCGGGCCAGCGGTCATGCCACCGTTGCCGCGCACGGTCAAGGCCGGGATCTCGGCGCTGTAGAACCAGCGGCGTTCGCCGGTCGCGGCGTCCAGCGCGGTCACCCGGCCGTCGTTGGAATGGACGAAGACCAGGCCGCCGGCGACCGCAGGTGCAGCGATGACTTCGTTGGAGACCTTCGACTTCCACTTTTCGGCGCCAGTCGCGGCATCCAGTGCGATCACGTCGCCCTCCAGGCTGCCGACCGCCACCAGGCCTTCGCCGGCACCCGGGCCACCGCTCAACGGCAGTTCCGAGGCGTAGCGCCACAGCGACTGTCCGGTGCGCAGGTCGAATGCGGACACGCCACCTTCGAGCGCCGCCGCATACACGCGGCCGTCGACGATCGCCGGGTGCTGGCCGATGCCGAGCTTGTCTTCGCCCTTGCCCAGCGACGCGCTCCAGAGCTTGCTGACGCTCACGCTGGGGCTGATCTGGACCAGCGGCGTCGGCTCGGTGGACTTGTCCTTGCCGCGGCCATCGAACACGTTCTTGATGGTGGTGCAACCGGACAGCACGGTCACCGCCAGCGCAGTGGCGACGGCGATGCGCAAGGAACGATGCGACGCATGGATCATCAGGTCTTGTCCTCGGTGTGCGGCGGCGTGCCGCCCGCTTCGATCAGCTTCAAGGTGAGCAGGCGGTGCTCCGGATCGCCCACGTCGACCAGGCCCAATGCCTTCATGTAGTCCTTCTGCGCAAGCACCAGTTCGCCGAGGGCGAAGCGCGCGTCGCCACGCACGTCCAACATCGACGGGTTCTTGTCGTCGTCGAGCAGCGGCAGGGCTTCCTTGGCCTTGCCGGCATCGATCAGCAGGCGCGCCAGGCGCTGGCGCACGATCGGTCGCAGGTCGGCATCCAAGTCACGCAGGTTGCGCAGGGTGGCGATGGCGTCGTCGCGCTTGCCGGACTCCGCCTGCGCCTTGGCCAGTTGCAGGGCGGCCAGGGTGCCGAGGGTCGGGTTGCCCTTGCCGATTACCGCGATCGCCTCGCGCCCCTTGTCGGCAGGGACGGTGCCGGCCTCGTAGGCGTTGATGACCTCGGCATAACGGGCATTCACTCCCATTTGTGCCTGCGTCTGCTGGCCCTGCCACCATTGCCAACCGAAGATGGCGCCGAGGCCAAGGCCCACGCCACCGATCAGGCCGATGGCATTGCTGCGGATCCAGCCGCGGACACGCTCACTCTGTTCATGCTCGTTGAGCAGGTCGTCGATCGCCATGCTTTCTCTCGCCCGCCACGCCCGGCCGGGACATTTCTGCTGATTGGGAAGTGCCCGCGAGGATCGACCGGACGGTCAATCGGCTGCCACGAGCGAACCGTCGGAGGATACCGCAAAGCGTGCAACGTTCGCGCGGGCGAACGGTGCAAGGTCCACGGCGCGCCCACGGTGTTCGAGCTGCGCCGCGGACGCGTTGCCGATGGTCAGGCGCGCGACCTGAGCGGCGGCGTAACGACGCTCGGTGCCTGCCGGCAACAGTCCTTTTTCAAGGGCCGAACCATCCGGTGCGATCACTTCAAGCCAGCTTTCGGCGCTGGTCCGCAACACGAAATCGCTCGCCGGCGCAGCCGGCGGCGGGGCGACCGGCGCCATCGACGCCACCACGGTACGCGGGCTGGCCGGTGCGGAGGTGGTCGGCACGCTTGCAGACGGATCCGCGGGCGCATCCAACGGTGTCGTGCTTTCGTTAGTCCCCGACAGGTGCTGCCTGGTTGCCACCCAGGCGGGCACCGCCAGTGACAGGGTCAGGATGATGTAGACCAGCCGACGACCAATCTGCTCGGCCCACCATTGCGCCTTCGGCGTGTGCGTGCGGCTGACCAGCCTGGAAGGTTCGACGGGACCGACATCCAGCGCGGCCATCATCGGTGCGGTGGTCAGCCCCAGCAGGCGCGAGTAGCTGCGTACCTGGCCGCGCACGAACACCGGCGCGCCAAGCCGCGACCAATCCTCCGCCTCGAGCGATTTCACGACGCGCGCGGGCATGTGCAGGCGCGCGGCCACATCGTCCACGCTCAGGCCCGCAGCCTCGCGCGCAAGGCGCAAGCGCTCACCGCACCCGGCGAGGGTGTGATGGGAATCGTCGGGATGGGCGTGTTTCGAGCTCATTGCGCGCGCGGGGCCGGGCCGGAACCGGAGGGGATCGCCTGCAAACGCGAAAGATAGCGTGAAGCGGCCGCATTGTCGCCAAGTTTCTGTTCGACCTGCACCGCCATGCCGAGGCCAGCCAGGTCTTCGGGCTGGATCGCGAGCCAACGCTCGGTGAAGGCACGTGCGTCCAGGTAGTGGCCACGCGCGAATTGCAGGGTCGCCATGCCCGACAAGGCCGCCACATTGGCGGGATCCATCGCCAGCGCCTGCCGCCAGCTCGATTCGGCACGATCCGGCTGGCCGGCCTGCTGCGCGCAGTTGCCGGCATTCGCCATGGCGATGGCGCGGGTCGGATAGGCGGGATCGGCGATGGCGGCATCGAACCAGGCCAGCGACTCCCCCGCCTGGCCGTTGCCGCACAACCACGTGCCGTAGTTGTTTGCGTAGATGCCGGTCTTCGGTGCGATCGCCGCTGCCTTGCCGTAGTGGTTGCCGGCACCCGCCGCATCGCCACGGATTTCGGCGATCGCACCCAGCAGGGTATGCGCATCACCGGAACGAGGATCTGCCTTGAGCGCGCGCTGGGCCATTGCCTGGGATTGCGCGAAGTCGCCCGCCCGGTAGAAGTGCGAGGCCGACAACAGCAACTGCGCGGCATCGGCATTGCCCCGTCGCGTGCTGGCGCCGCTGACATCGTAGGTTGGCGCGATCTTGGTGTATTCGCCGCGTTCCGCAGACGGCCGGACAATCGTGAGTCGTTCCATCTGGCGGCAGCCGGAGACCGTCATGCAGCCCGCAACGAGGGCCAGCAGCAATTCACGCCGCATCCGAGACCCCGGACGCAGCCAGCCGCTTGCGGTGCTCGGCCGAACGCCGGGTGCGATCCAGCACCTGCCCCTTCAGCTGGCCGCAGGCGGCATCGATGTCGTCGCCGCGGGTGCGGCGCACCGGTGCGATCATGCCGGCGTTGTTGAGCTGCTTCTGGAATGCGCGGATCGCCTCGTCCGTCGGCCGGGCGAAACGCGTGCCCGGGAACGGGTTGAACGGGATCAGGTTTACCTTGGCGGCGTCCTTCATCTGCACGCGGCGGTCGAACTCGCGCAGCAGCTTGACCAGGCCCCGCGCATGCTCGGGTTGGTCGTTGACGTCCTTCATCAGGGTGTATTCAAACGTCACCGAGGTGCCGCGCTTGCGCAACGCATAGCGCACGCAGGCGTCCATCAGGTCGGCGATCGGGTACTTCCTGTTGAGCGGCACCAGTTCGCTGCGCAGGTCATCGAACGGCGCGTGCAGCGACACCGCCAGCGACACGTCGCTCACTTCGCCGAGCCTGTCGATCATCGGAACCATGCCGGCGGTCGACAGCGTGACCCGCTTGTTGGCCAGGCCATAGCCGAGGTCGTCGCGCATGATGCTCATCGCGCGCACCACGTTGTCGAAATTGGCGAGCGGCTCGCCCATGCCCATCATCACCACGTTGGTGAGCTTGCGCTGCTGGTGCGGCACGTTGCCCAGGTGGCGCGCCGCCACCCACACCTGGCCGATGATCTCGGCCGTCGAAAGATTGCGATTGAAGCCCTGGGTCGCGGTCGAGCAGAACTGGCAGTTCAGCGCGCAACCGACCTGCGAGGACACGCACAGCGTGCCGCGCCCCTTGTCCGGGATGTAGACGGTCTCGATGGCGTTCTTCGCGTCCATGCCGAGCAACCACTTGTGGGTGCCGTCCTCGGACGCCTTGTCCAGCACCACCTGCGGCGCATGCACGACCGCGCGTTCTTCCAGCTTGGCGCGCAGCACCTTGCCGAGGTCGGTCATGTCGCCGAAGTCGGTCACGTGGCGATGATGGATCCACTTCATCACCTGCTGCGCGCGGAATGTCTTTTCGCCGAGTTCCTCGACGAAGAAGCGCTCAAGCGAGGCGCGGTCGAAATCGAAGATGTTGGTCCTCGACGCGGCGGCGGCCGGAGCCGCCGTCGCGGGGTCGCGCACGCCCGCGGCGTCGCCCAGCAGGGCGATGTCGATAGCCGGGGTGCGCGTATCGCTCATTGCCGGGTCAGCGCGTGTAGACGTCGGTCGACGGGAAGAAGTAGGCGATCTCGATCGCCGCGTTCTCCAGCGAATCCGAACCGTGCACGGCGTTGGCGTCGATGCTGTCGGCGAAATCGGCGCGGATGGTGCCCGGCGCGGCGTCCTTGGGATTGGTGGCACCCATCAGGTCGCGGTGCTTGAGCACGGCGTTGTCGCCCTCGAGCGCCTGGATCATTACCGGGCCGGAAATCATGAAGTTGACCAGTGCGCTGAAGAACGGGCGCTCGCGGTGCACGGCGTAGAAACCTTCCGCTTCCTGCTTGGAGAGGTGCTTCATCTTGGCGGCGACGACCTTGAGGCCGGCCTTCTCGAAGCGGGAGTAGATGTCGCCGATGACGTTCTTGGCGACGGCGTCGGGCTTGATGATCGAAAGGGTGCGCTCCAGCGCCATGGGATTCTCCAGTGAGGCGGGCCGCAAACCGGTAGTTCGCAAGCCCGAAGATAACAGAAAAACCCGCGTACTGGCGCGGGTTTGGCCGATATGGCTGCGGCGAATTCTAGCCTATTTCAGCGCCCTCCTCCATCTCCCGGACAGCAGGCCATTGACGGCCGCATCATCCCCGCCGTACGATCAAACAAGCGTTTGATTCGATGGGGTGAACGATGAGCCTGCCGCATTTCTCGACCAAGGACCGGATCCTGTACGCCGCGGAGGAACTGTTCGCCCAGCAGGGCTTCGCCTCCACGTCGCTTCGGCAGGTGACCAGCCGCGCCGACGTCAACATCGCCGCCGTCAATTACCACTTCGGCAGCAAGGAAAACCTCGTCAACGAGGTCTTCCGCCGGCGCATGGACGACATGAGCCGCGAGCGCCTTGCCGCCCTGCAGCGCGCGGTCGAGGCCCACCCGGGCGAGATCGAACCGATCCTGGCCGCCTTCGTCGAGCCAGCACTGGCGATGGCCCAGGATCGCCACGGTGGCGGCGCCTTCATCCGGGTGATCGCCCGCGCCTACGCGGAAAGCAACGACAGCCTGCGCAAGTTCCTGTCCGACCAGTACGGCCACGTGCCGCGTGAATTCGCCAAGGCGCTGGGTGCTTGCGTGTCCGGCCTCGGCAAGGAAGACCTGTACTGGCGGCTGGACTTCCTGTCCGGCGCCTTGACCTATGCCATGGCGGACTTCGGCCTGATCAAGCGACCGGCCGGCGTGTCCGAAGCCGTCCATCGCCAGCGCGCCGCCAAGGCGCTCATCCGTTTTGCTGCTGCCGGCTTCCAGGCGGACGCAACCTGAAAATTTTCATTAGCATCATCAAGGAGATACCCTACATGTCTCAGAAATTGCATGTACGTCGCGCCGCCGTGCTCGGCGCCGGCGTCATGGGTGCGCAGATCGCCGCGCATCTGGTCAATGCCGGCGTGGACACCGTCCTGTTCGACTTGCCGGCCAAGGACGACGACCCGAATGGCGTCGTCACCAAGGCCATTGCCGGCCTGGCCAAGCTCAGCCCCGCCCCGCTGGCGAGCAAGTCGCTGGCCGAAGCGATCACATCGGCCAACTACGAGACGGGCCTCCACCAGCTCCGCGACTGCGACCTCGTGATCGAGGCCATCGCCGAACGGATGGACTGGAAGCAGGATCTCTACAGGAAGATTGCCCCGTTCATTCCCGCCCACACGGTACTGGCGAGCAATACATCCGGCTTGGGAATCAACAAGTTGGCGGAAGTTCTTCCAGAAGAACTTCGGCATCGTTTCTGCGGCGTGCATTTCTTCAACCCGCCGCGTTACATGCACCTGGCCGAGCTGATCCCGGCCAAGTCCACCGATCCCGACGTGCTGGAGGGGCTGGACACCTTCCTGACCAGCACCCTCGGCAAGGGCGTGGTCTACGCCCGCGATACCCCGAACTTCATCGGCAACCGGATCGGGGTGTTCTCGATCCTGGCCGCGATCCACCACACCGGCGCGTTCAAGCTCGGCTTCGATGAAGTCGATGCGATCAGCGGCCCCCTGGTAGGTCGGCCCAAGTCGGCGACCTACCGCACCTCGGACGTGGTCGGCCTGGACACCATGGCCCATGTCATCAAGACCATGGCCGACACCCTGCCGGACGATCCGTGGCACAAGTACTTCCAGTCGCCGACCTGGCTGCAGGCGCTGATCGCCAAGGGTGCGCTGGGCCAGAAGACCGGCGCCGGCATCTTCCGCAAGGCCGGCAAGGACATCGTGGTCGTCGACATGGAGACGCAGGACTACCGCCCGGCCGACCGCACTGCCGCGCCGGAAGTGGTCGAGATTCTCAAGCTGCGCAACCCCGCGGAGAAGTTCCAGAAGCTGCGCGAGAGCCAGCATCCGCAGGCGCAGTTCCTGTGGGCGACGTTCCGCGACCTGTTCCATTACAGCGCCTATCACCTGGCCGATATCGCCGAGACCGCGCGCGACGTGGACCTGGCGATCCGCTGGGGCTACGGCTGGTCGCTGGGTCCGTTCGAGACCTGGCAGGCCGCCGGCTGGAAGCAGGTGGCACAGTGGATCGCCGACGATATCGTGGCCGGCAAGGCGATGAGCAGCGCGCCGCTGCCGGACTGGGTCTTCGACGGTCGCGAAGGCGTGCACGCCGCCGAAGGCAGCTTCAGCCCGGTGAAGAACGCCAAGCTCCCGCGTTCCACCCTGCCCGTCTACAAGCGCCAGCGCTTCCCCGACCCGTTGCTGGGCGAGGTCTTCGCACCCGGCGAGACCGTGTTCGAGAACGACGGCATCCGCCTGTGGACCGACGGCGACGACATCGCGGTGGCCAGCTTCAAGACCAAGATGCACACCGTCTCCGATGCCGTGCTGGACGGCCTGCAGGAGGCGATCGGCATCGCGGAGCAGAAGTTCAAGGGCATGGTGATCTGGCAGCCGAAGGAGCCGTTCTCCGCCGGCGCCGACCTGTCCGGGGCGCTTGGTGCGCTACAGGCCGGCAAGTTCGCCGAGTTCGAGGCGATGGTCGCCAACTTCCAGGCCACCAGCCAGCGCATCAAGTATTCGCTGGTACCGGTCGTCGCGGCCGTGCGCGGGCTGGCGCTGGGCGGCGGTTGCGAATTCCAGATGCACAGCGCCCGCAGTGTGGCGCACCTGGAAAGTTACATCGGCCTGGTCGAGGCCGGCGTGGGCCTGCTGCCGGCCGGCGGTGGCCTGAAGGAAATCGCGGTGCGCGCTTCGCAGGCAGCCGGCCCGGGCGGCGATGTGTTCGCCGAACTGAAGAAGACCTTCGAGACCGTGGCGATGGCCAAGGTCTCGGCCTCAGCACTGGAAGCGAAGGAACTGGGCCTGGTCCGTGCGAACGACAAGGTCGTGTTCAACGCCTACGAACTCCTGCACATCGCCCGCCAGGAAGCCTCTGCACTGGCCGAAACCGGCTACCGCCCACCGCTGCCGGCGCGCCGCATCCAGGTCGCCGGGGACGTCGGCATCGCCACCTTCAAGATGATGCTGGTGAACATGCTGGAAGGCCGCTTCATCAGCCCGTACGACTACGAGATCGCCGTGCGCATCGCCACCGTGCTGTGCGGCGGCGAGATCGACCGAGGGTCGCTGGTCGACGAGGACTGGCTGCTCAAGCTCGAGCGCCAGCACTTCGTGGAACTGGCCCAGCAGGAAAAAACCCAGGCGCGCATCGCCCACATGCTCAAGACCGGCAAGCCGTTGAGGAACTGAAGATGACCAAGCAAATCCAGGACGCCTACATCGTCGCCGCCACCCGCACCCCGGTCGGCAAGGCGCCCAAGGGCGTGTTCCGCAATACCCGCCCCGACGACATGCTGGCCCACGTGCTGAAGTCGGTGGTGGCGCAGGCGCCGGGCATCGACCTGTCCCGCATCGACGACGCCATCATCGGCTGCGCCATGCCCGAGGGCGAGCAAGGCATGAACGTGGCGCGCATCGGCCTGTTGCTGGCCGGCCTGCCGAACACCATCGCCGCGCAGACCATCAACCGCTTCTGCTCGTCCGGCCTGCAGGCCGTGGCGATGGCCGCGGACCAGATCCGCTTGGGCAATGCCGACCTGATGCTGGCCGGCGGCACCGAATCGATGTCGATGGTGCCGATGATGGGCAACAAGATCGCGATGGCGCCCAGCGTGTTCGACAACGACCACGTCGCGATCGCCTACGGCATGGGCATCACCGCCGAGAAGGTCGCCGAGGAATGGAAGGTCTCGCGCGAGGACCAGGATGCGTTCGCCGTGGCCTCGCACCAGAAGGCGCTGGCCGCACAGGCCGCCGGCGAGTTCCGCGACGAGATCAGCGCCTACGAGGTGATCTCGCGCCAGCCCGACCTGGCCGGCGACGCGGTGCGCCTGAAGAAGCTGCTGGTCGAACACGACGAGGGCCCGCGCGCGGATACCTCGCTGGAAGGCCTGGCCAAGCTCCGCACGGTGTTCCGCAACCAGCAGTTCGGCGGCACGGTCACCGCGGGTACCGCGTCGCAGATGAGCGATGGCGCGGCCGGCGTGTTGCTGGCCTCGGAGCAGGCGATCAAGGACTACGGCCTGACCCCGCTGGCCCGCTTCGTGAGTTTCTCGGTAGCCGGCGTTCGTCCTGAAGTAATGGGCATCGGCCCGATCGCGGCGATCCCGAAGGCGTTGAAGCAGGCCGGGCTCACCAAGGACCAACTGGACTGGATCGAACTGAACGAAGCCTTCGCCGCGCAGGCGCTGGCGGTGATCCGCGACAGCGAACTGGATGCGTCGAAGATCAATCCGCTCGGCGGCGCGATCGCATTGGGCCATCCGCTCGGCGCGACCGGCGCGATCCGCACCGCGACCATCGTCCACGGCATGCGCCGGCACCAGAAGAAGTACGGCATGGTCACCATGTGCATCGGCACCGGCATGGGCGCGGCGGGGATTTTCGAATCGCTGTGACCGCCCTGTAATGCAGCCCCCGTGCCTGCCCGCTCTTCAACAGGCGGGCAGGCACCGGGGCCTGCTCCTACGGATCTATCGTATCGATGTGGCGTGCCCCAGCTGGATGGGGATCAGGTCTCGACCACGCCCATTTCGTCCAGCGCGTTCCTCATCAGGTCGCGCGCGGCGTCGCTGAGTTTCTCGTGATCCAGCGCGTAGCGGATGGTGGCCTCGATCAGGCCGATGTGGGTGCCGCAGTCGAAGCGCGTGCCCTGGAATCGATACGCCTGCACCTGCTTCTCGGCCAGCAAGGCGGCGATGCCATCGGTGAGCTGGATCTCCCCGCCAGCGCCGGGTTTGGTGCTCTCCAGCAGATCGAAGATGCGGCCATCCAGCACGTAGCGACCGACCACGGCGAGCGTGCTTGGCGATGCGTCGGGCGCCGGCTTCTCGACGATCGCATTGATGCGTCCGGACCGCCCCTCGAAGGACTCGGTGGCGACGATGCCGTAACTGCCGGTCTGCGCACGCGGCACGTCCTGCACCGCGATCACGCTGGCGCCGGAAGTTTCAGCCAGGTCGGCCATCTGCTTGAGCGCGCCAGGGCCGCGATTCCAGATCAGGTCATCCGGCAGCAGCACGGCGAATGGCTGGTCGCCGATGATCGGCCTGGCGCAGAGCACGGCGTGGCCCAATCCCAGCGCTTCGGCCTGGGTGACGAACACCGCGCGTACACCCGGCGGCAGCACATTCCGGACAAGCTCGAGTTGTTCGGTCTTGCCGGCGCGTTCAAGCTTCTGTTCCAGTTCGTAGGCCTTGTCGAAGTAGTCGGCCACCGCGTGCTTGTACCGGTTGGTCACGAAGACAAGCGTGTCGCAGCCGGCCTCGATCGCCTCGTCGACCGCGTACTGGATCAGCGGCTTGTCGATGATCGGCAGCATTTCCTTCGGCACCGTCTTGGTCGCCGGCAGGAAACGCGTGCCGAGGCCCGCGACCGGAAAGACGGCGATGCGGATGCGCGGATTGTTGGATGCGGGCATAGAGGTCACTGCGGCTGGCGGGCGCGACGCGCCGGGAAGGCCACGACCGTGGCTACATGCGCCACCTCGGTGTCGTCGCTCGGATTGAACTCGGGGACGGCATCGCGCAAGGCGTCCGCCAGCCGTTCCAGGTCGTAGTCCCGCACGGCACCGCGAAGCACCTCGAGCGCATGTTCGACGCGTTCCGGCACCACGCTGCGGGCCGCCGCCTGAAGGATGTTCGGGTAGGTCGTGGCGCTGTAGCGCTCGTCCGCGTGGAACAGGGTTTCGTGCAGTTTCTCACCCGGCCGCAGGCCGGTGTATTCGATCGCGATATCGCGCTCCGGCTGCTTGCCGGCCAGCCGGATCATCTGCTCGGCGAGCATGGAGATCGAGACGGGCTCGCCCATGTCCAAGGTATAGACCGCCTGCTGCGCACCGATCGAGGACGCCTGCAGGATCAGCTGGCAGGCCTCGGGAATGGTCATGAAATAGCGGGTCACGTCGCGGTCGGTGACGGTGACCGGACCACCCCGGCGGATCTGCTCGCGGAACAGCGGTACCACGCTGCCTGCCGAATCCAGCACGTTGCCGAAGCGGACGGTGACCATGCGCGTCGAGCGCGGGTCGACCAGCGCCTGGCAGACCATTTCGGCCAGGCGTTTGGTCGCCCCCAGCACGTTGACCGGGTCCACCGCCTTGTCGGTCGAGATCAGCACGAAGGTGGCGACCCGGGCATCGCGGCAGGCGCGCGCGACCACGTCGGTGGCCAGTACGTTGTTGCGCACCGCCTCGCGCAGCTGTCCCTGCAGCAGTGGCACCTGCTTGTAGGCGGCGGCGTGGAACACGGCTTCTGGCTCGGCCTTGCGCACGCCATGCGCGATCACCGCCGGATCCCCGCAGTCACCCAGCACCAGGATGCACTCGATGCCCGGGAAATCGCGCTTGAGTTCGGTTTCCGCGGTCAGCAGCGCGAGTTCATCGATGTCGAGCAAGGTGATCCGGTGCGCCCCGTGGCGCGCGCATTGGCGGCACAGCTCCAGGCCGATCGAACCGCCGGCACCGGTGACCAGCACCGAACGCGCACCCAGCCAGCCGCGGATCGCCTTCCAGTCCGGCGTGTGCGGCTGGCGGCCCAGCAGGTCCTCGATCGCGACTTCCTTGAGCTGGCCCGGCAACGAACGACCTTCGAGGATGTCAGCCAGCCGCGGCACGGTGCGGAACGGCAGGCCGCTCTGCTCGCACAGGCCGATGACCCGGCGCATTGCCGTGGCGGAGACCGACGGCATCGCGATCACCAGCAATTGGGCGCCGGTCTCGCGCGCGATCCGCCTGAGGTCATCGATCTTGCCAAGCACCGGCAGGCCCTGCAGGCGGGTCCCGCGCAGGCCGACCGAGTCGTCCAGGAACCCGATCGGGTCGTAGCGACCGGTACGGCGCAGGTCGCGCACCAGCGCCTCGCCGGCCTGCCCCGCGCCGAGGATCAGCACGCGTTCGGCACCTTCGGCGGTCTGCAGCAGGCGGTGGTCTTTCCAGGCGCGGAAGATCAATCGCGGCGCACCCAGCAGGATCGTCAGCACGAACGGATACAGCAACAAGGCGGCGCGCGAGACCAGGTCCAGCCGGCTGTAGAAGAACAAGCCGACCACCACCGCAAGCAGGCCGATCAGGCTGGCCTTGAAGATGTTCATCAGGTCGGGGACGCTGGCGAAGCGCCAGAGGCCGCGATACAGGCCTACCCGCCAGGAGACCAGCCCCTGCGCGACCAGCACGATCAGCACCGTGCTCGAGAAAGGTGCCAGCGAGAGCGGGCTGGGCTGCAGCGCGTAGCGCATGTAGTGCAGGCCCTGCCAGCAGACCCAGACCATGACCAGGTCATGCAGCACCACCGCCAGGCGCGGCAGGCGGTACTTGAGGCGATCCTTCCATGTGCTCATCTGCCGAATCCTTCGGTCGTGGTCGCGCTGCGCCGGTGCATCCAGGTCCACCCCACCAGCCAGGCCACCGCCATCGCGGCGACCACCAGCAACCTGCCGGGCATCCGCATGCCATGCGCGTGAAGCATGATCCCAATGGCCACGCACGTCCATACCGCATACGCGGTGGTGACCCACCCATGCCCCCAACGCCGGCTGCTGCGCTGGAACAGATGCTGGACATGGGGTTCCCACCAACGCTGGCCGGTCGTCACGCGCCAGCCGAGGGTCATGCCGCTGTCGCCCAGCATCGCCATCGGCGGCAACAACAGGAGCGGCCAAACCGTGGCCGGCAGCATGGCCACGCCACCGGCCAGCAATGCCGCGATCGCGTAACCCAATGCACCGCTGCCGACGTCGCCCAGGAAGATACGCGCTGGCGGTCGGTTGAACGGCAGGAACCCCAGGCAGGCGGCTGCCAGCGCGATCGCGGCGAGCTGCCAGCCTCCGCCCAGCAGGCAGGCAAGCCCGACACCGCACAGCAAGGCCTGGCTCGCCGCCAGCCCATCGATGCCGTCCATGAAATTCCAGGCATTGACCAGCACCGGCACCAGCACCAGCGCGGCCATGACCGCCGGCGTTCCCGCGCCCTGCAGATGCAACCCCCATGCCAGTGCGAGGCCCGCGACGACATGCACGAACAGGCGGAGCGCGATCGGCAGGGGTCGATGATCGTCGCCCCACCCCGCTCCGGCGACCAGGAACAGGCCAGCCGCGACCGGCCACCAACCGGCATGCTCCCGCCATCCGAGCCAGGCCAGCACGAGCAGCAGTGCCAGCACGATCCCGATGCCGCCACCGCGCGGGGTCGCCGCCACATGGCTGCGGCGCTCGCCGGGCTGGTCGAACATCCCGCGTCGGCGCGCATAGGCGATCGCCCATGCAGTGCCCGCCGTCGAGATCACCAGCGCAGCGATGGCGCAGGCCGCCAGCAGGCCAGGTTCAGACCACGGCATAGTTCAGCAATGGCTTCACCGTGCCCCACTCCTTGCAGCTCGGGCATTGCCAATGGTGGCTGCGCGCGCCGAAGCCGCAACGCGTGCAGCGGTAGCTGGGATTGCGCACCAGCAACTGGTCGGTGATGTGCTTGAGGTCGTGCAGGGTTGCCTTGGCATCTGCATCCTCGGCGATGGTCAGGTCGATCAACGCCGCCTCGCCGCGCACCGACGGGCGATCCTTCAACTGCTGCCCGAGATAGCGCCGCGCCGCGCCGACACCCTCCTCCGCCTCGATCATCCTGGTCAGCGCCAGCACCGGCGAAATGCCTCGGTAGTGTTCGCTCATCTCGGCCAGGAAGGCGCGCGCGCCGGTGCGTTCGCCGACCTTCGCGTAGCTGTCGAGCAGCGCCGGCAGGATCACCGGCAGGTAGTCCGGGTCGTGCCGGGCGGCGCGCTCGAAGGCGCGCAACGCACCGGTGGGGTTGCCGGCTTCGGCCTCGATCCGGCCTTCGCTGATGCCGGCGCGCACCGAGGTCGAATCCGCGGCGTAGGCCCGCTTGATCGCGGCGCGGGCGGCCTCGATGTCGCCGGCGGCGCGCTGGCGGTCGGCCAGTTCGCATTCGAACTGCGCGACCAGCTTGCCCATCGGCTCGCCGGTGGCGGCCTCGAAGCGCACCGCGTTCTCGATCGCCTTCTCCCAGTCGCGTTCGGCCTGGTAGATCCCGATCAGGTGCTTCAGCGCCTGCGGTGCCCGCTGGTCGAGCTGGGCGAGGTCGCTGAACACGGTTTCGGCACGGTCCAGCAGGCCGGAGCGCATGTAGTCCTCGCCCAGCGCGGACAGCGCCTGCACCTTCTGCGCATCGTTGAGGTCGCTGCGCTGGGCCAGTGCCTGGTGCAGTCGGATCGCGCGATCGACTTCGCCGCGACGACGGAACAGATGGCCCAGCGCGACCTGGGTCTCGAAGGTGTCCTTGTCGAGTTCGGCGATATGCAGGAACAGCTCGATCGCCTTGTCGGGCTGTTCGTTCAACAGGTAGTTGAGGCCGCGGAAATAGGTGGTCGACAGCTTGCTGACCTGGCTGTCGCTGTGGCGTTCGCCACCGCGGCGGCCGATCACCCAACCGGCCAGCGCCGCCAACGGCAGCAGCACGACGAACCAGAACCATTGGTCGAGGAATTCCATGGCGGATCAGTCCTGGTGGCGCGGCAGGCGCGCGGAGGCTTCGGCGCGGCGCAGTCGACGGCGCATCGGCGCGATCACCCCCACGGCGAGGATGGTGCCACCGACCAGCACGCCGAGCAGCAAGGCCAGCAGCACGCCAAGCCCGAGGCTGGTGGGAATGGTGGTGAACCCGAGGTCGAGGACGACGCGTTGGGTGTTGAGTGCGCCGACGATCGCGCCGAGCACGATGCAGGCGAACGCGGCGATGAGGCGGAGCAGGCGCATCGGGAACTCCGGGATCGCCTGTTAGCTTAACGGACTGCGGCGGTTCAGTCGTCCGATGGCAGCGGCACGACCGGGGTCACCCGCTCGCGCAGTTCCTTGCCCGGCTTGAAATGCGGCACGTGCTTGCCCGGCAAGGCGACGGCATCCCCGGTCTTCGGATTGCGGCCGGTACGCGGAGGCCGGTAATGCAGGGAAAAACTGCCGAACCCGCGCACCTCGATGCGCTCGCCCACGGCGAGCGCGCTGCCCATCATCTGCAGCAGCGACTTGACCGACATGTCGACATCGTCAGCCTTGAGGTGTGGCTGGCGTCGCGCCAGCAATTCGATGAGTTCGGACTTGGTCATGGAGCTTCAGGTGTGCTGCCAAGAAAATGGCGGCCCGGCCTGGGCCGGACCGCCATGATCATCAGGCCGACAGGATCACTCGGACTTGCTGTTCAGCTGCTCGCGCAACAGCGCACCCAGCTTGGTGGTTCCGCTGGCCGCGTCGGAAGAGGCCTTGTTGTACTCGGCCATCGCCTCGGCGGTCTCGGCATCGTCCTTGCCCTTGATCGAGAGCTGCAGGCTGCGGCCCTTGCGGTCCATGCCCACGAACTTGGCCTCGACTTTCTGGCCGACCTTCAGGTACTGGCTGGCGTCCTCGACGCGCTCGTCGGCGACGTCGCGGGCCATCACGTACCCTTCCACGCCATCGCCCAGGTCGATGGTGGCGCCCTTGGCGTCCACTTCCTTGACGGTGCCGGTGACCTTGGTGCCCTTGGCATGGGTCGCCATGAACTGGCCCAGCGGATCCTGCTCCATCTGCTTGACGCCCAGGCTGATGCGCTCGCGCTCCGGGTCGACCGCCAGCACCACCGCCTCGAGCGTGTCGCCCTTCTTGTAGTTGCGGGCGATGTCTTCGCCGGTGGAGTTCCAGCTGATGTCGGACAGGTGGATCAGGCCGTCGATGCCGCCGTCCAGGCCGATGAAGATGCCGAAGTCGGTGATCGACTTGATCTGGCCGGACACCTTGTCGTTCTTCTTGTGGATCGCGGCGAAGGTCTCCCACGGGTTGCTGGTGACCTGCTTGATGCCCAGCGAGATGCGGCGACGCTCTTCATCCACGTCCAGCACCATGACCTCGACCTCATCGCCGACCTGCACGACCTTGGCCGGGTTGACGTTCTTGTTGGTCCAGTCCATTTCGGACACGTGGACCAGGCCTTCGACGCCCGGCTCGATCTCGACGAACGCGCCGTAATCGGTGACGTTGGAGACCTTGCCGAACACGCGGCTGTTGGACGGGTAGCGGCGGGCGATGTTGTCCCACGGATCCTCGCCCAGCTGCTTCAGGCCCAGGCTGACGCGGTTGCGCTCGCGGTCGTACTTGAGCACGCGGACGTCCAGCTCCTGGCCGACTTCGACCACTTCGGACGGATGGCGCACGCGCTTCCAGGCCATGTCGGTGATATGCAGCAGGCCGTCGATGCCGCCGAGGTCCACGAACGCGCCGTAATCGGTGAGGTTCTTGACCACGCCCTTCAGCACCGCGCCCTCGACCAGCTTCTCGAGCAGTTGCTCGCGCTCTTCCGAATGCTCGCTCTCGACCACCGCGCGGCGGGAGACGACCACGTTGTTGCGCTTGCGGTCCAGCTTGATGAGCTTGAATTCCAGCTCCTTGCCTTCCAGGTACACCGGGTCGCGCACCGGGCGCACATCCACCAGCGAACCCGGCAGGAACGCGCGGACGTCCTTGATGTCGACGGTGAAACCGCCCTTCACCTTGCCGCTGATGCGGCCGACGATGGTGGCGTTGGCTTCCAGCGCCTCTTCCAGCTCGTCCCACACCATGGCGCGCTTGGCCTTCTCGCGCGACAGCACGGTTTCGCCAAAGCCGT
>NZ_JAYRTQ010000004.1:0-209033 GCF_041919455.1 Thermomonas sp.
CGTGGTGGTGATCGCCGCGTCCTCGTTGTCGCCGGGACGGCCGAGGTCGTCGATGAACGCCTTGTCGATCTTCAGCGTGGTGATCGGCAGGCGGCGCAGGTAGGCGAGCGAGGAATAGCCGGTGCCGAAATCATCCGCCGCGATCGACACGCCCAGCCGGCGGAAGGTCTGCAGGCGTTCGGTCGCGTGTTCCGCGTTCGCCATCAGCACGCTTTCGGTGAGTTCCAGTTCCAGTTGGTTGGCCGGCACGCCGGTGTCGCGCAGCACCTGCTGCACGGTCTGCGCCAGGTCGCTGCGCAGTAGTTGCACGGCCGAGACATTGACCGACATCAGCACGTTGTCGATGCCGTCGCGACGCCACTCGGCCAGCGTGTTGCACGCCTCGCGCAGCACCCATTCGCCGATCGACACGATCAGCCCGCTTTCCTCGGCCAGCGGGATGAACACGCTCGGCGGAATGTCGCCGTGCTCCGGGCTGTTCCAGCGCAGCAGCGCTTCGACCGCACCGATCCGGCCATCGGCCAGCACCAGCTGCGGTTGGTAGACCAGGCGCAGTTCCCCGCGTTCGACCACCTTGCGCAGCGCGGCGATCAACATGGCGCGCCTGCGGATGTCGCCGTCCATCGCATCGGCGTAGCGCAGGAAGGTGCGCCGGCCGGCGGCCTTGGCCTGGTACATCGCGGTGTCGGCGTGCTTGAGCAGGTCGGTGGGCACCTGTGCGTGGTCGGGGAACAGGCTGATGCCGATCGACGGCGAAATCGCGATCTCGTGGCGGTCGTCGAGGCGCAGCGGCGCGTCGAAGGCATCGATGATGCGCTGCGCGCAGCGTTCGGCCTCTTCGCCGCCGACGAGGTCTTCCAGCAGCACGGTGAATTCGTCGCCACCGATGCGGGCCACGGTGTGGCCATCGCCGACGACCTCCTGCAGGCGTTGCGCGGTGGCGCGCAGGATGCGATCGCCGGTGGCGTGGCCCAGCGAATCGTTGATGTCCTTGAAGCGGTCCAGGTCGAGGAACAGCAGGGCCATGCGGCTGCCCTGGCGGCGCGCGCGGACGATGGCGCGGGACAGCCGCTCGGCCAGCAAGGTGCGGTTGGGCAGGTTGGTCAGGGTGTCGTAGTTGGCCAGGTAGCGCAGTTCCTGCTCGATCCGGCGGCGGTCGGTGATGTCGCTGGCCACCACCACGTACAGGCGCTTGCGGCTGCCCGGTTCGACGATCGCGTTGAACTGCACCGCGCAGAGGAAATCGCGGCCGTCCTTGCACTTCTGCCACATCTCCCCGGTCCAGCAGCCCTGCTGCTGCATCGCCTCGCGCGATTTCTCGTAGAAGGCCGCATCCTGCTGGTCGCTGTTGATGATCGAACCATCCTTGCCGATCACGTCGACCGCTTCGTAGCCGCTCATCCGGGTGAAGGCGGGGTTGACCGCGACGAAGCGGAACTCGGCATCGACCACCGCCACCGATTCGGCCATGTTGTGCATGACCTCGTTGGCGATGCGGCGCTCGCGCTCCTTTTCGCGGATCGAGGTGACGTTGCGGGCGGTGCCGGCGATGCGGGTGACGTGGCCGACGTCATCGCGGGCGACCGCGCGGCCGCGTGCACGCATCCATTGCCATTGCCCGCCTTCGTCCAGGATCCGGTGCTCGGACAGGAACATCTGGGTGCCGCCGGTGACGTACTCGCGCAAGCGGTCCAGCACCAGCGGCAGGTCCTCCGGGTGGATCTGGTGATCCTTGTCCAGGTCCACCTGCACGGCGAGGTCGTCGCTGCGGTCGGGCTCGACCCGGGTGCGCTCCAGCTCGCGCTTCTCCAGGTCGTACTGCCAGTAGATCTCGTTGGACGCCCACAGCGACAGGCGCAGGCGCTGCTCGCGTTCGCGCATGGCGCGCAGGTGGTCGCGGTGCTCACGTTCGCGGCGGCGATGCCCGGCGATCGCCATGCCGGCCATCGCCAGGACGAGCAGTGCCACCAGCAGCGCGAGCACGTGGCTGGATGGCATGTCCAGGAACGACGAGGACGCCGGCAGGGGCGCGGTGGCGCCGGCCAGGCGTGATGGCGTAGTGGCGCGGATCCCCATCCGGCCAGTGTAGGCGCGGGTCGGCGCCCGCAACAAGCCGGGCGGGGGGCATGGATTGCTAAACTGTCCTGCCCCGACCCAAGGCGCATCCACGTGAGCGAAACCGAGCTGCCGGCCTGGGCCGACGTGGCCACCGCCGCCGACCGGCTGGAACTGGCCAGCACCCCTGCCGAACTGCATGGGGCATTGTGCGGCTGGCTGGCCGCGGGTGGCGCGGACCAGCCCGGCTGGATCGCCACGGTGATGGCCGATCCCGGCCTGCCCACGCCCGCCCCCGGCGATGCGCTGGACCAGTTGCGCACCACGTCCGCGAAGCAGTTGGGCGATGCGGATTTCGGTTTCGAACTGCTGCTGCCGGACGATGACGACGTGCAGGTGCGTGCCGGCGGATTGTTCGCCTGGTGCCGCGCGTTCCTGGGCGGTTTCGGCCTGGCGGTCGGCGACAAGGCCCTGTCCGAGGACGGCCAGGAAGCGCTGGGCGATCTCGCGAACCTGGCGGCCGCGCGCATCGAGGAAGTGGATCCGGAGCAGGACGAGGAATCGCTGACCGAGATCGAGGAATACCTGCGCATGGCGGTGCTGTTGCTGCACGCGGACTGTGCGCTCGGCCCGCGCAGCCGGCAACGCCTGCACTGAGGCGGCGGGCGTCACCATGACCGCGCCCACCACCCACAACCGCAAGGCGCTGGCGCGTCGCCGCAAGCAACTGATGCAGGCCGCCGGCGACGGCGCCATCCTGATCCTGCCCGCTGCACCGGAACGCATCCGCAGCCGCGACACCCACTATCCCTACCGGCAGGACTCGGACTTCTGGTACCTGACCGGATGCAACGAGCCCGATGCGGTGCTGGTGCTGGTGCCCGGGCGCAAGCATGGCGAGGCGATCCTGTTCTGCCGCGAACGCGATCCCGAGCGCGAGGGTTGGGATGGTCCGCGGCTGGGGCCGGACGGCGCGGTCGAATTGCTAGGCATGGACGATGCGTATCCGATCTCCGATATCGACGACATCCTGCCCGGCTTGCTGGAAGGCCACCGGCGCGTGCACTACCACCTGGGCCGCGACGCCGATTTCGACCTGAAGCTGATCGGCTGGCTCAACCGCGTGCGTGCGCAGGCACGACACGGCGCGCAGCCACCGCAGGAATTCCTCGAACTCGGCCATCTGCTGGACGAGATGCGGCTGTTCAAGTCGGCCGACGAAATCAAGCTGATGCAGCGTGCCGCCGACATCAGCGTGGAAGCCCATCGCGCGGCGATGCGCGCGGCCCGTGCCGGCATCCACGAATACGAACTGCAGGCGGAACTGGAGCGGGTGTTCCGCATGCACGATGCACAACCGGCCTATGCCAGCATCGTCGGCGCCGGCGCCAATGCCTGCGTGCTGCACTACCGCGACAACAGCGCGAAGTCGCGCGACGGCGAGCTGGTGCTGATCGACGCCGGTGCGGAATACCGCGGCTACGCCGCCGACATCACCCGCACGTTCCCGGTCAACGGGCGCTTCAGCAAGGAACAACGCGCGTTGCACGACCTGGTCTGCACCGCACAAGCGGCGGCGCTGGCACAGTCGCGACCGGGCGTGGCGTACGAAGCGGGGCATGACGCCGCGGTGGCCACGCTCACCGAAGGCCTGCTCTCGCTGGGCCTGCTGAAGGGCCGGCTGGAGACCGCGATCGAGCGTGGCGACTACAAGCGCTTCTACCGGCACAAGACCGGCCACTGGCTCGGCCTGGACGTGCACGACGTGGGCGAATACCGCATCGACGGCGAATCGCGGCTGCTGGAACCCGGCATGGTCTTCACCCTCGAACCCGGCCTGTACATCCCGTCCGATGACGCGTCCGTGCCGGCGAAATGGCGCGGCATCGGCATCCGCATCGAGGACGACGTGCTGGTCACCGCCGATGGCCACCGCGTGCTGACCGCGGCGTTGGAGCGCAGCGCGGATGAAGTAGAAGGGTTGATGGCGGGTTGATTGGCTCAAGCCCCTCTCCCCCTGGGAGAGGGGTTGGGGTGAGGGTTCGGCCACCGCGCGATTGATTCATCTGCGTCCCAATCCGAACCCTCATCCGCCCTTCGGGCACCTTCTCCCGGAGGGAGAAGGAAAAAATCAGCTCGCAAACGCCTCGCGCGTCAGGTTGATCGGCGCGCCATCGGTGCAGACCACGTCGTCCTCGATGCGGATGCCGCCGTAGGGCTTGAATACATCCACGCGATTCCAGTCCACCGCATCGGCCAGGCCCTTCTGCTTCAATTCGTCCAGCAGCATGTCGATGAAGTAGACGCCCGGTTCGATCGTGACCGCCATGCCCGGTTCCAGCACGCGGGTCAGGCGCAGGTAGGGATGGCCTTCGGGTTTGGCGATCGTGCCGCCGGCATCGCTGGCGGCGAAGCCGGCCACGTCGTGTACCTGCAGGCCGATGCCGTGGCCGATGCCGTGCGGGAAGAATGCGCTGGACACGCCGCTGGCCAATGCCTCCTCCGCACCCACCTTGATCACGCCGAAGTCCTTGAGGATCCCGGCCAGCGCCAGGTGTGCGTCGATGTGCAACTGCTTGTAATCGAAGCCCGCGCGCACCGCGTCGCACATCTTCAATTGCGCGGCATCGACCGCATCCACCATCGCCTGGAACTCGTCGCCGGCATCGGCGGAGTAGGTGCGGGTGATGTCGCAGGCGTAGCCGTGGAAGCTGGCGCCGGCATCGATCAGGAAGCTGCGCGCCGCCGTGGGCGGCAGGCGGTCGCGGTCGGTGTAGTGCAGCACCGCGGCGTGTTCGTTGAGGCAGACGATGTTGCCGTAGGGCAGGTCGTTGGCATCCTGGCCGGCGGCCTGGCAGTAGGCCAGGTGGATGCCGAACTCGCTGGCGCCGGCACGGAACGCGCGTTCGGCGGCGCGATGCGCGCGTGCGCCGATGCGGCTGGCCGCGCGCATCATCGCGATCTCGTACGGTGTCTTGTAGGCGCGGTG
Organism: Thermomonas sp.; assembly: GCF_041919455.1. Lineage (GTDB taxonomy): Bacteria > Pseudomonadota > Gammaproteobacteria > Xanthomonadales > Xanthomonadaceae > Thermomonas. The sequence goes on from NZ_JAYRTQ010000004.1 coordinate 5,045, forward strand.
GTATTCGAGGTAATCGACCACCGGCACCGGGTTGGTCGGGACGTAGTCGCCGACCGCACTTTGCGGCTCACCGAGGATCGCGCAGCGCGCAGCGTCCTTCGGCAGGTGGCGCGCGGCTTCTTCCGGCGTGCGAATGGTGACGATGTCGAAATGCTCGACCCAGTAACCGCTGGGCGCGGCCGGAACCACGTGCCAATAGTCGTGCGGTTGCAGGAACAACAGCTTCGGACGCTGCCCGGGGGTGATCACCAGCCAGCTGCCGGGTGCGCGGGTCAGCGGCAGCCAGGCCTTGAACTGCGGATTGACCGCGTAGGGATAGTCGCGGTCGTCGAAGAACTGGTAGTGCAGGGTGCCGCTGGGCACGACCAGATGGTCGAAGCCGCCGCGCTGCAGCGCTTCCGCGGTACGCGCCTGCAGTTCGGCCAGGTGCTGCGGGTACAGGGCGGCGAGCGTGGTCGGGGACATGGCGGGCGTCTCGCGGGGCGGATCGGGCATTTTGACCGATCCCGCCGGCGCGCACAGTGCGTGACGTCCCGGCCGGTCAGAGCGCGTTCGATTCCTGCTCGGTCCACCAGCGCAGGCGGCGGGTCGCCTCCGGCGACAGGCCGAGGAAGCGCAGCCCGGCCCAGGACTGCCCCGGCGCACTGGCATCGTCCACCCACAGCACGTGCGCGCCGACTTCCAGCGGCTGGGTCTCGCCCATGTCGTCGGGCAGGGCGAAGCGGAACTGGTACAGCGCGTCATCGACCAGGGCGCGGTTGGCGATCAGCAGCATGCCGCCCACCGAGACATTGCCCAGGTAACCCACGGGTTCCTCGGTGATGGTGTCGTAGACCTCCATCATCCCCGGCACGGTGCGGCGTGCCTGGCGGCGCGATTCAATCCCCATGGCCGTCCTCCCGGGCCTGCTGGCCCTCGTTTTCGCCGATCCGTTGCAGGCTGGCCATGGTCGCCTCCCACGCGGTCTCGGCCGGCGCGATGTCGGCATCGAGCACGCGCATCCTGCCGGCCGCCAGCTTGCGCGCCAGCACGTCGAGGTCCTCGCTCAGGGTACGCAGGCCGCGGCGGTTGACCACCAGGGTCTGCAGGGTGTGCTGGCTGGTCCAGGCCAGCCGGCGGCGGACGGTGGTGTCGTCGGCGTCCTCGTCGAATTCCACCCAGGCCGGTTCCTGCAGGGCGCGCAGCTGCTGGAAGGCGGCTTCTTCAAGGGGGTTGCGCGTCGGCAGGTCGGTGCCGGGTGCGGCTGCATTGCCTTCGCCCAGGCGCGCGCGCGCGCGCAACTGCACCAGCAATTCGGTGCGCGAGGCCAGGTCGGCGTCCTCGGCGCGGCCATTGGCGAGCTGGCGGGCGATCGCGGTGGCGTCGTCGGCGTGGTAGCCGACCTGCTCCAGCGCACCTTGCACGCGCGCCACGAAGGCCGGGTCCGCATGCGGCTGGCCACTGCTGGTGCTGGCGTCGATGATCGTGGCGGTGGTGTCGAGCAGTTCCCGCCAGGCCGCGGAGTGTTCACCGTTGCGCAGGTGGGTCAGCGACAGCACGTCGGACCAGGCCTGGTCCATCAGGATGGCGTGGAAGCGGGGCAGGCTGCGCCCTGCGAGCAGCCGGGCGATTTCGGTGCCGGCGCGCTGGCGGGCGACCTCGAGTTTCTCGCGGCCGCGCGCGGCTTCCACTTGCCGGCGTTCGGACATCTCGGTCTTGCGGGCCAGCGCCTGCAGCCCGGATTGCAGGGTCTGGTTGGCTTCGACGAAGGTGTCGAAGGCGCCTTCCGCGTCCTGCTGCACGGTCGCCACTGCACGTTGCAGCAGGCCCAGCCATTGCAGGTCGGCATCGTCTTCGCCCAGCCAGCGCGCGCCACCGCGCGACACCGCATCCAGCAGCATGCGCCCGGGGTGGCTGGCATCCACGAAGAAGCGATGGTCGCGCAGGGCGAGTTGCAACAGCGGCAGGCGCAGGCGTTCGACCAGCGCCTCGCCGTCGCTGCCCTTGCGCATTTCCCGCTTCAGTTGGGTGAGGAACAACGCGAGCAACTCGAAGGTGTCGCTGTCCGGGTCGGACAGGGCCACGCCATGCCCGTGCATCTGCCGCGCCTGGGCCAGCAGGATCTGCCGGAAGTCGCCGATGGTGTCGGCCTTGGTCGCGTTGGCGCGCATCCGCTGCAGCGCGCCCAGCACTTCATCGCGCTGCAATGGCTCGCGCACGCGCTCGTCCTGGCCGCCCGGGCGCAGCTTGGCCAAAAGCACGCGACGGCGCTTGAGCAGGTTCTGCAGCGCGGCGAAACCGGCGCCCAGGCCAGTGGGCTTGGGCGGTGCAGCACTGCCCGGCTCCTGTGGCGCGTGAGGTGCCTGCGGGACGGGCTGCATTCCCGCAGGCATGAAGTTGGCCCGGCCCTTGCCTTCCATCGAGAGCGTCGGCAGGTCGATGCCGGCCGCACCCCTGGAAGCGGGCGTCGGCCCGCCGTCGCCCGCGCCCAATGCGGGCATCGCCGCGGTGGTGCGCGGCGACCCAGACCCCGCCGACGCCGGTCGCGCACGCACCGGCACGAAGCTCAGGTGCGGCAGGATGCCGTCGCTGGCCAGCTTGTTGTTCAGGGCTTCGAGCAAGGTCGAGTACAGCGCCATCAGCACCTTCTCGAACTGCCGGTACAGCTCGAACTTGGCGTGCGGCGGGAATTCGAGCTCGCCGCTGGCATCGTGCAGCGCGTGGCACAGCGCGTACGGGCCGATCGGCAGGTGCTCGCCGTCGAAGGCGGGCGCGCCGGCGAGCACGCCGAAACGCTGGCCCATGAGTTGCAGGGCCAGGCTGTTGCGGGATTCGATGCGGCTGGCAATGTTGTTGAGGATCGCCTGGTCGCTCATCGCATCGTCGTCGAGCAGGGTCAGGCCCAACACCGAGGCTTGCTGTTCCTCCAGCCGATGATTGCGGCGCGGTGCCAGCAGGCCGGCCAGGCCGGCCTCGATGTCAGCCAGGAAGCGCCCGCTGAAGCGTTGCTGGCCGGTGCGCAGGTTGTTGAGCGAGAGGAACTTTGCGGCTTCGACCTTGGGATCGTTGACCGGACTGCCCGCGCGCGACAGCGATACTTCCGTTTCCAGCAGGACCGTCTGCAACTGCCGGTCCATGTCACCGCGGAACTCCTGCAGGACGCGCTCCAGCACCTGGCGCACGCGCCGCGGCAGGGTGGCCTCGGCGAGCGTTCTGGCGGATGCGGATTCGTGTGCAACGGGTGCTGCGGCCATCGGCGTCCCCTTCACGCGCCGGCAAGCGCCCGATGGTATGCGTTGCGAAGTCGGCCCTCAACTGGAATCGACGTCACGGAATTCATGCCAGGAAGAGGCCAATGACGTCATTGGTGAAACGGCGGCCCAGTTCGGTCGGACGCAGCCAGTCCGGATCGTCCTCCAGCCAGCCGTGCGCCTGGGCCTCTTCCAGTTGCGGCGCGATCGTCGAGCGTGGCAAGCCGGTGCGTGCCTCGAACATCGCCATCGGCACGCCGTCGTTCAGGCGCAACGCATTCAACATGAAATCGAAGGGCAGGCGTCCGGCATCCAGGATCTCGTCGCCGCCGATCGCCGCTTCACTGCCTGCCGCGACCAGGTACTGCGATGGGTGCTTGTGCTTCCAGCGCCGCATCACCTGTTGCGCTGCACCCAGCGTCAGCTTGCCGTGCGCGCCGGCGCCGATGCCCAGGTAGTCGCCGAAGCGCCAGTAGTTGAGGTTGTGCGCGCACTGCCGCCCTTCGCGCGCATAGGCGCTGACCTCGTACTGGGCGAACCCGCCTGCGGCCAGCAAGGCCTGGCAGGCGTCCTGCATGTCCCAGGCACCATCCTCGTCCGGGATGCCGGCGGGCGGGCGGGCGGCGAACACGGTGTTGGGTTCCAGGGTGAGCTGGTAATGGCTCATGTGCGCGGGCTGCAGGGCGAGCGCCCGTTCGACGTCCGCGAGCGCCATCGCCAGCGATTGTTCCGGCAGCGCATACATCAGGTCGATGTTGAGGTTGTCGATGCCGGCATCCTGCGCGGCCTTGATCGCGCGTTCGGCGTCGCCGCTGGAATGGATCCGCCCGAGGCGCCGCAGGCAGCCGTCGTCGAAGCTCTGCACGCCGAAGCTCAGGCGATTCACTCCGGCTGCGCGATAGCCGGCGAACGGGCCATGCTCGACCGTGCCCGGATTGGTCTCCAGGGTGATCTCCGCATTCGGTGCGAAGCGCAGGCGTGCACTGGCCAGTTGCAGGAAGCGGTCGATCGCCTCCGGCGGGAACAGGCTGGGCGTGCCGCCGCCGAAGAACACGGTCTGGATGGTGCGGCCCCAGGCCAGCGGCAGGTCGAAGTCGAGGTCGGCGATCAAGGCATCGACATACGCATCGAACGGCAACGCGCCGCGCCCGCCCTCGCCGCGGAATTCGTGCGAATTGAAATCGCAGTACGGGCATTTGCGCACGCACCAGGGCAGGTGCACGTAGAGCGAGAGGGGGGGGTGAAGCAGCGCGCTTGCGGACCACTGGTCCGCGCACTGCTGAACGCCCGGCCAAGGATGGCCGGGCAGGGAGTCGTCAGGGCGATTTTGTTGCGCCATGGATGGCTTCAACGACGATCGGTGGAAACATTGGAAAGCAGCGTGCGCAGCTTCGCCAGCGCGATCCCGCGGTGGCTGTCGCGGTTCTTGGTGGCGGCCGGCAATTCGGCCGCGCCGACACCATGCGCCGGCGAGAAGAACACCGGGTCGTAGCCGAATCCGTTGCTGCCGGTGCGCGCGTGCAGGATACGACCCTCCCAGATGCCTTCGGCGACCAGCGGCATCGGGTCCTCCGCATGCCGCACCAAGGCGAGCACGCAGACGAAGCGTGCCGTGCGTGCATCGTCCGCTACGCCAAGCAGGTTGCCCAGTAGCTTGTCGATGTTCGCTTCGCTGTTGCCGTGGCCACCCGAGTAACGCGCCGAATACAGCCCGGGTGCGCCATCCAGCGCATCGACGCACAGGCCGGAATCGTCGCCCAATGCAGGCAAGCCGGTGGCGCGCGCGGCATGGCGCGCCTTGAGGATCGCGTTCTCGATGAAGCTCAGCCCGGTTTCCTCGGCATCGTCCACGCCGAATCCGGATTGCACGTGCAGCTCGAATGCGTCGCCCAGCAATTCGCGCAATTCGACCAGCTTGCCGGCGTTGCTGCTCGCCAGGACCAGCTTCACGCCAGCGCCAGCGCCGCCTGTTGCGCGGCGAACAGTTCGTTGCAGCCGTTGCCGGCCAGCGCCAGCAATGCATCCAGTTCGTCGCGTCGGAAGGCGTGGCCTTCCGCGGTGCCCTGCAGCTCGATGAAGCCGCCGCCGTCGTTCATCACCACGTTCATGTCGGTATCGCAGTCGCTGTCCTCGGCGTAGTCGAGGTCGAGCACCGGGGTGCCGCGATAGATGCCCACCGACACCGCCGCGACCGCGCCGATGATCGGATCCTTGCCGATGTCCCTGCGCTTCTGCAGCCAGCGCACCGCATCGACCAGGGCGACGTAGGCGCCGGTGATCGCGGCGGTGCGGGTGCCGCCATCGGCCTGCAGCACGTCGCAGTCCAGGGTGATGGTGCGTTCGCCAAGCGCGGCGCGATCCACGCAGGCGCGCAGCGAGCGGCCGATCAGGCGCTGGATTTCCAGGGTGCGGCCGCCCTGCTTGCCGCGCGAGGCCTCGCGGTCGTTGCGGGTGTGGGTGGCGCGCGGGAGCATGCCGTACTCGGCGGTGACCCAGCCCTCGCCCTTGCCGCGCAGGAAGCCGGGCGCCTTGTTCTCGACGCTGGCCGTGCACAGCACGCGGGTGTCGCCGAACGCCACCAGCACCGAGCCCTCGGCATGGCGGGTGAAGCCGCGGGTGATCGACACGGTGCGCAACTGGTCGGCGGTGCGGCCGCTGGGGCGGGCGAACGACATCGGGATTCCGGCAACGAACGCCGGCAGCCGGCGGGGCGCTAGATTACCATCCGCATTCCGCTCTCCCGGCCGCCCGCACGATGCCCATCCGCAGCATGACCGCCTACGCCGCCGGCGAGCGCAGCACCGAATGGGGCGTGCTCGGCTGCGAGATGCGCGCGGTCAACCATCGTTTCCTCGAACTCGGCGTGCGCCTGCCGGATGAGCTGCGCGTGCTGGAACCGCAACTGCGGGAACGCATCGCCACCCGCGTGTCGCGCGGCAAGCTGGACCTGGTGCTGCGGCTGCGTTCCGCGACCGGCAGCGATGGATTGCAGGTGGACGAGGCACTGGTCGCGCGGCTGGGCGACCTGGCACGGCAACTGGATGCGGGTTTCCCGCAACTGCGCGTGCAGTTCACCGAGCTGCTGCAGTTCCCCGGCGTGCTGCAATCGCGCGGCGTCGATGCCGAGGCCCTGCAGCGCGAGGCGATGGTGCTGCTCGATGCGGTACTGGACGATTTCGTCGCTTCCCGCGAGCGCGAAGGCGGCAAGCTGGCCGAGGTCATCGGCGAGCGCGCCATCGCGATCGCGGCGATCGCCGCCGAAGTTCGCACGCTGGTGCCGCTGATCCGCGCTGGCCAGCGCAGCAAGCTGGAGACCCGGCTGGCCGATCTCTCGCAGCCCGCCGACCCGGGCCGCGTCGAGCAGGAACTGGTGCTGTGGCTGCAGAAGCTTGATGTCGACGAGGAGCTCGATCGCCTCGACAGCCACCTCTCCGAATTGCGGCGCGTGCTCAAGCAGAAGGAACCGGTCGGTCGCCGCCTGGATTTCCTCCTGCAGGAGTTCAACCGCGAGGCCAATACCCTGGGCAGCAAGTCGGTCGACGCGCGCACCAGCAATGCCGCGGTCGAGCTGAAGGTGCTGATCGACCAGATCCGCGAGCAGATCCAGAACATTGAATAGTGCATGCGCACGTGGGGCCTCTGCACCGGCACAAGGATGTGCCGGCGGCGACATGCCGAAGGCATGCTGCCGTTGCGGCAGGGAATCCACGCATTTCCGGCCGCACGTCGAAGTCGCGGCAGGATGCCCGATCTTCGACCAAGGATGACCATGCGCGGAACCCTCTACATCGTCGCCGCGCCCTCGGGTGCCGGGAAATCCAGCATCGTCAACGCGGTGCTGGCGCGCGATGCGAACATCAGCCTGTCGATCTCGTTCACCTCGCGGCAGCCGCGGCCCGGCGAGCGGCATGCCGAGCACTACCATTTCATCGGCGCCGACGAGTTCAAGGCGATGGTGGCCGAGGGCGACTTCTTCGAGCACGCGCTGGTGCATGGCGACTGGAAGGGCACTGCGCGGCAGTCGGTGGACCCGCAATTGTCGGCTGGCCGCGACGTGTTGCTGGAGATCGACTGGCAGGGGGCGCGGCAAGTGCGATCGAAGATTCCCGACGCGGTCAGCGTGTTCATCCTGCCGCCGTCGCGGGCCGCGCTGGAAGAACGCATGCGCAAGCGCGGGCAGGATTCGGAGGCGGTCATCCAGCAACGCCTGGCCGCGGCGCGCGAGGAAATGAGCCACTACGGCGAATTCGACTACGTCATCGTCAACGAGGATTTCGAGACCGCGGTGAGCGAGATGTGCAGCATCTTCACCGCCAGCCGGCTGCGCAAGGACGCCCAGGTGGCGCGCCATGCCCGCCTGATCACTTCGCTGCTGGTCGACGACGAATCCGCCATTTGACCCGCGCGATCCGGCGCTTGCTGCTGCCCGGGCGCGCAGGATTCGATCTATGTGGTTGATTTTCAAGGCGGCGACTTGCCTTGCGGGCGGCCTGCGGCTAGAATTCCGGCCCCTTTCGATCACTTCAGCGGCCCCGCGGTCGCAGGACACACATGGCCCGTATTACCGTCGAAGATTGTTTGGAAGTGGTCGACAACCGCTTCGAGCTCGTGATGATGGCCGCCAAGCGCGCGCGCCAGCTGGCCGGCGGCGTGGAGCCGAAGCTGGACAACAGCGAAGCCAACGACAAGCCGACCGTGCTTGCCCTGCGCGAGATCGCCGCGCGCGAAATCGACACCGACTACATCGATGCGGTCGAGAAGGCCGAGCGCGAGCGCAAGGAGCGCGAGGCGCTGGAGTGGGCCGCCGCCGAAGTGGTGGCCGGCGACGACGACATGAAGGGCGACGACTGATCGTCGCGTTTCATGCGGCATGAAGACGGCCCCGCGGGGCCGTTTTTCGTTTCCGGGACAGGGGTTTACGGCTCCCATACGGCCCGGTTAGGCTCGCCGCATGAGTCCCGGCGATCCTGCGCTTGCCATGCCGTTGCCCGCACCCGGCCAGGATGCGGTGCCCGACTACGTGCAATCGCTGGAACGCGCCGCGAACTACCTGCCCGAGGCGCAGCGGTTGCAGTTGCGGCGGGCGTGGGCGGTGGGCGCGGCGGCGCATGCCGGGCAGACCCGCAAGTCCGGCGAGCCGTACATCACCCATCCGGTCGCGGTGGCGCAGGTGCTGGCCGAGCAGGGCCTGGACGTTGAGACCCTGGTCGCCGCGATCCTGCACGACACCATCGAGGACACGCCGCTCTCGCGCCAGGACCTGGCCGCGCAGTTCGGCGAGACCGTGGCCGAACTGGTCGATGGCGTCACCAAGCTCGACAAGCTGCGCTTCGCCGACCGCCAGGAAGCGGCGGCCGAGAGCTTCCGCAAGATGCTGCTGGCGATGTCGCGCGACCTGCGGGTCATCCTGATCAAGCTCGCCGACCGCCTGCACAACATGCGCACGCTGGGCGCGCAATCCGCTGAAGCGCGCCGGCGCATCGCGGTGGAAACGCTGGAGATCTTCGCGCCCATCGCCCAGCGGCTGGGCATGAACCTGATCAAGTCCGAACTGCAGGACCTCGGCTTCCGCGCGCTGCATCCGTGGCGGCATGCGGTGATCGAGAAGCGCATCCGCAGCCAGCCGGTGGTGCGGCGCGAGGCGCTGGCGCAGATCGAGGCGCGGCTGGCGCAGAAACTGGCGCTGGAGAAGCTGCCGCACCGGCTGGTCGGGAGGATCAAGACCCCGTGGAGCATCTACACCAAGATGCATGCGGAGAACCGCAGCTTCGACCAGGTGATGGACGTGTTCGGCTATCGGGTCATCGTCGACAGCGTTCCGGACTGCTATCACGCGCTCGGCGTCGTCCACTCAGTCTATAAGCCGCTCGACGCGCGCTTCCGCGATTTCATCGCGATCCCCAAGGCCAACGGCTACCAGTCGCTGCACACGGTGCTGTTCGGGCCCTACGGTTCGCCGATCGAAGTACAGATCCGCACCCGCGAGATGGACCTGGTCGCGGAGCGTGGCGTGGCCGCGCACTGGGCCTACAAGCACGGTGGCGGCGATGCCGGCAACAGCGCGCAGAGCCGCGCCTCGGCGTGGATCGCCGGCTTGGTGGAAAGCCAGCGCGGCACCGGCTCGTCGCTGGAGTTCCTGGAAAACGTCAAGGTCGACCTGTTCCCGGACGAGGTCTACCTGTTCACGCCGAAGGGCGAGATCATGGCGCTGCCGCGCAATTCCACCGCGCTCGATTTCGCCTACGCGGTGCATACCGACGTCGGCAACCATGCGGTCGCCGCGCGCGTGGACCGCAAGCTGGCGCCGCTGCGCGCGCAGCTGGCCAGCGGCCAGACCGTGGAGATCATCACCGCCAAGTCGGCCGCGCCGGCGGCGCAGTGGCTGGAATACGTGGTCACCGGCAAGGCGCGCACCGCGATCCGCCAGCAGCTGAAGCACCTGGAACACGAGGACGCCGTGCGCGTCGGCCACCACATGCTGGACCGCGCGCTGGGCGATCGCGGCACCTCGCTGGACCGGCTGCCGCTGGCGCGGCTGGACGGCTACCTGGCGGAGAATCGCTTCCCGCGCCTGGAGGCGCTGCTGGCCGACATCGCCCTCGGCAACCGCATGCCCACGCAGGTCGCGCTGGCGCTGGCGCAGGAGCAATCGCCGAACCTGCTGCAACCCGACGCGGTACCCGGTGAGCGCATCCTGATCACCGGCGCCGAGCGCGGCGTGATCAGTTTCGCGCAGTGCTGCATGCCGATCCCCGGCGACGAGATCATGGGCTACCACAGCGCCGGCAAGGGCATTGTGGTGCACCGGCTGGAATGCCCGAACGTGGCCGAGTTCCGCAAGTCGCCGGAGCGCTGGGTGGCGATCGGCTGGGACCGCGCGGTCTCCGGCGATTTCGATGCGGCGTTGCGGATCGAGGTCGAGAACCGTCCCGGCGTGCTGGCCCAGGTCGCCGCCGCGATCGCCCATGCCGAATCCAACATCGACCGCGTCGAGTACCTGGAGCGCGACACGCATACGGCGGCGATCCGCTTCTCGATCGAGGTCGCCGACCGCAAGCACCTGGCCGAAGTCATGCGCCGCATCCGCCGGCTCGGCGTGGTCCACGGGGTCGGGCGGCTGTAGCGTCGTTACACTGTCGGCTTCCCCGACGGAGCCATCCCGCATGTCCCGCACCGCCATCCACAGCGACCGCGCGCCGGCCGCGATCGGCCCGTATTCGCAAGCGACCCGCGCCGGCAACCTGGTGTTCTTCAGCGGCCAGATTCCGCTGGACCCGGCCACCGGCGAACTCGTCGGCGGCGATATCGCCGCGCAGACGCGCCGCGCCTTCGACAACCTCAAGGCCGTGTGCGAAGCCGCCGGCGGCACGATGGACGACATCGCCCGCGTCGGCCTGTACCTGACCGACCTGTCGCAGTTCGCGGCGGTGAATGCGGTGATGGGCGAATACTTCGCGCAGCCTTATCCCGCGCGCTCGACCATCGAAGTCCCGGGGCTGCCCAAGGGCGCGGCGTTCGAGGTCGATGCGCTGATGGTTCTGCCGCAGGCGGACTGAGCCCGGCGTGCCACGCCTGTCGCGACCCGCGCCCGCCCTGGCGGCCAGCGCGACGCCGCTGTCGGTGCTGCCGGGCGTGGGCCCGGCGGTCGCGGAAAAACTTGCCGCGCGTGGTTTGGCCAACCTGCAGGACCTGTGGCTGCACCTGCCGCGCGGCTACGAGGATCGCACCGCGCTGACCGCGATCCGCGACCTGCGTCCGGGGGTTGCCGCGCAGGTGGAGGGCAAGGTGACGGCGGTCGAACGCGGCTTCCGTTTCCGGCCGATGCTGCGCGTCGCGCTGGCAGACGAGTCGCGCGGCACCCTGGTGCTGCGGTTCTTCCATTTCCGCGCGCAGCAGGTGTCCCAGTTCGCGCCGGGCGCGCGCATCCGCGCCTACGGCATGCCGCGCGCGGGCCAGCTCGGGCTGGAGATCGTGCATCCCAGCTATCGCGTCCTTGATGCCGGCGAGCATGGCCTGGGCGAGGCGCTGGATCCGGTCTATCCGGAGGTCGAAGGCATCGGCCCGGCCAACCTGCGCAAGCTGATCGGCCTCGCCCTGCAACATCTACCGGACGAGGACGCGCTGGAATTGCTGCCGCGCGACTGGCTGCGCGAGATGCGCTTGCCCACCTTGCGCGAGGCGCTGTTGACCCTGCACGCGCCACCACGCGAGGCCGATGTCACCGCCTTGCAGACCGGCCTGCATCCGGCGCAACGGCGACTGGCGCTGGAGGAATTGCTCGCGCATCAATTGAGCTTGCGTCGGCAGCGGCTCGCACTGCAGGCGGAAGGCACGCGTGCGCTGGCCGGCGACGAACGCCACGTCGCGCGCCTGCGCGATGCATTGCCGTTCGCGCTGACCGCCGCGCAGGCGCGGGTGTACGCGCAATTGCGCGAGGACCTGTCGCAGCCGCGGCCGATGCTGCGGCTGGTGCAGGGCGACGTCGGCAGCGGCAAGACCGTGGTCGCGGCGATGGCGGCCCTGCTGGCGGTGGCGGATGGTCGCCAGGCCGCGCTGATGGCACCGACCGAACTGCTGGCCGAGCAACACCTGGCCAACCTGCGTGGCTGGCTGGAGCCGCTCGACATCCGGGTGAGCTGGCTGGCCGGCAAGGTCACCGGCAAGGCGCGTGCGAAGGCATTGGACGAGGTCGCATCCGGTGTCGCGCAGGTCGTCGTCGGCACGCACGCGCTGATGCAGGAGGGCGTCGAGTTCCATGACCTCGCGCTGGCCATCGTTGATGAACAGCACCGCTTCGGCGTGCACCAGCGGCTCGCCTTGCGAGACAAGGGCAAAGGCAACGTCCCGCACCAGTTGGTGATGACCGCCACCCCGATCCCGCGCACGCTGGCGATGAGCGCGTATGCCGACCTGGACGTGTCCGCCATCGACGAATTGCCGCCGGGACGCACGCCGATCACCACCATCGCGCTGTCGGCGGAACGCCGCGCGGAACTGGTCGAACGCATCCGCCAGGCCTGCGCCGAAGGACGCCAGGCCTACTGGGTCTGCACCCTGATCGACGACTCGGACGAAATCGAGGCGCAGGCCGCGCAATCCACCTTCGAGGCCTTGCAGGCGGCGTTGCCGGATGCGCGCATCGGCCTGGTCCATGGCCGGTTGAAGACCGCGGAAAAGCAATCGACCATGCGTGCGTTCAAGGACGGCGGCATCGACCTGCTGGTGGCGACCACGGTGATCGAAGTCGGCGTGGATGTGCCGAATGCGTCGCTGATGGTGATCGAGAACGCCGAGCGACTTGGGCTGGCGCAATTGCACCAGTTGCGCGGTCGGGTGGGGCGCGGCAGCGCGGCGTCGAGTTGCGTGCTGCTCTACCAGTCGCCCTTGTCTGCGATGGCGCGCCAGCGGCTGGACACCTTGCGGCAGACCAACGATGGTTTCGCCATTGCCGAGAAAGACCTGCAACTGCGCGGCCCCGGCGAACTGCTCGGCACCCGGCAGACCGGCCTGGCAGCGTTCCGCATCGCCGAACTCGCGCGGGATGCGGATTTGCTGCCGAAAGTGCACGCGCTCGCGGATCGCCTGCTGCAGGACGCGCCCGATGCGGCGAATCGCATCATCGACCGCTGGGTCGGCGGCGCGGCGCGTTTCGCTGCCGCCTGATCGCTGCGACTAGGGCTTGCCGAACTGGTCGATCGGCAGCTTGAGGTAACGCACCCCGTTGCCTTCCGGCTCCGGCAACGCGCCGGCGCGGATGTTCACCTGCACCGACGGCAGCAGCAGCGCCGGCATCGCCAGGGTGGCGTCGCGTGCGGTGCGCACCGCCACGAAGTCGGCTTCGGAGACGCCATCGCGGACGTGGATGTTGCCGCGCTTCTGCGCGTCGATGCTGGTCTCGCAGGCGACCTCGCGGCCGCCCGGGCCGTAGTCGTGGCAGACGAACACGCGAGTGCCTGCAGGCAGCGCGAACAGGCGCTGGATCGAGCGGTACAAGGTGGCGGCGTCGCCACCCGGGAAATCGCAACGCGCGGTGCCGCCGTCCGGCATGAACAGCGAGTCGCCGGTGAACAGGGCATCACCGATCAGGTAGGCATTGCTGTCGCTGGTGTGGCCGGGCACCGCGATCACGCGTGCCTGCAATCCGCCGATCGCGAAGGTCTCGTCGTCGGTGAACAGGTGGTCGAACTGCGAGCCATCGACCGGGAAATGTTCGCCGAGGTTGAAGATCGGGCGGAACGCCTTCTGCACCGCGCGGATGCCTTCGCCGATGGCGAGCGTGGCGGTTGGATAGTGCGTCTCCTTCAGCCAGTGCGCGGCGCTGAGGTGGTCGGCGTGCGCATGCGTTTCCAGCAGCCAGCGCACGTCCAGGCCTTCGGCGGCGACATGGTCGACGACCGCCTGCGCTGAGGTGGTCGAGGTGCGTCCGGACGGCGCATCGAAGTCGAGCACGGCGTCGATGATCGCCGCTGCGGTCGATGCAGGGTCGCGGACCACGTAGCTCCAGGTGTTGCTGGCGCGGTGGAAGAACGGGGTGACGACGGGCTTGCCGGGCATGTTCATGGCGCGCAGAGCGGCGCTCCGCCGCAATAGATGCCGTGCAGGGTTTCGATGATCCGGTGCGCCGGGCCATCGGCCAGCGAGTAGTAGATCGTCTGCGCTTCGCGTCGTGTTCCCACCAGGCCATCCTCGCGCAAGACCGCAAGGTGCTGCGACAGCGCCGACTGGCTCAGGTCGACCCGGGCGTTGAGCTCGCCGACGGACTGCTCGCCTTCCACCAATGCGCACAGCAGCATCAGCCGCTTCTCGTTGGCCAGTGCGCGCAACAGGCGCGCGGCATCGGCGGCATGCTCGCGCATGGCCTCGGGATCCATCACGGGTGGGGCGGGTTTGCGGCGTGCCTGGGCCATGCGCTTACCGTAGCACCAGCGGCAGGCCGGCTTCGCCCCAGGCCAGCACGCCGCCGGCGATCGAACGCACGTCGGCGAAGCCGAGCCGCTGCAGGTTCACCGCCGACAACGCCGCGCGTCCGCCGGTTCGGCAGACCACCACGATGGGTCGCTCCTTGTGCGACAGCGCGGGGTCGCTGACGTTGGCTACGGCCGGATGCGCACCGACCTGGAATTCCAGCACGCCGCGCGGGATGTTGATCGCGCCGGGGATATGGCCGGTCTCGAATTCGGATGGTTCGCGCACGTCGATGACGACCGCATCGGCCACCGCCGCGTGGAATGCACCTGGAGCGACTTCACGGATCTTCGCGCGTGCCTCGGCGACGAGGTCGGAGGCGGTGATGGATGCGGCCATGGCGGGTTCCCTTGATTGTCTGTTGAAATATCAGTTGACACTAATATAAGTAATATCTAATATTTATTCCAGCGCCGTGCGTCAACAACTGAGGAAATCACTGCGATGAACATCGATCGCGCCATCTTCGCCTTCGCCGGCACGATGATCCTGCTCAGCCTGGCGCTGGCGCATTTCGTGTCGCCACGCTGGCTGTGGCTGACCGCCTTCGTCGGCCTGAACCTGTTGCAGTCCAGCCTCACCGGGTTCTGCCCGGCGGCGATGGTGCTACGCAAGATCGGCCTTGCCCCGGGCTGCGCCTTCCAATGAAGCGCATGGTGCTGGCCGCCGCATTGGCGGCCTCGCTTGCAGCGTGTGGCAGCGACAAGCCGACGGCGCCGCCGCGCCTGGCCGATGTCCCCACCTTCGTGGTCGCGGCCGCCGGCGGTGCGCCCGGCCGTGGCTGGGACGGCGTGGTGGAAGCGGTGCGCCGCTCCGACCTGAGCGCGCAGACCGCGGGCCGTGTCACCGCGGTGGAGGTTGATGTGAACGATCGCGTCGCCGCCGGCGACGTGCTCCTGCGCATCAGTGCGGTGGAGCAGAACGCCGGCGCCAATGCCGCGCGCGCGCAACTGCGTGCGGCCGAGGCGTCCGCGGTCGAGGCCGAGCAGCACTACCGCCGCTTCGCCGCGCTGGCGAGCGGGCAGTACGTGTCGAAGGCGCAGATCGACCAGGCCCGCGCCGCCCGCGATTCAGCCGCGGCCGCGCGCGATGCCGCCCGCGCCGTGGTGGCGCAGGCCGCGCAGCAGTCGGCGTACACCGTGGTGCGCGCCCCGTTCGCCGGCGTGGTCGCCAGCCGCGATGTCGAGCCCGGCGAAACCGTGGCCCCCGGCAAGCCGTTGATGCGGGTGTACGAACCGCGCGAACTGCGGATCGAGGTCGCGGTGCCGCAAACCCGTGCCGAGGCGATCCGTCGTGATCCCCGCGCGCGTGTCGTGTTGCCCGGCGGCCGCGAAGTGGTGCCGGCCGAGGTCACCGTGTTCCCGGCGGCGGATGCCGCCAGCCACAGCGTCAACGTGCGCGTGCGGCTGCCCGACCTGGATCCGCCGCCGGCACCCGGCACCACCGCCAAGGTGGTGTTCGATGCCGAACCCGGCAACGCCGGCGATACGGGCGCGAGGTCGGTGCGTATCCCGCTGTCCGCGGTCGCCCAGCACGGCGAACTCAGCGGTGCCTACGTGCAGCAGGGCGACCGGCTGCTGCTGCGCCAGTTGCGGCTCGGCGCGCGGCTCGGCGACAGCGTGGAAGTGATCAGCGGCCTGCAGGCCGGCGACAGGGTCGCACGCGATCCGGTCGCGGCGATGCAGGCGCTGGCCGCGCAGCGCAAGCAGGCGGGCGCAGGCGATGAGTGACGCATCCACTCCCGTGCGGCTCGGCATTTCCGGGCGGCTGGCGACGGCGTTCCAGAAGAATCCGCTGACCCCGATCCTGGCGATCATGGGCCTGCTGCTGGGCCTGCTCGCGGTGGCGATCACCCCGCGCGAGGAAGAGCCGCAGATCGACGTGACGATGGCCAATGTCATCGTCCCGTTCGACGGCGCCAGCGCGCGCGATGTCGAACAACTGGTGGCGACGCCGCTGGAGCAGACACTGTCGGAGATCGAGGGCGTCAAGCACGTCTATTCGATCAGCCGACCGGGCATGGCGGTACTGACCGTCGAATACGAAGTGGGCGTGCAGCGCCAGCCGGCGCTGGTGCGCCTGTACAACCAGGTGTTCTCCAACCAGGACTGGCTGCCGCAGGGTGTCGGTGTCGGCCAGCCAATCGTCAAGCCGAAGGGCATCGATGACGTGCCGGTGATGGCGGTGACCCTGTGGAGCGACGATCCGGCCACCGATGCGAGCCTGCTCGCGGAAGTCGCGCACACCCTGGAAACCGAATTCAAGCGCGTGCCCGGCACCCGCGACGTCTACACCATCGGTGCGCCCGACCGCACCGTGCTGGTCACCCTCGATGCGGCAAAGCTGTCCGCCTACGGGCTCGCCCCCGGCGACCTGGTGCAGGCACTGCGCGGGGCCAACGTGGTCCACCAGGCCGGCGAGCGCGTGGGCGCCTCTGGCGCGGTGCCGGTCACCGCGGGGCGCTTCCTCGCCTCCGCGGAAGAAGTGGCGTCGCTGGTGATCGGCAACCACGCCGGCAAGCCGCTGCTGCTGGCCGACGTCGCCAGCATCGAGCCGCGTGGCGACCTCGCCACGCGCTACGCCTGGCATGGCGCGCCCGCAGGGCGTGATGGCCCGAAGTCGGGCATTGCGCCGGCGGTCACCATCGCTATCGCCAAGAAGCCGGGCAGCAATGCCTCCGACATCACTGCCGCGATCACCGAGCGCCTCGACCAGCTCAAGGGCCAGCTGATCCCCGACGGGGTGCGTGCCACCGTCACCCGCGACTACGGCGCCACCGCCGCGGACAAGGCGTCGAAGCTGATCCAGAAGCTGGCGTTCGCCACCGCTTCGGTGGTTCTGCTGGTGCTGTTCGCGCTGGGCTGGCGCGAGGCCATCGTGGTCGGCAGCGCCGTAGTGTTGACCCTGGCCGTGACCCTGTTCGCCTCGCACGTGATGGGCTTCACCCTCAATCGCGTCTCGCTGTTCGCGCTGATCTTCTCGATCGGCATCCTGGTCGACGATGCGATCGTGGTGGTCGAGAACATCCACCGCCACCTCGCCATCCCCGGCGCGGATGGCCGCAAACGCAGCCTGTTCGAGGTGATCCCACCGGCGGTGGACGAAGTCGGTGGCCCGACCATCCTGGCCACGTTCACGGTGATCGCGGCGCTGATGCCGATGGCCTTCGTGTCCGGGCTGATGGGTCCGTACATGCGGCCGATCCCGATCAACGCTTCGGTCGGCATGCTGCTGTCGCTGCTGATCGCATTGATCGTGACCCCGTGGCTGTCGCTGAAGCTGCTGCGCCGGCACGGGCATCCGGCCGAGGTCGACCAGTCGCATGAGGTCCCGCAGCAGGGTCGCCTGCACCGCCTGTTCCGCTGGGTGATGTCGCCGTTCCTGTTCGGCGAGCGCGCCGGCCGCAAGCGCGGGCTGCTGTTCGCGTCGATGGCCGGGTTGGTGCTGCTGGCGGCGTCGCTGGCGGTGTTCGAGCTGGTGGTGCTGAAGATGCTGCCGTTCGACAACAAGTCGGAAGTGCAGGTGGTTGTCGACATGCCGGAAGGCAGCACGCTGGAGCAGACCAACGCGCTGCTGGGCGAACTGGCCGCGCAGCTCGACACGGTGCCCGAAGTGCTGGACTACCAGGGCTATGCCGGCACCGCCGCGCCGATCAATTTCAACGGCCTGGTGCGCCAGTATTTCCTGCGCAGCGGCAGCAATGTCGGCGACCTGCAGGTCAACCTGGTCGACAAGCACCATCGCGACCGCAAGAGCCACGACATCGCCCGTGCGATGCGCCCGGCGCTGGCCGCGATCGGTATCCGCCACGGCGCGTCGGTGAAGGTGGTGGAAGTGCCGCCCGGTCCGCCGGTGCTGTCGCCGCTGGTGGCCGAGGTCTATGGTCCGGATTACGCCGGCCAGCGGCGCATCGCGCGTGACTTGGCGAGCGGTCCTTTCGCGAAAACCGAGGGCATCGTCGACATCGATACCAGCGTCGAAGCCGATGCCTCGCGCGAAACCGTGGTGCTGGATCGCATGCGCGCGGCGCGCCTTGGGGTGGCGCAGGCGACCGTGGCCGATGCGATCGCGATGGCGGTGTCCGGCAGCGACGCGACCTATGTGCACGACGGTGCGTCCAAGTACCCGCGCCCGGTGCGCGTGCGCCTGCCGGCGCAGGAACAGGCGTCGACCGAATCGTTGCTCGCGGTGAAGGTGCGCGGCGGGCAGGGCCAGCTGGTGCCGTTGTCGGAGCTGGTGCGCGTCGAGCAAGGGACCTGGGATGGCGCGGTCCACCACAAGGACGGCCTGCCGGTGGCGTACGTGATGGCGGACGAGGCCGGTGACCTCGACAGTCCGCTTTACGGGATGTTCTCGATCGTCGGCCAACTGCGCGACGCGAAAGTGGACGGCCAATCGCTGGCGCAGACTTTCATCTCGCAACCGCCGGGCGACAGCGGATATGCGATCAAGTGGGATGGCGAGTGGCAGATCACCTACGAGACGTTCCGCGACATGGGCATCGCCTACGCCGCCGGCATGGTGCTGATCTATTTGCTGGTCGTCGCCCAGTTCCGCAGCTACCTGGTGCCGCTGGTGATCATGGCGCCGATCCCGCTGACCGTGATCGGGGTGATGCCCGGGCATGCGTTGCTGGGCGCGCAGTTCACCGCCACCAGCATGATCGGCATGATCGCGCTGGCCGGGATCATCGTGCGCAACTCGATCCTGCTGGTGGACTTCATCCACCAGGAGACCACGCGCGGGATGCCGCTGGCCGAAGCGGTGATCGACGCCTGTGCGGTGCGCGCCAAGCCGATCGCGCTGACCGGCGCGGCGGCGATGCTGGGCGCGTTCTTCATCCTCGATGATCCAATCTTCAACGGGCTTGCGATCTCGCTGATCTTCGGCATCTTCGTGAGCACGCTCCTCACGCTGGTGGTGATCCCGGTGCTGTATTACGTGCTGCAAGCCGGCAGGGCACGCCGTCCAGCGGCGACAATGGAGACCACGTGATGACCGCAGCACGGCTGGTGGCCTGTCCGCATTGCAATGCGATCAACCGGGTGCCGATGTCGCGGTTGGCGGAATCGCCGAACTGCGGAAAATGCGCGGGCGCACTGTTCGTCGGGCACCCGCTGGCCCTGGACGCGGTCGGTTTCCATGCCCATGCCGAGCGCGCCGACCTGCCGCTGCTGGTGGATTTCTGGGCAGCGTGGTGCGGGCCATGCCGGGCCATGGCCCCGCAGTTCGAGGCCGCCGCCGCGCAACTGGAGCCGGCAATGCGGCTGGCCAAACTCGATACCGAAGCGCAACCTGCGCTGGGTGGCCGTTTCGGTATCCGCAGCATCCCCACCCTGGTGCTGTTCCGCCAAGGTCGCGAACTGGCTCGCCAGGCCGGTGCGATGGGCGCGGCCGACATCGTGCGCTGGGCGCGCCACTACCTTCCCGATTGAAGACCACCATGCACAAGATCTCCGCGCTCACCCCTGTACTCGCCTGTGCCCTTGGTTTGCTGGCCGCTTGCCATGCGCACCGCGACACCGCACCGGTTGCGAGCGCGACGGCGATCCCCACGCCCAGCATCGAGCTGCGCGAGCCGCGCCCCGGCCTGTACACCGCTGCACAGCCCGCAGCAGCAGATTGGTCGACGATCGCCGCGCGCGGCGTCGGCACGGTGATCGACCTGCGCGCGCCGGGCGAGCTGAAGGACCGCGATGAAGCCGCCGAAGTGCGTGCGGCCGGCATGCAGTACATCGCGATCCCGGTGGCCGGCGCGGGTGGCATCGACGATGCCAATGCGAACCGCCTGCGCAAGGCGCTTGAGGCGGCCGATGGTCCCGTGCTGGTGCATTGCGCCAGCGGCAACCGCGTCGGCGGCTTGCTGGCGCTGATGCAGGCGCGATCCGGCACGATGACGACCGAGCAGGCGCTCGAGTTCGGCCGCAGTGCCGGCATGGGCAGCACCGAGGCGCGGGTCAGGACGTTGCTCGACGCCGGGGAGTGATGCGGGATCGCGGAGGCATCGGGCCATAATGGCGGGATGACGAATACACGCATCCCGCTCCTGATCGATACCGACCCCGGCGTGGACGACGCGCTGGCCCTGCTGATGGCCTTCAACGACCCGCGCTTCGATGTGGTCGGGCTGACCATCGCCGCCGGCAATGTCGGCCTGGACCATACCGTCGCCAATGCCCTGAAACTCTGTGAAGTCTGCGGCGTCGACGTGCCGGTATTCCCCGGCGCCGATGCCCCGCTGGTGCATCCCGCGCGCGACGCCGCCTACGTGCACGGCCGCGACGGCTTCGGCGATACCGGTTATGCGCCGGCAGTGCGCCAGGCCGAGGCCGAACACGCCGCGCTGGCGATCCTGCGGCTCTCGCACGAACACGCCGGCAAGCTGCTGCTGGTGGCGCTGGGGCCGCTGACCAATGTCGCGCTGGCGTTGAAACTGGATCCGACCCTGCCGAGCCGGGTCGCGCGCTGCGTGATCATGGGCGGGTCGGTGACGGCCCACGGCAACATCACCCCGGCCGCAGAATTCAACATCGCCTTCGACCCGGAAGCCGCGCACATCGTCTGCAGCGCGTTCCCGCGGTTCGATTTGGCCGACTGGGAAGCGGTGCTGGCGCACGGCTTCCAGCACGACGACGCGGATCGCTGGCTGGCCGCGGATTCGCCGCGCGCACGGTTCTACGCGGGGATCTCGGCGCATACCCGGGCCTGGTCGAAGGCCGGGCGGGGCGCACGCTGGCATGCCGCCGACGCGTTGGCGATGGCCCTCGCGCTGCGGCCCGAGTGGGCGACCGAAACCCTGGAACGGCCGCTGGTGGTGGAGATGGCCGGCGTGCATACCCGCGGCGGCACCATCGTGGACTGGAACCGCCAGACCGGCCAGCCGGACAATGCGGCCATCCTGATGCGTTACGACCAGGTGCGCTTCGAAGGCCTGATCCAGGCCGCACTGGCGGCATCCTGACCGTTTCGGGGGCGTCCGTGCCGGCATCGGCTTGCACTGGCGCCAACGTCGTCGCTATAATGCGCGGCTCAGTCCCGCTCCACTACCAGGTTCAAGCCATGAAAGCCGGCATCCATCCCGAATACCGTGACGTCGTCTTCCAGGACGTGACCTCCGATTTCAAGATCCTGACCCGCTCGACGCTGGCCTCCAAGGAGACCGTGAAGTGGGAAGACGGCAACGAATATCCGCTGATCAAGGTGGAAGTGTCGTCGTCGTCGCACCCGTTCTACACCGGCCAGAACAAGCTGATCGACACCAGCGGCCGCGTCGACAAGTTCCGCAAGCGCTACGGCAAGTAAGCCCCCGCGCCATGCGTTGACGAACGGCCACCCTCGCGGTGGCCGTTTCGCTTTTGGGCGACCGGAAGGGCGGGCGTCTGCGACTTTCGTCCGGGGCCGCGTCCGGATGGCCTGTGCGATAATTCCGGTTCCCCATGCGCAGGCGCATGGCCTGCGGGCCGGCGACGCGCATACCCCACTGGAGTTGCGTCGTGCCTGAACTTGAGCAGATCACCCTGACCGCGGGCGACAAATCCGTCGCCATGCCCGTGCTGCACCCGACCCTGGGCCAGCCCTGCATCGACATCGCCAAGCTGCCGAAGGAAACCGGCTGCTTCACCTACGATCCGGGCTTCGGCGCCACCGCATCGTGCAAGTCGGCGATCACCTACATCGACGGCGATGCCGGCGTGCTCCTCTACCGCGGCTACCCGATCGAGCAACTGGCCGAGAAGTCGACCTTCACCGAGGTCGCCTACCTACTGATGCACGGCGAGCTGCCGACCCAGGCCGAACTGGGCAAGTTCGAGCACGAGGTCACGCATCACACGATGATGCACGAGGCGTTCCGCACGTTCCTGTACGGCTTCCGCCACGACGCCCACCCGATGGCGATGCTGACCGGCATGCTGGGCTCGCTGGCCAGCTTCTACCACAACGACCTCGACCTCGAGGATCCGGAGCAGCGCCGCCTGGCCGCGATCCGCCTGATCGCCAAGGTGCCGACGATCGCCGCTGCCTGCCATCGCTATTCGATCGGCTGGCCGATCCGCTACCCGCGCAACAACCTCGACTACACCACGCGCTTCCTGCACATGATGATGGAAGTGCCCAGCGAGCCGCTGGAGCTCAATCCGGTCGCCGCGAAGGCGATGGACCTGCTCTTCATCCTGCATGCCGACCATGAGCAGAACGCGTCGACCTCGACCGTGCGCCTGGTCGGTTCCACCGGCGCGAATCCGTACGTCAGTGTCGCCGCCGGCGTGGCGGCGTTGTGGGGTCCGGCGCACGGTGGCGCCAACGAGGCGGTGCTGAAGATGCTGGCCGAGATCGGCCGCCCGGAGAGCGTGAAGTCGGCGGTCGACAAGGCCAAGGACAAGGAGTCCGGCTTCCGCCTGATGGGCTTCGGCCACCGCGTCTACAAGAACTACGATCCGCGCGCGGCGCTGGTGCGCAAGATGACCCACGAGGTGCTGGGCGCGCTCAATGTCGACGACCCGTTGCTGGAAGTGGCGGTGCGGCTGGAGGAAGCGGCCCTGCAGGACGAGTACTTCGTCCAGCGCAAGCTCTACCCGAACGTCGATTTCTACAGCGGCATCATCTACAAGGCGCTGGGCATCCCCACCGAGATGTTCACCGTGATGTTCGCCATCGCCCGCACCGCCGGCTGGGTCAGCCACTGGCTGGAGCAGCAGAACGACCCGGAAAACCGCATCGGCCGCCCGCGCCAGATCTACACCGGCGCGCCGACCCGCGATTACGTCGGCATGGGCCAGCGCTGAGTCGCGGGCCACGCTCGTAACGTGAAACGCCCCGCATGCGGGGCGTTTTCTTGATCGCGACCCGTCGATGTCGGGGAAGTCTCCTCAGGACGCCTCGTAGCCGGCGATCTCCTCTTCGGCCAGCAGCGCCTGCAATTGCGACGCGGACGCGCGACGCATCGGTTTTCCGTCGACGCCCGACAACGGTGCCTGGCGCAGCACATCGGCGGGCAGCACGGTCACGTCGAAGCTGAGACCTTCCGCACCGAACAGCCAGACCGGGAAATCGCCCTCGCGGTCGCGGTCCAGGCGCAGGTGGCGGCTGCGCGATTCGGCCGGCACGCCGTGTTCGTCCAGCCAGCGCGGGACCGCGTCCGCATCGTCGTCGTGCAGGTGCAGGGCGACCGCGGTGTTCGCGTCTGCCGTCCCGTCCAGCACGGCACCGACCAGGCGCGGCTCGAACCGGCGGAAGAACGCCAGCGCGCGGATGGCGGCTTCGCGGCGGATGCGCAGTTCCGCGGCCTGGTCGCTGCCGGCGAACAGGCGCTGGTATTCGCGCAGGGCGTCCTCGATCTCGCGGTTGCGCGGCAGCGAGGCATCGTCATGGATGCCGAGCCGCTGCGCGGCCTTGAGCTTGGCCTGGTGGTAGTCGCGCATGCCACCCTCGGCCATCAGCCGGGCGGCTTCGTGGGCAAGCCGCTGGCGGCGCTCGCGGATGCGGGTCTGCGCATGCAGCTGCGCGTGGGGATTGGGATGGTGGCGGCTGTTCGGCATTGCGCATCCCCGCTGCGACCTGCGTCCGACTGTAAACGAGCGGGCTGACGCCCGCCATCGCGTGGCTCAGAAGATGTCGAACGCTTCCTCGGTGGGCTGGGCCTCTTGATCCTGCATGGTGTCGTATTCGGCGTGCATCCGCTCCTGATCCTCGATCTTGACCCACTCGGTCGCACCGTTGGAGGTGACCTGGACCATCCCGTCCGGCGGGTCGAGGTTGCGCTCGGGCTGGTCCTTCAGCGCGGCCTTCATGTAGCCGATCCAGATCGGCAGCGCGGCCTTGCCGCCGTATTCGCGGTAGCCCAGCGAGCGGAAATCGTCGCGGCCGACCCAGACCGTGGTGACGACCGGCCCGCCGAACCCGGAGAACCAGGCGTCGCGGTGGTTGTTGGTGGAGCCGGTCTTGCCGCCCACGTCCTCGCGCCCCAGCACCTTGGCATCGGTCGCGGTACCGCGCTTGACCACGTCGCGCATCATCGACTGCAACTGCCAGGCCACGCGTGGGTCGATCGCGCGCGGGGCGACGACCATGCCGGGATCGAGCGGCTTGGCCTCGCGGGGTTTCGGCGCCTCGGACGGTTTGCCGGCGCTGGCGACGGGCGCTGGCGTCGACGCTCCGGCCGCGGGGCCGAGGTCGAACCCGTCCACCTTCGATGGCGCGGCCACGGGTGCGGCCTGGCCCGGGATCGTGGTCACTGCGCAACCTGGGCAGGCGGTCGGGGGCTTCTCGGTGAAGATGTCCTTGCCGTCGCGGTCGCGCACGCGGTCGATGACCCAGGGCGTGGTCAGGAAGCCGCCATTGGCGAAGGCCGTGTAGCCGCGCGCCACCGACAGCGGGGTCAGCGAGGCGGTGCCCAGCGACATCGACAGGTTCGGCGGCAGGCTGGCTTCGTCGAAGCCGAAATGGCTGATGTAGCGGCGGGCGTATTCCACCCCGATCGCGTCGAGCAGGCGCACCGAGACCAGGTTGCGCGACTGCACCAGCGCCTCGCGCACGCGCATCGGGCCGGCGAAGTTGCCGCTGTCGTTCTGCGGTCGCCACATGTGGCCGCGGCGATCCTTGAACACCACCGGGGCGTCCAGCACGATCGAGGCCGGGTTGAAACCGCGCTCGAAGGCCGCCGCGTAGACGAACGGCTTGAAGCTGGAGCCCGGTTGGCGGCGTGCCTGGGTGGCGCGGTTGAACTTGTTGCCGGCGAAGCTGAAACCGCCGACCAGCGCGCGGATTGCGCCGTTGTCGGCGTCCAGCGAGACCAGGGCGGCCTGGCCGCGCGGCAACTGGTCGATCGCCCATTGCGGGGCGGCGTCGGGCTTGTCGGACGGGAGCCGGCGCACCCGCACCACGTCGCCGCGCTGGGCGAGCCCGGCGGCCGATTTCCCGGTCCAGGAGAGCGCGCTGCCGCCCAGGGCGAGTTCGCTGCCGTCGGCCAGCACGACGCGCAACTGGCCACCCTCGCTGCCGGTCACCACGGCCGGCAGCAGACCGCCCTGCGGCGGCGTGCCGCGCAGCAGGCCGGCGATCGTCGCGGTGTCCGCCCCGGCCGGGATATCGACCTTCTGCTCCGGCTTGCGCCAGCCATGGCGGTGGTCGTAGACCCGCAGGCCGTCGATCACCGCCTTGTCGGCTGCGCCCTGCAGCACCGGGTCGATGGTGGTGGTGACGTGGTAGCCCTTGCTGAGCACGTCGCCGCCGAAGCGTTCGATCATCTGCTGGCGCACCATTTCCGCCACGTACGGCGCATAGACCTCGATCTGGCGCTCGTGCGGGCTGGCATGCATCGGCACCGCGCGGGCCGCGTCGGCCTCGGCGCGGCTCACGTAGCCCAATTCGGCCATGCGCGGCAGGATGTAGTTGTCGCGGCGGATCCGGGCGCGCTCCGGGTTGCTCAGCGGATTGCCGCTGGACGGGAACTTGGGGATGCCGGCCAGGGTGGCGGCCTCGTCCAGGGTCAGCTGGTCCAGGGTCTTGCCGTAGTAGAACTCGGCCGCTGCGGCCACGCCGTAGGCGCGATTGCCGAAAAAGCTCTTGTTGAGGTACAGCTCGAAGATCTCGTCCTTGCCGAGTTCGCGCTCCATCTTCATCGCCAGCAGCATCTCGGCGAACTTGCGGCGGAAGCTGTATTCGGAGCTCAGGAAGAACTGCTTGGCCACCTGCTGGGTGATGGTCGAGCCACCGGCCACGCGCTCCTGCCCGCCGGTCTTGGCCAGCAGCCACACGGCGCGGGCCACGCCGTTCACGTCGATGCCGTTGTGCTCGTAAAAGTTGGCGTCTTCGGCGGCCAGGAAGGCCTGCTTCACCCGCGCCGGAACCTTGGCGATGTCGACCGGATAGCGGCGCATTTCCCCGAACAGGCCCATCAGCCGGCCGTCGGCGGCATACACGTAGAGCGGTTCCTGCAGCTCGGTGCTGCGCAGGCTCTGCACGTCGGGCAGGCGCGCGCTGACCACGTAGACCAGGATGCCGATCGCCAACATCCCGATCAGGCAAAGTGCGACCGCGCCCAGCAAAAACCAGCGCAGCATGCGGGGGAGGCGGGGCATTGGGGCGAATTCCGATTGCAGCCGGGCAGGGCGCGGAGTATAGAGTAGGCGTTCGTGATGCCGGGCCTACAGGGGGCGACCGGTTTCCCCCAAGGCCTCCGTTAACCCGGGTGCCGGGTGCGGTGGAGAGGGTGTTTGCGGGGTGGGAACCAAGGGGCCGGTTGCCATATCGTGAAAAGTCCGTTATTCATGTACTGCAGCACCAAGTGCGCGTAAGCGCCCGTGGGAAGGGGAGATACCGTGGGTCTGGTGACGAAAACACAACCGCCGTTGATCGGCGTGGATATCAGCTCGACTGCGGTCAAGCTGCTTCAGCTTGCCCGTACCGGTGACCGTTACCGGGTCGAGCACTACGCCGTCGAACCGCTGCCGCCGAACGCGGTGGTGGAAAAGAACCTGGTCGAGGTCGAGGCCGTCGGCGAGGCGATCCGCCGCGCCGTGGCGCGATCCGGCTCGCGGATCAAGCATGCCGCCGCCGCGGTCTCGGGCTCCTCGGTGATCACCAAGGTGATCCCGATGCCGGCCGACCTCGGCGAGGACGACCTGGAATCCCAGATCGAACTCGAGGCCGTCAACTACATCCCGTACCCGATCGAGGAAGTGAACCTCGATTTCGAGGTCATGGGGCCGATGCCGGGCAACAGCGAGATGGTGCAGGTGCTGCTGGCGGCGTCGCGCTCGGAGAACGTCGAGGTCCGCGCCTCCGCGCTGGAACTGGGCGGACTCACTGCGAAGGTGATCGATGTCGAGGCCTTCGCCATCGAAAATGCCTACGCGCTGATGGCAGGCAGCCTGAACGTGCCCCGCGATGGCCTGGCCGCGCTGGTCGATGTCGGTGCCACCATGACCACGCTGAACGTGCTCCGTGGCGGTCGCAGCATCTACACCCGCGAGAACGTGTTCGGCGGCAAGCAGCTCACCGATGAAGTGATGCGTCGCTACAGCCTGAGCTACGAGGAAGCCGGCCTGGCCAAGCGCCAGGGTGGGCTGCCGGAAAGCTACGAGATCGAGGTCCTCGACCCGTTCAAGGAAGCGATGGTCCAGCAGGTCAGCCGCCTGCTGCAGTTCTTCTATGCCGGCAGCGAGTTCAATCGCGTCGACAGCGTGGTCCTGGCCGGCGGTTGCGCATCGATCCCGGGCATCGCCGCGATGGTCGAGGAACAACTCGGGATCCCGACTGTGGTCGCCAATCCGCTGGCGCAGATGACCCTCGGCCCGCGCGTGCAGGCGCATGCGCTGGCGCAGGATGCTCCCGCGCTGATGATCGCCTGCGGGCTCGCACTGAGGAGCTTCGACTGATGGCACGGATCAATCTCCTTCCGTGGCGCGCCGAGCGCCGCAAGTCCCGGCAGAAGGAATTCGCCGGCATGCTCGGGCTGTCGGCGTTGGCCGGCATTCTGGTCGCCTTCCTGATCGTCAGCTTCTACAACGGGCGCATCAGCAGCCAGAACGGCCGCAACGAGTACCTTCGCGGCGAGATCACCAAGGTCGATGCGCAGATCAAGGAAATCGACGAGCTCGACCAGAAGAAGGCGAAGTTGCTGGCGCGCAAGGAAGTCATCGAGCAATTGCAGTCCAATCGTTCGCAGATGGTGCACCTGTTCGATTCGCTGGTTCGCACCATCCCGGATGGCGTGACCCTGACGGCGATCAAGCAGGAAGGCGACATCCTCACCCTGAGCGGTCGTTCGCAATCCAATGCCCGCGTGTCGACCTACATGCGCACCCTGGAAGGTTCGGGCTGGATGACCAATCCGGATCTGAACATCATCGAGGCCAAGGGGGCGAATCCGGGTCTGCCCTACGAGTTCAACCTCAAGGTCAAGCTGGCCAACCCGAACGCTCCCAAGGAAGAGGGTGAGGGTGGTGAGGCGACTGCGCCCGCCACGGCCCCGGCCGCGCCAGCCGCAGGAGGAGCCGCCCCGTGAGCGCCAACAAGAAGATCAATCTCAAGGAACTCGATATCAACAACATCGGTGGCTGGCCTCGCCAGGCACAGATGGGATTCTGCGTGATCATCGCCGTGATCATCATCCTGCTGGGATGGTGGCTGTTCGTGCGCGGCAAGCAGGCCGAGCTCGACAAGCTGGAAGGCCAGGAGACGGAGCTGCGCAGCGAGTTCGAGATCAAGCAGGGACGCGCGTCCAACCTGGAGCCGCTGAAACAGCAACTGGCGCAGATGGAACAGCAACTGCAACAGATGCTCCGCCAGCTGCCGAGCAAGACGGAGATGCCGGATCTGATCGTGGACATCTCGCAGACTGCGCTGGCGACCGGGATCCAGAACGAGTTGTTCCAGCCGGCCGGCGAGAGCAAGAAAGAGTTCTACGCCGAGAAGCCGATCGCATTGCGCATGGTGGGGACCTACCACCAGTTCGGTGCGTTCGTCAGTGGTGTTGCTTCGCTGCCGCGCGTGGTGATCATGACGATGCATGACATCTCGCTGCAACCCAAGGACGCGAAGACCAACCCGAATGCCAGGATCGGGCCCAACAGTCCGCTGGAATTGGCGGGGACGGTGAAGACGTACCGCTACCTGGACGAGGACGAGACTCCAGCGCCGGCTGCAAAGCCCGCCACCCCAGCGCCCGCTGCGACACCTGCCAAGGGAGGTGCCTGACATGCGCATGAAAGGACACCTTCGCGCCAGTCGCTGGCTGGTCGTCGCGCTGCTTGCCTCCGCGTTGGCCGCCTGCGGCGGCAGCAAGGGCGACTTGGAGAAGTGGGTCGCCGAAATCAAGGCGAAGCCCGCGCCGCCGCTTGATCCGTTGCCGGTCATGCAGCAGTTCGAGACCTTTGAATACGACGCGCAGAACCTGCGCGATCCCTTCAGCGAGATGTTCAACGGCGGCGAAGGCAGCGGGCCACGACCGGATGCCGGCCGTCGCAAGCAGACCCTCGAGCAGTTCCCGCTCGACAGCCTCGACATGGTCGGCACGCTCGGCAAGGGCAAGAGCCTGGTGGCTCTGGTCATGGCACCCGACAAGGTGACCTATCGGGTGCAGCCCGGTGCCTACGTGGGGCAAAGCGATGGGCGGGTGACCGCCATTAACGAAGACCGGGTCGAACTGGTCGAACTGGTTCCGGATGGAGCGGGTGGCTGGCTCGAACGGCCGGCGACCATCTTGCTCGAAGACAATTGATTGGGGATAGACCGATGACCGTCACCAACGCCAAGCAACAGCGTCCTCTCCGGCGCCCCCTTTCCCTCGGCACCTGCGCGATCGGGCTTGCCGTCGGCCTCTATGCCGCGGGCGCGAGCGCGCTGCCTGTCACCACGCTCGCCGCGATCGGGCAATCCGCGACCGGCGCGATGGCAGACCCGGCCAAGCGCGCGCCGGATGCCGTCACCGTTTCCGCGATCGATTTCAAGCGCGGGGACGGCGGCTCGGGCAAGCTCGTGCTCCGGTTCTCCGGCAGCGGTGCGGCCCCCGACCTTCGCAACATGGGCAACAGCGTCGTCGTCGACATCGGCAACGCGCAATTGCCGGCCGCCCTGCAACGTCCGATCAACGTGACCGACTTCGCCACGCCGGTACAGCGCATCGATGCGCGTGCCACCAGCAGCGGTGCGCAACTCGTGCTCGGCACGCAGGGCGAATTCGAGTCGATGGCCTACCAGAGCGGCAACGAATACATCGTCGAGATCGTGCCGCGTGCGAGTACCGCAGGCGTCGCCAAGGCAAAAGCCGCAGCGCCGGCGATGGGTGCCCCCGCCATGGGCGCGGCATCGAGCGCATCGACGGTTCGCTACAGCGGCAAGCCGGTGACCTTCAATTTCCAGGACGTGCCGGTGCGTACCGTCCTGCAGCTGATCGCCGAAGAATCCAACCTCAACATCGTTGCCGCCGACACCGTGCAAGGCAACGTGACCCTGCGCCTGATCAACGTGCCGTGGGATCAGGCGCTGGACATCGTGCTGCAGGCGAAATCGCTGGACAAGCGCCGCAGCGGCAACGTCGTGTGGGTTGCGCCGCAGAAGGAAATCGCCCAGTTCGAGCAGGACAAGGAAGATGCCCGCATCAACCTGGAGAATCGCGCCGAGACGGTGACGGAATACATCCCGGTCAACTACGCGAGTGCCGAGGACATCGCCAAGCTGCTGACCGAGCAAAGCCTCAGCAGCCAGGGTGCTGGTGGCGGAGGTGGAGGCTCAAGTGGGCAAGGCGGCCAGCAGGATCGCGGCTTCCTGTCGCCTCGCGGCAGCTTGAGCTACGACAAGCGGACCAACACGCTGCTGGCGATCGACATCCCGCAGCGGGTGGCGAACATCCGCAACTTGGTGCAGCAGCTCGACAAGCCGGTCGATCAGGTCGTGATCGAGGCCCGCATCGTGATTGCCAACGAGAACGTGGCACGCGAATTGGGTGCGCGGTTCGGTATCAGTGGTGCCAAGGACAATGCCTACTTCAGTGGGGATCTTGGTACCAACTCGATCAACCGCAACAACGACGCCGCCAATGAACTTGCGAACGCCAACAGGATCCGCGATTGGCAAGTCGAGAATCAGGAGCGCGCCGAGGAAGGGTTGGCGCCTCTGGCACCTCCGGTGCTCACGGCCGGCAGCATCACACGCGGTTTGATGACCAATCTGCCTGCTACGCTCGTTGGTGCGAACGCCGGCTCGATGGCCTTGTCCATCCTCAATGCAGGCTACCTGCTGGACATCGAACTGTCGGCGATCCAGACGCAGGGTCGCGCAGAAGTCATCTCCAATCCGCGGATCGTGACCAGCAACCAGAAGGAATCGGTCATTCGCCAAGGCAAGGAAATCGGTTACCTGACGGTGTCCGGTGGCCAGGGCGGCAATGTGCCGACGGTGAACTTCAAGGAAGCCTTGCTGGAGCTGAAGGTCACACCGACGATCACCAATGACGGTCGGGTGTTCCTCAACCTGAATGTGAAGAAGGACGAGCTGGACGGGTTCGTGGACCTGGGCACGTTCGGCAGCGTGCCGCAGATCGCCAAGCGCGAAGTCAACACGGCGGTACTGGTCGATGATGGCCAGACCGTGGTGATCGGTGGCGTCTATGAATTCAGCGACAGCACCGACCTGGCCAAGGTTCCGTTCCTCGGCGACCTGCCGGTGATCGGTAACCTGTTCCGCAACAAGAGCCGCGCCAAGAGCAAGGCCGAGTTGCTGATCTTCGTGACCCCGAAGGTGATGCGCGTCGCCCAGCGCTGATCCAACGCGCATCGCAAGGCCAGGAACGGGAGCCGCAAGGCTCCCGTTTCGTTTGCGGGGAACTTCGCTGTTTTTCGCCGGCGTGAGAACCTTTATGAATTGCGCCGGTCGAAGTCGACTGCAGAAAAAGGTTGCCCAATGGACATCGCCATTCCTGACACCGCCACCCTGCACGATGCCTTCCGTGGCTTGCGCGAGGATCTTTCGCGCGAGATCGTTGGCCAGGCGGGACTGATCGAACGCCTGCTGGTCGCCCTGCTTGCGGATGGCCACCTGCTGGTCGAAGGTGCGCCCGGGCTGGCCAAGACCACCGCGATCCGCGCGCTGGCATCGAGGCTGGAAGCCGACTTCGCCCGCGTGCAGTTCACCCCCGACCTGTTGCCTGCAGACCTGACCGGCACCGAGGTCTGGCGTCCGCAGGATGGCCGCTTCGAATTCCAGCCCGGGCCGATCTTCCATCCGATCCTGTTGGCGGACGAGATCAACCGCGCACCGGCCAAGGTGCAATCCGCCCTGCTGGAGGCGATGGGCGAACGCCAGGTCACCGTGGGCCGGCAGACCTATGCCTTGCCGCCGCTGTTCCTGGTGATGGCTACCCAGAACCCGATCGAGCAGGAAGGCACGTTCCCATTGCCCGAAGCCCAGCTCGACCGCTTCCTGATGCATGTCCGCATCGGTTATCCGCAGGTCGACGCGGAGACCGAGATCCTCCGACTGGCGCGCGAGCGCGCACGCGATGCATTGACGGCCGCACCGCATCCACCGTCGCGCATGCCGCAAGCGCATGTGTTCGAGGCGCGCGCCGCAGTGCTCGACCTGCATCTGGCACCGGCGCTGGAGCGTTACATCGTCGAGATCGTGCTGGCCTCGCGCGATGCCGGTCGCTATGACGCCGCGCTGGCCCGGCGGATCGCCTGGGGCGCCAGTCCGCGCGGCTCGATCGCGCTGGAACGTTGCGCACGTGCGCGTGCCTGGCTGGAAGGGCGCGATTTCGTGACCCCGGACGACGTCCGCGCAGTGGCCCCGGATGTGTTGCGCCACCGGGTGCTGCCCAGCTACGAGGCCACCGCGGAAGGCTGGGACGGCGAGCGCCTGGTCGCCGAGTTGTTGCGCCTGGTGCCGCTGCCGTAAGCCGGTCGCAGATATGCCCCCATCCGGAGCGACCGTGACCGACGGCCTTGTCCCCACGCTTCCCGAACTGGTCGGCCTGCGCGCCCTGGTGCAGGGACGGCGCGGCGCCAGGCACGGCCGGCACGGTGCGCATGGGCCGGCGGCATCGAACCTGCGCGGCCGCGGCATGGAGTACGCGGAATCGCGCGAATACGCGCAGGGCGACGACGCGCGCCACATCGACTGGCGGCTCACCGCGCGCAGTGGTCGTACCCATACCAAGCTGTTCCAGGCCGAGCGCGAACGACTCACGCTGGTTGTGGCGGATACCGCGCCATCGCTCTACTTCGGCACCCGCGTGCGCTTCAAGTCGGTGCAGGCCGCGCGTGCCGGTGCACTGGCGGCATGGCTGGCGGCGCGCGACGGCGACCGCATCGCCGCGCTGCGCGGGTCGCATCGGGAAGCGCCGGTACCGCCGGCATCTGGGCCGCGCGGCGCATTGCGTGTGCTGGACGCACTGGTGCGTTGGTATGCGCAACCCCCTGCGGACGATGACGGCCTGCTGGTCGCACTGGAGCATGCGCGGCGACTGCTGCGGCCGGGTTCGCGGCTGGTCCTGCTGGCCGACCCGTCCAGCATCGCCGCAGTCCCCGCGGAACGCTGGCTGGCGTTGGCGATGCACCATGAATTGATCGTGCTGCTGTTCGTCGATCCAGTGGAAACCTCGCCACCATCGAAACGCTTGCCGTTCCGTGGCACGCAGGGCGACCGCATCGAGCTGGGACTGGACACCGCGCCGGTGCGCGAGCGTTGGCGGCAACAGTTCGATATTCCGCTGGAGGCCACGCAGGCAATGCTGCAGCGGCAGGGCGCGCGGGTGATGGCGCTGTCCACCATCGATGCCAGCGATGCGTGGCTGTCGCTGCTCGGGCGACCCCACGCAGGGGTGGCGACGGGAGCCGCGCGTTGAACCTGCCGTTGCCGCTCAAGGACGTCCATCCCGGCCTGGCACCGTCGTGGTGGCCGCCGGCCCCGGGTTGGTGGATGGTCGCGGCCGGGGGATTGCTGGTCGCTGCGGGCGCGTGGTGGTGGTTGCGCAGGCGGCGCATGCGACGCGCGGCGATCCTGCAGCTGTTCGAGGACGCAGTCGATGCCGCGGGTTCGCCCGCGCAACAGGTCGCGGCGATGTCGGACCTGCTGCGGCGCGCGGCGCGGCGCAAGGATCCGTCGGCCGACCGGCTGCAGGGCGACGATTGGCTGCGTTTCCTCGACCGGGGCATGAGCCCGCCATGCTTCGAGCATGGACCCGGTGCATTGCTGCGCGACGGTGCGTTCCGTCGTGATGTCGACGAAGGCGCGGCACGTGCGTTGCGAACCGTCGCGCGGCAACGCTACGTGACCTGGATGCTGGGCAAGTGAACCTGCTCGCCGATTGGCTGGGCATCGACGGATTCGCCTGGCCGTGGCTGTTGCTGGCGATTCCCTTGCCGTGGCTGGTGCGCATGTCGATGCCGGCGCGTGCGAACCCGCAGCCGGCGCTGCGCGTGCCGTGGGGCGAGCGCCTGCGCAAGGTGGCCTCGGGTCGCGTGCTGGAGGTGACATCGCGCGGCTTCCCGTGGCTGGCGATGCTGGCCTGGTGCCTGCTGTGCGTCGCCGCGGCGCGTCCGCAGCAACTCGGACCGGCAGTGGCGCCGCCGCAGGTCGGCCGCGACATGATGCTGGCGGTCGATTTGTCCGCCAGCATGGGCGAGGAAGACATGGAACTGGGCGGGCGCCTGGTCGATCGCCTGACCGCGGCCAAGGCGGTGCTGGCGGATTTCCTCGACCGACGGGTCGGCGATCGCATCGGCCTGGTCGTGTTCGGCGACCGCGCCTTTGCGCTGACGCCGTTGACCCTGGATCGCGACAGCGTGCGCCAGCAACTCGATGCAAGCGTCGTCGGCCTGGCCGGGCGCGCGACCGCGCTGGGCGATGCCATCGCGCTGTCGACCAAGCGCCTGCAACAGCAACGCACCGAGCAGCGCGTGCTCATCGTGCTCACCGATGGCGTCAACACCGCCGGCGTGCTGGAGCCGGCCAAGGCCGCGCAGATCGCCCGCGATACTGGCGTGCGCATCCACGCGATCGCCTTCGGTGGCGAAGGCGGCGGCGCGTTGTCGGTATTCGGCCTGCAGTTGCCGACCGGTGGCGACGAGGTCGACGAAGCCGGCTTGCAGCGCATCGCCAAGCTCACCGGCGGGCGCTTCTTCCGCGCCCGCGACACCGAGGCGCTGGCCGGCATCTACGCGGAGATCGACGCGCTGGAACCGGTCCAGCGGCAAGGCCAGGCGGTGCGCCCGCGGATCGAGCGCTACCCGTGGCCGCTCGGCCTCGCGCTGGCGTTGGGCGTGCTGGCGCTGCTGCTGCGGAGGCGCGGATGAGCCTGCTCTCCGCCCTGCATTTCCTGCGCCCGTGGTGGCTGCTGGCATTGCTGGTCCTGCCGCTGATCGCGTGGTGGTGGCGCAGGCAGGCGCAACAGCGCAATCCGTGGCGCGACGTGGTCGATGCGCACCTGCTGCCGCACCTGCTCGAAGGCGAAGCGGATGGCCACGTGCGCGCATGGCCGCGCTGGTTCGCATTGGCTGCGGCCGCGCTGGCGATCATTGCGCTGGCGGGTCCGAGCGCTGGCAAGGACGAGCAGCCGCTGTGGCAGGCGCAGGAACCGTTGGTGATCGCCTTGGACCTGTCCAGCGCCACCCTGGCACGCGACCTGCCACCGACGCGGCTCGCCCAGGCGCGGGCCAAGCTGGCGACCCTGCTGCGCGAACGCGCTGGCAGCCAGGTGGCCCTGGTCGCGTTCGCCGGCGATGCCTTCACGGTGGCACCGTTGAGCGAGGACGCCGCCAACATCGCGCTGTTCCTGGATGCGCTATCGCCGGGGGTGATGCCGGAAGACGGCCATCGTGCCGATCGCGCCATCGCCTGGTCGCAAGGCCTGATGCGCCAGGCCGGGTTCGAACGCGGGCAGGTCCTGTTGCTGACCGACCGCGCCGACGGCACCGATATCGCAGCCGCCGCGAAAGCGAATGCCGCGGGCTACCGCGTGTCCGTGCTTGGGCTGGGCACGGCGCAGGGCGGCGTGTTCGATACCCCGGAGGGACTCGGCCAGGCGCGACTGGATGCGCCTGGCCTGCGTCGCCTCGCGGCGAGCGGTGGCGGCAATTACCAACAATTGACGCCGGGCGATGCCGACCTGCGCGCGCTGGGCGTGCTGGATCCAAGCCAGGACGCCGGCACCAGCGTGCGCGGGCAGAAGGTCTCGCGCTGGCGCGATGACGGCTACTGGTTGTTGCCGCTGGTGATGTTGCTGTGCCTGCCGCTGTTCCGTCGTGGCGGTGCATTCGCGCTGCTGCTCGCCTGCGGCATGCTGTTGCCGGTCGCACCCGCATCCGCGCAGTCGACGTCGTCCGGTGGCAGCCTGTGGCAACGCGCAGACCAGGCCGAACACGCGCGCATGCAGGACGGCATCGCCGCCTACCGGCAGAAGGACTATCCGCGCGCGATCGAACGTTTTTCCACGGTGGGCGGCGCGGAGGGCCAGTACAACCTCGGCAATGCGCTGGCCAAGGCCGGGCGCTATGACGATGCGATCGCCGCCTACGATCGCGCCTTGGCGTTGCAGCCAGGAATGCAGGACGCGACCTTCAACCGCAACCTGGCGCGATTGGCGAAGAAGTTGCCGAAGCGCCCGCAAGACCAGGGCGAGAACAAGGACGGCAAGCAAGACGAGGACGGGCAAACCGGCAAGGACGGCAAGACCGACCCGCAGGCGCGCCAGGGCAAGGACCAGGACAAGCACTCGCCGCAGCCCGACCCGCCGCAGCCCACCAACGCGCCGCCACCGCCGCGCGATCCGCAATCGCAGGCACGGGCCGATGCCGCGCAACGCGAGCGCATGCAGCAGGCACTGCGCGAACAGCAGACCAAGCAGGACGGCAAGGGCAAGGACGGGAAACCGCAGCAAGCGTCCGCTGAGCGCGGCAAGCCCGCGGAAACCCCGGAACAGCGCGAGCGCAGGCTGGCCAACGAGGCCTGGTTGCAGCGCGTGCCGGACGATCCCGGTGCGTTGCTGCGTGCGCGCTTCCTGTTGGAACAGCAGCGGCGTCGCGGAGGCGGCCCGTGAGCCGCGTGCTTGCATGGTTGCTCGTCGCGATGCTGATGCTTGCCGCATCGCCCGTGCAGGCGCAGACGCGCGCCTGGCTGGATCGTGCGCAGGTCGGCCATGGCGAAACCGCGACCCTCAACATCCAGACCGACCAGTCGGTGGCGTCGATCGACTATGCGCCGCTGCAACGGCAATTCGATGTCGGCGGACAGACCGTGCGCCGCAGTTACCAGCGCAGTAATGGACGCTCGACCGCGATGTCGTTGTTCGTGGTCGGCATCCGTCCGCGCGGACCCGGTGTGTTCACCGTGCCGGCGCTGCGCGTCGGCAACGTCACCACCGCGCCCTTGCAATTGACGGTGGTGGCGCCTTCGGTGCTGCCGGCCAGCGGCGATGCCGACGCCTTCGTCGAAACCGTGGTCGATGCCGCGCGGCCGTATGTGCAGCAGGCGGTGGGCGTGCAGGTGCGCCTGCACTACGCAGTGCCGTTGATGTCCGGCCAGCTCGAACAGGATCCACCGATGGGTGCGAGCCTGCGCCAGGTCGGCGAGGACCTGACCTACCAGCGCGAGATCGATGGCCGTCGCTACAACGTGGTCGAACGCCGCTTCTTGCTGATCCCGGAGCGGAGCGGCGTTTTGTCGTTGCCGGGCGCGCGTTTCAACGGCCAGACCATGGGCGGGTTCTTCGACCAGGTGTTCGACGACGGTCGCAAGGCGGTGTCCGCTGCCGCGCCGGTCAAGCGCCTGGACGTGCAACCGATTCCATCGGGCGTGCCGCAGCCGTGGTTGCCGCTCCATGACCTCAAGCTGCGTTACGTGCAGGCGCCAACGCGCGCGCGCGCCGGCGAAGCGGCATCCGTCGAGATCGAAGTCATCGCCGATGGCGCCACCGCCACGCAGCTACCGCCGGTCGCGCTGGCGGACACGGCGGGCGTGCAACTGTTCGCGGATCCGCCGCAGGTCGACGAACAGTTCGTCGAAGGCCGGCCGCGCAGTGTGCTGCGCCGGCGCATCGCGATCGTGCCGTTGCAGCCGGGCGCGGTGTCGATCGCGGGCCCGCGCATCGAATGGTGGGATGCGGCGCAGGGCGTGGCGCGCACGGCGATGCTGCCGCCGTTGCAACTGCAGGTGGCAGCGGGCACGGCCGCCGCCACGACATCGACCGATGCCACGCAACCCGCGAATCCGGGCGTGCCATCGGGCGATGCCGCGCAATCGTGGTCGCGATGGTGGCCCTGGCTGTTGCTGATCGTTGCATTGCTGGTCGCGCTCGGAGGGTGGCGCTGGTCGCGCGCGAAAGGATCCGTGTCGGAGGCGAAGCGCGATGCGCCATTGCCCGTTGCGCAGGTCGCCGCAATCCCCTCCTTGCAGGAGGCATTGAAGCGCGGCGACCTCGGCGTGATCGCGCAGGCGTTGGGTGTCGCGGCCGCGATGCGCAGCGACGACCTCGATGGCGTGCGCCGGCGACTGGACGATGCCGCGCAAGTCGATGCGGTGATGCAGTTGCAGGCGGCGCGCTGGGGCGATGGCGATGCGGCATCGGCACTCGCTGCATTGCGCGCTGCGTTCGCGAAGGGACCGCGCTGGCGCAAGCCCACGAAGGCATCGACCTCGCTGCTGCCACCGTTGTACCCGGAGCGTTGAGGCAGCCCCTTCGACGTCGTGGCTTCGCCACGACGCTCGGGCGAACAAGTTCGGTTTGTTAAGCTCGCCCGCTACACGGAGCGGGACGAAGCGATGAGCGAAGCGAAGGCCACCGGCGGCAAGCTGCCACTGCACTGGAAGATGCTGATCGGCTTCCTTGCGGGCCTGGCCCTGGGCCTGGTCGCGCACCATGGCGGCGGTGCGGATGTCGGTTGGGTGCAATGGCTCACGACGTACGTGACGCAACCGGCGGGCACGCTGTTCCTGCGCCTGATCTTCATGCTGGTGATCCCGTTGCTGTTCTCCGCGCTGATCATCGGCGTGGCCGAGATGGGCGACGTGCGTTCGCTGGGCCGCGTGGGGTGGAAGACGCTGGGTTACACGATCGTCGCATCCGGCGTCGCGGTGGCGCTGGGCCTGGTGCTGGTGAACTGGCTGCAGCCGGGCGCGGGCGTGGACCCGGCGGCGGCGCAGGCGATGCTGGCGCAGGGCGCAGACCGGGCCAAGGACATCGTCGGCACCACGGCCTCGCAGCCGAAGGGCCTGGACATGCTGTTGGCGATCGTGCCGGACAACGTGGTCAAGGCCGCGGCGGAGAACACCATCCTGGCGGTGATGTTCTTCGCGCTGATGCTCGGCGTCGGCCTGGTGCTGACCCGCACGCCGGCGACCGAGACGCTGTTGCGCGGGATCCAGGGCCTGTTCGACGTCTCGATGACCCTGATCGGCCTGGTCATCCGCCTGGCGCCGTACGCGGTGTTCTGCTTCATGTTCAACCTGGCCGCGCTGTTCGGCTGGGACCTGCTGCGCTCGCTGGGCGCCTACGTTGGCGTGGTGGTGCTCGCGCTGGCGCTGCACATGGTCGTGGTCTATTCGCTGATGCTGAAGTTCCTGGGTGGCTGGTCGCCGCTGACGTTCTTCAAGGGCTCGCAGGAAGCGATGGTGATGGCGTTCTCGACCGCGTCGAGCAACGCGACGCTGCCGGTGTCGTTGCGGGTCGCCGAGGAGAAACTGCACCTGCCGAAGAAGATCTCGCGCTTCGTGCTCACCGTCGGCGCCACCGCCAACCAGAACGGCACCGCGCTGTTCGAAGGCGTCACCGTGCTGTTCCTCGCCCAGTTCTTCGGCGTGGATCTTTCGCTCACGCAGCAGGTCACGGTGATGTTCGTCTGCATCCTCGGCGGGATCGGTACTGCGGGTGTTCCCGCTGGCTCGTTGCCGGTGGTGGCGCTGATCTGCGGCATGGTCGGCGTGCCGCCGGAGGGCATCGGCCTGATCCTCGGCGTGGATCGCTTCCTCGACATGTGCCGGACCACGCTCAACGTGACCGGCGACCTGATGCTCGCGGCAGTGGTGTCGAAGGGCGAGGAAGCCGCGGAAGCCGCGTAGCCGCTGCGTTTCGGGCTCAGGTTCCGGATCGGGCCGCGCGCGTGGGACAATGGGCGGCCCGCATGCCGCCGGGCGCCTCCCCACGATGCCCCCCCATGACGACGCCTAGCCGCCGCGACCTCGCCAACGCCATCCGTTTCCTCGCCATCGACGCGGTCCAGGCCGCCAATTCCGGCCATCCGGGCATGCCGATGGGCATGGCCGACATCGCCGAAGTGCTGTGGAACGATGTTCTCAAGCACAACCCCGCGAACCCGCGCTGGGCCGACCGCGACCGCTTCATCCTCTCCAACGGCCACGGCTCGATGCTGCAGTACGCGCTGCTGCACCTGAGCGGCTACGACCTGTCGATCGACGACCTGAAGCAGTTCCGCCAGCTGGATTCGAAGACCCCGGGTCATCCCGAGAACTTCATCACCTGCGGCATCGAGACCACCACCGGGCCGCTGGGCCAGGGTTTCGCGAATGCGGTCGGGTTCGCGCTGGCGGAGAAGTTGCTGGCGCAGCGCTTCAACCGCGACGGCCATGCCATCGTCGACCACCGCACCTGGGTGTTCATGGGTGATGGCTGCCTGATGGAAGGCATTTCGCATGAAGCGGCATCGTTGGCCGGCACCTGGGGCTTGAACAAGCTGGTCGCGTTCTGGGACGACAACCACATCAGCATCGACGGCAACACCGATGGCTGGTTCACCGACGACACCCCCAAGCGTTTCGAAGCCTACGGCTGGAACGTGGTGCGCGGCGTCGACGGCCACGATCCGGTCGAGATCCGCACCGCGATCGAGACCGCGCAGAAGTCCTCCGACAAACCCACCCTGATCTGCTGCCGCACCACGATCGGTTTCGGCTCGCCGAACAAGGCCGGCAAGGAGTCGTCGCACGGTTCTCCCCTGGGCAAGGACGAAGTGCTCGCCACCCGCGAGGCGTTGGGCTGGACGCATGGCGCATTCGAGATTCCACAGGACTTGTACGACGGCTGGCGCGCGCGCGACCTGGCCAGCGTCGAAGCCGATTGGGATGCGCGCTTCGCTGCGTACGCTGCCGCGTTCCCGAGCGAGGCCGCCGAATTCCAGCGCCGCCTTGCAGGCGACCTGCCGGATGGTTTCGTCGACGCCGCACTGGCCTTTGCCATCAAGACCCAGCAGGACGGCCCGACCATCGCCAGTCGCAAGGCCTCGCAGAACTGCATCGAGGCATTTGCGCCGCTGCTGCCGGAACTGGTCGGCGGCTCCGCCGACCTGGCGCATTCCAACCTGACCCTGTGGAAGGGCAGCAAGTCGGTGGCCAGCACCGATCCGAACGCGAACTACATCTATTCCGGCGTGCGCGAGTTCGGCATGACCGCCATCAGCAACGGCCTGGCCCTGCATGGCGGCTTCATCCCGTACGACGCGACCTTCCTCGTCTTCAGCGACTACGCCCGCAACGCGGTGCGCATGAGCGCGCTGATGGGCGTGCGCGCGCTGCATGTGTACACGCATGATTCGATCGGCCTGGGCGAGGACGGCCCGACCCACCAGCCGATCGAGCATCTCGCCTCGCTGCGCTACATCCCCGACAACGATGTCTGGCGCCCGTGCGATGCGGTGGAATCGGCGATGGCGTGGAAGGCCGCGATCCAGCGCGCCGACGGCCCGAGCTGCCTGGTGTTCAGCCGCCAGAACCTGCCGCACCAGCCGCGCGACGAAGCCCAGTTGCTCGACATCGCGCGTGGCGGCTACGTGCTGAAGGACAGCGCGGGCGTGCCCGATGTCATCCTGATCGCCACCGGTTCCGAAGTCGGGCTTGCGATGCAGGCGGCCGCACGACTCGGCGATGGTGTCCGCGTGGTCTCGATGCCGAGCACCGACGTGTTCGATCGCCAGGACGCAGCCTACCGGGAATCCGTGCTGCCGAAGGCGGTGCGCAAGCGCGTCGCCATCGAAGCCGGCGTCAGCGATTTCTGGCGCAAGTACGTGGGCCTGGATGGCGCGGTGATCGGCATCGATACCTTCGGTGCGTCCGCGCCGATCGAAGCGCTGCTGCCGCATTTCGGGTTCACCGTCGACAAGGTGGTCGAGGCCGCGCAGTCCCTGTAACAGGGACTGCGACGTTCGGGAACTGTCCGGCATCCTGTCTGTCACAGGCTGTCGAGCCGGCAAGCGGTGGGGGACGGGTGACGGATAACCAGAGCGCGGGCGAATTGATCGAGCTGCGTGGCGTGCGCCGCCGCTATGCCATGGACGGGCAGGTGGTGGAGGCATTGGCCGGCATCGACCTGCGTATCGGTGCGGGCGAATTCATCGCCATTACCGGCGCGTCCGGTTCGGGCAAGTCGAGCCTGCTCAATATCCTCGGCTGCCTGGATCGCCCGACCGAAGGCTGCTATCTGATCGAAGGTCGCGACGTGGCCGGCATGGACGACGAGGCCGCCAGCGACATCCGCAATCGCCGCATCGGCTTCGTGTTCCAGAGCTTCCACCTGTTGCCGCGGTTGACCGTGCTGGAAAACGTGCTGCTGCCGTTGCGCTTCCATCGCGACCCGCCAACGGACGCAGGCGCGCATGCGCGCGAATTGCTGCGCAAGGTCGGGCTGCAGGAGCGCATGGAACATCGGCCCTCGGAGCTTTCCGGCGGGCAGATGCAACGCGCCGCGATTGCCCGTGCGTTGGTGCTGCGCCCGGCGATCCTGCTGGCCGACGAACCCACCGGCAACCTGGATTCCAGGAGTGCGGCCGACGTGCTGGGCCTGATCGACGACGTGCATGCCAGCGGCCAGACCGTGGTGATGGTCACCCATGACAACGACATCGCCGCGCGCGCGCCGCGCCGGATCCGCCTCCGCGACGGCAAGGTCGAACATGACATCCGCCAACATGCGCATTGAACTGCGCGCTGCATGCGTGGCCTGCGCGGTGGCGCTGGCATGGCCGGCGTTGGCTGGCAATGCCACGGTGATCACCGGTGAAGTGCAGGCCGTGAATGCGCAGCCCATCTACACGCCGGAGTCGAATTCCTCGCCGGTGGTGATCCGCTATTTCATCGCCGAAGGCACGCAGGTGAAGAAGGGCGACGTGGTGCTGCGCATTGATCCCGGCCAGTCCGCCAGCCAGGTGCGCGACATCGAGGCCAACATCGAGCAGACCCGCGCACGCGCCGCGAAGGAACTGGCGGAACTGCAGGTCAAGCGGGTCGATGCCGAGCTTGCGCTGGGCGATGCCGAGGCCGCGCTCGCCACCGCGAAGATCGACGCGAAGGTGCCACGAGAACTGATTTCCCGGCTCGACTACGACCGCTACCAGGGCGAGCTCGACCGCGCCACCCGCGAGGCCGCGCTCAAGCGCACCGAGCTTGCTTCCGCGCGCGCCGCGGTCGAACGCCGCAGGAACGACGGCGCGCTGGAAGTGCAGAAGCTGCAAGTGCAGCGCGACTACAGCGCCACCCGCATGCGCAACTCGGAAGTGCGGGCGGATCGCGACGGCATCGTCGTGCACGGGTTCAACCAGGGCTGGCTGGAAGGCCGGATCGATGAGGGCTCCTCGACCATGCCCGGCAGCAAGGCCGGCGAAGTGGTCAGCGGCGGCGCGATGCGCGTGCGCGCATGGGCGCTGGAACCGGATCGCCGGCACTTGCGCCTCGGCCAAGGCGTGCAACTCGCCTTCGATGCCTATCCGGGGCACCATCTCCCCGGCCGCATCCAGGCGATCGCCGGTGCGCCGGACCGCAAGCCGGAATGGGGCGAGGGCCGCTATTTCACCGTCGACATCGACCTGGTCCAGCAGCCGAAGTTCAAGTTGCTGCCGGGCATGAGCGTGCGGGTGACTGCGCCATCGGCAACCGGAGCAGCGTCGCGATGAAACGCCTGCTCTTGGCATCCGCCCTGCTGTGCATGGGGACGGCCATCGCCGGCACGCTCAAGATCGATGGCGAGGTCTATGCGCAACGTACCGCCTCGCTGATGCCGCCCGCGGTCGACGACCTGTGGCAGTTCAACATCACCCAGCTCGCGCCCGACGGGAGTCCGGTCAAGCAGGGCGATGTGGTGCTCGCCTTCGATGGCAGCGAACTGATGAAGCGGCTCACCGAGAAGCAGAGCGTGCTGAAGGAGAAGCAGAGCCAGCTCGACAAACTGCTGCTGGAACTGGCCGAGCGCGAGCGCAACGAACGCCTGGGCACCGCCGAAGCGATGTCCAATCGCGAGAAGGCGCAGCGCAAGACCACGCAGCCGGAGGAAATCATCGGCGGCATCCCGTACCGCAAGCTGATGGTCGCGCGCCAGCAGGCCGACCGCCGTGCGGCGCTGGTCGAGCAACGCGAGCGCCTGGCCGCGGAACAACGCGTGCAGGAACGCCGCCTGCTCGGTTCCGAAGTCGAGCAACTGCAGGGCGAAGTGAAGGAACTGCAGGCCTCGCTGATGGCGATGAACGTCACCGCGCCGCGCGCCGGCCTGATGATGCACAGGAGCAACTGGCAGGGCGAGAAGTTCGATGTCGGCACCCAGGTGTGGAAGGGCATGTCGGTGGCCGAAATCCCCGACACCGCAACACTCGCGGTGCGCGCGCAATTGCCGGAGCGCGACCTGACCCGCGTGCAAGTGGGCGCGCCGGCGCGGATCGTGATCGAGGGCGGTGCAGGCAGTGCGCTCAAGGGCCGCGTGGTCGCGCTGGGGCGCACCGTGCGCAGCAAGTCGCGGGTGCAGCCGATCCCGGTGGTGGATGTCGAGATCAGGCTGGACGATCCGCGTGCCAGGCTCAAGCCCGGGCAGCCCGTGCGCGTGGAAGTGACCGTGGCCGACGTGGTGGCGGCGCAATGAAGGCCCGCGCGTTTTCGCTCGCCTGTCTCGTCGCACTCGGACTGTGCGCCTGTCGCGAGGATGCGCCGCAGCCCGTGCTGGAAACCGTGGCCGCAGGCGACATCGTGCTCAGCGTGCAGGCCGGCGGCGAACTCAAATCGTCCAAGGCCACGCCGTTGATGGTGCCCGGCCAGAACTGGTCGTCGCGTCGGCTCACCTGGATGGTGCCGGAAGGCAGCCTGGTGAAGAAGGGCGAACTGATCGCCCGCTTCTCCGCCGAGG
This sequence comes from Thermomonas sp., assembly GCF_041919455.1. Classification (GTDB taxonomy): domain Bacteria; phylum Pseudomonadota; class Gammaproteobacteria; order Xanthomonadales; family Xanthomonadaceae; genus Thermomonas. Next base: position 49,847 of record NZ_JAYRTQ010000004.1, read on the forward strand.
AGGGCGCGCAGCAACTGGCGCAGGCGATGATCGACCTGCAGCGCAATGCGCTGGCGCGCTCGGCGAAGGAAGGCGAACTGGATGCCGGTCGCGGCCGCGTCGACGTGGACCTGGCGAAAGTCGGCACCGACCTCGGCATTGCCCGCCGCTATGCCGACGCCGATCTCAGCACGATGGCCCGCAACGACGTGCTCGATGCGGTGCAGGATTCGCGCTTCCTCGGCACCAAGCAGGACACCCTGCAATGGAAGCGCGGCCAGTTCGGCGTGCGCGGTGGTGCGGAACTCGCGGTGCTGGACGCCCAGCGCGCCACCTATTCGATCAATGCGAAGACGCGGCAGGACGACCTCGACGCGCTGGAACTGCGTGCGCCGAACGATGGCGTGTTGATGCTCAGCGCCAACTGGACCGGCGAGAAACCCAGCGTCGGCAGCAACCTCTATGCCGGCACCGATTTCGGCAGCCTGCCGGACCCGGGTGCGATGGAGGTGGAACTGACCCTGCCGCAGATCGAGGCGCAGGGCCTGCGCGCCGGCATGGCGGTGGAACTGCATCCGGTCGGCCAGCCCGCACAGAAGATCGCGAGCACGTTGAGCTGGGTGGCCAGCGCTGCCAAGCCGCGCAGCCGCAACAACCCAGTCAAGGTGTTGTCGATGAAGGCACCGATCCCGGCCGACGCGATCCGAAAGTACGGCCTGGTGCCCGGGCAGAGCATGCAGGCGACGATCATCCTGCTGCGCACCGCCGATGCGCTGAGCGTGGCGAATGTCGCGATCGAAAGCGACGATGGCCGCAGTTACGTGCAGGTGCGCGATGGCGATGGCTTCAAGCGGCGTGAAGTGGCCCTGGGCATCCGCGGCACCGCGCGTTCGCAGGTGACGAAAGGCCTGCGTGCAGGCGAGCAGGTGCGGTTGGCCAGCGGCATTGCGCCGGATGCGGAAGCCGCAAAGACAGGCGCATCCGCGGAAAACAAGAACAAGTCGGCGAGCGAAGGCGAGGCAGCGAACCCATGATCGACTCTCTGCTGCAACGCCTTCCGCAGATCTGGCGCGAGGCCATCGACGAACTCTGGCGTCGGCGCCTGCGCACGCTGCTGACCCTGCTCGGCCTGATCTTCGGCGTGGGCGCGATCGTGGCGATGCAGGCGGTCGGCGAAGGCAGCCGGCGCGAGGCGCTGCGCCTGGTCGAGAGCCTGGGCCTGCACAACCTGATCGCCGTCGCCACGCCGCAGGACGACGACACGCTGAAGGAGACCCGCGCGCGCAGCTTGGGCCTGAGCATCGCCGATGCGCGCGCCGCGCTGGCGGTCGTGCCGGGCGCCGAAGCATTCGCCGCGGAGAAGCCTGTCAAGACGCATTCGGTGTTCAGCGATTACGCCAGCGGCGAGGCGCAGGCCAGCGGCGTCAGTGCCGACTGGTTCGCACTGTCGTCGTTGCAGGTCGCGCGTGGCCGCGCATTGACCGCGCAGGACGAGGATGCGCTGGCGCCGGTTGCCGTGCTCGGCCACCAGGCCGCGACCGCGTTGTTCCCGCGCGTCGATCCGCTCGGCAAGCACGTCAAGGTCAACCACGTGTGGCTGGAAGTCGTCGGCGTGCTCGCCGATCGCGACCTCGGCAAGGACAGTTTCGAAGGCGTGCCGTTGGGCCTGGAAAGCAACCGCGTCTACCTGCCGCTGGCGAGTGCGCGTGCGCGCTTCAAGTTCCAGGAACAGGAGGACGAAGTCGACCGCTTCCTGTTGCGCCTGCGCGATCCGCAGCAGCTCGCTGCCGGCGCCAGCGTGCTTGCGGCAATGCTCGACCAGCGCCATGCGGGCATGCGCGACTACACGCTGGTGGTGCCGCAACAGCTGTTCCGCCAGCACCAGCAGACCCAGCGCATCTTCCAGGTGGTGATGGGGGCGATTGCCGGCGTCAGCCTGCTGGTCGGCGGCATCGGCATCATGAACATCATGCTGGCGAACGTGCTGGAACGTCGCCGCGAGATCGGCCTGCTGCGCGCACTCGGCGCGCGCCGTCGCGACGTGGTTGCGCAATTCCTGCGCGAAGCCAGCGTGATTTGCGTGGTCGGCGCACTCATCGGCCTGCTGTTCGGCACCGTGCTGGCCTACCTGATCGCCACCTTCGCCGGCTGGCAGGTCGCGTGGGCGCCGCTGCCGATCCTCCTGTCCGCCGGATTCTGCGCGCTGGTCGGCATGGCCTTCGGCGTGTATCCGGCGCGGCAGGCGGCGCAGCTGGATCCGATCACCGCGCTGCGGCACGAGTGATTGAAGCAACGCGCGCTGGTTTCTTCATCGGACGCTTGACCGAGGTCATCGAAGGCCGGCATGGCGATGTGCACCAGCGACGGCATGGCGTGGTCGCCGCCGGCGGCATTGTTCCAGGCAGGCGATCCGCTCCCCACGGGCACGCAGCCGGGCGCGGACTGCGATTACTGCCCACTGCTGGCCAGTGCCGTACCGGTGGTGCTGGCGACGCTGTTGTTGCTGCCGCCACCGGCATCGCCACCGCCATCCGCATTCCCCACGACATCGCCGCGTGATGCATCGCTCGCGCACGGATTGGGTGCGCGAGGGCCGCCACGCCTCTCCTGAACCACAAGACCATCTCTCCGCGAGGTCGCATGCCTCGCTCCTTGTGTTCCGGAGCCAAATCCCATGTCCCGTTCCCCGATTGCGACGGCGCTGCCGTCGCGACTGGCGCTTGCCTGCGCCATCTCGCTTGCCGCACTGCCCGTCGCCGCGTCCGATGAGGGCGCCAGGACGCTCGACCGCGTCATCGTCACCGCATCGCCGGTGCAGCCGCTGACCTACGACACCGATCCGAAGTTGCCGCGCCAGCCGGTGCCCGCCAGCGATGGCGCCGACTACCTCAAGACCATTCCCGGCTTCAATGCCTTGCGCAACGGCGGCACCAATGGCGATCCGGTAATGCGCGGGATGTTCGGCTCGCGGCTCAACCTGCTGAGCAACGACGGCAGCATGCCCGGTGCGTGCCCGGCGCGGATGGACAATCCGATGTCCTACGTCGCGCCGGAAACCTACGATGCGTTGAGCGTGATCAAGGGTCCGCAGGCCGTGCTCTGGGGGCCGGGCGCGTCGGCCGGCACGGTGCGCTTCCAGCGCGAGACGCCGCGTTTCGACAAGCCCGGGCTGCGTGTGCAGGGCAGCCTGCTGGGCGGCAGCTTCGGTCGCAACGACCAATTGCTCGACGCCACCGCTGGCGCATCCAGGGGCTATGCGCGTGTTGCTGCCAATCGTTCCGAAGCGGACGACTACGCGGACGGCAACGGCGAACGCGTGCCATCGGCATGGAAGAAGTGGAATGCCGACGTCGCGTTGGGCTGGACGCCGGATGCCGACACCCTGCTCGAACTCAACCTTGGCGAAGGCGATGGCCAGGCGCGCTATGCAGGCCGCGGCATGGATGGCGCGCAATTCAAGCGCGAGAGCCGCAGCCTGCGCTTCGAGAAGGGCGGTTTCGATGGTGTGTTGAAGAAGCTGCAAGCCAGCGTGTTCCGCAACCACGCCGATCACGTGATGGACAACTACACCCTGCGCGATCCTGACCCGATGGGCATGATGCCGATGCCGGTCGCGGCGAACGTGGATCGTCTGACCAACGGAGGGCGCGTGGCGCTGGACTGGGGGTGGAGCGCCTTTGCGCTGACCACAGGCGTCGACCTCCAGCGCAGCGAACATCGCGAACCCAGTGCGATGGGCGAGGGCGCGTACGCCGCAGTGCCGTGGGCCGACGATGCCGGGTTCCGCAACACCGGCATGTTCGCCGAGGGCACGTGGACACTGACGCACGGCCGCAAGCTCATCGCCGGCGCGCGTTCCGACCGCGCCCAGGTCACCGACCGCCGCGCGACCAGCGGGATGATGGCGATGCCGAACCCGACCTTCGGCATGACCCGCCGCGAGACCTTGCGCAGCGGATTCCTGCGCGTGGAGCACGACGCGGCACGCGGTATCGGCTGGTACGCAGGCCTCGGCCACGCGCAACGCATGCCCGATTACTGGGAACTGTTTTCCGCCGACACGTTCGGCTCGGGCATGGGATCGATGGGAGGGCCCAACGCCTTCGCCGGCGTCGCGCCGGAGAAGACCACGCAACTGGATGTCGGTGCACAGGTTCGCAGTGCGCGCGCGTCGGCGTGGGTGTCCGCGTACGCGGGCCGGATCGACGACTTCATCCTGTTCACCTATCGCAGCGGCGGGACGATGGGCACGACCACTTCGGTCGCCAATGTCGATGCACGCATCCACGGTGCCGAAGCCGGCGCGGAGTTCCAGCCGGATGCGGACTGGACGCTGGGCGGCACGCTGGCGTGGGCCTGGGGCGCGAACACCAGCGCGGGCACGCCATTGCCGCAGATGACCCCGTTCGAAGCGCGCCTGACCGCTGCCTATGAAGGCGAGAAGTGGAGCGGCGGTGCGTTGCTGCGCATCGTGGCGGCGCAGGATCGCATCGCCATCGACCACGGCAATGTCAGCGGGCGCGACCTCGGGCCCAGCGCGGGGTTCGCGATCCTGTCGGTGAACGGCGGCTATCGTTTCAGCGAGGCCGTGCAGCTCAGCGCCGGCATCGACAACCTGTTCGATCGTGCCTACAGCGAGCATCTCAACCTGGCCGGCAGCGCCGATTTCGGCTATCCCGCAGACCCGGTGCGGATCGCCGAGCCCGGCCGCAACCTGTGGCTGAAGGTGAACCTGCGCTACTGACGGCCAGCACCCGGGCATGCCGCGTGCCATCCGGGCGCGGTTTGCCCGGCGTGGTTGACATGTTCGTTTACATGTGTAATTTTCAAACCAATTACGGATGTAAACGACATGCAGATCAGCGACGCGGAAGCGGTGGTGATGGACGTCCTCTGGAAGCGCAGCCCGCTGTCCGCCGAAGATGTCGTGGCGTCGCTGTCCTCGCGGCAGGACTGGCAGGAAGCCACGGTGAAGACGCTGCTGAATCGACTGCTGAAGAAGGGGGCGATCGATGCCGAGAAGGACGGCCGCCGCTACCTGTACGCGCCGGTGCTGCAGCGCGAGGCCTGGGTGCAGGGCGAGAGCGAAAGCCTGCTGGACCGGGTGTTCGGTGGTCGCGTGGCGCCGCTGGTGGCGCACTTCAGCGAACAACGCAAGCTGAGCCGCAAGGACATCGCCGAACTGCGCAAGCTGCTGGACGGGATCGACGATGGCCGCCGCTGACCTGAGTGCATGGCTGGTCGAAGCCACGCTGGCCGGAAGCGCGGCATTGCTGGTCGTGCTTGCGCTGCGCGGGCCGTTGCGCCGCGTGTTCGGCGCGGGCGCCGCGTATGCGGCATGGAGCGCGCTGCCGGTCGTGCTGGTTGGCACGCTGCTGCCTGCGATGCCGATGCCAGTGCCGTCGCTGCCGATGTCGGTGATGCAGGCTCCCATCGCGATGCTGGCGGAAACGACAGCCTCCAGGGCCACGCCCGACATCGCGGTGTTGGCCTGCCTGTTGTGGTTTGCCGGCTGTGCCGTCTTCGCCGCCTGTTTCGCCTGGCAGCAACGCCGTTTCGTCCGCGGGCTCGGGCGCATCGCGACGCGCGGTGATGGGATCTGGCTGGCCAAAGCCACTGCGGGCCTGCCCGCGGTCATCGGTGTCCTTCGCCCGCGCATCGTGATGCCGGCGGATGCGCTGTTCCGCTACGACGCCACCGAACGCCGCCTGATGCTCGCCCACGAACGCGAGCACATCCGCCACGGCGACCTTCTGGCCAACGCCGCTGTCGTGGTGCTGCGTTGCGTGTTCTGGTTCAACCCGCTGCTGCACGTCGCCGTGCGCCGCTTCCGCGACGATCAGGAACTGGCCTGCGACGCGCGGGTAATCGCGCGCAATCCGCAGCAACGCCGCGCCTACGGCGAAGCCATGTTCAAGACCCAACTGGCCACGCAGCGGCTGCCGCTGGGTTGCCACTGGGGGCAGTCCCATCCGCTCAAGGAGAGAATCGAAATGCTCAAGCAACCGACACCGTCTTCCCTGCGCCGCAACAGCGGCCGCGCGCTGGTCATCGCGATCCTGCTGGCCTCGGGCTATGCGGCATGGGCGGCGCAGCCTGCGCAACCGTCGATCTCGACCGTGCCAGCCGGCAAGATCGCCGCCGACATCGCATTGCGCGTGGACGACGGTGAGCCCGTGCGCTTGCGTGCGGTCACCGACGAGGGCGTGCCTTTCTCGGTGAGTGGCGAACACGATGGAAAACTATATGCGATCGAGGGCACGGTGACGCGCATGCAGCATGCGGGACAGCCCGCGTTGGCGCTGGATCTGCGCATTGTCGAAGGGGGCGGCCAGGTCACCGATCCGAAACTCGTCAGGCAGGTTGCGTCGCCCAAGATCGTGCTGCGCAACGGCAAGGCCGGCAGTATCCGAATGGGTGAGGAAACCCGCAGCAAAGACGGCCAGGCCGCGACGTTCAAGGGCCTGCGCCTGGACATCGTGCTGACCGATTCGATGCCGGTCGCGTCGCGCGTGGCCAAGCCGGCGCCCGTGCAAGCCAGTGCATCCAGCCGCAAGCCGACGCCGATCACCGCCCGGCAGGCGATGGCATCGACGACGGGCAATTTCAACACCTACGAGCGGATGCAGGCCTCGCTCAGCGCCAGCTGGATGCCGCCGAAGCCGCCGCAGGACGATTGCTGACGTCGCCTGGTCGAATCAGGCGAACAGCAGTTTCCCCGACGCGATCAGCAGCACGACCACCAATGCATAGCGCAGCCCGCGCACCGGCAACCACTTCAATCCGAACTGGGTGCCGAGCAGCGCGCCGATCGCGACCACGCCAAGCCACCACGGCAGCATCGCCGGCAGCGACTGGCCGGAATGCAGCAGGCCGGCAAGCCCGGTCAGCGAATTGATCCAGACGAAGGCCACGGACACGCCGCTGGCCTCGCGGGTCGGCATCCAGCGCGCGAACAGCAGCAGCGGCGTCAGGAAGATCGCGCCGCCGGTACCGGTCAGGCCGGACAGGGTGCCGATGGCCGCGCCGATCAGCAGGCCGGCCATCCAAGGCACGTCGCGGTCGCGCGCGGCCTGGTCTTCGGCCTCGGCGCGCGACGCATGGCGGAACACGCCAATGGCTGCGACCAGCAACACGATGCCGAGCAGCAGTGAATAACTTTCCTTCGGAAGTTTCACCTGCGCGGACAGGAACGCGGCCGGTGCCGAGGCCAGCACGAACGGCAGCACATTGCGCCAGCGCACATGGCCCCCGCGCCACCAACGCCACAAGCCGATGCCGCCGACCAGCAGGTTCAAAGCGAGTGCAGTCGGACGCACCTGTTCGGGGGCGAAGCCGAGCAGCGCCATCGACGCGATGTAGCCGCTGGCACCGGCATGACCGACCGACGAATACAGCACCGCGACCGCGAAGAACAGCGCGGCCAGCAACAGGTCGGTGTTGCTCACGGTGCCGCCTGCGCTCCGATGGTCTGGTTCAACAGTTGCGCGAGCCGCCACGCCGCCTGGCGCACGCGCTGCTCGGCCAGCGGGCGCATCGCATCCAGGTAGGCGCTGTCCATGGTGTGCCTGTCCTCGGGCGGATAGATGCCGCGCGCCTCGATCAGGCGGCAGGACTCGCCGGCCCAGGCCAGTGGCATCACGTCATGCGCGGAGGGTGCGGGGAACGGCGGCCACGGCAGCGCATCGAGCTTGTTCGCATACGACGGTTGCTCGCGTCCGGCGCTGGCGAGGATGTAGAAATCCCAGACCGAGTGCAGGTTGGTGCCCATCACCCCGTCCACGTACTTGCTGCGGTTGTACGCCTCGGGTTCGATCGGCGTGCGCAGGCTGACCTGGAAGCCGTTGCCGCCGGCGTCGGTGCGGCTGCCGGCGTGCATCGGCTGGTGCGCGTCGCCGATGAAGTGGACGATGAACTTCAGTGCGTCGCGCCGTGCCTCGATCGGCTGGCTGCGGTCGGCCAGGATCGCGCGCTGCGCCTCGATCGCGCCGACCACGCAATTGCCGTCCGGGCAATCGCGGGCCAGGTCGAAGCCGCAGCCACCACCCTTCGCATTGATGTAGTGCAACTTCGACGTCGCCTTGAAGCGCGCCGGGTCGCTGTCGCGCAGGTCGTCGGCCCACGAGGCCACGCCGGCCAGGGTGGGATCCGTCTCGCCCGCAAGCAGGCGCGCGATGTCGGCCTTCGCGGTCGGGTCGAGATGGCGCTCGGCGAGGTCGCCGACCAGTGCGTGGCCCTGCCGGCCCCATGCGAAGGCGGTGGAGGCGATGCCCAGGCAGAGCAGGGCGACGAGGATGCGGAATCTGCGGGGATTGGCCATGCCGGCAGGATAGCCCGGCATGGCCGACGACGGTATGACAGCGGTGGCGTCAGAGCGTGAACACGTAGGCGATGCCGTACACCGACGGATCGATGTTCACCGTGTTCTTGGTGCCCAGGTTGGCGCCGTTGAGCTTGACCCGGGTGTCGATGTCGACCTTGCGGTAGTCGAGGCGGATCGCACCCTTCTCGCCGACCTTGAAATCCACGCCCACGTGCGCAGCCAGGCCCCAGGAATCCGACAGGTCGAGGTTGGCGCCGGCGATCGCGCCCTCGGCCTTGGTGCTGAAGAAACGGGTGTAGTTCACGCCGAGGCCGACGAAGGGCTTCACCTTGCCCTGACCGAAGTGATACTGCAGCGAGACCGTCGGCGGCAGGTGCTTGGTGGAACCGACCTTGCCCACGCCGGCCACGCTGATGTCGTGCTGGAACGGCAGCGCGGCGAGGACTTCGATGCCGAGGTTGTCCTGCAGGAAATATTCGCCGGTGATGGTCGGGCGGACGTTGCTGCCCACGTCCATCGTCAGGTTGCCGAGCGGCGTCGCGGTCAGCGTGCCGTTGTCGGACTTGGGGGCGACGTTGTGCGCGCCGATGCCGACAGTCCAACTGCCGGCGGATTGGGCGAGAGCGGGGGTGGCGGCCAGGGCGAGCACGGCGGCCAGGGCGATGCGGAGGGGGTTCATGCGGGAGCTCCAGTGGGGGTGGTTTCAACTGGAACCAGTCTCCGCCGGCATCGACGCGCGCACCTTGACCATGATCAATTCCGCGCCCGCGGAATGCGCGGGACGATTGGGTAGAATGTCGCCTTCCCCACGAACCATCCGCCAGGAGCGTCAATGGCCATCAAGGTCGGCATCAACGGTTTCGGTCGCATCGGGCGCTGCGTGTTCCGCGCGGCGGTGCAGAACTTCGGCGACGACATCGAGATCGTCGCGATCAACGACCTGCTGGAACCGGACTACCTCGCGTACATGCTGCGCTACGACTCCGTGCATGGCCGCTTCAAGGGCGACGTGTCGGTCAAGGACGGCCAGCTGGTGGTCAACGGCAAGACCATCCGCCTGACCGCGGAGCGCGATCCGTCCAACCTGAAGTGGGACGAGGTCGGCGCCGACGTGGTGCTGGAATCCACCGGCCTGTTCCTGGACAAGGACAGCGCGGGCAAGCATCTCGCCGCCGGCGCGAAGAAAGTGATCCTGTCGGCGCCGTCGAAGGACGACACGCCGATGTTCGTGCACGGCGTGAACTGCAAGTCCTATGCCGGCCAGGCGATCATCAGCAACGCGTCCTGCACCACCAACTGCCTGGCCCCGCTGGCCAAGGTGCTGGACGACAAGTGGGGCATCAAGCGCGGCCTGATGACCACCGTGCATGCGGCGACCGCCACGCAGAAGACCGTGGACGGCCCGAGCAACAAGGACTGGCGCGGCGGCCGCGGCATCCTCGAGAACATCATCCCGTCGTCCACCGGCGCGGCCAAGGCCGTCGGCGTGGTGCTGCCGCAACTGAAGGGCAAGCTCACCGGCATGTCGTTCCGCGTGCCGACCAGCGATGTGTCCGTGGTCGACCTCACCGTCGAACTCGAGAACCCGGCGACCTACGCCGAGATCTGCGCGGAAATGAAGGCGCAGTCGGAAGGCGCGCTGAAGGGCATCCTCGGCTACACCGACGAGAAGGTGGTCGCCACCGATTTCCGCGGCGACGCGCGCACCAGCATCTTCGACGCGGAAGCCGGCATCGCGCTGGACAGCACCTTCGTCAAGCTGGTCAGCTGGTACGACAACGAATGGGGCTATAGCAACAAGTGCCTCGAGATGGTCAAGGTCGTCGCCGCATGAACGCGTGATCCAGGGTTGCACCCGTTCGACCGAAGCCCCGCACCCGCGGGGCTTCGCTGCTTGTGCGGCCTGCATGTCCGCGGGTAGGGTGCGGCCATGACGCCGGACGCGCCAACCGCAGGATGGAGCCTGCGCCGCGAACTCACCCGCATGCTGGTGCTGACCGCGCTGCTGCCGGCGCTGGTGTTCGGCATGGCCCTGCTGTGGAGCCAGTGGCAGCGTGTCCAGGACGACCTGAAGTTGCGGCTGGGCTCCAACGCGCAACTCAGCGCCAACGCAATCGACGATTTCCTGCAAGGCCAGCTCTCCGGCGTCGAGTTGATGGCCGATGGTTCGATGCTGTCCGGGCGAACGCTCGACGAGGAGCTCGGCAAGCTGCTGCGCGCGTATCCGGCGATGCTGCGCGCCCTGGCGACCGATCGCGAGGGCAACATCGTCGCGGCGCGCTCGGCGACCGGACGACCTGCCGCGATTGCCGCCGAACAGGTGGCCGACCGCGAGTGGTTCCGCACGGTCCGCGATGGCAGTCGTCCGCATGTCTCGGATGCCTATCGCGCCCGTATCTATGGCAGTGAGCCACTGGTCGCGGTCTCGGCACCGATGTGGCACGACGGCGCGTTCGAGGGCGTACTGCAGGCCTCGATCCCGATCGAACAGTACATCCGCGTGCGTTCGGACAATCTGCGACGGCGCGGGTTCGAGCTGTTGCTGCTCGATCGCCAGGATCGCGTCGTCCATGCGAGCAAGGCCTTGCGCTGGCAATTCCTCGATGCGACCGGAACCGTGGGCGCGACGATCCGTGGCGGTGCGGCGCAACCGGGTCAACCCGGCGAGATGCGCACCCTGGGCGGGCTGTTGCGTGATGGGGAGGACGCCTATGTGCATGCAGTGGCGATGCGCACCGGCTGGATCGTCGCGATCATCGCCCCGGAGCAGCGCTTGCTGGCACCGGCGCTGCCGCGCGTGGGCCTGCTGCTCGGCTTGCTGGCCATGACCACGCCGGGCGTGCTGTTCGCGCTATGGCGATTGCGCCGGTTGCTGGCTGCCAGCATGGGTCGCCTGTTGGCGAGCCTGCACGGCTATGCGCTGGGTGGGCGCCTGGATCCGCGGCAACTGTCGCAGATGCCGGAGGAATTGCAGCCGCTGGCGGGCGGGATCGGCGACCTGGCCGCGCGCATGAACACCGCCTACGACGCCTTGCAGCAGGCGCTGGAACAGCGCGAGCACATCATCGAGGAGCGCACCGAATCGCTGCGCCTGGCGGTCAGCGACCTGGACCGGCTGAGCCGCACCGATGCGCTGACCGGCAGCCTGAACTACCGTGGCTTCCAGGAAGCGGGCGAGGCGCTTTGGAAGCAGGCGCGCGCGACGGGCGCGGAACTCTCGGTGCTCGCCCTCGACATCGACCACTTCAAGAAATACAACGACCTGTACGGGCACGCCGAAGGCGATGGCGCGTTGCGTCGCTTCGCCGGCGCGGTCAGCAGCGCCTTGCTGCATGCCGACGACCTGCTGGCGCGCCCGGGCGGCGAGGAATTCATCGTGTTCCTGCCCGGCAGCACCCAGGAGCAGGCGATGCGCGTGGGCCAGCGCGTGTGCGAGCGCGTGCGCAGCGCCGACATCGTGCACGCCGCATCGCCCGAAGGGCGGATGACGGTGAGCATCGGCGTGGCCAGCGTGCTGCCCGGCGACGACGATGTCGAGCAGATGCTGCGCCGTGCCGATGCCGCGCTGTATCGCGCCAAGGCCGCGGGCCGCAACCGGGTCAGCGATTGAACCTGCGGGTGCGCATGCCTGCGCATCGCCGCGTCAAGTTGCAAAACACCGGGGCATCGCCGAGGCTGCGGGCACCGCGGGGTGAGGGACAGGCATGGAAGGCATGATCGCGTTGTTGGTGCTGGCGGTTCTCGCGGTGCCGGTGTTGCTGGTGATCGCGCTGGTGTCGATCTCCGGTTTGAAGCAACGCGTCGCCGCGCTGGAGCAGCAGGTGGCTGCGCTGCATCGACGCCCCGCGGCACCGGCGGCTGCAACACCCCCGCAGGAACCGACGCTGGCCGACCTCACCCGTCAGTCCGCGCCGCCAACATCGCAACCCGCGGCGCAGGCACCGCCTCCATCGGTGCAGGATGCGCCCGTGCCACCCGTGGTGCCCGCCGTCGCTCCGGCTGCGCCGCGAGCGAATGACCCGATCGCGCCTGCGCCAGCCGTCACCATCGCGCCCGTACCTCGCCCGATCCCGCGCCCGCAGCCCGCGAAGCCCGCCGCGCCGGGCATCGCCACCATCGCAATGCGTGCGGTGCAACGCTGGTTCACCGTCGGCAACGTGCCGGTGAAGATCGGCATGCTGGTCTTGCTGGCCGGCGTGGCCTCGCTGCTGAAGTACGGTGCGGACCAGGGCTGGTTCGCGATGCCGGCGGAACTGAAGCTGGCGGGCGTGGCCGCTGCGGCACTCGCCGCGCTGGTGTTCGCTTGGCGCAAGCGCGAGAGCAACCGCGTGTTTGCCTTGAGCCTGCAGGGGGGCGCGATCGGCGTGCTGCTGCTGGTGGTGTTCGCCGCGTTCAAGAACTTCGGGATGCTGCCTGCGGGCGCGGCCTTCGCATTGAGCATCGTGCTGGTCGCGAGCGCAGGCGTGCTCGCGGTGCTGCAGGACGCCAAGGCGTTGGCGGTATTCGCCCTGCTCGCCGGCTTCCTCGCGCCGATCTGGCTGTCCACCGGCGGCGGCAACCATGTCGCGCTGTTCTCGTACTACGCCGTGCTCAATGCGGCGATCGTCGGCATCGCCTGGCACAAGGCCTGGCGGATCCTCAACCTGCTGGGCTTCGTGTTCACGTTCGGCATCGCGACCGCTTGGGGCGTGTTCGATTACTCCCCGGCGAAGTACGCCAGCACGCAGCCGTTCCTGGCGCTGTTCTTCGCGATGTACCTGCTGATCCCGATCCTGTTCGCGCGGCGTCGCCCGGTCGGCCGGCGCGACCTGATCGACGGCTGCCTGGTGTTCGGCATGCCACTGGTGGCGTTCTCCCTGCAGGCCGGGCTGCTGCAAGGACAACGCATGGCGCTCGCGTTCTGCGCGCTCGGGCTCGGCGCGTTGTACGCGGGATTGTCGTGGTGGCTGCGTCGGCGCAAGGGCTTCGACGTGCTGGCGCAATCGCATGCCTTGCTCGCGGTCGGCTTCGCCACGCTGGCGGTGCCGTTGGCCTTGTCGGCTCAGGCGACGGCTTGCGTGTTCGCGCTGGAAGGCGCGGCACTTTGCTGGCTCGGTTTGCGCCAGCAGCGACTGCTCCCGCAACTGGCAGGTGCCGGCCTGCAATTGGCCGCAGCCATCGCGTTCACCATCGGACTCACAGCGGCGCGTTTTTCGCCCGGCGAGCACATCGCGGTGCCGATCGCGAATGCATCGTTCATGGGCGCATTGCTGATCGCGATCGCCGGCTTCGCCAGCGCGTGGGCGTATCGCCAGGTACGCAACGACAACATCGCCGGCCTGTATTACGGATGGGGACTGGCCTGGTGGGTCGGCAACGGCCTCAATGAAATCGTCGGCTTCCTCGGTCATCGCGACGAACCCGATGCGCTGCTCGCCTTCGCCGCGCTGACCGGTTGGCTGGCGGCGGAAGTGCATCGCCGCAAGCCCGCGAGCGCGCTCGCGTTGACCGGATTGGCCGCGCTGGCCTCGGCCGTGCCGCTCGCGCTGTGGCAGAGCGGGGTGCATGAGCAACCCTTCGCCGGCAATGGCGTTTGGGCATGGCTGGTGTACGCAGCGCTCGGCATTCGCAGCCTGCAGTGCCTGCGCGATGGCGAACACCGGTTGGCATCGCCCGCGCAATTCACCTGGTGGCTGGTCTGGCCGCTGGTGGCCAGCCTGCTGCTGGGCTGGCTGCCCGGCCAGTTCGCGGGCATGGGCGACGGCTGGCAGGCAGCATTGATCGTGTTGCCGTGGCTGGTGGTTGCGGCGCTGGCGTTGTATCGCTGGCGCTGGTTGTCGATGCCGCTCGGCGACGCCTTCGATGGCTGGCGTGGTCGCCTGCTGGCGGTGCTGTTCGCGGTGCTGGGCCTGTGGTGGCTGGTCTCGCTGTTCGACGACGGCGCGGCCACGCCCTTGCCATGGTTGCCGGTGCTCAATCCGATGGAGCTCGCGCAATTGGCGGTGCTGGTACTGGCCCTGCGCTGGCAACTGCCGGCGGGCGGTCGCTTGTCGTCGTCGCGCATCGTGCTGCTCTCCGGATTGGCCTTCGCCTGGATCACCTCGGTGGTGCTACACGCCGTGCACCACTGGGGCGGGATCGCATGGGATGGCGGACTGCTGTCGTCCAGCCTGGCGCAGACCAGCCTGACCGTCGTGTGGAGCGTGCTCGGCGTGATCGGCTGGGTGCTGGGTTCGCGTCGTGGCCAGCGCATGCTGTGGCTGGCGGGCGCGGTACTGATGGGCGTGGTGCTGGCCAAGCTGGTGCTGGTCGATCGCGAGCACCTGGGCAACCTGCTCGGGATCGGGTCGTTCATCGCCTACGGCCTGTTGTGCACCGTGGTCGGCTACCTCGCGCCCGCGCCGCCGCGCAGTGCGGATGCGAATCCCGATCCCGACGTCGACGCCAAGGAGACCGTTGCATGAAGAAGCTCGCATGGTTGTCGTTGCTGCCGCTGGTGGCCCTCGCCGCCACGCGCGACGATTACGCCGGCCAATGGCCACTCGCCCTGCCACGCGATGACGGTGGTGCCTACCGCGTGGTGCTGGATCGCGAGGTCTATCGGCACGTGCAGTCGCCGCGATTACAGGACCTGGTCGTGGTCAATGCGCAGGGCACGCCGGTGGCGACCGCGATCTTCCCCGCCGACGCGCCACTGGCCCGATCCGGTGCCGCCGTGTCCTTGCCGTGGTTCCCGTTGCCGGTGGATGCCGGCGCGTCGCGCCAGGACATCGCCGCGATCAGCGAGATCGCCACCGATGGCAGCCTGCGCCGGGTCGAGTTGCGTGCTCCCGGCAACGCAACGGCCGCGACGGGCGATGGCGGCTTCGTGGTCGATGCCAGCCAGGTGCGCAGGCCGCTGGCGGCATTGCGTCTTGCGTGGACGGACACTGCACCCTTCGATCGCGGCTATCGCGTGAGTGCGTCGGATGATCTTCGCCAATGGCGCGATGTCGACGCCGATGCGCGCCTGGTGCAATTGCAGAACAACGGCCAGCGAATCGGCGAGGATCGCATCGCGCTGCCAGCCGTGCAGGCGCGCTACCTGCGCCTGTTGCCAAGGACGCCGCAGGCCAGTGCATTGGCGTTGACGGGCGTCATCGCGGAACCGGTCGGGCAGGTCGCGGCGCCTTCGCTGCAGTGGGAGGAACTGCAGGGACGCCGCGTCGACACGCCGCAAGGCCCGACCTTCGAATACGTGCTGGACGGGCGTTTCCCGATCGAAGCCGCGGATGTGGTCTCACCAGGCAACAGCACCCGCGGTTGGTCGCTGGAACGTCGCGACGACGAACAGTCCGCGTGGCAGCCGGCGGCATCGCCGTGGATGGCCTATCGCTTGGACAGCACGGGCACCTCCAGCCGGTCGCCACCGCAACCGTTGCACGACGACTCGCGGGATCGCCATTGGCGCCTGCGCGCGCGCGATGCCTTCGATGGCGCGCCGCCGGTGCTGCGCCTGGGCTACCGACCGGAAGTCGTGGTGTTCCTCGCCGAAGGCAACCCGCCGTTTGCTTTGCTCGCAGGCAGTGCGCGCGCATCACGCCAGGACGCGCCGTTGCCGCAACTGGTGGATGCGCTGCGCGCCGAGCGCGGCCGCGACTGGCAACCCGTGACCGCCGCCCTCGGCACGCGCCAGCAGGCGGCGGGCGATGCCGCATTGCAGCCGGTCGCGCCGCCCACCGACTGGAAGCGCTGGCTGCTGTGGGGGGTGCTGATCGTCGGTGCGCTGCTGGTGGCGGCCTTCGCCTTCAGCCTGTTGCGACAGCCACGCACACCGTCGTGATGCGTGCCTGCCGGCCTGCAATCAGGTCGGCAAGCCGAGTTGCTGCAGGAGTCGCGGGTAGCGCGCGTCGCTGCGCAGTGAACGCAGCGCCGGGTCGTACTTCAGGTACTGCAGGCCCGCGTCGCGTTGCGCCACCGCGCGCTGCAGCCAGTCGAAGGCGGTGCCGCGTTCGTTGCGCCAGGCGAACACGCCGGCGATCTGGTACGCGCTGTTGTGCGCATGGCCGGCCAGCAATTCCTGCAGGACGCGCCGGGATTCCGCATCGTCGCCAAGATCGTGCGCGGCCATCGCCAGGCCCGCGAGCCGGAAGGTTTCGTTGTTGCTGCGCGCATACCAGGCGCGCGCCGCGGCGGGATCGCCTTCGAGCAATGCCGCCATGCCCAGGCCGAGGGGCGCGCGGCCATGGTCGGGCGCGAGGTCCAGCGCCTGTTCCAGCGACCGGCGCGCTGCCGCGATGTCGCCGCTGGCCAGTTCGTAGCGGGCGCGGATTTCCCAGGCCTGCGCGGATAGCGGATCGAGTTGCGTCGCCTGGCTTGCAGACGCCAGCGCCTCGGGCAGGCGGCCGAGCGCAGCCAGGAGCCGGCTGTACTGCCAATGGGTCATCACGTCGCCGGGATTGAACACCAGCGCCTGCGCGAAATCGGCATCGCCACCGTTCCAGTCGAGGTCGAACACGAAGCGCAGCACCGCGCGGGCGGTGTAGGCCTCGCCCAACAGGGGATCGCTGGCGACCGCACGTTCGGCGGCATCACCCGCCCGTTCGCGGCCTGCCAGCATCGCCGCATCGGAATCGGTGTAATCCGAGGCGTAGGCCTCGGCCAGCGCCAGCCCGGCCAGCGCGGCGGCGTAGCCGGGTTCCAGCGCGACCGCCTGCGCGAATTCGCCGACTGCGCGATGGAATCCTTCCTCCGTCGCGCGGTTGAGCAACTGCCGCCCGAGCAGGAAATTCTTGTAGGCCGCGGTACCGGGGACGTGGTGTCCCGCCGTGCTCGGTTGCTGCGCCGGCAACAGCCGCAGCTTCAATGCATCGACCACCGCAGCGGCGATCTCGTCCTGCACGGCGAAGATGTCGGTCAGCTCGCGGTCGTAGGCCTGCGACCACAGGTGGTAGCCGTCGCGCGCCTTGACCAGCTGCGCGGTGATGCGCACGCGTTCGCCAGACTTGCGCACGCTGCCTTCCAGCACGGTGGCGACATTGAGGGCGCGGCCGATCTCGCCGATCGTGGCCGGCTTGTCCTTGAACGAGAACGACGAGGTGCGGCCGGCGACGTGCAGCCCGGGCACCTGTGCCAGCAGGTTGAGCAATTCCTCGGACAGGCCGTCGGAGAAATAATCCTGCTCGCGATCCGAGCTCATGTTGACCAGCGGCAACACCGCGATCGAGGCCTCGGCGGGCGCGGGTGCAATCGCCTGCACGGCATCGAAGCCTGCCGTTGCCGCGCTTCCCCGCGGTTCGCCGGCGGTCGCCGATTCGCGGACCAGGCCGCCATCAGCCCAGGCGTAGTGCCACGAGAACAGCAGGGCGAACGGGAAGCCCAGCACGACCACCAGGACGAGCAATTTCAACGCCCAGTTGGGGATGTCGAAGATCGGCACCAGCAAGGCCGCGACCTGCAGCACCAGCCAGGCCAGCGCGCAGTAGGCGACGGCCATGCGGACGACATGGCGGCGGCGCAGTTCCGCCCACAGTGCACGCATCCCTCGCACCCCTACGCATCCCCGCGCCATGTGCTCGACCGGATAGTAGCGTGATGCCGCGCCGCAGGCCGTTTGCGGCGACCGCGCGCGGCCGGGACAATGGAGGCCCACGTCTCCCGCAGGAATGCCATGTCCATCGTCCGCATGACCGACCTCGACCTGACCGGCAAGCGCGTGCTGATCCGCCAGGATCTCAACGTGCCCGTCGCCGACGGCAAGGTCACTTCCGACCAGCGCATCACCGCGTCGATCCCGACCCTCAGGCTGGCGCTGGAAAAGGGCGCGGCGGTCATGGTGACCTCACACCTTGGCCGGCCGAAGGAAGGCGCGTGGAGCGAGGCCGATTCGCTGGCGCCGGTCGCGGCGCGATTGTCGGAGTTGCTTGGTTTCGAGGTGCCGCTGGTGCGGGAGTACCTGGATGGTGTGGACGTACGGCCCGGCCAACTGGTGTTGCTGGAAAACTGCCGCATGAATCTCGGCGAAGGCAAGGACGACGAGGCGTTGTCGAAGCAGTACGCCGCGCTGTGCGACGTGTTCGTGATGGATGCGTTCGGCACCGCGCATCGCGCGCAGGCCTCCACGCATGGCGCGATCCGCTTTGCGAAGCAGGCGGCAGGCGGGCCGCTGCTGATGGCGGAACTCGACGCGCTGGACAAGGCGCTGGCCAGCCCGGCGCGGCCGTTGCTGGCCATCGTTGCCGGATCGAAAGTCTCGACCAAGCTGGAATTGCTGTCCTCGCTGGTCGGCAAGGTCGACCAGTTGATCGTCGGCGGCGGCATCGCCAATACCTTCATCGCCGCGCTCGGGCATGGGGTCGGCAAGTCGCTTGTGGAACTGGACCTCATCGATACCGCGAAACAGATCATGGCCGATGCGAAGGCACGCGGCGCCGACATCCCGCTGCCGCTCGACGTGGTGGTCGCGCCTGCGTTCGCCGCGGATGCGCCGGCCACGATCAAACGCATCGACGAGGTCGCGGCCGACGACATGATCCTGGACATCGGCCCGCAGACGGCGCAGGCCTACGCCGCGTTGATCGCCAAGGCCGGCACCGTGGTCTGGAATGGCCCGGTCGGCGTGTTCGAGTTCGACGCCTTCGGCCACGGCACCGAGGCGGTGGCGCGTGCGATCGCGGCCTCGCCCGCGTTCTCGATCGCCGGTGGCGGCGACACGCTCGCGGCCGTGGACAAGTACGGCATCGAGGACGAGGTGTCGTACATCTCCACCGGCGGCGGCGCGTTCCTGGAGTTCCTGGAAGGCAAAACCTTGCCGGCGGTCGCGGCGCTGGAGGCGCGCGGCGAGTGAGTTCGTTTGCATTGTCCGGCGAGCCATCGCCGGTCGTTGCGCTGTGCTAGCGTGCGGGGCCTCAGGAGCCCGCACATGACCGCACGCAAGACCGATCCCGTCGCCATCCCGCACCAGCGCCGCACCCGCATCGTCGCCACCCTCGGGCCGGCCACGGATCCGCCTGAGATTCTCGAAGCAGTGCTGCGCGCGGGCGTGGACGTGGTGCGGCTGAACTTCTCCCACGGCGATCCTTCTGCGCAGGTGGCGCGTGGCGAGGCGGTGCGCGCGATGGCGCTGAAGATCGGACGCGAGATCGGCATCCTCGCCGACCTGCCCGGACCGAAGATCCGCGTGGAAACCTTCGCCGAGGGCAAGGTCGCGTTGAAGGCGGGCAACCGCTTCGACCTGGTCGCCCGCCTCGACGCACCACCGGGCGATGCGACCCAGGTCGGCGTGAGCTACCTCGAATTGCCCGGCGATGTGGTGCCGGGTGACGTGCTGCTGCTCGACGACGGCGTCGTGCAACTGGAAGTCACCGCGGTGGAAGGCGAGCGCATCGTCACCCGCGTGCTCAACGACTGCTTCCTGTCCAATCGAAAGGGGCTGAACAAGCAGGGCGGCGGCCTGTCGCTGGGCGCGATCACCGAAAAAGATCGCGAGTTGATCGCGATCGCGGCGGGCATGGACGTGGACTTCATCGCGGTCTCGTTCTGCCGCAACGCCGAGGACATGCACGAGGCGCGCCGTGTGGCCAAGGCGCACGGCAGCAGCGCGGCGCTCGTCTCCAAGATCGAGCGCGCCGAGGCGATCGAGAACCTGGCCGAGATCGTCGATGCCAGCGATGTGGTGATGGTGGCGCGCGGCGACCTGGGCGTGGAGATCGGCGATGCCGAACTGCCCGGGCTGCAGAAAAAGATCATCCGCGAGGCAGTGGCGCGCGAGAAGGTCGTCATCACCGCGACGCAGATGCTGCAGTCGATGGTGGACAGCCCGATCCCGACCCGCGCGGAAGTCCTCGACGTGGCCAACGCGGTCATCGACGGCACCGATGCGGTCATGCTGTCGCAGGAATCCGCCGCCGGCAGCTGGCCGGTGAAGGCGGTCGAGGCGATGGCGCGTATCTGCGTCGGCGCCGAGAAGCAGTTCATCGCCGACACCGATTTCGAAGCCGCCCGGCGCGGCCTGGAACGCGCCGACCAGGCCATCGCGATGGCCACCATGTTCCTGTCCGAGCACATCGGCGTGCGCGGGGTGGTGGCGATGACCGAGTCCGGCGGCACTGCGCGCTTCCTCTCTCGCTTCCGCTCCTCGGTGCCGATCTTCGCGTTCTCCCGCCACGGACCGGCGCGCCGCAAGATGGCCTTGATGCGCGACGTGTTCCCGATGGACTACGACAGCCGCGGCCAGACCCCGCGCGAGGCCGCACGCGGCAGCATCCGCCTGCTGGTCGACGCCGGCCTGCTGCAGCCCGGCGACCGCGTGGTGTTCACCAGCGGCGAGCACATGGAAACCCGCGGTGCCACCAATACCCTGCGCCTGCTGGAAATCGGCGAGGACGGGCGCGCGGCGGGGTTGGGCGAACTCTGAATGGAGCCTGCTTGACAGGCTGTCGGGGCGGGCGTAACTAACGATCCGGGCGTGTGCGGGGATCGGCGATGCGCAGGCAGGTCGGTAATCTGGTCCTGATGACGGCGTTGCTCGCATCGATCACGCCATCGGCATCGGGTCCTGCGGGAAAAATCCGCGTCGTCAATGAAGGCGGAATCCGCGATGCGTGGATGCTGCCGCAAGGTGCGACCTTGCCGGTGCCTGCCTATCCGCAGATGCATGCCCGTGCGCGGGCGGAGGTCTGCGTCACGATCGGTTGCCTGCTCAATCCGGACGGGACGACATCCGATTTCGCCCTGCTGAAAGGCTGGAGCGCAGCGGAACCTGCGAAGGATCGTGACGCTGACTGGGCGGCCTTCGCGAAAGATGCAGCGAATGCACTGGCGCACTGGCGATTCCTCCCGCGCCCGGGTGTGCGGCAGCCGATGCCGGTGTACACGGTGGCGACGTTCCTGTTCGGCTCGAACGCCCCGGCAACGCTGCGCAAGCGCTGCGCGATCAACGATGTGGGGTTGCGCCTCGCGGAATTGAAGCGCGACGGCAAGGCGCGGCAGCGCATGGCGGGACAGGACATCTTCGATCGGCTCGACATCGAACCAAGGAACAGCAAGGCAGCAGAATGGCGACCGCACCGTGGTGGATCGACCCAGCCGGCGCCCATCCATCCTGCGCCCGGTGAACCGGGAAGCGCCGGTTAGCGGAAGGCTATAATCCGGAATCTCCCGGAAACAGGCTGACTTGCCCCATGAGCATCGAACAACTCGCCGAAACCGCCCGTGCCATGGTCGCCCCGGGCAAGGGCATCATCGCCATCGATGAATCGTCCTCGACCTGCGCCAAGCGCTTCGCCGGGGTCGGCATCGAGAACACCGAAGAGAATCGCCGTGCGTACCGCGAATTGCTGCTGACCGCGCCGAACGCCAACCAGTACCTGTCCGGCGCGATCCTGTTCGACGAGACCATCCGCCAGTCGACCAAGTCCGGCGTGCCGTTCGCGAAGTACATGCTCGACAACGGCATGATCCCGGGCATCAAGGTCGACAAGGGCACGCACAACCTCGCCGGCTTCCCGGGCGAAGTGGTGACCGAGGGCCTCGACGGCCTGCGCGATCGGCTTGCCGAGTACTACAAGCTCGGCGCGCGCTTCGCCAAGTGGCGCGCGGTGATCAACATCGGCGACGACATCCCGTCCGGCACCGCCATCGAGGCGAACAGCCACGCGCTGGCGCGCTATGCGGCGCTGTGCCAGGAGCAGGGCCTGGTGCCGATGGTCGAGCCGGAAGTGCTGATGGACGGCGACCACGACATCGAAACCTGCTACGAGGTCACCGAAGTGGTGCTGCGCTCGCTGTTCGACGCGCTGTACAACCAGAGCGTGATGCTGGAAGGCACCATCCTCAAGGCCTCGATGGTCATTCCCGGCAAGGCCTGCGACGAGCAGGCCAGCGTCGAGGAAGTGGCCGAATCCACCCTGATGTGCCTGAAGTCGGCGGTGCCGGCGATCCTGCCGGGCATCGTGTTCCTGTCCGGCGGCCAGGACGACGAATCCGCCACCGCCCACCTCGATGCGATGAACCGGATGGGCCCGAACCCGTGGCCGCTCACCTTCAGCTACGGTCGCGCGATGCAGCAGGCCGCACTCAAGCTGTGGGCGAAGGACATGACCGGCAACTATGCCAAGGCGCAGCAGACCGTGTTCGAGCGCGCGAAGGCCAACGGCCTGGCGGCGCTGGGGCAATGGGGTGACTGACCGCGTTTAGCCGTTGCCATCCGGCAACGGCTGCGGTCGCGGAGGCTCGAGCGCGACGCGCGAGGGTCGGGCCGAGCGCGATGTCACATTGATCGATCGCGGAACGCCGGCCCAGTGCCGGCGTTTGCGCATGCGGCGTATGCTGCGGCGTATCGCCTCCGGGATCGACCGCATGCAGCCGCCCCCCGTCAACCGACCCGATGCGAAAACGCTGCAGGCCGCGGCGGCGGATGCCGGGATCCAGTTGCCGGATGCGGCGATCCAGGCGTTCCAGCATGGCCGCATGATCGAGGCGATCAAGTTGGTCCGCGCCGCCAATCCGGGCCTGGACCTGGCGCGGGCGAAGGCGGCGATGGAGCATTTGCAGCGCGCCCAGCGATCCGCGGCCGGCACGACGGCAGGCCAGGCAGGCGTCGCATCGCATCGCGCACCGGCAACCCAGGTGCGCAGCACGCGACCACCGACGGTGGAACGGGGCGATCCACCGGGACAACTGCGCTGGCTGCTGATCGTGTTGGCCTTGCTTGGCGCGGGACTCTGGTACGCCTTCGGCGGCAACCCGGGCTGAGTCGCGTAACGCGCGCACGCGCGTCTGGTTGACGGCATCGCTGCAACGCAGCCCCCAGCCGATGGCAGGGGAAGGCGTCACATGCGGCCCGCTAGAATCGAGAACCCCCTGTTCGAGCCACCCCATGCCGCCACGCAACCGCAGTCTCCTGGCCCTGTCGTCCGCACTCGTATTGGCGCTGTCCGCATGCGGCAAGGACGAGGCGGCGGCGAAGCCGGGCGCGGGCCAGCGCGGTGGCGGCGGTCCGGTGCCGGTGGTGGTGGAAGTGGTGCGCGAGCAGGCATGGACGGACGCGCTGCGCGCGCTGGGCACCGTGCATGCGCGCGAAGCCGTCACCGTGACAGCGAAAGTCAGCGAGACCGTGCAGCAGGTGCATTTCGAGAGTGGGCAGGACGTCGCCCGCGGCGCACCACTGGTGACCCTCAGCGGGCAGCAGCAACAGGCCTCGCTGGCGTCCGCCGAGGCAACGCTGAAGGAAGCCGAGCAGTTGTTCCAGCGACAGTCGCAGTTGGCCTCGCAGCAACTGGTCGCGCGCGCTTCGCTGGATGCGCAGCGGGCCACCCGCGATGCCGCGCGCGCGCAGGTCGCGCAGATCCGCGCCAACCTGTCCGACCGGGTGATCCGCGCGCCGTTCGCCGGCGTGCTCGGCATCCGCCAGATCAGCCCGGGTGCGCTGGTCACGCCGGGCACCGCGATCGCCACGCTCGATGATGTGTCGCGCGTGTTCGTCGATTTCCCGGTGCCGGAAACCGAACTGGCCGGCGTCGCGCCGGGCCAGGCCCTGAGCGGAACTGCTGGTGCGTATGCGGGGCGCACCTTCGACGGCACGGTCGCGACCGTGTCGGCGCGGCTGGATGCAGGCTCGCGCTCGGCCACCGTGCGTGGCGATTTCCCCAATCCCGGGCGCGTGCTGCGGCCGGGCATGCTGGTCGAGGTCACCGTGGCGCGGGATACCCGGCAGGCGCTGGTGGTGCCGGAGATCGCGGTCCAGCAGATTGGCAGCGAAACCTTCGTCTGGCGGGTCAAGGCCGACGACACCGTCGAGAAGGCCGATGTCGAGGTCGGCGGACGCATTCCCGGCAAGGTGATGCTCAAGGGTGGCGTGGAAGCCGGCCAGCGCATCGTCACCGAGGGGGTCGGCAAGCTGCAGCCCGGCGCGAAGGTGGCCAACGGGGCGCCCTCCGCGACTGCCGCGCAGACGGCGGCGGCGAAGTAACGCATGAAGCTTTCCGATCTTTCGATCAAGCGGCCGGTGCTGGCCGTGGTGATGAGCCTGCTGCTGCTGGTACTCGGCGTGATGTCGTTCATGCGCCTGACCCTGCGCGAACTGCCGGCGATCGACCCGCCGATCGTGTCGGTGCAGGTCGACTATCCCGGCGCCTCGGCCAGCGTGGTCGAGACCCGCATCACCCAGACCCTGGAAGACGCACTGGCCGGCATCGAGGGCATCAACACGATCGATTCGAGCAGCCAGAACGGCGCGTCGCGGATCAGCATCGAATTCCTCGCCACGCGCGACATCGAGGCCGCGGCGAACGACGTGCGCAACGCGGTCAGCCGCGTCGCCGACCGCATGCCGGAAGAGGCCGATCCGCCCGAGATCAGCAAGGTCGAGAGCGATTCCGACCCGATCATCTGGCTCAACCTGCGCTCGGCCAACATGGACCAGATGCAGCTGTCCGACTACGCGCAGCGCTACCTGGTCGACCGCTTCTCCAGCCTCGAAGGCGTTGCCCAGGTGCGCCTGGGCGGCAGCCAGCGCTACGCGATGCGGATCTGGCTGAGCGGCGACAAGCTGGCCGCGCGCGGATTGACCGCGGGCGACGTGGAAAGCGCGCTGCGCGCCGAGAACGTGGAACTGGGTGCGGGCCGGATCGAGTCCACCGACCGCGACTTCATCCTGCGCGTGGCGCGCGACTACACCACCGCCGAGGCCTTCGCGACGATGCCGATCGCCAAGGGTGCGGACGGTTACGTGGTGCGCCTGGGCGATGTGGCGAAGGTCGCGCTGGAATCGTCCGAGCGGCGCGCCTACTACCACAGCAACGGCGAACCGGCGCTCGGCATCGGCATCGTCAAGACCTCCACTGCGAACAGCCTGGACGTGGCCGAAGAGGCGAAGGCCGAGGCGGAACGCATCAAGGGCACCTTGCCGGACGGCACCGACATCTACATGGCGTTCGACACCACGACGTTCATTTCGGCGTCGGTGCAGCGGGTGTACGAGACCCTGGTCGAGGCGATGGTGCTTGTGCTGCTGGTGATCTGGTTGTTCCTGGGCAGCGCGCGCGCGGCGCTGATCCCCGCGGTGACCGTGCCGGTCTGCGTGATTGCCTCGTTCATCGCGCTGTATGCGTTCGGGTTCTCGATCAACCTGTTGACCCTGCTCGCCCTGGTGCTTTGCATCGGCCTGGTGGTGGACGATGCGATCGTGGTGGTCGAGAACATCCAACGCCGCGTCGACCTGGGCGAGCCGCCGCTGGTCGCCGCGCGTCGCGGCACTGCGCAGGTCGCCTTCGCGGTGCTGGCGACGACGGCGGTGCTGGTTGCGGTGTTCCTGCCGGTCGGTTTCCTGCAGGGCAACACCGGCCGCCTGTTCCGCGAATTGTCGGTGGCGTTGGCGGCGGCGGTGGCGATTTCCGCCTTCGTCGCGTTGACGCTGACGCCGATGATGGCGTCCAAGCTGCTGCAGCCGCACACCGGCCCGCACGCGGTGAAGGAGAACCGGGTCAGCGAATGGCTCAATGCGCGCTTCCAGCGCCTGGCCGATGGCTACAAGGGCGTGCTGTCGCGGCATGTGCACCGCATCTGGCTGTTCGCTGGCCTGATGATCGCGGCGGTGGTCGCCTTGCTGGTGCTGTTCAAGACCCTGCCCAGCGAACTGGCGCCGGCGGAAGACCGCGGCTCGTTCCAGATGGTGATGGAAGGCCCGGAAGGCGCGGGCTTCGACTACACCGTGGCGCAGATGAAGCAGGTCGAGGCGATCCTGGCCGGCGAGATCGGCGACGACAAGCCGATCCAGCGCGCCAACCCGCGCGTGCCGGGCAGCTTCGGCGCCAGCGAGGAAATGCATACCGGGCGCGCGATGATCTTCCTGCAGCCCTGGGACCAGCGCGAGAAGAGCACCGCGGACGTCGCCGGCGAGCTGGAAAAGAAATTCGCCGGCATGACCGGCGTGCGCGTGCGCACGCAGGTCGGCGGCGGCCTGGTGCGCACCCGCGGCCAGCCGTTCCAGATGGTGCTTGGCGGCCCGGACTACGCCGAGCTCGCCGGCTGGCGCGACATCATGCTGGCGAAGATGGCGGAGAACCCCGGCTTCATCGGCCCGGACTCCGACTACAAGGAGACCCGGCCGCAGATGCGGGTGATCGTCGACAAGACCCGCGCGGCCGACCTCGGCGTGTCCGCGAACGCGATCGGCACCGCGCTGGAAACCATGATGGGCGGGCGCCGCGTCACCACCTTCGTCGACAACGGCGAGGAATATGACGTGATGCTGCAGGCGGATCGCGCCGGGCGCACCTCGGTGGCCGATCTCGACGCACTGCAGGTGCGCGCCAAGGACGGCAGCCTCGTCCCGCTGTCGAATCTCGTCAGCCTGCGCGAAGTCGCCGAACCGGGCACCTTCAACCGTTTCAACCGCCTGCGCTCGATCACCCTGAGCGCGCGCCTGTCGCCGGACTATCCGCTGGGTGAAGCGGTGTCCTGGGCGCAGCAGACCGCGGACACCAGCCTGCCGGATTACGCGCAGGTCAGCTGGAAGGGCGAGTCGCGCGAACTGCAGCAGTCCGGTGGCGAGGTGCTGATCACCTTCGCGCTGGCCTTGCTGATCGTGTACCTGGCGCTGGCCGCGCAGTTCGAGAGCTTCATGCACCCGCTCGTGATCATGCTGACGGTGCCGCTGGGCGTACTCGGTGCGCTGCTCGGCTTGTGGCTGACCAGCGGCACGATCAACCTGTTCTCGCAGATCGGCATCGTCATGCTGGTCGGCCTGGCGGCGAAGAACGGCATCCTGATCGTGGAATTCGCCAACCAGTTGCGCGACGCCGGCCGCAACGTCCACGACGCCATCGTCGAGGCCGCGGCAGTGCGCCTGCGCCCGATCCTGATGACCTCGATCGCCACGGTGATGGGCGCGGTGCCGCTGGTGATCTTCGGGGGCCCGGGTTCCGCCAGTCGCGCGACCATCGGCATCGTCATCGTGTTCGGTGTGTCGTTCTCCACCCTGCTGTCGCTGTTCGTGGTGCCGGCGTTCTATGCGCTGCTGGCGAAGTACACGTCGTCGCCGGAGGCGCTGGCGCACGAGCTGGATACACTGGAGTCCACTACTCCGCAGGCAGGTGGCCATGCGTGATTCGGGTTCTCCGTGGAAGCCGCGCTCGCCTTCCGTTCCGCCGTCGTCCTCCAGCGGATCTTCGCGACCGGACCGGGGGCGTCCGCATGGGCAGCGTGAGCCCGCCTCTGTCCCTGCGGCAGAGGCTGGTTCCGTGCGCGAGCATCGCGACGTCGAGCTGCGTCTTTATGGCTTGAACGCGATCCGCGCGGTGTTCGCGAAGCGCCCGCAGGCGATCCGCAAGCTCTACCTGGTCGAGGCACGCATCCCGCAACTGCAGCCGTTGCTGAAGTGGTGCGTGGCCAACCGCGTGGGTTATCGCGTGGTCGAAGATGCCGACTTGCAGAAGCTCGCCGCCAGCACGCACCACGAAGGCGTGGTCGCCGAGGTGCTGCGCGAGGAACAGTTGCCGCTGTCGACCTGGCTGCGCGACCTGCCCGCCGGCCCGCAGTGCGCGCTGTGGCTGGATGGCGTGGGCAACCCGCACAACCTCGGCGCGATCCTGCGCAGCGCCGCGCACTTCGGCGCGGGCGCGGTGCTGCTGACCAAGCATTCGACGCTGGCGTTGTCCGGTGCCGCCGCGCGCGTGGCCGAAGGTGGCGCGGAAGCGCTGCCCTTCGTGCGCCTGGGCCGCGAGGACAACAGCATCGCCCAGTTGCACGGCGCCGGCTTCAAGCTGGCCGCCACCCTGGTGCGAGGCGGCGGCGACCTGTTCAAGGCGTCGATGCCGGAGCGCGTCGTCTACGTACTCGGCGCGGAGGCCGAAGGCATGTCGCCCGACTTGGCCAAGGCCTGCGACCTGCGCTTGTCGATTCCCGGCAGCGGCGCCGTTGAAAGTCTCAACGTGGCATCGGCGACGGCAGTCCTGCTCTCGCAGTGGGCGAGACGCGCGCGCTAGGCGAATGATTGCTCGTCATCCCGGTTTTCGCCGGGATGACGAATCCCTATTTCGCGCCGTCCGCCGGCTTCGGTGCGCTGCCGAAATCGCCCTGCGCATCGGCGGCCAGGAACGCGAACACCGTGTATGCCGCCACGTTCTGCGCCAGCGCCTTCGGATCGATCTTGTCCAGGGTGTCGTCCGGCGTGTGGTGCAGGTCGAAGTAGTCGGTGCCGTCCTGCGACAGCCCGGCGCAGGCCATGCCGATCGCGTTGAACGGCGACAGGTCGGGACCGCAGCCGTCGCCGTCTTCGCGATGTTCGATGCCGAGTGGTCCGAGCGCCTGGGCGATGCGGGCGACGGCGTCCTTCGCGTAATCCGGTGTCTTCGCCGCGAAGGCATAGATGCGGCCGGCACCAAAGTCGCTTTCCGCACCGAGCTGGTGCTTGCGGATGTCCGCGGCGTATTTCTGCGCGTAGGCGCGTCCGCCGTACAGGCCTTGCTCTTCGTTGGCGAACGCGATCACGCGGATCGTGCGCGCCGGACGTTGCGCCTTGGGCAACTGGCCGATGAGGTGGCCCGCGGCCATGCCGATCGCCACGCCCGCGCCATCATCGATGGCACCGGTGCCCAGGTCCCACGAATCCAGGTGCCCGCCGATCACCACCACCTCGTCCGGTTTGCTGCGCCCGGTCATCTCGCCGATCACGTTCTGCGAGGTGTATTCGCCATCCCAGCCGCAATCCAGGCTCAGCGCGATGCGGGTGTTGCCCAGCGCGACGAGGCGTGCGAGCTGGTCGGCGTCCGGCAGCGACAGTGCGGCGGACGGGATCGGCGTGAGGCCGTCCTCGAACCGGGTCATCCCGGTGTGCGGGTTGCGGTGCGAATCGGTGCCCGCTGATCGCATCACATATCCGATCGCGCCGGCCTTGATCGCGGCAGAGGGACCTGCACTGCGCACGCGTCCGCCGGGACCGTAACCGCTCCCATCACGTGCGCGCTCCATGCGGTAATCGACGAACGCGATCTTGCCGGCCAGCGAGCCGGGCGCGGCCTTCTGCAGGTCCTCCAGCGTCGCGAAGCGCACGACGTCGCCCTCGACCGTGCCGGCCGGGCTTCCGCCGAGCGCGGTGACATGCAGCGGCTGCGCGCTGGCGCCGAGCACGCGCGCGGACTCGCTGCGCCGCTCCCACTTCGGGAAGGTCACCGGCTCGGTCCAGACCTTGTCGTAGCCCAGCGCCTTGAATTTGGCCTTGGCCCATTCCACCGCGCGCGCGTCGGCCTCGCTGCCGGCCAGGCGCGGACCGACTTCGGTGGTCAGCGATTCCACCACCTTCCAGCCGGTGTCGTCCGCCAGTGCGCGCTCGCGCAAGGTCGCGGCCCGTGCCATCGCGTCGTCGCCGATGCGCGTGGGCTGTTGCGCCTGCAAAGGCAGCGAGAACAGCAGCGTCAGGGCGGCGGCAAGCAGGGTGCGGCGCATGGCGGATTCCGGAAACGAGGAAGCCGCGAGTGTAAGGCTCGCGGCTTCGTCGAAGATGTGCTGGAAGTCGCGCGGCTACTTCTTCAGCGAATCGCGGATCTCGCGCAGCAGCAACACGTCTTCCGGCGTCGCCGCCGGTGCTTCCTCGGGCTTCTTGTGCAGACGGTTGATCGCCTTGACCACCAGGAAGATCGCGAAGGCCACGATCACGAACTGCACCAGCGCGTTGATGAACTCGCCGTAGGCCAGCACCACGGCAGGCACTTCCTTGCCGGCGGCATCGACGCTCGCTTCCTTCAGGACGATCGCCATCTTCGAGAAGTCCACGCCGCCGATCAGCAGGCCCAGCGGCGGCATGATCACCTTGTCGACCAGCGCAGTGACGATTTTCCCGAACGCCGCACCGATCACCACGCCGACGGCGAGGTCGATCACGTTGCCGCGCATCGCGAATTCCTTGAACTCCGTCATCATGCCCATCGCGTGCTCCTGTCCGGTTGTGGTTGGCGTGCGGCCAGCCTACACCGCTGCCTGCACGATGTGGCCCTGAAATCGCGCGATGTCGCCGAGGCGCGCATCGAAGGTGTCGCCGGGTTGCAGCGCGGCCACGCCGGCGGGCGTGCCCATGAACACCAGGTCGCCGGCGCGCAGCGCATAGAGCTTCGAGAGCTCGTGGAGGATCTCCGGCACGTTCCAGATCAACTGGTCCAGGCCAGACTGCTGGCGACGCGCGCCATTCACGTCGAGTGACAGCATCAGTGACTCGATGTCGCCCGCATCGGCCACAGGCAGCAAGGCGCTCACCGGCGCGGAATGATCGAAGCCCTTGCCGGTATCCCACGGCAGGCCTTTCGCCTTGGCGGCGGATTGCAGGTCGCGGCGGGTCAGGTCCAGGCCCACGCCATACGCGAACACCAGCGAGGCCGCATCATCGGCCGCCAGTTCGCCCGCGGGCGCATCGCGGCCCAGCGCGACGACCAGTTCGACTTCGTGGTGCAGGTCGGTCGTGCCGGGCGGATACGGCACCACGCCTTCGATGACGATGGCGTCGGCCGGCTTCATGAAGAAGACCGGGTGGCCGCGCTCGGCCTTCGATGCGGGGGCGGTGGCGCCCATCTCGCGTGCGTGGTCGGCGAAGTTGCGGCCGACGCAGTAGATGCGCCGCACCGGGAAATGACCAAGGAGCTTGCCGGCGAGATCGTGGACCGGGATGCGCGGCGCGGGCGCGGCTGCGACGAGATCGCCGGATGCCGGGCTGTCCATTCAATGCGCGAGCGGCAGTTGCGCCTTGCCGACGACACGGTAGTCGGCGTCGATGCTGCCGGCGCGCACGGCCATGGGCGTGCGCCGCTGCCGGAACAGACGGAAGAGCATGCCGGCGGCCAGCATCGCGATGCCCACGAACACGCTGACGAACAACAGCGCGACCAGCAGGGCAACGCCGACCAGGCCAAGCGCCAGGCGCAGGAACGGATGACGCGGGCGACGCGGTGCGCCGAAGGTGGCGAAACGCACGCGGTTGAACAGGGTGTTGCGGAAGATCGACATCGTGGTTGGTTCCTGCGGCGCCGGGGCGCCATGACACAATGCCGGCAGTATCCGCAGATCGGCCGCGCGAGTTGTGACAACTTCGTTAAATCACGATGGAAGCGACGCGCCTGCCGCCGCGCTGGTGTCGCTGGAGGCGTTGCCGGCCGACAGCCTCCACGAAGTCGAGGCGATCATCGAAGGCGATGCGGAATCGCTGCTGGTGTACCGGGATGCCTCGGGCGACGTGCGTGCATGGCTGAACGTGTGCCCGCATGCGGGGCGACGACTCGACTGGGCACCGGGCAAGTTCCTGCGCGCGAAGGACGGCACGCTGGTCTGCGCGGCGCATGGGGCGAGCTTCGAATTGGCGCATGGCGTGTGCGTGGCCGGTCCATGCCGTGGCGAGGCGTTGCGTGCCGTCGCCGTCGAGGTGCGCGATGGCGAGGTTTCGCTCGCGCAAGCTTGAATCGACATCCCGGGTTTCGCCGGATGACGCGGGTCAGTACAGCAGGTTGATCGCGATCACGATCACGACCAGGTAGACCATCGACAACGGACCACCGACGCGCCAGAGGTCGCGGCCGGTGTAGTTGGCCGGGCCGGTGACCATCGACATCACCGGATTGGACGCGGTCATCAGGTTGTTCGATGCCGACAACGCCACGATCAGTGCGAACGCCGTGGGATTGCCGCCGGCCGCCAGCGCCACGTTGATCGCGATCGGCACCATGATGATGGTCGCGCCGACATGGCTGATCGCCAGCGAGAACGCGGTGGTCAGCAGGCCGATGAGCAACTGCAGCAGCCACAGCGGGAAGCCCTCGGGCAGTTGCTGCAGGGTGTGCCCGGCCAGCCACGCCGCCGCGCCGCTGCTGTCCATCGCCCAGCCCAGCGGGATCAGGCAGGCCATCAGGAACACGGTCTTCCAGCTGATCGCGGCGTAGGCCTCGTCGACGTGGATCACGCCTGCGACCAGCATGCCGGCCACGCCGGTCATCAACGCGATCGGCACCGGGATCTTCGAGCTCAGCGCCAGCAGCATCGACACCGCGAAGATCGCCATCGCGATCTTGAACTTGTGCGGGCGCTGCTCGTCCTTCGGGTAGTCGGTGACCACCACGAAATCCTTGCCCTTCGCCGCCTGCGCCAGGTCGGTCCAGATGCTGTGCAGGACCAGCATGTCGCCGGCGCGGATCGCGGTGTTGCGCACGTCCTCGCGCAGCACCTGCTTGTCGCGGTTGATCGCCAGCAGGCTCAGGCCGTATTGCTTGCGCAGGCGCAACTGCGCCTGGGTCTTGCCGATGAAGCCGGACGTGGGCGGCACCACCGCTTCGGAGATGCCCGCGCGGCTCGGGTTGAACAGGTCGCCGAACGCGCGCAGCCGCGACGACATCCGCAGGAAGTTGTTCTGGGCGAAGTCGGTGACCTGCTGCTTCGGACCCATCGCGCCGAGCACGCTGCCGACCCAGATGCGCGCATCGGCCGGCGGCGACAGCCGTGACTCGTTGCCGGTCTGCAGGGCCAGGAACAATGGCGCGCCGTGCAGGGCCTCGGCATCGCCCAGGCTCATCCCGACCAACGGGCTGTCGACGGTCACGGTGAGTTCGTGCACGTCGCCATCGATGCCGTAGGCGCGGGCGAAGTAGCTCTGGGTGCGCGCCGGGGTGACCGCGTCGCCACCGTCCTCGCGCAGCAGCTTGCTGCCGAAGAAATGGAAATACGCCAGCGACGCCGCCAGCAAGGCGATGCCGATCGGCATCGGCGCGAACATGTTCAGCGGTTCCAGCGATGCGGCGCCGGACGGCAGGTTGGCGTTGGCCGCGACCAGCAGGTCGTTGAGCAGGATCAGCGGCGAATTGCCGACCATGGTCAGCGCGCCGCCCATCACGATCGCCGCCGCCAGCGGCAGCAACATCCGCGACAGGGTCAGGCCGGTGCGCGACGACAGCCGCGACGCCACCGGCAGGAACAGCGACATCACCGACGGGTTCTGCATGATCGAACTGGTGATGCCGGCCGCTGCGGTGGTGTACAGCAACAGCCGCGATTCGACGCCGTGCGCACGCCGCAGCAGCCAGCTGGCCAGTCGGTTCAACGCGCCGGTTCGATCCAGCCCCGCGCCCAGGATCATGGTGGCGATGATGCTCATCACCGCGCTGCCGGAGAAACCGCCGAACAGGTCCTCGCGCGGCACCAGCCCGGTCAGCCCCAGCACCACCAGCACGACCAGCGCGACCACGTCGGCGCGCACGCGCTCGAACAGGAACATCACCATCGTGAAGACCACCAGCCCGAGCACGAGCTCCATGTCGGTGGTGAGCGTCAGCGCGGTGTCCATTCGGCGGCGTGGCGTCCCTGTCCTTGTTCGATCAGCGTGTCAGCAGCGGTCGTACAGCAGGTCCCAGACACCATGGCCCAGCTTCTGGCCACGGGTCTCGAAATGCGTCTGCGGCCGCCACTCCGGGCGTGGTACCGAACCACGCGCACCGGCGCGATTGGCGATGCCGGCGGTCGCGTCCAGCACGTCCCACATCTGCTCCGCATAGTCCTGCCAATCCGTGGCGAGGTGCAAGCGGCCGTCCGGTGCGAGCTTGCGGACCAGCAACGCGGCGAAGCCCGGATTCACCAGCCGCCGCTTGTTGTGGCGCTTCTTGTGCCAGGGATCCGGGAAATAGATGCGGATCTCGTCCAGCGAGGCATCCGCGACTTCATGCTCCAGGACTTCCACCGCATCGTGGTGATAGACCTTCGCGTTGCCGGCATCGTCCGTGGCCAGTGCGTTCAACAGGCGGCCGACGCCCGGCGCATGCACTTCGATGCCGATGTGGTCGCGTGCGGGGTCGCGCTGCGCGGAGAAGCGGAAGGCCTCGCCGTTGCCGAAGCCGATCTCGAGGATGCGCTTCGCATGGCGCCCGAACGCGGCGTCGAAATCGCGTGGGGTTCCTGCGTAGTCCAGCCCGAAGCGCGGCCACAGTTCATCGAACGCGCGCTGCTGCGCCTCGGTGAAGCGGCCCTGGCGCAGCACGAAGCTGCGGACCTTGCGTTGGCCGTCGGTGATGGTGAACGGCTTGGCTGGTGCCTTCGCCCCGGAACTCGCGAAGGGATCGGTCACCCGATGAGCCCGTCGACCGGTGACGAAGCCGACGCGAAGCGCTTGCGCGGGATGCGCCCGGCCTTGAACGCGGCGCGGCCGGCTTCGACCGCCAGCTTCATCGCGTGCGCCATCAGCACCGGATCCTTGGCGCCGGCGATCGCGGTGTTCATCAGCACGCCGTCGCAGCCGAGCTCCATCGCGATGGCGGCATCGGACGCAGTGCCCACGCCGGCATCGACGATGATCGGCACCTTGGCGCTCTCGACGATCTCGATCAGGTTGTACTTGTTCTGGATGCCCAGACCCGAACCGATCGGCGCGGCCAGCGGCATCACCGCGACGCAGCCGATCTCCTCCAGCCGCTTGCACAGCAGCGGGTCGTCGCTGGTGTAGACCATCACCTCGAAGCCGTCCTTCACCAGGATCTCGGCAGCCTTGAGGGTCTGCACCACGTCGGGATACAGGGTGCGCTGGTCGCCCAGCACTTCCAGCTTGGTCAGGTTGTGGCCGTCGAGCAGCTCGCGCGCCAGCCGGCAGGTCCGCACCGCATCCTCGGCTGTGTAGCAGCCGGCGGTGTTGGGCAGGATCGTGTAGCGATCCGGCGGCAGCACGTCGAGCAGGTTGGGCTCGCCGGGGTTCTGGCCGATGTTCGTGCGGCGGATCGCGACAGTCACGATCTGCGCGGCGGCGGCCTCGGTGGCCAGGCGGGTCTCGTCGAGGTCCTTGAACTTGCCGGTGCCGGTCAGCAGGCGCGAGGCATACGGTTTGCCGGCGATGACCAGCGGGTCGAGCGGGAGTGTCGAAGTCATTGGCCGATTATCGCTGATGGCGCATTGCGATGCCGCTTCGACAGGTATTGCGCCGCCATCCATGGCGCTACTTACTCTGCTTCGGAATGTCCTGCCCGGCCATCCATGGCCGGGCGTTCGGCTTGGCGCGCGGCAGTGCCGCGCAAACGCCAAGCCTCACCCACCGCCCAGCGCATGCACGATCTCGACGGTGTCGCCGGCCTGCAGCACATGCGTGGCGTGCCGGCCGCGCGGGACGATCTCGCCGTTGACCTCCACCGCGACCCGGCGCTGGGCCAGGCCTTCGTGTTCGAGCAGGGTGGCGAGGCTGGCCTGGTCGGCGATCTGGCGGGCTTCGCCATTGAGCTGGATGTCCATGCCGCGATTGTCGCCGGTTCGGGTCCCGTGCGTGCGGCGGTGCAACATGAAGCCGTTAGATTTTCGTGAAACCATACGCGCCATTCGCTGTCGTATGTCGGCGCGCTGGCGACCCATGCCAGGCACCTCCCACCCGATCCATCCGAGGATTCCCCATGAAAGCCACCCTCCGCCGGACCCTGCTGACCGCCGCGATCGCGCTTGCCGCCGCACCGGCCTTCGCCGGCCCCGCCGACTCGCCGTTCACCCAGACCATCTTCTTCGGCGACAGCCTGACCGATGGCGGCTTCTTCCGCTCGCTGCTGCCGGCCAACGTGCAGAACGTCACCGGCCAGTTCACCACCAACCCGGGCTACGTCTGGTCGCAGTACCTGGCCGACTACTACGACAGCAACGCCGATGTCGCCTGGAAGGCCACCGGCGCCACCCCGACCCTCAGCCCCGGCGGCAACAACTGGGCCGTAGGCGGCGCACGCACCGGCACCGACAGCGTGGGTGCGCTCGGCTACACGCCGTCGCTGGCCAGCCAGTACGCGCGCTACCTCAGCTCCGGCAATACGGTCGATCCGAATGCGCTGTACACGGTTTGGGGCGGCGCCAACGACCTGTTCGCGGTGCAGGCCAATCCGGCGCAGGCACAGGCCATCATCGGCGGCGCGGTGACCGCGCAGATCGGCCTGGTCGGTGCGCTGACCCAGGCCGGTGCGCAGTACATCCTGGTGCCCACCATCCCCGACCTCGGCCTGACTCCGGCCTCGCGCGCCGGTGGCGCGGCGGCGATGGCGCAGGGCACCGCGCTCACCAACACCTACAACAGCGCACTGTTCAACGGCCTGGCCTCGGCCGGCCTGCACGTGATCCCGCTGGACACGTTCCACTTCCTGCAGGAAGTGGTGGCCAACCCGGCCGCGTACGGCATCACCAACGTCACCGGCACCGCCTGCCAGCCGCAGATCACCGCGCAGTCGCTGACCTGCAACCCGACCTCGCTGGTCAACCCGGGCGCGCCCAACAGCTACCTGTTCGCCGATGGCGTGCATCCCACCAGCGGCGCGCACAAGGTGATCGCCGACTTCGCGATCTCGGTGATCGAAGGGCCGCGCCAGATCGCGATCCTGCCGCGCTCGGCGGCGATGGTCGGCCGCGCCCGCTCGCAAGTGGTCGATGCCAACGTCGGTGGCCTGATGGCCAGCGATGGCGATGGCACCCATTGGTGGGCCGACGTGCGTGGCGACCAGCAGCGCTCGCAGGATCCGGGCTTCGACGGCCCCGGCCTGAGCGGCAGCTTCGGCATCGGCCGGCGCAGCGGCAACCTGGCCTACGGCGCATTCGCCGGCTACGGCCGCCAGGACATCGACTTCGGCGAGCGTCGCGGCGACTTCCGCCAGACCGATGCCGGCGTCGGCGGTTTCATCGGCTGGACCAGCGATGCGATGTGGGCCAGCGGCCAGGTCAGCTGGACCAAGCTGTCCTACAAGGTCGACCGCCAGGTCAACCTGGGCCAGGCCAGCCGCATCCACAGCGGTTCGGCGGACGGCGACAACCTCAGCGTCGACGCCAGCGCCGGCTGGAACTTCGGCGACGGCGCGCTGGTGCACGGCCCGGTGCTGAGCGTGCTGGCGCAGAAGATCTCGGTCGATGGCTACGCCGAGAACAGCACCGAGTCGACCGCGCTGGCCTACATGGAGCAGGACGGCGATTCGCTGATCGGCAGCGTGGGCTGGCAGGCCAGCTTCGCCATCAACGACCACCTGAAGCCGTTCGCGCGGCTGACCTGGGATCGCGAGTTCGAGGACGCACCGGCGCAGGTCTGGGCGCAGTCGATGTCGATGCCGGGCACGCTGCCGTATGCGGTGCCGGGCCTGCCGTTCGACGACACCTACGGGACCCTGAGCTACGGCGTGCGCAGCGAGCTGATGGGCCTGGACATCACCACCGGCAGCAACATCACCGTGGGCCAGAAGGGTGGCAACGACGCCAGCTTCTTC
This sequence comes from Thermomonas sp., assembly GCF_041919455.1. GTDB lineage: Bacteria > Pseudomonadota > Gammaproteobacteria > Xanthomonadales > Xanthomonadaceae > Thermomonas. The sequence goes on from NZ_JAYRTQ010000004.1 coordinate 87,329, forward strand.
CTGACCGTCAGCGGCAAGTTCTGAGGTCGCCCGCAACGCACGCCCGCGCGGCGTGCGTTGCAACATCCGCGGGGCGCGACATAGACTTGCCGCGCACTGCAAGCCGGTACCGCGGGTGTAGCTCAATGGTAGAGCTGTAGCTTCCCAAGCTACTGACGAGGGTTCGATTCCCTTCACCCGCTCCAAATTCGATGATCCACGGCAGGGCGGTGTCCTCGACGGATGCCGCCCTTGCTGTTTGCGGAGCGCAGCGATGGCGATGACCGAGGTCGGTTGGCGCGAATGGGCGGGGTTGCCCGCATTGGGCCTGCCGCGGGTGCGCGCCAAGCTGGATACCGGCGCGCGCAGCTCGGCGCTGCACGTGGACCGGCAATGGCGCTTCACCGAGGCCGGCGCGCCCTGGGTCGGCTTCGCCCTGGTGCCCGGCAAGCGCAGAGGATCGGTGGAGGTGTTCGCCCCGGTCGTGGACGAGCGCGAGGTCACCGATTCCGGTGGTCACCGCACCCTGCGCGTGTTCCTGCGCACCCGCCTGGAGTTGGCCGGGATCGGTCGCGAAATCGACATCAACCTGGCGGATCGTTGCGGCATGCGCTTCCCGATGCTGCTCGGGCGCACCGCGCTGGCCGGAATGTTCGTGGTCGATCCGTTGGCTTCGTTCATCCACCGGCGCAAGCCGCGTGGAACCATTGCCGCCCCCGACGCCCACCGGTGAAGACCTCGATGAAACTGGCCATCCTGTCCCGCAACAGCAAGCTGTATTCGACCCGCCGGTTGGTCGAGGCCGCGCGTGCACAGGGCCACAGCGTGCGCGTGCTGGATCCGCTGCGCTGCTACATGCGGATCGGCAGCGACGGCTTCGAGATGCGCTACAAGGGCGCGCCGATTTCCGGTTACGCCGCGGTGGTGCCGCGGATCGGTGCCTCGGTCACCCGCTACGGCTGCGCGGTACTGCGCCAGTTCGAGCTAATGGGCAGCTACACCCCGAACAGCGCCGCAGCGATCGCGCGCGCGCGCGACAAGCTGCGCTGCCACCAGGTGCTGGCGGCGAAAGGCATCGGCTTGCCGGTCACCGTCTTCGGCGACAACCCCGACGATACCGGCGACCTGCTGGCCATGCTCGGCCCGCCGCCGCATGTGGTGAAGCTCAACGAAGGCACCCAGGGCAACGGGGTGATGCTGACCGAGAAGCTGTCGGCCTCGCGCGGGGCCATCGAGACCCTGCGTGGTCTCTATGCGAACTTCATCGTGCAGGAGTTCATCGCCGAGGCGAAGGGTGCCGACCTGCGCTGCTTCGTGGTCGGCGACCGGGTGGTGGCGGCGATGCGCCGGCAGGCACCGAAGGGCGACTTCCGCTCCAACCTGCATCGCGGCGGCACCGCGAAGGCGGTGCGCGCGACCAGGGCGGAAATGCAGACCGCGGTGCGCGCGGCGCAGATACTCGGGCTGGGCGTGGCCGGCGTGGACCTGATCCGCAGCAAGCGCGGGCCGCTGGTGCTGGAGGTCAATTCCTCGCCCGGGCTGGAAGGCATCGAGGCCGCGACCGGGGTCGACGTGGCGGGCACGATCATCGCCCACGTCGCCAGCCACGGCACGTCGCCGCGCAAACGCGAACGCAACACCGATTTGACGGATTCTTAATCGCGCCAGCCGTATCGTCGCTCGCGTGGTGCCGTCGATTTCCCCCCGACGGCAGCATGCAGGGCAGCAGTGACCTTAAGGCCCAGGCGTCCCCCGCCTGGGCCTTCGTTTGTGGCCGCCCTCCATGGCAGCCACCCTCTGGGCCAACGCTCCGCGTTGTCAAAAAACGCTCCAAGCGTTTTTTTGTCCGCGTCCCGCCGCTGCCTGTGCACGGGATGCAGCGCGCCGTGCCTGTGCCAGAATCCCGGAACCACCGGCACCACCGGCGGTCTCATCGCAACGCCCGCCCCGCAAGGAAGATTGCATGCGCATCCTGGTCATCGAGGACAACTCGGACATCGCCGCCAACCTCGGCGACTACCTCGAAGATCGCGGCCATACCGTCGACTTCGCCGCGGATGGCGTGACCGGCCTGCATCTGGCGGTCGTGCACGAATTCGACGCGATCGTGCTCGACCTCAACCTGCCGGGCATGGACGGGTTGGAGGTCTGCCGCAAGTTGCGCAACGAGGCACGCAAGCAGACCCCGGTGCTGATGCTGACCGCGCGCGATTCGCTGGAGAACAAGCTGGCGGGGTTCGATTCCGGTGCCGACGATTACCTGATCAAGCCGTTCGCACTGCAGGAAGTCGACGTGCGCCTCAATGCGCTGGCCCGGCGTGGCAAGGGCCCGCAGGCGCGGGTGCTCAATACCGGCGAGCTGGAGTTCAACCTCGACACCCTTGAAGTCCGCCGCGAGGGCAAGCTGCTGCAGCTCAACCCGACCGCGCTGAAGATCCTGCAGGCGCTGATGGAAGCCTCGCCGGCGGTGGTCACCCGGCAGGAACTGGAAACCCGCGTCTGGGGCGAGGAACTGCCGGATTCCGATTCGCTGCGCGTGCACATCCACGGCCTGCGCGCGGTGATCGACAAGCCGTTCGGCGTGCCGATGATCCAGACCCGCCACGGCATCGGCTACCGCATCGCGCCGCCGGAAACCGATGCCTGAGTCCGCTGCGCCGCGACGCGCGCCGGCCGGCAGGCGGCGGCTGCGCACCCGCATCATCGTCACCTTCACCCTGCTCGGGTTCTGCCTGACTGGCTTGTTCGCCTACGCCACCATCGAGCTGCGCACGCGCGTCGAGAACCAGCTCCTCTCCGAATCGCTGAACCGCAACATCGATGCCTACGCCAGCGCCTTCCAGCGCGACCCCGGCAACGCGACGTTCTCGTTCGAGGGCGTGAGGGGCTGGGTGTACTCGCTGGACAAGCTGGGCAATGCGCCGGAAGACTGGCGCGAGCTGCAGGACGGCATCCATGAACTGCATGGCACCGAGGACGGCCAGGCCTTCGCCTACAAGCTGGCAGTGCGGCGGACGCCGACGCATGCGTTCTTCCTCGCCTACGACATGACCCAGACCCTGCAGGGGCAAGGGCAGCAGAACCGCATGCTGGTGGCGACCGTGGTGGTGTTCACCGCGCTTGCGCTGGTGCTGGGCTGGTGGTCGGCTTCGCGGGTCATGGCGCCCGTCTCCGACCTGGCGCAACGCTTGCGCCGATCCGGTACCAGTTCCGATCCGGCGGCACTGGCACCGCACTTCGCCGAAGACGAAGTGGGGGAGTTGGCGAAGGCACTCGACGACTACGCCGGCCGCCTGACCGAAGTCGTCCAGCGCGACCGCGAATTCAATGCCGACGTGAGTCATGAACTGCGCACGCCGCTGGCGGTGATCCGCGGCGCGGTGGAATTGCTGCTGTCGAAACCGGAAGTGGACGAGCGCACGCGCACCCGCCTGCAACGCATCCAGCGCGCCGAGCAGCAGTGCACCGACCTGATCAGCGCGCTCTTGCTGCTCTCCCGCAACGAGCGCGCAGTCGGCCAGTGCGATGTCGGCCGAGTCGCGCAGCAGTTGCTGGACCATCATCGCGCGCAGCTGGGTGGCAAACCGATCGAATTGCGCCTTGAAGGCGAGTCCGGTGTGCTGCTGGAAGCGCCGGAATCCGCGCTGGCGGTGGCCCTCGGCAACCTGATCGGCAACGCGGTGAAGTACACCCAGAGTGGTGCCGTGGTGGTGCGCGTCTTCCACGACGCAGTGGAAGTGGTGGATTCCGGCCCCGGCCTGAGCGCGGAGGACGCCGCCAAGCTGTTCGAGCGCGGCTACCGCGGCACCCATGCCGGCCATTCGCAGGGCGGCGGCATCGGCCTGTCGATCGTGCGTCGCCTGTGCGCGCTGTATGGTTGGGATGTGCGCGTGCGCCCGGGCGATGACATCGGCGTGGTGGCGACGCTGCGCTTCGGATAAGGCGTGCCCGCGCGGCATAATGCGCAGGCACGATTTTCCCAGGATGCCTGCATGAACAACGCCGCTGTCTCCCCACTGGCCTATCGGGTCACGCCCTCCGCGCACGCGCGTACCGATGAAGCGCGCGCGGCGCTGCTGGCCGGCGACCTCGGCTTCGGCAAGCACCTGACCGACCACATGGTCACCATCGAATGGGACAGCGCGCGAGGCTGGCACGACGCGCACGTGCATGCGTACGGGCCGCTGTCGCTGGATCCAGCGGCCGCCGTGCTGCATTACGGCCAGGAGATCTTCGAAGGCATCAAGGCGTATCGCCACGCCGACGGTTCCATCTGGACCTTCCGGCCGCGCGCCAATGGCGAGCGCCTGCAGCGCTCGGCGGCGCGCCTGGCATTGCCGCAACTGCCGGTGGACGAATTCGTGGAGTCGCTGCGGCAACTGGTCGCGATCGACCATGCGTGGGTGCCCTCGGCGCCGGAAACCAGCCTGTATTTCCGTCCTTTCATGATCGCCACCGAGGCCTTCCTCGGCGTGCGCGCGGCGCAGGCCGCGGCTTACCACGTCATCGCCAGCCCGGCCGGTGCGTACTTCGCCAACGGCGTGTCGCCGGTGTCGATCTGGCTGTCGCAGGACTATGCGCGCGCGGCCAAGGGCGGCACCGGTGCGGCCAAGTGCGGCGGCAACTATGCAGCCTCGTTGCTTCCGCAACTGGAGGCGCGCGCGCAGGGTTGTTCGCAGGTGCTGTTCCTCGACCCGGTCGAGGGCAAGTACCTGGAGGAACTCGGGGGCATGAACGTGTTCCTGGTGTATGCCGATGGGCGCATCGTGACCCCGGAACTGTCCGGCAGCATCCTCGACGGCATCACCCGCCACAGCATCCTGCAACTGGCGCGCGATCGCGGTTTGCAGGTCGAGGAGCGCAAGGTCTCGATCGACGAGTGGCGCGACGGCGTGGCATCGGGCGAGATCGTCGAAGCCTTCGCCTGCGGCACCGCGGCGGTGATCACCCCGATCGGCGAGTTGAAGGGCAAGGACTTCAGCATCGGCGATGCCAATGCGCCGGCCGGTGACGTGACGATGGCGATCCGCAAGGAATTGACCGACATTCAGTACGGCCGGCTGCCCGACCGTCACGGCTGGCTGGTCAGGCTGCGCTGACGCTCACAGCCGCACCCACCAGCAACCCAGGCGCTGGCGCAGGCCGAAGTTGGTGCGCGAGGGCGTGCTGCCGTTGGCCAGCGTCTGCTCCACCCGCAGGCCGATCAGGCGCGGCTTGCGCGGCGCACGGGTGATCACTTCACCGGTGGTCTCGTCGAACGTGACGATGTCGTCGCCGTAGGCATTGGTATCCCCGCTGTACATCGGTTGCACGTCGATCAGCGGGCGCTTGGCGATGGCCTCCAGGCGGGTCATCACCTTGTAGGCGCTGGAAGTCGGCATGCCCGCCCAGTCGTAGACGCCGGCGACCTGGTTGGCATCGCCCGATTGCAGCGCGTTGCTGAAGGAATAGACCAGATCCTGCACCGTGCGCGCGCAGACATTGCGATGGTGCGCGGCGATCGCGCCACCTGCCGATGGCAGCGCACCCGAGCGTTCCGTCGCGCCGATGTCGTCGCATTTGCGGTCGGTGTAGACCAGCGTGCCATCCGCGGCGGTGCAGCGCTTGACCTGCGCCCGCGCCGCATCGGGTGCCAGCAGGCCGGCGATCAACAGCAACAGGAGCAGGGCGGGGCGATGCATGTCGCGCAGCCTACGCGGGCGCGTCGCATCGAGGAAGTGCGGTGGTCAGTACTGCAGGAAGTAGCAGCCCTCGTCGCGCGTCACCTCGAAATCGAGGACGGACGTCCCCTTGTCATCGGCGAAGGTCACCTGCATCAGGCCCCGATCCGCGCCGCCAGAGGATCCCGCGTCCGCGACCATGGTGGCACCACCGATCGTCGCGTCGAAGTATTCGATGTCCGCCACCTGCTGGGTGGACAGCCGCTCCAGGTCGGTCATCACCCGCTGCGCCTGCGCATGCGGCATGCCGGCCCAGTCGAAGCTTTCCGCCACGCGGTTGACGTCCTGCATCGCCACCGACGCGACCAAGTCGGACGCGAGTTGCTGCGGGCTGGCGGCGCAACCGCCCTGCACGTCGCGCCGCACGCTGGCCTGGATGGGCGCTGCCTGCGATGCCGCATCCGGCACTTCGATGCCTGCCTGCCGGGCTTCATGTCGCTGGTCGCGTTCGATCCGGTCAAGCACGTCGCCGGGCAGGGGCATGGCCTTGCCACCGAACGCGCTGCACGCCTTGTTGGTGTAGGCGGAACTGCCATCGGGCATGCGGCAACGAAGCACGCCGGTATCGGCCTCCGCGCGATGCGGCACCGCCGGCAGTACGGCCAGCAGCAAGGCAGAGGCAAGGAGGGGGACGGACATGATGCGCATGGCGGGAAGAACGTGGCGTGCCCCTTCGGCACGCTGCGAGGATCCATGCGCGGGTGTCGACGATCCGTCGGAAAACGCTGAACCTCGCCCGAATCAGCGCAATCGGGCCAGTACGTTCAGGGTCGGTTTCGCCAAATTGAGTGTGTAGAAGTGCAGCCCCGGCGCGCCACCGGCGACGAGCCGCTCGCAGAGCTGCGCCACGAAGTCCGAGGCGAACTCGCGGATGCTGTCGGCATCGTCGCCGTAGCCGCGCATGCGCTGGGCGATCCAGCGCGGGATCTCGGCGCCGCAGGCTTCGGAGAAGCGCCGCAACTGGCTGAAGTTGGAGATCGGCATGATCCCGGGGATGATCGGGATGTCGATGCCGAGCGCGCGCGCGTCGTCGACGAAACGGAAATAGGCGTCGGTGTTGTAGAAGTACTGGGTGATCGCGCTGTCCGCACCGGCATCGACCTTGCGCTTGAAGTTGCGCAGGTCGGCCATCGCGTCCTCGGCCTGCGGATGGGTTTCCGGATAGGCCGCGACTTCGATGGCGAAGTGGTCGCCATGCTCGGCACGGATCAGCTCCACCAGCTCGTTGGCGTAGCGCAGGTCGCCGCTGCGCACCATGCCCGAGGGCGTGTCGCCGCGCAGCGCGACGATGCGGTCGCAGCCCAGCGCGCGGTACAGCTTGAGCAGCGAGCGGATTTCCTCGCGGTTGCCGCCGACGCAGGTCAGGTGCGGTACGCCGGCCACGCCATGTTCGCTGCGCAGGCGCTGCACGGTTTCCGGGGTGTGGCTGAGGGTCGAGCCGCCGGCGCCGAAGGTCACCGACGTGAACTGCGGCGCGTGGGCCTTCAGCTTGTGCACGCTGCGGTCGAGCTGCGCGCGCTGCTCGTCGGTCTTGGGCGGATAGAACTCGAAACTGATCGGCAGCATGGCGTCGTTCGCGTGCAGGATGCGGCGATTGTATCTCTTCATCCGGATGAAGCAAAAGATTAATATCGTTCAGCTGGGAAGGCGCGCTTGACGCCATCGGAGCCCGCCATGCATCGTGCAGGCAGGGGGAATCCATGCAACACGCTGTCGACCACGTCGTGCCCGCGACGCAGGCGCCGCCGCGCCTGCTGCAGGAGTTGCGCGAAACACTGCAGCGCTTGCGCCTGGGCGGGCCGTTCTACGTGCTGTTGTGGACGCTGGCCGGCGTGGCCGCCAGCCTCTGGCAACGTTCCCCGATGGCCTTCATCGCGATCAGCCTGGGCTTCATCGGCCTGACCGTGGTGCGCTTCCGCGTGCGCGCCCTGCCCGAGGACAGCGGCGAAGAGGCCGTGCGCGGGCGACTGGACTACATCTGGCTGCTGTTGCTGGTGAACGCTGCATTGTGGGGCGCGGCCTCGGCGTGGCTGCTGATGGTGGCGCCGGAGGAAAGCGCGCGTACCGTGGCCGCGATCAGTTCCTATGCCTTCGCCACCGCGTTCGCGCACAACTTCCCGATGCGCCTGCGGCATGCGTTCGCCGCAGTGCTGTTGCTTTACCTGCCCACGCTGGCGGCGATGATCCTCAGCGGTGCCCGCTTCGAGTTGATCGGCGTGAGCGCGCTGTACCTGCTCTATGTCAGCCTGGCATTGCGCCGCAGCCATGCCGAATACCTGCAACGCCTGGACCTGGAGGACGAGTTGCGCCAGCAACGCGACCTGTTCCAGCAGCAGAGCCGGCGCGACGGCCTGACCGGGTTGGCCAACCGGCGTCGGTTCTCGTCGGCACTGGAGGAGTGGTCCGCGCAGGCGCGCACGCAGGGCGCGCCCTTGTCGCTGCTGATCCTCGACCTGGACCATTTCAAGGCGATCAACGACCAGCACGGGCATGCACGCGGCGATGCCTGCCTGCGCGCATTCGCCGGGCGGCTGCAGGCCGCCTTCGCTGGGGACGAGGAACTGGTGGCGCGCCTGGGTGGCGAGGAATTCGGCGTGCTGCTGCGCGATGCATCGCTGCAACAGGCACTCGAACGCGCCGAGGGCTTCCGTGCGCGGCTTGCCGCAGATCCCATGGATGCCGGTGCCGATGCGGCCGTCGCATTGAGCGTCAGCATTGGCGTGGCGGCGTTCCACCCGCATCGCCACCACGACGCCGACGCGCTCTACCATGCGGCCGACTCCGCGCTCTACGAGGCCAAGGCCGCCGGCCGCAACCGCGTGGGCACCGAAGGCGATGTCGCATCGCCGGATCGCTGAGCCATAGATGTCGATCGTCCTGACACCGTTCGCACGCATCCGCCTGTTCCCGCGTGACGGCCGCGGCACCGCGATCCGCGATTGCACGGCGGAGCAGTTCGAGCGCCGCCTCAACGACGAAGCACCACTGCATGTGCTGCCCGGCTATGCCCCGTTCTGCCGGCTGCACGTGCATAGCAACTGGACGTCCACCCGCTGCTCGGTGGTGCCGGTGAACGACGCGAACCGCCGGCAGTTGCGCACCGCCTACGAGGCGCGGACGAAGGACGAACTGCCGGTGCTGGTGCGCTGGTTCGAAGGCGTGGATCCGCCGGTGGCCGACTACCTGGTCCCGATCCTCTACAGCCGCGCGCAATTGGCGAAAGAGGGCGAACCGATCGATGCCGACTGGGGCGTGGTCGGCTGCCTGTACACATCGGCACCCGAAGAGATCCCGATGGCGCCGATCACGATGATGCGCAATGCGCTGGGCGTGGCCGAGGGCGGCTCCGGGGTGGCCCTGGATCGTGATGCCTACCGGCGCAGCGTGGCGTTCTGGGAGACCCACGCCAACTGGCGCTGAGGCGGCATCGCGGCAGCGTGGAACATCGCCGGCGGCAAGGGTTCCACGCAGGCTGTAAAATGCCCGGCTCCCTGCAGGCAGCCCGATTTTTTTTTGGATATCGCAACCCGGGTGCCCGTGGCGGGCCCGACTTTCATCCGCCTGCTGGCGCGCATCGCCGCCGTCGACGGCCAGGCTTCCGGGCTGGCGCCATCGCAACGGCTCGGGCAATGGATCGACTGGACGCGGGCGGTCGCCCTGTCGCGTGCGCTGGATCGTCCGTTGGACGCGCCGACGCCGGCTCCGCACGGCCACGATCCTGCCGATGAGGTCGCGCAGGCGCGACGCGCGCTGGAATTGCAGATCGGCGACCGCGAGGCCTGGGACCAGGCGATGGCGCATGCCGGCGTCGATGCAGCCACCGGCTTCGACCAATCGCGCAAGCGCTACATCGCGATCCAGCACGCCATGCAGGCCGCGACCGGTCGCCTGCGCGGCAGCCTGCGCGACCGCCTGGCCCGGGGCGCCCCGGCGCAGGCACGCCTGGCCGAACTCGACGCGGTGATGGAACTGGTTGCGAGCCCGCGCGAACACCGCCTGCTGGCGGCGGTGCCGGGCCTGCTGGCCGAGCGCCACCTCCACCTGAATCGCCGGGCCAGTGCCGGCCGCGATGCCCCCGACCTGCTCGCGCAGGTCACCCCTGCCGGCGATGCCTGGCCACATGTCCTGCGCCAGGACATGCAGGACCTGCTGCTGGCCGAACTCGACGTCCGCTTCATGCCGATCGAAGGCTTGCTGGCGGCGCTCCGCGCACATTGACCTGGACGCCATGAAACGACATCCCCTGCATCTCCTCCTTTTCTTGCTGGGCCTGGCCGTGGTCGCGTGGATCGCGGTCGTGCATGCGGCGGCCAATCCGTGGGTGCTGCTGGTCACCCTGCTGATCGGTGCCGCCTACGTGGCCGGTGCGCTGGAACTGGATCGCTACCGCAGGGCGACCGCGACGCTCGATGCCGCGACGAATGGCCTGGCCGAAGCACCGGCCGACCTTGGCGCATGGCTGTCCACGATCGATCCTGCCCTGCGCGGTGCCGTGCGCCTGCGCATCGATGGCGAGCGCGCGGCCTTGCCGGCACCGGCGCTGTCCGGTTTCCTGGCGGGCCTGCTGGTGCTGCTGGGCATGCTGGGCACCTTGCTGGGCATGATGGCCACGTTGCGCGGCACCGGACTCGCGCTGGAAACCGCCAGCGACCTGCAGGCCATCCGCGATTCGCTGGCCGCGCCGGTCAAGGGCCTGGGCTTTGCCTTCGGCACCTCGATCGCCGGCATCGCCACCGCCGCGGCCCTGGGCCTGCTGGCCGCACTCTGCCGGCGCGAACGCGGTGCTGCCGGGCGTGCGCTGGATGCCGCCATCGCCGGGCCGCTGCGCAGCCTCACGCCCGCGCATCGTCGCGATGAAGCCTTCGGCCTGATGCAGCAGCAAGCGGCGCTCATGCCGACGCTGGTGGTTCGGCTGCAACTGCTGGCGACGACGCTGGAGCAGAACGGCGCAGCGCAGGGCGAGCGCATGCAGGCGCTGGCGGCAACGCTGGAGCGGCATGGCGATATAGGCGCGCAACGCCTGCAGGCGATGGCGGCCAGCATCGAACGCGAAGGCAGCGCCGCCCACGAACGCCTGGCCGCCAGCCAGGCGCAGTTCCATGCACGCACCGAAGCCATCCACGTGGCGCTGGCCGCCTCCGTGCAGCAGTCCTTGCACGACAGCATCGCGCTCGGCGCCCAGGCCGCCAGCGGCGCATTGCAACCGGTGATGCAGGCGACGATGGCGGAGATCGCCAGCGGCACCCGCGCATTGCAGGAAACCTTGGCCGATGCGGTGCAGCGCCACCTGCAGGACGCGGCCAGCGGCCTGCAATCCTCGACCCAGGTGATCGCCGGCCTGTGGACGCACGCATTGGAGGCGCAACGCGAGGCCGGGCAGGCGCAGGCGACGGACTTGTCCGCTGCGCTGGAACGCCTCGACGCGCGTTTCGAGCAGCGTTCGCTGGGCCTGCTCGACGGGGTGGCGGCGAAGCTCGACGCCGGCGTGGCCGGCATCGCCGCCACCTGGCAGGACGCGCTGGCGCGCCAGCAATCGACCCACGATGCGCTGGCCAGCGGCCACCGTGAGGCGATGGGCCAGGCGTCCGCCACCTTTGCCGCGCAGTCCGAGTCGCTGCTGCGCGCGGTCGACGGGTCCCATCGCGAGCTGCAGGCCGCACTCGCGGCGCAGGATCGCGAGCGGCTGGCTACGTGGAGTGAGTCGCTGGCGGACCTCGGCGCTGCGCTGCGCGAGGAATGGACGCAGGTGGGCGATGCCGCGTCCGCGCGCCAGCAGGCGATCCTCGACGCGCTGGCGCAGGCCGCCAACGACATCGGTGAGCAGTCGCGCGCGCATGCCGGGGCGACGATCAGCGAAGTCGCGAAGTTGATGCAATCCGCGTCCGAAGCGCCGCGCGTGGCCGCCGAAGTGGTCGGCGAACTGCGCCAGTCGCTGTCCCACAGCATGGTCCGCGACACCGCAATGCTGGACGAACGCAACCAGTTGCTGGCAACCCTGTCCACCCTGCTGCAGGCGGTCAACCATGCGTCGACCGAGCAGAAGGCGGCGATCGACGCGCTGGTCGGTACCTCCGCGGAATTGCTGGAGCGCGTGGGCAATCGCTTCAGCGACCACGTCGAGGCAGAGGCCGGCAAGCTCGACGGCATGGCCGCGCGCGTGTCGGTCGGCGCGATCGAGGTGGCCAGCCTGGGCGAGGCCTTCGGCGCTGCCGTGCAGGCATTCGGCGACGTCAACGAACGCCTCGCGGAGCGGCTGGAGCGCATCGAGGGCGCGCTGGAGAAATCGTTGGCCCGCAGCGATGACCAGCTGGCCTATTACGTCGCCCAGGCGCGTGAAGTGATCGACCTAAGCCTGCTGGCGCAGAAGCAGATCGTCGACGACCTGCGCCAGGCGCAGGGCGCCGCCGACCAGTCGCAGGCGGCCTGAGCATGCAAGTCGAGTCCGACATCGACGGCGATGGCGAATCCACGCCGATCTGGGCCGCGTTCGGCGACCTGATGGCGGTGCTGCTGGGCGTGTTCGCGCTGATCCTGGTCGGCGTGATCGGCGTGCAGCTGCACATGGAAACCCGGCTGCGCGACGAGATTCACCAGCGCGAAGTCGCCGAGCAGCGACGCAAGGCGCTGGAGCGGGCGCTGGCTGCGCCGCTCGCCGAGGGGCGCATCACCCTGGTCGATGGCCGCATCGGCATCCGCGGCAGCGTGCTGTTCGCCTTGAACTCCGACGAACTGCAGCCGGAGGGCCGCGAGGTGCTGGGCACGCTGGCCGGTCCGCTGGGCGAATACCTGCGCGCGCGCGACGAGATCCTGATGGTCAGCGGCTTCACCGACGACCGCGGCATCCACGGCGACAACCTGCATTTCGCCGACAACTGGGAGTTGTCCGCGCAGCGCGCGCTGACGGTGACGCGTGCGCTGATCGAGGCCGGCATCCCGTCGTCCTCGGTATTCGCGGCGGCGTTCGGCGCCGAACAACCGGTGGCGTCCAACGACGACAGCGAAGGGCGCGCGCGCAATCGCCGCGTCGAGATGGCGCCGGTGCCGCGCAATCGTGCATCCGGCGGGAATGGCCGTGGCGGCTGAGATCGCCACGCTGCGCTCACGACTCGATGCTTGGCGCGCGGCGGGCACACATCGTGTCGATCCAGTCGGCTTCCATCGGCTGGAATCGCTGGTGCGGCGCAGCGCATCCGCAGATGCGTCCATGCGGGCGCTCCTGCAACCGCGCATCGACGCGTTGGCGGAAGCGCATGCGGCGACGATCGCGCGCAAGGCAGCCGCATCGCCATCCGCAATCGACGCAGCGCGTCCGCTCGCGGCATTGGTCGCGGAATGCGATGCGCGGCGTGGCGGCATCGACGTCGATGCCGGGCATCTCGATCCAACCGCGCCCGCCATCCAGCACGCAGAACTCCCGGCACTGCAGCCGGCGCGGGAACTGTGGAAGGCCGTGCGCACTGAACGCCAGTTGCGGCAATCCCTGCAGAAACCGCACGAAGACACCGGCCCGCTCAACTCGGCGCAACTGGTAAACCGCATGCTGTTGCGGATGGGCGAGGCCTCGCCCGGGTTTCTCGAACACTTCATCGGCTATGTCGACGTGCTGTCCGAACTCGAACACCTGTTCGGCCCGGTAGCCGTGGCCGATCCGTCGTTGCCGATGTCAGGCAGGAGGCCGGCGGCGAAGCGGGCCCGCGCGCCGCGCAAGCGCAAGGACTGACGGCTCTCCGCACGCATCCGGCATCGCGCGGTCCTCCAAACGAAAACGGGCGCCTTTCGGCGCCCGTCTTTTATCGCAACTACAGGGTAGTGCTCAGTAGCGGTAGTGTTCCGGCTTGTACGGGCCGTCCACGTCGACACCGAGGTACGCAGCCTGTTCGGCGGTCAGGGTGGTCAGCTTCACGCCGATCTTCTCCAGGTGCAGGCGCGCGACTTCCTCGTCCAGCTTCTTCGGCAGGATGTAGACCTTCGGCTCGTAGGCCTCCTTGTTCGCCCACAGGTCGATCTGCGCCAGCGTCTGGTTCGAGAACGAGTTCGACATCACGAAGCTCGGGTGGCCGGTGGCGCAGCCCAGGTTGACCAGGCGGCCTTCGGCCAGCAGGAAGATCGCGCGGCCGTCAGCGAAGGTGTACTTGTCGACCTGCGGCTTGATGTTGAGCTTGGCCACGCCCGGGAAGGCGTTCAGCGCATCGACCTGGATCTCGTTGTCGAAGTGGCCGATGTTGCAGACGATCGCCTGGTCCTTCATCTGGCTCAGGTGGTCGATGGTCAGCACGTCCTTGTTGCCGGTGGTGGTGACATAGATGTCGCCACGGCCGAGGGTCGACTCGACGGTGTTGACCTCGAAGCCTTCCATCGACGCCTGCAGGGCATTGATCGGGTCGATCTCGGTGACCACCACGCGCGCGCCGTAGGCACGCAGCGAGTGCGCGGAACCCTTGCCGACATCGCCATAGCCGCAGACCACCGCGACCTTGCCGGCCAGCATCACGTCCATTGCGCGCTTCAGGCCATCGGCCAGCGACTCGCGGCAACCGTAGAGGTTGTCGAACTTGGACTTGGTGACCGAATCGTTGACGTTGATCGCCGGCACCAGCAGTTTGCCGGCCTCGACCATCTGGTACAGGCGATGCACGCCGGTGGTGGTTTCCTCGGACACGCCCTTCCAGTCCTTGACCACGCGGGTCCAGTAGCCGGGGCGCTCGGTGGCCACGCGCTTGAGCAGGTTCTTGATCACCTGCTCTTCGTGGCTGCCGGAGGCGGAGTTCACCCAGCTTGCGTCGCCCTGTTCCAGCTCGTAGCCCTTGTGGATCAGCAGGGTGACATCGCCACCGTCATCGACGACCAGTTCCGGGCCGGTCTGGGTGCCGTCGGCCAGGGTGAAGGTCAGCGCATCCAGCGTGCAGTCCCAATACTCTTCCAGGGTTTCGCCCTTCCACGCGAACACCGGGGTGCCGGTGGCGGCGATCGCGGCGGCGGCATGGTCCTGGGTCGAGAAGATGTTGCAGGACGCCCAACGCACGTCGGCACCGATGTCCTTCAGCGTCTCGATCAGCACCGCGGTCTGGATGGTCATGTGCAGCGAGCCGGTCACGCGCACGCCGGCGAGCGGCCTGCTGGCGGCGTACTTCTTGCGGATCGACATCAGGCCCGGCATCTCGTGCTCGGCGATGTCCAGTTCCTTGCGGCCCCAGTCGGCCAGGGAAATGTCGGCGACCTTGTAGTCGCCTTCCGTGGAGAAGGTCTTCAGTTGTGCGTTCATGTGCTGCTCCGTCGTTGGAATCCGCGCGGGATTCGCAGTAACGGGCGCCGTTTGCGTGGAACCGTGCCGAGCCTGGCCGTGGTGGGATCCACACGGTCGCAGCGCCCCTCGGCAGGGCGCGCGCAGTTTATCGCCTTATCGGGTTGCAGGGATGAATCGCGTGGCCGGCGTGCCGACGGACGGTTCAGCCGCCTGGCGTCATCCAGGCCGGCGTGGGCAGCGATTCCAGCGCGGAGCGCAGGCTGTCGTTCCAGTGGCTGCGGACCTGGTTGAGATAGGGGTCGTCGTCTTCCAGGCGCATCTTCAGGTCGATGGACAACGCATCGCGCCGGTAGCGCAGCAGGTCGATCGGCGGGCCGACCGACAGGTTGGAGCGCATGGTCGAGTCGAACGAGACCAGCGCGCACTTGGTGGCGGCGTCCAGCGAGGTCTGTGGGGTGACCATGCGGTCCAGGATCGGCTTGCCGAACTTGATCTCGCCGCTCTGGAAATACGGGGTGTCCGGATTGGACTCGATGAAATTGCCCTCCGAGTACACCATGAAGAGGCGCGGCGTCTCGCCCTTGATCTGGCCGCCGACAATGAAGGTGCCGGATGCGTCGATCCCGCTGTCGCGCAGGTAGGCGGCATCGCGCTTGCGGATCTCGCGCATCGCGTCGCCCACCAGGGTGGCGACCTCGAACATCGATTGCGCGCTGTACAGGCCCACGCCATCGCCATGGTTGGCGCGATATTCCAGCAGGTTCAAGGTGTTCTGGGTCAGCGACAGGTTGCCGGCCGAGAGGGTGACGATGACCCGGTCGCCGTCCACCGCGAACACCCGCATCTTGCCGAAGCGGCGGACGTCGTCGACGCCGGCATTGGTGCGCGAATCGGAGGCGAACAACAGGCCTTCGTCGAGGTTCAGGCCGATGCAATAGGTCATGTCAGGAGGCGTCGCCGATGAGGGATGATGCGGATGGCATTGTGCCCGCGCAGATCGCCGCGGGTGAAGGGATCACTGGTCGTGGCCCCACGGACGCGCGGCCACGACCACCGGCGATGCGACATCGGTCGAGACCATGAACTGCCGGTGGATCGCATCGCCAAGCCGAACCAGCCGCGCCATCGCCTCCTGTAGCCATGTCTCGAGCCCATGGTCGACGATTTCGTCGATGCGCGCGTAGCGGCAATGCGCGGAGAGTGCGCCGGCCTGGCGCACCACTTCCATCGCGTCGCCGCCTGCCAGCGTCTGCAGCACGTTGTGCGCGGTCGCGGTGCAGGTCAGCAGCGATCGCGGATTGCCTTCCTGCAGCAGCATCAGGTCGACCACGCCGGCGGCATTGACCGAGCCGCGATACAGCCGGCGATAGGTTTCGAAGGCGGACAGCGACTGCAGCAGCGCGCTCCAGCGGAAGTAGTCGACCGCGTCCTGCTCGCGGGCCTCGGCTTCGCCCTCGCTGCCGGCGATGTCGAGCAGGCGGATCGCCCAGTCGGCGCGTTCGACGAAGGCCCCGAGTTGCAGGAAGTGGTAGCCCTCGCCGCGCCCGAGCGTGCCGATGGTGACCCCGCGGAACGAGGCCGAACGTCCCTTCACCCGTTCCAGCAGGTTGTTGATGCCATCGGCATGCAACCGGCTCCAGGTCTGCCCGCGCATCTCCAGCCAGGAGACGTTGAGGTCTTCGTACATCTCCGCGGTGATCGCAACGCGTTGCGCGCGGGCGCATTCGCGCGCGGCATGCAGGCAGCTGTACACCGACGACGGATTGTCCGCGGCCAGCAGAAGATGGCGCTGCACGGATTCCGCATCGATCCGGCCGTAGCGGTTGCGCACCACGTCGGCTGCACCGAGTGCGTCCAGTGCGCGTCGCCACGGCGCGGCTTCCTTCTTGCCGCGGTCGTATCGCTCCGGGAGCAGGGCGATGCGCAGGGTCACGTCGACCAGGCGCGCGGTGTTCTCGGCGCGCTCGACGTTGCGCGCGGCCCAGTACAGGTCGCTGGCGGTCCGGCACAACATCAGCCCGGCCCTCCGTCGGATTCCAGCACCCAGGTGTCCTTGGTGCCGCCGCCCTGCGACGAATTCACCACCAGCGAGCCTTCGCGCAGGGCCACGCGGGTGAGCCCGCCGGGCACCACATGGATGCGCCGGCCACAGAGGATGTAGGGACGCAGGTCGATGTGGCGCGGCGCCAGCCCGCTCTCGACGAAGGTGGGGCAGGTCGACAGCGACAGCGTGGGTTGCGCGATGTAGTTGCCGGGATCGGCGAGGATGCGTTGGCGGAAGTCTTCGATCTCCGCCTTGGTCGATGCCGGCCCGACCAGCATCCCGTAACCGCCGGCGCCGTGGACTTCCTTCACCACCAGTTCGTGCAGGTGCTCGAGGGTGTACTTGAGGTCATCGGGATCGCGCAGGACGCGGGTCGGCACGTTGTGCAGGATCGGCTCTTCGCTCAGATAGAAGCGGATCATCTCCGGCACGTACGGATACACCGACTTGTCGTCGCCCACGCCGGTGCCGGGCGCATTCGCCAGGGTCACGTTGCCGGCGCGGTAGGCCTCGAACAGGCCGGGCACGCCGAGCATCGATTCCGCGCGGAACACTCGCGGATCCAGGTAGTCGTCGTTGACCCGGCGGTACAG
Organism: Thermomonas sp.; assembly: GCF_041919455.1. Taxonomy (GTDB): domain Bacteria; phylum Pseudomonadota; class Gammaproteobacteria; order Xanthomonadales; family Xanthomonadaceae; genus Thermomonas. The sequence continues at coordinate 104,909 of NZ_JAYRTQ010000004.1, forward strand.
CACGTGCACGCGCTGCGGGCCGCGGGTGGTGCGCATGTAGACCATTGCGTCGCGCACGAACAGGTCCGCGCCTTCGACCAGTTCCACCCCCATCTGCTGGGCCAGGAACGCATGCTCGAAATACGCGGAGTTGGCTGCGCCCGGCGTCAGCACGGCAACGACCGGATGGTCCACGCCGGCCGGCGCGGCCTCGCGCAGGGTGTCCAGCAGCATGTCCGGATAGCGCTCGACCGGCGCGATCTGCTGGCGCGCGAACAGCTCCGGCAACAGCCGCGCCATCATCCGGCGGTTCTCCAGCATGTACGACACACCGGACGGCACCCGCAGATTGTCTTCCAGCACGTAGTACTCGCCGTCGCCGGCGCGCACCAGGTCGATGCCGGAGATGTGCGAATACACGCCGCCGGGCACCGCGAAGCCGCGCATCTCCTGCCGGTATTCGCTGTTCTCGAAGACCAGGTCCATCGGCACCCGGCCTTCCTTGAGGATCCGCTGCTCGCCGTAGACATCGCCCAGGAACAGGTTCAGCGCATGCACGCGCTGGCGCAGCCCGGCTTCCAGCATCTTCCATTCGCCGGCCGGGACGATCCGCGGCACCAGGTCGAACGGGATCAGCCGCTCGTTGCCGGATTCCTCGCCGTACACGGAGAAGGTGATGCCGACGCGATGGAAGGAAATCTCCGCCTCGCGCCGCTTGTGCCCGATCTCGGTCTCCGGCGTGCGGTTGAGCCAGTTGTCGAACGCGCCGTAGTGCGCGCGCACCCTGCGCAGCGGGTCATGCATCTCGTCGTACGCAATCGCCATCCGACTGGCCAGCCTTGTCCCCGGGTCGACGCCTCCGTGATAGCACGGAGGCGCGGCGCTGGCTAGATGTTGCGATGCAATATGCGAGGTTTCTGAGGTTGAGGCGATGGTGGTTCTGACGGTGTGTCCCCGCTCGGCACCGCCTGCCTTGCACGATCGGATGGGGCGCTTCCGTTTACCAAATCCTTTACGCCAGAAACGGTACTTAGTCCGCATCGTGATCAAAGGAGCCGCTATGTCCATTGGAGACATGACACCGTGCGTAGGCGTTTGGAAGCCCGTTGTCCTGCTTGCGCCATTGGTGCTGTTGCTGGGCTGCAGTCGCGGCGACGACGGCGCTCGTCAGAGCGCGGAGTCCGGTGGTAAGCAGACCGGACCGTCAGCGGCGATGTCATCCGATGGCAAGGACGCAGAAGACGAATCGCTGCAGTTCCCGGCGATCCCGCAGATCGTCGTGCCTGACATCATCGGGGTCACGCCTGCGCAACGGGCGCTGGAAACCTCGATGCAGGACATCCTGGATCCCATCGCCGGCATCACCGTCAGGCCCGCCAACTGCAGTACGGACGGTGCGCTGGTGACGGATGCCGGAATCACCAGCGTGGACGAACAGGGCAATGTCAGCCGCAACGGCGATGAGGGGATTTTCCAGATCAATGCCGATGGCAGCGGCACGGCAAATTACGAAGGCGGCATCATCTCGCTCAATGCCGATGGCAGCGGCACCATCAACGGCAATGGCGACGGCGGTGGCGACGACGCGATCATCCGCGTCAACGCCGATGGCTCGGGCACCTACAACGGTCGCTACGGCATCATCTCGCTCGATGGCAAGGGCGCGGGCACCTGGAACGGCGACAGCGGCATCGTCACCAACAATGGCGATGGCTCAGGCACCTGGAACGGCCCGCAGGGACTGGTGACGATCAGGGCGGATGGTTCCGGCGAATGGAACGGACCCGAACAACGGGTGCAGAACCACGGCGATGGCACCGGTCGGGTGGGGACGCCCGGCACGGTGGTCAAGATGGATCCATTGCCGAAGGTGCCGCCCGCCGGCAAATTCCCGCCACTCGGCAAATTTGCGCCACCCGGTGTGCCGTGCGGCTTCGTCATCAGCCTGAGCGATCGCGTGCTCTTCGACTTCGACAAGTCGGACATACGGCCGGATGCTGCGAAGGTGCTGGATACCCTCGCGAGCGCGCTGCGGACCGTTCCCGCCAGGTCGATGGAGATTCGCGGCCATACGGACGCCAAGGGCAGTGACGATTACAACCAGTCGCTGTCCGAGCGAAGGGCGCAATCCGTCGTGGCAGCCTTGCAAGCGCGTGCCTCGGCCAAGGAGGCCACCGCGAAGGGTTACGGGGAATCGCAACCCGTTGCGCCGAACACGCTCAAGGGCGCAGACAATCCGGGCGGGCGTCAGTTGAACCGGCGCGTGGAAATCTTCGTACGGACTTAAACAGCTTAGCGCCGCGCGGTTACCAATCCGTCGGCGTGTAGTCCTTCAGGAACTGGCCCCAGACGTGCTCGCCGGTGTTGAGTCTGTGGATGATCGGATCGACGATGCGCGCGGCGCCGTCGACGATGTCCAAAGGCGGATGGAAGCGTTCCTCGATGACCTTGCGCGCGGCGAGCTCGGCCGGATCCTCGTCGGTCACCCAGCCGGTATCGACCGAGTTCATGTGGATGCCGTCAGCGTGGTAATCCGCCGCGGAGGTGCGCGTCATCATGTTGAGCGCGGCCTTCGCCATGTTGGTATGCGGGTGCCGGGTGGTCTTGAAGTTGCGGTAGAACTGCCCCTCCATTGCCGACACGCTGACGATGTGCTTGTCGCGATCCGGCGTGCGCGCATCAGCGGCTTCAGCCGTGCGTTGATGATGAACGGCGCGATGGCGTTGACCAGTTGGGTCTCCAGCAATTCCACCGATGGCACTTCGTGCATCAGCAGACGCCAGGAATTGCGCTCGCGCAGGTCGACCTGCTGCAGGTCCTGGTCCAGCCGGCCCTCGGGGAACAGGTGCTTCTGCCCGAGCAATTCGTCGGCAAGCAGCGGCACCTGCGAGAGTTCGGCGGAGCGCGTGAGTCCCGCATTGCCGCCGCTGCCACCAATCGATAGTTGCGTGGTTGCCGAATTGGCATCGGGCAGCATGTTGTAGCTGCGCACGTCTTCGGGCGTGTCGTGCAGCGCGGCGGTTTCCGCTTCCATCATGTGCGCGTAGAACTCGGGCGGGCGACGCACGGTCTGGCAGGCGTTGTTGATGATGAAGTCGAGCCGCGGCAGCTTGCCGATCAGTTCATGGCAGAACGCCTCCACGCTGGGCGTGTGGCGCAGGTCCAGGCCGAACACTTCGAGTCGATGGCCCCACTCGCCGAAGTCGGGCTCCTGCGCATAGCGTGCGGCGGAATCGCGCGGGAAGCGGGTTGTGACGACGAGGTGCGCACCGGCGCGCAGCAGTTTCAGGCCGGCCTGGTAGCCGATCTTGACCCGCCCGCCGGTCAGCAGCGCGACGCGCCCGCTGAGGTCGGCCAGTTCAGTGCGCTTGGCGAAATTGAAGTCGGCGCAGTCCGGGCACAGCTGGTCGTAGAAGTGATGCAGCCGCGTGTACTTCTGCTTGCAGACATAGCAATGCAGCAACTCGCTCGACTCGACCGGCGCGAGCTGGGGCGAGGTCAATGCAGGCGGGAAATAGTTCGGCGTGGTGAACACCGGCCTGCGGCGCAATTCGCGGATGCCGGTCTGGTCGAGCACCGCCTCGGCGCGACGCACGGCCTCGGCGTTGCGTTCGCGCTCGCGTTCCTTGGCCTTCTTGCGGCGCAGCTTGGGCTCCGGGTGGTAGATCGACGCGATCGCCTGGTGAAGGCGCGTGCGTTCATCGCTGGGCCAGCTGTCCAGCACGGTACGGTCGGCGGCGATCGACTCGAGCAGTGCGAGTGCGTCATGCGCGCTGGTGGAGTCGTCGGCGTCGGTGGAAGGCGCAGTGGTGTTGGTCAGGGCGTCAGTCTTGCGTATGGCGTGATTCAAGAACATGGCGGCCTGCAAAAAAAACACGGGCCGCGTGGGCGGCCCGTGCTTCACGGCATGGCGATACAGCGTGGCGTGCTTACAGCTTCGCCGCCTTGCGCAGTTGCTCGGCCTTGTCGGTCTTCTCCCAGGAGAAGGTGGTCGCGGTGTGCTTCTTGCCGTCGCCGTCGACGTAGCTGATCTCCTTCGGCTTGCGGCCGAAGTGGCCGTAGCTGGCGGTGGCCTGGTAGATCGGATGCTCCAGGTCCAGCATCCTGGTGATGCCGTACGGACGCAGGTCGAAGTTGGCGCGGATCAGCTTCTCGATCACGTCGTCACCGACCTTGCCGGTGCCGAAGGTGGTGACCGAGATCGAAGTCGGCTCGGCCACGCCGATGGCGTAGCTGACCTGCACTTCGCAGCGGTCGGCCAGGCCGGCGGCGACGATGTTCTTGGCCACGTAGCGCGCGGCGTAGGCGGCCGAACGGTCGACTTTGGACGGATCCTTGCCGGAGAACGCGCCGCCGCCGTGGCGGGCCATGCCGCCGTAGCTGTCGACGATGATCTTGCGGCCGGTCAGGCCGCAGTCGCCCACCGGGCCGCCGATCACGAACTTGCCGGTCGGGTTGATGTGCACCTTGTTCTTCGACAGCGAATCCAGCCACTTCTTCGGCAGCACCGGCACGAGGATCTCGGCGCGCACGGCTTCGACCAGGTCCTTCTGCTTGATGTCCGGATCATGCTGGGTCGACAGCACCACGGCGTCGAGGCCAAGCACGGTGTTGCCGTCGTAGCGCAGGGTGACCTGCGACTTGGCGTCCGGGCGCAGCCACTTCAGCTTGCCCTTCTTGCGCACCTTGGCCTGCTGCTCGACCAGGCGGTGCGAGTAGTACAGCGGCGCGGGCATGAACTCCGGCGCCTCGTTGCAGGCGTAGCCGAACATCAGGCCCTGGTCGCCGGCGCCCTGTTCCTCGGGCTTCTTGCGGTCCACGCCCTGGTTGATGTCGGGCGACTGCTTGCCGAGCATGTTGATGATGGCGCAGGTGTGGCCGTCGAAGCCGACGTCGGAATTGTCGTAGCCGATGTCGTTGATGACCTTGCGCGCCAGCGCCTCGATGTCGACCCACGCGGAGGTGGTGACTTCGCCGGCGACGATGGCGGCGCCGGTCTTCACCATGGTCTCGCAGGCCACGCGGGCGCGCTTGTCCTGCGCGAGGATCGCGTCGAGGACGGCGTCGGAGATCTGGTCGGCGATCTTGTCCGGATGGCCTTCGCTGACCGATTCCGAGGTGAAGAGATAGCTGGACATCGCGGCTCCTGTGAGTGATTCATCCTTGTATGCGGATGAAAAGATGGGCGCGCATCATACAACCCTGCGGGCGCGCGTGCATCTTGCGCCATCCGGCGGGGGATGGGTATTGCGGTTGCGTTAAGCGGGTTCGTCATCTGCCCGCAACCTGACGGCAACCGCGGCGTCGCATCGGCGGTGCAGGCTGCCGGCCAACACGGTCGCGGCCCGTCGCCATGCTCCAGCTCGAACAGCGCCTCCGCCAACGTTTCCCGCACTGGTTCCGCGGTCGTCGCGCGGCCATCGCCCGGCCGCTGCTGCGCGGGATCGCGCGTTGGTCGCGGCTCGCCGAGATCGACGCCTTCATCGCCGCCAACCGCCACGTGCGCGGCTTCGCCTTCGTTGCCGCGGCGCTGCAGTTCCTCGGCGCCCGGTATGAAGTGGACGATGTCGGGCTGGCGCGGATCCCCGCGCACGGGCGCCTGCTGGTCATCGCCAACCATCCCAGCGGTGCGCTCGACGCGCTCGCATTGCTGGACGCGATCGGCAAGGTGCGGCGCGACGTGCGCATCGTCGCCAACGACGTCCTGTCGGCGCTCGACAACCTCGATGGCCTGTTGCTGCCGGTGCGCATCCTCGGTGGCCGGCCCGCACCCGACAGCCTGCGCGCGGTCGATGCGGCATTGGCGCGTGGCGAATGCGTGGTCGTGTTCCCCGCCGGCGAGGTCTCGCGGCTGGGACCGCGCGGCATCCGCGACACGCGCTGGCGGCGCGGTTTCCTGCGATTCGCCCGCGGCTGCGATGCGCCGGTGTTGCCGGTGCGCATCCACGCGCGCAATTCCGCGCTGTTCTACGGCGCGTCGGCATTGTTCAAGCCCGTCGGCACCGCCTTGCTGGCGCGCGAAATGTTCGCGCGGCGCGGACGCCGGATCCGCTTGCTGGTCGGCACGCCGCGCACCATCCCCGCGGACGGCGACAGCCGGGCGCTGCTGCGTGAGATCAGGCGCGAGTTGTACGCGTTGGGCACGCGTCGGCAGCGCGACGAAAGGGCTGCATCGCCCGACCCCGAACGTCTCGCGGATGCGGTGGATCCTGCCGCGTTGCGCGTCGGCATCGCCATGCTGCAGTCACTGGGCACGACGAGCGACGGCAAGCAGATCCGCGTCGGCACGCTGTCGGTGGACGCACCGTTGCTGCGCGAGATCGGCCGCCTGCGCGAACTGACGTTTCGCGAGGTGGGCGAGGGCACCGGCCGCAGCCTGGACCTGGATGCCTGGGACAGTTGGTACGAGCACATCGTGCTGTGGGACGACGCGGCCTCGAAGGTGGTCGGCGCCTACCGCATCGCGCGTGGCGCGCCGGTGCTGGCTGCGCATGGCATCCGTGGCCTGTACACCGCTTCGTTGTTCGACTACGCCGACGATGCGATTGCCCGCATCGCCCAAGGCATGGAGCTCGGCCGAAGCTTCGTGGTCCCGGAATACTGGGGCAGCCGCAGCATCGACTATCTCTGGCAGGGCATCGGCGCCTACCTGCGCGCGCATCCGAAGGTGCGCTACCTGTTCGGTGCTGTCTCGATCAGCGCGGCCCTGCCGATCACCGCGCGCGAGCAGATCGCTGCGCACTACGCCCACTATTTCGGCGGCCCGGTGGGCGAAGTGGTCTCGAAGCGTCCGTTCGCGTACTGCGCCGCGCATCCACGCGATGCGGCGATGGATGCCGACACCGCGTTCCGCGTGCTGAAGGCGAACCTGGACGTACTCGGCGCGCAGGTGCCGATGCTCTACAAGCAGTACACCGAGCTGTGCGAGCCGGGCGGCGCGCGGTTCCTCGCGTTCGGCGTGGATCCGGATTTCAGCGACGCGGTGGATGGATTGATCGAGGTCGACATCCAACGGATGCGGCCGAAGAAGCGGCAGCGCTATCTGGGCGACATCGCGACAGGTAGCGCCTGATGCATGCCGTCGAGCCGCCGATGCGCCGTGCGGTGTTCCTCTCCGACGTCCACCTCGGCTCGCGCCATTGCCATGCGGCGGAACTGGCGACGTTCCTCACGACGCTGCGTTGCAGGCGGCTGTACCTGGTCGGCGACATCGTCGACCTGTGGTGGATGGCGCAGCGGCGCGCGCAATGGGGCAATGCGCAGAATCGCGTCGTCGAAGCCTTGCATGCATTGCGTCGCGCCGGCACCGAGATCGTGTACATCCCCGGCAACCACGATCGCCCGATACGCAAGTTCTGCGGGCTCGCGCTGCCTGCGATGCAGGTGCGTCGTCGCGCGATCCATGTCACCGCCGATGGACGCCGCCTGCTGGCGGTGCACGGCGACGAGTTCGACGGCGTCACTCATTTCGGCAGCCTGCAGGAGAAGTTCGGCGACTGGCTGTACTACCGCATCCTCACCGGCAACCAGTGGCTCAACGTCGTGCGCGGGCGGCTTGGCCTGCGCTACTGGTCGCTGTCGGAATTCCTGAAATCGAAGAGCGGTGCTGCGGAGCGTTTCATCGAACGGTTCATGCAGGCCGGACTGGATGATGCGCGCCGGCGCGGACTGGACGGCATCGTCTGCGGCCACATCCATCGCGCTGCGCTGCTGCACCGCGACGGGCTGGTCTATGCCAATGACGGCGACTGGGTGGAGAGCCTGAGTGCGCTGGTCGAGGAGCCGGATGGGACGCTGCGGCTGTTGGCGCATACCGGCGAGGTACTGGCCGAAATCCTGCCGCGACACGTCGTGGTGCGGCCGGTCGAGCCCGCACTGCCACGCGCCGCGTGATCGTGCGGGCGGATGCCGGTTAGCATCCACGCATGGATTCATTGACCCAGATCGTCCTCGGTGGCGCCCTCGCCGCCGCCATCGCACCCGCCCGCCATCGTCGCGCTGCCTTGCTGGCCGGCGCCGCGCTCGGCACCTTGCCGGACCTCGATGCGCTGCCGCTGATGCTGCTCAGCGACGACCCGATCGTGAACATGACGGTGCATCGCAGTTTCAGCCATTCGCTGTTCGTGCTGCCGTTGCTCGGCATCGCAATCTGGTGGCTGTTCAAGCGCTTCGGCAACGGGCGCGTGGCCGAGGCACCGACGCGCTGGTGCTGGGCCATCCAGCTGGCGCTGGTGACGCACCCATTGCTGGATGCGTTCACCGTCTACGGCACCCAGCTGTGGTGGCCACTGATGCCGCCGCCGACGATGTGGTCCAGCGTCTTCATCATCGATCCGCTCTACACGCTCTGGTTGTTGCTGGCCTGCGTCGCCGCGTTCTTCCTGCGCGAGCGCGCATCGGCGCAGCGCGTGCTGGCCGCGGGGCTGGTGCTGAGCACCGCCTACCTCGGCTGGTCGCTGCTGGCGAAGTCGATGGTCGATCGCGAGGCGGATCGCGCACTCGCGGCGATGGGCCTGGGCGATGCGCCGCGCTTCTCGGTGCCGATGCCGTTCAACACCTTGCTGTGGCGGGTGGTGGCGATGACGCCATCGGGTTTCGTCGAGGGCGAGCTCTCGCTGGTGGCCGACGACCGGCCGATGCAGTTCCGCGGCTATCCATCCAATGTCCAGGCACTGCGTCAGGCCGCTTCCATTCCAGCGGTTCAGCGGTTGACCTGGTTCAACCATGGCTTCATGAAGGCGCAAGTGCGCGACGGGCAACTGGTGCTGAGCGACCTGCGGATGGGTGCAGAGCCTGATTACACCTTCAACTTCGCGGTGGCCGAACCCGACGGCAACGGCTGGCGCGCGATCCCGCCGCAACAACTGCGCTGGCCGTGGCAGGCACGCCGGCGCCTCGGCGAGATGTGGACGCGGATCTGGAACATGCCCGCTCCGGATCGGCCCTCGACTCAGGCGGCGGCGAGTTCCGGCGACACACCGGCGACCAGCGCGTCGAAATAATCGCGGGTCAGCCGCAACTGTTCGTCGGCGGTCTGCGCGCGGTTGACCACCGCACGGAACGCGGTGTTTTCCGGGCGATCCTTCGCATACCAGCCCAGGTGCTTGCGGGCGATGCGCACGCCCGACACCTCGCCATAGAACGCATGCAGGTGCTCGAGATGGCCGAGCAGGACGTCGCGTATCTCCTGCAACGACGGTTCCGGCAACGACTCGCCGGTGGTCAGGTAATGCGCGATGCGGCCGAGGATCCACGGCCGCCCCTGCGCCGCGCGTCCGATCATCACCGCATCGCAGCCGGTCGCATCCAGCACGAAGCGCGCCTTCTCCGGCGAATCGATGTCGCCGTTGGCGACCACCGGGATCCGCAGCATCGCCTTGATCGCGGCGATGGTGTCGTACTCGGTGGTGCCGGTGTATTGCTGGTCGCGGGTGCGGCCGTGCACGGCGAGCGCCTGGATCCCGGCATCCTCGGCGATGCGTGCGATCTCCGGCGCGTTGCGGTGGTCGGCATCCCAGCCGGTGCGGATCTTCAGCGTCACCGGCACGTCGACGGCGTTGACCACGGCCGCGACGATGCGCGCGACCAGGTCCGGTTCGCGCATCAACGCGCTGCCGGCCCAGGCGTTGCAGACTTTCTTGGCCGGGCAGCCCATGTTGATGTCGATCAGCTGCGCGCCGTGGTCCACGTTGAAGCGCGCGGCATCGGCCATGATCGCGGGCACGGTGCCGGCGATCTGCACGCTGACCGGATCCGGTTCGCCGACATGATCCATCCGGTGCAGCGATTTCGCGGTGGTCCAGAAGCGCGGATCGCTGGTGGTCATCTCCGAAACGGCGAGTCCTGCGCCCAGCCGCTTGCACAGCAGGCGGAACGGCTTGTCGGTCACGCCCGCCATGGGCGCGAGGATCACCTTCGGTTCGATGCGGTGCGGGCCGATCTGCATGCGCGCATTGTAGGGCGCGCCTTGGCCCGTCCCTGTCGTCGGGTTACTCGACCGGCATCCGCGGCATCGCCAGCGCGGCACCGTACAACTCGGTGGAGCGCGAGGCATAGCGTCCGGCGAAGCGCACGTGGTCGGCGAAGGCGCGCGCCGGCTTCAAGGCCAGCGACGCGGCCAATGCGCCGTTGAAGGCGTCGCCGGCGCCGGTGGTATCGACCACGCGCGCGGCTTCCGCGGGAACGCGGTAGCAGGCGCTCGCATCGCCGCGCAGCTGCTCGTCGGCATGCGAGACGAAGCAGCCGCTCGCGCCCAGGGTCACCACCACGGTGCCGCGGGTGAGGTCGCGGCACAGCGCGTGCAGGCGCTGCTGGTCGATGCCGGAGACCGCATCGGCCTCGATCCGGGCGCCGACGTGGCGGCCGAGCATCGCCGCGAATTCGGTTTCGTTCGGGGTCAGGATGTCCGCGCGCTCGAGCATCGCGTGGTCGATCGCCACGTTCGCCGGCGCCGGGTTGAGCAACGTGGTTGCGCCAGCGGCACGGCCTGCATCGAGTGCCTTCGCGACCGCATCGAGCGGCGATTCCAGCTGCGCCACCAAGATGTCGCCCGCCTGCAGGCCGGCCAGCGCCTCGGCGAGGAATGCCGGCTGCAGCGCCGCGTTCGCGCCGGCCCCGATGACGATGCTGTTGCGGCCCTGCGCATCCACGTAGATGCCGGCGGTGCCGGTCGGTGCCTGCACCACCGCGTCGCGCAGGTCGATGCCGTCCGCCGTGCACAGCGCTCGCGCCAGCTGCGCGCCGAGGTCGTCGCCGAGCGCGCAGACATAGCAGGTGCCGGCACCCGCGCGGCGCGCGGCCATCGCCTGGTTGAAGCCCTTGCCGCCCGGGCCGGTGGCGTACTCGCCGCTGAGGGTGGCACCGGCCTGCGGCAGCGCCGGCACCCGCCAGACGTGGTCGACATTGAAGGAACCGACGACGACGACGCGGCTCATGGCATCACCCGAAATAGCTCAGCACGCCGGCGATGGTCGCGGTCATGAAGGTGGCGATGGAGCCGCCCAGCACCGCGCGCAGGCCGAAGCGGGCCAGGTCGCTGCGACGTTCCGGGGCCAGCCCGCCGATGCCGCCGATCTGGATCGCGATCGAGCTGAAGTTGGCGAAGCCGCACAGCGCGTAGGTGGCGATCAGCTTGCCCTGGTCGGTGAGGGCGACGCCGGCGACCTTGCCGTTGACGATGTCGGCCAGCTGCAGGTAGGCCACGAATTCGTTGATCACCACCTTCTGGCCGATCAGCGAGCCCACCGTGTTCGCGTCCTGCCAGGGCACGCCGATCACCCAGGCCAGCGGCGCCAGCACCCAGCCGAAGATCGCGGCCAGGTCGGTCGGCTTGCCGAGCATCGCCTGCAGGCCGGTGACTTCGCCGATCCAGGTGAGCGGCGCGTTGATCATCGCGATCAGGGCGATGAAGGCGAGCAGCATCGCGCCGATGTTCAGCGCCAGCTTGAGGCCGTCGGCGGCACCGCCCGCGGCGGCATCGATGATGTTGCTGGCGGTCTTCTCGACTTCCATCTTGACCGTGCCGCGGGTCAGCGGTTCGCCGGTTTCCGGGATCAGCAGCTTCGCCACCACCAGCGTTGCCGGCGCGGCCATGATGCTGGCCGCCAGCAGGTGCTTGGCGTAGTACGCCTGCTGCTCCGGATCGCCGCCGCCGAGCATGCCCACGTAGGCCGCCAGCACGCCGCCGGCGATATGGGCCATGCCGCCGATCATCATCGTGATCAGCTCGGACTCGGTCATCCGCGGGATGTACGGGCGCACGGTCAGTGGCGCCTCGGTCTGGCCGATGAACACGCTGGCGCAGACGCTGGTGGTCTCGGCGCCGGACACGCGCATCACCTTCGTGATCGCCAGCGCCATGATCCGGACGATGAACTGCATCACCCCGAGGTGGTACAGCACGCCCATCAATGCGGCGAAGAAGATGATGGTCGGCAGCACCTGGAAGGCGAAGATGAAGCCGTAGGTCTCCACGTTCATCAGGTTGCCGAAGATGAAGGTGGAGCCCGCGGTCACGAAGCTGAGGATGCGCACGAAGCCGTGGCCGAGCGCGTCGAATACCTCGCGCCCACCCGGCACCAGCAGCACCAGCGCGGCGAAGGCGATCTGCAGGCTCAGGCCGGTCAGCACCAGCCGCCAGTCCACCGCCCGCCGGTTGTTGGAGAACAGCCAGGCAATCCCGATCAGCACCGCCAGTCCGAACAGGCCGAAGCCGATCCTTGCCAAACCTTCCATATGATCCTTCCCCGTCCGTGCGGACCCGCACGCGATGCCGCAGGGTAGTCATGCCCGCCAGTGCCGGCAAGCGGGACGCTCAGGTGTCGCGGGCGAGCACGCGGTTGCGGCCTTCCAACTTGGCCTGGCGCAGGCGCACGTCGGCGCGGCGCAGCAATTGCGCGAGGTCGGTGCCGTCCTGCGGCCAGACCGCGATGCCGGCGCTGAAGGTCACCCGCAGCGGATCGGCGCCGGGATCGGCCAGGAATGGCTGCGACGTCGCGGTCCGGCGCATGCTGTCCAGGCGCTCCCAGGCGCGGCCGATCGGCAGCGGCATCAGCAGGGCGAATTCCTCGCCGCCCAGGCGCGCCAGGAAGTCGCCTTCCTCCAGTTGCGTTTGCAGCACGTCGACCGCGTGGCGCAATGCGCGGTCGCCGGCCTGGTGGCCGATCTCGTCGTTGATGCGCTTGAAATGGTCCAGGTTGAGCAGGCAGATCGACAGCGAGCCGCCCTGGCCGCGGGTGGCATCCAGCATGCTGGGGAAGCGGTGCGCCAGCCACGTGCGGTTGGGCAGGCCGGTCAGGCCATCCGTGCCCGACAGGTCGACCAGTCGCTGCATGCGATAGACGACGGTGCCGGTGATCGTGGTCATCATCGCGATCAGCACCAGGCGCTGGACGACGTTGGCCACCGTCGCGGTGCCATAGTCCAGCGACATCAGTTGTTCCGGTGCTTCTGCCAGCGTGAACACCACGACCGCCAGGCCGCCGTATTGCAGCATCGCCAGCACGCCGATGGCGACGGTCAGCCGGCCATCGTTGCGCAGCGCGGTCATGCAGATGGCCACCAGGTAGAACACCCAGATCACCATGCTGTTGAGGCCGGTGGCGGGCGATCCCACCGCGAGCAGCGCGAGCACCAGGGTGGTCAGGGTCACGTCGTAGCTGGAGGTGGCCCAGGGCAGCCAGCGATACAGGCCGCGATGCCGCGCCAGGGCCAGCCAGACCTGCGACATCACCACCGCAAGCACGGCCCCCAGCATGCCGATCGTCGCTTCCCACGGGGTGTATTCGCCGGTCGCCACGTTGACCAGCGGCAACAGCAACAGGACCAGCGACAAGGCCGCGCGCAGCTGCGCGACCAGCAGTTCGCCGCCGGCACCGAGCTCCAGCATGAGCGCGTCGGGGCGTTCGAACAGTCGTGGCCAGATGTCGCGCCAACCGGAATTCGCGATCAACGGTGGGACCTCCCTCGGGCCCCGCAGCATAGGGTGCGCCCGGCATGCCCTCAAATCCGGCGCGTCCATCGCGCGATCCCCACGCCTAAATGCCGTAGGGCAGCTTGACTCGTTAATGAGAATCATTATCATCAAATCCGACCACCACCGGAGCGCCGCCGATGTCCGCGATCCTCGAGCCACGTCCCCGCCTGACCCGCCACCTTGTCCTCAACACCGTGTCATCGCATGGCGTGACGCCTGCCGTGACGCCCTCGGTGGAAAGCCGCAGCCTGCTGAAGGGGAGCAATGAAGTGCTGATCCACCACGGCAACGAGGTCTACCGGCTGCGCCACACCCGCAACGACAAGCTGATCCTCACCAAGTGATGCATGGGTAGGTCCATGCCATTGCCGCATCCGCACGAACTCGCCGCGCTGGGCGCGGTGTTCTGCCTGTATCGCGTGCATGCCGGCAGCGAACTGGACGGTTGGTCGCAGGCGGTACGGGTCAACAGCGACAGCGCGCTGGACAGCGATGGCCTGTGCGAAAGCCTGCAGTTCTTCGATCGCGATGACCAGTGCTGCTGGCGCCTGTACCTGCTTCCGGATACCGATTTCCTGGCGTGGGAACGCTTGCTTGCGGGATTGCCCGCGCAGCGTAGGCCGGAGGCGGGGCTCGGCATCCGCGAGCGCTTGTGGCGACGCGTCGCGCGGCACCTGGGCGGCCCGGTGTGGCGGGCCAACGTGTTGCGCTTCCACGCGCCGCCGGCGGGACCCGGGTTTGCCGGACAATCGCTGCTGGCGGCCAGCCTCCCTCGACTGTCGACCTGCGGTGCGGACGTCGGTCGGCGGATCGTGCGCCGCGAAGGCATCGACGATGCCGGCCTGATCGACGACTGCTGCTGCCGGCAGGCGGCGAACCGCGCGATGCTGGCTCAAGGACAAGACGATGCCGCGCAAGCGGTCGGTTTCAACACGAGGCATTGGGCATGAAGGCACCGATTGTTTCGCGCGCCGCGCGCTTGGCGAACGCGTTCCTGCTGTGCGCCACCGGTGCGAACGCGAACGCGCAAACTTCGTCGCCTGTCGATGCCGATCGCAAGGCGATCCTGGCGATGCAGGGCGAGTACACGGTCGACTTCGCCTTCGACGAAATCGTGCTGATCAAACCCGGCTGCGAGCGTGCATCCGCGCAGCGTACCTGGCGTCCGCTGCCGCGACGCGAGTACACCCGCCGCAGCGACTACAACGCGCTGGACGTGGTGAACCGCCACACCATCGTGCCCGGTGGCTGGACCCACGAACAGTTCAACACCAAGGTGCTGCGCGGCGCGGATGGCAGCCGCAGCGAGATCGCCCGCGAGTTCGGCTTCAACGACTATCGCAAGGCCGAGGGCATCGACTTCAAGCCGGCATACGACTACTGGAGCGCGACGAAGGACTACTGGATGAAAGTTCGCGTGCGCTGGACGCAGCGATTGGCGCAGGCGCCAGGTGTGCGCCTCAACACCAAGATCGACGGCATGGGCATGATCATGCCGCTGTTCACGCAGGCCGACGAGGTGCAATCCGGCAAGCCGGTCGCCGATGCCGACATCGACAAGGTGTTCGCCGAGTGGGTGGAAGCCGCGCCGCGCTGAGCCATTCGTCCGCCTGCCGCATCGACAAGAAGCCCCGCATTGCGGGGCTTCCTGGTTTGCGGATCAGCGACCGCCGGGCGGCGGCGGTGGAACCGGCGGGGCAGGCGACGCGGGTGGTGGCGGTGGCGGGAGGTCATCGGTTTCGATTTCGGTGGTCTTGCCGTCTGCGTCGACCATCACGATCTTGCGCACCTGCCGCTGCGATGCATCCTTCGGCAAGGCCTGCACCCACGCCGGCGGGGTGTCCCGGGCGTCGCCTTCCCATTCCATCCGCTTGCCGTCCTTGTCGACCATCACGTAGCGGCGCTTCTCGACCCGTGTGCCGTCCTTGGGCAGTGCGCGCGCTGCCAGGCCATCGCCATCCTCGAAGGCCTGCACCTTGCCGTCGGTGCCGACGAAGACCATCTTGCGATGCTCGATCACACCGGGTTCGCCGGGTTCGCCGGGTACGCGCGGCGCGGCCGCAACACGCGGCAACGCGAAGGTCATCGCCTTCGGCACGTTGACCTGCGTGGTCGCGGCATTGCGGTCGCGCAGGTAGGCGATGGCGACCTTGCCGCCGGCAGGTTGTGCGCGCAGCGCATCCATTGCCTCGCGCGGGCTGCCGACGTCCTTGCCGCCGATGCTGCGGATCACGTCGCCGGCCTGCAGGCCCTCCAGTTCCTTGCCCGTGCTGAGCACCAGCACGCCGTTGCTGGCGCCGAAGTAGCGGCCCAGCCCGGCATCGACCGAGGCCAGGTTCAGGCCATTCCAGCGGAATGCCTCGGCCAGCACCGGCAGCTTGCAGTCGTCGCCCTTGCAGTCGCTGCCCAGGCGGATCACCTCGGTGCGCACGTCGGGCGCGACCATCACCCATTCCGCACGTTCGCGTGCACCTTCCGCGCGCGCGCGCGCCTCGACCGCATGCGCGCGGGCCGCGCCAGCCTCCACGCGGATGCGATCCGCGTCGATCCTGCGGACACCGCCCTGATCGCCGACGAACACCTTCACGTCGCCATCGAAGGCGGTATCGCCAAGGCCCTGCATGACCATCAACCGGTCATCGACCTTCGGGGTCAGCGAGAGCGTGGCCGGCTTGCCGTCGCGCTCGTAGCCCAGCCTCACCGGTGTCTTCGGGTCGAGCGCGGCCAGCAGCTCGCGCGCCTGCGCCACGCGGGCCTCGCCGGCGCCGGCATCGACGCGCTTGCCATCCACGCTGGTGATGCGGTCGCCGCTCTTCAGGCCGGCATCGGCGGCGGCGCTGCCCGGGGTGACCGCGGCGATGCGCACGCCGGATCGGTCGTCCGCGGCCAGCACCACCCCGATCACCGGCTTGCGCAACACGCGCTTCTCGATGCGGATCGGCGTGTCGGCACCGCCGTACTTGCGGGTGAGTTCGGCGTAGCGCTGCGCGGCCTGGTCGAGCTGCGCGCGCGCGGCGTCGAGTTCCTGCTGTTGTGCGGCGGTGGGTTTGGACTGGGCGATGGCCAGTCCGGCCATGGCCAGGCCGATCGCGAGCGCCAGGGTTTTGGTTGCGGGTGTCATGCGGACCTCGTGGATGGAGCGGGTGGAAGACGCGGTCAGTCGATGCTGACCAGGGAGGCGTTGAAGCGTTCGCCGCGCGCGGACAGCAGGCGGTTGGTGGTTTCGATGCCGACCAGTTGCCGCAGCGCGTCGACCCGCTGCTGCCAGAGGCGGTCGCGATCGACGGCGTCCAGGCCAGGCTGGGCGAGCGCGCTGTCGATGCCGGCGATGTGGTCGTCCAGGTCGCTGCTCAGCGCCACGCTGGTGGCGCTGGCCACACGGTCGTCGCGCACCATCGCCAGCAACTGTTCGAGTTGCGCGGATTCGGCGTGCAGCGCTTCGATGGGCTGCCCGATCGCGTCTTCGGCTGCGAGGCGTGTCGTTCCGGCGGGTTCCGCCGCGGTGCGCACCGGGCGCTGCGCGGGCGCGACGCGGGTAGCACGATGCGGCTTGCCGTGCCTGGCGGCAATCGGCATTTGCTCGTCATTCCCGCGAAGGCGGGAATCCAGTGCCTTCCGCTCCGAAGCCATGCCAGCCTGCGAGGCGTTCGCATGGTCAGAACCGGAACTTGAAAGCGCACTGCGTGCAGGCGAGAGGTTGGAATGCGCCAAAGGCACTGGATTCCCGCCTTCGCGGGAATGACGATCCGGGGCCGGCGGCAGCATCCGCAACGGAACCGCTGCCACGAGCGCCAATGCAGCGGCGGTTGCCACCCACAGCGGCCAGCGCCTGCGCACGCGCGGCATCGTGGCCGCAGGGAGGCGGGCCTGCACGCGCTCCCAGCCAGCCGCCGTCGGCGTTTCAACGGGCAGTGCCGCGAACGCATCGCCCCAGCCCGGGGGCGATGCCGGTGCGTTGCGCGTTTCGAAATCGCCGGCATCAGGCATGCGCCTGCTCCTTCTCATATGTCGGGACATCACCTGCGGGCTCGGAGACCTGCAGCAGGCTGCGCAAGCGGCGGGTGCCGCGCGCGAGTTGCGATTTGGAGAAGCTGGCGCTGCGTTGCATGGCAGCGGCGATCTCCTCGTGGGTATAGCCTTCGGCGTGGTACAGCCAGAGCACGCTGCGGGTCGCGTGCGGCAACTGCTCCAGCGCGCGTTGCAGCAGCGCGGCATCCGCCGCGGCGGGTGGTGGCGGGCCGTTGTCTTCGGCGAACGCATCGGCGTCCACGCCGTCCAGCTCCGCCGACAGCCGACGCCCGCGACGCAGCCGCATCAGCGCCTCGTTGACCGCGACCTGCCGCAACCAACCCCAGAACGGCGTGCCGCCATCGCCACGGAAGCCGTTGATGGAGGACCACACTTTCAGCATCGTCTCCTGCAACACGTCGTCGGCCTCGCTGCGGTCGCCGCAGAGGCGCAGCGCCAGGGTGAACACCGGCCGTTCGAACCAGCGGTACACCTGCTCGAACGCGTCGCGCTCGCCCCGTCGCATGCGTGCGAGCAGGGCGGCGGGGACGTCGATCGCGAAGCTGGAGTGTCCGGCCATTCCCTGATCTGGATGCGCGTGGGCGGAAAAGGGTCGCAGCGGCGGTGCAATATCGTCCGCCACGGGCCGGCCTATACTCCGACCCACTTCCGGGGAGGAAATTCCATGGGCACGATTCTCGCGCTGATCCTGCTGTTCGCCGGCGTCATCATCCTGTTCAAGACCGTGCGGATGGTGCCGCAGGGCTACGAATGGACGGTGGAGCGCTTCGGCAAGTACACCCACACCATGACCCCCGGCCTGCATTTCCTGGTGCCGGTCGTGTACGGCGTGGGCCGCAAGATCAACATGATGGAACAGGTGATGGACGTGCCCAGCCAGGACGTGATCACCAAGGACAACGCCGTGGTCAAGGTCGACGGCGTGGTCTATTTCCAGGTGCTGGATGCCGCCAAGGCCGCGTACGAAGTCGCCACGCTGGAGATCGCCATCCTCAACCTGGTGATGACCAACATCCGCACCGCGATCGGCTCGATGGACCTGGACGAGTCGCTGTCCAAGCGCGACGAGATCAATACCAAGGTGCTGGTGGCGGTCGACCAGGCCACCCATCCATGGGGCATCAAGGTCAACCGCATCGAGCTGAAGGACATCCAGCCCCCGCGCGACCTGGTGGAATCGATGGCGCGGCAGATGAAAGCCGAGCGCGAGAAGCGCGCCAACATCCTGGAGGCCGAGGGTTTCCGCCAGGCCGCGATCCTCAAGGCCGAGGGCGAGAAGCAATCGGTGATCCTGGAAGCCGAAGGTGGCCGCGAGGCCGCGTTCCGCGAGGCCGAGGCGCGCGAGCGCTTGGCCGAGGCCGAGGCCAAGGCGACGCAGATGGTCTCGGACGCGATCGCCTCCGGCAACGTGCAGGCGATCAATTACTTCGTCGCGCAGAAATACATTGAGGCGTTCAAGGCGCTTGCCGAGGCGCCCAACCAGAAGTTCGTGATGATGCCGATGGAATCGGCGGGCGTGATCGGTTCCCTCGGCGGCATCGCCGAGCTGGCGAAGGAAGCGATGGAACGCCAGCCGAGCGGCAAGGTCATCGCCAGCAGCAGCGTCGGGAGCTGACCATGCGTTGGGACGTGTTCGCGTGGGCGGCCTTCGCGCTGGTCCTGTTCGCCGCCGAGGCGGTGTTGCCCGGTGCCTTCATGCTCTGGCTCGGCTTCGCGGCGGCGGCGGTGTTCGTCGCGGTGTGGCTGCTGCCGGTCGAGGTGCCGCTGCTCGCCCAGGTCGCGGCCTTCGTGGTGCTCAGCTTCGTGTCGATCCGCGTCTACCAGCGCTGGTTCCGCGGCCGCGAGCGCGACAGCGACCAACCTGCGCTCAACCGCCGCACCGCGGCGCTGGTCGGGCGGGTGGTGCCGCTGGAGCGGGCGATCGTCGATGGGCGCGGCCGCGTGCAGATCGCCGATGCGTACTGGGAGGTCACCGGTCCGGATCTTCCGGAGGGAACCCGCGTGCGGATCGTCGGTGGCGATGCGATGACCCTGCAGGTCGAAGCGGGATGAGCCGTCTTCGCGCACGATGGTTCGTGTTGGCGGTGGGGCTTGCCTTCGCCGGCCTGGCGCAGGCCGGCGACCAGCGCATCGATGGCTGGGTCGGCAAGGTCATGCCGCCCACGCCGTCCGGGCATCGCGAGATCTCGGGCAATTGCATCGCGGCCGCGGACAATCCCTGCGCCGCCTCGGTGGTGGTGCTGCGCGACGAACAGAGCAAGCTGCGCTTCGTGCTGGCCCTGCGCGAACTGCGCGGCATGGACGGCAAGCCGCTGGGCGGCGAGCGCCCGCTGTCGCTGGTGACCGATGCGCTCGAGGTCGCGGCGCTGGACGATCCCGACGCCGAGGTGTCGGTCGGACTCTGCCAGCAGGGTGGCAAGGCGGATGGCCGGATCGTCGCGGTGTTGCGACCGGATGCCAAGGTCGAGTGGGCCACGCGCTTCAAGGCACTCTGGCGGCTGGACGCGCAAGGTCGCCTGCAATCGCTTCCGCCCGC
Source organism: Thermomonas sp. (assembly GCF_041919455.1). Classification (GTDB taxonomy): domain Bacteria; phylum Pseudomonadota; class Gammaproteobacteria; order Xanthomonadales; family Xanthomonadaceae; genus Thermomonas. The sequence goes on from NZ_JAYRTQ010000004.1 coordinate 124,927, forward strand.
CGGGGTACGCTGCCTCAACGAAGGGTTCGGTTACGACGGCTGACCGGCCGGATCGTCACCGCATCGCACTGCATACCGGCGCGTAGGGCGCGCCGGCTCTGGGATAATCGCGGGCTCACCTCCAGCCGGGCCGCGCGCATGACCAACAAGACCGTCCTCAACGACACCCATCGCGCGCTGGGCGCGAAGATGGTCGACTTCGGCGGCTGGGACATGCCGATCCACTATGGCTCGCAGCTCGACGAACACCACCTGGTGCGGCGCGACGCGGGCATGTTCGACGTCTCGCACATGACCGTGGTCGACCTCACCGGCGCGCGCGTGCGCGAGTTCCTCCGCCACCTCGTCGCCAACTCGGTCGACAAGCTGCAGAAGCCGGGCAAGGCGCTGTACACGGCGATGCTCAACCCGCAGGGCGGGGTGATCGACGACCTGATCGTCTACTTCATGTCCGAAGACTGGTTCCGGCTGGTGGTCAACGCCGCCACCCGCGAAAAGGATGTCGCCTGGATCACCACGCAAGCCACTGCCTTCGATGTCGTCGTGCGCGAGCGCCCGGAGTTCGGCATGGTCGCGGTGCAGGGGCCGACCGCGCGCGAACGCGTGATCGGCCTGCTGCGCGAGGAAGACCGCGCGCCGGTGTCGAAGCTGCTGCGCTTCTCCGCGCGCGAGGCGAAGACCGTGGGCGGCGTCGAGGTGTTCGTGGCACGCACCGGTTACACCGGTGAGGACGGCTTCGAGGTGATCGTGCCGGAGGCGCAGACCGTCGCGTTCTGGAATGCGCTGCTGGACGCCGGCGTGAAGCCGGCCGGCTTGGGGGCGCGCGACACCCTGCGCCTGGAAGCGGGCATGAACCTCTACGGCCAGGACATGGACGACACGGTGTCGCCGTTCGAGGCGGCGCTGGCCTGGACCGTCGTGCTCGACGGAAATTCCGATGGAGAGCCGCGCGACTTCATCGGTCGCGCCGCACTGGAAGCGCAGCAGTCGACCGGCGCGGCGCGGCAGATGATCGGCCTGGTCATGGACGAGAAGGGCGTGCTGCGGCATGGCCAGAAAGTGCTGACCGCGAACGGCGACGGCGAGATCCTGTCCGGCACGTTCTCGCCGAGCATCGGCAAGGCGATCGCCTTCGCCCGCGTGCCGGCCGGCGATCCGGGCGACGTGCGCGTCGACATCCGCGGCAAGGAGATCCCGGTGCGCGTGGTCAAGTTCCCGTTCGTCCGCGAGGGCAAGGTCCAGGACGGCATCTGACCGGCAAGGTGAATTTTCACGCCTGCCTTCGCTAGACTTTCCCCATCCGATTCCCCACGCATGCACCACTGGAGCCAGCAATGAGCGAGATCCCCGGCGACCTCAAGTTCCTCAAGTCCCACGAGTGGGCCCGCGTCGAAGGCGACGGCAAGGTCACCATCGGCATCTCCGACCACGCGCAGGGCCTGCTCGGCGACCTCGTCTACGTGGAACTGCCGAACGTCGGCGACCAGGTCGAGGCCGGCACCGCCTGCGCGGTGGTGGAATCGGTGAAGGCGGCGTCGGACGTGTACGCGCCGGTCAGCGGCAAGGTCGTCGACGTCAACGCGGCGCTGGCCGACAAGCCGGAGACGATCAACGAGGATGCCTACGGCGACGGCTGGTTGTTCGTGCTCGAGATCGACGATGCCGAGCAGCTCAACGAACTGATCGGTCCGGACGACTACGCAGAGTTGCTGGAAGACGAAGACCACTGATCCGCGCCGCCATCCGGCGACCACGAACCCGCGACGGCGACGTCGCGGGTTCTTCGTTTCCGGCATCCGCGAAGCGCGCGCAAGCTGCATCGCCGGGCGCGTGGCGCGGAAAAATCCTGCGCAGTTTTCGCGCAAACGGACTTGTGCGGCGCGAAATCGCGGCAGGCCGCTCGTCGCTCCGCGCGCGCGCTGCGTCGTTCGCAAGCGCGCATGCGGATGCGTTGCGTGCATGCGCGCATGCATGCGGCGATGCCGTTCTTGTTGCGACCACATGCGCTGCAAGCCGCGCCATTGCTTGCATGCAGCGCATCGATGCATCGTCGTTGCGGTTGCAACCGATGCGTCGATGCAGCGCATCCGACGCGCATCGATGCATGTCGACGGGAACACCGCGCCGGCACGCGCGAAAAAAGATTGCGACAGGTTGTTGACAGTGGAAAAAACCGTGATTAGGTTTCGCCCAGCAGACGTTCCCTGCGGAAGCGAGTGAGCAAGCACAACGCGAAAGCCTTCAGCACGACACGCGACTCCGCCAGCAACAGCAAACGGTGGGCGCAGCCGGACTGTCCTTCGCGGAAATGCGCATCGCCGAATCCCGGATTCGTGTCCATGATCGAAACCTGCAGCGTCCATCGCCGCGGGTTTTTTAATGGGCGGGGAACGTCCAGCGCCGGCAGCGCGCATCGCGCACGCCGGCACGGCATCCGTTCCAGTGCGCCTGGCGCGCCGGCGGTCGATCGCGGGTCCGATACCCGTGGTGTTCATGCAACTGGGCTTTACCGATCTACCCATTGACGAGGAGCCAACCCATGGCCGTTAAGAAAGCTGCAAAGAAGGCTGCGAAGAAGCCGGCCGCCAAGAAGGCGGCGAAGAAAGTCGCCAAGAAGCCGGCGGCGAAGAAGGTTGCAAAGAAGGCTGCCAAGAAGCCGGCCGCCAAGAAGGCCGTGAAGAAGGTCGCGAAGAAGCCCGCCGCCAAGAAGGCTGCGAAGAAGGTCGCGAAGAAGCCCGCCGCCAAGAAGGCTGCGAAGAAGGTCGCGAAGAAGCCCGCCGCCAAGAAGGCTGCGAAGAAGGTCGCGAAGAAGGTCGCGAAGAAGCCCGCCGCCAAGAAGGCTGTGAAGAAGCCGGCTGCCAAGAAGCCTGCTGCCAAGAAGGCTGCCAAGAAGCCCGCGAAGAAGGCCAAGCCGGCCGTCGTCCCGGCAATCCCGGCTCCGATGATCTGAAGCCAAGCGACCTGCCCGGGCATGCCCGGGTCGGCGCCCGCAATACCCTGAAGGCCCTTCCCGTTGCCCAGGCGGGAGGGGTTTCTTTTTGTCCGGTGCTGGCTGTCGCGCGCGTCGCCCTTGGGCAATGGCGAATCAGAACGGTGAGGCGGTCGCCGCGGACGAGTCCACGCCGGCCGGGGTCTTCGCCGGCTCGGTGGCGTACAGGGTTTCGGAAGGCGCGGCGATGTCGATGTCGTCGTCCAGCCATGTGCCATCGGTGAGGCCGAGCGCGCTGTCCAGGATCGTCGGCAGCAATCCGCTGGGCAAGGCGCTCTCGCTGTTCCACAGCAACACCACGCCCAGGTCCTTGCCCGGCAGCAGTGCCATCGCCCCACGATAGCCCTGCACCGCGCCACCGTGGAAAACGACTTGGTGCCCCGAATAGGTGTACGAGCGCCAGCCCAGTGCATAGCCTGCGGCGCTCAGCCGCGTGCGTCGCCAGGCGGCGCCGCGGATCTCGCTGGGCGTATCGACCAGTGGCGAATGCAGGGTGGCCAGCAACGGCGCGGGCAGCACGTCGGGACGATGGCCGGTCTGCGCGAGCAGCCACTGCGCCATGTCGCTGATGCTGGCGTTGACGCCCGCCGCGGGAGCAACCCGGTAATAGGTGGGCTTCGGTGTCAACGGCACCCAGCCGCCGCCGCCGCGCACATGCGGGCGGGCCCAGCGTGCACTGGCCTGGATGCCTTCCAGGCCATAGCTCGCATCGTGCATGCCGAGCGGCTTGAAGATGCGGCGTGCGACCGTTTCGCCGAAGAACTGGCCGGTGGTGGCGAAGACCACGTCGCCGATGAGGCTGAAGGCGACGTTCTGGTAGGCATAGCAGTCGCCCGGCGCGCATTTCATCGGCGCGCTGGCCAGCTTCATGGTCAGGCTGTGGTAGTCGGCATTGGCCTCGATGTCGCGATCGAAGGCATTGTGGGTGAGGCCCACGCGATGGCTGAGCACGTCGGCCACGGTGACCTGCTGCGCGGCGTTCGGCGCGGACAACCGGAATGCAGGCACGTAGTCGGTGAGGTGGCTGTCCCAGCGCAATACGCCGTCGTTGACCAGCATGCCGGTGACGGTACCGGCGAACGACTTGGACAGCGAGGCGAGGCGGAACACCGTGTGCGCATCGACCGGTTGCGGATTGCGCGCATCGGTGACGCCGTAGCCGCGTGCACTGAGGATCCGGCCATCCTTGACGATCGCCATCGCCAGGCCGGGGATGCGGCCATTGGCGACCAGTTGGTTGGCGACGGCTTCGAAACGCTGCACGTCGAAACCGTCGGCGAGCCGGGTGTCGGCATCGAGCGGGTTCGGCAAGCCGCTGGTGGTTGCATGGGTCGGCTGCGCCGCGCGGCTGACCGTGCCTTTCCAGTGCATCGCGCTCTGTGCGGAGGTGCCCACTGCGAAGGGCAACAAGGCGGTGGCCAGTGCGAGTCGACACGCGTGCCGGATGCGGTGTTCTTTCATCGGCCATGCCCCCTGCGTATGCTGCAACGACCGGCCGATTCTAGCGCCTGTTTCCGCGATTGCATGAACAAGGGGAACTTCGATGCTTGGCGTGTTGATTTTCATCGCAATTCTCGTGGCCGTCGCGTTCTGGGGCGTGGGCATCTACAACGGCCTGGTGCGGGCCCGCAACGCATTCAGGAATGCATTCGCGCAGATCGACGTGCAGTTGCAACGCCGCTTCGACCTGATCCCGAACCTGGTCGAGGTCGCCAAGACCTACATGAGCCACGAGCGCGAAACGCTGGAAGCGGTGATCGCCGCGCGTTCCGCCGCGCAGTCGGGATTGGCTGCGGCCAAGGCGAACCCGGGCGATGCCGAGGCGATGGCCCAGCTTGCCGCCGCGCAGGGACAACTCAACGCCGGCCTCGGCCGCTTGATGATGGTCGCCGAGGCCTATCCGGACCTGAAGGCCAACCAGACCATGATGCAGCTCACCGAGGAGCTGACCAGCACCGAGAACAAGGTCGCGTTCGCACGGCAGGCATTCAACGATTCGGTGATGGCCTACAACAACAAGCGCGAGGTGTTCCCGTCGAGCATCTTCGCCGGCATGTTCAATTTCGCCGCGGCGAACCTGCTGGCGATTCCTGCGGACAAGCTGGCGGAAACCCGCGCTGCGCCGAAGGTGTCCTTCTGACCCGCGCGGCATGATGTGAGCCGAGTGTTCGCGGCCCGCGTGAACTCGCAGTCCCCGCCATGAATTTCTTCGAACAGCAGGCCGCAGCGCGGCGGACGTCGACGCGGTTGGTACTCCTGATGGCGTTGGCGATCGCCGGCATCGTGCTGGCGGTCGATGGCGTGGTCTGGGTCGCCACGCAGTCGCCGAAGCTGGTGCTGTTCGCCACCTTGTCGTCGGTCGCGGTGATCGCGATCGGCTCGCTCTACCGCATCGCCAGCCTGGGCGGTGGCGGTGAACCGGTGGCGCAGCAACTGGGCGGCGCCCTGGTCCCGGAGAACACCACCGAGCCGGGATTGCGTCGCCTGCGCAACGTGGTCGAGGAAATCGCGATCGCCTCCGGCGTGCCGGTGCCCAAGCTCTACGTGCTGGAACACGAAGCCGGCATCAATGCCTTCGCCGCCGGCTACTCGACCTCCGACGCCGTGGTCGCGGTGACCCGCGGCGCGCTGGACCGGCTCAATCGCGACGAGCTGCAGGGCGTCATCGCCCACGAGTTCAGCCACATCCTCAACGGCGACATGCGGTTGAACATCCGCCTGGTCGGCGTGCTGTTCGGCATCCTGATGATCGGCCTGATCGGCCGCAAGATCCTGGAGCACGGGCGATTCGGCGGGCGCGGCAAGGGCATCGGCGCGATCCTGGTGGCCGCGCTGGTGGCGATGCTCATCGGCTACATCGGCCTGTTCTTCGGGCGGATGATCAAGGCCGGGGTGAGCCGGACGCGCGAGAAACTGGCCGATGCCAGCGCAGTGCAGTTCACCCGGCAGACGCAGGGATTGTCCGGCGCGCTGAAGAAGATCGGTGGCCTGCACGACGGCTCGCGCCTCAACCAGCGCAGCGATGCCGAGGAAGTCAGCCACATGCTGTTCGGCGATGGCGTGGGCTTCGACCAGCTCTTCGCAGGCAAGTTGTTCGCCACCCATCCGCCGCTGCTGGAGCGGATCCGCGCGCTGGAACCGGGCTTCAACGATGAAGCGCTGGCACGCCTGCAGGCGCAATGGATCGCGTCGCCGCCGGACGGCATGCAGGAAGACGTGGCGCTTGGCCTGTCCGGTGGCAGCGGTTCGCGATTGCCTGGCGCGACACAGGAACTGAGCGTGACGCCACCGATGGTGGCCGCGCAGGTGGCCGCGCCCGCGGCGGATGATTACCGCCGCGCCGACAGCATCGTCATCGCGATTCCCGAGGCCCTGTACGACCTTGCCCGCCAGCGCGAAGCGGTGATGCCGTTGCTGCTTGGCCTGCTCCTGGGCGAAGACGAAGCGCTTGCCGAACGCCAGCATGCGGACATTGCCGCGCGCCTGGGTGGCGACATCGCCGATCACGCCGTGCGCATCCACCAGCAACTCACCGCCGACCTGCATCCGATGCTGCGCCTGCCGTTGGCGGCGCTCGCGTTCCCGGTGCTGCGCCTGCGTCCGCGTCCGCAGCTCGACGCCTTCATGGATACCGTGCACGCGGTGGTCCATGCCGATGGCCAGGTGTCGCTGTTCGAATACTGCCTGGGGCGCTTGCTGACCGTGCAGGTCCGCGAGTCGCTGGATCCGTCCCGCTATGCGCGTTTCGGGCGACGCAAGCCCGGCAATGTGCGCAACGAATTCGCCACCCTGCTCGCGGTGGTCGCGCAGGCCGGGCACGAGGATCGCGCCTCCGCGCAGCACGCCTACCTGGCCGGCTTGCAGCGAGTGCTGCCGCGCGACCACTTGCCGTATGCGCCACCGCGCAATGGCGTGCTGGCGCTGGATGCGGTGTGGGAACCGCTGGATGCGCTCGACCCGCTGGCCAAACAGGCGATGGTCGAAGCGGTGACCGCCGCGGTCAGTCACGACGGACGTGTCAGCGTGGCCGAGGCCGAACTGCTGCGCACGATCTGCGGCGCGCTGCACTGTCCGCTGCCGCCGATGCTGGAACGGGGCTGAGATTGTGCTCGTGGTACCAGTCCCGGAGTCCGGGTAAGCGCAGCGCAGCCGGTACGTCGTTCGAACTCAACCTGCCTTGATCAGATCCGCCGCGCGCTCCGCGATCATGATCGTCGGCGCGTTGGTGTTGCCGCTCGGCAGTGCCGGCATCACCGAGGCATCCACCACGCGCAGGCCCTCGACGCCGCGGACCTTCAACGACGCATCGACCACCGACGCCTCGTCGTCGCCCATCCGGCAGGTGCCGACCGGGTGGTAGACGGACTCCGCCTTGGCACGGATGAAGGCGATCCATTCGGCATCCGACAGTTCGGTGCGTTTCGGGTGGATCGGCGCGCCGCGATAGGGATCGAAGGCGGGCTGGGCGAAGATCTCGCGGCTGACCTTGGCGCATTCCAGCATCACCTTCAGGTCGAAGCCCTCGGCATCGCCCAGGTAGTTGGCGTGGATACGCGGCTTGTCGCTGGCGCGGTTGCTCACCAGCGAGAGGCGACCGCGGCTGCGCGGACGCAGGAAGCAGGCGTGCAGGGTGTAGCCGTCGCCCGGCAGGCGTTTGCGGCCGTGGTCGTCGAGCATCGCCGGGACGAAGTGGAACTGCACGTCGCAGCGCTCGTCGGTGGCCATGGGCGAACGCCAGAACCCACCGGCCTCGGCGAGATTGCTGCTGCCGGCGCCGCGGTGGCCGCGCAGGAAATAGTCGAACGCCATCTTCGGTTCGTTGATGCGGTCGTAGGTGATCTTCTGCGTGGAATGCTGCAGCGTGCAGATATCGAGGTGATCCTGCAGGTTGCCGCCGACGCCGGTGGCATCGTGGACGACGTCGATGCCGAAGCGGCGCAGTTCATCGGCCGGCCCGATGCCGGACAGCATCAGCGTCTGCGGCGAATTGATCGCGCCGCCACACAGCAGCACTTCGCGCGCCACCGGTTGGTGGAAGGCCTTGCCGCCCATCGCGTAGGTCACGCCGTTGGCGCGGCGGCCGTCGAAGGTGATGCGGCTGACCAGTGCGCCGGTGTGCACGGTCAGGTTGGGGCGTGAGCGAATCGGCGCCAGGTACGCCGCTGCGCTCGAACAACGCGCACCATCGCGCTGGGTGACCTGGTACAGGCCGACGCCGGCCTGGGCCGGGCCGTTGAAGTCGTTGTTGCGGGTCATGCCGGCCTGGGTGGCGGCTTCGATGAAGACGTCCGACAACGGGTTGTGGTGGCGCAGGTCGGAGACTGCCAGCGGGCCATCACCGCCGTGCAGCGCGTCGCCGCCGCGGGTGTTGCCTTCGGCTCGCTTGAAGTAGGGGAGCACCGATTGCCAGTCCCATCCGGCGGCGGCCTTGCCCCAGTCGTCGTAGTCGCCGGCCACGCCGCGGATGTAGCACATCGCGTTGATCGAACTGGAGCCGCCCAGCACCTTGCCGCGCGGCCACCACAGCACCCGGTTGTCGAGGTGCGGTTCCGGCGCGGTGTCGTAGTCCCAGTTCACGCCCTTGCGATTGACCAGCTTGGCCAGCCCGGCGGGCATGTGGATGAAGGGATGCCAGTCGCGCGGGCCGGCTTCGATCAGCAACACCGTGGTATTCGGGTCTTCGGACAGGCGGTTGGCGAGCACGCAGCCGGCCGAGCCGGCGCCGATGATGATGTAGTCGAACAACGTACCGCCCCGCATCGAAGACCCGGGCGACGCTATGCCCCCGGCCTAGAGCAAATGCTCCATGCGGTGGCGGCGAAAACCGGCTTCGGCTAACGTGCCCCGGACGGGGCAGGGATGACGGGCGATGACGGATGCAGGGACCAGCACGGGCGCACTGCCCTGGCCGCGCCGTTTCCTCGCCGCGCTGGTGGAAATCCTGACCCTGCCGTCGCTGCGCTGGTCGTTCCTGTTCTTCTTCTGCCTGTTGGCCGGCTATTACGTGCTGCGCCCGGTGCGCGACGCGATGGGCGCGTCTTCCGAAGTCGAGGCGGTGTTCCCGCCGGCGATGATCGCCTTCTTCGCCGCGCACGGCATCCCGTTGAAGGACCTGATCCTGCAGGTGCTCGCCACCTGCACGTTCATCCTCATCCTGATCGCGCAGCCGCTCTACGGCGCATTGGTGTCGAAGTTCCCGCGCCGGGTGTTCCTGCCGGTGCTGTTCGGCTTTTTCATTGCCTGCCTGCTCGTGTTCTATGGCCTGTTCCACAGCAACGTCAGCGGACGCGGCATGGCGTTCTTCCTGTGGGTGACGGTGTTCAACGTGTTCTCCGTCTCGGTGTTCTGGTCGTTCATGGCCGATGTGTTCGCCACGGAAGAAGCCCGCAAGTACTACGGATACATCGGCGCGGCGGGCACGGTGGGTGCGTTCACTGGCCCGATCCTCACCCGCGTGCTGGCCGAAAAGGTGGGCCTCGCCAACCTGATGCTGGTGTCCGGTGCGTTCCTGTCGGTGTGCGTGCTGTGCATCTGGCGGCTGCGCCAGTGGGCGGTGCAGCGCGAACGCAGGATCGGGCGCGACAACGAGAGCGCTATGGGCGGCGACATCCTGGCTGGCCTGAAGCTGATCGCGAAGGAGCCGCTGCTGCGATGGCTTGCAGCGATGGTGTTCCTGGGCGTGGGCGTGGGCGCCCTGCTTTACAACCAGCAGGCGGAGATCGCGCGTGCGGGCTTCGCCACGGCCGAAGCACGCGCCGCCTACTACGCCGGTATCGACATCGCAGTGAACGTCCTCACCCTGGTCGTGCAGTTGTTCGCCACCCGCTGGCTGATGTCGCGCTGGGGGCTTGCTCCGGTGATCCTGATCCCGATGGCTGCACTGCTCGTCGGATTCGCGATCCTGGCGGCCGCGCCGCTGCCGATGGTGGTGGCGACGGTCCTGGTCGTCACCCGGTCCAACGAATTCTCGCTGATGAAACCCGGCCGCGAAACCATCTACACGCGGGTGGATCGGCAGTGGCGCTACAAGGCCGGTGCCGCCATCGACACCGCCTTCCACCGCGGCGGCGAGATCAGTTTCGCGTGGATGTACAAGGCGCTGTCGGTGTTCGGATCGCAAGTGGTGTTCGGCGTGGGCCTGGCCGTGGCCGGGGTGATGACCGTCAGTGCATGGAGGCTGCTGCGCGAAGAGCGCAAACTGCCGCCAGAACGCACGCACGTGGAGACACCCTGATGTCGTTGTTGGCGAACGTGTTGATTGGCTTGGTAGCGTTGCTGCACGTGTACTTCCTCGTGCTGGAAATGTTCCTGTGGACCAGGCCACTTGGCCTGAAGACCTTCCGCAACACCCCGGAGAAGGCCGAAATCACCCGCGTGCTGGCGGCCAACCAAGGTCTCTACAACGGCTTCCTTGCGGCAGGCCTGTTCTACGCGATCGCCACCGGCTCGCGCGAGTTCGCGCTGTTCTTCCTGGTCTGCGTGATCGCCGCCGCGCTGTATGGCGCATACAGCGTCAACAAGCGGATCTTCGTCGTGCAGGGCGTGCCGGCGCTTGCCGCGCTTGCCGCCGTCCTGCTGTAGGACGCATCGGCGACGAAGGAAGGCGAGCGTGCAGTGTTTTCGCGCAGCGGCATGTCGAGCCGCGAAGCGAATGCGCGGCGCGTTCGCCTTCCGACCACGAAAGTGAATTTCAGCGCGCGCCTTTCGGCGACACCCACATCGCGATGGTCGCCTTGAACACGGCTTCGCCTTGCGGGTTCTCGACGATGACCTCGAACGGCAAGTCGTAGCCTTCGCTTGCCTCGCGCGGCGCGAACGCCGGCGTGGCGGTGGCGCGCATCGTGCCGACCGCCTTCTTCAGGTAGGCCACGGTCATCCCCTTCGGGATCCAGCGCATCGACGCCGGGATGCTGACGTCGCAGGCGAGGCCGCCGACGAATTCCGCGAGGTTGCACAGCGCGATCGCGTGCACCGTGCCGATGTGGTTGGTGACCGCACGCCGATGGCGCAGGGTGGCCACGCCGCGGCCGGGCTCCAGCACGTCGATGCGCGGCGCGATGCTGGCGAAGTACGGCGCCTTCCAGCACACCAGTCGCGAGAACAGCCAGCGACCTGCCGGCCACTGGCTGATGCGTCGGTAGGACGCGAGGACGTTCACGCCGCCGCGCGGGCGGCGATGCGGCCGTGCAGCGATGCATACCCGGCCGAACGCAATTCTTCCGGATCGAAGTCGTCGACCATGATCGCGTCCAGAGTGATCGCGCGCAGTTCTTCCAGCTGCTTGCGCTCGTCCGCGGTGATCCAGCCTTCGCGCACGCCCTCATCGAGTTGCGCATCGAACTCCAGCGCCTCGATGTCGCTGTTCTTCAGCGCCTTGAGGAACTTGCGCTCGACCGGCTCCGCCATCACCACCTTCGGCAGGTAGCTGACGATGCGGCCGCCCGGGTTGTTCGCGCACGGGGTGGTGAACACGCCTTCGGCCAGGCGTTCGCGCGCATCGCACGGGGTCATCAGCAGGCTCGCGACCTTGTGGCCCAGGCGATCGCTCGGCGCCTGCGCACGGCGGCCCCACGGGAAGATCACCAGCCACAGCAGCCAGCCCACCGGACGGATCGGGAAGTTGCGCAGCGCGCCGGACAGCGCGGTCTCGATCTTGTTGACCGCATCGTGGATGGCATAGGCCAGCAAGGGCTGGTCGCCGACCGGGTTGCCGGCATCCTGGTGGCGCTTGAGCATCGAGCTGGCGATGTACAACTGGCTGAGCACGTCGCCCAGGCGTCCCGACAGCGATTCCTTGAACTTCAGCTTGCCGCCGAGCAGCAGCATCGAGGTATCGGCCATCACCGCGAGCGCGGCGGAATAACGGTTGAGCTTGCGGAAGTAGCGGCGGGTGTCGTCGTCGCCCGGCGCGCGGCCGACCTTGGTGCCGGTCAGCCCGTACCACCAGCTGCGCACCGCGTTGCTGATCGCGAAGCCGATGTGGCCGAACAGCGCGGCGTCGAACTGGTCGATGCGCTGCTTCGGGTCGGCCAGTTGCGCCGACTTCATTTCCTTCATCACCCACGGATGGCAGAGGATCGCGCCCTGGCCGAAGATCATCAGGCTGCGGGTCATGATGTTGGCGCCCTCGACCGTGATCGCGATCGGCGCGGCCTGCCAGGAACGACCGGCGAAATTGCGCGGGCCCAGGATGATGCCCTTGCCGCCGAGGATGTCCATGCTGTCCATCGCCGCCTTGCGGCCCATCTCGGTGCAGTGGTACTTGGCGATGGTGGACGGCACCGCGGGATTCTCGCCGCGCGCGACCGCGGCTGCGGTCGCTTCGCTCAATGCACTGGTGGCGTAGGCGTTGCCGGCGATGCGGGCGAGCGCTTCTTCCACGCCTTCGAAGCGACCGACCGACAGGCCGAACTGCTTGCGGATGCGCGCGTAGCTGCCCACGGTGACCGCGCCCATCTTCGAACCACCACTCGCGGTGGAGGGCAGGGTGATCGAACGCCCGATCGACAGGCATTCCATCAGCATCCGCCAGCCCTGGCCGGCATAGTCCTCGCCACCGATCAGCTGCGACAGCGGCACGAACACGTCCTTGCCGGTGATCGGGCCGTTCTGGAACGGCGAGTTGAGCGGGAAGTGGCGGCGGCCGATGTCCAGGCCCGCCGTGTCGTGCGGCACCAGCGCCAGCGAGATGCCGATGTCCTTCTTGTCGCCGAGCAGGCCATCCGGGTCGTACATGCGGAAGGCCACGCCGATCAGCGTCGCCACCGGCGCCAGGGTGATGTAACGCTTGTTGAGCGTGAGCCGGATGCCGAGGACCTTGATGCCGTTCCACTCGCCCATGCAGACGATGCCGTAGTCCGGGATCGAGGTGGCATCGGAGCCGGCGAACGGACCGGTCAGCGCGAAGCACGGGACCTCGCGGCCATCGGCCAGGCGCGGCAGGTACTGCTGCTTCTGTTCCTCGGTGCCGTAGTGCATGAGGAGTTCGGCCGGGCCCAGCGAGTTCGGCACGCCGACGGTGGAGCTCACCACGCTGCTGATCGAGGCCAGCTTCTGGATCACCTTGTGGTTCATCAGCGCCGAAAAGCCCAGGCCGCCGTATTCCTTCGGGATGTTCAGGCCGAAGAACTTGTTGCGCTTGATGTACTCCCACAGCTCCGGGGAGAGATCGGCGCGGACGTGGGTGATGTCCCAGTCGTCGGTCATCCGGCACAGCTCCTCGCACGGGCCATCGAGGAAGGCTTGTTCCTCCGCGGTGAGTCGAGGCTTCGGCAGGTTCAGCAACTGCTCCCAATCGGGCTTGCCGGAGAACAGCTGGCCCTCGAAACCGACCGTGCCGGATTCCAGCGCGGTGCGTTCGGTATCGGACAGCGGCGGCAACAGCTTTGTGTAGAAGCCGAGCAGCGGCGTGGTGATCAGCGGCTTGCGCAGTTGCGGGACCAGCAACGGCAGCGCAATCAATGCCACGAGGACGCCGGCGATGATCGTCGCCATGGGGTGGGCGCCCAGCAGCCAGCACGCGACCAGCAGGGTCGCGCTGATCGCGGCCCAGACGGCCAGGCGCAGGCGGTGGTAGGCGGCGAACATGCCGGCGATGAGGACGGCGAGGAAGGGCAGGGCGATGCTCATGTGGGGCTCCGGGTACCGCAGGTGATCCGGGCGCGGCGGCATTGCAATGGGGATGCGGCCTCGCCTACCATACGGCAAAGTATGGGAATCTCGGCAGGGCTGTCAATTGCGGGATAAGAGCAAATGCTCCACATACTCCCGCATCCGCAAGCGTACGGATAGAATGCCGCGATGACCGAAGCTGCATCACGCAATGGGCGCCTGAGCGCCGACGACTGGGCACGCGAGGCGCTCGACCAGATCGCCGAGCAGGGCGTGGCGTCGGTGGCGGTGGAACCGCTGGCGCGTCGGTTGGGCGTGACCAAGGGCAGCTTCTACTGGCATTTCCCCTCGCGTGATGCATTGCTGCAAGCCGCGCTGGAACGCTGGGAAACGGCCGAGCAGGAAATCGTGTTCGGTTCGGTGGAAAACGTGTCCGATCCGCGCGAGCGCCTGCGCTCGCTGTTCCAGCTGGTCGCGCACGAGGTCAAGTCACACATTATCTATAGCGAGCTGCTGAAGGCCCTCGACCACCCCACGGTCAGCCCGGTGATCGGCCGCGTCTCCCAGCGGCGGCTGGATTACCTCACCGCGAGCTTCCGCCAGGCCGGGCTCGGACGCACCGCGGCCCAGCATCGCGCCCGCCTGGCCTACGCGGCCTACGTCGGTTTCCTGCAGCTCAGCCTGCAGTTGCAGCAGCCCCGGCTGCACCACGACGAGTTCGAGGCTTACGTCGAACACGTCATGGACACCCTGATCCCGCAAACCTGATTTCCGCGCATCGCGCGGCAGCGGTTTCCGGCCCGCGATTGCAATCGATTTCACTCTGAACAGTTTCACGAGGAACCCTCGATGAGCAGCAGGCTCGATGCTTTGAACCAATGGGTGCTGGATGTTGCAAGGCTGACCCGGCCCGACGCGATCCAGTGGTGCGACGGCAGCGACAGCGAGCACGACGCGCTGGTCGCGAAGATGCAGGCCGACGGCACCCTGATGGCGCTCAATCCCGACACCCATCCGAACAGCTGGTTGCATCGCTCCGACCCGGACGACGTGGCGCGCGTCGAGCACCTGACCTTCGTGTGCACGCGGGAGCAGGACGATGCCGGCCCGAACAACCACTGGATGTCACCTGCCGATGGCCATGCGCGGATGGATGCGCTGTTCGAGGGCTGCATGCAGGGCCGCACGATGTACGTGATCCCGTACTGCATGGGCCCGATCGATTCGCCGCTGTCGCGCTGCGGCGTGGAGATCACCGACAGCCCGTACGTGGTCGCCAACATGCGGATCATGACCCGCATGGGCGCCGCCGCACTCGCGCGCATCGAGCGCGAAGGGTCGTTCGTGAAGGGCCTGCACTCGACCGGCGAGCTCGATCCGGAGCGTCGCTTCATCATGCATTTCCCGGAGGAGCTGACGATCAAGTCCTACGGCTCGGGCTATGGCGGCAATGCGCTGCTCGGCAAGAAGTGCCACGCGCTGCGCATCGCCTCGCACCAGGCGCGCAAGGAAGGCTGGCTGGCCGAACACATGCTCATCCTGGGCCTGGAAAACCCGCGGGGCGAAACGCACTACATCGCCGCTGCGTTCCCGAGCGCCTGCGGCAAGACCAACCTGGCGATGCTGATCCCGCCCGAGGGCTATCGCGAAGCCGGCTGGAAGGTATGGACGATCGGCGACGACATCTGCTGGATGCGCCCGGGCGCCGATGGCCGCTTGTACGCCATCAATCCGGAAGCAGGTTTCTTCGGCGTGGCACCGGGCACGTCGGAGAAATCCAACCCGAACGCGCTGGCCTCGATCCAGTCCCACACCATCTTCACCAATGTCGGCACCACCGCCGACAACCAGCCGTGGTGGGAAGGCATCGACAACGGCCAGCAACCTGCGACCGACTGGCGTGGCGAACCATACGATCCTGCGAAGCGACCGGCCGCGCATCCGAATGCGCGTTTCACCGTCAGCGCGAAGCAATGCCCCAGCTATTCGCCAATGGCCGAAGACCCGCAGGGCGTGCCGATCAGCGCCATCGTCTTCGGTGGTCGCCGCGCATCACTGGTGCCGCTGGTGTTCGAGGCGCGCGACTGGACGCATGGCGTGCTGGTCGGCGCGTCGATGGGATCGGAAACCACTGCCGCCGCGACCGGCCAGGTGGGCGTGATGCGCCGCGACCCGATGGCGATGAAGCCGTTCTGCGGCTACAACTTCGCCGACTACTTCGCCCACTGGCTGTCGTTCGACACCGAAGGCGCAAAGCTGCCGAAGGTCTTCCACGTCAACTGGTTCCGCAAGGGCGCGGGCGGCAGGTTCCTGTGGCCTGGCTTCGGCGACAACCTGCGCGTGCTGGAGTGGATCGTCGGTCGCGTCGAGGGCGCGGCCAGCGCAATCGAAACGCCAGTCGGACTGCAACCCGCGGAAGGCAGCATCAATCTGGACGGCCTGGATCTTGGCGAGGAAGCGCGCGCTCTGCTGTTCGGTTTCGACCGCGCGGGTTGGCAGGCCGAGTTCGAGGGCATCGCCGGCTATCTCGCGGATTACGGCATCCGGATGCCAACGGCCCTCATGCAGGAGCAGGCACGAATCGCCAAGGCGCTGATCGACGACACCCCATGACACGCCAGTGTTGCTGCAATGCGACATGTTTTCTTTCGAAACTGAATACGCAGAAAGGAACATGAATTGCAGATGAGGGGCTTGTTAAGGATTTGTTCGCTGGTCTATAGTTGGGGAGTCAGGCCCTCTTCAGGCCAGACTCACTTGTACATCTTTGGTCACTACTGTCCCAATGGGGGTTACAACAAATGGCTTCTAATTATTTTGCCAAAGGCCTGAAGCGGAGCGCACTCACGCTTGCACTCAGCATGTGTTTCGCGACCGCGGCCTTCGCGGCTGACGGTGGCCTGCGCATCAACATCAAGAGTGCGGGTGGCCAGCCGGTTGCCGGCGCGACCGTCAAGCTGACTTCCCCGGCCAGCCTGTCCTCCAAGAGCGGAGTGACGGATGCCAATGGCAACGTCAACATTGTTGGGCTCGATCCCGCGACGAATTACACCGTTGAAGTGGTTGCCTCCGGCTACAGCCCGTTCACTGCGAGTAATGTGGCGGTCGTCAGCGACCAGAACCTGAGCGTGGGGTATGTCCTGGGCAGCGGTGCGGCGGACGCGACGACGCTGGATTCCGTAGTGGTGACCGGCACGTCACTTGCAGCAGTCGATACCACGTCGGCAACAGTCAGCACCGTGCTCACGCTCGATCTGGTGGAGTCGCTGCCTACTGGCCGCAACTACCAGAGCTATCTGCAGCTGGTGCCCGGCGTCAAGCCCAGCGCCGGTGGCAATCCGTCTTCCAAGTCCGGCGTGAACTACTCCGATATCGGCGGCGCTACCGGCACCTCGTCTGACAACGTGTATTACCTCGATGGCGTGGATGTGACCGACCACCAGACCGGCACGTTCGGTGCGAACTTCAACTCCGAAATCATCCAGGAGCAGCAGGTCTTGACAGGTGGCGTGCCTGCGGAGTTTGCGGGCGGCTCCGGCCTGATCTCCAAGGTGGTCTCCAAGTCGGGCGGCGACGAGTTCCACGGCTCGATCAACTACTACCTGCAGAACGACAACCTGGTGGCCAAGGACAAGCACAACACGTCTGGCGGCTTCTCGACCTACGACGCGGCCGTGACCCTCGGCGGTCCGCTGATCAAGGAGCGCCTGTGGTTCTTTGGCTCCTACCAGAAGAAGTACCGCGAAGATGACGTCCTGGATGCCGCTACCGGCAATTTGATCCGTTCGGTCAACAACGACGCGAAGTACGCGTTCTTCAAGACCACTTGGCAGATCACCGATGACGACCGGCTGACCGCGACATTCTTCAACGACCCCACCGAGATCAGTGGTTCGCGTTCCTCGACGGTCCTTAACAATCGCGATTCCAAACAGGTCCAGGGTGGTGACAACTACAAGTTGGAATACTCCCATGATTGGGAAAACCTGACCTTGGACGCATATGGCTTCCGCCATGAAGGCGAGGTCTCGCAACTTTCGGCTGTCACCGACGTCGCGTTCAACAACGTTGCGTTCAAGGGCCTGCCCAGCACGCTGGCAACCCGTAGCCAAGGCGGCGGTGGCGTCGGCCTGATCACCGAGCGCAACCGCGACGAATTCGGGCTGAGCCTGTCCTACTGGCTGGATACTGCCTTCGGCAGCCACAGCTTCAAGGCTGGTTTCACCACCTCGGAAAATCTTTACTACGAGGATTCGCGTGTTCTCGGTCCCGACAACGCGCGGTACACCTCCATCGCGGCGGGCAACGCCGGGGTGAGCTTCGCCGAATTCGTGGGGACGGGCTGGTCGGGCTCCAGGGCGATCGTGGCCGCGGATATCCCGCGCATCATCGGTACCACCGGCGGCTTCGGCATTGCAAACGCCAGTGCGGCAGACAAGGCCTATTTCATCAGCGTGCTGGACACCAATCTTGACGGTGTTGTGTCCGCTGCGGAAATCAACGCGTATCAGTTCACCAGCACGGCGGGCAACCCGACCGGGCAAGTGAACAACTACCGCATCAAGGAAGTGAGCGCTGCGCCTTACACGGTCGAGAGCAAGGGCAAGACGTTCTTCCTGCAGGACACCTGGACGCTCAACCAGTGGACCGTCAACGCCGGCGTGCGCGCAGAGGAGTGGAAGCACTACGACTCCAAGGGCGACCAGTCCGCGAAGTTCGATTGGGAATTCGCCCCGCGACTGTCGGTGGTATATGACCTGGCCGGCGACGGCCGCAGCAAGATTTGGGGCTTCTACGGCCGCTACTACGATCCGATCCGCACCAACATGTCGGACTTCGCTGGCAACCTGACTGGCCCGGAATTGGCCGAGCAGATCTTCATTGGCGACCGCTGGCTGACCTTCCGCAGCCGCGGCGGTCCGAAGACCCCGGACGCCCTGTTTGCGCCGAGCACGAAGACACCGTACACGGATGAATTCCTGCTCGGCTTCTCCAATACGTTCCGTGACGATATCAGCCTGTCGGTAGTCCTGACGCACCGCAAGACCCGCGACATCCTGGAAGACTACGACCTCGGCCTATACTCCGATCCCACGCTAACCCTTGCGACCGCGCCTCACGGCTACGCCGCGCCGGGCTCGGCGTACTACCTGCCGTATTCCTACTTCGGTTACGACGCTGCACCGAACTCGAACTACGTGATTGGCACCTTGGCTGGCGGCAAGCGTGACTACAACGGCCTGGAAATCACCCTGCAGAAGTTCAAGACCGATAGCTGGCAGGGCATGGTGTCGTACACTTTCAATGGGGCCAAGGGCAATACCAACTCGGACTCGAACGCGGATTTCCAGGGTGACTGGCTCGCACTGGACCCACGCGCCCCGAACATCTATGGCCCGCAGTCCGGCAACATCAAGCACCAATTCAAGGCATTCGGCTCCTATGAGTTCGACTTCGGCCTGACGCTGTCGAGCATCTTCAACTGGAACAGTGGCGCGCTTTACACCACCTCTCAGCTGATCTCGGGACGTTGGTTGCCGATCATGGATCCCACGGGTTACATCGATGGTGGCGTGGACGATACGTGGGCACTGCCGGGTGTCGTTGGCGGTAACAAGGGTCCGGCGTACTACACCCTTGACATGCGCGCCTCGTACGACTGGAAACTGCCGTTCGGCAAGCTGGAAATGTTCCTCGACGTCTTCAACATTCTCGACAAGCAGAGCCCGACCAGCGAAATGGGTCTGTTGGCCGGCAATGGTACATACGCCTTCGGTGAAGCCAATGCCTGGGTTGCGCCGCGTCGGGCCTATTTGGGCGTGCGTTATTCGTTCTGATTCGTAGTCAACCGCAAAAGCGACACCCTCCAGGCCGGCGCGCGAGCGCCGGCCTGTTTCTTTGTTCGTCCATTGGTATGGGCGAGGACGAGACGGCTCTCACCATGGCATCGAAACGGGTGTATATGTAATCGAATGATCGACCATCAGAGACATGGGAAATGCTGACCACGTTCATGGCGACGCTACTCGCGCTGCAACTCGGCCCCGCTGCGCATGTGTCCGGGCCTGTCGAATTGCCTCCCCCCCCCGAACAGGTGCTGGCTGTTCCAGAAGAACTCCGCGCGGCCTTCAGGGAAAGGGTCGTGGACGTCAGGCGTTCTCCCGAGCAGCGACTGGCCCGGCTGGTCGAATTCGTGTTCGATGAGAACGGGTTGGGCGTGGAATATCAACCGGACGCATCGCTCACAGTCAGCGAGGTGTATCAGGCGCGCAAGGCCAACTGCCTGTCGTCCACCTTCCTGATCGTGGCGCTGGCGCGCGAAGCAGGCTTGGATGCCTATGGGCAACAGATCGACCGCGTGTTGTCCTGGGGATCGACAGGCGAGATCGTGATGCAGAGCATGCATGCGAACGCGATTATCGAAGTGGAAAGGCGGCGTTTCGTAGTGGACGTGAATGCCAGCGATGCGACCGCGGCGAGCGATGCGTTGCAACCGGTGAGTGATCAGAAGCTGCTCGCGCTGTACTACGGCAACAGAGCCATGGAATTGATGGTGGCTGGACGCCAATCCGAAGCCAAGCCATGGCTCGATGAGGCCCTGCGGCATGCACCGCTCGATCCGACGCTGTTGAACAACGCGGGCGTCTTGAGCTTGCGTACAGGCGATTCGGTTGCCGCAGAGAAATACTTCCTGAGTGCGATCGAGCAGTCACGAGAGCTGATGAGTGGTCTGTCTAACCTGGTCGCTTTCTACAAGAACAGGGGTGACGATTCCCGTGTTGCCATGTGGGAGTCACGCGCCGACAGCGTGTTGCGCAAGGATCCCTATTACCAGTACACGCTGGGGCGGCAGTTGGAACTGGCCGGAAACTATGTGGAGGCGGCCAAGCAATATCGGCGTGCTATCGCCTTGAATCGCAAGGAACACCAATTCCACTTCGGATTGGCTCGCGTGTATTTCTCCATGGGCGATTCCCGCGCAGCGGATCGCGAGCTCTCGGCCGCGTACAAGCTGAGCCTGGGGAATGCACGCGACAGGTACGGTGACAAGCTCGCAGCCCTGCGCAAGCGGAATCTCTGATTCAACTGGATTCGCCGATCCGGCGAGCGCTTAAACCCTGAGCCACTGCGATGCATCGGACTGGGTATGCTCATGCAGCCCATGCCGATGCCACCTACTGCCGATAGCGACCATGCGCTGTTCGATGCTGGCGAAGACGCAATCCTGGTGCGCCGTGCCGCCGGTGCGGACGTGGCGGCCTTCGAGCAGTTGTACCGTCGCCATCACCGCCGCATCCATGGGGTGATCGCGCGCCTGGTCGGCCATGCCGGCGAGCGTGCGGAGGATCTCACCCAGGAAGCCTTCGTGCGGGCCTGGCAGGCATTGCCGGCATTCCGCTTCGAGAGCGCGGTGTCGACCTGGCTGCACCGGCTGGCGGTGAACACCGCGCTGATGGAATTGCGCGCGCGCCGCAGCCGACCCTGGCCGGAGGACGATGACGAGGCGCTGGCATCGGTGCCCATGCCGGATACGGCCGGGCAGGCCATGCTCGGCCGCGACCTGGAGCGGGCCGTTGCCACGTTGCCGCCGCGTGCGCGTGCCGTGCTGGTCCTGCACGACGTGGAAGGCTGGAAGCACGAGGAAATCGCGACGGAGCTCGGCATGGCGGTCGGCAGTTCCAAGGCGCAGTTGCATCGCGCACGCGGATTGCTGCGCACGCGGATCGGAGTGATGGCATGAACGAACGAACCCACAACCCGGGGCATGACAGCGGCGATGCCGCACTGCGCCTGGCCCTGCGCGGACTGCGCCAGGATCGCGATCCCGGATCCGACCTGTGGCCCGGCATCGAGGCGCGCATCCGTGCGTTGCCGCAGTCGTCCACGCCCGTCGCGGCACGCAGGCGCTGGCCGTGGCCCGTCGCGATGGCGGCGTCGATGCTGTTGTCGGCCGGCTTGGCCTGGCAGATGCGTCCCGTCGATGTGCCGGTGGCTGTTGTACCCGCCGCCGAGGCGCGCGTCGCGACCACCCTGGTCCAGCGCGAGGCGAGCACGCTCACCGTGCAATACCAGGCGGCATTGCGCGAGCTGGATGTCCAGCCGACACCCGCCAACTGGCAGCCCGGGCTGGAGGCGCTCGATCGCAGCGCGGCCGAGATCCGCAGCGCCCTGCAACAGAACCCCGATTCGCGCCTGCTGCTGGAGCGGCTGCGCGAGACCTATACCCGCCGGCTCGCCCTGTCGCGCCGCGCGCTCTACGCTTGAGGAGTCGACCATGCGCACTGTGATGATCCGTTCCACCCTGGCGCTGGCCTGCCTGGCTGCGCTGCCGGCGCTGGCTGGCACGCCGATCGACCAGGCCCGGCCGCTGGATCCGCGTGGGCGGATCGAGATCGAGAACCTCAAGGGCCGCGTCGAAGTGCGGGCCTGGGACCGGCAGGAAGTGAAAGTGACCGGCACCCTTGGCGATGGCGTCGAGAAGTTCTCGATGGACGGCGACCGCAGCAACCTGCGCATCGAGGTGAAATATCCCTCGCGTTCCGGCAGGACCGAACCGACGATGCTGGTCGTGCAGGTGCCGACCCTGGCCGACCTGGAAGTCGAAACCGTCTCCGCCGACATCGACGTGCACGGGATCGCATCGCGCGAACTGTCGCTGGAGTCGGTGAGCGGCGACATCACCGCCAACGGGGCGCCGCGCGAGGCGCGGATCGAGTCGGTGAGCGGCGACGTCCGGCTTACCCTCAACAGCCACGATGTGTCGGTCGACACGGTGAGCGGCGAGCTCGTCCTGCAAGGCCGGCTCAACGGCGAGGTGTCGCTGGAGACCGTCTCCGGCAACGTCCGCCTGGACAATCTGGGCGAGCGCCTGCGCAGCCTGTCGGCGGGCACCGTGTCCGGCGACATGGATATCAAGGCCGCACTGGCCGATGGCGGCGAGTGCCGCATGGAAAGCGTGAGTGGTGATTTGCTGCTGCGGCTGCCGCGGGACCTCTCGGCCGAGGTCAGCGGGGAAAGCTTCAGTGGCGACCTGAGCGCACCGGGCGCGAGGATCCAGCGCGAGGAATACGGTCCGGGTTCGAGCTTCCAGACCCGTTACGGTGCCGGCAAGGGCGACGTGCGGCTGGAGACGTTCTCCGGTGATGCAACCCTGCGCCTGCTTTGATCGAGCCTGCAAAAGACGAAGGCCGCATCCTGCGATGCGGCCTTTCGTTTGTCCGGGAAATGCCCAGGTCGTGCGCGCTCAGAGATCCTGCTGGTAGCGCACATAGGGCACGGTGCCCTCGTCGTCCTTCTGGCCGTTCACCGAGAACGGATTCTTGCCGCGGGTGACCACATTGTCCGCACCCACGCTGAGCTGCCCGCTCCACGGCGTACGCCAGGTCAGGCCCAGGCCCAGGCCCTTCCAGACGTTGCTTTCGCCGGGCACGTTGACCACCCGGCCGACCACGTTGGCGCCGAAGGAACCGAACCCGCCGCCGATGCTGAGGCTGCGGGTGTTCCACTGGTCGGCCAGTTGCGGGACGTCGGCGGCAGGCACCAGGCGCGCGCGGGCGACGGTACCACCCACGCTGACGAAGCCCTCGCGGCTGATCGCCTTTTCGGCGAACAGCGAGAAATCGTTCTGCTCGTAGCGGGCACCACCCGACTGGTTCGGCGCCAGCCAGACCGGCAGGGTGTCGCGACCGCTGCCCACCGAGACGCCGACCTTGTTGCCGTTGCGGCTCAGGCTTGCGCCGGTGGTGGCGTGGCGGCTGCCCGTGCCCGGCCCGTCGCCCTTGAGCGAGGTCAGCACGCAATTGCTGGCGAGTTGCCCGATCGCGGAGGACAAGCCGCCGGTCTGGCGGTCGCACAGCAGTGCCAGCGAGCTGCCGGTTTCGAGCCCGTAGGTGGCTTCCAGCGTGGTGCTGCCAAAACGCCAGCGGGCCCCTGCACCGGCCCCTGTAGTCGCGGGTTCCAGCAGCAGGATGGCTTCCAGCTTGCCGTCCTTGTTCAGGACGGGCAATGAGACCCGCGCGTCGTTGCGTTTGGCTGCCTTGGATTGCGCCTGTGCGGCACCGCTGGCACAGGCCAGGGCGAGCAGGGCAACCGCGATGGAAGTCAGGCGCATGCGCATGGTGTGTGATGGACAGGCCGTGGCCGGCAAAGTTCCCCTCCCAAGGACGGACGATGCTAGCGGATTTATGATTCCTTAACAATGCCCCGGCAGGTCGTAAAGTGCCGTGCCCTGCGTGGTTGCAGGTTACTGGATCCCGGGCGCCGCCGGGAGCTCCGCCGCGGCGTCGCGGAACATGACGCCAACCGCCTCTCCGTTGAACCGGTATTCGCGGCCGCAGAACTCGCAATGGATCGAGGCCTCGCCGTGACCGGCCTCGACCGCGGCCCGCGCTTCCGGTTCGCCCAGCGAGACCAGCATGGCCTCGACCCGTCCGCGCGAGCACGAACAGGCGAAGTGCAGGGGTTTCTCGCCCAGCAGCTGCGGGTGCTCCTCGTGGAACAGGCGGTGCACGATGTCGGCCGGGGCGAGCGCCAGCAGTTCCTCGCCGCCGAGGGTGTCGAACAGCGCACCGATCCGGTGGAAGCCGTCGGCGTCGCCCTCGTCGCCGGGGAGCTTCTGCAGCATCAGGCCTGCAGCGCGGTGGCCGTCGCAGGCCAGCAGCAGCCGCGTGGGCAACTGCTCGGACTGGCGGAAATAGGCTTCGAAGGCCTCGTCCAGGCGGTCGGCGTCCAATGCGACCAGGCCCTGGTAGCGCATCGGCTCGCGGCTGCCCAGCGCCGGGTTTTCGATGGTGATCGCCAATACGGCGTCCTCGCCGAGCGCGCGCAGGTCGCGCGACGGCGGCGCAGCGCGGCCGTCGGCCACGGCCTCGTCGAGCCGGACGATGCCGCGCAGGGTGCCGGCGGCCGTGCATTCGGCGAACAGGGTACGGATGGCGCCGTCTGCGCGCAGTTGTACCGACAGGCGCCCATCGACCTTGGCGTGGCCGGTGAACAACGCGGCCGCAGCCGCGGCTTCACCGAGCAGTTCGGCCGCTGCCGGCGGGTAAGTCGCATGCGCCACCATGTTTGCCCAGGTCTCGTCCAGGTGCACGGCCACGCCGCGCACGCCGGCATCCGGGAGAAGGAAGCGGAGCTGGAGATCCTGCGATGGCGTGCCGGGGGTCTTTGTCATGTGGGTATCGTGTGGCCACGTCCTGCGGATAATGCGCGGGCAACGGGGCATTCAGGTGATGGCCGATGGAAATGGGGCGCGTGCGCGTGGATCGCAAGGTGGCTGCGAATGGGTGCTGACGCCGGGACGCAGCCGCGCCGTCGTCGCTGGCGTGGCTGGTGGTGGAAGCTGCCACTGTGGTGCGTGGTGTTCAGTGTGGTGCAAGTGCTGGCATTGCGCTTCGTCGATCCGCCGTTTTCGGCATTCATGGTCGCGCGCCAACTGGACGCATTGGTGGCGGGCGAGATCGACTTCCGCATCGCCCACGACTGGCGCGATTTCGAGCGGATGTCGCCGCACCTGCCGCTGGCGCTGGTGGCGTCGGAAGACCAGAACTTCGCCAACCACCACGGTTTCGACTTCGCCGCGATCGAGAAGGCGCAGGCGCACAACGAGAAGATGGTCGAGCGTGCGGAAAAGCGCGGTAAGCCGGTGCGACGCCTGCGCGGGGCCAGCACGATCAGCCAGCAGACCGCGAAGAACCTGTTCCTGTGGCAGGGCAGCGGCCCGACCCGCTGGCTGCGCAAGGGACTGGAGGTCTGGTACACCGCGTTGATCGAGGCGCTGTGGCCGAAGCAGCGGATCCTGGAGGTCTACGCGAACATCGCGGAATTCGGCGATGGCGTGTACGGCGGGCAGGCGGCGGCGCGCAGCTTCTTCCGCAAGGATGCCGCGACGTTGTCTGCCACCGAGGCCGCGCGCTTGGCCGCGGTGCTGCCCAGCCCGAAGCGCTACAGCGCGACCCGGCCCGGTCCCTATGTGCAGCGGCGCACCCGTGCCATCGAGCGGCAGATGCGCGCGATAGGCGGTCCCGCCTCCCTGCGCACGCTGGACTGAGCAGCTGCGGCATCGCTGGCATACCATCGGCCCATGCATCGCATCGCGCCCGACGACCGCTGCCTGACCATCGTGATCGCCGCCTTCAACGAGGCGGAGGCGTTGCCCGTGTTGCAGCCGCGGATCGCGACGGCACTCGCGCTGGCTGAAGCTGAAGGCTTGGAGGCGCGCGTGCTGTACATCGACGACGGCAGTCGCGATGGCACGTGGGACGTGCTGCGCGGGTTCGCCGCCGCCGATCCGCGGGTGGCATTGCTGCGCCTGTCGCGCAATTTCGGCAAGGAAGCGGCGCTGACCGCCGGCCTGGACCGGGTCGAGCGCGGTGCGGCCTTCATCCTCGACGCCGACGGCCAGGATCCGCCGGAATTGCTGCCGCGCTTCGTGGCGCAATGGCGCGAAGGCTTCGACGACGTGCATGGCACCCGGGTCGAGCGCGAAGGCGAAGGCTGGTTGAAGCGCGCCACCGCGCACGGCTTCTATCGGCTGATCGGATCGCTGTCGAAGACCCCGGTGCCGCGTGACACCGGCGACTTCCGCCTGCTCTCGCCGCGCGCGCTGGCCGCGTTGCGCCAGTTGCGCGAACGCCATCGCTTCATGAAGGGACTGTTCGGCTGGGTCGGCTTCAACCAGGTGGCGATCCCGTACCAGCGCGAGGCGCGCGTCGCCGGGCGCAGCAAGTTCAATTTCTGGGCGCTGTGGAACTTCGCGCTGGAAGGCATCACCAGCTTCAGCACCGCGCCGCTACGGATGGCCACGTATGTCGGCATCGCCACCGCGCTGGTCGCGTTCGGTTACGGCAGCTGGATCATCGTCAAGGCGCTGATGTGGGGCGACCGCGTGGCCGGCTGGCCAAGCATGATGGCGGTGATCCTGTTCCTGGGCGGCGTGCAACTGGTGGCGCTCGGGCTCATCGGCGAATACCTCGGGCGCCTGTACGAGGAGTCCAAGCAGCGGCCGCTGTACCTGGTCGACAGCTGGAGGCCGGCGAGCGGAGTATCCTCGTCGCAGGTTCCCGAGTTGCGAGGAGCGAGCGATGCGCACGGTACGGCAGTTACTGGAATCGAAACCGGTTGAGATCCACGCGGTCCCGCCGGATGCGCCGGTGATCGAGGCGATCCGGTCGATGGCCGAGCACCACGTCGGTGCCCTGCTGGTGATGGAGGGAGCGCGGCTGGCCGGCATCCTCTCCGAACGCGATTATGCGCGGAAGGTGGTGCTGCAGGGGCGCTCGTCGAAGGACACGCCGGTGCGCGACATCATGACCGCCCATGTCATCACCGTGAGCCCGGGCGACAGCGCCGAACACTGCATGCAGGTGGTGACCGACCATCGCATCCGCCACCTGCCCGTGCTCGATGGCGATGCCGTGCTCGGCGTGGTCTCGATCGGCGACCTGGTGCGCGCGGTGATCGAGGAGCAGCGACTGGAGCTCGACCACCTGCAACGTTACATCGCGAGCTGATCGTCACTTCGCGGCTTCATTGCCGCAGTACGTGGCGTCCTTGCCCTGGCCCAGGTCGGCGGTGGCCACGAGTGCCGCCGGCGCGGCAGCACCGCCGAGGACGGCCGCGGCCGCCGCGCGCAAACCGATCCGCGTGTAATCCGGTCGCAGGTCCGGCTTCTTGAAGCTGCCTTCGATGTACAGCGGCGAGCGCAGCGACAGCGGACTGAACTTCTTGGTCTTGGGCCTGATGGTCAGGTCGAGCCGTTCGTTGCGCAGGTCGATGCGGCCGCTGCCGTTGAGCCGGGTCTCGCTGGTGTCGAACACCAGTGCGCGCGGCGTCATCACCCCATCCTCCACCGCGAAGTCGCCGTAGGCGCAGCGGATCGGGATCTGCTCGTCCCTGGTGAGCTTGATCTTGAGGATGCCGGCCAGGTCCAGTCCAGCGAATTCCATCAGCAGCTTGCTGATCTTGCCCGCGCCCATGCCCGCTTCGGCATCGCCATCCGCATTCGCCGCGAGTTGCGCGATCGAGTTGCCCTGGCTGGTGAAGACCACGCGGCCGCCGACCTTGCCCACTGCGGTTTGCCCGAGCTTCACCGAGTCCGGCATCAATTTGGACAGGACCAGTCCGGTCGCGCGGATGTCTGCATTGCTGCGGATCGCGCGCTCACGCGCGTCCATGCGGATGGTCGAGCGGATGGTGCCGTCGGCCACGCCGAAGTCGAGCGGCTTGAGCACCAGGACGCCATCCTTGAGCGCCAGCGTGGCGTCCATGTCGTCCACCGGCAGAGCGCGGGTGTCGATGCGCTTCGCGCGCAGGCGGACATCGGCATCCATCGCCCGCAGCTTCGCCAGGTTCCAGGGGTCGTCGGGCAGCAGCTTGTCGCCTGCCTGTTGTTGCGCGGCCTGCGCCGCCAGTTCGGCATTGGTGGTTTCGCCAGCCCCGGCCTTTGGTGCAAGCCCGATGAAGCCTCCCAGGTCGTCGAGGTCCATCCGCGCCGAGCGCAGGTCGGCCTTGAGGTAGGGCTTGGCCTTGCCGCCCGCGCTGACATGCGCGCTTCCGGAGAGGTCGCTGTCGCCGACCTTGCCGGTGAACCCGTCGTACTTCCAGGTGCTGCGCGTGGGCGAGTCGATGCTGCGGGTGAATCGGCCATCCAGCGCGTACGGCGGTGTAGGTGGCAATGCCACGCCTAGCAGCGGGAACAGGTCGTCGAGGTTTTGCCCCGCAAGGGCGAGCTTCAGGTCGAAGTCGCGCAGGCTCAGGGGATCGAGCAACGTGCCGCGGGCATGTGCCCGGGTGGGGCCGGCGGCGGCGCGCAGGTCGATCCGGTAGGGACGTTCGCTCTCGCGCAATTCCAGTGGCGATTCGGCGGTTCCCGCAAGCGTGAAAGGATTGCCGTTCCACTTGCCACCGCCTTTCACGACGATCGAAGGTTCGGCAGCGTTCGCTTGCGGTCGGCCGCTGTCCACCGACACCTTGATGTCGGTTTTCTCCGTGGGCTCGAAGTATGTCAGCGTGCCGTTTTCGATGTGTACGTTGCGGAATTTGGGCAGTTCGCCGCCGCCTTCCTTGGCAAAGATCCAGTTGCCCAACAGCTTGTCGTTGCGTTGCAGGTGGAGCACCGGGACATCGAGCACGATCCGCGGGATCTTCACGTCGCCACGCAGCAGCGGCCAGGCGCGCAGGTCGAACTCGAGGCGGCGCGCGGATGCCATTTCGGGTTCGCGTGCCCATGGCGCGTTGGCGAAGCGCAGGCCATCGGCACGGATCGTCAGCGTACGACCCAGGTCGACATCCAGGTTGCCATCGATGTGGAAGCTGCGCCCCGTCTGCGCGGTCACTCGCCGTTCGATCGGGCGCTTGAACCAGTTCCAGTCCCACAGCAGGAGCAGCACGACCAAGCCTGACAACAGCAAAAAGGCTGCGAGCCACCATGGGTGGCGTTGCGGAAAGGAACGGATGTTCTGGCGGGTCGTCTGCTGCATCCCGGCCGACTGTCCCGTGCAGGTGGTCAAGCCACGGTGAACACCCAGCGCCGGCGTTCAGCGTGCAGGCACGACCTGCGCCATCACCGCGATGTAGTGGCAGGTGCTGCCGCCGAGCACGAACAGATGCCAGATCGCATGCGAGTAGCGGATCGACTCGCGGTGGTAGAAGAAGGTGCCGAGCGTGTAGGACAGGCCGCCGGCCAGCAGCCAGCCCAGTGTCCATGTGTCCAGTGCGGCCAGCATCGGCTTGGCGGCGACCATGATCATCCAGCCCATCGCGATGTAGATGAGCGTGGAGAGCCGCTTGAATCGCCCGGTGTAGAACAGCTTGAAGATCACGCCGGCCAGTGCCAGCGTCCAGATCGCGCCGAACATCCACCAGCCGACCGGGCCGCGCAGGCCGATCAGGGTGAAAGGCGTGTAGGTGCCGGCGATCAGCACGTAGATCGCGCAATGGTCGAAGACCTTCAGCCGCCCCTTCGCCACCGGGTGCTGGATCGCGTGGTAGAGCGTCGAGGCCACGTACAGCGCCAGCAGGGCGATGCCGAACACGATCGCCGCACCCAACTGCCAGCGATCGCCGTGCAGCGCGGCAAGGGTGATCAGGATCGCGCCACCGGCCAACGCCGCGGTTGCGCCAAGGCCATGGGTCAGCGCGCTGGCCAGTTCTTCCCGGGGATCGACGTGCTTGATTGGATTGGCCATGCCTGCAGCGTCAGTGGTGGGGATAGAGCAAATGTTCGCTCACCCGACCGCCACCGCCTGCGCATGCTCACGGGTGGCCAGGAATTCCACCGAGGGCGCGCGTTCCTGCGCCAGTTGCAGGTTGACCCGGGTCGGCGCCAGGTAGACCAGGTGGCCGGCGGCGTCGAGGGCGAGGTTCATCGCG
This sequence comes from Thermomonas sp., assembly GCF_041919455.1. GTDB lineage: Bacteria > Pseudomonadota > Gammaproteobacteria > Xanthomonadales > Xanthomonadaceae > Thermomonas. Next base: position 154,898 of record NZ_JAYRTQ010000004.1, read on the forward strand.
TTCTTCTCGCGGAACTCTTCCAGCTTCTTCGCGTCGTTGCAGCGGATCCAGCGTGCGGTGGTGACCGCGACCTGCTCGAAGCTGGCTTCCACGCCGTACTCGTCCTTGAGGCGATACGCCACCACTTCGAACTGCAGCACGCCGACCGCGCCCAGGATCAGGTCGTTGCTCATCAGCGGGCGGAAGAACTGGGTCGCGCCTTCCTCGCTCAACTGTGCCAGGCCCTTCTGCAGTTGCTTGAGCTTGAGCGGATCGCGCAGGCGCGCACGACGGAACAATTCCGGCGCGAAGTTGGGGATGCCGGTGAACGCGATCTTTTCGCCCTCGGTGAAGGTGTCGCCGATCGAGATCGTGCCGTGGTTGTGGATGCCGATCACGTCGCCGGGGAAGGCGGACTCGGCGATCTCGCGGTCGCTGGCCATGAAGGTCAGCGCGTTGGCGAGCTTGATCTCCTTGCCGGTGCGCGGCTGGAAGGCCTTCATGCCGGCCTCGAACTTGCCCGAGCACACCCGCATGAAGGCGACGCGGTCGCGGTGCATCGGGTCCATGTTGGCCTGGATCTTGAACACGAAGCCGGTCAGCCTGGGCTCGGCGGCTTCGACCAGGCGCGTGGTGGTCGCGCGGCCCTGCGGCGACGGTGCGTGCTCGACGAAGAAATCCAGCAGCGGTTGCACGCCGAAGTTGTTGACGCCGGAGCCGAAGAACACCGGCGACTGCATGCCCTCGAGGTAGGCCTCGCGATTGAACGGATGCGAAGCGCCCTGCACCAGCTCCAACTGCTCGCGCAATTCGGCCAGCATGTCCGCGCCGATGCGCTCCTCGACGCCCGGGGAATCCAGCGACGGGAAGATGGTCGAATCCTGGCGGGTGAAGTTGCGGCCGGGCTCGTACAGATGCACTTCGCCGGTCACGAGATGAACGACGCCCTTCAGGCGCTGGCCCATGCCGATCGGCCAGGTGACCGGTGCGCACTGGATGCCGAGCACCGATTCGATCTCGTCGAGCAGCTCGATCGGATCCTTGCCCTCGCGGTCGAGCTTGTTGACGAAGGTCATGATCGGGGTGTCGCGCAGGCGGCACACCTCCATCAGCTTGATCGTGCGCTCCTCGACGCCTTTGGCGACGTCGATCACCATCAGCGCGCTGTCCACCGCGGTGAGCACGCGATAGGTGTCCTCGCCGAAGTCGGCGTGGCCGGGGGTGTCCAGCAGGTTGACGATGCGGCCCTCGTACGGGAACTGCATCACCGAACTGGTGACGGAGATCCCGCGTTCCTTTTCCAGCGCCATCCAGTCTGAGGTCGCGTGGCGGGCGGCCTTGCGGCCCTTGACCGAACCGGCCATCTGGATCGCGCCGCCGAACAGCAGCAGCTTCTCGGTCAGCGTGGTCTTGCCGGCGTCGGGGTGGGAAATGATGGCGAAGGTGCGACGGCGCGCAGCTTCCAGGAAGACTTCTGACATTGCGGAATTATACCGGCGCGGGCAGCATGGCCGCAGCCACGAGACGCCGCCGGGGGGGCACCGCGCCAATCATGGAAGACGACGTTACCCACGCCCTGGACGAGCAGGTGCAAATCGATGCCGGGCTGCCCGATGCGATCGGGCCGTACCGGATCCTTGGCCTGCTGGGCGAGGGCGGGATGGGCCGGGTCTACCTGGCCCGCGAGTCGCATCCGCCGCGCGATGTCGCCCTGAAGGTCGTGCGCGGCCTCTCAGGCGGCGCGCTGGAGCGCTTCCGCCGTGAGGTCTCGATTCTCGGCCAACTCGAACATCCGGGCATCGTCCGCCTGTACGCCGCGGGCGAGGACAGCATCGGCGGCATTCCGACCCCGTGGTTCGCGCTGGAAGTCGTGCGCGGGCCCGATCTGCGCGACTACCTGCAGCGCGAGAAGCCCGACCTGCGCGCGCGCATCGGCCTGCTGGCGAAGCTGGCGCATGCGGTGCACTTCGCCCACCAGCGCGGCATCGTCCATCGCGACCTGAAGCCCTCCAACGTGCTGGTGGACGAACACGGGCAGCCGAAGATCCTGGACTTCGGCATCGCCCGCCTGCACGGGGAAATCGGCGGCGAGATGACCCAGGTCGGGCAGGTGATGGGCACCTTGCCGTACATGAGCCCCGAGCAACTCGAGGGCAATGCGCGCGACGCCGATGCGCGCAGCGACGTGTATGCGCTTGGCGCGATCGGCTACGAACTGCTGTCCGGCCGCCTGCCGCATCCGCGGCTCTCATCGTCCAGCCTGTTCGAGGCGCTGGACATCGTCCGGCGCGAGGATCCGGAACCGCTGGAGCGCTTGAACCGCGATGCCCGCGGCGATCTCAGCCTGGTGGTGATGAAGGCGTTGGCGTCTGAGCCGGGCCGTCGCTATGCCACCGCCGCAGAGTTCGCCGAGGACCTGGAGGCGGTGCTGGCCTCCCTCCCGGTGAGTGCGCGCGCGCCAACCCGCGCATATCGCGCCGCGCGTTTCGTGCGCCGGCATCGTGCGTTGAGCATCGCCGCGAGCCTCGTGTTCGCCTCGTTGCTGGCCGCGACCATCGTCAGCACGCTGGCGGCCCAGCGCGCCCGCGCGGCGTTGGCGGAAGCGGAAGCGCGCGCGCAGGAACTGGCGGCGGTGAACGCCTTCGTCGAAAGCATGCTGACCGAGGCCGATCCCGAGCATTCGCAGGGGCGCGACCTGCGCGTCCGCGACATCCTGGATGTCGCCGCGGCCGAGCTGGAATCGTCCTCGTTGTCGCCGGGTGCGATCGCCAGCCTGCACCAGGTGCTGGGTACCACCTGGCTGGGGTTGGGCGATGGTGCGCGTTCGCGCGCCGCCTTCGATGCCGCGTTGGCACAGAAGGCACTGCCGGCAGCGCTGCGCGACGAACTGCTGCTGGGACGTGCGCGGGGCGCCATCTTCGCCGGCGACTACGACACCGGCGAAGCCGGCCTGGCCGAGCTGCGCGCTCGGCGTAGCGCATTGCCGCCGGCGTTGCGCATCGCGCTGGACGAATCCGGTGCGGAGTTGTTGCGTGAGCGCGGCAAGCAGAAGGAGGCCGTGGCGGCGCTGCGCGAGCTGCTGCCGCAAGCGCGCAAGGCGCTGGGCGAGGACGCGCAACGTACGCTCGGGCTGCAATTGCAGCTGGCGTCCGCGTTGCAACTGGACGGCGACTATCCCGCCGCGCTCGAGGTCGCCCGCGATGCAACGGAACGACATGTGCGCACCTTCGGGCCGCGCCATCCTCAGACCCTGTATGCGTGGAACCAGCTCGGCGTGGTGGAGAACAAGCTGGGCCATACCGATGAAGCGGAAGCCGCGTTCCGACGTTCCGCCACGGGCCGGGTGGCCGTGCTGGGGGAAAACCATCCTGCGACGGTGATGAGCCAGCTGAACCTGGGTTCATTGCTCATCGAGCGCGGGAATGCCGCCGAGGGCGTGCCGCTGGTGCGCAGCGCCAGTGCCTGGCTGGATGCCAATCGTCCCGAGGGCGACGACAAGGCGCTGGTGGCGCGCAGCGTGCTGGCCTACGGGCTGGAAGACCAGGGCGACCTGGACGGTGCCGAGGCGCTGTTGCGCAGCCTGCTGGCCGCGCAGGAGTCGCGTGGCGGCCCCGGTGCCCCGGATACATTCGCGCCGCGCAACAACCTGGCCATGCTGCTGATGAAGCGTGGCCGGCTCGCCGATGCCTTGGCGCAATTCGACACGCTGTCGACGCAAGTACGCGCGCGGCTGGGAGCGGACCATCCCTTCGCCGCCATCTTCGACAGCAATCGCGGCGAGTGCCTGGCGCAGTTGGGGCATTTCGACGACGCCAGGCGCGTGCTCGAAGACAGTCATGCCCGCCTGCAGGCGCGCTTCGGTGCCGGGCACGAACGCACGCGCACCGCGGCCGAGCGTCTCGCCGGCGTCTACCAACGCCTCGGCAAGCAGGAGAAGGCCAGCGCCATGCGCGCCGGGGCCGTGGCCAAGTCCTGAGGATCGATCCGTGCAGACCATCGTGATCCGCGGATAGGAACAAACCCGATCCGCAGCGTCGCAGGGGTCAGCGTGCCGGTGCCACGCCGCGCATCCGGAACGGGATCGACACCAACTGCATCCCGCGGTTCACCTGCACCGCGAAGTGCAGGTGCGGGCCGGTGCTGAAGCCGGTATTGCCGGACAGACCGATGCGCTGGCCGGCGGTGACGTCCTGGCCGACCCGGACCAGCACGCCGTCCACGGCGAGGTGCGCGTACAGGGCCATGCTGCCGTCGTCGTGGAGGATGCGGATGAAGTTCGCCCGCCCGCGGTTGTCGCGGGATGCAATGCCACTGGCGCGGAAGCCGGCCTCGACCTGCATCACCCTGCCGGCGCGCGCAGCGAAGACCGGCGTGCCGATGTCGGCGGCAAAGTCCAGCGCGTGGCGGTTCTGCACGTCGTCGTGGCTGAAGCTGCCGCCGAAGCCCTGGTCGATCCGCGCCGGCCCCCGCAACGGCGGCAGGTAGTCGACATCGCGCGGGCGCGCATTGGAACTGCCGGGCACGCCTTCCATGCGCAATTGCAGGTTGCCGCTTCGGCCACTGGGGGGCCGCAGCCGCGCCACCAACGTGCTGCCGCCGGCGGGGACGCTGGCCCGCGCGGGCAGGAGTGGGTCGCTGGGCACGTCGCCGCCCGCGCCCGCGCGCAGGATCACTTCGATCGGGCCGGCCAGGCGGTTGTCGGCCCAGGCCAGGTATTCGCCGTCGGCGGGTTCGATGCGCAGGGTGGCGATGGGTGCCGGGCCGTCGCTTCGCCCCTCTGCGCCGCCGACCGTCGACGGCAGGCCGGCAAGCAGGAGAACCGCGGCAAGGGAGAGGAAGGTCCGGGTCGTCATTGCTTCGCTGTCGTTTCCAGGAGAAATGTCACGGCCGGGATCATCGCAGGGGCTCGGGGTCATTCCTGTCCGCGATGCGACCTGCATGCCTGTGGCCAGTATTCCCGATGACGCCGGGTCATGACGATTGGTTATTTACATCGCTTCATCCGGATAAAGCGATTGACATGTCCGGAGCGGGTGGCCAGACTGGTCGCATCCATCGAGACCGGCTGAGGGACAGGCCCGAAGAAGCCGGGGCAACCTGATGGACCGACCGCATTGCGGCCGGTTCCTCGCGGTGCCAAATCCTGCGGGGACCTGCGTGTCCACCGGAAGATGGTTGCGAGCTGCCCCGTGCGGTTCGCGACGCCGACACCGTCGGTCCTTCTTCCCGGTACTCCCCGCAACGCTCCGATGGGCCCTGCCTTTGCAGAAATGTCCATCGGAGTGTCGCCGTGAGCCTTGCCGAACGTAGCGTCATCGCCAGCCCCTCCCTCCCCCCGGGTGGCGATGGCCTGCGTGCGTCGCCCGGGGCGGTGCCCGGCGTGCCCGATGCGCGCCGCGGCGGCATCGACGCGGTGCTCGCCACCCGCCACGCCGGCACCCGCAAGCTGCGCATCGCCTACGAACTGGCCGGTCCGGCCGGTGCGCCGGTGGTGTTCGTGGCCGGCGGCATTTCCGCGCATCGGCACGTGGCCGCGAACGCGCTGGATCGCGATGCCGGCTGGGCCGAAGGCCTGCTCGATGCCGGCCGCGCGCTGGATCCGGCGAACCTGCGGATCCTCGCGTTCGACTACGTCGGCGCCGATGGCAGCATCGATGCGCCGATCGACACCGCCGACCAGGCCGACGCGCTTGCGCTGTTGCTGGACGCGCTTGGCATCGACGTGCTGGAAGCCTTCGTCGGCTATTCGTACGGCGCGCTGGTCGGCCTGCAACTGGCGGCGCGGCATCCGCAACACCTGCGCAAGCTGGTCGCGGTCAGCGGTGCGCATCGCGCGCATCCGTATGCGGCGGCATGGCGCGCGCTGCAGCGCAAGGCGGTCGCGCTGGGTCAGTTGCAGTGCGCGGATGAGCAGGGCCTGTCGCTGGCCCGCCAGTTCGCGATGTTGAGTTACCGCACGCCGGAGGAATTCGGCGAGCGCTTCGATGCGCCGCCACAGGTCTGCAATGGCCATGTGCGCGTGGCCGCCGAGGATTACCTGGATGCGGCTGGCGCGAAGTTCGTCGCCCGCGTCTCCGCAACCGCATGGCTGCGGCTGTCGGAGTCGATCGACCTGCACCGCGTCGATCCCGTGCGCATCGTGGTTCCGACCACGGTCGTCGCCGTCGAAGGCGACCGCCTGGTTCCGATGTCGGATGCGGTCAGCCTGGTCGAGGGACTTGGCTTGAATGGCCGCCTGCGCGTGCTGCGTTCCCAGTACGGCCACGACGCCTTCCTCAAGGAAACCGACCGCATCGACGCGCTGCTCGCCGGCGAACTGCAGGCCGGCAAGCAACGCCTCACCCCCGTCCACGACGTCAACGATCCGATTGGAGTATCCGTATGAGCCAGGCCCCGACTGCCATCGATGCGCGCCGCGCGACCCGCGCCGTGCGCGCCGGCATCGACCGCGACCCCGCCTACGGTGCGGTCACCCCGCCGCTGGTGCTGTCGTCGAATTTCAGCTTCGCCGGCTTCGGCGAGAAGCGCCAGTACGACTACACCCGCAGCGGCAACCCGACCCGCGACCTGCTGGGCGAGGCGCTGGCCGAACTGGAAGGCGGCGCCGGCGGCGTGGTCACCGCGACCGGCATGGGCGCGATCACCCTCGCACTGAATGCCTTGCTGCAGCCGGGCGACCGGCTGGTGGTGCCGCACGACTGTTACGGCGGCAGCTGGCGGCTGTTCAACGCGCTGGCGAAGAAGGGTGCGTTCGAACTGATCACCTGCGACCTGACCGATCCGCGCGCGCTGGCCGAGGCGTTGCAGGAGTCGCCGGCACTGGTCTGGATCGAGACGCCGTCGAACCCGCTGCTGCGGATCACCGACCTGCGTTTCGTGATCGATGCCGCGCACAAGGCCGGCGCGCTGGCACTGGTCGACAACACCTTCCTGTCGCCGGCGCTGCAGCGCCCGATCGAGGATTTCGACGCCGACTTCGTCCTGCATTCGACCACCAAGTACATCAATGGTCATAGTGATGTGGTCGGTGGTGCGGTGGTCTCGAAGGATCGCGCGCAGCACGAACAGCTCACCTGGTGGGCGAACTGCCTGGGCCTGACCGGCTCGCCGTTCGACAGCTTTCTGACGTTGCGCGGCCTGCGCACGCTGGATGCGCGCCTGCGCGTGCATCAGGAAAACACCGAGGCGCTGGTTGGCCTGCTCGATGGCCATCCGGCGGTCGGGGCGCTGTATTACCCGGGCCTGGCCTCGCATCCGGGGCACGCGCTGGCCGCGCGCCAGCAGCATGGTTTCGGCGCGATGTTGAGCCTGGAACTTGCCGGTGGCGAGGCCGCCGTGCGCGCCTTCGTCGATAGCCTGCAGTACTTCACCCTGGCCGAATCGCTTGGCGGCGTGGAAAGCCTGGTCGCGCATCCGGCCACCATGACCCATGCGGCGATGTCGCCGGAAGCGCGCGCCGTCGCCGGCATCTCCGATGGCCTGCTGCGGTTGTCGGTGGGCATCGAACACGCCGACGACCTGCTGGCCGACATCGGTGCGGCGCTGGACCGCGCGCTGACCTGCGAGGACAAACGCAAGGCCGTCGCACCGTGAGTGCAAGGATCGCGCCGCTGCGCGGTTCCGGCACGAGGCAGGCCCGCGTGGCCCTGCTCGGGACCGGGGTCGTCGGCAGCGCGGTCTGGGCCCGCCTGGCCAGTTGGTCGGGTACGCCGCTGGGCGAGCGGTTGTCGCTGGTGCATGCGGCGAATTCGCGCTTCGCGATCAGCAACCGCGATGGCATCCCGGCCGACACCCGTGAGGTGTTGATGCGCAACCCGCCGCATGCCAGTTCGCTGGATGCGGTGGAAGGCGTGCTCGGTGGCCGTGGCGCGCGCATCGTCATCGATGCCACCGCGTCCGAGGCGGTCGCCGAGCGCCACGCGCACTGGCTGGCCAAGGGCATCCACGTGGTCACTGCCTGCAAGCTGGGGCAAGGCACCACCCTTGCGCGTTGGCATGCGATCCAGGCGGCACGGATCGCCGGTGGCACCGAGTATGGCGACAGCGCCACTGTCGGCGCGGGCCTGCCGTTGCTGCGCAGCCTGCGCGCGCTGCAGGCCGGTGGCGACCGCATCCATGCGATCGCCGGCGTGCTGTCGGGGTCGATGGCCTGGCTGTTCAACCAGTACGACGGACTGCGGTCGTTTTCCGGGTTTGTCCGCCAGGCCTGCGAGGCCGGCTACACCGAGCCCGATCCGCGCGACGACCTGTCCGGTGAGGACGTCCGCCGCAAGCTCCTGATCCTTGCCCGGGCCAGCGGTTATCCGCTCGAAACCGATGCGGTGCAGGTGGAATCGCTGGTGCCGCCGGAATTGGCTGCGTTATCGCCAGCGGCACTCGATGACGGCCTGACGCAACTCGACGGACCATTGCGCGAGCGTTACGCGGCGGCCTATCGGAATGGCGAGAAGCTGCGCTTCGTCGCCCGCCTGCAGGCCGGTGGCCTGGCGACGGTGGGGCTGGAATCGTTGCCCGCCGATCATCCGCTGGTCGGTGGTGCCGGCACCGACAACCGCGTGGCGATCTGGTCGGATCGTTATCGCGACCGTCCGCTGGTGATCCAGGGGCCGGGGGCTGGTGCGGATGTGACGGCCGCCGGCTTGCTCGATGACGCGCTGGCGATCCAGTCCGCGGATGCCGCCTGGACTCAGTCGGCTGCCACCAGGCCGAAGAACGCGTCGATCGGCTGAGGCCGCTGGAACACGTAGCCCTGCGCGTAGTCCACGCCCAGGGCGCGCAAATGCTGCAGCTGCAGTTCGGTCGCGGCCTGTTCGCCGACTGCGCGCTTGCCAAGCAGGTGGGCGATCTCGGTGATCGAGCGCACCACCGCTTCGGACAGCCCGGAATGATCGAGGTCGCGGACGAAGCTGCCGTCGATCTTGAGGTAGTCGACATCGAGGTCGCGCAGGTAGCCGAACGAGCAGAAGCCGGTGCCGAAGTCGTCCAGCGCGAAGCGGCAGCCCAGGTCGCGCATCCGGCCGATGAAGCGACGGGTGCGGGTCATGTCGCGGACCACGCTGGTTTCGGTGATCTCCAGGCAGAACTGCTCCGGATGCAGCGGGCTACGCCGCAACCGGTTGGCGAAGTAGTCGCTGAAATCCTCGTCGGTCAGTGTCGCCGCACCCAGGTTGATGCTGCATTGCTCCACCTTCGACGCCACCTCCGGATGCGCTTCCAGCCAGGCCAGCACCTCGCCGCAGACATAGCGGTCCAGGCGGGGGCCCATGCGGTAGCGCTCGGCGGCGGCGATGAGTTCGCCCGGCGGACGAAGGTTGCCCTCGGCGTCGCGCCAGCGCATGAGGACCTCGAAATGCGCCTGCTCCGGGCCCGGGCTGCGCAGGTCGACGATCGGCTGGCACCACAACTCGACCCGGCGCTGGTCCAGCGCTTCGCGCGCCGCCATCGCGCTGTGCATCAGGCGCGTGCGCACACCAATCCCTTCCGCGTTCTGTTCGGTCGCGAACAGCCGGTTGCCGCCGAGTTCCTTGGCCTCGAAACAGGCGGCATCGGTCTTCGACAGCAGTTCGTCGAAGACCATGTGCGGCGGCTGGCTGGTGGTGAGCCCGATGCTGGCGGTGGTGCCCAGGTTCTGGCCCTGCCAGGCCACGCGCATCGCCTCGATCGCGGACAGCAGCCGGCGGCCACGGGTGGTCGCGCCGGCCGCATCCAGCCGTGCCAGCACCGCGAATTCGTCGCCGCCGGTACGTGCGATCAGCGCGGTGTCGCCGAACTCGGACCTGACCAGCGCCGCCACGTTGCGGATCATTTCATCGCCGGCCACGTGGCTGGCGGAATCGTTGACCAGCTTGAAATGGTCGAGGTCGGCGTACAGCAGGGTGAGTGTGTCGTGGCCGTCGGTGAGCGCGGCGCGCGCCTGCTCCTCGAACGCATCGCGGTTGAGCAGGCCGGTGAGCGGGTCGCGCGTCGCACGATGGTGCAGGGCGGCCATCGCATTGAAGCGTTCCTGGTAGGAGGCCACCAGCAGCATCGGGATCACCGAGTGCACCACCAGCGCACCCATCATCAGTGCCGTGTCCTGCAGGGTTTCCGGGCGCTGGAACCCGCCCGCGCCGAGCCCCAGCATCAGCGCCAGGAAGATGGTCACGCCCATCGTGGCGCAGGCGGTGAACATCGGCGGATAGCGCGCCGCCGACCACAGCAGCAAGGCCAGCGGCAGGCTGGCAAGCGCGAGCGGATACATGCTGCCTTCGCGGCCGATGTAGAACGCCGCCAGCATCGCCAGCAGCATCAGCAGCGCCCACATCACCCGCTCGCGGCGGCCGCCTTCGGTCGGCATCGCGTGGGCCGCGTTGCGGCGATTGATGTTGAACAGGAACAGCAGGCTGGGCGTCACCGCGGTGATACCCAGCAGGTCGCCGAGCAGCCATTGCGTATAGACGCGCATCAGGTCGTCCGGTGGCACCATCCCGGCCTGCAGCATGCCGACCGTGCCGATCGCGGCACTGATCAGGCCCAGCAGGATGCCGCCCCGAAGCAACAGCAAGCCGTCGTTCATGCGGAATTGCAGTTTCGTGCGGCGGTGCTGCACATAGGCGCAGACGATGACGGTCGCGACCGAATTGCTGGCCACCGAATACAGCAGGAAGGTGCTGGGCACCGGCACCACGAACAGGTGCAGCAGCAGTTGGGCGATGGCGATCGTCGGTGCCTGCTTCAGGCCGTAGCGCAGGACCGCGGCATAGCCGATGCCCGCAGCAGGCCAGAACAGGGTGACGTCGGCCGGGGTGCGCAGGTAAAGCACGGCGATCACCGCCCCGGCGAAATACAGCCCGGTCAGCAGTGCCCCCCGCAACACGCTCGCCAACAAGGCTTGCATGCATTCAGTCTAGACCGGTAATGCCCCGCGTTGTCACCACTCTCGCGTGGCAGCTTGTGATCTCAGCACTCGATCACGTTGACCGCCAGGCCGCCGCGGCTGGTTTCCTTGTACTTGTCCTGCATGTCGCGGCCGGTGTCGCGCATGGTCTTGATCACCTTGTCCAGGCTGACCTTGTGCTTGCCGTCGCCACGCAGGGCCATGCGACTGGCATTGATCGCCTTGACCGCGCCCATCGCGTTGCGCTCGATGCAGGGGATCTGCACCAGCCCGCCGATCGGGTCGCAGGTCAGCCCCAGGTTGTGCTCCATGCCGATCTCCGCGGCGTTCTCGACCTGCCCGGGGGTGCCGCCGAGCGCGGCGGTCAGGCCGGCCGCGGCCATCGAGCAGGCCACGCCAACCTCGCCCTGGCAGCCGACCTCGGCGCCGCTGATGCTGGCGTTTTCCTTGTAGAGGATGCCGACCGCCGCCGCGGTGAGCAGGAAATCGAACACGCCCTTTTCGTTGGCGCCGGCGCAGAAGCGGTCGTAGTAATGCAGCACCGCCGGGATGATCCCGGCCGCACCATTGGTGGGGGCGGTGACCACGCGGCCGCCTGCGGCGTTCTCTTCGTTCACCGCCAGCGCGTAGAGGTTGACCCAGTCGAGTACCGTCAGTGGGTCGCGCATCGCCGCCTCCGGCTTGGCCGACAGTTCGGCGTGCAGCGATGGTGCGCGCCGCGAGACGTGCAGGCCGCCGGGCAGGGTGCCGGTCTCGCGGATGCCGCGCGCCACGCAGTCCTGCATCGCCTGCCAGAGTTCGCGCAGGCCGGCGATGACCTCGTCGTCGCTGCGCCAGGCGCGTTCGTTCTCCAGCATCAGCTGCGCGATCGACAGCCCCGACTCGGCGCAGCGCGCCAGCAATTCATCGCCGCTTGAGAACGGGTGCGCGACCGGCGTGGTGTCGGCGACGATGCGGTCTTCCGCGGCCTCGTCCTGGTTGACCACGAAGCCGCCACCGACCGAGTAGTAATCGCGGCTGGCGATCTCGGCGCCGTTGGCGTCGTAGGCGATGAAGCGCATGCCGTTGGTGTGGAACGGCAGCTTCTGCCGCTTGTTCATCACCAGGTCGGATTTTTCGTTGAAGGCGATTTCGCGCCCGCCGTGCAAACGGATCAGCTTGCTCCCGCGGATGCGTTCCAGCGCGGCGGGGATGAGGTCGGGATCGATCCTGTTCGGCCAATGGCCTTCCAGTCCCATCAGCACCGCCTTGTCGGTGCCGTGGCCGCGGCCGGTCAGGGCCAGCGAACCGAACACCTCGGCGCGCACCCTGGCGACATCGCCGAGGCGGCCGGCTTCGGCCAGGTGGTGCTCGACGAACCGCGCCGCCGCGCGCATCGGCCCGACCGTGTGCGAGGAGCTCGGACCGATGCCGATCTTGTAGAGGTCGAAGGTGGAAACGGCCATGGCTGCGCGCTGCGTGGCGGGAACGGGCCGCTATTCTAGGCCGCCGGCCGCGATGGCCACCGACGCGGGCGTATGGAACTCACCCTCTACCAGCGCGACACCTGTCATCTGTGCGATCTCGCGCTCGAGATCCTGGCCGATGCGCGCGTGCCGGATTTCGAGAGCGTCTTCATCGACGGCGACGATGCGCTGGAGGCGCGTTATGGCCTGCGCGTCCCGGTACTGCGCGACGAAGTGCGCGGGATCGAACTGGACTGGCCGTTCGATGCAGAGGCCGTACGCGGGATGATGCAGGACTCGCGCTAGCTAGGTCGCGGTGTCGTTGGGCCAGACCGCACCCGGTAGCGTTTCGCATGCATGCCCGCGCTCGCCGAGCACCACACGCAGGGCGCGACCGCTGGCATCGGTGAAACCACCCCCGGGACGCAGGCAGACCACGCGCCTGCCAGCTTCGACATGCCGCGACAACACGTCGGCCAGCTCGTCGGCGGGCGGTAGCGGCTGCATCGCGGCATCGCGGCGGGCCATGTCGACGATCGCCTGCGCCACACCATCGCCGACGAGCACTAGGTCCGCCTGGTTGAGCAGGCGCAATGCGCGCAACGCGAGCAGCCCCGGATCGCCATCGCCGCAGCCGACCAGCGCGACGGAGCCGGCCTTGCGAGGCGTGCCACCCTCGGCCAACGCGGCCTCGAATGCATGCTCTGCCGCGTCCATGTTGCCGGCGCGCAGGAACGCCGGAATGTTGCCGGTCAGGATCGCCTCGAACCAGTCGCGGCGTTCGCGCATCACCGGCAGTCGCTCGCGGATACGGCCGCGATGTCGCGCGAACATGCCGGCCAGTGCGCCGATGCTGGGATCGAGCTCGGCCTCGAGCCGTTCGCGCAAATGGCGTGCCAGCATCGGCGCGGCGCCTGCCGAGGAAATCGCGATGGTGATCGGATCCCGGTCGACCACCGCCGGTACCTGGTAGCTCGACAGCTCGGCATCGTCGACCACGTTGATCCAGCGCTTCGCCGCTGCGGCCATGCCGGCCAGGTCGCGGTTGAGCGCGGGGTCGTCGGTCGCCGCCACCACCAGCCACGCACGTTCGATCCATCGCGGGTCGACGGCATCGCCATGCAGGCGTTGCAGGCGTCCCGCCGCCGCCAAGGTCTGCAATCCCGGCGCCAGTTCACGGGCATGCACCAGCACCTGCGCACCCGCCCGCAGCAGTGCCTGGATCTTGCGCGTGGCGACTTCGCCGCCGCCCACCACCAGTACCTCGCGGCCGTGCAGATCGGCGAACAGGGGAAACAGCGGCATCGGGGCTCCACGGGGCGTTTTCACGGTTATGCTGCAGGGCAACATCGCACGGCACAAGCCCAATCTGCACCCGCCAATGCGTGTCCTCCTGGTCAACGATACCCCCAAGCCCATCGCCGAACTGGCGCAGGTGCTTCGCGGTGTCGGTTACGAGGTGCTGACCCATGCGGACTGCGCCGCGGGGCTGCTCAAGGCGGTGCAGGACATCAAGCCGGATGCGGTGATCCTGGATGTCGATTCGCCCTCGCGCGACACCCTGGAGCAGTTGTCCATGCTCAACCGCCACGCACCACGTCCGGTGGTGATGTTCGCTGCCGATGGCGATGACGCGCTGATCCGCGACGCAATCGGTGCAGGGGTGGTGGCGTACGTGGTCGATGGCCTGTCGCCGGCGCGGGTGGCACCGATCCTGCGCGTGGCGATGGCCCGCTTCGAGCAGCAGGCGCATGTCCGCCAGCGGGTCGACGAACTGGAACAGAAACTGGTCGACCGCAAGGACATCGACCGCGCCAAGGGCCTGCTGATGGATCGTCGCGGGATGAGCGAGGCCGATGCCTACGCGGCGCTGCGCCAGCAGGCGATGAAGCAGGGCCTGAAGCTGGCGGACGTGGCGCGCCGGATCTTGTCCATGGCCGACTTGCTGGGATGAGCCGATGACCAATCCGCCGATTGCCGGAGCCGACCTGCGCACGCTCGATGTGGGTTTCATGCCGCTGCTCGATGCGGCGCCACTGGTGGCGGCCGTGCGCCTTGGCATGGACCGTGTGCGTGGCTTGCAGTTGCGGCTGCATCGGCAGGCGTCGTGGGCCGCGGTGCGCGATCGCCTGCTGTCAGGCGAGCTGGACGCGGCGCATGCGATGTCGGCGATGGTGCTGGGCGTGCAGACCGGCATCGGCGGACCGCGCGCGGACCTGGCGATCCTCACCGGCTTGAATCGCAACGGCCAGGCGATCGTCCTGTCCGGCGCGCTGGCGGATGCGCTGGAACAGGCGACGGCCACCGGACAATCGCTCGGCGCGGTGCTGCGCGCGTTGCCCCGACGCGCGGTGTTCGCGCAGACCTTCCCCACCGGCACGCATGCGCTGTGGCTCTATCGCTGGCTGGCGCTGCAGGGCGTGGAGCCGATGCGCGACATCGAAGCGGTCAGCCTGCCGCCATCGGAGATGCCGCAGGCCCTTGCGGCGGGACTGCTGGACGGTTACTGCGCCGGCGAGCCCTGGGGCGAACAGGGCGAAGCGCTGGGTGTGGGCCGCCGCGTCGCGCGCACTGGCCAACTGTGGCCCGGTCATCCGGAAAAAGTGCTGGCGTGCCGGCGGGATTTCGCCGAACTGGAGCCGGAGGTCGTGGTCGCCCTGACCACCGCCGTGCTCGATGCCTGCCGCTGGCTGGATGCCGATCCGGCGCACCGTTTGCGGGTGGCCGAGTGGCTGGCGGAGCCCGACTGCATCGGGTTGCCTGTCGAGCGCCTGGCGGCCTGCCTGCTGCCGCGCGAAGGCGAGCCTGCGGGGCAGTGCCTGCAATTCCATGCCGGTGGTCTGGCGAACATGCCGTCGGTCGATGACGGGCGCTGGTTCCTCGGCCAGTTCCGTCGCTGGGGTTGGTTGCCGCCGGTGGTTTCGAGCGCAGACGATGATTGGTTGGCCGAGGTGTACCGGCTCGACGACTGGCGGAAGGCCGCGGATGCGTTGGGCATCGTGCAGCCCAAGGAAGGCGGCGTCGGTATCGAAGGCTGAGCAGCGCTCTTGTTGATCGCTTCTGCACCAAGCAGGTGCAACGCAACGCCATCGCGGTGCAAATCAACGGCCAAGCGCTGTGGTTCTCCCAGGCGATCACGGTTTGCTGTTCTGCAAGTCATTGAAAAACAACGAGTCGATTGAATTGCTGCATAGCGGCAAAACTTGGCACGGCGATTGCATTGCACTCCATGGCAGCCACAACGACGTGGTTGCCGACAATTCGATCAGGTAGCCCGGCCAACGGCGGTCGAGCCACCCAGACAACGGCGTCTTCCCGGTGCGAACCGGGAGACGCCGTTTTTGTTTTCAGCGCTGCAACCCCGACCTCACTGCCGCCCGCAGGGCGGCCCATACGGAGATGGCCTGGAATGAACCGATCCTTCTGGAAGGCCGGCCACACGCCGACACTGCTTTCCGCTTTCCTGTATTTCGACTTGAGCTTCATGGTCTGGTACCTGCTGGGGCCCTTGCAGGTGCAGATCGCCCAGGCGCTCGCACTGGACACGCAACAGCGCGCACTGATGGTGGCGGTGCCGATCCTGTGTGGAGCGGTGCTGCGGTTGTTCCTGGGACTGTTGGCTGACCGCATCGGTGCCAAGCGCACCGGCATGCTCGCGCAAGCCGTGGTGATCGTCGCGCTGCTGGTGGCCTGGATGCTGGGCGTGGAGAGCTTTGGCCAGGTGCTGCTGCTGGGTGCGATGCTCGGCGTCGCCGGTGCCTCGTTCGCGGTGGCCCTGCCGCTGGCCTCGCGCTGGTACCCGCCGGAACACCAGGGC
The DNA here is from genome assembly GCF_041919455.1 of Thermomonas sp. Lineage (GTDB taxonomy): Bacteria > Pseudomonadota > Gammaproteobacteria > Xanthomonadales > Xanthomonadaceae > Thermomonas. The sequence continues at coordinate 171,015 of NZ_JAYRTQ010000004.1, forward strand.
ACGGCGATGGGCATTGCCGGCGCGGGCAATTCCGGCACCGTACTCGCCGCGCTGTTTGCGCCGATGCTGGCGGTGGCCTTCGGCTTCCGCAACGTGTTCGGCCTGGCCTGCATCCCGCTGGTGGTGGTGCTGGTGGTGTTCGCGGCCTGCGCGAAGGATGCGCCGGTGGCGGTGGCGCGCAAGACGCTGGGCGACTACGCCAGGGTGCTGGTCGGCAACCGCGACTCATGGTGGTTCATGTTTTTCTACGCGATCACCTTCGGCGGCTTCGCAGGGTTCGCCAGTGCGCTGCCAGGGTATTTCCACGACCAGTTCGGCTTCGAACCCAAGCTCGCCGGCTGGGCCACCGCCGCCTGCGTGCTGGCCGGCTCGGTGATGCGGCCGCTGGGCGGGGTGATCGCCGACCGCATCGGCGGCACCCGTTCGCTGCAGATGGTCTATGCGGCAGTGACCGTGCTGGTCGCCGTGGCCGCACTCGGCGTGGGCGGACCGGCGGCGACCGTGGCGTTGTTCGTGCTCACCCTCCTGTGCCTGGGTGCCGGCAATGGCGCGGTGTTCCAGCTGGTGCCGCAACGCTTCGGCAGCGAGATCGGCCTGATGACCGGGTTGATCGGCATGGCGGGTGGCGTCGGCGGCTTCCTGCTGGCGGCCGGACTGGGCGTGCTCAAGCAGCAGTTCGGCAGTTACGCCATCGGGTTGTGGTTGTTCGCCGGCGTCGCACTGGCGGCGGCGCTTTGCATGGTCGGCGTGAAGCAGCGCTGGCGCATGGGCTGGGTGCAGCTCGGCACGGCGCGGGTCTGAGGAGCAGCGACGATGAAGAAACCGAGATTAGTGTTGGTGGGCAACGGCATGGCCGGCATTCGCACGCTGGAAGAATTGCTGAAGCTGCAGCCGGACATGTACGACATCACCGTATTCGGTGCGGAGCCGCATCCGAACTACAACCGCATCCTGCTGTCGCCGGTGCTGGCCGGCGAGCAGGCCTTCGACGAGATCGTGCTCAACCCGCTGTCCTGGTATGCGGACAACGGCATCACCCTGCACCTGGGCAAGGAAGTGACGCGGATCGACCGCGTGCATCGCAAGGTGATCGCCGGCGACGGCACCGAAGCCGAGTACGACCGCCTGCTGCTGGCCACCGGCTCGGTGCCCTTCATCCTGCCGGTGCCCGGCAAGGACCTGAAGGGGGTGATCGGCTACCGCGACATCCACGACACCCAGACCATGATCGACACCGCCAGGGTGAAGAAGCACGCGGTGGTGATCGGCGGCGGCCTGCTCGGGCTGGAGGCGGCCAACGGCCTGAAGCTGCGCGGCATGGAAGTGACCGTGGTCCACCTCGCCGGCTGGCTGCTGGAGCGCCAGCTCGACCCGGTGGCCGGCGCCCTGCTGGAGAAGTCGCTGGTCGAGCGCGGACTGTCGTTCCGGCTCAACACCTCGACCACGGAGATCGTGGGCAACGCGGCCGGCGAGGTCGCCGCGGTGCGCTTCTCCGACGGCGAGGAGATCCCGGCCGATCTGGTGGTGATGGCCGCCGGCATCCGTCCCAACACCGCCCTGGCCCAGGCCGCGGGCATCCACTGCAACCGCGGGATCGTGGTCAACGACACCCTGCAGACCTACGACCCGCGCGTCTATGCCGTGGGCGAGTGCGCCAGCCATCGTGGAATCGCGTATGGCCTGGTCGCGCCGCTGTTCGAGCAGGCCAAGATCTGCGCCAACCATCTGGCCACCTACGGCATCGGCATCTACAAGGGCTCGGCGGTCTCGACCAAGCTCAAGGTCACCGGCATCGACCTGTTCTCGGCCGGCGAATTCATGGGCGGCGAGGGCACCGAGGAGATCGTGCTCTCCGACCCGGCCGGCGGCCTGTACAAGAAGCTGGTGATCAAGGACGACAAGCTGGTCGGTGCCTGCCTGTACGGCGACACCGGCGACGGCGCCTGGTACTTCAAGCAGATCAAGGACGCCGCGGCCATCGGCGACCGCCGCGACACCCTGGCCTTCGGCGAGACCGCCTTGGGCGACGCCGGCACCGGCGGCCAGGACCGCGCCGCGAGCATGGCCGATTCGGACGAGGTCTGCGGCTGCAATGGCGTGTGCAAGGGCACCATCGTCAAGGCCGTGCGCGAGCAGGGCCTGTTCACCGTTGACGAGGTCAAGAAGCACACCAAGGCCGCCAGTTCCTGCGGCTCGTGCACCGGCCTGGTCGAGCAGATCCTGATGAACTGCCTGGGCTCCAACTTCCAGGAGACGCCCAAGACCAAGGCGGTGTGCGGCTGCACCGCGCTGACCCACGCCGAGGTCCGGCAGGCGATCCGCGAGCACCACCTGGTCAGCCACGCCCAGGCCTACGCCTTCATGGAATGGCGCACGCCCAACGGCTGCGCCACCTGCCGCCCGGCGGTGAACTACTACCTGCTTTCGACCTGGCCGCGCGAGGCGGTGGACGACCCGCAGAGCCGCTTCATCAACGAGCGCGCCCACGCCAACATCCAGAAGGACGGCACCTTCTCGGTGATCCCGCAGATGAAGGGCGGCGTCACCAACGCCAGCGAACTGCGCCGGATCGCCGATGTCGCCGACAAGTACGCGGTACCGATGGTCAAGGTCACCGGTGGCCAGCGCATCGACCTGCTCGGGGTAAAAAAGGAAGACCTGGTCGGGGTGTGGAAGGACCTGGGGATGAATTCGGGCCACGCCTACGGCAAGTCCATCCGCACGGTGAAGACCTGCGTGGGCAGCGAGTTCTGCCGCTTCGGCACCCAGAACAGCACCCAGATGGGCATCGACCTGGAGACCATGCTGGCCAACATGTGGAGCCCGCACAAGGTCAAGCTGGCGGTGTCCGGCTGCCCGCGCAACTGCGCCGAGTCGGGGATCAAGGACGTGGGCATCATCGCGGTGGATTCGGGTTGGGAGATCCACGTCGGCGGCAACGGCGGAATCAAGACCGAGGTCGCGCGCTTCCTGTGCAAGGTCAGGACCGCCGACGAGGTCAAGGAATACACCGGCGCCTTCCTGCAGCTGTACCGCGAAGAGGCCTACTACCTCGACCGCACCGTGCACTACATCGAGCGGGTCGGCCTGGACTACGTCAAGCGCAAGGTGGTGGAGGACGCCGACACCCGCCGCGCGCTGTACGAGCGCCTGCTGTTCGCGCTGGAGGGCCTGCCCGACCCGTGGGCCGCGCGCATCGCCGGCGCGCAGGCGCGCGAGTACGCGCCGCTGAAGCTGCCGGCCGCCGGCACCGACCGGCGCATCCCCGTGGCCCTGGAGGACTGAAATGAGCACGAGCGAGAACTGGATCCAGGTCTGCACCGTCGATGACATCCCGCTGCTGGGCTCGCGCGTGCTGGAGTGCGAGGCCGGCGACAACATCGCCCTGTTCCGCCCGGCGGCCGAGCGCGTGTTCGCCCTGGCCGACCGTTGCCCGCACAAGGGCGGGCCGCTGTCGCAGGGCATCGTCTCCGGGGACACGGTGACCTGCCCGCTGCACGGCTGGAACATCCAGCTGGACAGCGGCCAGGCCTGCGCGCCCGACGTGGGGTGCGCGCGCACCTATCCGGTGCAGGTGCGCGATGGCGAGGTGTGGCTGTTGCTGGTGCAGGTTGATGGGCATGAACGTGCCGGCGCGGCGACGGAGGTAGTCGCCTGATGGACGGTGCCGGGGCGGTGGGCATGCCGGTCGGGCGCCGCACGACGCGATCGACCTGCTGCTACTGCGGCGTCGGTTGCGGCGTGCTGGTGCACAGCGAGCGCGACGCGCATGGCGAGCGCATCACCGGCGTGGAAGGCGACCCCCGGCATCCGGCCAACTTCGGACGCCTGTGCAGCAAGGGGCTGGCGCTGGCCGACAGCGCGCGCAGCCTGCACGGTCGCGTACTGCAGCCGGAGTTGCGTGGTCGCCGGCAGGATGCGCGTCGGCCGGTCGACTGGGCGCTGGCGCTGGACACGGTCGCCGAGCGCCTGTCCCGCATCGTCGAACGCCACGGCCCGGATTCGGTCGCGTTCTACATCTCCGGCCAGTTGCTCACCGAGGACTATTACGTCTTCAACAAGCTGGCCAAGGGCCTGCTGGGCACCAACAACATCGACACCAATTCGCGCCTGTGCATGTCCAGCGCAGTGACTGGCTACAAACTCGCATTCGGTGCCGACGGCCCGCCGACCTGCTACGACGATCTCGAGCACGCGAAGACCGTGTTGTTCGCCGGCAGCAATGCCGCCTATGCGCATCCCGTGCTGTTCCGCCGGCTGGAGGACGCGAAGGCGCGCGATCCGGATGTGCGCTGGATCGTGGTCGACCCGCGCCGCACCGACACCGCCGCGATGGCCGACCTGCACCTGCAACTCCAGCCAGGTACGGACGTCGCGCTGTTCAACGGCATGCTCCACCACCTGCTCTGGGAGGGGCTGGTGGATGCGCAGTTCATCGCCGAGCACACGACCGGGTTTGCCGAACTCAAGCAATTGCTGCGCGACTACACCCCGCGGATGTCGGCGGAGATCTGCGGGATCCCGGTGCAGGACCTGGTCACCGCGGCGGAGTGGTTCGGTCGCAGCCCGGCGGCGCTGTCGCTGTACTGCATGGGCCTGAACCAGTCCGCGCACGGCACCGACAAGAACCTGGCGCTGATCCATCTGCACCTGGCCACGCGCCAGCTTGGCCGGCCGGGTGCGGGTCCGTTCTCGCTGACCGGGCAACCCAATGCGATGGGCGGGCGCGAAGTCGGCGGGATGGCGACGATGCTCGCCGCGCACCGCGAGATCACCGACGACGCGCATCGCGCCGAAGTCGAATCGCTGTGGAAACTCGCATCGGGCAGCCTGTCGCCGAAGCCCGGGCTGGCGGCGGTGGAACTGTTCGAGGCGGTGCGCAGCGGCAAGGTCAAGGCGGTGTGGATCGCATGCACCAACCCGGTCCATTCGATGCCCGACATCGGCCAGGTGCGCGAAGCGCTGCAGCGCGCCGAGTACGTCATCGTGCAGGACGCCTTCGCCGACACCGACACGGTGCCCTACGCCGATGCGCTGCTGCCGGCCGCGACCTGGGGCGAGAAGGACGGCACGGTGACCAATTCCGAGCGCCGCATCTCGCGGGTGCGCGCTGCGGTGCCGGCGCCCGCACAGGCGAAGCCGGACTGGTGGATCGTGCGCGAGGTCGCGCGCCGGATCGAGGCACGGCTGGCCGAACCGGGCGCGGCACCGTTGTTCGAAGCCGATGCGCCATCGCGCATCTTCGACGAACATCGCGCGCTGACCGTCGGCCGCGACCTCGACATCGGCGGACTGGACTACGCGCGACTGGAGGACGCGGGCCCGCAGCAGTGGCCATTCCCCGCCGGCAGCACGCAGGGCCAGGCGCGTCGCTACGTCGATGGCGTGTTCGCGACTGCCGACGGGCGCGCGCGCTTCCATGCCACGCCCTACAAGCCGGTGGCCGAACAGACCTCCGCGCGTTTCCCGCTGCGCCTGCTCACCGGCCGCCTGCGTGACCAGTGGCATGGCATGTCGCGCACGGGTCGGGTGCCTGCGTCGTTCGCGCACAGTCCCGAGCCCGGCCTGCGCATGCATCCGGACGATGCCGCGCGCCGCGGCCTGCGTGCCGGCGAGCTGGTGCGCGTATCCAGCAAGCGCGGTGCACTGGTGCTGCCGCTGGAACCGAACGACGAGGTCAGCTCCGGCACGGTGTTCGCGGCGATGCACTGGAGCGGGCAGCACCTGTCGAGCGGCGGCATCAACGAAGTCAGCCAGCCGGCAGTGGACGCGCGTTCGCGCCAGCCCGAGCTCAAGCACGCGGCGGTGCGGGTGGAGAAGGCGGAATTCGGCTGGTATCTGCTGGCCGCGCGCCGCGGCGACGTGCTGGCCATGCGTGCGGCAGTGCAACCGCTGCTGAAGGACTGCGGCTATGCCGGCGTGTCGTTGCAGGCCGAGGTTGGCGCGGTGGACGGCACCGCGTGGCTGGTCCTCCGCGCGGCCGGGGTCGAGGCGATGCCGCCGGCGTGGCTGGCCGCGCTGGATCTCGCCATGGACCTGGCGTCGGGAACCGACACGCTGGAATACCGCGATGCGCGCCGTGGCCTGCTCAAGCGGGTGGCCTGGCGCAACCAGGGCGCGTCAAGCTTCATCGACGGGCTGCTGTTGACCGATGTGCAGCCGGTCGGCGAATCCCTGCTGCGTACCGCACTGGCGGGTACAGCATGGAACGGTCCGCGGCTGGCCGCGTTCTCGGCGCTGGCCGAGGCCGCGCGCGATCCAGTGGTCTGCGTGTGCCGCCACGTCACCGAGTCGGCGATCCGCGCCGAACTGGACAACGGCGCAGACCTGCCTGCGCTCAAGCAGCGGCTGGGTTGCGGCACGGTCTGCGGTTCCTGCCTGCCGCAACTCAATCGCCTCGCCGCGCTCGTTGCCAGCGCATGACCATGACGGAGATCCCGATGGACGCATCCCTGCACGCAATCGCTGCCACCCGCCGCATCCCGGCGGAGGTTGTCCTGCTCTCCGCAGGTCCCGGCGACCTGGAGCTGCTCACCCTCAAGGCAGTGCGTGCGCTGGATGCCGCCGAGGTATTGCTGCTGGACGAACTGGTCAACCCGGAGATCGTCGAGCTCGCGCCGCAGGCGCGGGTGATCCGCGTCGGCAAGCGAGCTGGTTGCCGTTCAACGCCGCAGGCGTTCATCTGTCGGCTGATGCGCCGCTATGCACTGCAAGGCCTGCGCGTGGTCCGGGTCAAGGGCGGCGATGCACTCATGTTCGGCCGCGCCGGCGAGGAGATCGCGTTCCTGCGAGATGCCGGCGTGCCGGTCCGCATCATCAACGGCATCAGTGCCGCATTTGCCGCAGCGGCATCGCTGGGCGTATCGCTGACCCATCGCGAGCACTGCCACGGCATCACCTTCGTCACCGCACACACCGCCGACCATGGCGAACCGGATTGGCAAGCGCTGGCACGCAGCGGAACTACCCTGGCGATCTACATGGGCATGGGCCGGATCGCCTCGGTCACTGCCGCGCTGTTGCGGCACCTGCCGGCCGGGACACCGGTCGCCATCGTGCAGGCAGCGAGCCTGGCAGGCGAATGCAATGTGGTGTCCACGCTGGGCGACGTGGTCGATGCCGCGTCCAGCCTGCAGGCCGGGCAGCCCGGGGTGATCCTGGTGGGTCCGGCGCTCGGCGAGGCAAGGCCTGCCACGTCGACCGCGCAAGCGACATCGGTCGATGCTCCAGCGCCGAGGACGGCACTCGCTACTTTTGCTTGAACACCACCTTGGTGCTGATCGCGATGGCATCCGGGATCAGCGCGGTATCCGCCCAGTCGCCGCCGCCCACGCCGAACGCCAACCGCTTCACCGTGGCCTTGCCCGCCAGTACCGGTGCGGCACCCGGCGTCCAGGTGAATTCCAGCACCACCGGCTTGCTGATGCCGCGCAAGGTGAGCGTGCCGTCTGCGGCGTAGCGGTTGCCGCCGAGCGCGCGGAATTTCGTCGCGTTGTAGGTGGCACGCGGGAACTTGCCGGCGTCGAAGAACGATGCGCCGCGGAGTTCGCCGTCGTAGTCCGCGTTCGAGGTGGCCGCACTGGCCAGCGGGATCACGACCTGCAACTTCGATGTCGCCAGTTGTTTCGGATCGAAGCGGAATGTCGTGGTGAAGCCCGGGAAACGCCCGGTGAACACGTCGCCCTGGTAGGTGCCGGCAAAGGTGAGGGTGGAGCCCGGCGCCTGCACGTAGTCGGTGGCGAACGCCGGCGCGCAGGGCAGCATCAGGGCAAGCATCAGGGTCTTACGCATCGGGGGGCTCCGGAGTGTGTTCGACGCGCCGCTGGCCACCGGGCAGCATCCGCAAGAGCGTGGCGTCGCGCTGGAACAGGTGGTGGTAGAACGCCGCCGCGGCATGCACCACGACCAGCGTCGCCATCGCCCAGAACAGCCATTCGTGGATGTCCTCGGCCAGTTCGTGCAGGTCGTGGTCCTTGCCGGCGATGGCGGGCAGGTTGACCAGTCCGAACCATTGCAGCGGGTAGCCCGAGGCGGAATTGAGGATCCACCCGCTCAGCGGCATCGCCAGCAACAAGGCGTAGAGCGCGAGATGGGTCAGCGAGGCGATGCGTTCCTGCCAGCGCGGCGTCCCCGGGATCGGGGCGGGCGCACCGGCGTGCAATCGCCATGCGATGCGGATCGCGACGAGGCTCAGGATGGTGATGCCGATCGACTTGTGCAACGCGTAAGTGGCGATCTTGCCGGGGCCGTTCGGCAGGTCGCCCATGGTCAGGCCCAGCCAGCCAATCCAGACCAGCAACAACAATGTGGTCCAGTGCAGCAGCTTGCTGACGCTGCCCCAGTGGTCGCGCGTGTTCTTCAGCGGCATTGGCGGGCCTCGTCGTGGTTCAGTCTTGGGCGGGAACGGAGGGGTCGATCGATGGCGCATCGGGCTGGGCGGGTTGCTCGTCTTCGCCGTCCTGGCGGAACAACTCGGCCTCGATGCGCAGTTCGATGTTGTCGCCGACCAGCGACTGCCAACTCGTCATGCCGTAGTCGCTGCGCTTGAGCGTCGCGGTGGCGGAAAACCCGATCGTGCGGCGGAACGGCGGCAACGGATAGCGGCCGGCCTTGTTCAGCACCACGTCCAGGCACAGTGGCCGGGTGACGCCGTGCAGGGTCAGCTGGCCGCAGGCACGCCCACGGTTGGCCAGCTGGCGTTGCAACCCGTCGGTGGCGACGAAACGCGCCTGCGGATGGCGCTTCACGTCGAGGAAGCGCGGCGCGAACACCGATGCGCTCCAACCGCTGTCGCCCATGTCCAGCCGGTGCATCGGCACGACCACGTCGAGGCGCGCGCTGGACCAGTCCTCGACATCGAAATGCAGGCTGCCTTGGCTACCGGAAATAGTGCCGATCGCCTTGGAAAAGCCGGCGTGGTCGATGGCGAACATCACTCGCGTGTGGACCGGGTCGAACGCGTAGCGCGCCGGCTCCCCGGCCACGGCCGGCAGGCAGGCGAGCAAGGCCAGCAGTGCCGACAGGCGGATGGAGGATGGCGGCTGCCGAAGGTGCATCCGGTGATTCTAGGCCGGTGCGACGCAACCGGGGCGCTTGCGTCCGCAACGAAGCGTTGCCAGCATCGGCACGGGGAGGAATCGACATGCGCCGTATCCGATGGCTGGCGTTGCTGGCACTGCTGGCCTGCGCATGCACGCTGGCCGGTGTGCCCGAGCGCCCGCGTTTTCGCGTGACTGGCCCCGCGCAAGGCCTGCCGTCCACCGAGATCAAGGCACTGGCCCGTGATGCCGACGGCTATCTGTGGATCGCCACCGCGGACGGACTGGCCCGCTACGACGGCATCGACATGCGCGTGTGGCGGCACGATCCGCGAGATCCTGCGGGCCTGCCCGGCAACAATGTGCAAGCGCTGGTCTTCGATGCCCGCAATCGCGCCTGGATCGCCACCGAAGGGGGCGGCATCAGCGTGCTGGATGCGCGGCGCACGCGTTTTACCCATTACCGCATGGATACCCATCCGCAATTGGGTAGCGACGATGTCTGGGCGCTCGCCCGCCAGGGCGACGTGATCTGGGCCGGCACCTACGATGGCGGGCTGACCCGCATCGATGCCAGTGGGAGAATGCTGCGTTACACCCACGCGGTCGATGGCTTGCCATCGAACACCGTGTTGTCGCTTGCAGTCGATGCGGAGGGCGTGTTGTGGGTGGGCACCGACAAGGGGCTTGCCCGACAGCGTAGCGGCGGTTTTGAAACGGTTTCGTTGCCCGATGCTGAAGGCGTGCCGATGGTGTATTCGCTGTCGCCGCAGCTGGACGGGTTGTGGGTCGGCACATCGTCGGGGGTGTGGAGGCACGCGCAACGGCGCTGGTCGCAGCCGGAGTGGTCGTCGATGTTTCATCGTCCGAACGCGATGATGTCGATCGCCACTGACCGCCATGGCGATCACTGGATCGGGACCCAGCGCGAACTCTGGCATCAGAAAGCTCGTGGCGCTCCAGAGCCAGTGCGAACATCAGGTCTCAATACACCAGGCATCATCTATTCGTTGCTCGTAGAAACCGATGGTGCTCTATGGGTGCCATCGGCGGGCCACGGCTTGGGCTACTTGCACGCAGGCTGGCGACAGGCTGCGCGCTTGCAGGGCAAAGGCGATGAGTTGCACGGAGCGATGTATCGCACGATTGGTTTGGCGCTCGAAGGCGGAGCATGGCTGGGGGGTGTGAATGGTGTGGTCGAATATCTGGACAAGGACGGTATTACCCGTCCGCTGGATGACGATGTCCTGCAGCGGCTCCAGACTATCAAGCTCGCCTCGATTGCCGAAGATAAAGCAGGACAGCTTTGGCTTGGTCATCGGAGGGGGCTGATGCGGATCGGTGGCGATGGAGCCGTCGATGAATGGGAGAGTGATGATCCCGTTGCACCAGCACCCCCCACGTACATCGCACAGTTGTCACTGGCCGTGGATGGCACGCTGTGGCTCGCGGCTCCTGCTGGCGGCGTCCAGCAGCGCGACCCCGCCACAGGCCGGATCCTGTTTGAGGTCGCCGCCGGCGATGCCGGTGGGCTGGGTGCCGCCGACATCGACGCGATGGTGATGGCGCCCACGGGAGAGCCTTGGGTGGCCGGCAGCGATGGCGTCGCACGGCTGGATCGGCATGCGGCGCGTTTCGAGCATATCGGATCCCTTGGCTCCGAACGCGTGCATGCGCTGGCGTTCGACGGCCCCGATGTGTTGTGGCTGCAGCGGCTCTCGGGGCTCGAACAGTATCGTCGGAATGGGAAGGGATGGCGGCGCGTCGACCGCATCGACACCCGCCATGGCATGCCCGCGGTCGCGGCTGCTGCCTTGCTCGTCGATGCCCGCCATCGTGTTTGGATCCCCACCAGCCGGGGCCTGTATCGCTGGGAACCGGTGCGTCGCAACCTGCGCGACATGGGCATGCAGGACGGTGCGAGCAGCGAGGAATATCTCGATCGCAGTGCCTTGCTGCGCGAGGACGGCGTGCTGTTGGCCGCCACCGCCGATGGCAGCCTGGTGATGGTCGATACCACCGCGCCGGATCCAGTGCCGACCCGCCCGCCGCTGCATTTCGACGGCCTCGCGGTACGTCGCCATGGCGAGTGGCATGCGTTGCCGATGATCGCTCCGGTCGAGCTTGGCCGGGAGGACCGCGAGCTGCGGATCCGTGCGCGCTTGCTGGCGTTCGACGATCCGCCTGCCAATCGCTACTGGTCGCGGTTGGACGGCTTCGAGCGCGACTGGGTCGCGCTGGGCGCCAGCGGCGAACGCGTGTTCACCGGCCTGGCGCCCGGCCGCTACACCCTGCGCATGCGAGCCCGGGATGCCGCCGGCAACGCGGCGGCGGAACAGCAACTGGTCTTCGTGGTGCCGCCGCCGTGGTGGCGCACCGCGTGGGCGCAAGCAGGCTTCGCGGCACTGCTGTTGCTGGCGTTGTTCACCCTGGCATGGGCCTATCGGCAACGCCTGAAGCGCAAGCACGCATGGCAACTCGCGGAACAGAGGCAGGCCCTGGCCGAGCAGGCGTCCGAGGCGAAGTCGCGCTTCCTCGCGACGCTCGGCCACGAGGTCCGGACGCCAATGACCGGTGTGCTCGGGATGAGCGAACTGCTGCAGGGTACCGCGCTGGACGCGCGCCAACGCAGCCATGTCAACGCGATCCAGCGCGCCGGCGAGCACCTGCTGCGGCTGGTCAACGATGCGCTCGACCTGGCCCGGATCGAGGCCGGCAAGCTGGAGCTTGCGAATGCGGATTTCGCCCTGCGCCCATTGCTGGACGAAGTCGCCGCGCTGATGGCGCCGGTCGCGGAGCGCAAGGGGCTCGCCTTCGTTGACGGCATGTCGACGGATGCGCCAGCGGCCTTGCACGGCGACCGCACCCGCGTGCAGCAGATCCTGTTGAACCTGGTCGGGAATGCGGTGAAGTTCACCGACAGCGGCCACGTCGCCCTCGAAACCTTCGCACTGCTGCCGCATGGCGTGCGCTTCGTGGTGGCCGATACCGGCCCGGGCCTCGATGCCGAACAACAGGCGCGGCTGTTCCGCCGCTTCGAACAGGCCGATGGCATTCGCACCGCGATGCGCTATGGCGGTAGTGGGTTGGGCTTGTCGATCTCGCAGGAACTGGCCGCGGCGATGGGCGGACGGATCGCCATCGACAGCGAACCCGGCGTGGGCACCCGCTTCATCGTCGACCTGCCATTGGCGCATGCCGCTGTCGTCGGGCCCGATGCCCCGTCGGTCGTTGCGCGCAACGATGCGACGATTGCGTTGCGCCTGCTGCTGGTCGAGGACGACGCCATCGTGGCCGAGGCGATCAGTGGGTTGCTGCAGGCGCAGGGCAACGCGGTGACGCATGCCGGCCACGGCCTGGCGGCGCTGGTGGAGGTCGCAACGCATCCGTTCGATGTCGCGCTGCTGGACCTCGACCTGCCCGGCATGGATGGCCTGGCGCTGGCGCGGACGCTGCGTGCGCAAGGGCACGTGTTCCCGCTGCTGGCGCTGACGGCGCGTTCCGATGCCGATGCCGAAGTCCAATCACGGGGGGCCGGCTTCGACGGGTTCCTGCGCAAGCCGGTGACCGGCGCGATGCTGGCGCAGGCGCTGGACGGGTTGATGTCGAAGGAAACCGGGTCGGAGTGACGTTTCGCGACGGGGTATCGCGAACTGTTCCAACGCCATGGGCGCAAGATTGACTCTGACCCCGTTTCCCCGGCGTTTCCCGAGCGCGTTGCCTCAGCGACGGCTGTACGCGTGCACCTCGTCCACCAGCACGGCGACGTGGTCCGGATCCATGTCCGGCGACATGCCGTGGCCAAGGTTGAACACGTGGCCCTCGCGCGAGCCGCCGTTGCCGGTGGCGTAACTATCGAGCGCGCCGCGCACCTGCGCACGGATCGCGTCCGCATTCCCGTACAGCATCGCCGGATCGAGGTTGCCCTGCAGGGCAACGCGGCCATTCGCACGGCGCGCTGCATCTTCCAGCGTCACCGTCCAGTCCACGCCGATGGCGTCGGCGCCGCTGGCGAACAGATCGTCGAGGTGCGGTGCATTGCCCTTGCCGAACAGGATCACCGGCGCGCCAAGATCTTTCAGCGCGCGGGCGATGCGGACGAGGTAGGGCAGCGAGAACTCGCGGTACATCGCAGGCCCCAGGGTGCCGCCCCATGTGTCGAACACCTGCAATGCCTGCGCGCCGGCGGCGTGTTGCGCGGACAGGTAGGCGATCACCGCATCGGTCACCACCGACAGCAATCGGTGCATCGCCGCCGGCTCGTTCAATGCCAGCGCCTTGACCTTGCCCCAGTCCTTGCTGCCGCCGCCTTCGACCATGTAGCAGGCCAGCGTCCACGGGCTGCCGGAGAAGCCGATCAGCGGCACGCTGCCATCAAGCTCGCGGCGGATCGTGCGCACAGCGTCCATCACGTAGCGCAGCTCGGTCTCCATGTCCGGCACCGCGAGGTTGGCGATGTCGGCGGGCGTGCGCAGCGGGCGCTCGAACTTCGGGCCTTCGCCGTCGACGAAAAACAGGCCCAGGCCCATCGCATCGGGCACGGTGAGGATGTCGGAGAACAGGATCGCGGCGTCCAACGGGAACCGGCGCAGTGGCTGCAGGGTGACCTCGCAGGCCAGCTCAGGGTTCTTGGCCATCGCCAGGAAACTGCCCGCGGCCTTGCGGGTCGCGCGATATTCCGGCAGGTAGCGTCCGGCCTGGCGCATCAGCCAGACCGGCGTGCAGTCGACGGGTTCGCGCCGCAGCGCACGCAGAAATCGACTGTCCAGAGCAGGGTCGTTCTTCAAGGTCACGGGGATGATTCCGGTTAGCGGGGTGCGTCCGCGCCCTGCGCGAACATCAGTTGGAAGCCGCGCTTGAGCTGCGCGTCGCGGGCCGATTCCAGTGCGGCCAGCGCGCTGCCCTGGTCGGCGTACTGCTCGCGCTTGAGCGTGCTGCGCCCACCGATCTGGCCGGTTTCGCGCAGCAGGGTCCAGCCGCCGAGCAGGTCGGGTTGGAGTTGCAATTGGACGAAGCGCGGGGCTTCGCGGCCGTCGGGGCGTTGTTGCAGCAGGAGGCGCATGCCGCAATTGTACGGGGAGCCTGTAGCCCCGTAGCCCGGATAAGGCCAAAGGCCGCATCCGGGATGGCCTTCGCGAAGGAACCCCGGATGCGCTGCGCTTATCCGGGCTACAAGTGCCTGCGAATGCCGAGGGGTCATGCCTTGCGGAGTACCTCGAGTACCACGTCCTCCGGCACATCCGCGACCACGCGCGCCGCGCCGGGGCGATCCCAGAGGATGAAGCGCAACCCGCTGGCCTGGGCCTTCTTGTCCAGGCGCATGCGCGCGAGCAGCGCATCGGCATCGAGCCCGGCCGGGATCGCGACCGGCAGGCCGAAGCGCTGCAGCAGCGCCTGCAGGCCATCGGCATCCGCACGCGTGGCCATGTCGAGCGCATGCGACAGGCGCGCTGCAAGCACCATGCCGACCGCCACTGCCTCACCGTGGTTCAGCCCCTCCGCATAGCCCTGTTCGGCCTCGATCGCATGGCCGAAGGTGTGGCCGAAGTTGAGCAGGGCGCGTTCGCCGTGTTCGTACGGATCGCGCTCGGTGATCGCCGCCTTGTGCTCGCAACTGCGGGCGATGGCCTCGGCGAGCAGGGCGTCGTCGCCGGCCAGCAGCCGGTCGCAGTGCGACACCAGCCAGGCCAGGAACGTCGCATCGATGATCGCGCCGTATTTGATGACCTCGGCCAGGCCGGCACGCAGTTCGCGTGGTGGAAGCGTGCGCAAGACCGCTGTGTCGGCGATGACGGCGCGCGGTGGATGGAACGCACCGACCAGGTTCTTGCCTTGCGGGATGTCCACCGCAGTCTTGCCGCCTACCGACGAATCCACCATCGCCAGCAGGGTGGTGGGCACTTGCACGCAGTCGATGCCGCGCATCCAGCAGGCGGCGGCGAACCCGGCCATGTCGCCGACGACGCCGCCGCCCAGCGCGATCACCGTCGCGTCGCGGGTCGCGCCGAGTGCGGCGAGAGCCTCGATCACCGTGCCGAAGTTGGCCAGGGTTTTCTCGGATTCGCCGGCGGCGACGACGTGGCGGGCGATGTGCAGGTCCGGCTTCGCCCGGCGCAACGCGGCTTCGAGCCGGTCGGCGTAGAGCGGTGCCACGTTCGCATCGCTGACCAGGAGTGCGTGGCGGCCACGCAACGTCGTCGCCAGCAGGTCGCCGTCGTCGAGCAGGCCGGGGCCGATGGTGATGCGATAGGGCGCGGCGCCGCCAACGTCGACGGTGCGTGGCGAAACGGTCATTCGCGGGATCCCTCGGCAGTGGCGAGCAGGTCGGCCAGCGCCGCGGCCGCGGCGTCCGGCGACAGCGCGCTGGAATCGAAGAGATGGTGGGCGACGTCGCGATACAGCGGCTCGCGGATCGCCTGAAGGTCGGCCAGTCGGCGTGCGCGATCCGGCGCGTCCAGCAGGGGGCGGCCGGTGTCGCCCGCCAGCCTCGTCAGTTGCGTGGCGGAATCGACTAGCAGGTAGACCACGCGGCCTGCATCGCGCATCGCCATGCGGTTGGTGTCCGCCAGCACCGCGCCGCCGCCGGTGGCGATGACCGCGGGCTCGCCGTCCAGCACCTCGGCCAGTACCCGCGATTCGCGCGCGCGAAAGCCGGCTTCGCCTTCGTTCGCGAAGATGACGGGGATGTCGCAACCGGCGTCTGCCGCGATCCGCGCATCCACGTCCCTGAAGGCCAGCCCCAGCCGCGTCGCCAACGCACGGCCCAGCGTGGTCTTGCCTGACCCCATCGGGCCGACCAGGACGACATGCCGGGAACAGGCGTGGCGGGGAGCAGGGGCGTCGTTGCGCATCGCAACATGCTAGCAGCCGTTACGCGCGCTTAACCGCGGCGGGAGGACGCTGGCCATTCCGGCATCGCCTTGCCGGATCACCAGGAGGAATCGCCATGTCCGTTGCCAAGATCATCGAACTCAACGCCGCCTCGAAGACCAGCATGGAAGATGCGGTCAGGCACGGGCTGCAGAAGTGCGCCGAGTCCGTCAAGAACATCAAGGGCGCGTGGGTCAACGAAATCAAGGTCGTCACCGACGACGACGGCAACGTGCAGGAATGGCGGGTCAACCTGCGGGTGAGTTTCATCGTCAATTAGTCGATCACGGCGCAGGTGCGCCGGCGCGGCATGCGCGCGACAATGCACGCATGACCGACGCATGCCTGGCCGACGCCCTTTCGACCTTCGACGCCCTGTTCGCCGAGGCGCTCGCCGCCGGCGAGCCGGATCGCACCGCCATGACCCTGGCGACTGCGGCAGCCGATGGACGCCCTTCCGCGCGCACCGTGCTGCTGAAGGCGCACGACGCGCGCGGCTTCGTGCTGTACACGCATCTGGACAGGCGCAAGGGTGGGGAGTTGCAGGCCAACCCGCAGGCCGCGCTGCTGTTCCATTGGCCGCGCGTGCGCGATGGCGTGCAGGTGCGGATCGAGGGCGACGTCGAGATCGTCGCCGACGACGAGGCCGATGCGTATTTCGCCAGCCGTCCGCGTGGCAGCCAGATCGGTGCGTGGGCGTCGCTGCAATCGGAAACGCTGGCGTCGCACGCGGTCTTCGATGCGCGCATCGCCCGGTACGAGGCGGAATTCGAAGGTCGCGAGGTACCGCGCCCGCCGCGCTGGGGCGGCTTCCGGGTGGTGCCGCGCGCGATCGAGTTCTGGTACGGCGCGCAATTCCGCCTGCACGAACGCTGGCTGCACGAACGTGGCGAGGATGGGGCTTGGTCGAAGCGGATGCTGTATCCGTGAGCGCATCGACGGTCGGCCCCCGACGCATCGTCTGCCTGACCGAGGAACCCACCGAAGTCCTGTACGCGCTGGGTGAGCAGGACCGCATCGTCGGGATCAGCGGGTTCACCGTGCGTCCCGCCATCGCGCGCAGGGAAAAGCCCAAGGTCAGCGCATTCACCAGCGCCAGGATCGGCGAGATCCTGAAGCTGCAGCCGGACTTCGTGATCGGCTTCTCCGATATCCAGGCCGACATCGCCGCGGAACTGATCCGGCAAGGCGTGGAGGTCTGGATCAGCAACCATCGCAGCGTGCCGGGGATCCTCGACTACATCCGCCGGCTTGGTGCGCTGGTCGGTGCCGCCGATCGCGCGAATGCGTATGCCGATGGCCTGCAACGCGGGCTCGATGCGATCGAACGCGAAGCTGCGCTGTTGCCGCATCGACCCAAGGTGTATTTCGAGGAATGGGACGAGCCGCCGATCACCGGCATCCGCTGGGTCGCGGAACTGGTGCGCCTCGCCGGCGGCGACGATCTCTTCCCGGAACGCGCGCTGGAATCGTTGGCGAAGGCGCGGATCCTGGAGGATGCCGATGAAGTGATCCGCCGCGCGCCGGACATCATCCTGGGCTCGTGGTGCGGGAAGAAATTCCGTCCGGAGAAGGTCGCCGCACGCCCGGGCTGGAACGCGATCCCGGCCGTGCGCGATGGCCAGTTGTTCGAGATCAAGTCGCCGCTGATCCTGCAGCCCGGCCCGGCGGCACTGACCGATGGCGTCAACGAGATCGCCCGGATCATCCGGGCGTGGGGCAGGGAAAAGGGGCCGGAGTGAAGTTTCGCGACCACTTGTTCTGGTCATGCCAGGAAGCAGCGGCGCGAAATTCACTCCGACCCCTTTTCCTCACCTTTTCCTCAACGTGGCTGCAGTTCCGCAGTAGTCGCGATGTCGGCACGTGCCCCGGCGCGGGTCGAGATGAGCTTGAACGTCACGGTTGCAGGTGCACGGGCCTGCACCACGCCCAGGTAGTCGGTCATGCCATCGGTCTGGATCGCGCGCAGTTCCAGCGGTGTCGGTGGATCCGGCAATACCGATGCAGTCGCTGTGAGTTGCAGGTCTCCGGGGCCGATGCCGTTGCCGGCGGCATCGCGCACCGTGACCAGCAACATCACGCCATCGGCGCTGCGATCGATGCCGTAGCGCGCCGCGACCGCGTCGTTGAGGTCAGCCAGCGCCACCGTCGATGTCTGTAGCGTCACGCCGCCGACGGTGGTACTCGCGGTGGCGGTTGCATGGGGCTTGGCGACCGTTGGCGCCTTGTCGCCGCCGCAACCGGCGATCGCGAGCAGCAGGATCAGGGCGAGCGTGCGCATTGGCATCCTCATTCGTGGGCGGCGGACAGTTCGGCACCGCGCACGCGCGCGGCGTGGACCGCATCGGCGACCAGCGTGCGCAGGCCGCCGGCCTCGAACGCCTCGATCGCGGCCTGGGTGGTGCCATTCGGCGAGGTCACCCGGCGGCGCAATTCGGCGGCATCGACATCGGATTCGGTCAGCATCCGCGCGGCACCCAACACGGTTTGCAGGGCCAGCATGCGCGCCGCGTCTGCCGGCAGGCCTTCGCCGATGCCGGCATCGACCATCGCTTCGGCCAGCAGGAACACGTAGGCCGGGCCGCTGCCGGAGATCGCGGTGACCGCGTCCATCTGCGCTTCGTCGTCGATCCATACGGTCTTGCCGGCGGCCGAGAGCAATGTTTCGGCGAACTCGCGGCCCGCCGGATCGACTTGCGTGGTCGCAAACAAGCCAGTGACGCCAGCCCCGAGCAGCGCCGGCGTATTCGGCATCGTGCGCACCACGGCGACATCGCCACCCAGCCAGCGCTCGAGTTGCGCAGCGGTGATGCCGGCGGCGATCGAGACGACGAGCGGCTTCCGTGCCTGTGCCTGCATCGCCAGCGATTCGCAGACCGCGCGCAAGACCTGCGGCTTGGTGGCGAATACCCAGGTGCGTGCGCCTGCAATGGCCTGCGCGCCATCCTCGAACACCGCGATGCCGAAGTCGGCAGCCAACGCGTCGCGCAGCGCCTGCACCGGTTCGGCGACGCGGATCGTGGCCGGATCACGGCCTTGCGCGACAAGTCCGCCGATCAGGCTGCGGGCCATGTTGCCGCCGCCGATGAAGGCGATGGGATCGCTCATGCGTGGTTCTCCGGCTTGGCTGGCCGCGCACCGAACAGTGCGCTGCCGATGCGCACCATCGTCGCACCTTCCTCGATGGCCGGCACGAAGTCCTCGCTCATGCCCATCGACAGCGTGTCGATGCCGGGATGGCGCGACTGCAGCGCGTCGAACAACGCGCGCATCGCGCGGAAGGCATCGCGACGGCGCGCCATGTCCTGGTGCGGCGCGGGGATCGCCATCAGCCCGCGCAGGCGCAGGCGCGGTTCGGCGGCCACGGCATCGGCCAATGCGTCGATGTCCTGGGGTTGGCAGCCGTGCTTGCTCGTTTCATCGTCGACATTGACCTGCAGCAGCACCTCCAGCGGCGGCAGGTCGGCCGGGCGATGGCGGGCGAGGGCCGCGACCAGCTTCGGCCGGTCGACCGATTGCACCCAGTCGAAGGCGCGGGCGGCGACATCGGCCTTGTTCGATTGCAGGTGGCCGATCAGGTGCCACTCCAGGCCGAGGCTGCGCAGCGCCTCGATCTTCGGCAGGGCTTCCTGCACGTAGTTCTCGCCGAATGCGCGCTGGCCGGCTGCGGCCAGGGCGGCGACCTCCGCCGGGCTGCGGGTCTTCGACACCGCCAGCAGGCGCGGCGCCTCTGGCCGGGCGGTCGCGCGGCTTGCGTTGTCCATGGCAAGCAGGATGTCGGCAAGGGCCTTGGGCTCGGGTTGCATGGGGTCATTGTCGGCGACTGCGGGAGGCATATACTGCCCACGGCCCCCTGTCCTGGCGACAGCGGGTTCAAGGGTGCTGCAGGGAGGCTGCACCCGCCAGGTTCCGCCGCGAAAGCGTCGGTACGCTGGCACGCGAGGACGGGCTTGCCCGGGACTCGAAGCGTCGCGACGGGGCGGGATGCCCTGGTGCGGTAACGACGACTTGCGCGGCAGGGGAGATGCCGCGCGCCCTGGGGAGTGTTGCCACCATGGATATCGCTGAGCTTCTGGCATTTTCGGTCAAGAACAAGGCCTCGGACCTGCACCTGTCCGCCGGCCTGCCGCCCATGATCCGCGTCGACGGCGACGTGCGCCGCATCAACATCCCCGCACTCGACCACAAGCAGGTGCATTCGCTGGTCTACGACATCATGTCGGATAAGCAGCGCCGCGATTACGAGGAATTCCTCGAGGTCGACTTCTCCTTCGAGATCCCCGGGCTGGCCCGCTTCCGCGTCAACGCGTTCAACCAGAACCGCGGAGCCGGCGCGGTGTTCCGCACCATTCCCTCGGAAGTGCTGACCCTGGAAGACCTGGGCTGCCCGCGCATCTTCAAGGAACTGATCGACCAGCCGCAGGGCCTCATCCTGGTCACAGGTCCCACCGGTTCCGGCAAGTCGACCACGCTCGCGGCGATGCTCGACCACGTCAACAAGAACGAATACGCGCACATCCTCTCGGTCGAGGATCCAATCGAGTTCGTGCACACCTCGCAGAAGTGCCTGATCAACCAGCGCGAGGTGCACCGCGACACCCACGGGTTCAGCGAGGCGCTGCGCTCGGCGTTGCGCGAAGATCCCGACTACATCCTGGTCGGCGAAATGCGCGACCTGGAAACCATCCGCCTGGCGCTGACCGCGGCGGAAACCGGCCACCTGGTGTTCGGCACCCTGCACACCTCCAGCGCGGCCAAGACCATCGACCGCATCATCGACGTGTTCCCCGCCGGCGAGAAGCCGATGGTGCGCTCGATGCTCTCGGAATCCTTGCGCGCGGTGATCTCGCAGGCGTTGCTGAAGAAGACCGGGGGCGGCCGGACGGCGGCGTGGGAAATCATGGTGGGTACCCCGGCCATCCGCAACCTGATCCGCGAGGACAAGGTGGCGCAGATGTACTCGGCCATCCAGACAGGCCAGAACGTGGGCATGATGACCCTCGACCAGCACCTGCAGGACCTGGTGAAGCGCGGCATGGTCAGCCGCCAGCAGGCCAAGGAGTACGCGAAGGACAAGCGGTTGTTCGAATGAACGACCGTTTGCGCACGGCACACGCGGGACCCCGAATCGGAGCCACGGTATGAGCAGCATCGACTTCACCTCGTTCCTCAAGCTGATGGCGCACCAGAAGGCGTCGGACCTGTTCATCACCGCCGGCATGCCGCCGTCGATGAAGGTCCACGGCAAGATCAGCCCGATCACCCAGGCGCCGCTGACTCCGCAGCAGTCGCGCGACCTGGTGCTGAACGTGATGACGCCGCAGCAGCGCGAGGAGTTCGAGAAGACCCACGAGTGCAACTTCGCGATCGGCGTTTCCGGGGTCGGCCGCTTCCGCGTCAGCTGCTTCTACCAGCGCAACCAGGTCGGCATGGTGCTGCGACGCATCGAGACGCGCATCCCCACGGTGGAAGAGCTGAACCTGCCACCGATCATCAAGACGCTGGCGATGACCAAGCGTGGCCTGATCATCTTCGTCGGCGCCACCGGCACCGGCAAGTCGACCTCGCTGGCGTCGATGATCGGCTACCGCAACCACAATTCGACCGGCCACATCATCACCATCGAGGATCCGATCGAGTTCGTGCACAAGCACGACGGCTGCATCATCACCCAGCGCGAGGTCGGCATCGACACCGACAGCTGGGAAAACGCATTGAAGAACACCCTGCGCCAGGCGCCGGACGTGATCATGATCGGCGAGGTGCGCACCCGCGAGGGCATGGACCACGCGATCGCCTTCGCCGAAACCGGCCACCTGGTGCTCTGCACGCTGCATGCGAATAACGCCAACCAGGCGATGGACCGGATCATCAACTTCTTCCCGGAAGACCGCCGCAACCAGTTGCTGATGGACATGTCCCTCAACCTCAAGGGCGTGGTCGCGCAGCAGCTGATCCCGACCCCGGACGGCAAGGGCCGGCGGGTGGCCATGGAGATCCTGCTGGGCACACCGCTGGTGCAGGACTACATCCGCGACGGCGAGATCCACAAGCTCAAGGACGTGATGAAGGAATCCGTCCAGTTGGGCATGAAGACCTTCGACCAGAGCCTGTTCGAGCTCTACCAGGCCGGCGAGATCAGCTACGAGGACGCGCTGCGCTTCGCCGACTCCTCCAACGAGGTGCGCCTTCGGATCAAGCTGGCGCAGGGCGGCGATGCCCGCACGCTGGCGCAGGGCCTGGACGGGGTGGAGATCGCCGAGCTTCGCTGAGTGCGGCGTCACGCCGGTGGTGTGGCCTGGCGAGTCGCCACGCTACAATGCCGGCATGCATGAACACGGCCACAGCTTCGGCAACAACTTGCTGATCGCGCTGCCGTCCCTGCAGGACTCCGAGTTCGCGCGCAGCGTGACCCTGATCTGCCAGCACGACGGCGACGGCGCGATGGGCGTGGTGGTGAACCGCCCCTCCGAATACACTCTGGGCGACGTGCTCCAGCAGATGGGCATCAGCAGCGAGAGCGAATCGCTGCAATCGCAGATCGTGCTCGCCGGCGGGCCGGTGCATCCGGAGCGCGGCTTCGTCCTGCACGACGGCGACCGCGAATGGGATTCGACCCTGGCGGTAGGCGGTGGGTTGTACCTCACCACCTCGCGCGACGTGCTCGAAGCGCTGGCGCGGGGCGAAGGACCGGGGCAGGCGGTGGTGGCGCTGGGTTGTGCTGGCTGGGGCGCGGGGCAACTGGAGCAGGAGCTGGTCGACGACAGCTGGCTGATGGTGCCGACCCGCCGCGACGTGCTGTTCGACCTGCCGTTGCCGCAACGCTGGCAGGCCGCGGCGGGCAGCATCGGCGTGGACCTGGTCAACGTGGCAGGCCACAGCGGCCACGCATGAGCGATACCGCTGCGCCGCCGGCAATCCGCACGGACGGCACCGTGCTGGGCTTCGATGTCGGTGCTCGGAGGATCGGCGTGGCGGTGGGCAGCGCGTTCGGGAATGGTGCAAGGGCGATCGCAGTCATCGATGTACGCGACGGCATGCCGGACTGGCCGCGCATCGAACGCCTCTACAGGGAATGGCGGCCGGATGGCCTGGTGGTCGGCGACCCGATGACCCTGGACGGCGGCGACCAGCCAATCCGCAAGAGGGCGCGTGGATTCGCCGGTGAGCTGCGCAGCCGGTTGAACGTGCCTGTGGTGATGATCGACGAACGCAACAGTTCGATCGAAGCCGCGCAGCGCTTCGCCGACGCGCGTGCCGATGGCCGCAAGCGTCGCCGCGATGCCGATGCGCTGGATGCGATGGCGGCGGCGATCATCGTCGAACGCTGGCTCGCCGCGCCGCAGGATGCGGTGGCGGTGGCATGACCCGATGAGCACGACACAGAGAGGCGACATGGATCCGCAAACCGATGCCGACGGCCGCCTGCGCCACCTGCTGAGCCTGCGGGGCCTGTCGCGCGCGCAACTCGAGACCTTGCTGCGACGTGCGCAAGGGCTGGCCGCACACGCTTACGGCGGCACCGGCGCGCGGCATGCGCTTGCGGGCAAGGCGGTGTGCACCCTGTTCTTCGAGCCGTCTACCCGCACCCGCTCGAGTTTCTCGCTGGCCGCGCAGCGGCTCGGCGCGGACCTGCTCAACTTCGATGCCTCCACCTCGTCCACGACCAAGGGCGAGGCCGACATAGACACCCTGAAAACGCTGGAAGCGATGGGCGTGCATGCCTTCGTCGTGCGCCACAAGCGCGACGGGGCGGTGGCCGAGCTCGCCGCCGCGGCGAATCCCGGCACGGTGCTGCTGAACGCCGGCGATGGCCGCAGCAACCATCCCACCCAGGGCTTGCTCGACATGCTGACGCTGCGGCAGGCGAAGGGCGACGACTTCTCGCGGCTCAAGGTGCTGGTGGTCGGCGATGTCCGCCATTCGCGGGTCGCGCGCAGTGACCTGCATGCGCTGCGCACCTTGGGCTGCGGCGAAATCCGCGTCTGTGGCCCGACCGCGCTCCTGCCGGATGACGACACCCTGCAGGGCTGCACGGTCGGCGACGACGTCGACGCCATGCTCGATGGCGTGGATGCGGTGATGACCCTGCGCCTGCAGCGCGAACGCATGGTCGAGGGGCTCGTGGCCTCGCTCGACGACTACCACCGCGATTTCGGACTGACCACGGCACGCCTGCTGCGTGCCGCGCCGCATGCGATCGTCATGCATCCGGGGCCGATGAACCGGGGCGTCGAGATCAGCGACGAAGTCGCCGACGGCCCGCAGTCGCGTGTGCTGCGGCAGGTCGCCAACGGCGTGGCGGTGCGGATGGCGGTGCTGGAGGCGCTGCTGTCGGACTGACGCGTATTCCCGTCAGCGCTTCTGCGCGAACAGCCAGGTCCACAGTTCCGGCGTCTGCGAGTACGTCGCATCCCAGCTGTTGTGGTTGGCGTCGGGAAAGATCGTCAGGCGCGCATCGCGCGCGCCGGCCGCCTGCAAGGCGGCATCCATCTGCCGCGAATAGTCGGGCGACACGACATCGTCCAGCGCGCCGTGGAATTGCCAGACGGGCGTGTCCTTGAGTCGTGCGGCCACCGCCGCATAAGGATCGGCGGCACCCGCGATGCCGCTCACGCCCATCGACGGCCGTCGTGGATGCACCACGCCGCCGCAAACAGGCGCCAGCGCGGCGAAGCGTCCCGGCGCGCGCATCGCCATGTCCCACGTGCCATAGCCACCCATCGACAGGCCGGTCAGGTACGTGCGATCCGGGTCGCCATGGAATTCGCGGGTGGCGGCATCCAGGGTGGCGAACACCAGGTCCGCATTGCCCGCCCATTCGGTCTCGTCCGGGGCCTGCGGGAACACCACGATCGCCGGGAAGCGGTCCTGGTGCGCACGCAGGTACGGGCCGATCCCGACCAGCGTCTGCTTGGCGCCGTCGCTGCCGCGCTCGCCCGAGCCGTGCAGGAAGACGATCACCGGTGGCGTGCGCCCGCCCGCGGCGGAGGCCGGCACGAACACTTGGTAGCGACGGGTTTCGCCGGCGATCTCGAGATTGCGTTCGACGAAGCTGCCGGTGCTGCGCGTCGGCGTGCTCATGCAACCGCCAAGCAACAGGACGGCGATGGCGAGCAGCAGGGTCGCGAACGTGGACGGTGGCAGGCGCATTGCATCACTCCGGGCCGGATCGCGGTCATTAGCGCACCGGTGCCCGATCAGCGCAACAGCACCAGCGTGGCCAGGCCGAGGAAGGTGAAGAAGCCCATGACGTCGGTGACGGTGGTCAGGAAGATGCTGCTGGCCAACGCCGGGTCGTAGCCCGCGCGCTTGAGCATCACCGGCACCATCACCCCGGCGATCGCGGCGAGCACCAGGTTGCAGGTCAGGGCAACGAAGATCACCAGCGACAGGCCGATGCTGTGGAACCACAGCAGCACGATCAACGCGAGGATCGTGCCCAGCACGATGCCGTTGAGCAGGGCGACGCGCGCTTCCTTCCACATCAGCGTGCGGATGTTGGAGGCACCGACCTGGCCCAGCGCCAGGCCGCGCACCATCAGCGCCAACACCTGGGTGCCGGCGTTGCCGCCCATGCCGGCCACGATCGGCATCAGCACCGCCAGCGCGACCAGCTTGTCGATGGTGCCCTCGAACTGGCCGACCACGCTGGCGGCCAGGAACGCCGTTCCCAGATTGATCGACAGCCAGATCAAGCGCCGCTTGGTGGCGCGCAGCACCGGGCTGAACAGGTCTTCGTCCTCGTCCAGGCCGGCGGCGCCCAGTGCCTGGTGCTCGGCCTGCCCGCGGATGATGTCGACCACGTCGTCGATGGTGATCCGGCCGAGCAGGATGTTGTTGTCGTCGACGACCGGCGCGGAGATCCAGTCGTGGTCGGAGAACTGGCGGGCGACTTCGTCCGAAGTTTCGTCGACCCCGATCGCCGGCTGCTCGTCGTCGAGCAACTGGTTGATCGGCGTGCCGGGCTCGTGCGTCAGCAACGCCTGCAACGCGATGCGACCGAGGTACTGGTGGCGCTTGCTGACCACGTAGATGTGGTCGGTGTGCTCGGGCAGTTCGCCGCGCAGGCGCAGGTAGCGCAGCACCACGTCGATGGTGGTGTCGGCGCGCACCGTCACCACGTCGGGGTTCATCAGTCGGCCGGCGCTGTCCTCGTCGTAGGACAGCACCTGTTCCAGGCGCTCGCGGTTCTCGCGGTCCATCGACTTCAGGACTTCGTCGATCACCGTGTCCGGCAGGTCCTCGACCAGGTCGGCGAGGTCGTCGATGTCGAGGTCCTCGACCGCGGCGACCAGTTCGTCCGGGTCCATGTCCGCGATCAGGCTTTCGCGCACTTCCTCGCCGACGTGGACCAGCACCTCGCCATCGTCCTCGGGATCGACCAGGCCCCAGACCACGGTGCGCTTGCCCGGCGGCAGCGACTCCAGCAGGTTGCCGATCTCGGCGGGCGACAGCGTGTTGACCAGCCGCCGCACCGGGCCCAGCCGGCCACTGTCCAGCGCGTCCGAAAGCAGACGCAGCTGGCGCGCGGTCTTGTCGTGGCGAACGGCTTCGGCCATTGCGGCTTCCGGTGGCGAGGTCGCGGCACCAGGCGCGCGACGGGATCAGATGTTCATGGTCCGCGCATTATCGCCCGCGCGGATGACAGCCGGCCAGCACGATTTCGTCGCGATGGATCCGCGGTGCCGCGATCAGTGCGCGCCGTGCGCCTTCAACCATGCCTCGATGCCGGCGCGGTCGCGCGCACGGAACAGGGCCGGGGTGGCGGCACGCAGGGCAGAGAGATCACAGGCGCGCACCGCGCGACGCACTTCCAGCATGGTCGCCGGATGCAGGCTGAGTTCGCCGATGCCAAGCGCGAGCAGCAACGGCGTGAACATCGGGTCGCCGGCGATCTCGCCGCAGACCGCCACCGGCTTGCCGCGCCGGCTGGCGATGCGGACCACGTCGCGCAGCACCCGCAGCACCGCCGGGTGCAGCGGCGAATACAGTTCGCCCAGCGCCTCGTTGGTGCGGTCGGCGGCGAGCAGGTATTGGACCAGGTCATTGGTGCCGATCGACAGGAAATCGCACAGGCCGATGAAATCCGGTAGCGAGATCGCCGCCGACGGCACTTCGATCATCGCCCCGAGCGGCACATGCTCGGCGACCTCGAAGCCTTCGCTGCGCAGTTCGAACAACACGGCATCCAGCGCGCTGCGCACCGTGCGCATTTCCTCGTAACCGCTGACCATCGGCACCAGCGCGCGCAGCGGGCCGTAGCCGGAGGCGCGCGCCATCGCCCGCAATTGCGTGCGCAGCAGTCCCTCGCGGGCCAGCGAGAGGCGCACGCCGCGCAGGCCCAGCGCGGGATTGGGTTCGTCGCGCAGGGCGAGTCCGGTCTTGTCGGCCTTGTCCGCGCCCAGGTCGAGCGTGCGGATGGTGACGGTGCGCCCGGTCATGCCGATCACCGCATCGCGATAGGCACGGAACTGGGTTTCCTCATCGGGCAGTTCGCTGCTGCCCATGAACAGGAATTCGGTGCGGTACAGGCCGACGCCGGCGGCGCCGAGCGCGTGCGACTCGGTCACGTCGTCGCGCGATTCGGCATTCGCCCACAGCTTGATGTCGATGCCGTCGAGGGTGCGGCTGGGTTCGCGGCGCAGGCGGTTGAGTTCGCGGCGCTCGCGCTTGGCCTCGGTGACGCGCTTGTGGTGCGCGCGCAGGTCGGCGGCATTCGGTTCCAGCACCACCAGGCCGGTGGCGCCGTCGATCGCCAGCACGTCGCCGTCGTTGACCTTCAACAACGCATGGGTGGCACCGACCACCAGCGGCAGGTGCAGGCTGCGCGCCAGGATCGCGCTGTGCGAGAGCGGGCTGCCGCCGGCGGTGACCACGCCGACCACGCCCTGCGCCTGCAACTGCGCGAGTTCGGCAGGCGCGATGTTGTCGGTGACCAGGATCTCGCCGGCCACGCCCTGCAGGTCGGCCTCGCGGCGGTGCAGGGCGGCATGCAGGCGGCCGATCACCTGGTCGATGTCGTCGATGCGGCTGCGCAGGTAGGCATCGTCCATGCCTTCGAACACCGCGGCGATGCGGTCGCGCTGCAGGCGCAGGGCGTAGTCGGCCGAGTACAGGCCGGTGCGGATCAGTTCGTCGATGCCCTGCAGCAGTTCCGGGTCGTCGAGCAGCAGCGCATGCAGGTCGACGAACTCGCCGACTTCATGGGCCAGCGCGCCGTGCAGGCGCTGGCGCAGGGTGTGCATCTCGGTGCGGACGATGTCGACGGCTTCGTGGATGCGCGCGAGCTCGGCCTCCACCTCATCGGCTGCGATCCGGGTTTCTTCCACGTCCAGCGCGTGCGGCAGGCGCACGCGTGCCCGTCCGAGTGCGCTGCCGCGTGCCGCGGCATTGCCGGACAGGAGGTGGCGCATCAGCTGTCCTCGTCGAACCGGCGCTCGAACAGCGCGGCCGCGGCATCGGCGGCGGCCTGTTCGTCCTCGCCGTCGACGCGCAGGACCACCGTGCTGCCGGGGCCGGCGGCGAGCAGCATCACCCCCATGATGCTCTTGGCATTGACCTCGCGGCCGCGCGCTTCGAGCGTGGCTTGTGCGCGGAAGGTGGACAGCAGTTGCACCAGCTTGGCAGTGGCGCGGGCATGCAGGCCCAGCCGATTGCTGATGACGAGTTCGCGGCGGATCATCGGGCGCCTCCGTGGCGTGGCTCAGGCGTCGTCATGGATCACTCCGTTGCGGGAACCGGCGGCGGCGACCGCCGGCAGTTCCGAAAGTTCGAGGTCGGCGTAGTTCATCACCCGCAGCAGCATCGGCAGGCTGAGCGCGGACACGCGGCGCACCGGCGTGCCGAGCCGCGACAACCGCGCGGCGAGGTTGCTCGGCGTGGCGCCATACAAGTCGGTCAATACCAGCACGCCATGCCCGCCATCGACGCGTCGCAGCGCGGCGCTCGCTTGCGGGAGCAACGTATCCGGGTCGCCGTCGAAGGGGACTTCGAACGCTTCGCAGGCGAGCGGCAGGTTGCGCAGCAGGCGCGTGGTCACCGCCAGCAGCGCGTTGCCGATGCCTTCGTGGGTGATGAGGAGGATGCCGACGGCCATGGCGGCAAGTTAACAGACGGGGATGACAGCGCGGAAGCGTGATTTCTCGTTTTCGGTCGCACTGTCGGACGTACTGTTGGGGCAACCCCCCGTGGTTGCCCTGCTCGCAGATCGGCAAGCGAAAAGACGGGCAGCCACGGGGGGGGCTGCCGCAACAGGAACGCGATCAATCCAGTTCGCGATGGTGCACGGCCACTTCCGCCCAGCCGGAGTCGCGGCAATGCCGGGCCAGGCGTTCGGCCAGGTAGACCGAGCGATGGCGGCCACCGGTGCAGCCGAAGGCGACGGTCACGTAGCTGCGGGTTTCCGAGCGCAGCTTGGGCAGCCAGGTGTCCAGGAACCCCTGCACCTGGGCGACGTAGGCGATCACGTCCGGGTCGACGTCGAGGTGGTCGGCGACCGCGGCAT
Organism: Thermomonas sp.; assembly: GCF_041919455.1. Lineage (GTDB taxonomy): Bacteria > Pseudomonadota > Gammaproteobacteria > Xanthomonadales > Xanthomonadaceae > Thermomonas. The sequence continues at coordinate 200,430 of NZ_JAYRTQ010000004.1, forward strand.
CGCGACCGGACAGCGGCCGCAGGCGCGCGTCCCAGTGCGGGTTGGGCAGCACCCGCGCGTCGAACACGAAATCGGCCTCGGCCGGCACCCCGCGGCGATAGGCGAATGACTCGAACAGCAGCGACAGACCGGTGCCGCTGAGACCGTACTCGGTGAGGATGTGGCGGCGCATCTGGTGGACGTTGAGCTCGCTGGTGTCGAGCACGTGGTCGGCGATCTGGCGCAGCGGCTTGAGCGCCTGCCGCTCCAGCGAGATCGCATCTGCCAGCACCAGGCCGAGGTGGCTGAGCGGATGCCGGCGGCGGGTGTCCGCATAGCGCCGCAGCAGGACTTCGTCGCGGGTGTCGAAGAACAGCAGCCGGGTGTCCATGCCCAGCGCGCCGATCTGCGACAGCGCCTCGGGCACGTCGGAAAGATCGCCCAGGCTGCGTGCATCGATGCCCACCGCGATCCGGTCGGGTGTCGACTGGCCTGCCTGCAGGCGGCGCACGAACTCGGGCAACAGGTCCGCGGGCAGGTTGTCGACGCAGTAGTAGCCCAGGTCCTCGAATGTCTTCAGCGCCACCGACTTGCCGGAGCCGGACATGCCGCTGACGATGACCAGCGGCGTGCTTGCAGTCGCGGTCATTGCGAGCGTTCCAGGAAATGACTGTGGCGGGCCATGAACGCCGCAGCCGGATCCACGCCCTTGCTGCGCAGGATGTGCATGCGGGTGGCGGCCTCGGTGAGCACGGCGAGGTTGCGGCCGGCCATGACCGGCAGGGTGATCATCGGCACGTCGAGGTCGAGCACGCGACGGGTGCCGAGGTCGCCGGTGAGCCGTTCCATCCCGGTGGGGCTGGGCTCCAGCGACGGCCGGCTGAGATGCACGATCAGGCGCAGATACTTGTTCCGCTTGACCGCGGTGTCGCCGAACATCTGGCGGATGTTGAGCACGCCCAGCCCGCGCAGTTCCAGCATGTCCTGCAACAGGTCGGGGCAGGTGCCGTCGAGCACGTCGGGGGCGATCTGGGTGAATTCCGGGGCATCGTCGGCGACCAGTCGGTGGCCGCGGGTGACCAGTTCCAGCGCCAGTTCGCTCTTGCCGGACCCGGATTCGCCGGTGACCAGCACGCCGATCGAATAGATCTCCAGGAACACGCCGTGCAGGGTGACCCGCGGCGCCAGCGTGCGGGCGAGGACGTACTGCAGGTGGTTGAGCAGTTCATGGCCGCGGCGCGGCGAGACCCACAACGGGGTCTCGGATTCCTCCGCGGCGATCCGCAGGTCCTCGGGGCAGGTCTGGCCCTTGCTGATCACCAGCGCCAGCGGCCGGTAGTCCATGATCTTCTGGATGGTTTCCCAGCGTTGGCGGGCGTCCAGCCCGTCCAGCCAGGACAGTTCCTCGGTGCCGAGGATCTGCACCCGGTTCGGATAGATCGCGTTGAGGTAGCCGGCGAGCGACGGACGCCGGGCGACGGTTTCCACCGCCTCCAGCACCCGCCGCGCGCCGTCCTTCTGGCCCGCCAGCCAGCGCAGTTCCAACCGGTCCTGCTGTTTCTCGAAGAGTTCGGCGGCGGTGATGCGCGCGGCGTTCACCATGGCATCCCCGCCCGCCGGCGGGCCTGTTCCCCCTGCTTCATCGCGGCGCGCTCAGCCCAGCGCGTCGCTGTGGGCGATGCTCTCGCCGCGATGGTGGTCGACCATCTTTTCCTTCTGCTTCAACAGCAGGCGATCCAGCTTGTCCGCCAGCAGGTCGATGGCGGCGTACATGTCCACGCCGTTGGCATCCGCGTGCAGGCTGCGGCCGGGCAGGGTGACGGTGGCTTCGGCGCGATGCTCCGGCTTGTCCAGGCCCAACTGGACGCGGATCTGGCACGGGTGCTCGAAGTGCCGACCGAGCCGGACGAACCGGTTCTCCACGTAGTCGCGCAGCGCCGGGGTGACATCGATCTGCTGGCCGTGGGTTTCGATCTGCATCTGGACCTCCTTGCTCGTGTGGAGCCGACGGCACCGATGCCGCCGGCGGGAGCGGCGCAGCGGCGTCAGCCGATGCGCACGCGTTCGTGCGAGGCCGGGATGTGCAGGGCCTCTCGATATTTCGCCACGGTGCGCCGGGCCACCGGCACCCCGTCCGCCTTCAACGTATCGGCGAGGCGGGCATCCGACAAGGGCTTGCGCGGGTCTTCCGCGGCCACCAGCTTGCGGATCATGTCCTGGATCGCGGTGCTGGACGCGCTGCCGCCGCCTTCGGTCTCGATGCCGGAGGCGAAGAAGTCGCGCAGCGGGATCGTCCCGCGCGGGGTGCGCACGTACTTGCGCGCGATCGCCCGCGACACCGTGGATTCGTGCAGGCCGAGTTCGGCGGCGATGCTGCGCAAGGTCAGCGGATGCAACGCCTGTTCGCCGAATTCCAGGAACGCGGCCTGCTCGCGGACCAGGCAGCGCACCACCCGCAGCAGCGTGTCCGCGCGCGATTCCAGTCCCTTCAGCAGCCAGCGCGCTTCCTGCAGGCGGCCGCGCAGGTAATCGGCATCGCTGTTGCTGGCGTGGCGGATCATCTGTTCATAGCCATGCTGGATCGCCACCCGCGGCATTGCCCCTGACGCCAGTGCGACCCGCCACAGGCCCTGCTGGCGCCAGATCACGCAATCCGGGGTGACGTAGGTGCCGGCCGGCAATTCGCCGTGCTGCGAACCCGGGCGCGGATCCAGGCTGCGCAGCAGTTGCACCGCGGCTTCCGCCTCGCCGCGTTCGCAGCGCAGCTCATGGCAGACCCCGTCGATGCCGATCTTCGGCAGGCGCTGCAGCGGGCCGGCGGTGACCAGCATGGCCACGTCGCGTCCGGGCGTGTCCGCGGGCAGCGCACGCAGTTGCAGGCGCAGGCATTCGCCGAGGTCGCGCGCGCCCACCCCGACCGGATCGAATTGCTGGATCCGGTGCAGCACGTGCAGGACTTCGTCCAGGCCGGCGTCGATGTCCGGCTGCAGGCTGCGCGCGAGCTCTTCCAGGTCTTCGCGCAGGTAACCGTCGTCGTCGATCGCGTCGACCAGGGCGATGCCGATGCTGGTGTCGCGCTGGCTGAAATGGCCGAGGTGCAACTGCCAGAGCAGGTGGTCGCGCAGGCTCTCGGCGACGGCGGGATGTTCCATCTCGTCGTTGCCGTCGCGGTCGGACGAGGGGCCGATGCGTTCCTGCCACGGTTCCGCGTCGCGGTCCCAGTGGTCTTCGGGTTCGGTGGCGGCGAGGGTGATGGTTTCGAGCGGCGCATCGGCATCGCGCGCCTCGTGCGCTTCGCCCGGCGTCGCTTCGCCGTCTTCCGCCCAGTCCAGCAGCGGATTGCTGGCCACGGCTTCGGCCACTTCCGCTTCGAGTTCGACGGTGGACAGCTGCAGCAGGCGGATCGCCTGGCGCAGTTGCGGCGTCAGGACCAGATGCTGCTGCAGCGCGGGGGAGAGGCGCGGCTTCATCGTCCCCAGCATATCGCCAGATGCGGGTAAAAAACCGTTAGCGATGCGTGCACGCGCCGGCGCATCGACGCGATCAGAGGCGGAAGGCGTCGCCCAGGTAGACGCGGCGCACGTCGGTGTTCGCCAGCAGCTCGGCCGGGGTGCCCTGGGCCAGCACCCCGCCATCGGCGAGGATGTAGGCGCGATCGCAGATGCCCAGCGTCTCGCGCACGTTGTGGTCGGTGATCAGCACGCCGATGCCGCGTTCCTTGAGGTGGCGGACGATGCGCTGGATCTCGTGGACCGAGATCGGGTCGACGCCGGCGAAGGGTTCGTCGAGCAGGATCATGCGCGGCTTGCCGGCCAGCGCGCGGGCAATCTCCACCCGTCGGCGCTCGCCGCCCGACAGGCTGGCGCCGGCCTGGTCGGCGACGTGGTTGATCTGCAGCTCGTCGAGCAGGGCGGACAGTTCGGTTTCGCGGGCGTCGTCGTCCAGGTCGGGGCGCAATTCCAGCACCAGGCGGATGTTGTCGGCCACGCTGAGCTTGCGGAACACCGATGGTTCCTGCGGCAGGTAGCCCACGCCGAGCTGCGCGCGCGCGTACATCGGCCGGTCGGTGATGTCGGTGCCGTCCAGCACGATGCGGCCGGCGTCGGCCGGGACCAGGCCCACGATCATGTAGAAGCAGGTGGTCTTGCCGGCGCCATTGGGACCGAGCAGGCCGACCACTTCGCCGGCCTTGAGGGTCAGGCCGAAGTCCCGCACGACCTCGCGCGAGCGGTAGCGCTTGCGCAGCCCCTCGGCAACCAGCATCAGCCTTCCGCCTTGGCCGGCGCGCCCTGCGCGCTCTTCGGCAGGATGCGCATCTTGACCCGGCCGTTGCCGCTGCCGCCGCTTTCGACCTGGCCGGACTTCATGTTGTAGACCACGCGCTCGCCGTTGAGGGTGCCGCGTTGCTGGGTGATCGCCACGTTGCCGGTGAACACCACGGTTTCGCTGCGCAGGTCGTAGTCCACGGCGGACGACTTCGAATCGAAATCGGTGCCGTCGTCGAGCTGCTGGCTGAGGGTGACCCCGCCGCTCATCTGCACCCGGCTCATGTCGCCATTGACCTGCTGGATCACCGCCTTGGCCGCCCGGATCCGCAGGGTGCCCTGGGTCATGGTCACGTCGGTGTAGGTGCAACTGTCGTTGGCGCCCAGGCCGCAGACCTGGTGGGCGGCCTCGATGTCCATGGGCTTGTTGCGGTCGGAGGTGCGCGCATCGGCGGCACCGATGGCGAGGGCAAGGACCGCGGTGGACAGCAGCGTGGCGGTGGACTTAGCGCTGGGGGACATAACGGGTGCGCACCTGCGACAGGAGGGAGATTTGCTGGCGGTCGAAGTCCGCCTGCATGCCATGGCCATTCATTGTAAGGCCCGGGCGGGTGATCGCGACCGCGGTGGACGAGGTCGCCCGGTTCTCGCCGGGGAACAGGTTGAGCTGTTCGGTCTGGATGCGGGTGGCCGGCGGCGCGTCGGCCGGGCTGGTGGCCAGCACATCGCCTCGCAGTTGCAACTGGCTGCCGTCCGCAGGCACCACGCCGTACTTGGCGTTGATCCGCCAGTAGCGGTTCTCGCGGTCCGGCACCAGGAACACCGGCGTGGCCAGTTCCATGGTCTTGTCGGCCGGGTCGCGTTGCAGCACCGGGCCGCGCAGGGTGAAGGACTCCTGGCCCTGCTTGTCCAGCGAGGTGATCTCGAAGTCGCGCAGCACGTAGTCCGGGCGGGTCTTGAGCACGCCGTCATCGACCGGCCGCGACTGCCGCCACACCGACCAGCCGCTGGCGATCGCGGCCAGCAGGAGGGCGATGGTCAGGCCTGTGCGCCAGCTGACCGGGCCGTGGTTCACGGATGCTCCCCGTGGGCCAGGATGCCCTCGACGTGGTCCTGCGCATGCAGCAGCAGGTCGCAGGCGTCGCGGCCCGCGCCTTCGCCGCCGCGACGCGGGGTGACCCAGTGCGCGACCGGCAGCACCCAGTGATGCGCATTGGCCGGTGCGATCGCCAGGCCCACGTTGCGCATCGTCGCCAGGTCCGGCAGGTCGTCGCCGACGAAGGCCACCTGGTCCATGCCGATGCCCATGCCCGCCGCGATCCGCTGCATGCAGGCCAGCTTGCTGCGCTCGTGGGTGTGGATGTGCTTCACCTGCAGTTCGCGGCCGCGGCGTTCCACCACTTCGCTGATCCGCGCGGTGACCAGGGCGGTCTCGATGCCGGCATGGCGGAGCAGGGTGAAGCCCAGTCCGTCCAGCACCTGGAAGGATTTGGCCTCGTGGCCATCGGTGCCGTAGAACAGGCGACCGTCGGTCAGGGTGCCGTCGACATCGAAGCCGATCAGCCTGATCTTCGCCGCGCGTTCGAGGACGTCGGTGGGGTAGGCAGGCATCGTCATCACACCACCCGCGCGCGCAGCAGGTCGTGGATGTTCAGCGCGCCGACGACCCGGCGCTCGCCGTCGACGACGAGCAGGGCATTGATCTTGTGGGTTTCCATGAGTTGCGCGGCCTCCACCGCCAGGGCATCGGCGTCGATGGTGCGCGGTGCGCGGGTCATCACCGCTTCGATGCGGGTGCCGCGCAGGTCGACGTGTTCGTCGTCCAGGCTGCGGCGCAGGTCGCCGTCGGTGTACAGGCCCAGCAGGCGGTCGTCGGCATCCACGACGGCGGTCATGCCCAGCCGCTTGCGGCTCATCTCGACCAGCGCCTCGCTGACGCTGGCATCGGGACCGACCTTCGGAACATCGTCGCCGGCGTGCATGACGTCGGTGATGTGCAGCAACAGGCGCCGGCCGAGTGCGCCGGCAGGATGCGAGCGGGCGAAGTCGTCGGCGGTGAAGCCGCGCGCTTCCAGCAGGGCAACCGCGAGCGCATCACCCATCGCCAGCGAGGCGGTGGTGCTGGAGGTCGGTGCCAGCGCCAAAGGGCAGGCCTCGGCGGGCACGCTGACGTCCAGGTGGATGTCGCCTTCGCGGGCCAGCGTCGATGCCGGTCGGCCCGTCATTGCGATCACCGTGTTGCCCTGCCGCTTCAGCGCCGGCAGCAGCAGCAGCACTTCGTCGCTTTCGCCGGAATACGAGAGCGCCAGGACGATGTCGGCGTCGGTGACCATGCCCAGGTCGCCGTGGGCGGCTTCGCCGGGATGCACGTAGAACGCGGGCGTGCCGGTCGAGGCCAGGGTGGCCGCGATCTTGCGCGCCACGTGGCCGGACTTGCCCATGCCGCAGCAGACGACCCGGCCGCGGCTGGCCAGGATCGCCTTGCAGGCCGCGGAGAACGCGTCGTCGATGCGGTCCGCGACGGCCGCCAGGCCCTCGGCCTCGACCGCGAACACGCGACGCCCGCTGGCGGCGAAATCGAAGTCATTGGCTGGGGCGGGCTGGGGCACTAGGGATTCCGCTAAACTCGGTCGTTCAGTTTACTTGAGCCCACCGCATACGCCATGAACGCCGACAGCATCCGCCAGATGATCGAAACAGGCTTTGAAAAAGCTGGCCTGCCCGGCGCCCGTGCCGACGTCCAGGGCGAAGACGGCGTCCACTTCGAGGCGACCGTGGTGAGCGAGGCCTTCGCCGGCAAGCTGCCGCTGGCCCGCCACCGCATGGTCTACGCCACCCTGGGCGAGAAGATGGGCGGCGAGATCCACGCGCTGCAGTTGCGCACCATCACCCCGGCAGAGGCGGCCGCCTGATGCAGAAGATCGTGGTCACCAGCGGTGCCCGCCTGGCGGGTGAAGTCCGCATTTCCGGCGCCAAGAACGCGGTGCTGCCGATCCTCTGCGCCACCCTGCTGGCCGACGCGCCCGTGCGCATCACCAACGTGCCGCGCCTGCACGACGTGTTCACCACCGCCAAGCTGCTCGCCGGCCTGGGCGCGGGCATCGTCCACCAGGGCGACGCGATGACCGTCGACCCCCGCAGCGTCAATAGCCACATCGCGCCCTATGAGCTGGTCAAGACCATGCGTGCCTCGGTGCTGGTGCTGGGCCCGCTGCTGGCGAAGTTCGGCGATGCCGAAGTGTCGCTGCCCGGCGGCTGCGCCATCGGCTCGCGCCCGGTCGACCTGCACATCAAGGGCCTGCAGGCCCTGGGCGCGGAGATCAGCGTCGACCACGGCTTCATCAAGGCGCGCAGCAACGGGCGTTTGAAAGGCGCGCGGCACGTGTTCGAACTGGTCAGCGTGGGCGCGACCGAGAATGTGCTGATGGCGGCGGCGCTGGCCGAGGGCACCACCGTGCTGGAAAACGCGGCGATGGAGCCGGAGATCGTCGACCTGGCCGACTGCCTGATCGCGATGGGCGCCAGGATCGAGGGTGCGGGTACCTCGCGCATCGTGATCGAAGGCGTGGAGGCGTTGCACGGCTGCGAACACGCCGTGATCGCCGACCGCATCGAGACCGGCACCTTCCTGGTCGCCGCGGCGATGACCGGTGGCCGCGTCACCACGACCCATGCGCGTCCGGACACGCTCGATGCCGTGCTCGACAAGCTGCGCGAGGCCGGCGCGGACATCGCCATCGACGGCGATCGCATCACCCTGGACATGCAGGGCAGGCGGCCGCGTGCCGTCAATCTCACGACCGCGCCGCATCCCGCATTTCCCACCGACATGCAGGCGCAATTCATGGCGCTGGACTGCGTGGCGGACGGCGTGGGCGTGATCAACGAGACGATCTTCGAGAATCGTTTCATGCACGTGAACGAGTTGGTGCGCCTGGGCGCGGACATCCGCGTGGACGGGCATACCGCGGTGGTGCGCGGCAGCGATGCGTTGAGCGGTGCGCCGGTGATGGCCACCGACCTGCGTGCGTCGGCATCGCTGATCCTCGCCGGTCTGGTGGCGGATGGCGATACCGTCATCGACCGCATCTACCACCTCGATCGCGGCTACGAGAACATCGAGGCCAAGTTGTCGGCGCTGGGCGCGAGCATCCGCCGCATCGATTGATTGCCGGGAACATGCGCAAAAAAAAGGTTCATCACGGATTACCGGGGAAGGCGGCTTTGATCTTGAGGAAGAAGTACTCGCTGTCGCGGTAGCCGTAGGCCATGCGCTTGATCACCTTGATCTTGTTGTTGATGCCTTCCAGTTGCCCGGTATGCATCGGCCAGCGTACCCGGCTGACGATGCCGCGCCAGT
>NZ_JAYRTQ010000005.1:0-203899 GCF_041919455.1 Thermomonas sp.
TCGCCGATCGGTGCCGTCGCCCTGAACCCCGAGCGCGACTCGGTCGTGACCACGCACGAAAGCGTCAACGATAGTCAGACCATGGCTGCATGACTGAGGCGACAACTACCTTGACGCGCGCCGGAAGCCCGCGGCCACATCCGCTGGCGGCGCCCCGACTTCCAGAACCCGCAAGCCCACGCCGCCCCCGAACAAACCACCCTCGACACCGCCAGTGACTCCGACGAAACCCCCGCGTTGCCGATGGTCGCCACGAAACCCATCGCATGGCCAAAGGACACCGTCGAACAAGTCCGCGCCGTCGCCGACTTGCTCGCCACCAGCCCCGTGCCGCTCTCGCTGGATGAGATCGGTGCGCGGTTCACCGCACGCGGCGCGTGGAAGAAGCGCCTGCCGCAGTTGCTGGAGATGCTGGTCGCGCTGGGGCGGGCGGAGGTGCGGGAGGGCGGGTTGTTCGGGATGGGGCGGTGACGTTGCGGGATACATCACGAAATTTCTTTCGGGATATCAACGGAGTCGTAATCCAGGCGGCGTTGGACCTTCTTGAACCTTCTCGGTGGACGCAACCCGATAGCGTCACACCTTCTTGCAGCCGTGCACCAAAAATGGACTTGATAATGAAAATAGCCGCTATAGCCGTCTTGTCATGTTTAGTCGCATGCGGGCAACAAGATTCAATCTTGGGGCAAAACGTGGACGGGCAATCAGCAACGCCGGAGCCAAAAACCTCCCAGCGAAAAGCAAGCCCAGCGCGACAAGAGGCCGCTCACGAAGAAGCCACTCAGGAAGAAGCCATCCGAAGGATTCTGGAGAGAAACCTTCCTGACGTACCCGAGCGCGAAAGAGAAAAGGTTTACCGGAAGGAAGCCTTCACTGACCGCCCAACGCAACGGGGCGTTCAAATCATGAAAGAGATCGCACTTTTTGCGGCGCGTAACAAGGCTCCGAGTGGCTATGGATCCGAATACGACCGCCTCGACAAAGAAGCGAGTGTGAACTACACAAACAAGGCAATAGAAGCTTCAGAAACTCCTGTAGATATTCAAAACCACAAAGTCTTTGAAAATGAAGCAGAGCGCGAGGCCTATATTGAAAACCTCGTTCGTCGGCGTGAGATCACATATCAACAAAGGGAAGGCCGAACACTGACAAATCATGAAAAACAAGTCGTGCGCAGCTTTACCGAATCCCAGGTTAGCCGCAGGGAAGAAGACTTGAAGAAGTACCAGGAGGAAGCTGCGCAAAACGCGGCTCCTCGCGTTCTTCCCTATACGGATGCTGCAGGGCGGGCGGCATATGTAAAGAAAAAACAAGAGGAACGTCTGGAGAGATTTCAGGCGCTGTCGAGTGGTACACCTGTCAGTGCGGAACAAAAGCAATACCTCTTCAAGATAGCAGAGGCTGACGTACTAGTCGAAGAGGCGCAGGCCAGAAAATAACCCGATGCAAACCCGACAACATGCGTCTCGGAGTGATGACTTCAGACGGCACCCTTGGGCATGAAGTGCGTTAGCGGCACCCAATCACCCGGACGACCTGCATTGAAATCGCACGAATGTTCCTGGCACCTCTCAAACAAGATAAAAAATAATGTCGAAGCCATCCATTCTCATAAGAGCAATTCTCGTCATTGCGCCATTCTTTGTCGTATATCAACTGCCAAACATGATTTCAATTTACAACACTATTGAAATAGCGAAGACGATCGAAAACAACACGTATGTGCGCGCAACCGAGGCAAGCAGGACGCGCACGATAGCGGCGGAGCAGCAAGCATCCGATGCACCCTCGAGCCCTCCCCCCACGCACTCATCAAAAATACATTTCACGCCCCCTTCGCTATTGGTCGGGTTGCTCCTTTTTCCTTCGCTACTTGCCCTGGCCTTTCATTACATTGTCAGCGTCACCCAATGGCGCGGCTTCAACAATGTGGGAAAGTCAGCAATGCTGCTGCACCTCGTGGGGTTGGGAATCAACGTCTGGCCGTTCGTTGTCAATCAAGGCGACTGGAGGGATGCAATTATCCCATCGCTGATAGCATTGATCCTTTGCCCGATTTTGGCATTATGTGCGGCGATAATCATCGAGTCCAAAGGCCGGCCAAATCGAGCACGCCATCCATATTCACCAGGGATCGCGCCAGATTCAAATCAGTCGTCAGCCGCCCTGCCAGCCACGAGATCAGAAGACGCGTCCCCGACAACGACTGCGAGAAGTTCACCGCAAACAAGCTATAAACAAGGCAGCAGATTATGGCTAAATTACGCAATAGGTAGCGCATGGCTATTCTGGCTGTCCTATCGAGCTTTCACCCTGGAAAATAATCGCCAGTGCGAGATCTTCGGCTGGGATTCTCCTCGCAGCAGTCGATTTATCCTGGACTATATTGGCTCCATGCTTACGGGAATCTGCGAAGGCGGACATTCAAGTGCTTTAGGCGCATTCACGTTATTGCTTGCAGTGATCTTTCTAAGGGCCTCGATCAAAAAACGAAACAAGATATACGCCTGACAAGCATCACCCGGCTGCGAAGGACAAGGCTGCGGGCGGTGAATTCCGCATGCAGCCGAAACGTGGTCCGTCCTTCCTCTGGTCGACGACATGAAGAGTTGACTGCGACGCGACCCAGCCCCCACATGACACCGCCAATCTAATTCGAGCGCGCTATCGAGTAGCTGCTGTTCCTTGCTGGTCATGTCACGTTCGCGACAAGCGACTTCCCTGAAGCGCTCGCCCCCCCCCAAACCACCAGACACTCGCCTCCGCCGACTCGAGTCGTGCGCGCGGCGTGGGTCATCGGCACCGTGCTTGCTACCTCTCCGTTGCGGTATCGGCCTGCCAGGTCGCGTCTTCGAACATGCGCGGATACAACGCAACGGCATCACGCATCGATGCGACTGGCGAAGTGTCGTCCGGCTTGTCCCTGAGCGCGGCCGCACCGGTCAGCAAGGTCGCCAACAGGCCGTGCAGCGCGGCGTCCGGCGCGGCCGGCAGCTTGCAGTTGGCGATCATGTCATTGGCGGCAACCAGCACCTGTTGTGCAGCGGCCGTGGTCTGCGCGGCATCCAGATGCCGGTGCTCGGCATGTTCGAGCGCGCTTATCGCCTGGTGCATGCGGCGCATGCCGTCGCGCAGCGGCGCGTCGCTGGCCCATGGGGTGGCGGGCAGTGCGGCGGCGGCTGCATGCGCGGCGTGTGCGTGCGGCGTCGGTGCCGTGCGAGCGTCGACAGGGGCGACGCTGGCTTGGGCTGTGACGGGTGCCGCGGCTGCGGAGTGATTGGCAGGCGCGTGGCGCTCGCTGCATCCGGCGGCAGCCAGGGCGATACACAGCGCGAGCAGGGTCATCGGACGCGGGAAATGTCGGGTGGATATGGCCATGCGGGTCTCCGGCAGGCGCCCGGCATCGGGCGACGGTCCATGCTAATGGCGCATGAGGACGGCAGACCTGACACAGGTCAACGATGCGCGCGTGCGGCGTCATTGCCGGACAACCGATCTCCGCTCTGCCCAGCTTGCGCATGCCGCAGAATGCGCCGACATGTTCCAGGCAGGAGACGACGATGGCGAAGGTGACGGGGATCGGCGGGGTGTGCTTCAAGAGCACGGGGAAGGGCGCGGCGTTGGGCGCGTGGTATCGCGATCACCTGGGGTTGGAGTTGTCGGATTTCGGCGGGGCGGTACTGAAATGGCCGGACGACAAAGCGGATGACGGCGGGCTGACCGTCTGGTGCGTGGCCGACGCCGACAGCACCTGGTTCAGCCCCAGCCAGGCCTCGATGATGGTGAATTACCGCGTCGACGATCTGGATGAGTTGCTGGCGCAATTGCGCGCGGCCGATGTGGCGATCGTCAAGGGTCCCGAGTCGCACGAAAACGGCAATTTCGCCTGGATCATGGATCCCGAAGGCAACAAGGTGGAGCTGTGGCAGCCGATGGCATGGGCACCGAACAACAAGGGCGATTGAGCGGTATCACGCTTTTGTGGGAGGGGCTTCAGCCCCGATGCTCTTCGGTGAGTACTTCAGGCCCGACAGATCCAGGCATCGGGCTGAAGCCCCTGCCACAAAGCTGGCGCGCGAGTGGCTACTCCGGCCAGTCCAGCGACCCGGTCACCACCGCCACCGCGCGGCCCCCCGACCAGACATCGCCATCGGCATCGATGCTGAGTTCGATGATGGCGTCATGGCCGACCTCGCGGCCCTGGCTGACGCGATAGAACCCGCCTGGAAGATCCGGCAGTGCACCGCGCTCGGCCAGCCATGCGGCCAGTGTCGCGTTGGCCGCGCCGGAGGCGGCGTCCTCGAATTGCGTGGGCGCGCCGACGAAGGCGCGCACGGCGTAGTGATAAACCGGGTCGTCGCTGCGCGCGTAGACGAACAGGCCCATGCTCTCGGTGGCGCTGGCCAGTGCGATGATCGCCTCCCAGTTGGGGGTGGCGCTGCGCAATGCGGTTTCGCTGGCCAGTTCGGCCAGCCACCAGCGGCGGCCGCCGTCCATCAGCACCGGTGGCAGGCGGCCGAGTTCCAGCCCGGAGAGTGCATCGCGCAGGCGCGGATCGTCGGGCGTGGCGATCTCCTGCACGCGGGCACGCGGAGTGCGCACGGCGACGGTGCGCTCCGCGCCCTCACCGGTGACTTTCAGCGGCAACTTGCCGGCGATCCCGTCCTGCACGACGAACCCATCATGTGGTGCGATCAGTCCGGCATCGAGCAGCGCATGTGCGGTGCCCACGCTGGGATGGCCGGCGAACGGCACTTCGCGGCGCGGGCTGAAGATGCGGATGCGGTGGGTGGCGTCGTCGGACACGGCGGAAAACACGAAGGTGGTTTCCGGCAGCCGTGTCCATTTGGCGATCGCCTGCATCGCGGCATCGTCCAGGCCCTCGGCATCCAGCACCACGGCCAGCGGATTGCCGGCGCCGGGGCGCGAGGCGAACACATCGAGTTGCACGTAGCGACGGGGCATGGCGGCGTAGTCAAGCGGGGGCCGCGCAGCTTACCAATCCAGCGTGCCGGCGATGACCTGCTGCACCTGGCCGCCGATCCAGACCTCGCCGCCTTCGTCCACGCGTACATGCACGCGCCCGTCGCGGCCGAGTTCGCGCCCCTGGCTGGCGATGTAGCGGCCATCAATGCCGGGCAGACGGCCTTGCGCATGCAGCAGCGCGCCGACCAGCGCATTGGCGCTGCCGGTGACCGGGTCTTCCGGCACATTGACCGCATCGCCGGGGCAGAACGCGCGCACGGCCACGTGGTGATCGGTGTCCGCTTCCAGCGCGAAGAGTGCGACGCCGGTAGAGTGCGTCGCGTTGGTCCATGCGGCGATCGCGCCGAAGTCTGGCTTGAAGCCATGGAGCACGTCGGCCGATGCCGCTTCGATCATCCACCACGAGGGGCCGTTGTTCCAGAGTGCTGCGGCTTGTCCGGGTATCGCAATCGCTTCCATGCCGGCCAGTGGCGCGTGATCCTGCAGCAAGCGCGCACGCGGGCTGCGCACGGCGACGCGCGGGTGGGTGTGGTCGCCAGTGATCTCGACCGGCAGCAGGCCTGCCTCGCACTGCTGGACCAGCCTTCCGTCGCGCGGGGTGGCCAGGCCGTGCACCACCGCTGTCCACGCCGCGCCCACGCTGGGATGGCCGGCAAAAGGCAGTTCGCTGCCAGGGGTGAAGATGCGGATCCGGTAGTCGGCGCCGGCATCGGGCGGCAGGAAGAAGATCGTCTCCGACAGGTTCAGCCACGCTGCGAGCGACTGCATCGCCGCGGTGTCCATGTCGCCGGCATCGAACACCACGCCCAGCGGGTTGCCGGTGCCGACGCGCGCCGCGAAAACATCGAGTTGCAGATAACGACGTGGCATGGCGGACGCGGCTCACGGACAGGGGAGGCCGGCTAGAATGCACCACCTGTAGCGGCGCGCGATAAATCGCCCCTCGTGGTGAGATAAATCGGCACGTAGGCATTTTGCGCAGCACGCAATGAAATTGCGGGAGCCGCAATGGTACCGCGCTCAGTCCGTGCGACGCCGGCGTCGCATGATCCGGCCATGACCACCAACGCGACCTCCCGATCGCCGGCCTCAAAGCCGGCAACCCTGACCGCCAAGGCCTCGGCGATTCGCCGCCAGATCGATGCTGCGGACAAGACGGACACCGGCGGCAACTGGCGCCGCCGGGTGGCCAAGGCCCGGCTGCTGTACCGCCTGCGTGACCAAGAGGCCTCGATTCGTCGCCGGCGCCCACAGCCGCTCGACCTCGACTTCGATCTGCCGTTCTAGCCCGGCTACCGCACTCTCCGCGGCGCCTTGGGCAGCCCACGCTGCACCGAGACCCACCGCTCGATCCAGCGCTTGCCCTGCGCCCTGCTGCCAGCGGTGGCGGTGTGCGTCTTGTCCCGCCACATGATCAGCGTGGTCCAGCGCCCCTCGCACTCGCGCACCACGCCGATGCACCCGTAGTTCCAGTACAGGTGCGAGGCGTCGACGCCGTCCATCCATCTGCAGGACCGTTGGAGCATCCGGCATTGTCGCCACCGGCCTCTCCTCAGGTGAGACCGGCCTTGGCCAGCGAGGGACGCTCGAACGCCGGCTCCCAAGTGGCCAGCGCCTCGTCCTGAGGCACCCTGACGATCCGGCCTGCGGCCACGTCTGCCACCACGCTGGCCAGCAAGCGGATGCCCATTGGCCCGAGGTCACGCCGCCACAACTCGCCGGCATCGTCGCCGGCGCGGACATGGCACCACTCCTGCGCCGCGATCGGCCCGCCATCGGCGCGGTCGGTCATCCAGTAGACCGTGCCGCCCGCCACCTGGTCGCGCATGTGGATCGTCCAGCGCACCGCATCGCGACCGCGATGCCTGGGCAACAGGCTGGGGTGGTAGCCGATTGCGCCGTGGCGGGCGCGCTGACGAGCGCCGGCCGTGATGAAGCTGTGTGAATGGGCCGCCACAATCAATTCTGTGCCGGGTGGCACCCATGAGGCCGCCAGAACGCGCCCAGGATCGCCCACCGGAACACCGGCGGCCACCGCCGCGCGGTACAGCCGGTCGCCCGCCGGCGACGCAACAGAGGCCACGTCGTGGCCGTTGGCCAGCAACATCGCCAGCACCTCGGCACCCAGCCATTGCTGGCCGACCAGCATCACGCGCATGCCGCGCCCTCCCCGAGGTAGCGGAAGCCCTGCACGGCGCGGAAGTGTCCGCCGTAGCCGGCGCCGGTGAAGGCCATGCAGCCCTTTGCCGCCGACTTGGCCAGCGTCGCCTTGCTCTTCGCCCGGTTGTCGCCCACCAGGTTGCCGCTGACCTGCGTCCACCTCGGGTCGCGCCTGAGCGCCGCACACAGGCCGGGGTGGCTCGTGTGGAAGAGCGTCGGACCCTTAAGGCCATACCGGTTGCCACCCGTGCGCCAGCGCTCGCAGACAGCCTGCAGGAAGCGCAGGCCGATGCCCGCGCCCTGCCACTCGGGCATGACCACCAAGCGGCACGCACGCGCCTCCACGAAGCCTGGGCGCGTACCGACGGCTAGGTGCGCCACGCGCTGGCCAGCGACCGTTGCCACGTAGTACGTCGCGGCGATCATCGACGGCAACTTCAGATAGTGATGCGGCTCAAACGCCGGCCATTCATGCCGGTCGGTTTCCCAGAGGTCGAACGCGATCGGCGGGCGCCGCCGAAGACGCCTCCCGGCTTGCGCCCGCTCGAAGGTGCCGGTAGCCGTGTCGAAGATCCAGTCGGGTTCGATCCAGTCCAGCACGTCGTAGTGGCAACTGAGCAGCACCGCTTGGCCAGTACCCCGTCGCCATGCCTTGGCGAAGGCCATCGCGCCGATCTGGGCGATCTGTCGATCGACGACGCTGCTGAACTCGTCGACCACGGCGCGCTGCGGTCGTTCCGCGATCAGCCTGGCCAGGTCGGCGCGGAAGCGCTCGCCATTCGACAGCACGCCGTACGGACGCAACCAGGTGGGCACCGATCCAAGGCCCACCGCAGACAGTGCGGCCGGCACCACGTCGAAGGATTCGCCAGGTGCGATCGCGTCGACCACCGGCGCGTCCTTTGGCCAGCGCGGCTGCCACATGGCACGCGGCCCAAACACCTGGCGTCCGATGCTGGTCTTGCCGGATCCGGAAGGCCCGACGACGACGCCCACGCGCCAGTCGGGATCGTCGATGGCCAGCTCGGCCGAGAGGCGGAAGTTGGCGCCGCTTTCGCAGTTGAACAGCGACTTCACGCGGGCGGCGCGGTAGCTGTTGAAATCGCTGCAGGTGTGGTCGACCTCGATCTTCATACGGTCACCACACGCAGTTGCTTGAAGCCGGCTCGCTGCAGGCGGGCATAGGCACGTGCCTGCGCTTGCTCGTTGTCACAGATCACCACGATGCCGTACTGCTGGCGGTATTTGTAGCCGTTCCGCTCCGGCGCCTTCTTGGCCGCGCCTCGTTGCGCTGCCGCTGTTGCTTTGTTTGCCACGTTCTCAGCTCCTGCGATGGGTATCGCCGAGGATCGCTGCGCTCTCGGGAGCGGCAGGGCCTCGGCTAATTCCACGCGGAGTAGCGCGTGCGTTGCGGCGCCGTCACAGCACTTGCCGGTGCTGCGGCGGCGCCCTGTTTTAGCTGTCCGGGAATGGCTCGACCGGCGTGTAGTTGCCGACGTACCGGGCCACGCCAACGGTCAGGCGGAACTCATCGATCTTTCCATTCAACGGGTAGGCTGCGCCCGAACTCGGCGTACCACCCAGCCTGAGAACGGCGTTTCCGTTGTAGAAGGTCCCTGCGACCGCTTGTGTGCTGCCCTGCTGTACCCCGTCAACATAGAAGCGCAGGTTCGCGCCGTTGCGCTCGACAGTGAGCTTGTATTTTGTCGCGGTCGATGGCGTCCAGTTAACGAACACATTGGTCGACGCGCTTCCATTGGTGGAATAGGTGAAATAAAGCCGGTACGTTCCTGCACTGTTGAACAGGTAGAAAAAATACGACAGGTCTGAAGGCGTGAGGTACTTCGACACCAACGCCATCGCCCCGGACGCAGCGGGCAGAGAAGCAAACCGCACGTCGATCTCGATCGTGAAGTCGCCGGACCCAAGCTCGAAGTCAGCGTGATCCGGCGTAGAGAAGTGATCGGCGGTCCCATCCAGTAGGCCGGAGCCGGACCCGGTCAGTGGCGAGCTTGTACTGACCACGGCATCGGCGCCTGCCGTCCAGGTCTTGCCCTTAACGTCAACGGGAAAGATCGTGCCGTTGGCGTCGTCAAAGTGGATCAGCGAGCGCACGCTAGAGAAGTAAGGGTCGGTGGCGCCGCCGCTGTCATCGAGAAACAGGATCACGAGAGCGTCCTGGTGTACTTGATGGTGACCGTCATCTTCGAGCATGACGAATTGCTGGACACGGTCAGCACGATGTCATCGCCGGCCGAGAACACATTGGCGCTGGAGTGCGCTTGAGACTGCTCCGAAGAAGACACGCTGTTTGCCGTGCCCCCTAGCGCAGTGGTGTTGATCTTCGCTGTGAGCGTGCACGTGCCGCTTGCGCTCACCGTGGTGACTTCGGTGATAGTGCCTCCATGCGGCGCTTTCACCACGATGCGGTAGTCGCCGTTAGCCGGCGCCACGAACAGGCCTGAGATGCACTCGGTCGTCTGCGTGGTCGACGCGCCGACACCTATTGCGCCTTGCTCGATCGTGACGAGCATCGGGTCGTTGTCGGCGAAGCTTCCGCCGTTGACCAGAATCGTCGCGGTGAGCTTGGCGTAACCGCTGGCGTCGTTAACGCCGGTGATCAGCCAGATCTGCCAGATGTCCACGTCCTGCGGGTGCTGCAGATAGAGGAAGCCCCCGGCGGTGAGCGCAGGCCACAAGCCGGTGAGCGCCGCGCCATCGGTGGATTCGTCGTCCAGGAACAGCACGGTGGCGCTGCCCTGCGTCGCATGGTTCCAGCGCAGATTGCCAACGCCGGGGTCGGCATCGGTGGTGGCTGCTATGTCGGCAATGAACCTGACCCCGATCGAGAATCCGGGCGGCGCCAACCCCGCGATCGCGTCAGCGACAAACGCTTTCACCGCCTTCTGCGATGGCGCCACGTCGTCACTGTCGGCGGCGAGGGTATCGTCGGGGTCTAGCAGCATGCCGCCCAGCAGCGAGAGCGCCGCCTGCTTGCTGACGCCGCCCTGCTCAATCTCGATCAGGTCGGTGGGCCCCAGCGCCGTAGCGGTGACCGGAATTGCGCTAATGATGAGGTCGGCCATGATGCTTATCCTGTCGTTTTGCGGACATCGCCGCTGGTGGTGACGCGACGATCTGCAGTGGTGGTGATGCGTGTTTCCGGGGAGACCACTGCGCCACCAACCACCTGCCATTCCAGGAGGTAGTGCTCCCAGCTCTCCAGGCTGTCGCGCCAGCTGTAGACCTTGGCCTGCACCCAGCCGTCGGCCGGTGGGTTGAAGGTGCTGGTGGGCGGCACGGTGACGGTGTGCACGGTGGCCGCGCTCCACGCGTCACCCGGGTCGGCACGCCAGCGCCATTCGATCTTGGTCTCCTGGCCATCCTCGAGGCCCGTGTTCGCGGCGAAGTGATCGACCGGCACGTCGGCTTGCACAATCCGGTTGCGATTGGCCCAGGTCAGCGTGGGCATGTCAGTAGCTCCAATCCGCAAAGGCGACCGGCACCGGCGGCGACGCGTACAGGTCGAAGATGGCCTCGAACGGTGTGTACCCGGCCGGAAAATAAGTGCCAGCGGGCAAGCCCGGGACGGTGATCCACTCGTGCCAGTCGCTCCAGATGCCGTTGCGATTCTCGCGAATGAACACGATCACGGCGCTCGCAGGGACGTCGATGCCGAAGGACGCCTGGGCCAGCGGCGAGTTGCCCATGCCCGCCTCGCGGGTACCGAAGCCGACCGGCAGTGAGGCTTCACCGCCGCCGCCCCAGCTCCAGAACAGCTTGTGCTCGCGCGCGCCACCAAAGGCAGCGGTGACGTTGCGCCATCCGATCGAGTCGCCACCCTGGCCAAGCGGGCCGGTGTGGCCGGCCTTTGCAAGCCCCATGAGGTGCTGGCCGCTGCGGTCTTCGCTCGTGAACTGCACCCGCCACTGTCCGGACGCTTTGCCCGCGTCGGCCAGGATCACGCCGGCCTCGGTGCTGAAGGAAGAACCTGCCCGCGTCAGGGCATTGAGCCGCAACGCATCGGAGGTGATGTACGACGTGTTCGAGTTGATGTCCCACGCGACCGGCCGCGGTGATGGCAGCACGTTGGGAATGCCGTCGAAGCCCGACGTGGTCGGCACCAGCCAGCTCTCGTTGCCCAAGTTGCCGTGGATCACCGCGCCCTTGTTGGACGAGTACCAGCCCAGCCGATATTTGCAGCCAGGCGGCAACGCAAGGGCGCCGTACGTCACCACGGCGCCGCTCTCGTCCAGCACCTCGTAGGTTCCCGCATCGGCATCGAACTCCAGCGAACGGGTCAGGTCTCCGGCGTCGATCTGGATCTCGCGGTACGCCACCACGTCGCCCGGGCCGTAGATCGTGTGGTCCGTCATGCAGAAAACGCGGAACCAGGTGTGCCCCGCGGGACCGCTGCCGCTGACGGTGATTTCCTGCTTGCGTTGGCCAGTGTCGAACCCGGCGCGCGATAGCAGCCCGCCGTAGGCCCACACCTTCGCGCGGCTCCACGGCCGGCCAATGCTGTAGTCGTGCCCAAGACCATAGGCGAGGTCGCGCCACAGCCAGTCGTAGCCCGAAAACGTTGGCGCTGGGGCGATGGTCACGCTGCCGGTGAAGTGCCCGCCGTGCGGCTCCGCATCCGACAGCGTGGTCAAGACCCAAATGTCGGCATCGGCAGTGCCGGCCGTGGTCGGAACGCCGAACGCCATCAGCGCGGATGATCCGTTGACCTGGTTGTATGCGCCCACGCCAGGGCACACGGTGCCGATCACCTTGCCGAGCGACCCACCCTTGAACACACCGGTGTCGCGGCCGTCGCCGATGTGGAAATACGGCTCACCGACGAACCCACCAGGCAGGTCGCCCTGTTCCTGCCAGGTGTCGTAGTAGTCCGGGTCCGTCTTCGGGTCGCCGGTGTTCGGCGTGCTGCCGCCGGGCGGTGGCGGCGGGGTTCCTCCGCCGCCGCTGCCGCCGCCCGTGCCACCACCGCCGCCACCGCCGCCGCCACCGCCGCCGACTGTCGCGGTGCCGACTGCGAACACGGAGACGCCGTCGATCTTGAGATCGCCAGGCGCATATGGGCGATCGATTCGCTGGTTGCAGGTCACGTCCATCGAAGTCGCGCTGGCGATTGCCTGCTGCTGGCTGTAGCTGTTGCTGAGCAGCTTCACGTCGAGCGCTTCGCCGGCGATGTGCTGGGTGCGATCGAACGCGGCGGTGGACTGGTAGAAGAAGATCCGGCTGCCTGGCGCGTGCTCCGGCCTGGGAATCGTGTCGCCGCAGCCGCGGCCGAGGTCCAGCGTGTTGGCATCGAGGTCGATCGCGTCGACGCGCACCAGCTCGCCATCCCACCAGCCAACATCGCCGACCTGGACGCTGGCCATGCGGCTGGGATTGGTGAAGCCGATGCCCTCCTGCAGCCCAGGCAGTACCAGGCCCGCGGACGTGCAGCTCGGGCAGAACTGACCATCGCCCACGTCATCAAAGGCGCCGCCGTCCGGCGCCACCATCATGGTGAAGTCGCGCATGCGCCCAGGATCCACCGCCGCGCCCAGCACGTAACCCGCGTCCGCCGGCAGCGCGGCGAAGTCGGCCGCCGGCATGCTGGCCACCACGTCGATGTACGGCGCCTCGAAGGCGATCTGGTCCTCGATCGTCACCGGTGTGGTTGGCGGGCTGGTGTCCTCGCCCAGCTCGACCACGTACTCGGTGGTGGGCAGGCTGTAGATGTCCTGCGTGAGCTTGAGCTGGAAGGCGCCGGACTTCAGCGACCCGCTGGTGGGAATGTCGCCCACGATGCAGACCATGCTCGCAATGTCGCGCCTAGGCAGCTGCAGATCCACGTACTGGTTCTTGCGCAGGCGATATACGCCCGGATTGCAGTCGAGCTCGAACGTGCGCGTGGGCGTGATGCGTGCGAGCAGCTCGCGCGTCGCGATCTCGAGCGCGATGCGCCCGATCGGCACCTCCGGGTAGTCAAAGGTCTGGTGGATCTCGCCGAACTGGGCGATCAGCCCCATCGCCCGCACCGGCGGCGTGATGATGGTCTCCTTGCGCTCCGGGTCGAAGTATTTCACCGAAACACTGTTGACCACGTTGTCCAACGTGCTGCTGGTTTCTTTGAACTTGAGCACATGGTCATCGTTGATGACCTGCAGGGTTTCCGGGTCATAGACACCGTTGGCGATGTCCAGGTACCACTTGCCGTCGTCCAGGCTTTTGGTGAAGCTGCAGCCGGCCACCTTCTCGATGCGCTTGATGTACTCGCGCGGACTTTCGTCTTTGGAGTTGCGCGTGGTGCACAACCCGAAGCCGCGGCTGTAGAACCAGTCGGCCGCAATCGTCAGGTGGTCCAGATTCACGCTGCTGCGCGGCTGCCGGCCCGAGTGCTGTTGCGTATGCCGCTCCAGGATCATGTGGGCGGGGTTCTTGGCAAGCCGCCCATAGACCGCGGGTGTTCCGGGTTCGTAGGGCGCAATGCAAAAGATCGAGGCTGGATCGAATGCCGCTACATGATCGACCACGAACCAGGCGACGCGGTCGTCGGTGTAGAGAAGCTTCGTGCCTTCAGCGTCGGTGACCGCACAAACAAGCCGGCCATCCCGTGCGTCATAGCCGCAGCTACCCTGGTAATTCTGGCCGGTCTGAATCGGATAGCCCAGGTCGACCTTGACGAAGGATTCGCAGTTGTCCGTCGATCGCAGAATCGCACCGGTCAGACCCACGGTCCCACGCACGAAGGCCACCCATTCCTCGCCCACCAGATGCTTCAGCTCGGCCACGTAGCCCGGCTCGAGCGAGAGCGGCATCAATGCATCGGATTTGGTTTGGAAGCCGTCGTCGGAATAGTGGATGACCGGCAAGCCATCTTCCTCTCCGCAGATCGCAACACGGGACAGCTGCCCGCCGCCTCCATACATGTTTCCCGTTCCAGGAAGCGTCATCCCTTCCGAGAACGCCTCTCCGCCATCGGTGGAATAGAAGAACTGCCGCGAGCTGTTGCTGCTGAAACGGACTACATAATCTTCGTTGCCGAAGATCATGATCGTGGTGCCACTCTTTTCGGTGTAGCCAACCGTGACGTTGTCGCTGTAGCTATAACCCGCGATCCCGCGCGCAACAAACGCGCGGCCGTTGATCACGCAAACGACGGGGTTGAGGATGCCTGAGACTGCCCCCGCTGCCGGGCCAGTCACCCACGAGCCGGGTGTGGTCCAGGGCGCGTGCCGTGTGCTGCCGCCTGCGTTGATGGAGACCAGGCGCGTGCCGACCAGCACCGTCACGTCCGCGGTGTAAAACCCCGCCGCGAATGTCGTAGGGTCCGTCCAGTCGGCGCCGTCAGGCGACACGGCAAGCAGCGGCGCACCGCCCATCTTGAATGCCCAGCGATAAGTTCCCGCGCCGGGCGTGCCGGGTGAGAATTCGCCCTCGATCGGTACCGGGCATGTCTCCGGATACCAGGGATCGTCGTTGTCCCAGCCTTTGTTGTAGCGCTCGCCTCGGTAGCTGCACTTCTGCGCCCACGGGTTGTTGGCGCCCCAGATACCGCCTTCCCAGGCCGCGGTCATGAAGCCGCGATACGCGGCCGTGCGCGGGCCGAAGGTGGTCGTGCAGTACGCGTTGGGTAGCTGGCCAGCTTCGCCGAACATCAGCCGCAGGGTGCCTTGCACGCCGCCCTGGTCCTTGTCGCCGCCCCAGAGCTTCGGCGCGGACAGCGCCAGGGCGGTGTTGCCGGTGATGCGGCCCTTCCAGATGACCTTGTCCGCGCCGCGGAACTCGAGGAACGTGTCCCACGGACCCATGCCCAGCATGTGCAGCCAAGCCAGGCGATAGTTCCAGCCGGTGGTTTGCGAACTACCGCCCATTGCCTGCCGCCTCCGTGCGCGCGATGTCGAGCAGCTCCAGCGCGAAGTAGTCGCCGATGCGGAGCGCGTCTTCTCCGGCGTAGCCTTCCCGCGCGAATCGCATCAGGTCGATGTTGTGCAACGCTGCCCACCCGCGAAGACCAGGCGTGCACGTCTGCTTGCCACGGCCACGCAAGGCCCGCGCGTGGCGCATATGGATGCGGGGCTCGGTCACTTCTTGCCCCCGCTCTTGATCGGTTCCTTGCCCACGACCTTGTGCTGCAGCACGAACTCGCCTTCGCCTTCGATCCACACGTCGCCGTCGATCTCCAGCACGTGCGCGCCGTCCTCGACGTTGGGCGTTTCCTGCTGCTTGGCTTGCGGGGTCTCGGGCTTCGGCGTGAGCGCGTAGACCGCGATGGCGGCGACGATGGCGATGATCAGCTGCACCACCCACACGTAGGCCTTGACCGGCTCAGCGGGGTCTTGCGGTGCAAGCGCGCCGATGGTGCCGCGGATCATCTGGTCCAGCGCGAAAATCGACAGCAGCACTTGCACGCCAATACGCGCCCAGGTGCCTTCGTCGGAGTCCATCCACCAGTAACGCGCACGCCAGTACCAGACGTAGGCGCGGTGCCGCGCACGCGCGCGCAGGTTCAGCCCCATGACATCGACTCCCCGCCGTCGTAGGGGCTCTTGACCGGCTTGTAGACGCAGCCGCCGAAGTGGTTCTGCGGGTCATCACGACGCGCGGCGCAGGCGTCCCAGGTGCCGGGACATGTGGGCAGCGTGGCGACTTCCACTGCCGCGGCCAGGCCAAGGCCGCCGTAGAGCAGCGTGACGGCCGCGCCGTCGACCTTGGTGATGGTGCGGCGCTCGATGATCTCGATGTCGCCGTTGTGCGCGGTGATGGTGCGCGGCCAACGGAACTCGCCCTGCAGCAGCGGGAACTCCGGCGCGGCGAATTCCGGCACGGTCACGGTCAGGCCGTCGATTGCTGTGATGGTGCCCGGCACCTCGAAGTCCGCCGCAACCAGGTTGCAGCCGCGCAGGCCGGTGCTATACGGCACTTTCCAGCAGGCGCGCTGGTTGCGCGGGCCTTGCGCCTTCGCTTCGCCGATCGCGGTGCTGGGGATACAGGTCAGCTCCAGTTGCACGTCGGTGAACTCGGGCTGCGCCACGTACCCGCTCCAGCGCAGCTTCGGCGGGTCGCTGTCGCCGTACATCCACTCCAGGCACATCACCTGCACCGCATCGCTGGGAATGTAGGGGTGCCACAGGTCGCCGAAGTCTTGCGTGCTGGGAATGTCGGCCGGGCTGGCGTTCGGGTCGCGCAGGTAAGCGACACGGATCTTCAGCTTGTCCTTGGCCGGCTCATTGGTCTGGCGGATGTCGTCGCACTCGATCGCAGCCGCGCGGTAGGTCGCGCCGCCGGGCGGGTCCAGGTCGCGGTCCGCCTGGGCGAACCACCACACCGCGCCCTGCAGCTGGAAGCGGAACAGCCGCACCGGTCGGCCGCCGAAGCGGGACTTCTGCAGGGGGTCAAACATCCGGCACCACCGCCTGCCAGCCCAGCGTCGATCGAGCCGTGCCGTCCTGGTCCGTGATGTGCTCGATCTCCACGCTGTCGCTGGCCAGCGTGGCCAGGGCGAGGAAGCCGATCGAGCGGATCCGCTCCGGTGCGATCGCGCCATCGTCGAGCGAGGCGCTCAGGGTGAGGGTTTCGGTGTCGCCGGCTTCCACCGCGTTGGTGATGCGGCGATACAGCACCGCGCCGTCGTCCAGTCCGATGCGCAGATCCTTGCGGTTGTGCCGGTCCTTGCCGAACAAGGTATAGCCGGCCCACTCGATCGACATCGAGGTCGAGCCGCCGGTGATCGACGCCACCGGCTTGAGGTCGGCCGTGAAGCTGGGCAGCCACATCGGCACGCGGCGGCCGTCCAGGGTGTAGAGCAGCGAGCGGAACCAGGTGTGCTGGGCGCGATTGAACAGCTTCCAGTGCGTTGTCTGCATGCGCAGCGCCTGGTCGGCCAGGTCGTATTCGAACTTCCGCGTGCCGGTGTAGGCCACCGACTGCAGGAGCCGCTGGTAGTTGCTGGCGGGGTCTTCGGATTCGTCCGGCCACACGTCCAGCACCGGGTGCGTCAGGTACAGGGTCGGGTCGACCAGCGCCGGCCAGTCACATGGCTCGTCGATGTCGAACACCAGGCGGCGGCGGCTGGTGTCCAGCGACTTCATGCGTTCCTCGGCGCCCGGCTGCAGGCGCGCGCGACGCAGCGGGTACAGGCGGTCGCCGGGGCCGAAAGCCACCGTGGTGGCGCTGGCCAGCACCAGGTGATCGGCAGCGATGGTCTCAACTTCGAGCAGTTGCCAGCGGTTGACGCTGCTGTAGAGCAGCACGTTGCCGCCCTGGACGAAATCGAAGCCGGCGGTTGCGCAGGGCACCTCGTCCGCGCCGATCTCGATCGCGGCGGTGAGCCACTGCACGTCGCCCCAGATCGGCAACTGCCAGGAGCCGCGGTGGCCGGCCAGCAGCATGTCCAGCACGCGGCGTTCCTTGCCGGTGCTCAGCACCTCGAACGAGAGTTCCCGCGCCGGGCCGATGCGCACGCTGCGATGCTGGCTCACGGCGGTGGCGCTGGCGCGCATGACGTCGGTTTCCCACGCCAGGCTTTCCTGCACGGCCGACTGCCAACACGGCGTGACCGGCCAGATGCGCGGCCCGTTTTCCTCGAAGGCCATCAGCCAAGTCCCCACGCCATGCGGATGGCTTGGCCGTTCTCGATGACTTCCGCGACCATCTGCTTGCGCGCGGCCGGGCTCTTGGCCATCGCCGCGCCGAGCTGCTCGGCGTCCTGGTACAGGTACAGCGCCATGTCGTTGTTGAGGTTGACCGGCGAGGCGCTTGGCGTGCCAAAGCGCGCGCGCGGCTCGACCGCTTCGGTGATTGCGCCGCCATCGGCGTATGCGCCTACCTGCGCCCAGTCGTACAGCGCCGGCATGCCGCGCTCGTTGAAGTCATCCAGGAAGGCGCGCGCGCCGGGCTGGGTGGCCGAGGCCGCGCGGATCATGTGCTCGTCGACGGACGCCATGATCGGGATCGAGTCGCTGGTGCGGGTGCCCGGGCCGACGATGCGGCCGCCGGTGGCGTAGCCGGCGGGGCTGTAGTTCGCGCCGGCAAGGATCGATGCGATCTGCGCGCCCTGCGCGATGGCGGCGGCGATCAGCGGCAAGTTCTGCGGGAAGCCGGCCTCGCTGGCCTTGGCGATGTTGGTGGCCATCGACACAGCGGCCTGCGCGATCGCAAAGCCTTTGCTGATGGCGAACATGACGCGGTAGGCCTTTGACTGCTCGCCGGCGGCGCTGCGTGCGATCGAGGCCATCGAATCGAAGATCGATTGCGTGGCGTTGACCTGCATTTGGCGCTGGGCGGCCTGCATCGCGGCCAGTTCCTCGAAGTGCGCCGCTGTTGCTTGCTTCTCGAAGGTGTCCCAGTAAGCGGTCTGCGACGCGTTGGCTTCCCGCCCGGCCTTCGCGATCGCCAACTGCTGGTCATACCAGTCCTGCAGACGCTGGTTGTAGGCGTCGAACTGCGACTGATCGCCAAGCAAGCCGGTCAGATCGTCTTGCCCTTCGTATGGCGAGCGGAACTCGGGCGGCTTGGTGGCGGCTTGCTCGAAGATGCGCTTCAGCGCTGCGTCGTAACCGCCGGCGATCGGCAATCCCGCGGCCAGCGTCTCGTTCAGCACCTTGATCTTTGCGGTGATGTCTTCGACCGTGGCGTCGACCGGTGTTTGCAGCTCCTGTCGCAGCTGCTCGTATTGGCGCTTGGTCTTTTCCAGCTCCTGTTGGCGCTCGCGCTCGGCCTCTTTCTCCGCCTGCAGTGCGTCGAGGATCTTCGCCTTCTCGATCAGTTGTTGCTTGCTGGCAGCACTGGACTTCTGGAACGCACCATTCTCGATCTCGTAGCGGGTCTGCGCCTCGCGGCTGACCTGGCGTTCTCCATCTTCCAACTCGCCCAGCAGCGCAATCTGCTTCTCCAGATTTGCCAGCTCGCGATCCGCGGCCTCCTGATCCTGCTCAGCCTCGGTCTTGCCAGGCTTCCGGGTTCGGCCCTTCGGCGCTGCGCGGTCGGCGTACTTTGCGGCGATCGCCGCCTCGAGCTTTTCGCGCGATCCATCGGTGAGGCGGGAATCAGTGGGGTTTGCGGTCGCGATGGCCGTGTATTCGCGGGCCAGCTTGTTCAACTCGCGCTGCTTGGCCGCGCGCTTGTCCACGGTTTCCAGCTGGCGCTCGATCGACTCGCGCGCCTTGACGGCTTCGCCCTGCTGGCGCTGGTTGTCGGCGGCGGCCCTTGCGCTTTTCTTTTCGGCCTCTGCCTGCCGCTCCAGCAGCTTGATCTCGGCTTCATAGCGCGCCGGGTTGAACGGGAACCCACGGGCCGCAGCACGCGCCTGCGCATCCCCAAGCGCCTGCCGTGCGGCCTGCAGCTTGTATTCCGTATCGGTTCGGCCCAGGTCTTTCAGGCCATTCCAGATGCCGGCGATGGTGGTGCCCAGGGACTTCCACGTGCGCTCCAGGAAGCCAGCGCGCTCCTCGGCTTCGCGGACGCGCTGCTCGTGCACGCTGGCGAACGCCTCGACTGCCGCGCGCGCAGCGTCCTCGGCCCGGCCCTGTTCTTCCAGGGCACGCACGTGGTCGTAGACCTCCAGGGTGAGGAATCGGTATTGCTCGTTAAGTTTCAGCAGCGATGCGCTGGGCGCTTCGGCCAGCGAAATCACCTTCTCGGTGGTCGCCTCGATGCTCTCGCCGGTCAGCTTGGCCAAATTGACGGCGGCCTCTGCGGCGAGTTCCAGCGAATCGCCTGTGAGCTTGCCGGACTGCGCCAGTTGCAGCATCGCCGTATTGGCATCGCCGAACTCGCCCGTGGCTTCGCCCACGTCGTTGGCCAGGTCGCCCACTTGCCCGGCTGTCAGGCCGGCGCTGTTGCCGGTCGAGATCAGGCCGCGCTCGAACGCGCGCGACTCCTGGTAGCCCTGGAACATCGCCACGCCGATCGCGCCGAAGACCGCGGCGGCACCACCCACGGCAAGCACCGTCGGCGATAGCGCGCCCAGCAAGGCGCGCGATGCCGCCCCCACGCCGCCGAAGCTGTCCTTGAGCTGGCCGCCTTGCTGGATGGCGACCAGGTACGCGGGTTGCCCGCTGATCAGGCTGGTGACGATGTCCGTGATCTGCGCCGGCAACTGGCGCTGCGCTGCACGCAGTTCGCCTGCGGTGAGCGCGGCGCGCTTCTGGACATCGGCGGTCTTTTGCGTCGCCGTGGCAAGCGCGCCTTGCGCGGTTGCAGCGGCCTTGGCAGCGGTGCTGTTCTTGCCCGCAGCAGTGGATGCGGCATTCAGACCTTGCGCCGCGTTCTGTCCCGCGCCCTTGACGCCGTCGAGCGAAGTGTCCAGCGCATTGAGGTCCTTGACCGCACCATCGAGATCAGCCGCGATGCGGAGCGCGACGTCCAGGGTGCGGGTGGCCAAGGTCAATCCTCCAGTGCTTTGGCCTGCTTCTTGGCGGCCGAACCGCCCACAAAGGCGGCGTTGTTGTCGTGCAAGCGTCCTCGGCGCTTGCGTCGCTCACGGGCTTCTTCTTCGCGGTAGAACAGGTGCAGCTGGCGCTGGGTGTAGCGGCCGATGTCGTCCGGCGTTTTGCCGTAGCCGGCGGCGATCAGCGTGGCGTACACCCGAGCCCAGTTGACGGCCACTCGCTTGCCGGCGGCGGACCCAGCTCCGCCAGCCGCATTTCCTGGAACCGGCGGATAAAAAAAGGGCCGTTGACCGACCACCACGCGGCCATCAATGCCGCGCCTTCCACATCGTTGAGCGCGCCGACCCACTGCGCGTTCTTGACCTGGGCCTCGACGAACTGGTGCGCGTTGTCGGCATCGGCGGCGGGCGTGATCGCCCAGGCAATCAGCCATTGCAGGGTCAGGCCGTGCTCGATGAAGGTGGCCTGCACCACATGCGCCGGCGGCGGGCCGCCGTTGCCCTGGCCGAACACCGCGTACATCGCTTGCAAGAATTCCTTGCAAGCGCTTTGCACGCGCATACCCTCGACCCAGCCGTACTCCCGAACGGTGACCGTGCGGTCCTTGATCGTGATGACGCCGTTCGGGTGCAGCACCGCCAGCTCGCTGGCAGCCGCCGCCTGCCGCGGTTTCGCGGCAGGCGACTTCGGGTTGTTGCGCTTGCGGGGCTGCTGCGGCATCGGATCAGCCTTCCTGGATCAGGATCAACCGACCGAACGGCCCGAACTTCGGGTCGATCTGGCGCACCGGGTCCATCTTGGCGATGAAGCTGAGCGCCAGGTCGCCGAAGCTCGCCTGGATGTAGCCGAAGTTCTCGGCCGGATTCATCGTCAGGTTGTAGAGCTCGCCGCGGCACTTGGTGCTGGTGCCGTCCACGGTGTTCAGGCCCGCAAACAGGATGTAGTAGTCCTGGTTGTCGCTGGTGAACGCGGTCACCAGGCTCTGCGCGGCGTAGTCGTAGTCGGCAGTGACACCGGTCTTGGTGGTCAGGAAGGTGACCACACCGAGCGTTTCGTCCACCGTGTAGTCGGTGTCCTCGATCAAGGCCACGGCGGCGCCGGTCTCCATCGCGAGGTCGCTGACCGCGGCATACGCCAGCGGCCACACATCGCCGGCGGCCACATCGCCGATCGGTTCGCCGGTGACGCTGCCGGACACCACCTCCACGCGCTCGCCGTCCAGCGCCAGGGCGGCGTTGTCGGTGCAGAGCTGGCCCAGCGTCAGGTTGCCGGTCATGCCCTTCTTGGTGTTCATGGTGGCGGCGACCGTGCGCTGGCCGCTCCAGCTTTCCTGCTTCTCCTCGCGTTCAACCTTCTGCGCGGTTTCCAGCAGGCTGGAGTCGAACACCCAGCGCGCCAGGCCACGGCTGCCGTTGGGATTGCGCGGGCCGATGAAGACGCGGCCCTGCATTGAGAAATATTCGGCGCGATCCATGATCAGGCGTCCTTCTTGGTCTTGGCCGTGGTGGCCGCGGTGGCGTCAGCGGCGATGAATTCCCGCTTCTGCAGGAACTCCCGCTGCCTGGCGGTGACCTCGATCTCGTCGCCCTGCTTGCGCTCGCGACCGTCGTGGGTGTGGCCGTCCTTGAGCAGCGTCACCTTGGTGCGCTGCGCGGTGGTCGGCTCGGCGTTCTGTTCCTTGCTCACGGGGTGATCTCCGGTGTGATGAAGTGGTGGGTGAGATAGCGGTCGGCCCACACGGCGACGCCCGCGCTGTAGTCCTCCAGGTCGCCGCCTTCGAGCTGCAGCTGCGCGCCTGCGCCGGGCGGTGTCCAGCCCAGCAGGTGGTTGCGAACGGCACCGACCTGGTCGCGCAGCTCGTCGCGCAGCTCGTCGCTTTCCAGCCCGCGGTGGTTGCGGAACGCCAGCACCACGCCGATGCCGACGAACATCTGCTGCGACAACTTGTGCTGCTGGCCCGGCATGCTCACGCCGGTCTTGGTCTGCATCCCGCGCTCGGTGGCCAACATCACGTAGGCGCAGGGCACGGGGAAATCGTTGATGCTCTTGAGCTGCGCATATGCGCCGCGGCCTTCCACCTGGCGCAGCCCGCCGGTCTTGATCGCGCGCTCGCGCAGCCTGGTAATCACCGGGCCAACGTCGAAGGGCTTGGCGCTCACAGCCCGAAGTCCTTGAGCGTGTCGGTGGTGAACACGCGCGCGGGGCCACAGTGCTGCGGCATGCCGCTGCTCGGCGCGGGCAGCGGGTCATCCGCGCCCAGGCTGAACTCGCCATCGCGCAGCATCGCCAGGAAGCGCAGCGCCTCCTTGTAGTCGCGCACCACCGGGTCGGTGGCTTCCTGCGTGTTGACGCGGTCCTTGTGCAGCAGGTAGCGCGCGATCCAGCGGCACCAGGTCACCACGATGCCGGGCACCGGGCTGAGCGGCACGGTGTACGGCGTGGGCTTGCGCATGACCAGGTAACCGTCGATCAGTTCGCTGGCCGCCTGCAGGGCGTTGTTGACCACCACCAGCGCCGCTTCGGCCGCTTCGATCTCGTCCGCGTCCATGCCCACCGTGCTGGTGCCGCGCAGGACCGCATCCATCGCCTCATCCGAGGGGATGGGCATGCGTTCCGGCGTGGCCGCCTGCGCCAGCTCACGGGTGAGCTTGGCGTCGGCGAGAAGGGTGGGCGTGCAGTACATGGTCGCGTGGTGGCCTACGGCTTACTGCGCGATCGACGGGTTGCTGCCGGCGGCGGCACCATTGCCGCCGCCGGTCTGGTCCGCAACTTCATCGTCGTCGGCATGGGTGTCGGGAACCTCGGCGGGCTCGTCGCCCAGCACGCCGGCTTCCTGGTATTCGCGCGCCTCGGCGGCGCTCATCTCGATCCACACAGGCGCGCCATCGGGGCCGGTCGGCTTGACGGTGGCACCGTTCAACCAGAACGGCTGCAACACCTGGTAGAGCGAGGTTTCCGGCGCGGACTGGATCTGCGCCTGCACGGCGCTGGCGCTGCGCACGACGGTGCGCGCTGCCTTCTTCGCCGCATGCTTCGCGGCGGGCTTGGCGGCAGACTTGCTCGCTTTGGAGTTCGCGGTGGCCTTGGCCATGTTCGGTTCCTCGGTGGGTATGCGGAAAAGCGGGGCCGTCTCTCCGGCTGTCACGTCTGGATTCACCGACGTCCGCTAGACCAGGCCATCGCCTTTGGTCACTCGCCCCACGAGGAGTTCGATCAGGCCGGGGCCGCGCCGGCGTCCTGGATCAGGTAGCCGGCGACCATGCCGGTGAGCTGCGGCGTGCGGTTGTTGTTGACCGGGTGGATCCACGACTGGCGGTTCTCGTCGCGATACGCCTGGCGCACGTTGGGCTGGCCACGCAGGCTGTACGTGTAGCCGTAGCTCGGGCGCGCGGCGCTGCGGCGGTTGCTGCCGCTCGGCGGTGCCACGTAGGCCAGGATCACGTCGTGGCCCCAGATATCGCCCAGGTCATCGTCCGCGCCTTCGGCCACCACTGCCTCGCCGATGACGATGTTCGGGATCTCCCACAACGCCTTGAGCATCTCGACGGTGAGGGTGTCCTTCTGCAGGTTCTGCACGTGCGCCTGCATCTTGGTGTTGGCCTTGAGCGCGGCGAACGCGGACGCGGAGATCGCGGCGGTGTTCGGGCGCACGCCGATGGTCGCGCGGATGGCTTCCTTGCCCACCTCGATCACGGCGGTCGGGTCGCCGTTGGCACCGCGCCAGCGAGCCGCACCGACCAGGGCCACCTTGTGGTCGCTGTCGTAGTTGCTCGCGTTGCGGGCGATATCGGCGCACTCGCATTCGTGCTCGATCTCGAACACGTCCAGCACCAGGTCGACGGAATCCATCGACATGTCGATGCCAGGACCGGCAGCCGCTTCCTGGCCAACCTCGTCCGGCACCACCGCTTCCAGCGCGGCATCGACGATGGCGTAGTTGCCGGCCTCGTAGCCGAACTGGACACGCTTGGTGGATTCGCCCGGCGCGCGCTTGGTGTTGTAGCGGCGGAAGCCTTCCTTGCCGAAGGCCATCACCTTGCCGGCGCGGGTGGGCACTTCGACGCGCGGGAACAGCGCGCTGCCGATGTTGCCAGGGCGGACGTACCCGATGGCGTGGGTAGTCAGGACCGGATCGACGATGCGCGCCTGACCGGGAGTCATCTGAGTCATGTGATTTCTCGCTGTGAAGTTGAGTTGGTGCGGCGACTGCCGCGGTCAGAACGCGGTGAAGCTCAGGGGTGGAGCGCTTACGCGCCGGCCGGTGCGTTCGGGATCAGCAGCACCTCGACGCGGTCGCCGTCGGCGGTGGCGGCCTGCAGGGCCTGCGCAACGGCGATGCCCGTGCTGTGCACGACCAGCTTTCCGTTGGCGCCGACTTCCAGGTAATCGCCGTCGTCGAAGGCGCCGCCTGCGGTGGCGATGGTGGTGCCGAGCACATCGACCGGGACGCGGTCGCCGATCTCGCCGGAGGTGTTGGTCACGCCGAACGAATTGCCATCGGCAGTGGCGTAGTTGCCGTCGCGGCCGACAACGCGTTCCGCGGCAAGCGCGACGGCCGCAAAGACCGCGAGGGTGAGGATGGAAGTCTTCTGGGTCATGGTCGTTCGCTCCTGGCGCGGGTGTGTAATGGGACTGGTGGTGCGTTGAATCAGTTGGCCGGTCACCGCGCCTTTGGCGCCTTACCCGGCATATCGACCTACGGGTGCAACCGAACCTGTCAGCCGCCGACGGCTTTCACCGCGGCCATGTACTCGGTGCCCGGGTGCTGGCGCTGGTACGCGATGGCCTTGCTGTGCAGCTCCATGCGGCCGGCGTCGGCTGCGGTGCCTTCCGGCAGCGCGAAGTCCGCCGTCTGCACGGTGCCGTCGATGTGGCCGCCAGACTTCTCGGCGAAGTCGACGCGCTTGGGCAGATCGTTGAGGAAAGTGCGCAGCAGTTGCGGTGCGTCGTGGTCGGCGGCTGCCTGGCCTTCGCCCTCGGAGAAGTTGAGCGTGGTGCCGACCGGGAACGCCAGCAGCAGCTCGGCAACGCCGGCCTTCTGGCGTGGCAGCACCTTGCCGGCCTGCACCAGGCCTTCGGCGAACTCGGTGGCATCGGCACGGCGCGCGGCATCCTCGCGATCCTTGAGCGCCTTCTCGCGCTGCTCGATCTCGGTGGCGCGGGTGTCGAGCTGGCGCTGCTGCTCGGCGAATTCGGCGGTGTTCTTCGGGTCCATCGGGATCTCCAGGGAGTTGTCGGCCGCCGCGAACGCGGCAGCCAGTGAGTCGTCGTCGGCCGCGGCCTCGGCGATGCCGTCGATGCACCATTGCGGGATCAGCTGCTCGGCCTTCTCCGCGCCATCGGTCTCGATGGTCTTGTCGCGCAGGCCTTGGAACAGCCGCTTCATGTAGTAACCCAGGCTGTTCACGCGGCGGCCGATCGGCATCGAAAATTCGATCGCGCCGTCGCCCTCCGCAAATTCCGGTCGCTGCAGGCCTTTCACGCCCGGCGCTTGTGCGCCAAGGAAGCCGACGTGGCGCAGGTAGTGATGGCCAGGCTTCGGATTGCCCGGCGTGTCCGGCAGGTAGATCGATGCGCTGATGGTCGAGAAGCGCTGGGCGTTGACCATCTCCGCGAACTGCGGCTCCACCGCAGTGGGCTCGGCGTAGAGGTTGCCGGCGTCGAAACGCAGCGCGCCGGTCCAGCCGTAGGCGGGATCGTCGGTCTTGGGGTGGCCGACAACGAGCGGCGCACGCGAGAGCTGCGGGTCGTAGCTGGCGGCAAGGTCGGCCACGTCGGCTTCGCTGAAGCTGTACGAATTGCCGTCAGCGGCGACGTGCTTACCAGCGCGGAAGATGTGCAGAGCGGCGGCGGGCTTGTTCATGGCCCGCACTTTGGTCACGTGCCCATCACCTGTCTCGGAACCGGCGTTCCGACTGCCACGCGCCCGCGCGCGAGAGAATCACCGCGACCGTCGCCGAACCTCGGGCCGATTCCGGGGCATGGACCGCGTCAGACGCGTGTCAGACACGATCCGGCCCCGCTGGAGGTGTCGTCGCCGCGGGTGAGGCCCACAGGGGCCTTAGATCGCCGCACGTTCAATTGCCCTCGAATGCATCGCCGAGGTGGTCGGCCGCGATGTCGAGCAGCGCCTTCTCGTCGTCCTGCGACACACCCAGCCACGGGCGCGCCGGCAGGGTCACGGTGTACTGCTTCACCGTGGCCCACTTCTCGTGGTCGACGCTCGCGCTGCCGGCCCTGGCGAACACCTTCATGCCGTTGGGGCGGTTCTTGCCGAACGCCAGCTTGCGTGAGTGCGCCGCGTGCGTGCTGGTGCCACCGAACTGGTGGCGCGCGCCGTAGGGCGCATTGGTACCCAGCAGCAGACCATCGGGATCGACCTGGTAACTCAGCTGGTCGCCCAGCATGTGGAAGTCGAACTTCAGGATCGGCACACCCGGGCGCTTCTTGTCCTTCCAGCGCTTGTATCCCGGCGAGAGCGGCCGCCACTTGTTGCCGTCCGGATCGATCTGCCTGGCACCGC
Organism: Thermomonas sp.; assembly: GCF_041919455.1. Taxonomy (GTDB): domain Bacteria; phylum Pseudomonadota; class Gammaproteobacteria; order Xanthomonadales; family Xanthomonadaceae; genus Thermomonas. The sequence continues at coordinate 27,052 of NZ_JAYRTQ010000005.1, forward strand.
GGTCGCGCGTGCTGCGCATCAGCGTCTCGCCGATCTGCCCCAGCATCAACGCACGCCCGTCGCCCTGCAGTTTCAGGATCGCGCGCTTGAGCGCCGGACTGGCGGTGTCCTTGGTGATCTCGACGCGTGCACCGGCCATCGTTTACTCCAGGCTGCCGCGAAGTAAAGGGAACCGCTCCAGCGTTGCCACGTTGTCGATCACCGACGCACCGCGCACCTCGGGCAGCGCGCCGGTCACGCCCACACGCGTCACCACCAGCAGCGCGCCGTCGGTGCCCAGGTAGAGCAGCTCGCCGCGCTGCGCGTCCCATAGCACCGCAAGCGGCGCACGCAGGTACGAGGGCAGCTGGGCGAGCAACGCCGGCGTCGGCCCGCTGGCCAGCATCTGCAGGACCTCGGCCTCACGCACCGCGATCGCGGCGGTGGCAGGGGTGATGCCGCGGCCGCCCATCGCGCGCAGCAGCACGTCGTCGAACATGCCGACCATGTACTGCGACGCCTGGGCGGTGCCCGCGATCGCATTCGCCTGGAACTCCGCGTAGCCGGCCTGCAGCGCGTCCTGCGCGCGCTTCAGCGCGAACACTTCCCGCAGCATGGACTCGGCCGGCGCGGCCGGCAGACGCGTGCTCTTGCGCAATGCATCCTGCGCGGACTGCTCCAGCGTGCGCTGCATCGCCGGCGGTGTGCGCGGTGCCTTGCCGCGCGCCGGTGGCCACGAGTCCAGGCTGCTGCCCGGCGCATAGGCGAAGCCGGGGTCGATGCCCTCGACCGTGCGCACCAGGCGCGGGCCGCTGGCGCTGCGCTGCCCCACCATCACGTCAACCCACTTCAGGTCGGGCGACGGATCCGCGCCGGTCTTGCCCAGTCGCTTCATGTCGCGATCGCTGAGGAGCTGGGTGTAGCACTGGCAGCCCCAGCCGTTCATGGGGTGGATGACCTTCCATGCCGGATCGTCGATATGCAGGACCATGCCGTCCCAGCTCTGATGCACTGGGCGTGGGTGCATCACCGCGTCGCTGTGCTTGTACTGCTTCCACGGCATGACCTTCTTGAGCGCCTGCTCCTGGTGCCACCGCCCGGCGTTGTAGGACTGCCGCAGGTTGGTCTCGTAGATCACGCGGCTGCGCCAGTTGCGCCCGCCCGTGTAGTCCCAGCCATGCTTGGCCACGATGGTGTCGAAGCGCTTGCGGAACGCCTCCAGCGTCTCGCCGTCTTCCACCGCGCCGCGCACCGCATCGCGGAAGTCGGCGACCAGCTCGATGCGGTTGGCGCCGGCGACCATGAAGGCGTTGTCGTGCTGCGACCCCCACACGTCGACCCAGCTTTCGGTCAGGACGTTGCGCTTGTTGCGCAGGAACGCGATCTGCTGCTGGAACGGCAACGAGCCGGGCGCGACCTTGGCCACGGCTCAGTCCCGGATCAGGTCGTAGCGGCCGGTCAGGTGCGCCACGGTCATCGCCTGGGCGAACGTGGTGGCGTAGTCGTCCAGGCCCATGTCCGGCGCGAGCGCCAGCAACCGCTGTTCCAGCTCGGCGAAGTCGGCCGCGCCATCGACCGCGGCGCGCACCTTGGTCACCCAGGCATCGCCGGCGGGCTTGAGCTTGGCATCGAGCTGGGCCGCGATCTTGCCGGTGGCATCGGCGCGGCCTTGCGCGAACTGCACGCCATGACGCGCCAGCAACTGCACCGCAGCGCGGCCGACCTCGGCGAACTCCGCGCCGGCGATCGCGCTCGGCGTGCCGGCCTGCAGCGGGCCCAGCGCAGGCGGTGCCTGCTTTTCTTCCCACTGGCCGCCGTACTTTTCTTCGATGTAGGCCAGCTTCGGCTTGAAGCCCATCTCACTGATGGTCTTGTCGCGTTCCGCGCTGGCGGTCAGGTCTTCTTCTTCCTCGACCACGCGCCACACGCGCGGCAGCGCGGCATCGGGGAAGTTCCACGCCATCAGCTGCGGCACCACCTGGCGATTGAAGCTCTCGTTCACCAGGTCGGAATCCGCCTTGATGATGTCGTCCTTGACCTCGCCCTGTTCGTCTTCGTTGCCCAGCTTGCCGGGCGTGCCCTGCGTGGTCGCGGTCTGGCCCAGCGTCGCCTTCTGGATGGCGGCGTTCATCACGTCGTGCAGGGTCTTGTAGTCCGCCGTGCCGCTGCGCGCGGCCTCGATCAGGTCGAGCTCCATGCCGGTCGGGATGATGACGCCGCTGTCCTGGTGCAATGCGCGGGTCGCGGCCAGCAGGGCTTGCTTCTCCGCGGCGGTGGCGTCCGCACCGTATTTGCCCACGCCGGTGGGCATCCCGAATTTTTCCAGGAACACCAGCCAGAACTTGATGCCGGTGCGCTTGAACAGCACCGGCCAATACAGCCAGTGCGCCAAGCCAAGGCCATAGGGTTCGTCGTCGTGGTCGGCGCCGCAGCAGAAGTCCCAGAAGTACGGCCGCTCGCAAGGCACGCCCTCGAACATGCTGGACATGGTGAGCATGCGCAGATCGCCGTCCTTGCCGTAGCGGAAGCGGCGGCGGTTGCGGACCTTGATCGCCTTGATGCCGATCTTGCCCTCGTCGACCTGGTAGACCAGCTCGGCCACGGCATAGCCGTAGAACACACCGAACAGCATCTTCTGGGTCACGTTGTCCCAATTGAGCTTCTGCAGCTGCTTCTGCAGCCACTCGGCCGCCTCGATGTCGCGCGGGGTATCGCCGCCGGCGTCGACGCGCCATTCGCACTTCACCACCGCCGACTGGCGCTGGTTGAAGGTCGCCTTGACCTCGCTGTCGGACATCACCTGCTCGTAGATGATCAGGTCGCCGCCGCGGTTGCGCAGCACGCTGTCGAACGGCTGCATCAGCGGGCCGGTGAAGCCGCGGGTGATGTCGACGCCGTCGCGCGTGGTGGCGATCTCCCGGTTGAGTTCGGGCGCCTTGGTGGTCAGTTCATTGCTCACGGAATGTAGCCCTCGAAATCATTGCCACCACCGACTCCACCGAAGCCGTCGTTGTTGAAGTCGCCCAGCGCGCCGCTGGCCATTGCCCGGCGACCGGTGGACTGGAACTCGATCGGCGCGGCCGGCGTACTGGCGGCTTCCACCGCCAGCGCCAGCGCCCAGAAATGGTCGGCGTGGCCGTCCGGCGTGCGCTCCGCAGTGAATCGGATGTTGCCGGCGGCAGTGGTCTGCTTGGTCACGCTGCGCAGATCCGCGCGGATCGCCGGCTGGTACGGGATACGCAAGGTGCGGTCCTGCATCTTGCTGCGCACCGGATAGGCCATCGCCTCCTTGACCTTGGGCGTGAACGTGACCAGCTCGATGCGGCTTTCGCCGAAGCGGCGCACGGCGTCATCGCCCCAGCCGATGCCCAGGCCGGTGTAGTCCTGCGCGGTGCGCCGGCAGCGCTGGATCCACGGCCAGATGATCCGCTCCTGCTCGTGCTTGGGCATGTTGTGCAGCGCTTCCACGTGGCGCGTGTACAGCACGTCGCCCAGGCGCTCCAGCACCCACAGCACGGTGCGGTCGTGCTTGCGGCCGATGTCCACGCCCATGTACAGGTCGCGGCCTTCCAACGCCTGCCAGTCCACGCCGCCGCCGTACTCGCAGCTGGCGATCAGGTCGTATTCCAGGAAGGCCACGTCGTCGTCGGCGGGGCGGCACATGTATTCCTGCTGGAACGATTCCTCATCCGCGCAGCCGGAGCGCACGAAGTCGAAGTACGCGGCCTCGTCCATGTCCTGGCGCTCGTCGTCGGCCGGCAGCTTCTGCTGGAGCTTGTAGAGCAGCCCTTGGTCCAGCGCGTCCTGCAGCGTGACGGTGTGCAGACTGATCCTCTTCGGGTTGCCGTTTTCCTTGATCTCCCGCACCAGCTGGTTGAAGAAGTTGTGGCTGCCGCGGTGGGTGCTGATCAGCTCCAGCGCGCCGCCCCAGGTGATGCCGGGATAGGCGATGGACCACAGCTTGCGCGGATCCGGGTGCAGCGCGAATTCGTCCAGCACGCGGCCGCCGCGCTTGCCCGCCTGCGCATCGGGGTTGCTGGACATGCTGTGGATGCGTCGGCCGTTGGCGAACTGCAGGACGTAGGCCGTCTGGCGCTGTTCCTTGTCGATGACCTGTTCGCCCAGGTCCTCGGCGGCCATGTGCACCACGTCGGCAAAGAGCTTGCAGTCCTCGACGAACAAGCGCGCCTGCAGATCATCTCGGCTGCTGACCCACTGGTCGTTCTTCGCGCCCTGCAGGCTGGTGCGGCGCACGCAGGCATAGGCACTGGTCCACGACCAGCCGATCTGGCGCGACTTCTCGCCCAGCTTCAGCCGGCTGTTGTCGTTGATCCAGCGCGACTGGAACGGCAGGAAGACCGCATTCGGGTCTGCAGGGATGCAGCGGGCGTTGCCCATCTCACACCACGCCCTGCAGCCGGCGATCGATGGCCGCCATCGTTTCTTCGGAGACGCCGGCGCCGGTGGCGAGCTTGCGCACTTCCTCGCGGGCCGATTCCAGCTTGCCGCGCACTTCCTGCGCCCACTTGTTCCGCGTCACGCTGGCGCGGGTGAGCGTTGCGATGTTCTTGGCGGCCTTGCCCAGCAAATCGATCTTGGCCGCGGGGTCGGTTTCTTCCTCCGCCTCCTGCAGGGCGAGCAAGCTCTCGAAGATCTCCGTCTGCACCAGGCTGATGATCGCGTTGCTGCGATCGTCGGCGTCGTCAGGCGCGGCGGCGGTGATCAGGCGGGCGGCTTCGGTGCTGGTCTTGATGGCGGCCAGGCGGCGTTCCAGGCTCTTGCCATACACACCAACGGCCGACTTGCCGATGGTGTAGCCCTTGCCCGCCAGCCAGGCGGCCAGCGACACGTAGCCGCCGAAACCGTTGGCGACGATCTTGGCTTCCAGCTCGCGGCGGGTCTCCTCGTCCAGCGTGTCGATCTTGCTCGGCGGCGGCATGGCGCTTACCAGTACTTCGGCGGCCGGGCGATGCCCGGCAGGCAATCGATGTTGTACTCGACCATGTCCACGCCGTAGCGCTCCAGCTCGGCACGCCAGGGGCCGGACGGCGACCGCTCGATCTCGATCAGCTTGCGGTCCTCCAGGTAGCTCAGTTCGCGGCGAACCTCCAGGGCGGTCACATCCGGGTAGACGCCCTGCGCCGTGCCACACAGCACGACCTCCACCGCCCCGTAGGGCCGCGCATGGTTGAGCGCCAACAGCAGGATCCACCGCAACTGCTCGCGGCGCTGCTTCTCCATATCAATCACGTGATGCCCCCTGGATCTGAACCACTTTGACTTCGCTGGCAATGGCGTCCAGCTTCGCCTCGATGACGGTCTGGCCACGCACCCAGTCTTCGCGCCTGACGTAATGCACCGGCAGGTCCGCCAGGTGCCGCAGGAAGTCGCGCTCGAGGTCGCGCCAGCGCTGGCTGTCACCGCGGATTTGCTCCAGTGCGCCGTCGACGTGACGGGCGTGTTGCCAGAGCAACAGCTTGCCCAGCGCGGTGAAGGCCGCGGCCAGGGTGAGCGCCAGGGTGATGAGCTGCCAAAGCTCGAACTCGATCTTCATGCTCCACCGCCCACGTCGCTGGGACTGAGACGCGCCACAGCCGCCGCTTTCAGGGCACCTGTTGCGGGCACTTCTCCGCTTTGAGCCCCATGTCCTTGACCGCGCTGCAATACCAGCCCCAGGCCGTGGCCTGCCACTCGTCCATCGCCGCGGTGAGTGAAGCCTTGCCGGTCCGGCAATCGCGATACAGCGCGGTCACCTGGTCGTGGTTGGCCAGCAGCGCCAGCGGGGCGCTGCTGGTTGCCGGTGGCAGCGCGGGGCACGGTGCGCGCAGGCTTGGCTGGACGTTCGGCGGGGGCGGCGGCGGGGGCGCGTTGACCTTCGGCGTCTCGCCCCTGGTTGCTCCGGTTCCAGTGCTGCAGGAAGTCGTCGCCAAGACGCACATCACGCAGATCAGGGCGAGCAGCAACCAGCGCTTCCAGTGACTGTCGCTGCAGGGTGTCGAACTGGCGGTTGGCTTCACGGTCTTGCTCCAGCTGTGCGGCAATGGCGTCCATGCGCTCATTTGCCTGTTGGTAGGCCAGCGCCTGGTCCACGCCGTGCTGGCGTAGCTTCTGCGCGGTGTCCTTGAGTTCCGCGATGAACTTGCGGTCGGCCTCGCGATCGATCTTGAGTTGCTTGGCCTCGGCGATGGCGGCCGTGCCCTTGTTCCAGCGGTGCACGACGTAGCCCGAAAGCCCCGCGCTCAGCGCGATGGCGATCAGCACCGCGATGCCGATGGCAGGCAACAGCCCGGCTGCGGACGCGGCGGCGTAGCGGGCGCGGATCATGCGACCCACCGCACGAACACCACCACCAGCCAGATGACCGCAACGACGATACCGATGGCACCGGCCGGCAACAGCCAGCAAAGCAGCGTCCAGTCCAGGTGGAATTTGGTGGAGGGTGCCGGCTGCATCACGCCCGCCAGCAGAACCACCCAACCGATCACGCCAGCGACGATGCTGGCCAGCAACAACATCAACGGCCAGAACCACATCAGCACACCGCCTTGCCGGACCAGCCGGCTTTCAGGTAGGCGGGCTCAAGCGTGAGCATGATGACCCGCGGGTAGTGGGTGTTTTCCTTGTGCGCCCAGGTGGCGCGAAGGCGCACACGGGCCACCTCGTGCCAGTCGTTGGCATCACCGCCAGCGCGCTGCGTGGCCAGGCGTTCCTTGGTGAGCCAGCCCTCGCCGCCGTTGTAGCCGCGCAGCGCGAAGGCCCGGCGCGAGCACTCCGACATGGCGCGGGCGTGGCGGTAGGGCTTCACCCGCTCATGCAGCCAGGCCATGTAACAGGCCTGCGCGCGGAGCGCCCATTGCGGATCCCACACATCCGGCGCACCCACCGCCGGGCACACCGAGGGCAACCACTTGGCGGTGGCGGGCGTGAACTGCGTCAGGCCCTGCGCATACGGACTTTGCGCGGTCGCGCGCCAGGCGCTTTCCTGGTGCACCTGCGCCGCCAGCATGGCGACGTATTCGCTGCCGTGGATGCCGTAGTTGCGCGTGGCCTCCCGCTCGATCGCCAGGCGATAGGTCACTGCCACCTGCGGAATGCGCGTTTGCGCTCGTGCCGTCTGAGGGAACAGGCAGCCGACGAACAACGCCAGCAGCACCAGCCCCAGCAGAAAGCTGCTGGCATTGATCAGCCAGCGCTTCACGAGGCCACCACCGATGCGGCCGCAGGCGCCGGCGCGCGATCGCGCGTGCAGCTGTAGAGCATCGCGCCGATGATGGCGAGCGCGATCACGGTTTCGCAGACCTGCTTCACGATCTTCGCGCGGTCGCTTGGCTTCGGCTCGCTCACGGCACGAACGCCAGGGCGACGATGCAGGCGCAGATGATCCAGCCGCAGACCTTCCAGTCCGTGCCGATGGTGATGCCCGAAGGCTCCGGCGGCATGGGGTGGATCTGGCGCATGCCCCAGTGCACGACGATGCCCAGCAGGCCGCCCATCAGCACCTTGCCCATGCCGAACACGGCGGGCAGCGCCTTGATCGGCGCTTCGAACATCACGACCACGAAGCACACCAACCACAGCGACCACAGCGGCCAGAGCTTCACCAGCCAGCCGTCCTTGGAGATCGCCGCGGCAAACACGCCGCGGAAGTACTGCTTGAGGAATTGGACGTCGAACATGGCGCGCTCCGATTGAGAGATCGGACGACGGCGACCCGAGGAGACCGCCGCCGTCCGAGGACCAACCGGGTCTAGCACCGGTTGACGGGGCGACTTTCCTCGCGTGACCGGGGCGCGTCTCGGAACGCGCGTTCCGAGCGTTACGCGCGCGCGCGTGAAACCGTGCGCGCCTGTCCAGCAGGAACGCCGCTATGGGAATTCGTCGGAGTGTGTTGGCCCACGCGATTGCGGTGGGCTTGGCGTTCGAGGCCGATCAGCGTCAGAACGAGGCTTTCGACTGGAAGGCGCAGGACGCGGCATTCAGCGCCGCTAACGCCCTGAATGTGGAGCAGCTGGACCGCGCGCGCGAAGCGCTTAGTTCGGCCTTGTCTGCAGGGGATGCGCCCGACGAAGCTGCTGCGCGACTATCTCAAGCGCTTGGCGGGACGGTGCCGCCGCTTCATTGACCTGCCACGTTGATCGGCTGAAGGTGGAGCCAGGCATTCGCAGCTTGCCCATGAAGTCCACCAACAATGCAGAGGCGGTGTCTTGTGCCGCCTCACTCGCAGCGCCCCAGCCCGCTACTTTCCCCGCGGAAAGGTCCAACAGGAATGCGACCGCTTCTGGCTCCGCATGCGCATCCATCCTGACGGGGCGCCCGGTGCTAACCAGCCAGGGCATCGCGCGGAAAAGTTCGAAGAACAGGCCAAAGGCGGTCTCGGCATCAACTGAGCGGCGGGTGTCGGTCATCGGTTAGCCCGGTGTCACCGCCAGCCGCGTCGCCGATCCAAGACCAACCCGGCAACCAGTGACGCCGAGGCGCACAGTACGAAACCACCCGCCTCTGGCATCGCGCCGAGGATTGCGTAAACCATGCCGACCACGAAAGCTGCCGTGGCAAGCGCGTATAGGAACCAAACCATTGGGGCTATGGGCTGGTCGGGCGCGCGTCCAATTCCGCGCCCAGGTCCGCAATAGCGGCCTCGAACGCCTCACCCGCACGCCTGTGCTCGTCCTGAGCAAAGGGGTTGCCCAGCGCCTGCAGGTAGTTGAGCCACTTCGCATACATCGCAGTTAGCTGCGGCCTTGAATCTGGCGCTTGCTCAAGAGTGGACCGATACAGGGGCTTAACCTTTTCCCGCATTTCAGCCTCGCATTTCAGGCCCACTTCGCCGGCTTGTTGAATTCGCTTCGCGCTGGCATTCGCGGGCACTTCGAGAGCCGCGAGCTGGCCATCAATTGAGCACTTGGCAGCATCCGCGCGCAGCTCTGTGATCAAGCGGGCCTCCGGCGAATCGGAGGCGGAATCCCCAGCGTGGGTGAGCCCCGGCATCAAGAGAATCACGAACAGCAGCTTATTCATTTCGTCCCCTTATTCGGCGCGAGCCGCGCGGCGAGGCCACGTATCTGGCTTTGATCTTCCGGCGCGCAGCTCAGGTAGTCATCGAGCAGCTGTTGCGTCTCTTCATCCGCATCATAGGCAGACACGAGGGTCTCGAAGAAGGCTGTCTGTAGCCTGCCGAACTCCGCTTTGTCACCCGTCACCAATGCCGCCATCTCGGTCGCGGCCTTGATCGCATTTAGACGGCCACGAAGCTTCTTTGTAGTGCCTGTGACGATGTAATCGACATCTAGTCCGAGCCCCGCCCATGCCGCGAGTGCGGCGGCGTCAGGCGTTCTTTCTCCTGCTTCGTATCGGATGAGCGTTGTGCGCCCGATACCCAGCCTCTTCGCGAAGTCGACCTGACTCATATCCGCGCGCACTTGGCGGATTCGCTCACCCATCTGACGGTGGTGCTCTGGAATTGCCACTGAAAATGTCCCCGAACGGGTATTGACAGCGTTCCCATTCGGGAACATGATTAGCCCAAGTCGTCACGCGACGGCTCAGCTAACAAATCAGACCGGAGAGGGTAACAGGCATGCACCCCGAAGAAATCAAGGCTGCGATGCGGATCGCGGGGACTACCCCGGCGATGCTGGCTGACGCGCTGGATGTGTCGAAGGCGACCGTTAGCACGGTCATCCACGGCCGCGCCGAATCAGCCCGCGTCAAAGCCAGCATCTCCAAACTCATCGGCAAGCCGGTCTCGGTCATCTGGCCGGGTGCGGCGCGCAAGTCCCTTCAGCGCCCCAAGGGCAGCGTGAAGCCGCGCGCAAGGGCGCACGCGTGAGCACCTTCAAGCCCACTCGCGCTGAACTGCGCCGCATCCAATACCTGGCGCACGAGTGCGAGACCGACGCGCGAGCCACGCAGCAGCAGCCTGGCCGCCGGTGGTACGGCATGCATCGTCCTGCCCAGCGTTCTGCAGAGGCCTTCGCGCTGTCGGCCCGCGTTGCCGCGAGGGCCGGCGCATGAGCAAGCAATCCATCACCGCCCGCCTGCTGTTCGGCCTGGCCGGCCACAGCTACCGCGGCCTGCGCCTGCAGCAGATCGCCGACGGCATCGGCGAGTCCCCCAGCACCGCGCTCCGCAACCTCGAACGCATGGCCGAAGACGGCCTGGCCGAGAAATCCCCGCATGACGACAAGGCATGGCGCCTGTCCCCGCGCCTGGTGCAGGTCGCCACGGCGCATGCCCAGGAGGTGCTGCGCGAGCAGCGCGAACTGGACGAATTCAACCAGCGGTTCACCCGCAACCCCAACTAACCCGAGGAATCACGATGGCGAAGAAAGAAACACGCGGTGCCAAGCCGCTGGCACCGGTCACCCTGCAGGGCGACGTGATGGACGGCGAGGCGCTGGCGGAGCGCAGCCAGCAGCTGGCGACCGCCGCAGAAGTCAAAGCGGCCTACGGCGCCGACCGTGACCTGATCAATCAACTGCTTGGGCAGGCTCAGATGGCCCAAGCGTTCGGGAAATTTGCTGACGTGTCAGCAGTCTCGAAGATCGCAAGCGTCAAGGAATCGGGGATTTACAAGGGTTTGGCCGGCATGTTGGGTGCTGACGGTCAGCAATTGGCGGGAACCTGGGCGGAGTTTTGCGGCCTCCTCGGTCGATCCCACCAGCAAGTGGATGAGGACATCCGGAACTTGCGGGCGCTTGGCTCCGAAGCGCTGGAAGCGATGGGCCGCATGGGCATCGGCTATCGCGAGCTGCGCCAGTACCGTCAGCTCTCCGCCGACGACCAGACCGCGCTGGCCGAAGTGGCCAAAACCGGCGACAAGGAAGCCGTCCTGGACCTGGCCGAGGAACTGATCTCCCGGCAGCGCAACGAGAACGAAAAGCTCGCCGGGCAGCTGGAGAAGAAGGTCGCCGAGTACGACTCGCTGTCCGAACGCCAGGCCAAGCTTACCGAAGACCTGGACAAGGCCAAGGCCAAGGCCGCGCTGCTGCCGCGCATGAAGGCAGACAAGAAGGCCGACCACATGCTGGCCGAACTGGAAACCGCGTTTGCCGAGGCCCGCACCGCGCTGCGCAATGTGGCGCAGGGCGCAGCCCGGTTCCTGGAATACGCAGCTGATAACGGCCTGGACTTCGACGAGGACGTGTCCGCTCGCACTGTCGAGCTGGACAACATGCTGCTGGCCCTGGTGATGGATCTGCGCCTGCGCGGCATCAACCAGCCGCACGAGAACGCGCTGGTGGTGTTGGGGGGCGCCTGACATGTCCGATGCCGCCGACCTTGAGGAGATGGAGAAGGCATTCATTGCCCTGGGTATGCGGGCGATGCATGGCGCGTTCTTCCTGACCGTTGAATCGCAACCGGAGAGTCCAGACGCGCGCTTGCTGATCAGCAACTGCGACGAGGAAGTGCTTCTGGCGCGAAAGAACACTGCGGGGCGTTTCGAAGCACTGATGCGCCAGGGTTACACCTTGGCGGAGACCTTTGGCCACATGTTTGCCGAGGGCTGGCTCAACGACATCACCGATCGCCCCGCCCGTGGTTTCCGTAAGGACGAGCACTGACATGTCGGCCGATCCGCGCATCGTTGAAGCAGCGGGCGAGTGGTACCGCGCTGAGCACAACACCAAGACGGAGATTGTGCTGCGGCTCGCCAGCGAACTTGGCGTGAGCTACAGCACCGCATACCGGCGGATCGGCGAGGTCGCGCCCAAGCGTCCGCGCAAGCGGCGCAGCGATGCCGGCAGCTGTGCGATGACGGAGCGCGAGGCCGAACTTATCTGGGCAATGGTGCGCGAGACCACTCGCCAGACCGGCACGGGTGCCATGACCGTGATGGACGCGGTGAATACGCTGCGCGCCAACGGCCACATCGAAGCCGCGCGGATCGACAAGGCCACGGGCGAGTGGAAGCCCTACAGCGAGTCCGTGATCCGCAAGGCGCTCCGCGGATTCGGCTACAGCCTGGACGTGATGACAGCGCCGAGCCCGACCACGCGGTTGTCCAGTCCGCACCCCAACTGGTGCTGGCAGATCGACGCCTCCGTGAGCCGCCAGTTCTACCTGGCCGACAGCAGCGCGGAGGTGATGGACAAGGCCGTGTACTACCGCGGCAAGCCGGGCAATTTCACCAAGATCGCCGAGCGTCGGATCTGGCGCTACTGCGTGACCGACCACTGCAGCGGCTGCATCGAGGTGTTCTACGTGCAGGGCGCGGAAAGCGGTGCGAATGTCATTGCCAGCCTGATCCATGCCATGACACGCCGCACCGGCGGCACCATGCACGGCGTACCGCGCTTCCTGATGACCGACCCTGGCAGCGGCATGATCGCAGCGCCGGTGAAGAACTTCCTGGCTGCCTTGGGCGTTGAGCACCTGCCGCATGCGCAGGGCGCGGCCAACGTGACCGGTCAGGTCGAGAACGCGCACTACCTGGTGGAGCGGCACTTCGAGGCGTTGCTGAAGCTGCAGACGCCCGTGACCAGCATCGCCGAAATCAATGCACTGGCTCAGCAGTGGGCGCGCGCGTTCAACGCGACCCAACCGCACTCGCGCCACGGCATGACCCGCCGCGACGGCTGGCTGCGCATCACGCCTGAGCAGCTCGTGCTGGCACCGGAAATCGAGGTGCTGAAGCAGCTCCCAAACAGCACCCCGCAGAAATGCAAGGTGCGGAACTGGATGGTGCGCTACGGCGGCGCGACCTACGACCTCCGCGGATTCCCTGGCGGGTTGGGCAATGGCCAGGAAGTGCTGGTTGTGCGCAACGCGCTGGATGCCGACAAGGCGAGCGTGCGCGTGCTGCTGAAAGACGCGGACGGGAACGTCTCGCACTTCATCGCACCGCGCGAGAGCTACAAGGACGAGACGTGGGGCTTCCCCACCTATGCGGCCGAAATCGGCACCGAGTTCAAGAGCGCGCCCGAAAGCCCCGCCGACGCCCGCAACAAGGCACTGGAACGCTTGGCGATGGACGTAGCCACCGACCAGGACGCCAAGGCGGCACGCAAAGCCAAGCGCGTGTCGTTCGGCGGTGCCATCGACCCGATGAAGCACATCCGCGACGTGAATGCCGCCATCCCGGAAGCGCTGCCGCGCGCAGGCACGCAGTCGCAGGTGGAAGCGCCCGCGATTGCCGAGCGGCAGATTGCACCGGAGCCCATCCGCGCCGAGCTGCCCGCGCTCAACCACGTCGAAGCCGCGATGCGCCTCAAGCCGCTGGTGGAACGCGCAGGCGCGCAGTGGGACGGGAGCATGTACGCGCGCACCGAGCAGCGCTGGCCCGACGGCCTGCCGATCGATGAGGTCGAAGCCTGGGCCGAAGTGCTGGCCACGCCTGAGCGCGGCGGCCTGCGGATCGTGGGAGGTGCGGCATGAAACCGCCCGTTGACCTGCTGGAGCTGTACGGCAACGACCTGGCGGAATTGATCAGGGGCGCGGACATGCTGCTCGCTTCTGCGCCGCCCCACATGACGCCTCGGAACGCGAAAGAGCGCGAGGCCTACAAGCGCATTCGCGCGGCTCTCGCCCGCCTCAAAGGCGGTGCGGCATGACCCTGCAGCTCAAACCCATCATGGCCTCGGCGCGCATCAAGCAGGAAGCGCTAGCCGACGCCGCCGGCATCAGCCGGCCCGCGCTGAGCGGCCTGATCAACCACGGCGCGTTGCCGCGCCGCTACGACCGCGCCTCTGTCGAGGCCTGCATCACCAAGCACCTGCGCTTGCACGGCGTTGCCAACGCCGACGACTGGAAGCGCCCGATCGCCGTACCGCCCCAGGACAAACCCGAGGAGACCCTGGCCATGTTGTTGCGCAAAGTGAACCTGACGCCGCAAGCGAAGCGGCATTTCAACCTGGCCGGCAATCCGTTTGCCGATCCCACCACCGCGGAGGACGTGTTCCTCAGCCAGGACATCCGCTACGTGCGCGAGACCATGTACCAGGTGGCCCGCAACGGCGGCTTCATGGCCGTGATCGGCGAGAGCGGCGCGGGCAAGTCCACGCTGCGCGAGGAGCTGCAGGACCGCATCCGGCGCGAGGAACAGTCGGTGCTGGTGATCGAACCCTACGTGCTGGGCATGGAGGGTTCCGACACCATCGGCAAGACCCTGCGCGCGCAGCATATCGCCGAGGCGATCATGGCCACGGTCGACCCGCAGGCCAAGACCAAGAGCAGCCCGGAAGCGCGCTTCCGCCAGGTGCACGAGACGCTGCGCAACAGCAGCCGCGCCGGCCAGAGCCACGTGCTGGTGATCGAGGAAGCGCACAGCCTGCCGCTTGCCACGCTCAAGCACCTGAAGCGCTTCCGCGAACTCAAGGACGGGCTGCGCCCGCTGCTGTCGATCATCCTGATCGGCCAGCCGGAACTCGCCATCAAATTGAGCGAGCACAACCCGGAAGTGCGCGAGGTCGTGCAGCGCATCGAGATCGTCACGTTGCCGCCGCTGGGCCCGCACCTGGGCGACTACCTGGCGCACCGCTTCAAGCGCATCGGCATGCCGGTGGACAAGGTGCTGGCCAGCGGGGCGCTGGAAGCACTGCGCACGCGCCTGGCAGGCCCGCGCGGTGATGTCTCCCTGCTGTACCCGCTGGCCGTGCACAACGCGCTTGCGGCCGCCATGAACCGCGCCGCCGACCTGGGCGTGCCGCTGGTGAATGCCGACCTGGTCAAGGGAGGCTGACATGCGCGCACAAACCATCCTGTGGTCGACCTTCCTGCTGCTGGTCGCGGTGGTGTCTGGCGTGCTGGTGGGCCGGCAGCTGTACGCCGGCGCGCTGCCCAGCATGCTGGTCTGGCTGTTGAACTGGTGCATCTGCGTGGCGCTGCTGATCGGCATCAACCAGCGCGTGCAGCGCGAAGGTGCCTGGTGCGAGGCCCGCCGATGAGCGCCTCCACCTTCGCGGAGCGCTGCACGCAGCCGCAGCGCGATTTCATCCGCACGCTGCTTGAACGCGCGGAGCTGTCAATCGACCGCTTCAGCTATTCGCACCGCCCGGTGTTCAAGGCCGCGCGCCTGCCGGAGCCAGCGTTCGGTGAATCCGTCGACCTGTCCCTGCGCAACATGGACAAGGCCGAAGCCTCCCGCCTGATCGATGCGCTCAAGCAGCACGTGGGCGTCGACGACGAGGACGACGACTGATGGCCGCGCAGCCGCGCCTTGCGGTGGGGCAAACCCACTGGCCATCGGAGCGTGTATTCGTGCTGCTCACGCCCACAGGCGCGATTGCGCGCGAGGGGGGGGTGCCAATGTTTTTCACGGATCAGAACGCCGCGCTGGACGCACTCAAGCCCGGCTACTTCATCGCCGCCATCGACGTGTTTCGCGTCGTGGTGATCGCGGCGATGGCACCCACCACCGGGAGTCCTGACTGATGCAACTGGCCCTGCTCCCGCGCGAGATCACACCTGAAACCGTCACCGAGGCGCTGGAAAAGCGCGTCGGTGCAGTGAACGGCGCGAGCGTGCGCGAGCTGGCCAGCGAAGTGCTGGGCCGCCCTGCAACGGCCAACGACGAGCGCCGCCTGCGCCTGGTGGTGGTGCAACTGCGCCGCGCCGGCTACCCGCTCTGCGCAACGCCGGACGAGGGCTACCACAAGGCCGCCAACGCGGCCGATCTGCAACGCACCTGCGTGCACCTGGTGCACCGGCTTGAAACCACCTCTGAGTGTGTTGCCGCGATGTTGCGCATCGCCGCGCCCGAGCTCTACGGCCAATTCGGCCTGCCGATTCCCGCCGCCAAACCCGAGGACACCACCGATGAACACGGCGACTGATACCCACAACGTCCTGCGCACGCGCGCGATCGCGGACGCGCTGGCCACCGCCCGCGAGACGATCCGCAACCTGGAACAGCAGGGCATCACCGTGTTCGCGGTGAGCGCTACCGGCCGCCAGCCGACGCTGTTCGTCGACCGCATGCCGGAAGGCGTTGCGAGCGTGATCAAGCGCCACAGCCCAACCGCCGCTGGTCGCGAAGTGATCCGCGCTGCACCGTTCCAGGGCTGCCAGCTGGAAACGATGCGCGAGGAAATGGATAACCGCGTGAATCACGCATTCGCGCTTGCGCGTGGGGCGGTGATCGCGGATCGGGTTGTCAGCGAAATCTTCGCGCCGCGCCTGCAGGCGGTGCCCCGTGACTGAGCCGCGCAACCGCATGCTGTCGCACCCCGGCGAGGCCAAGTTACGCAAGGCCTACGGGATGCTGTCCAGCTGGACCACCAAGGGCCTGCAGAACCGATTGCTGGAAGAGGACATCGGCGTGTCGTCGGTGAACGCGGCCAACAACCTGATCGATGCCGGCATGAACGCTGGCCTGCTGGAACGCACGGGCACGCACGGCAATTACATCTTCCGCCTCAACACCGACTGGCAGCGGCCCGAGTGGTCGCGCCCGGCCAATGGCTACGAACCGCGCACCCCGTTCGCACCGCGCACGCGTGAGCCCGTGCAGGCGCAGGAACGGCCGCTTCTGCCGCCATCCGGCACCTATGCCGGCCCAGCGTTCGGCAACGGCCCGCTTGCGCCACACATCGGCCTGCGTTGCGCCGTGCGCGGCCTGGACAACGACGGCGAACTGCTGCCGTGCATTGGCGGCGCGATCGTCGATGGCCTGAATTCGCAGTTCCACCAAATGTTCGGGCGATTGGAGTAGTCCATGCGCCGGAACGGACGGCCACGTCAGGACCGCTTGCGCGCCATGCGCTTCGCGCTGTGGGCGCAGAACGTCGCGCCGCACCTGCTGACCGTCAAGCAAGTCAGCGGCCTGCTGGACCTGAGCGAATGCTCCGCGCGCCTCTGGCTGCGCGACTACCAGCTGGCCGCCTCGCCGATGTTCGTGCACGGCATTCCGCCGTTTCTCACACCGCATTCCGAGACCCCTTTCACCGCACCGGCGGCAATCGGTACGGCGCACACGACCAGCAGGAGTTAGACCATGCAGCACACCACCCATGAAATCCCCGCCGGCTACCGCCAGGACGCCCGCGGCCACCTGATCCCTGAAGAGCAGATCAAGCCCATCGACCTGGCACGCGACCAGCTGGTGCTGGACATCGTCGGACGCGCCAGCACGCTCGCCACCCAGCTGCAGACGTTCAAGCGCAGCGCCTTCGACGACATCGAAGCCCTGGTCTCGCTCAGCGCCGAGCAGTACGGCGTGAACATGGGCGGCAAGAAGGGCAACGTGCAGCTGGTCAGTTTCGACGGCCGCTACAAGGTGCTGCGCGCCATCGCCGACCGCATCACCTTCGACGAGCGTCTGCAGGCCGCCAAGGTGCTGATCGACGAGTGCCTCAACGACTGGACCGACAAGGGGCCGGGCGAGCTGCGCGTGATCGTGCAGGACGCCTTCGACGTGGACAAGGCCGGCAACATCAACGTCGGCAAGATCCTGAGCCTGCGCCGCCACAAGATCGACGATCCGCGCTGGAAGCGCGCGATGGATGCCATCAGCGACGCGGTCCAGGTCATCGGCACCACGCCTTACCTGCGCGTGTACGAGCGCGTGGGCAACAGCGACAAGTACCAGCTGCTCAACCTCGACGTGGCGGGTGCGTGATGGCCGCCGTCAAACCCCGCGCGTACCCGGCGAAGGGCGCCGCCGGCAACCGCAAGCAAGAGGCGTTGCCGGGCACGCTGGAAGTGTTGGTGACCAATGATGCCGACGGCTTCCACGCCTCTGCGCGCAAGAAGGTCGCCAGCGGGCATTCGTCGTCCTGGGCGGTGCGCCGGCTGGCCGGGCTGCTGGGCTACAGCAAGCACGCCGACGTGGTCTACATCGGCCCGCGCGATGGGCAGATGGTGTTCCGGATCGTGGAGGTGATGCCGTGCACGCAATAACCCCGAGCGCGGGCCATCCGCGTGAGCCGGACTGCGATGCCGGCACCATCGCCGACTGCGAAGCGCGCTTCACCGGCCCCAACTTCGGCATGCATCCGGTCAACGCGGCCAACCGCGAGCGCAGCATGCGCACGCTCAATCTGGCGACGGTGATCGCCTGCGATGTGGTCTCCGACGTGATCGCCAACAACGCGGTGTCGATCAAGGTCGACGGCTACTACTGGTTCGACATCAACCGGCCGGCACTGGCGGAACCGGACATGGGTGGCTTCTGGACCACAGAGGAAATCGCGGAGTGCAAGCAGCGCATCGATCGCGCAGTGCAGTACATCGAGCTGCGCGAACCGGATGCCTTCCCGTCGCGCTTCATCCGCCACCCCGACCAACCGCACCTGGTGCGCTTCGAGGCCAAGCCATGACCCTGTCCGAGCTGTACGGCAAGCCGCCCGGCGTGAGCGACGATCAAGCCCGCCGCACCATCGAGTTCTGCTGCCCGGTCGCCGTCGAGGACGGCACCGAGTGGTACGACATGGAAGCCGTCGCCAACCTCAACCTGGACGACGTGATCGCGGCCTTCCGCTGGCTGGAAGAGCGCGGCGAAGCCACGATCGGCTTTCGCGTGGTGCGCGATCTCAACCGCCCGAATCTGATTCGGTTCGAGGTGCGGCCGTGAAAGAGAAAGACGTGCAACGACTGATCGCGCTCGCGGTCTACACCGTCATTTTCCTGATCCTTGTTGCGATCTCCGTGATCACCAGCAGCGCCGGCTGCTGGGCGCGGTGGGAAGACAGCGGCATGCGCAGCAAGTGGGGGCCAATCGCCGGGTGCCGCGTGCAGCGCGCTGACGGCAAGTGGATTCCCAGCGAGAACCTCCGCGATATGGACCTGCAATCGCGCGAGGTGCGGCCGTGAATGCCGGTGAAGTGCTCGCGTTCGTCCTGCTCAGCATCCTGCTTGGCATGGCGGGCGGGATTCTCAAGATGGCAGTCGATGGCTCGAACGCACCACGCCTGGTCGCATTCGGCGCGCTCGGTGGCCTGATTGCCTCTTCGATGATGGGGCTCCAGTTCATCGGGTTGATCGACATCGTGCTTCTCGTGCTGTGCGGCTTCCTGGCGGCCGATGTGTTCGAGGCGATGACAGTGGAGCGCCGCTGACATGTTCTTCCGCGCCCTGACCATGTTCCGCTTCCCGTCAACGATGGACCTCACCGACCTGGACGCATGCCTGAGCGAATGCGCGCTCAAATCCGTCGGGCCGCTGGAGCTGCACAGCGTCGGCTTCGTGCCGCCGTTCGGCCACCACGGCGATGCGATGTCGCACTGGTGCGGGCAAGCCATCTGGCTGACCGTGGGCATGGAGGAACGACTGTTGCCGGCAGCCGTGGTCAACAAGGCGCTGGATGACCGTCTGCAGGCCATCAAGGAGCGCGAGGGCCGCATGCCTGGCGGCCGCGCGCGCAGGCGCTTGAAGGATGACCTGATCAGTGAGTTGCTGCCGCGTTCGCACGTGCGCGCCACCCGCGTGGATGCGCTACTGGACACGCACCACAACGTGATCGCCGTGGACACCAGCAGCCGACGCACCGCGGAGATGGTGGTGAGCGAGATCCGCCGCGCCTTGGGCAGCTTCCCCGCACTGGCGCTCAATGCCGAGGTCGCGCCGCGCGCCATCCTGACCGGCTGGGTTGCCGGCGAAGCGCGCCCGCAAGGCCTGGAACTGGCCGAGGACTGCACGCTCCAAGACCCCACCGACACCGGCGCGAAGGTGAAGGTCTACCGCGTCGACCTGGGCAGCGACGAGATCGAGAAACACCTGGAAACCGGCCGCCAGATCACCTGCCTGTCGCTGGTGCTGCACGACAGCGTGGCCTTCGACATCGACGAGCGCCTGATCGTGCGCAAGTTCAAGCTGCTGGACGGCGCGATCGACCGGCTGGAAAGCACCGAGCGCAGCGACATCGCCGCCGAGCTGGACGCCCGCTTCGCGCTGATGGCCGGCGAATTCGGCCGGCTGTTCGACGTGCTGGAAGCGGCGTTCAAGATCAGCAGGGCGGACGCGTGATGGTCGATAAAGCGCACAGCGACAGCCTCGCCAGCATGCTCGAAGGCGAGTGGAAGCCGATTCGTCACCTGACCTTTGCCCAAGGCGTCGCGGCCGCTTCCATCCTGCGTGCGTACCTCGTCGACGAACCGCTGCGGGCATTGGAGGCCGCGACGCGCCTGGTGCAATCCCACCCATCGGCGGACGTCGCAGATTGCTTCTGCGATGGCATCGCAATGGCGCTGAGCCTGAGGCCCGAAGAGCGGCCAGGGGCACTCGTGCGGATGCACTCGAATTGCCAGTTTGCAGCCGGGGCATCGTGATGGATCGGACAGCCATGAAAGCGCCTAGCGTCACCGAGCAGATGAAGGCCGAGGAAGGCACCGAGCGCGTGCAGCGCGCGATGGCCGCGCAGGACTACGATCCTGCCGCGCCGCGGTGCGCCACCTGCGTCTATTTCAAGCACGAGCCGCTGGTCCGGCTGGTCGAGCGCACGCTGGACAGCCGCCACGGCAAGAAGACCCGCAAGGTCATGGTCCGGCTGCGTCCGCACCCCACCCGCAACCCGATGGTCGACCGCTGCACCTTCGGCAACTTCCTGGTGAAGCCGGCCGGCGTCTGCAACGAATGGCACAGCCGCAGCGGCGAGCGCATCGCGCTGGAGACCGCGCCATGAAGGCGCTCAGCATCCTGCAGCCTTGGGCGTGGCTGATCGCAAACGGCCACAAGGACATCGAGAACCGCTGCTGGCGGACGCATTTTCGCGGCCAGTTCCTGGTGCATGCCGGAAAGCGCTGGGGTACTGAACAACGCGAGGATCTGGCGCGCGTCCGAGCTGCCTTCCCGCACATCCCATTGCCGGAGTCGTTCGACCTTGGCGGCCTTGTTGGGCAAGCCCGCATCGTTGATTGCGTGGATGACCACACGAGCCCGTGGTTCGTGGGTGAGTTCGGTTTCGTCATCGCCGATGCGTCTCCGCTGCCGTTCACCCCATGCCGCGGGATGCTGAATTTCTTCACGCCGGCACTGGCCAGGCACCAGATGCCTTGCCTGATGGGGCCATACCTTTCGAGGCACGGACCATGACCCGCGCCGCCACCAACGCCGCCAAGACCCGCAAGCGCGTCCTGGGCGCCATCCACATCGCGGCCAAGCAGCTCGGCTTGGACGAGGAGACTTATCGCAGCCTGATCGCGCGCGTGAGCGCCGAGCACGGCGCCGAGCAGACCTCGTGCGCCACCTGCACGCCGGCCCAACTGAACGCCGTTGCCAACGAGCTGCGGCGGATCAGCGGGAAGCCAGCTCACGCCGCGCAGAATGCGCAAAAGTGGGCCGGCAAGCCGAAGGGCGACCTGTCGCCGCAGCTGGCCAAGATCGAGGCGCTGCTGGCCGATGCGGGCCGGGAATGGGCCTACGCCCACGGCCTGACGAAAAAGCTTTGCAAAGGCGTCGCCCGCGTCGAGTGGTGCAACCAGGACCAGCTCGCCAAGGTGATCGCCGCGCTCCAGATCGACGCCGACCGACGCGCCCGGAGGGCCGCCACCGAGTGAGCCGCTACGCCAACCGCCACGAGTTCTTCGCCTCGGTCGACGAGGTAGTCCAGCGCCTGCTGGAAGAGAACGGCATCGACGCCGCGCTGTGCGAACAGTGCGGCGCCGCCGTGGCGGATGGCATTGCGGCCGAGTGGGCGTCGCAGGAGATCTACGTGCCGCAGGACGCCAGCTACAAGCTGAGCAAGCGCGAGGCCGAGGCGCTCCGCCAGATCCGGGAGGGCACACCGAAGGACCAGGTGCGCCGCAACTTCAACATGTCCCGGCAGGGCTTTGCGCGCCTGCTGAAGCGCGCCCACGCCCGCGATCGCCACCTCGATCAGGGTAAGCTGTTCGAGGCCTGAGGAGGGCGCTATGGAACTGGTCAGCTCGAACGAGGCATGGCAGGCCGCCATCAACCAGATGAAGGCCCAGCACGGATATCCGCCGCGTAAGGCGAGGGTCGGGATCGACTACGCAAAAGAGTTGTTCCGGCTGGTCTCCCCACAGACCAAGGCCACCGAGGCCGAGTTCCTGGCCGCGATCGAAAAGGGTGGCGTGAGGTTCAACGAGGTCGAGCTGCAGGCAGGCTGGGTTTGATTGCACCAGCCGCAACTTCATTGCACTGAGAGCCGCCGACTTCCGACTTCTTCCGGGTTCTTCCGGCAAGATATCTCAGTGAAAGCCCCTGAATATCTCAATCACAGACAACCACCCACGTGGCGCGGGTCTTCCCTCCTTCATCCCCTCTCTCACATCCCCCCAAGGCCCATGTCCATTCCTCCCGCGTCCAACGATCACTGGCTGGTGCTGAAGTTCGGTGGCACGTCGGTGTCGAAACGCGAGCGCTGGGACACCATCGGGCGGTTGGCGGCGGAGCGCGCGGCTAACGAACACGCCCGCGTGCTGGTGGTGGTGTCGGCGCTGTCTGGCGTCACCAACGAGCTGACCGCGATCGCCAACGGCGACGATGTGTCGGGCCGTGTCGCGGCGCTGATCGAACGCCATCGCGCGTTCTGCGCGGACGAACTCGGGATCGATGCCGATGCCGCGCTCGGCGAACGCCTGCGTGCGCTGGAAGCCCTTCGCGATGATCCGCGTTCGGCCACCCGCACGCTGGACTGGCAGGCCGAGGTGCTGGGGCAGGGCGAGTTGCTCTCGTCCACGCTCGGTGCGGCCTACCTGCGCGAACAGGGCCTGGACTTCGGCTGGTGCGATGCGCGCGACTGGCTGGACGCGCTGCCGCCGCAGCCCAACCAGACCGACTGGTCGCAGCGGCTGTCGGTGAACTGCCAATGGCAGGCCGACGCCGCATGGCGCGAACGCTTCACCGCCCAGCCCGCGCGGCTGTTGCTGACCCAGGGTTTCATCTCGCGCCACCAGGACGGCGGCACCGCGATCCTCGGGCGTGGTGGCTCGGATACGTCGGCGTCGTATTTCGGTGCCTTGCTCGGCGCGCGGCGCGTCGAGATCTGGACCGACGTGCCCGGCATGTTCAGCGCCAATCCGCGCGAGGTGCCCGACGCGCGGCTGCTGACCCGCCTCGATTATTACGAGGCGCAGGAAATCGCCACCACCGGCGCCAAGGTGCTGCATCCGCGTTCGATCAAGCCCTGCCGCGACGGCGGCGTGCCGCTGTGCATCCTCGATACCGGCCGCCCGCACCTGCCGGGCACGCGCATCGACGGCAGCGCGGCGGCGGTGGCCGGGGTCAAGGCGATCAGCCGGCGCAACGGCATCGTGCTGGTATCGATGGAAGGCATCGGCATGTGGCAGCAGGTCGGCTTCCTGGCCGACGTGTTCGGCCTGTTCAAGAAGCACGGCCTGTCGGTCGACCTGATCGGTTCCGCGGAGACCAACGTCACGGTGTCGCTGGATCCGTCCGAGAACCTGGTCAGCACCGACGTGCTCTCGGCGTTGTCGGCCGACCTGTCGAAGGTGTGCAAGGTCAAGGTCATCGTGCCCTGCGCGGCGATCACCCTGGTCGGCCGCGGCATGCGCTCGCTGCTGCACAAGCTGTCCGAGGTCTGGGCGATGTTCGGACGAGAACGCGTGCACCTGATCTCGCAATCGTCGAACGACTTGAACCTGACCTTCGTGGTCGATGAAGCCGCTGCCGACGGCATGCTGCCCAAGCTGCATGCTGCGCTGATCGACAGTGGCGCGATGCCGGTCTACGAGGCCGACGTCTTCGGCCCGCGCTGGCGCGAAATCAACGGTGCCGTTCGCCCGCGCCCCACGCCTTGGTGGCATTCGCCGCGCGAGCGCCAGCGCTTGCTCGAACTGGCCGAAGCCGGCACCCCGCGCTACGTCTACCACCTGCCGACGGTGCGCGAACGGGCGCGCCAGTTGAAGGCGATCGCCGCGGTCGACCAGCGCTACTACGCGATCAAGGCGAACTCGCATCCCGGGATCCTGCGCACGCTGGCGGAGGAAGGTTTCGGCCTGGAGTGCGTGTCGCTGGGCGAGTTGCAACGGGTGTTCGCGGCGGTGCCCGGGTTCGATCCTGCACGCGTGTTGTTCACTCCGAATTTTGCGCCGATCAGCGAGTACGAGGCGGCGTTTTCGCTGGGCGTCAATGTCACCGTCGACAACGTGGAACTGCTGCGCCAGTGGCCGGAGATCTTCCGCGGCCGCACGCTGTGGTTGCGCATCGACCTGGGCCACGGCGATGGCCACCATGCCAAGGTCAACACCGGCGGCAAGGAGGCGAAGTTCGGCGTGTCGACCCAGCGCGTCGAGGAATTCATCGATGTCGCGCGCTCGCTTGGCGTGCGCATCACCGGCCTGCATGCGCACCTGGGCAGCGGCATCGAAACCACCGCGCACTGGAAACTGGTGGTCGATGAGTTGGCCGGCTTCGCCCGGCGCATCGGCAGCATCGAGGTGCTGGACATCGGCGGTGGCCTGCCGATCGCCTACAGCGCCGACGACGAACCGTTCGACCTCGATGCCTGGGCCGAGGGACTCGCGCAGATCAAGGCGGTGCATCCGGCGTTCCGGTTGGCGATCGAGCCGGGTCGTTTCCTGGTCGCGGAATCCGGCGTGGTGCTGACGCGCGCCACCCAGGTGGTCGAGAAGGACGGCGTGCGTCGCGTTGGCCTGGATGCCGGCATGAACGTACTGATTCGCCCGGCGCTTTACGACGCCTGGCACGACATCGTGAACCTGGCGCGGCTGGACCAGGACTTCGATACCGACTTCGACGTGGTCGGCCCGATCTGCGAATCCAGCGATATCTTCGGCAACCGGGTGAAGCTGCCGGCCGCAACCGCGCCGGGCGATGCGATGGTGATCGCCGATGCCGGCGCCTACGGTTTCAGCATGGCCAATACCTACAACCTGCGCGCGCTGCCCGCAGAGGACCTGCTCGATGAAGGTGTGTCTGAATGACTGACTGGGTGTTCGATCGCGACGCGATCCGCGCGTTCCGCTTCGTGCGATGCGGCTTCGATGCCGCCACCGGCGTGGCGCGGCTGGTCTACGCCTTCGACGACGGCCCGGAGCTGGTCGAGACGGTGACGTTGCCGGGTGCGCCGTTCGCACTGGACGATGCACAGGCGGCCGCGGCGACACGCGCATTGCAATTGCTGCACTTGATCGCGGGCGTGAGCTACTACAAAGCGGCGATCCCGCAAGAAATCCGCATCGACGGTTACGACATCGATGCCGCGACCGCGGCGTTGCTGGAAACGGTGTACCTCAACGGGCTGGGCGAGTTTGCGTATCGCAATGGGTTGAGCCTGCAGGGGCGGATCAAGTTCCCTGTAGCCCGGGTAAGCGAAGCGCACCCGGGGAATCAGGTTGCCGGAACCCCGGATGCGGCCGTTGGCCTTATCCGGGCTACAGAAGCGGCGGCAAAGCCGCTTGGCCTGCGCGTACACGCGCTGGTCGCGATCGGTGGCGGCAAGGATTCGCTGGTCAGCATCGAGGCGCTGCGTGCCGAAGGGGTGGCGCAGACCGTCACCTGGATCGGCGGTTCGCAGTTGATCGCGGCCTGCGCGGCGCACACCGGGTTGCCGACGCTCAACATCGGCCGCCAGTTGGCCACGCAGTTGTTCGACTTCAATCGCCAGGGCGCGTGGAACGGGCATATCCCGGTGACCGCGGTGAACTCCGCGATCATGGCCTTCGCCGCCATCGTGATCGGCGTGGACCAGGTGGTGTTCTCCAACGAACGCTCGGCCAGCTACGGCTCGCTGATCGTGTCCGAGGACGGCACCGCCACCAGTGAAGTCAACCACCAGTGGTCGAAGGGCTGGGCGTTCGAATCCGCATTCGGCGACCACCTGCAATCGCATGTGGCAGCAGACCTGCAGTACTACTCGCTGCTGCGCCCGCTCAGCGAGCTCGCGGTGGCCCGTCAGTTCGCGAAGACCGACCGTTACGACGCGCATTTCTCCAGCTGCAATCGCAACTTCCACATCCTCGGCGAACGGCCCACCAGCCGCTGGTGCGGGGTCTGCCCGAAGTGCCATTTCGTGTTCCTCGCGCTGGCGCCGTTCGTGCCGAAGTTGCGCCTGGTCGGCATCGTCGGCCGCAACCTGCTGGATGATCCGGCGCAGACCGGCGGCTTCGATGCGCTGCTGGAATACCAGGACCACAAGCCATTCGAATGCGTCGGCGAAGGCCGCGAGTCGCGCGCGGCGATGGCTGCGCTCGCGCAGCGCCCCGAGTGGCGGGAAGACGCATTGGTTGCCCGTTTCGCCAACGAAATCGCGCCGCAGCTGCAGGCCGAAGACCTGCGCATCGAGCCGCTGCTGGTGCTGGACGAGGAACAGCGGATTCCCGCGGCGTTGTGGGAGCGGTTGCGTGCGCGCTTCGCCGCCTGAGCGCGCATGAAGATCGCCGACCTCGCCGGCAAGCGGGTCGCCCTGTGGGGCTGGGGGCGCGAGGGTCGCGCGGCTTACACCGCGTTGCGCGCCCGGCTGCCTGGTCAATCGCTGGCCCTGTTCTGCAGCGAAGCCGAAGCCGCCGATGCAGTGGCATCGAACGATCCATTGCTCGTCATCGAACACGCAGCGACCGGCGAACGCCTCGGTACGTTCCACATGGTGGTGAAGTCGCCCGGCATCAGCCCGAACACGCCGGACGCGCTGGAGGCCGCGTCGCACGGCACGCGCTTCATCGGCGGCACCGCGTTGTGGTTCGGCGAGCGCGCCGATGCCCACGGCGATATCGCCAACGCCATTTGCGTCACAGGCACCAAGGGCAAGAGCACCACGTCATCGCTGCTGGCGCACCTGCTGCGCGCCGGCGGCCTGCGCACGGCGCTGGCCGGCAACATCGGCCTGCCGTTGCTGGAACTGCTGGATGACCGGGCCGACGCTTGGGCCATCGAGTTGTCCAGCTACCAGACCCGGGACGTGGCTGCGTCCGGTGCGCGCCCGCGCATCGCCATCGTCACCAACCTGCATCCCGAGCACCTGGACTGGCACGGCAGCGAGGCGCGCTACATCGCCGACAAGCTGGCGCTGGTGACCGAAGCGCGCCCGCACATCGCCGTGCTCAATGCCGCCGATCGTCGCCTGGCCGCACTGTCGTTGCCTGATTCGGAAATCCACTGGTACGGCGATGCGCGCGGCTGGCATTTGCGCGATGACGCGCTGTATCGCGCCGATGCCTTGGTGATGGACACCACATCGCTGCCGCTGCCGGGCTGGCACAACCGCAGCAACCTGTGCGCGGTGCTCACCGCGCTGGAAGCATTCGGCCTGGATGCGGCTGCGCTGGCAGCGCATGCGGCGACGTTCCAGCCTTTGCCCAATCGCCTGCAGCCGATCGGCACGCGCGACGGCATCCTCTACGTCAACGATTCGATCAGCACCACGCCGATGGCCACGCTGGCCGCGCTGGCGTTGTACCGCGATCGCCCGGTCGCGTTGCTGGTGGGTGGGCACGACCGTGGGCTGCCATGGGACGACTTCGCGGAGGCGATGCGCACGCAGGCACCGCGCACGATCGTGACGATGGGGCAGAACGGCCCGCGCATTCGCGCGTTGCTGGAGCCGGTTGCGAAGCAGGCGGATTTTGCGCTGTCGTCGGCCAGCGATCTTTCCGATGCGATGGTGCAGGCGCGTGGTGCGCTGGCCGACGACGGGGTGCTGCTGTTGTCGCCGGGCGCGCCGAGTTTCGGCATGTACCGCGACTACGTGGCGCGCGGTCGCCACTTCGCCGAACTCGCCGGCTTCGATCCGGAGATGATTTCCGGGATCTCGGGGATGGGGATCGCCTGAGCGCGACCGGGTTCGAAGATTCGCGGATCGGCCCCAGGAAGTTCACGCATGTTGAATCCGGTCGGGTTAGCGTATGCGGACTTCCCCCGGAGTTGCCGCCATGCGCCGTTCCCTGCTGGTCCTCGGATTGTTGCTCGCCACTGCCCCCGCGCTAGCCGCCATGCAGGCGAAACCGATCGAATGGAAGGTCGGCAAGGAGCGTTTCAGCGGTTACGTGGTCTACGACGATGCCTCGAAGGACAAGCGCCCCGGCCTGGTGATGGTGCCGAACTGGATGGGCGTGACCAAGGACTCGGTCGAACGCGCGAAGGCCATTGCCGGAGACGATTACGTGATCCTGATCGCCGACGTATACGGCAAGGGCAACCGGCCGAAGAATGCGAAGCAGGCCGGCGCACTCGCGGGAAGCTTGCGCGGCGACGACCGTACGCGCCTGCGCGCACGCATGCAGGGCGCGCTGGCCACGCTCAAGGCCCAGGCGGCGAAGGTGCCGCTGGATGCGGACAGGATCGGGGCATTCGGTTTCTGCTTCGGCGGTTCCGCGGTGCTGGAGCTCGCGCGCGCCGGAGGCGAGCTGGCCGGCGTGGTCAGCCTGCATGGTGGGCTGGCACCGGGCGTCAAGTCCGCGACCGCCGCAGAAGTGAAAGCACCGGTACTCGTGCTCAATGGTGCCGACGACAAGGCGGTGAGCGACGCCGACATCCTCGCGTTCGAACAGGAAATGGACGGGGCCGGCGCGGACTGGCAGTTCGTCGACTTCAGCGGCGCGGTGCATTGCTTCGCCGAGCCGAGTGCCGGCAACGATCCGTCCACCAATTGCGCTTACGACGAACGCGCGGCCAAGCGCGCCTATCGGATGATGGACGACTTCTTCGAAGAGCGTTTCGACACTGCGGATTGATCGCCGGCCAGTAGCGTGTCGTCGGAAATAGTGCGTTGATGGTTCCCGGGTGCGCTGAGCTTACCCGGGCTACGAAATGCTTGCTGTTGTAGCCCGGATAAGGCCGAAGGCCGCATCCGGGGAATTGCTTACCCGGGCTACGAAAGGCGGCATGACCCGCGGCTTTTGTAGCCCGGATAAGGCCGAAGGCCGCATCCGGGGAATTGCGCGACTCAGTGGTCGCGGCTGACCGAGTAGTGCGCCAGCCCGCGCAGGGCGGCGACATGGTCGTTGTCACTCAAACCGGACAGTGCGGCTTCCGCGTCGCGTGCATACCGCAGCGCGCAGTCGCGGCTGTAGTCCAGGCTGCCGCAGGCGTGGATCGCGGCCATGACCTGCGGCAGCGCGCCGGTATCGCCCTGCTGGATCGCCGCGCGCAACACGGCTTGCGTTGCGGCGTCGCTGTGCTGCATCGCGTGGATGAGCGGCACGGTGGCCTTGCCTTCAGCCAGGTCGTCGCCCAGGTTCTTGCCCAGCGTTTCCGCGTCGGAGGCGTAGTCGAGCACGTCGTCGGCGATCTGGAAGGCGTAGCCCAGCGCCATGCCGTAGCGATGCATGGCATCGCACGTCGCGGCATCGGCACCGGCCAACAACGCGCCCAGTCGCGTCGCAGCGGCGAACAGCACCGCGGTCTTGCGTTCGATCACCCGCAGGTAGGCGGCCTCATTGGTGTCGGGGTTGCGCACGTGCAGCAGTTGCAGCACCTCGCCCTCGGCGATGGTGTTGGTGGTGTTGGCCAGGAGTTGCTGCACGTCCATGCGTTCCAGTTCCACCATCAGCTGGAAGCTGCGCGAATACAGGAAGTCGCCGACCAGCACGCTGGCCGCATTGCCCCACACCGCATTCGCGGTCTTGCGGCCGCGGCGCAGGTCGGACTCGTCGACCACGTCGTCGTGCAGCAGGGTGGAGGTGTGGATGAACTCCACCACCGCCGCCAGCTGGTGGACGTCGGTACTGCGATGACCGAGCGCGCCGGCCGTGAGCAGCAGCAGCATCGGCCGCAGCCGCTTGCCGCCGGCGCCGATGATGTACTCGGCCACCTGGTTGATCAGCACCACGTCCGAAGCCAGCCGCTGGCGGATCAACGCATCCATCGCCGCCATCTCCGGGGCGGCCAGGGCCTGGATCGCGGGCAGGGCGAGTCGACGTGGGGTTTGCGCGGCGGTGTCGTGCATGGGCGGTCGCTTCAGCGGATGCCGAATTATAAGCCGCAGCCGCCGTGGCCGGCCCCGGTCGCCGCGTGGCGGGCTTATCCCGGCAGCAGGGCGGCTTCCGAGGCGGTCTGCGACATGCGCTTCTGCACCTCGTCGCGCATCTGCGCCAGTTCGCCGCCGATCTGCTGGCGCTTGGCCATGCCCTCGCGATGGATCTCGCGCACTTCCTCGACGGTCTGGATCAGCTTGTCGTGGACGTGGCGCAGGGTCTCGATGTCGATCACCGAGCGCTGGTTGGCCTTGGCCGTGCCCACCGACGTGGCATGCACCAGGTCGGCGTTCTTGCGCATCAGTTCGTTGCTGGCATCGTCGATCGCGTTGGCCAGGTCGACCGCGTTGCGCTGGTCGGCCAGCGACAGCTGGATCGCGAACTGGTTTCGCCACATCGGGATGGTGATGTCGCGAACCGCGCTGAATTTCTCGATGAGCTGGATCGCGTTGGCCTGGATCAGCCGGATCATCGGCAGGGTCTGGTCGGCGGCGTGCTGCAGCACCTGCAGGTCTGAGACGCGCTTGTCGAGCAGGCGCAGCGCGGTGTCCAGTTCGGCGCGCTGGATCCGGCTCTGCGGATCGTCCTGTCCGGCGAGTGCGGACAGGTCCTGCTGCAGTTCGGCGATGCGCACCCGGCCGGCGGCCACGTGGATACCCAGTGCGTGGCGTTCCTCAAGCACGATGCCGTGCATCTGGTCGTATTCGCGCACGCGCTGCTGCTGGGTGGCCTGGGTCTGGCCGACGTCGCGCATCAGCTGGTCGATCTGGCTGTTGGTCGAGCTGTACTTCTGCACCAGGTCGTCGCGCGTGGCCTTCAGCTTGTCGATCAGCGGGCCCAGGATCGGCAGCTTGGAGCGCTCGCCGAATGAGTCCAGGTTGAGGCTGCGCGCGATGCGCACCACTTCGCCGAGCTTCTCCCCGGAGTTGTCGAGGTCCGCATTGCGCACCTTGTCGAGCAACTGGGTGGAGAAGCTGCTGGTCTTGCCTGCCGCTTCGCGGCCGTAGCCATGCAGGTTGCCGGGCGTGATGTCCTGCAACGCCCGCGAGGTTTCCTGGATCTTGCCGATGTCGGCGCTGGTCAGGCCCAGGTCGAGCAACGCTTTCTCGTCCAGCGCGGCCGGCAGCAGGGACGTGGATTCGGGGTTGTGCGTGGTCATGGCGACTCCTGGGCGGCTGCGTGCGTTGGGGTTGCGGTTGGCGATTGCGTGAGGCCGGTGATGCCGGATTCGATCGATGCCACCAGCGTGGCGGCATCGCGCATCCGTGCTGCATCGTCCCGTCCTGCCAATGCAGCGCGATGCTGGACCAGCAGGCCTTCGACCTGCGGCAGCATGTGCTGATAACGGGCCGACAGTGCCTGCCCATTCTGCACCAGCACGCCGAGCTGGGTGGCAGTGAGCGTGCAGCCGAGGCGGCTGGATTCGAGCAGGCGCAGGCGCGTGTGATGGGTGGATGGATCCGATGTGGTGGAAGCAAGGCCGGCGATGGCCGCATCGAATCCAGCGGCCAGCCCGGACAGGCGATCGCGCAACGAAGCAAGCGTGTGGTTGTGGCGTTCGAGTGCCTCGCCACGCTGGCGCGCCTGCAACACCAGCAGCGCGAGTTGCTCGCGCAGGGCGGTGGACTGCGCCTGCAGTTCGATGTCCCGGCCGAGCAGGCGGCCGAAGAAACCCACGCTTTTCCGCAAGGCACCCGCATCGGTCGACAACAGCACGGTGCGCAGGTCGCGCAGGGTCGCCTGGATGTCGTGCGCGGGCGACTGCAACGAAGCCGCCTCAGCCTGTGCGCGGCGCGCGGCATCGAGCAGGCTGGCGTCGTCGCGTGGAGTCTCCAGCGCGCTCATGACCCGTCGGTTTCGCCAGGCGGCTTCGCCCCGTCCGCTTTCCTCGCGTCCTCGGCCGCCTTGAACTTCAGCGCGCTGATGGTCCTCTCGAACGCACGTTCCTCTGGCGTGCGGATGCGCGGCATGACCCGCTCAGCCGCATCGCGCGGCGCCGCGTTCGGCATGCCGCCGGCCTTCAGCGCCTCGACCAGTTCCAGCAGCGCCGAATGCAGGTGGTCCTGCCGCGCCAGGGTGCGCTCCAGGCCGTCGAGCAGCGGCTGGTGGGCGCTGCGCAGCAGGTCGCCGACGGGTGGCGCGGACGCTGCAACTGCGGCAGTGCTGGCCGTCGGCGTGGCGATGCGCGCCAGTGCGTCCAGCAACTCGCTCCAGGGCGGCGGTTGTGGTGAGACGGGCGCGGGTTCATCGCGCAGGCCCTGCAGGCCACCGGCGATGTCGGCCAGCTGCGCGACCATGCGCCCGCCGACATCGGCATCGTCCGCGCCCATCGCCTTGTTGCGCAGGAAGTCGGCCTTGATCTGCGCCCAGCGCGCCTGCTGGTCCGGCGTCATCCGGTCAAGCAGTTCGCCGAGCTTGAGCAGGTTTTCCTCGGCACCTTGGGTGAGCAGTTGCGACTCGCCGAGGTAATGGTCGGCGATGACCTGGCGGAGCTCGGCATCGTTCATCACCGGCGAGATCTTTTCCGCCAGCTTGTTCATGTTGCGGTAGCTGCCCTGCAGCTTGAACGGTGGTTCCACGCGGTACTTGTCCGCCTGCGCGGCGCTGGCGATGTATTGCATGTTGACCTTGAACACCACTTCGCGGACCTGCAGCATCTTCTGCAGCACACCGACGATCTCGTTGATCTCGGCGCCGCTGTAGGCATGCGTCAGTGCATTGGTGGAGACCTCGCGGCCGCGCGCCTTGTCGACCAGCAGGTAGAGGTCGGCGAGATCGCGCGTGGCCAGCGGCGCGAGCACCGCATTGGAGGTAAGGCTGTTCTCGATGTAGCTGAGCAGGAACGTGTCTTCCATGCCGCCGAGCACGTCGCCCAAGTTGTAGATGTCGGCGCGGTTGGCCAGCATGTCCGGGATCTTGAAGGCCTCGCCGGACTCGGTGTACGGGTTGCCGGCCATCACCACCGCGAACTTGCGTCCGCGCAGGTCGTAGGTGCGGGTGTTGCCGCGCCACACGCCTTCGATGCGACGGGTGCCGTCGCACAGCGAGATGAACTTCTGCAGGAATTCCGGATGGGTGTGCTGGATGTCGTCGACATACAGCATCACGTTGTTGCCCATCTCCAGCGCGAGATTCAACTTCTCCAATTCCTGGCGCGAGGTCGCGTCCGGCGCCTGCGCCGGGTCCAGTGAGCGCACCTGGTGGCCCAGCGACGGCCCGTTGATCTTCATGAAGACCAGGCCCAGCCGGTGCGCCACGTATTCCATCAGCGTGGTCTTGCCGTAGCCGGGCGGGGAGATCAGCATCAGCAGGCCCATCAGGTCGCTGCGCTTGTCTTCCCCGACCGTGCCCATCTGCTTGGCGAGGTTGTCGCCGATCACGCGCAGGTAGACGTCGTTGATCAGCTTGTTGCGCACGAAGCTGGTCAGTGGCCGCGCCTTGAATTCCGACAGGCGCATCGTCTCGCGCTCGCGCTGCACGATGCGCGCGCGCACCTCCTGGTAGCGGCGGAATGCCGGGAGGAAGGTCGCCTGGTGCTGGCGCAGGCGCGATTGCAGGTCGTCGATGGCCAGGTGCAAGGTGCCGTCGACGATGCGCGCATGCTGCCCGAGCAGGCCGCTCGCATCCGCCATCAGGCGAACGTCAACGATGCGGTGCGGCAGCTTCGGGCCGTGCAGGTGCAGCGCCGCCGCTTCATGCGCGTAGGCGGCGAGGGCCGCATGTTCCGGACGTGCGACCAGTGCCTGCAGCCACTGCAGCAGCAACGACCATTGCGCGCCCGGACGATCCTGCAGGCGTTCCAGCGCCTGCTTGAACAAATCTTCGCTGCCGCTGGCGGCCAGTTGCACGCGCAGCGCATCGAGCAGGTTCGCCGCGTAGCGCGTAAACGGCAGTTGGTCGGATTCCACGGTGATCGCGGCGATCAGGAACGTGGCGGCTTCGGCCTGGAGTCCATCTGCCAGTGGCAAGGCCTGTTCGGCGCGGAACTGTGCGACGGCGTCGGCGAGTTCATTCGCCAACGCGGTCGTCGCGGTCGCGTCCTGCAGGTGGCTGCGCACCGCCTTCGCATTGCGGATGCGTTCCAGCCAGCCGGTTTCAGGCGTGGCTTGGGCGTGCTGCCAGAACGCGGCGGCCAATGCGCGTGCATCGGCGGCATGCACCAGCGGACCCGCCGGGCGATAGAGTGGCACCACCGCGCGCAGGATCAACGCGGCATCGTGGTCGTGGATGCCTTTCTCGTAGCCGTCACGATAGCGCGCGGAGGCGAATTCGCGCACGCGCGTCGCCAACGCGTCGGGATCGCCAACAAGGCGTTCCAGGGTGTCGATATCGAGGCCGTCACGGCCGGCCAGCGCGGCATCGAGCAGTTGCCCGGCCAGGTATTCGCCGCGATACAGGTCCGGTGATTCGGATTCAAGCGTGACCTGCCAGAACGCACGCAACGCGGCGAGTTCCGGGTCGTGCAGCGGCGCCATGTAGTCGGTGCCGGTGAGGTGCACGGCCATGTCCTCGCCGCGCGGCAGCAGGGTCAGGTCGAGTGGCTGGGTGTTGACGCTGAAGCGGTGGCGCGGGCCCAGCTTGATGACGTTGCCGCCTTCCTCGAA
Source organism: Thermomonas sp. (assembly GCF_041919455.1). GTDB lineage: Bacteria > Pseudomonadota > Gammaproteobacteria > Xanthomonadales > Xanthomonadaceae > Thermomonas. The sequence goes on from NZ_JAYRTQ010000005.1 coordinate 61,424, forward strand.
CAGGTCGCTGCGGTCGCGCAGCCCGCGCACGGCCTGGTCGCGCGCGGCCTTGATCCGCGATTCGATGTCGTCGGCCTTGACCGAGTCCTTCAGCGTGCGCAGGCGCTCGGCCAGCTCGCGCAGCTTCATCACCAGCGCATCGCCGGCAAAGAACGCATTGAGCTCGTCGGGATTGGTGAAGCGCTCGGTGCGTCGGCCAAGACCGTCGAAGATGCGATTGGCGGCATCGAGCACCGACCGCGCCTTGCGCTGGCGCTCGTCCATCAGCGCCTGGCGATGGGTCTCGAAGGTTTCCAGCAGTTCCTCGCGCTTGCCGAGGATGTCGCCGAGGAATTGTTCGTGCTCGCCGAACTGGCCCTCCAGTTCCTCCAGCTGCACCATCAGCCGCGAGAGCTGTTCGTCAGCGCGTTCCGGCGTGGTCGCCATGTCCAGCGCGCTGGCGACCGCCTGTGCGAACAGCGAGAACTGCGCACCGAACTGCGCCACCGCCTCGGCGGAGCCCAGGGTCTTGCGCTTCTGCTCGGCGCGCGCGCGCGCCTGGTTCAACCTAGCGTACAGGGCGGAGATCGCATCGACCACGCGGGTGCGCTGGGTGGCGTCGTCGACCTTCAGGCTGGCCATCAGCTCGGACAGGCGGTCGAGGTCGGCCGACATCGCCTGCATGCCGGCGAGTTGCTCGCCGAGCTGGGTGGCGGTCTGCGCTTTCTGCGCCTGTTCGTCCAGCGCCTGCAACGCCTGCTGCAGCGGCAGCAGGGCCTTGTCGCCGGCCAGGAAGTTGCCGGTCGCCACGCCCACGCGCTCGCTGGCCTGCTGCAGCTCGACACCCATCGCGTCGATCGCGGCGGTATCGATGTAGCGGTAATCGCGAATCGTCAGCAGGTGGCCGCGCTGCGCGGTGATCTCCGCCAGCGCATCGACGAAGGTCTGGATGCCGGTCCAGCCGTCGGGCTGCAGGCGACCGAGCAGGGCGCGCTGGGTCGCGCGCGCGCGGGTCATCGCAGCTTCCGACTGGCGCCGGACGTCCTGCACCTTGGCGAATTCGTCGAGCACCGATTCGCCGGTCGCGGCGATCTCATGGAGCAGGGTGGACAGGCCGCCGCATTGCGCGTCGTCGATCCAGTGGTGGATGTCGAACAGGCGCCGTGTGTTGTGCGCCAGCAGTTCGTAGCGCGCGGCGGAGACATCCTCGCGCTCGATGTCGCGGCCGAGGTCGAGCAGGTTGGACACTGCGCGCACCAGTTCGGCATTGCCGATCCGGCCCATGAAGCTGGTGCCCGGCGGACGGGCCGCCACGTATTCGTCGGAGGCGAACGGGGTCTGCCAGACCTGCATCTGGTGGACGCGGGTCGGGTCGTCGCTCTCGGCGTGGAAGAGCACCATGCGGCCGTCGTGCAGGCGTGCGTAACCGTGCGCGAGCACCGGCGGCTGCAGCCGGCGCTGGATCATGTTGTAGACCAGCAGCGCGGACAGGCCGGAGTCGCGCTCGTAGAACACATAGAGCACGTCCTCGCCGTTCGGCGAGCGGATCATCCGCTTGTACTGCATGCCCTGCACGGCGGCGTCGAAGGCCTTGTGCTCGCCGTTCTGCAGGTAATAGCCGCCGGGAAAAATGATGCCGTGGTCTTCCGGCAACTGGATGCAGGCCTGGACGATCGCGTCCTGGCGCACCGCCTTGCCGGTCAATGTGTTGTAGACCAGCCCGCGCCAGGTGGTCTCGCGGTAGGGCAGCACCTTCAGCAGGATCAGCGCACCGACCCTGGCGAAATGGATCTGCGCATCGTCGAGCGATTGCGTTTCGTCCTCGACCGATTCGCTGTAGATGCCGGCGCCGGTCTCGGTGTTGTTCTCGACCTTGAGGGTGAGGTCGCCGCCGGTGGTCTCGACGAACAGGGTGTCGAGGATGTTGAGGTGCGGGAAGCGCCCGCTGACTTCCAGCGACTTGGTGGCGCGGATCCATTCGAAGTCGAACGGTGGCGGCAGCGCGATGTCGCGTTCGCCGCGCGCGTCGATGTAGCCGACCTCCCCGCTGCTGGCGATCGACCAGCGGAACACGCGCACGTCGTTCGCGTTGAGGCCGATCTGGAACGCGGCCAGCAGCTTGCCGTCGCGCACGATCAGCTGCAGCAGCCGCGCGTCCTTGTAGTACGCATAGAGTTCGGTGAAGTCGCGGATGAAGCCGGCATCGCCGAGGAAGCTGCCCGCGTGGTCGACCGGGGTGACGTCGTAGCCATCGCCGACCTCGACCAGGCGGTACAGGCCGAACACGTCGGACACGCTGGTAGTCGACTTCAGGCCCATGAAGACGTTGAAGCCGAACAGCAGCATGTCGCCGACCTGGACGATGTCGCGGCCCACGCAGTTGTGCTCGCTGCGGATGCGCAAGCGGCCGACCAGCTCCATCTTGCTGTCGCCGAATTCCTGCAGGCGCTGCGCATTGATGCCTTGCGCGATCGCCTGCAGTTTCTGGCCCTGCTCGCCCAGCCGGCGCCGCAGCACTTCGTACGCGCCGCCCTGCGCGACCGCCTGGTCGACCAGCGAGTCGCCGCCCGTCGCCTGCTTGTCCGTGCCGTCCGTCATCCCTGCATCCTTTCCATGGCGTCGTGTGCCAGCGCTTCAATGCGGGCAATCGCGCCAATGCATGCCCGCAACCGCGTCACGCGTTGTCTGCGTCGTTGGCCAGCGCCGGACGCAGTTCCACCCCGGCGACCTTGGACAGCAACTGCTGCAGGATGGGGCTGTGCTGCGCCAGGCCCTCCATCGCCTTGCCCAGCGACACGCCCTTGGTCAGCGCATCGAACACGCCGCCGTCGCCGCCGATCAGTTCGATGTTGGCACCGCGCAGCGCTTCGCCCAGTACCTCGGCATTCTCCTTCGACACCTGGCGGCCGGCCTCGATCGATGCCAGTGCCTGCTTCAGCCCGGTCTCCAGCGCCATCCGGAATTCCTCGTGGCTGCGCGACTCGAGGCTCATCTTGTCCATCGCGTCGAACTTGGACGTCAGGCCCTCGGCTTCCGCGGCCATGCGCTTGCCGATCGAGGTCGCCTCTGCATCGCCCATCGCCTGCGTGGCATCGGCCTGGGCGCGGCCCATCTGCGCCTTGTTCTCCGCCTCGGCACGGCCCATCTGCGCCTTGCCGTCCGCTTCCGCGGCCAGCCGTTCGGCCAGCACCTTGGCGTCCGCGCTGCCCTGCTTGTAGTTGGCCTGCGCCTTGGCCTCGATCACCCGCGCCTCGGCCACGCCGACCTTCTCCACCGCCGCCGCATTCGCTTCGCGCACCTGCGCGTCCGCCAGGCCAGGCGCGGCGCGTTCGGCGCGCACGCCATCGGCCAGCATCTTCTTGGCTTCGGCCTGCTTGTTGGCGGCCAGCAATTCGGCATCGGCCAGCGTGGTCATCTCGACCGCGCGGTGCTTCGCCGCGGTTTCCGCCGCCTCGGCGGCCTTCACTTCCTTGACCAGGACTTCCTGCGCGTCGGCTTCCGCCTGCAGGATGGTGACCTGCTTGGCGCGGTCGGCCTCCGCCACCTCGCGGGTTTCCTTGATCTTCTCCTGGGCGATGGCGACGGTCTGGTCGATGACCGTGCGCTCGCGGACGATGTTGGCGACCTCCATGCGGCCGTTCTCGACCGCCTTGTCGCGCTCGACGCCCTGCAACTGCACTTCGCGATCGGTGGTGACCTTCTCCAGTTGCTTGGCGCGCTCGACGCGCTCCTGCTCGATGGTCACCGCGCGCTGGCGGTTCTGCTCGGCCACTTCGACCTGGCGCAGCTGTTCCTGCTCGCGGATCTTGATCAGTTCGTCGGACTGCAGGCGTGCGTTCTCGGAGATCAATCGCTGCTCTTCGCGCACGCGCGCGGTCTCGGCTTCCTCGCGGGCCTGCACGGATTCGATCTCACGCTTCTGGCGGGCTTCCGCCTCGGCCTGCTGACGCTCGAGCGCGAGCAGCGCTTCACGGGCGCTGACGTTCTTCTGGGTGATCTGCAGCTTCTCGTCCTGCTCCAGTTCGTTGGTCTTGACGTTCTGCAGCGCGGTCAGTTCGGTGATCTTGCGGATGCCTTCGGCATCCAGGATGTTGTTGTGATCGAGCAGGTTCTTGGGCGTCTGCTCGAGGTAGTCGATGGCCACGTCCTCCAGCACGTAGCCATTGAGGTCGTTGCCGATGACCTTGACGATCTCGTCGCGGAATTCCTGGCGCTTCTCGAACAGGTCGGTGAACTCGAACTTCTTGCCGACCGTCTTCAGCGCCTCGGAGAACTTGGCGTTGAACAGTTCATCCACCGCGTTCTTGTCGGAGGCGCGGTCCGCGCCGATCGCCTTGGCCACGCGCAGCACGTCGGCCTGGGTTTCGTTGACGCGCAGGTAGAACGCCACGGTGATGTCGGCGCGCATGTTGTCCTTGCAGATCAGGCCTTCCTTGCCGCGGCGATCCACCTGCAGGGTGATCAGGCTGATCTTCATCAATTCGGCGCGGTAGAGGACCGGCACGATCAGCGCACCGGTGAAGTGCACCTTCGGCTGCGAGCTCATGTCGTTGACGATCAGGGCGGTGCCCTGGTCGACCTTCTTGTAGAAAGCCTTGAACAGGCCCATCAGGCCGAAAATGAACACCAGCAGGACGCCGAGGCCGACGAGGAAGGGTGCGATTTGAGCGAAGGTCATGGAAAGCTCCAGTGGCGTGCTTGATGGTGCCTAGTGCGCGTTGAACTGCGATTCGGAAATGACGAGATAGGTATTGGCGTTGGCGTCGTGCTCCAGCAGGACCACGCGGTCGCCGCGGACGAAGCGTTCCGGCGGCACAACCCGCACTTGCAGGATCAGGCCGGCACCGCCATCGGCGAATTCGGCGCGGCCTTGGTTGGCGTCGACCTCGGGCGATATCACCGTGCCGGCGCGGCCGAGGAGGCTGGGCGCGACCGGCGGACGCAGCTTGACCAGCAGCTTGCGCACCGGCCGCAGCAACAGCGAGGTGACGAACACGCCGGGCACCAGGGCGCCGACCAGGGTGGCGATGCCGCCGAGCAGGCGCAGCGGCGCCGGCAGGTGTTGCAGCACCAGCAGGTGCACGAAGTACGTGGCCATCCAGCCGAAGAACGACAGCACGGTGAGCACGATCATGATCGGCACGCCGCCCAGCCCGAGGCGGGCCAGCAGGCCGGCGCTGTCGGTGGCATGGTGGCTGTCGCCGCCGCCATCGCCACTCAACAGGCCGTCGATCGCGTCGATGTCGACCAGTCCCGTTGCGGCCAGCAACCAGTAGACGACGCAGAACGCCAGCAGGATGCTGTAGGGCAGCGTGGGGAAGGTCAGCGCGGTGTGCAGGAATTCGGTCATGCGGCGTCCGGGTCAGCGCTTGGCGGTCGAGGGCGAAGGGGCTTTCGGCTTGATGCGTCTGGCGATGCGTTCCAGGACCTGGTCGGCCGCATCGCCCGCCGCCTCCTTCGGGGAAACGGGCGTGGCACGGGAATCCGGCCCGCCCGTGGCCTTGCGCTGGCGTGCGCGTTGCGCCGGTGCCAGCGCCGGTTCCGGATGCGCGGTCTCCGTGGATCGGCGCCGCGCCACGCTGGCCTGCGCCTGTTGCAGGCTGGCGCTTGCGCGCAGCGTATCGACCTGGTGTTTCAAACGGCGCAGCTGGTGTTCGCCCTGTTCGAGCACGTGCGCCAGTTCGGTTTCCCTGGCCTGCAGGGATTCCGCACGCTCGCGCTCCTCGTCCCGGTGGGACTGCAACGCCACGATCCGCTCCGCGGCCTCGCGCGCCTGGGTGCGCTTGCGCGTGTGCAGCGCCTGCTCGGCCTCTGCGGTGAGCGCGGCGATGCGCGTGCGCAGGTCCTGCTCGTGTTGCTCGCCGACGATGCGGGCGGCCTTGGTACTGGCGATGTCGGCGCGCACCCGATGCAGGGTGTCATCGAGGTCGCGGATGTCCTGGTCCAGCTGGCGCTCGACCTTGTCGCCGAACAGCGCATCGGAGACGCCGGCGACGTCCTCGCCCAGCCTCGCCAGCCATTGTCCGAGCAGGCCCGACATCACGCCGCCGATTCCGCGGGCAGCAGGTAGCCGGCGAAGGCGTCGGTGGCGCCCAGCACGTTTTCCGCCAGGGTCTCGATTTCGAACATCAGGCTGGCCAGCCGCGAATGCGCGTCGAGCGCGCCGAACATGATGTAGCCGGGGACGCCGGCGACGGCCTGCACGGCAATGGTGGAGAGCGGCAGCAGCTTCTGCGTGCGCAGCACGTGCAGGTTGAACAGGGCGGGGTCGGCGACCATCGCCACCGGCCACAGGTAGGCCTCGACGATGATCTGCCCGCCGACTGCGGCGACGAACAGCGACAGGTCGCCATGTTCGCGGAGGACCAGGTGCAGGCTCGGCTCCGCGCCCTCGATGGTCTCGATGCCGATCAGCCCGTCGCGGACCGCGCTGGTCTCGCCCAGTGCATGGCGGATCGTGGCGATGGTCCAGCCGGCCTCGGCGTGCATGGGTGCTGCCGAGTCGCGCTCGGGGTCGCGCATGGACTTTTCGATGGCGGCCAGCTCCGCTGCGTACTCGGGGCGGATCCACACGTCCTTCTTGACCAGGCCTTGCTCGCGCAGCCGCTCCCGATACCTGCGCTGGTGCTCGGTGGAGGTCTTCGGGGTGGCTTGACCATCTTTCATGTAATTGAATCTATTTCTTACATGAAAGATCGTCAAGCGGTTTCTGGCGAGGATCCCGCCAGCTCCGTCGTGGAGGCCTGCCGGGTGTGCGTGGATTTCCTACCTAGTCCCACGGCGCCGCCCGACTGCGCCGGGGCCGGCCGCTATACTCCACTGTCAGTCGTCCGATCCGGACGAAACCGAGTCGAGGAAGAACATGGCACGCGGCGTGAACAAGGTGATCCTGGTCGGCAACCTGGGCAACGACCCCGAGGTGAAGTACACGCAGGGCGGCATGGCGATCACCAAGGTCAGCCTGGCCACCAGTTCGGTCCGCAAGGACAAGGACGGCAACCAGCAGGAAAAGACAGAGTGGCATCGGGTGACCTTCTTCGGCAAGCTCGGCGAGATCGCCGGCGAGTACCTGAAGAAGGGCTCGCAGGTCTACGTCGAAGGACGGATCACCTACAGCGAGACGACCGGCGACGACGGCCAGAAGCGCTACTTCACCGACATCGTGGCAGACGAGATGCAGATGCTCGGCGGCCGTGAAGGCGGTGCCGCGGGTGGTGGCGGTGGCGCGCCGCGCGAAGGCGGCTTCCAGCGCAGTGGCGGGGGAGGCGGCGGCAGCTACGGCAGCGGCGGCGATCGCCAGCAGCGCGCACCGGCCCAGCGTCGCGATCCCGCGCCGGCCAAGCCGGCCAACTTCGACGACGTGCCGTTCGACGACGACATCCCGTTCTGATGTGCCGCGGCCTGCCTGGCGGGCCTCCTCATCGCCCAACGCAGGGAAGCTGACAAGCATGACGACGTGGCTCGTGACCGGCGGCGCCGGTTTCATCGGCGGCAATTTCGTATTGGCTGCCGTGCGCGATGGCATCAAGGTGGTGAACCTGGATGCGCTGACGTATGCGGGCAACCGCGACACCCTGGCCTCGCTGGACGGCGACGACAATCACGTCTTCGTGCATGGCGACATCGGTGACCGTGCCCTGGTCGCACGGCTGCTGGCCGAATATCGCCCCGACGCGGTGGTGAATTTCGCCGCGGAAAGCCATGTCGATCGTTCCATCGATGGCCCGGCGGCATTCATCCAGACCAACGTGGTCGGCACCCTGGCCTTGCTGGAAGCCGTGCGCGACCACTGGAAATCGCTGGAAGGCGAGGCGAAGGGGGCATTCCGCTTCCTGCATGTGTCCACCGACGAGGTCTATGGCTCGCTAGGCGAAACCGGCGCCTTCAGCGAGACCACGCCGTACGCGCCCAATTCGCCGTACTCCGCGTCGAAGGCCGCGTCCGATCATCTGGTCCGCGCCTTCCATCACACCTACGGCCTACCCACGCTCACCACCAACTGCAGCAACAATTACGGGCCGTACCACTTCCCGGAGAAGCTCATCCCGCTGGTGATCGCCAAGGCGCTGGCCGGCGAACCGTTGCCCGTCTATGGCGACGGCAAGCAGGTGCGCGACTGGCTGTTCGTCGCCGACCACTGCCGGGCGATCCGCACAGTGCTGGCGAACGGTCGGGTGGGTGAGACCTACAACGTCGGCGGCAATGCCGAGAAGCAGAACATCGAGGTCGTGCACGCGATCTGCGCGCTGCTCGACCAGCGCCGCCCGCGCGAGGACGGACAGCCGCGCGCATCGCAGGTGACGTACGTCGCCGATCGCCCGGGCCACGACCGCCGCTACGCGATCGATGCCTCGAAACTGCGCGGCGAGCTGGGTTGGGCGCCGGAATACACCTTCGAGCGCGGCATCGCCGAAACCGTGGACTGGTATCTCGCCCACCAGGACTGGGTCCGGCGCGTGCTCGACGGCTCGTATCGGCTGGAACGCATCGGGCGAGGCGGCGCGTGACAGCGGACGCCACCAAGGCGTCTGCCGTACCGCCGAGCGCCCTGCCGTGGATGGCCGGGCAGGGTTGTCGCGAGGCGAATTTGCCACGCCATGGATGGCAACGAATCAATGCGGAGTCGCACTGATGCAACGCAAGGGCATCATCCTGGCCGGTGGTTCCGGCACGCGGCTGTATCCGATCACCAAGGCGGTCAGCAAGCAGCTGCTGCCGGTGTTCGACAAGCCGATGATCTATTACCCGCTCAGCGTGTTGATGCTGGCCGGCATCCGCGAGGTGCTGGTCATCAACACCCCGCATGAGCAGGCCCTGTTCCAACACCTGTTGGGCGACGGCTCGCAGTGGGGGATGACGATCGAGTACGCCGCGCAACCCAGCCCGGACGGCTTGGCGCAGGCGTTCCTGATCGGCCGCGAGTTCCTCGCCGGCGGCCCCAGTTGCCTGGTGCTGGGCGACAACATCTTCCACGGCCACGGCCTGACCGAGCTGTTGAAGCGGGCCGATGCACGCGCCGATGGCGCGACCGTGTTCGGCTACTGGGTGCGCGATCCGGAGCGTTACGGTGTGGCCGAATTCGATGCGGCCGGCAAGGTCGTCGGGCTCGAAGAAAAGCCCGCGCAGCCCAAGTCGAGCTATGCGGTCACCGGCCTGTATTTCTACGACGGCCGTGCCAGCGATTTCGCGGCGGGCCTGACGCCTTCGCCGCGCGGCGAATTGGAGATCACCGACCTCAATCGCTGCTATCTCGACGATGGCTCGCTGCAACTGGAAAAGATGGGCCGCGGCTACGCCTGGCTCGACACCGGCACGCACGAGTCGCTGGTCGAGGCCTCGACCTTCATCGAGACCATCGAGAAGCGCCAGGGCCTGCGGGTGAGCTGCCCGGAGGAAATCGCCTACTTCAACGGCTGGATCGATGCCGACCAGTTGCGCGAACTCGCACGGCCGCTGGCCAAGAACGGCTATGGCCAGTACCTGCTCGGCCTGCTCGAACACGGGCGCGTCGAATGAAGGTGATCAAGACCAGGCTGCCGGGCTGCGTGGTGATCGAACCGGCGGTGTTCGGCGACGAACGCGGCTTCTTCTACGAAGGCTGGAATGCCGCACGCTTCGCCGAGCATGGCTTGCCCACGCAGTTCGTCCAGCACAACGTCTCGCGCTCGCAGCGTGGCGTGCTGCGCGGCCTGCATTACCAGTGGCCCGACAGCGTGCAGGGCAAGCTGGTCAGCGTGCTCGAAGGCGAGGTCTACGACGTCGCCGTCGACATCCGCCAGGGCTCGCCCACGTTCGGGCAGCACGCGGCGGCACTCCTGAGCGCGGACAACAAGCGTCATTTCTGGATCCCGGAAGGATTCGCGCACGGCTTCCTCACGCTCAGCGAGAGCGCCGTGTTCACCTATCTCTGCACTGCGCCCTACGACCGCGCCAGCGACAACTCGCTGCGCTGGGACGACCCGCAACTCGCCATCGACTGGCCACTGGCGGAGGCATCGCTGTCGCCCAAGGATGCGGTTGCGCCCCTGCTTGCGGACCTCGCGGCGGAGCGCCTGCCGGTCTACATCGCACCGTGAAACTGCTGTTGCTCGGCGGCAATGGCCAGGTCGGTCGCGAACTGCGGCGCAGCCTGGCGCCGCTCGGCGAACTCGTCGTCGCCACCCGCGACGGCAAGGATGCGGATGTCGCTGCTGATTTCGATGCACCGGCATCACTCGCCGCCGTGATCGCGCAGGTCGCGCCGGACGTGGTGGTGAATGCCGCCGCCTACACCGCCGTCGACAAGGCCGAGGGCGACATCGAAGCCGCGTTCCGCGCCAATGCCGAAGCGCCTGCGGCCATCGCCGACGCATGCGCCGCGAGCGGTGCGCTGCTGGTGCATTACTCGACCGACTACGTGTTCGATGGCGGGGCATCGCAGCCGTATCGCGAGGACGACGCCACCGCTCCGCTCGGCGTGTACGGCGCCAGCAAGCTGGCAGGCGAGGACGCGATCCGCGCCAGCGGCGCGCGCCACGTGATCCTGCGCACGGCCTGGGTGTATGCCTCGCATGGCAGGAATTTCCTGTTGACGATGCTGCGGCTGGCGAATGAGCGCGACGAACTGCGCGTGGTCGCCGACCAGGTCGGTGCGCCGACGTCCGCCGCGTGGATCGCCGATGCGACCGCGGACCTCATTCTTCATGGCGTGACCGAGGCCGGCACCTGGCACCTGGTCGCCGCGGGGCAAACCAGTTGGCATGGGTTCGCCAGCGCGATCATGGAGGACGCGCATGCGCTCGGGTTGCTCGCGCGCATGCCGAGGGTGGTGCCGATCGCGACCGCGGAATTCCCGACGCCGGCCAAGCGGCCCGCTTACTCGGTGCTGGACACGACGCAGCTGCGTGAGGATTTCGGCATCGTGCCGCCGGCGTGGCGTGAGGGTTTGCGCGCGACCTTGCGGGGACTCGTCAGGTCCGCGTAGCGGAAATGGGGTCAGAGTGAAGTTTTGCGACCGGCATTCGCGAACGATGCTGACGACATCGACGCAAAATTCACTCTGACCCCATTTCCGGGATGCCCATGTGCTGCGCCCGCAAAACTCTACTCTGACCCCATTTTTCGCTTCCAACGAAGCGCCGGCTGCTCGATCGCGAACCACGACGCCGCCGCCAACGTACCGGCCAGCAACGTCGCCCACAGCACGTTGTGCATCGGCCCACCCGGCGAAAACTGCTGCACCAGTTGCGCCGCCGGCCAGCCGTACAGATACAGGCCGTAGGACAGGTCGTTGCGACGGATCAGCGGCAGCGTCGGCACGAAGGCCAGCCACAGCGTGCCGTAGCAGGCGATGGCGAAGTAGGGCAGGTGGAACCACGGCGTGCCGCGCGCAAGCAAGGCGATGCCCAGCAACGCGACCAACGGCCAGGCGCCCAGGCGGATGCGTTCGCGATGCAGCCAGCACAGGGTGCCGGTGATGAAGAAGGCCGTGCACCAGACATAATTCGCCAGCCATTCGGGCAGCGGGTTGCGCCACGCGGCGAAGGCATACGCCGCGGCCATCGCGATTGCCCACAACGGCGTGTAGCGACGCGCGGTGAGGACGCCGAGCAGGCTGGCCACCAGCAAGGCCAGGTAGAGCCGCGCCTCGATCGGCAGTGTCCACAGCGAGCCGTTCACCGCCTGCTGCGGCAGCGCCTGAAACACGCCGGGCAGCGTGTACCGGCTCGCCCACAGCGAACTGTTCGCCCACAGGTAGTCCCACGTCATCGGATCGCGCCAGTAGTCGTCCGCGGTGGTCAGCAGCGGCCCGAGCACGAACACGCTGAGCGCCACGCACACCACCAGCGCCGGCAGGATCCGCAGCGCGCGTGAGGCCAGGTAGCTGCGCACATCGTTGCGGGCGAGGCTCGCCGCGATCAGGAACCCGCTGATGAAGAAGAACACGTCCACCGCCACGCCGCCGGCGAACTTGAACCGGGTGAGGTGCGTGACGAGGTCGCCTCCCGCGCTGCCGGTGATCGCCCACGCATGGCCGTAGATCACCAGCCACGCCGCGAACAGGCGGATCAGGTTGAAGTTGTTGCGGCCGCTGCTCCAGGCATCGGCGAGGGCGATCGACCTCATGCCGAGGCGAATCGCCAATGCCAGGGCTCATGCACGATCCCGTGCGGGTTGCCGCGCGGATAGCTCATGGCGAACCCGTGGCCGCCGGCATGCGCCTGCAGCCATTCGAATGCGGGTGTTGCCTCGAACGATTCTTCGGCAGGCGGTTCGCCGGGCGTGCCGATGTCGAGCGCACAACCGCCGTGGTGCTCGGAATAGCCGGGGGCGGCATTCACGGCCAGGATGTCGTCGATCGACAGGCCACGCGCAAGCTTGCGGTCGAAGATGCCCAGTTGGTAATCGTGGCTGCGGTAGCCGGAGATCGCGTCCAGCAGGACGTCGTCGCGCGCCGCCGCATCGTGCATGCGCAACCACGCGCGGGCGGCATCGATGCGCAGCCACAGCGCGCGCCGGTAGCGATCGAACCCGGCGAACGCGAGCCAGTCGGGTTCGGCGACGAGCGCCAGGCCGGTGCGTGCCTCGTAGGCGTCGGCATCGATGCCGAGCGCGTCCAGTCGTTCCTGCAGGCGGTGCAACGGAAGTTCGCCGACGTGGTCGATGCCGTTGCGCGTACCCAGCGGCGATGCCTCGAGCGCGTCAAGTGCGGCGTCCAGCCCCGGCTCGCGTTGCAATCCCGGCAGCAGCGGCAGCAGACCTTCGGAAAGATCGGCTGCCAGGTAGGCGCCATCGCGCTTGCGCCGCAACACATGCCGCGCACGCGACAGCGCCCGTGCATCGTGGTTGCTGCGCGCGCGCAGAAGACCGCCGGGCCAGAGTTCGATGTCCGGCGTGTTGAGCAGGACGGCCTTCAGCGGAACGGGGGGCGTGCGTGGCATCCGCGAAGCATAGGCCGTGACTGCCCCGGCGTCAGCCGCGCGAGGCCTTGAGCGCGTCCAGGAGTGCCTGCGGCTGCTCCAGGCTGAGCAGCATCTGATCCTTGCCGTCGCGCAGCGGCAGCCACAGCACGCGGTGGCGATCGGTGAGCAGGCAGAAGGCCCTGCCGAATTTCTCGCGCAGGCGGAAGCGGCCGGCGTGGAAGCCCGGCATCGACATGCCGCCCGTCTTGACGACCGGGCGCAGTTCGGTGCGTTCGGCGAGGTCGACGACGCGGGCGCGCTCCAGGTCCAGTTGCGCGACGGCGACGCGTTGGCGGAACAGGGCGGCGCGTACCTCCAGCACGCCGTCGTGCAGTTCGACCACGCGGCGTTTCATCGCGGCCAGGAGCATCGCGAAGACCAACGGCACGATCACCAGCACCGGGACGATCCCGGCCGTCCGCAGCTGCTCGCCGGAGAGATGCATGCCGACGACGATTCCCAGCGGCAGCAGCACGCCCATTCCGGCCAGCCACAGCCATGCATATGCAGGCGGCGGGGTGACCGCGAACGAACGTGATGCCGGTGGCGCAGGCTTCATGGCTCAGCGCGCCTTGATCCACGCGGCCACGTCGTCGATGAGCGTTGCATCGACGTGGTTGGGCTGCTGGTATTCGGCCAGGGTGCCATCGCCTTCGCCGGGCATGGCGAGGTGGTTGAGCGTCTCGTAGAGCTTGAAGCTGACCTTCGGGTCGGCATGGAACGCACCGCGCCAGCCCTGCCAGTCGGCATCGACCACCTGGATGTCGCGCGCACCCTGCAGCACCAGCATCGGCAAGCCGACCGACTTCGCTTCGGCGACCGGATCCACGCTGTCGATGCTGCGCCAGTAACCCGCCGGCAGGCCCATCACGGTCTTCGTCGCGGGGTCGGTCGCGGCATCGCGGGTGATGCGCACCTGCTGGATGATCGCGGTGATTGCGTCGCGTTCGGCGTCGCTGGTCTTGCCATCGTCGAGCACGGCGAGGCGGCGGTTCTGTTCGATGACGATGTCGAGCAGCGACCGCGCCGGTGCGGCCAGCAGCACCAGCCCGGCGACGTGGCCGGAGACCGCGGCGATCCGCGGCGCCATCATCCCGCCCTGGCTGTGGCCGAGCACGAACACGCGCTTCGGGTCGATGCCGTCGATGCCGCGCAGGGTGGCCACCGCCTGCACCGCGTCGTTGGTGGTTTCCTCGTCCACGCCGAACATGCCGCTGGCAAAGTCCTGGGGACGCGCCTTGGAGCGCTTCTCGTAGCGCAGCACGGCGATGCCCTGCGCGGCCAGGCCGCGGGCGATGTCGAGGAAGGGCTTGTTCGGGCCGATGGTTTCGTCGCGGTCGTGCGGACCGGAGCCGTGCACCAGCACCACGGCGGGGAACGAACCATCGCCTTTCGGCAGCGCCAGCGTGGCGGGCAGGGCGCGGTCGTCGCCGCCGACCATGACCTCGCGCTCGCTGAAGCTCGCATCCTCGGCCACCGGGGGCGCGGAAGCCGGCGCCGCCGCGGCCTGCGCGGGCTGGATCATGAAGCCAACGATCTTGCCGCCGCCTTCAATGGCGAATTTCGCCATCAGTTCGGCCTTCTCGAAATGCAACGGCACCTGGACCAGCGTGCTGCCTGCCTGTTCCATCGTTTGCGCGTCGCCGCGGCCGGTCGCCTTGCCGACCTGCGCCGGCAGCGATTCCCATACCGCCTTCAGCTTGTCTGCAGGCACGGCCTTGGCCATGTCGGCATCGAACATCGCCTCGACCTGGGCGTATTCGCCGGCATCCATGTGGTCGAGCGCGCGGATGGCGATGGCCTTGCCATCGACCGCCTGTGCACGCGCCGGCAGCGACATCGCGAGGCCTGCGCCCAGGGCGAGCAGCAACAGCGAGGCGATGGCGATGCGGCCGACCAACTGGCGACCGCGTGCCGGGCCGTAACGGCGTTCGATCATGTGGACGATGTGCAGCATGTGGTTCTCCCCGGATGTGCGTGGATCGTCGGCGCTCAGGCCGGCTTCTTGAGGTAGAGGACGGTCGAGGCGGCGACCTGGGTCACCGAGACCAGTTCCCAGCCCAGTTGCCCGAGCGGTGCGATCAGTTCCTCGATCTTCTTGGGCTTCAGCCCCATCCACTGGGTGATCTCGACCACCTTGTAGTGCCAGCGCGTGCTCGTCATGAGGCGTCTTCCTTCTTCGATGGCGTAGTGGGCAGCCGCCCGGCCTTGCGCAGCGCATCGCGCAGCACGTATTCGATCTGCGCGTTGAGGCTGCGGAGTTCGTCGTCGGCCCAGCGCTGCGCCGCCGCCAGGACGTCGGCGTTGATGCGCAGCGGATAGGCCTTCTTCTCGCTCACGGTCGTGCCGGGCTCAGTACAGCGAGCCGGTGTTGACGATCGGCTGGGTGCTGCGCTCGCCGCAGAGCACGACCAGCAGGTTGCTGACCATCTGCGCCTTGCGCTCCTCGTCCAGTTGCACGACGCCGTTCTTCTGCAACTCGGCCAGGGCCATCTCGACCATGCCCACCGCGCCGGCGACGATCCGCGTGCGCGCGGCGATGATCGCGTTGGCCTGCTGGCGCTGCAGCATCGCTTGGGCGATTTCCGGTGCGTAGGCGAGGTGGCTGATGCGTGCGTCCAGCACTTCGATGCCGGCATCGGCCAGGCGTTCCTGCAGTTCCTGCTTCAGGTGCGCGCCGACTTCATTGGCGTGGCTGCGCAGGGCGAGTTGGCCGTCCTCGTGCTGGTCGTAGGGATAGCTGGTGGCCATCGCGCGCAGGGCGGACTCGGCCTGGATGTGCACGAAGCTCTCGTAGTCGTCGACGTTGTAGACCGCCTCCGATGCGTCCACCACCTGCCACACGATCACCGATGCGATCTCGATCGGGCTGCCGTCCAGCTCGTTGACCTTGAGCTTGCCGCTCTCGAAGTTGCGGATGCGTTGGCTGATCTTCTTCTTGCCGAAGAACGGGTTGTTCCAGCGCAGGCCGTTTTCCTTGACCGTGCCGACGTACTTGCCGAACAGGCTGATCACCGCGGCCTGGTTGGGCTGCACCGTGTACAGGCCGATCAGGCTGAGGAAGGCGATCGTGCCCAGCAGGACCCCGGAGAGGATCTTGACCGGGGACGGCTCGCCGCCGCCCGCGCCCACGCCGGTCAGGAACAGCCACGCGGCGACGGCGGATGCGGCCAGGACGCCCAGCAGGAACGGAATGCCGGGAAGGGAGTGGATGGGGTTTTCTTTCATGGCGGCGTCTCGTCATGGCAGCCCGGAATGGGCGCTTGAGTGAATTGATATCAAATTGATATCAATCATTCTACTGTGGGCCGACGAACGGCTTGGCATGCTGACCGAGGCAGTCAGGCGCGCTTGACTGCCTCCGTCCCCATTTCGCCTGCGTCGATCAGCCCTGCGGGCTGAGATAAAACAGCGGTGCCGGCTTGAACTCGCCGCTGGCGTACAGGCCGGCGCCACCGGTGCTCCAGGCCAGCGCTTCGGCCTGCGGGATCAGCGGTACGTCATGCGCTTCCGGCGCGCGCGCGACCGCCGCGCCCCAGTCTTCGCCGGGCGTGCGCCGGTAGAACAGCACGCTGCCGTAGGTCAGCACGGCCAGGGTGAGGCCGTCCGGCGAGAGGTCTGCGGCGGTCACCTGCGGGAACAGCCTGGCCAGTTTCGGGTCGTTGCGATGCAGTTCCGCGCTGGCCTGCGGTACCCCGGCCAGGCGACCGATGCGGCGCGCCTCGCGCACGCCACGCGACTTCGCCAACGGCAGCGCGAACAGGTCCGGCGGGCTGCGCTTCTTCGAGACCAGCAGCACCTGCCCGGCGGCGGCATCGACCGCGACCGCCTCGCAGTCGCGTGGGCCGTCCGCCCAGCGCGCACGGATCGACCATGCCGGCTTGAGTTCGCCACCGGCCAGGGTCACCGGTTCCTCGATAACGTGCAGCACGATGTCCTTGCGCTTGCCGCCGTTGTCGCCGGTATCGGCGACCAGCAGGTAGTGCTTGCCATCCAGGCTGAAGCTGGCCAGGTCTTCCCAGTCGATGTTGCGCGCGCCGCGCACGTCGTAGCGGGCAAGCAACCGGCCGCGGCGGTTGATCGCGAAGATCTCCGCGGGATTGCCGCCGTCGTTGATCACCCACAGCACGTCTTCATGCACGTGCGATGCCGCCAGGCCGCTGATCTCGCCCAACATCCCGCTGGTGATCACGCCCGCGAGGCGTGCGAACGGCAGCGACGGCGGTGCGCACGCGACCACGCACGCCAGCAGCGCGGCGAGCAGCGACAGCCGCGGGAGTGGGCGGATCGACATGCGTCGAGGATCGCATGTCGGTGCGCGCGGGCGACAGTGTCCGATGGTCGGCTTCGCTAGAATTGGCGCTTCCCACGATCGGACTTCCGCATGACACGCATCGGCACGCCGCTGTCCCCGCACGCCACCCGCGTGCTCCTGCTGGGCTCGGGTGAACTGGGCAAGGAAGTGGCGATCGAGCTGCAACGCTTCGGCGTGGAGGTCATCGCCGCGGATCGCTACGCCAACGCACCGGCGATGCAGGTCGCGCATCGCAGCCATGTGCTGGACATGCTGGATGGCGCCGCGATCCGCGCGCTGGTCGCACTCGAACAACCGCATCTGGTGGTGCCGGAAATCGAGGCGATCAGCACGCAGACCCTGGTCGAACTGGAAGCCGAAGGCGCCGCGCGCGTCATCCCGACGGCACGCGCCGCGCGGCTGACGATGGACCGCGAGGGCATCCGCCGGCTGGCCTCGGAAACGCTGGGGCTGGCGACCTCGCCGTACCGGTTCGTCGACACGGCCGAGGACTATCGGGACGCTGTGACCGCGCTGGGCATTCCCTGCGTGGTCAAGCCGGTGATGTCGTCGTCGGGCAAGGGCCAGTCGCTGGTGCGATCCGAGGCCGACATCGACGCCGCCTGGGACTACGCGCAGACCGGTGGCCGCGCGGGTGCCGGTCGCTGCATCGTCGAGGGCTTCATCGATTTCGACTACGAGATCACCCTGCTCACCGTGCGCCATGCCGGCGGCACCGATTTCTGTGCGCCGATCGGGCACCTGCAGCGCGACGGCGACTACCGCGAGAGCTGGCAGCCGCAGCCGATGTCAGCGCTGGCGTTGCAACGCTCGCGGGACATCGCCCGCGCGATCACCGATGACCTGGGTGGCTGGGGCCTGTTCGGCGTCGAATTGTTCATCAAGGGCAACGAGGTCTGGTTCAGCGAGGTCAGCCCGCGTCCGCACGACACCGGCCTGGTCACCCTGGTATCGCAGGAACTCAGCGAATTCGCCCTGCATGCGCGCGCGATCCTGGGCCTGCCGATCCATGCCGACGCCGATGGCACGATCCGCCAGTCGGGGCCGTCCGCGTCCTGCGCGGTGCTCGCGCACGGGCATGGCGTACCGGTGTTCGAAGGCGTGGATGCCGCGCTGGCGCATCCCGACGTGCAATTGCGGCTGTTCGGAAAGCCGAAGGTGGAAGGGCATCGCCGCGTGGCAGTGACCCTGGCGCGCGCCGACGACATCGATGCCGCCCGCGCGCTGGCCCGCGATGCCGCGGCGGCGTTGACGGTCGATTTGCGGGCTGGGTGAGAGACTGCAGGCATGAACGAATCCGCCGGATATGCCGTGTTTTTCTTCCCGCCCGCGCTCGAAGCGTTGGGCGATGCAATCAAGCCCTACCTGCAGGACGGCCCCGCCGGCCCGCATGTGCCCTGCCGCGAAGTCGACACCGGTGGCGCCTTCATCGAGATGACCCTGGAAGGTCGCACCGTCGACGGCCGGGCGATCGCGCTGGAACTGATGGTGCCGGGGAACATGGTGCGGATGATCGTGTCCGCGCACAGCGACGAGGAATTCGGCTTCCACAACCGCAATCGCGCGCCGGTCCTGCTGGAGCCCGGCCTGGGGATCATGCCGCAGGCAGACGCGAAACCCGGCGCCGATGCCGCGCCCACGCCGTCACCGGCGGGCTGACCGCAGCCGCGCGGTCCAGCGCACTCAGCGCAGGTCGACCCAGACCAGTTGATGGTCGCTGCCGTCGGCGATCGCCGCATCCGCATCGCCCGGCGCCGGCCAGAACACGCCGCTGCCGGCAAGCGCGAAGCCGCTCGACGGCAACACGTAGTCCAGCCGCAATGCACCGACACGCGGGCCGAAGTCGCCGGTGACGTGGGCCGGTGATCCGCGCCGCAGGATGCCGGCAGCCGCGTAGTCGCGCGCCTTGGCTTCGCCACCGGCGCTGCGCGGCGTGGCCATGCGCAGCACCCGCGGATGTTCGAGCAGTTCCAGGATGGCGTCGTGGTGGCCATCGCCATCGACCGGATCGTTGTTGAGGTCGCCGGCGATCACGAAGCGCACATCGGCGGCGAGCCCACCGCAACGGCCGGCGTCATCGCACAACCACGGTTTCGCCCCGGGCGAGATGTACTCGCGCCACAGCCGGATCTCGTCGGCGTTGCGCTTGCCGTTGCGATCCTCGGGGCCGTCGAAGGTCGGCGGCGTGGGGTGCGATGCGAGCAGGTGCAGGGTGCCCACTGGCGTTTCGATCGGCACGTCCCAGTGCGATTTCGACGACAGCCTGAGTTGTTCCCACACCGCATCGGCATGGAACGGTTTGCCGGTGGCGGGATCCATCGGCCGCCGAGCGCCCGGCATGTCGCGCCATTTCAGCAACTGGAAGGTGCGCACGGCGGCCGCGTCGATCGGGAAGCGCGACAGCACCAGCATGCCGTACTGGCCGGGATGCAGGCCGTAGCCCCAGGCATCGTTGCCGCGCTCGCGACCGATCCCGCCGGTCTCGCCATTGCCGTCCAGATCGAGGCCGCTGGGCACGCCGGTGTTGACCGGCGCGAGATAGCGATGCGGGTAATGCAGCGGCGCGCCGCCGCCGGCCTGCGCGACCTCGAGGTAGTCGCGCTGGAACAGGTCGGCGGCGCGCTGCGCGGCGTCGTAGTCGAACTCGTTGAGCAGGACGATGTCGGGGCGGACCTTCTGCAGCACCGCGGCGATCTTGCGCGCCTGCGCATTGCCCAGTTGCAGGCGGGCGACCAGGCCACCCGCGTCTTCGTCGTACAGCGAGGCGTTGTAGGTGGCCACGCGCAGCGTGGCGATCGGCGTCGATGCCATCGCGTCCCCGTCCGTGGAGTGATGCGTGGTGGCTGCGCAGGCGACCAGCAGTGTTGCGGTGCAGGCCGCCAGCCACGATGAGGCGATACGCGCGCTCACGCCTGCAGGCGCCGCCAGCCGCGGCCGTTGAAGCCTTCCAGCGGCTGGAAGCGGCGCTTGTAATCCATCTTCGGATGCCCGGCGATCCAGTAGCCCAGGTACAGGTGGCTGCGCCCGTCGCGGCGCGCCCATTCGACCTGTCGCAACACGCCCAGCGTGCCGAGCCCGCGCGTGGCGTGGTCGGGATCGTAGAAGGTATAGACCGCGGACAGCGCATCGGCAGCGAGGTCGGTGACTGCCACCGCGAGCAGGGCGTGCGTCCGGTGTTCGCGCAACTCGAGGAAGCGGCCCTCGTTCCACGAACCGATCAGGAACTGGTCGAATTCGTGCGCGCCGTGGTCGTCCATGCCGCCGCCGGCATGCCGGCTGGCCAGGTATTTGCGGTACAGCGCCAGGTGCTCGTCGCTGCGGACCGGCGCCACGATGCGTGCGTCGACATCGGCATTGCGCGCCAGGCAACGGCGCTGGCTGCGATCCGGGGTGAAGGCGTCGACCGGGATGCGCACCGCCACGCAGGCTTGGCAGCCGCTGCAACTGGGCCGGTAGACGATGTCGCCGGAGCGGCGGAAGCCCCAGTCCAGCGCCATCGGGTAGGCCTGCGCCAGGCGCGGATCGCGCGGATCCAGGACCAGGTCGCGGGCCTCGCGGTCGTCCCAGTAGCCGCAGGGGTGGGCACCGGTGTGGAACATGCGCAGGTTGTCGGCGTCGGTGCCCATGCCGGCAGGATAGCGCCCTCGTTCAGCTGCGCGCTGCCCTCGCTGTCAACCGCCACGCACCCGCCGCGTTTTCCCTGCAAGCCCGGCGCGTGCCGGTTGGAGATGAACGATGAAGAAGTTGCACATCCTGGCCCTGGCGGTCGCCGCTGCGCTGGCGTCCACCTTCGCGGTCGCGCAGACCGCCGCACCCGCCAGCGGCGTGAAGGCCGCACAGCGGATCGACGCCAATGGCGATGGCGTGATCGACCGCGCCGAGGCCGCCAAGGCGCCGAGACTGGCGGCGAAGTTCGACCAGCTGGACGCCAACAAGGACGGCAAGCTCAGCGCCGGCGAACGCCCGCAGCGCATGCACGGCAAGCGCGGCGGGGGCCGCGGCGGCGACCGCCTGCAGGCGCTGGACACCGACAAGGACGGCCGCATCAGCCGCACCGAGGCGAATGCCGGCAACGCCGGGTTCGCCGCGCGCTTCACCGAGATGGACGCGAACAAGGACGGCTACCTGGACCGCAGCGACCGGGAACTGCGCATGACTCGTGAACGTGCGGCGTTCTTCGCCGGCGCGGATGCGAACAGGGACGGCAGGCTCAGCCGCGACGAGTTCGCGGTGGAGCAGGGTGCGCGTGGTGCCGAGCGTCGCGCGCAGTTCGCGCAGCGCGCCGAGGCCGCCGGGAAGACGCCCAGGGTGCGTCCGGTCTCGACCGAGGCCGAGCAGTTGCAGCGCGCCGGCAAGGCCTTCGACCGCATGGACGCGAACAAGGACGGCACGCTGACCAGGGCCGAGTTCGATGCGGCCAGGTCGTTGCGCGGTGGCGATCGGAGCCATTCGCGCAAGCACTGACACCGATCCGGTGGTTGCAACGACGCCCGGCATGCCGGGCGTCGTCGTGCCTGCGCTCAGCGTGCGTCGAGGATCCGCCAGGCGGTGCCGTCGCGTTCGACGTCGAGGACGCGCGCGGCCTCATCGTCCAGTTGCACCGTGACCTTGCCGGTGCCGCTGCCGTCGGTCATGTACTCGCCTACCGCGATGCGCAGCGCGGAACCAGCGGGGCACGCGGAACCGGCGAACAGCGCGGTCTTGCCGGCATCCCGCGATTGCAGCAAGGCGGCTGCCGGATCGGCACCGTCGACCGTGATGCAGGCCTGCGCCGGTTTGCGCGTGGCCAGGGCGTCATCGACCAGCCGCCTGGCCAGCGCGGTGGGCATGTCGACGCGATAGGCCTCGAGCTCTTCGGCCGACTGCGGAACGATGTCTGCGGGCGGCGGAGCCGGCTTGGCCGCCACTGCCGTGGACGCGGTGGGCGGTGCCTTGGGTTGGCCGTAGAGCATCACCCCGATCACCGCCAGGATCGCCACCAGCAAGCCCAGCTTGATGTACATCTTGCGCTTGGCCTTCGCGTGCGGATCCGGCACTGCATCCTTCAGCGCGGACAGCGGCAGGTAGCTGGACGTACCGTCGCGCGAGCTGTCCAGCAGGCCGGCGTCGCGCAGCAACTGGCGCGCGCGCGGTTGTTCGTCGGCATTGACGATCCACACGGCCGGCTGCGGCGCGGCTTCTTCCTGGTCGCGGTAGCTGAAGCTGCTGCGGCGGTTGCCGCGGTAGGAGCGATCGTTGGTGATCCGCACCTCGATGCCCTGCTCGCGCAACAGACCGGCGACCGATTCCACGTTTTCCAGTCGTGGGCTGGTGAAGACCTGGCGCATCTCAGCCCGCCGCCTGTGGTGGCACGACGCGGATCAGGCCTTCCTGCGCGGTGCTGGCCACCAGCCGGCCGGCGCGGTCGAAGATCTGCCCGCGTGCAAGCCCGCGCGAACCCTGTGCGCTCGGGCTGTCGATGCTGTAGAGCAGCCAGTCGTCGGCACGGAAATCGCGGTGGAACCACAGGCCGTGGTCGAGCGAGGCCATCTGCACGTCCGGCTGGTAGTAGCTGATGCCGTGCGGGAAGGTCGCGGTGCCGAGCAGGTGGAAATCGCTGGCATAGGCCAGCAAGGCGCGATGCAGTTCCGGTGCATCGCCGACCGGCTCGGACAGGCGGAACCAGACCTGCTGGTAGGGCGGGCGCTTGGGCGGATTCAGTTCGTCGCGCGGGTAGACGTGACGGAACTCGAATGGTCCCATCCGCGACAGCCAGCGCTGGACCTTGGTCGGCAGCGCTTCCAGCACATCGGTGGCGAGCGCCGGTGCGGGCTGGATATCCTCGGGCTTGGGCACTTCCGGCATCGTCAGCTGGTGTTCCGCCCCGTCTTCCGCGACCTGGAACGAGGCCGCGCAGAAGAAGATCACCTTGCCGTGCTGGATGGCGGTGACCCGGCGCACGGAGAACGTGCCGCCGTCGCGCGTGCGGTCGACGTCGTAGACGATCGGGTGCTCGATGTCGCCTGCACGCAGGAAGTAAGCATGCAGCGAATGCGCGGCGCGCGCGCCGGTGGCGGGATCGATGGTCGCCTGCGCGGCCGACAGCGCCTGTCCAAGCACCTGCCCGCCGAACACGTAGCGGGTGCCGATGTCGCGGCTCTGGCCGCGGAACAGGTTGTCTTCCAGCCGCTCCAGCGAGAGCAGTTCGATCAGTTCGGAGACGGGGGAGGTCATGCGTGAATTATAGAGTGGTGGCCAAAGGCCAGGCGGTTCCATCGCTCGACGGCGCCTACCGCGGTGGTGAGCGAGGAATTCGAGCGGCACAGCCGCGAGCTCGCGAACGCCTGCCGGCATGCAAGCCGGCAGGCAGGGCTGCGCGGCTCGAATGCCGCTACGCGAATCGCCCGACGGTCTCGCCGTCGATGCCGGAATGATCGCTGGTCATGGCGAAGCGTTGAAGCGGTACGGCCTGCAACACCTCATTCCACGGAAACAGCGGCCCCGGATCGCGCTTGCGTCGCACTTTCACCGCCGGATCGTCGCTGGCCTCGACCTCGTCCAGGTCCAGGTCCTCGTGGCCGGCGATCTGCACCAGCGACGGGATGCGCGCCTGCAGGTCGGCAAGCAGGGCGACCAGCGATTCGACTTGAGCCTCGGTGTAGGGCTCGTCCATCGCCTGCCGGCGTGAATCCAGCCAGTCCGGGAAGCGGCCGATGTTGACCAGTTCGATGCCGATGCTGCGCGGGTTCCAGCCACGGGTGTGGTGGGCGACGCGTTGCGGCGTCACGTATTCGACGATGCCGCCGTCGCGGTCGATGTAGTAGTGGCCGCTGTTGCCGGTGCCGCTGGCGGGATACAGGATCCGCTCGCCGTACTCGCGCGCGGTGGCCAGGTCCGGCAGCTCGGTGCAGTGGATCACCACGGTGTCGATGGCCGCCGATTCGCGTGCTGCCAGTGCGTCGGCATAGGGCAGCAGGTGACGGCGAATCGGCGGGGCAGGCATCGGCCGATGCTAGCATTCGCGCATGAAGCAGCCGCCCCCCGATTCCGAACTCGGCCGCCTGTTCGCGCAGTTCCCGCGCGCGGGGCGGGTGGACTGGATCGGCCTGCGCCCGGCGCGTGACGTGGCGATGCTTCCCGTTGAGGTGGCAGAAGCGACGGCAGGCAAGGGATTGTCCGGCGACCGCTACGCGAGCGGCAGCGGCAAGCGCGGGATCACCCTGATCCAGGCCGAGCACCTGCCGGTCATCGCCGCGTTGTCCGGGCATGCGGAGATCGCACCGGCCAGCTTGCGCCGCAACGTGCTGGTGTCGGGGATTCCGCTGGTCGCCCTGAAGGGTCGGCGCTTCCGCATCGGCCAGCTGCTGCTGGAAGGCACCGACGATTGCGATCCGTGTTCACGCATGGAAGACGCGCTCGGTCCGGGCGGTTACAACGCGATGCGCGGGATGGGCGGGCTGTGCGCGCGCATCCTCGAAGGCGGCAGCCTGCGCGTGGGCGATGCGGTGGTTGCCGAATGATCGGGCATTGCATCCTCTCCCACGGCTTCGAGAGCGGCCCGGACGCGACCAAGGTGACCGCGCTGGCGGATGCGGCCGAGCGCCTGGGTTGGACCCATGAACGCCCCGATTTCACCGACCTGGATGCCCGGCGCGAGGTCAGCGAGCTCGGCGATGTGCCCGCGCGCCTGCAGCGCCTGCTCGCGCTTGCGCAGGCCGCGGCCGCGCGTGGCCCGCTGGTGCTGGCCGGCTCCAGCCTGGGTGCGTGGATCTCCGGGCAGGTGTCCCTGCAGGTGCCTGCAGCGGGCCTGTTCCTGATGGCGCCACCGATCGCGATGGGGCGTGCGCCCGCGCTGCAGGCCGCCACGGTGCCGACATCGATCATCCATGGGTGGCACGACGAACTGATTCCCGCGGCGCAGGTGGTCGACTGGGCCGCCACGCGCAATGCGCGCCTGCTGCTGGTCGACGACTCGCATCGCCTGTCCGACCATGTGCAAGCAAGTGCGGACGCGTTCGCCCAATTGCTCGCAACGCTTTGATCTCGTTCCGGCGCATGCCGGGACGGCCGCAACACACCGATGAGGTCGCTTTGAAATTCTTCGCATCCTGCGGCAAGGGCCTGGAATACCTGCTGGCCGACGAACTGGTCGCGCTGGGTTGCGTCCGCGCCACTGCCGCGATCGCAGGCGCGAATGTCGAAGGCAGCCTGCTGGACGCGCAGCGCGCGGTGCTGTGGTCGCGCCTGGCCAGTCGCGTGGCCTGGCCGATCGCCGAGTTCGACTGCCCCGACGAGCATGCGCTGTACGCGGGTGCTGCAGCGGTGGACTGGACCGAACATCTCGGTCCGGGGCACAGCATCGCCATCGATGCGCATGTGTCCGGTGATGCGATCACCCACGCACGTTATGCGGCACAGCGGGTGAAGGACGCGATCGTCGACACCCTGCGCGCGAAGACGGGCGCGCGTCCCGATGTCGATGTCGAATCGCCCGATGTGCGCATCAGCCTGGTCGTCCGCAAGGGCCGTGCGATCTTGTCGATCGACCTCGGCGGCGGGCCGATGCACCGGCGCGGCTGGCGCAAGTTGCAGGGCGAGGCGCCGTTGAAGGAAAACGTGGCGGCCGCGGTCCTGATGCGCGGTGGCTGGCCGCAGGCGTATGCCGAAAGCGGCGACCTGCTCGATCCGATGTGCGGCAGCGGCACCCTGTTGATCGAAGGCGCACTGATGGCGGCCGACGTGGCACCCGGCCTGCAGCGGCATGGCGATGCGTTGCCGACGCGCTGGCTGGGTTTCGATGTCGACGGGTGGCGTGGCCTGTGCGTGGAGGCGCTGGAACGCGAAGCGCGCGGGCGGGCGTCGCTGCGTCCGTGCATCCACGGCAGCGACCTTGATCCGCATGCGATCCGCGCCGCCCGCGAGAACGCGCGCACCGCCGGCGTGGAAACCGCGATTGCGTTCCGCGAATGCGACATCGCCAACCTGCCTGCGATGGAAAACCCGCGCGGCGTGGTGGTCTGCAATCCGCCGTACGACGCCCGCCTGGCTGCGGATCCGGCGCTTTACCGCACGCTCGGCGAAGCCCTGAAGCGCAGCGCGCCGGCGTGGCGGGCCAGCCTGCTGTGCGGCGATTTCGAACTGGCGCGCGCCACCGGCCTGCGTGCGCAGAAGCGCTACCAGGTCTTCAACGGCCCGATCGAGTGCAGCCTGATCACCTGCGAGCCGATCGCGCCGCCGGTGCGCGAGGGCGCGGAGAAGCGCGAACTCGCCGAAGGCGCGCAGATGGTCGCCAACCGGCTGCGCAAGAATCTGGACAAGCTGAAGCGCTGGCGGCAGCAGGAACAGGTCAGCTGCTTCCGCGCCTACGATGCCGACATCCCCGAGTACGCCTGCGCGGTCGACGTGTACACCTCGACTGCGGGCGACACCTGGCTGCACGTGCAGGAATACGCGGCACCCGACGACATCCCCGAAGCGACCACGCGCAAGCGCCTGAACGACCTGCTGTCCGGCGTGCGTGACGTCTTTGGCGTGCCGAAGGAGCGGGTCGCGGTGAAGACCCGCAGCACCGGCAAGGGTGGTTCCAAATACGGGCGCTTCGATCACCGTGGCGAATTCCTGCAGGTCGAGGAAGGCGCCGCGACCTTGCAGGTGAACCTGTTCGACTACCTCGATACCGGCCTGTTCCTCGACCACCGCCCGCTGCGCGCGCGGATGGCGCTGGAGGCGCGCGGCAAGCATTTCCTCAACCTGTTCTGCTACACCGGTGCGGCCACCGTGCAGGCCGCGGTCCAGGGTGCGCACGAGACCACCAGCGTCGACCTGTCGGCGACCTACCTGGAATGGCTGGCCGACAACCTGCGCGGCAATGGCATCGGCGGCACCCGCCACCGCATCGCCCAGGCAGACGCACTGAGGTGGCTGGAGGCGGACCGCGGCAGCTACGACGTGGTGTTCTGCGACCCGCCGACGTTCTCCAACTCCAAGCGCGCCGACGACTTCGACGTGCAGCGCGACCACGTGCGCCTGCTGCGTGCGGGCGTGGCGCGGCTGGCGCCGGGCGGCGTGCTGTATTTCTCCAACAATTTCCGCCGCTTCAAGCTCGATGAAGCCGCGATCGGCGAGTTCGCCCGCGTCGAGGACATCAGCGCCTCGACCATCCCGCCGGACTTCGCCCGCAATGCGCGCATCCATCGCGCATGGCGGATCACCGCGGCCTGAGCGCAACGAAGAAGGGCCGCATCGCTGCGGCCCTTCGCACATCAGGACGGGCGCGGATCAGTCCTTGCCCAGCCACTTGTAGACCACGCCGCCCAGCACGCCGCCGATGATCGGCGCAGCCCAGAACAGCCACAGCTGCGAGAGCGGAGTACCGCCCACCAGCAGCGCCACGCCGGTCGAACGCGCCGGGTTCACCGAGGTATTGGTGACCGGGATGCTGATCAGGTGGATCAGGGTCAGGCCCAGGCCGATCGCGATGGGTGCGAAGCCCGGTGCCGCGTTCTTGTGGGTCGCGCCGAGGATGATCACCAGGAACATCGCGGTCATCACGACTTCGCACAGGAACGCCGCGGTCATGCTGTAGCCGCCGGGGGAGAACGCGTTGAAGCCGTTGGTGGCGAACGCGCCCGCGGCGTTGTTGTCGATGGCGAAGCCGGCCGCGCCGCTGGCGATCTGGAACAGATCCATGCCGCCAGGATCGCGCCGAGGGTCTGGGCGACGATGTAGGGCAGCAGGTCCTTCGCGGAGAACCGCCCGCCCACAGGCCGAAGCTCACCGCCGGATTGAAGTGCGCGCCGGAGTGTGGCCCAGCGCATAGGCGCCGGTCAGCACGGTCGGGCCGAACGCCAGCGACACGCCGAGCAAGCCGATTCCCAGGGGATTGCCGTCGCCGCCGAAGTACGCCGCCAGCACGGCGCTGCCGCAGCCGCCCCCAGCACCAGCCAGAACGTGCCGATGCACTCGGCACCGAGTCGCTTGATCATCGCGATCTCCCCAGCGAGACGCGCGCGCCAGTCGCGCGCGCCTTCACGTCAGCCGAAGCGCGGTCGGCAGGCGTGGGAAATGCGTTAAAGCCGGCGCGGTCAGCGGCCGCGCATGCGCCCGAACAGGCCTCCAGACGGCTTGTTGGCGGGAGTGTCCGGTTCCGGCGGTGCGTCGCGGGTCGACTCGGCATAGCCGGTCGCGAGGTTGGCATTGACGAAATCGGCGACGTCTTCCTTCGCCACGCCGCTGGCCTCGGCGACCTCGGCCACGGTCGCCGGGCCTTTCATCATCGCGGTGGCGATGCGGAAGTGCTTGGGGTATTCGCGTTCGGTCTGCGGCCACTTCAGCAGGCGGTACTTGCCGTCCGGATCGAGCCCCGGGAGCAGCGCGCCATGGCCGGCCAGCAGCCCGCCCAGCCATTGCAGGCGGGACAGCGGTTGCGCGGCACCGATCGCCGCGGCTTCGGATTCCCATGCCGTGGCATCCGGGGTGGCGAAATCCTCGAGCAGCAAGGTGCCGTCGAAATAGCCGACAAGGGGCTTGAGCGTGGCCGGGCCATGCCATGCCTTCGCCCGTGGATCGATCAGGATCGCGGGGGCATCGCCGCGCTGCAGGCGGACGCGACGTTCCAGTCCACCGGCCATCAACCATTGCGCCAGGCCACGATCCGGCGGCAACTGGAACACCGGTTCGGGTTCGCGGATCGGTTCCGGGACGGGTTCGGGTTCCGGCGCGGGGATCGCTGCCGGCTCGGGTTCCGGCGCCGCGATCGATTGCGGCGGCGCGGCCTCGACCTTCGGTGCTTCCGCTTCGGTCTTCGGGGCAGGCGCGGCGACCGGTGCCGCTGCAGCAGCGGCCTTCGCGGCGGCGGCCTCGACCGGTGCGTCCACCGCGATTTCGCTGAGCAACACAGTGAAATCGTCGGCACTGATCGGGCGCGGCAGGCGGTGATCGGTCTGGTTGCGATCCACGGACGTCAGGCCGATGACCTTGCGGCCCGCGGCATGCAGGCGCAGCCAGCTCATCGGTCCGTAGAGGCTGTCCATGTCGATGACGACGTAATCGGCTTCGTCGCCTTCGACGAGTGTCCACAGGTTGCCGGTTTCCGCATTGGCGGCCTTGAAGGCGGCCTGCACCTCGGCTTTGGTCTTGCTGTCCATGCCGGTGGTGCCCAGGGTCAGTGCCATGGCGGTGATCCGCTGCCGAAAGCATGGAGTGTTTGCCATGTGTGCAGGCGGCGTCAACGGATGCATGGTCCGGTCGCCGTATTGCGGCGGCATCGCCGCCGGCGCATCCCGATTCAGGTGGGCAGCGCCTCAGCCGAAGCGCGTCGACTTCTTCGGCAGCTGCGATTTCAGGAACGCCATCTGGTCGGCCAAGATGTTGCGGTTGGACAGGATCAGGTGCTCGATCCAGCTTGGCCGGTATGGCACCGCCAGCAGCGGCATCCCCGCCTGCTGTGGCGTCCGGTTGCCCTTGCGCGAATTGCAGTGGTAGCAGGCGGTGACCACGTTTTCCCAGATGTCGCGCCCGCCCTTGGAGACCGGCTGAACATGGTCGCGGGTGAGGGTCGAGCGCGGGTAGGCGTTGCCGCAGTAGAGGCAGAGTTGCTGGTCGCGGGCGAACAGCGCCGGGTTGGTCAGCGCCGGGGTGGGATCCAGCGCATGCGGGCGCGCGTGCCCGCGCGCGGCAATGATCGGGTGCAGGTGCATGACGCTGCGCTCCCCGCTGGCGCGATTGATGCCGCCATGCACTTCCAGGCAGGGCTCACCCAGGGTCCAGGCCACCGCGCCGCGTGCGTAAAGGCAGGTCGCGTCCTGCCAGCTCATCCAGTCCAGCGCACGGCCATGCGCATCCAGCGCCAGCAGGCGCAGGCCGGCGAAGGGCGATGCGCCTGCACTGTTGAGGAATTCGGGGGAAAGCGGCCCATCCGCATGACCTGTCGCGGATCGGGTTCCGGCATGGACCGGGCGTAGCGTTGCGCTAGCGGTTCCCATGGGGAAACCAGCTTATACGCCTCCGGTGACGATTTGGGTACAGTCCTGGCCGGTACCGACGACGCTTGCCATCGCGCCCGACATCGGCCGGGCGCGATGGGGATCCTTCACTCCGCGCCGAAGGCGTCGGCCGGCATCGCCATCAGGGGTGCCGCGCCGCTTTCGATCGCCGCCTTGTGCGCCAGCGTGCGCGGTAGCAGCCGCGCGAAGTAGAAGCGGGCGGTGTCGCGCTTGGCGTCCTTGAACGCCTGCGGACGATCGGAGGCATCGGCAGCGGCCACGCTGCGCGCCCACCAGTAGGCCAGCACGATGTAACCGGAATAGAAGAGGTAGTCGGTGCTGGCGGCGCCGAGTTCTTCCGGATTGCTTGCCGCACGCTGCAGCACGTCGATGGTCAGTTTGCCCCACTCGGCGGATTTCGCGCGCAGGGGAGCGATGAATTCCGCCAGTGCCTCGTCGCCTTCTTGCTGCTTCGCGAAGGCTTCCACTTCGGCCAGGAACAACTTCAGGCCCGCACCCTGGGTGGCGGCAGTCTTGCGGCCGATCAGGTCCAGCGACTGGATGCCGGTGGTGCCTTCGTACAAGGTCGTAATGCGCGCATCGCGTGCCAGCTGTTCGATGCCGTGTTCGGCGATGTAGCCGTGGCCGCCGAAGCACTGCACCGCGTTGTAGGTGTTCTCGATGCTCCATTCGGTCAGGCAGGCCTTGGAGATCGGGGTCAGGAAGCCGGCCAGGATGTCCGCACGTTCGCGCTCGGCGGGATCGTCCGACTTCTCGGCGATGTCGAGCTGCGAATAGGCATGCAGGCTGAGCAGGCGGCCGCCTTCGACCAGCGCCTTCTGCGACAGCAGCATGCGGCGCACGTCGGGGTGGACGATGATCGGATCGGCCGGCTTGTCGGGCAGCTTCGCGCCGGACAGCGAACGCGACTGCAGGCGCTCGCGGGCGTAACGCAACGCATTCTGGTAGGCGCGCTCCGACAGGCCCAGGCCCTGCACGCCAACGCCGAGCCGCGCGGAATTCATCATCACGAACATCGCCTGCAGGCCCTTGTGCGGCTGGCCGACCAGGTAGCCTTCCGCACCATCGAAATTCATCACGCAGGTGGCGGAGCCGTGGATGCCCATCTTGTGTTCGATCGCGCCGCAGCGGAGTGAATTGCGTTCGCCGACGCTGCCGTCGCGGCCGACCTTGAACTTCGGTACCACGAACAGCGAGATGCCCTTGGCGCCGGCGGGCGCGTCGGGCAGCTTGGCCAGCACCAGGTGGACGATGTTCGGTACCAGGTCATGCTCGCCGGCGGTGATGAAGATCTTGGTGCCGGTGACCGAGTACTTGCCGTCGTCGATCGGTTCCGCGCGGGTCTTGAGCAGGCCCAGGTCGGTGCCGCAATGCGGCTCGGTCAGGCACATCGTGCCGGTCCAGGTGCCGGCCACCAAGGGTTCCAGGAACACCTTCTTCTGCCAGTCCTCGCCGTAGGTCTCCAGCGCCTTGACCGCGCCGTGCGACAGCATCGGGAAATTGCCCCATGCGAGGTTGGCGGCATCGACCATCTCGGTCAGGACCGCGCCGACCACCGCCGGCATGCCCTGGCCGCCGTGCTCGGGCGCATTGGTCAGGCCGGTCCAGCCGCCTTCCACGAACTGGTCGAAGGCCTGCTTGAAGCCGGGCGGTGCGGTGACGTCACCGGTCGCCTTGTCGTAGCTGCAGCCGATCTCGTCGCCGACCTTGTTGAGCGGTGCCAGCACGGCTTCGGAGAAGCGCGCGGCTTCGTCGAGGACGGCGTCGACCAGTTCGCGGTTGGCGTCGACGTGGCCGAGGCGGGCGAACAGCGCTTCCGCGCCGAGGACGTCGTAAAGGGCGAAGCGCAAATCGTCCAGCGGGGCCTTGTAGGTGCTCATGCGGCGTTACCAGTCGTGACGGACCGCCGGTCGGCCCGTGGAAACGCAAGCATACTACGGCGTATGGTTTGCCGGAATCCTCCCGGAAAACGCGCTCCGCATCCTCAGCGCAGTACGCCTGGCAGGCCGGGCACTGGCGCCAGCGCGCTCTTGCGCTCGATCTTGTAACTGCGCGGCTTGCCGTCTTCCGGGCCGGCTTCCACCGTGCCCCCCAGCGTGTAATTCAAGCCCTGGCCATCGGCGAGGGCATTGGCCAGCCGCGCGCGGCCCGCTGGCAGCGGGGTCAGCGTGGCGGTGAACACATCGGCCGATTCCGGGCCGATGCTGATGCCCGGCTGCGCCTGCAGTTTCGCCGCCGCGCCGTTGTCGAAGGCGATATCCAGGTTGGCGTCGCTGAAACGCATCGGCACGCTGCTGAAATTGTCCAGCCGCACCACCACGTCCCAGCGGCCATCGGCGCGCACGCTCAGCTGCTGGATGCCGGCTGCAGGCTCGGAAACCCGCTTCACCGGCCCGCCGCCGCAGGAGGCAAGCGCAAGGACGGCGGTGGCGATCAGTGCGTGGCGGAGCTTCATGGCGGTTCCTTCGGCGGTTTGCCCGAGGATAGCCGCAATCCCGACCGCCTTACGCGTCAGTAACCGGCCTCGACATTGGCGACCGGCAATTCGCGGATATAGATGTCCTTGGCCGCGATGAAGGCTTCCGCGTAGCGGTAGGCCTCGCGCCCCAGCTCGATCCGCGCGGCCTCGCTGACCAAATCGACGCGGTTGGCGGACACCAGTTCGGCGAACAACCTCAGGGCGATGTCGTGGATGTCCATGCGGGTTTCCTCGGGCGATGGCGGCGACCATACACCGCGCCTGCGCGCGGCGCGATATCGGGGATCATCGAAGCTCCTGAAAGCGAAAACCCCGCGCGAGGCGGGGTTTGCGGCATCGTCTTCCGGAGTGGTGGCCGGGGAGGGAATCGAACCCCCGACACGGGGGGATATGTGGGGTTCGCTGGTGTTCGGCTACGTCCGGATACCTCGGAAAATCAAGCATTCGTAGTCCGCTACGGTTCGCTTGCGTTCGCTGTAGTCTTTCCGTACTGTGTCCGTACGGAAATCGCAGACTGAATCGATGCCACGTTTCCAGATCGACAAAACCACCGTGCGTAACAAGCTTCCTCAACGCAGGGAGCCTTACTGGGGTGCGCCTGTTGAACGGGGGCTCTTTGTCGGGTTTCGGAGGCTTGCGATTGGCGGCAACTGGATCGCCCGTTTCAGAACCGCGGACGGCAAGCAGGCGTACCAGTCCCTGGGGGCGGTCACGGCCGAGAACGACTACGAGAGGGCCAAACAGGAAGCCCGGCGTTGGCGTAAGGGCTTGGAGGCTGGAATCCGACAGTCAGATGTCGTCACCGTGGCTGACGCTTGCCGGTTCTATGTCACCGAGCTTCAGCGAGAGAAGCGAGACAACACGGCCAAGGCTGCCCAGCAGACCCTCGCCAGGACCGTACTGGGCGACTCCCTCGGCGATATCAAGCTCGACCAGCTACGGGAACGCCATTTGGTCGAATGGCGCGAGCGCCTGGAGTCGGGAGAGTTCACGCCCAGCCCAGTAAAGGGGGGCAAGGCGGTCAAGGCTTTGTCTCCGCCGGTCTTCAAGCGAACCCTCTCCACCCTCAAGGCAGCCCTCAATCTGGCCGTGCGCAAGCGCTACGTGAGCCCGGATCGGGCCATCGAGTGGAAGGAGATCAAGCCCGAAAAGGACGCTGATGGGCGTCGGGATCTGTATCTGGATCGAAACCAGCGTAGGGCGCTTCTGGAAGCCGCCGACGAGCCTACTAGGGCCCTTATGGAATGCATCGCCCTGACCGGCTGCCGGCCCGGCGACCCCGCAGCAGCGCTCAGGAAGCATTACGACGCCAAGACTGGGTCTGTCACGTTCATCACCAAGGGTCGGAACCGCACCATCCCTGTGTCTCCGACGGCCAAAGCGCTGTTGGACAAGATGGCAAAAGGCAAGCTGCCAATGGCATACCTGTTCACTCAGGCGGACGGGTCACCGTGGGATTCGAGGACTTGGTACGACCACGTGCGCGCCGCAGTTGAAAAAGCGGGGCTACCGCGTGAGACCGTTCTCTACAACCTGCGCCACTCATGGATAACTGACGCGATCATTGGCGGCATGGACTTGTTGACCGTAGCAAAGCTAACGGGCACGTCCTTGGCGATGATCGAAAAGCATTACGGACACCTCGTACAAGGAGCCGCAAGAGACAAGCTGGCGAAGTTAGATTTCGTCTAGCGTCAAATCCCCGAAGGGGATAAGCGGCGCGACCGGGGATTGCAGTCCCCGGCCACGCCTTCCACAACCGTTGTAGGAGCAACAGTCATGGCATCGCAGATTGTAGATGAGGGCGGCTCACGCCCGGAAATCAGCACCAACTCCCCCCGAGACACTCGACCGTCAACCCTCGCAGAAGCGTTGGGTGCGCTGAGTTACGTCCAGCGAAGCTGGGCGGCAACCCGTCTGCCTTTCCCCTCCGAATGGATCGGCTTGCGCCACAAGCTTGAAAGCGCAGAAGAAGCTGTCAGCGCGTTATGGGGCTTGCATCTCCTACTCCGGAGGCATCATTTCGCCCGCCAAGTCGCGGAAGACAGCGCGGTTGAGTACGTTGGCCTCAATGACTCCGATGCGGAATCCCTCGGGTCGGCTATCGGCTTCCTCGCGAAGTCTGCGTCGAATGCGCTAGAGACTGTCCGTGTAGTGGTCTCCACGAAGGAGGGCGCGTAATGGCCGCCCTCCGAATGCAATTCCCGATGTACCCCCGTCAATGCGACCGGTGCGACGCCGAGGGCCAAGTGTTCCGCTGCGAGTTCGACAATGCCGCCGGCTCATTCGTGCGCTGCCTGTGTGGCGCTTGTTCGGACAAGCTTCGGAAGATGAGCAAGGCTCGCCGCTGGCAGGCCAACATCCGCGCCATGGTTCGGCATGCGTCCCGCTACTCGCCTGCTTTCGGCGAGTTCGTTGCGCAGTGGTACGGCGTGAAGACAAAGCCCCGCAAGCGCTCCATCGGTGAAGTCATCGCGGACGCCTACGAGCTGGCAGGCAAGGACATGGCCGTGGTCGAAGGCTTCCTGCGCGCCCATCGTGTCAGCGGCCTGGACATGGACTTGGACAGCCTGAGAGCGGCTGAGGACGCGACTCTGCGCGCAATGTGGGGTGGCAAATGACTGCGCCCGCCGGCTCTGTCGCGGAGAGCTATGTGCAGAGCATCCTCCAAGTCGTGGAGCTGCTGGATAACGGCGAGACGGTCGAAAGCCTGACCCGACGCGCAGAGTCGCTTCCGATCGAACAAAGGGGGCCGTTCCTCGGAGTACTCGACATTGCGGCCATCCTTGCCCAATGCGTGTCAAACGCCGCGCCGTTGGATTCCCCGGTCTTGCCCTTGGTGAGCCGGCCTGCCTACCGGAAAGGAACCGCGCGCAAGCCGATACCGTGGAACAAATGCCTCTGGCAGCCGACGCCAGAAGGAACGCAGCCATGACCGCCATCATCATCCCGTTCCCCGTGAGGCCGTCGTCCGATCCTGACTATGACCTCTGCCGGCAGAGCGTCATGGAAGATCATCCCGAATGGGACGCAGCCAAGGTGCACCGCGTGGCCCTGCTGGCGGTGCACATCGAGCGTTCTGGCCTGCTGGACAAGTATTTCAGCGAAGCTGCGCGTAACACGGGGGTCACCTGACATGGCCGCCACTGTTATCCGCTTGCCCGTGGCGATGAAACGCGGGCGCAAGGTCACGAAGGGGCCAAGCGCATCGATCACAGTGCTGTATTACGCGCCGTTGTTGCTGCCAAAGGGAATCCTTCCGGCAGGTGGCCGCGAGGAATCCATGGCGGTTCTACTGGAGCGAATCCGGGCGCGAAATATCGAAGAACAGGCGCAGGCGTTGGCGTGGATCGACCTAAGCGGGAACGTGTCCAGGTGGCCGGAGTCCGCCACCTTCCGCACCGAGCGCCAGGTGCAGCGCTTGAAAGAAGGGTTCAACGAAGATGACGAGGACGAGCTGTATGAAATGGCCCGTGAAGCTCGCGAGCAGACAAGGGAAGCGATCCAGCACAGGCGCGCTGAAATTGTTGCACAAGCACATGCCAACGGAGGCGACCATGGCTAAGTATCCCGGCAAGCCGCTGGACGCCGACGTAGACCGGTCGGACATGGAGGGCCAGCCTCGCGCCTACTTTGATGCGTTGGACTGGCCTGCCCGCTTTCCTGAGCTATGGAGGCGCACACTCTGGCGAAATGGCGGTGACGATGCTGGCGCACGCTTGCACCTCGCCGACATTTTCTACGGGCTGCATGGCGACGTTCCCGAGGCCGAGCGGTGGGCGCCGACCGAGGACGACAGGGCGCGATATAGGTCGATCATCCGAAGCTGTCTCGCGGCTCACAACTGGGACGTGCGCAAGTTCGTTCGCGGCATGTACCGCCACGGATCCACGAAGCGCAAAGCGCATTACCACTGGCGTGGGTTCTGCGAGGTTGCGGAGCGTTAGGCTAGGCCAATTGTGGTGACAGACGGGCGGCGTCTTGCCGCCCGTGGCTTTGTGTTCGGTATCGCTGGGGGGGCGAATTTGGTCATGGCAATACCTAAATTCTCTGCTGATGAAGAACGCGAGCTGCGCCTCGTCGGTGCATCGAGTGCGCAGATCAGTCGGCTCCAGTCGGCGCTACCTTTTATCCAAAAGGTCATCGCCAGAAAGGCTGGTCGCCGGGAAACATTGAAGGTTCTGGAGAACGTTGAGACGCAGGCGCAGGAGTTGAGCCGAAGCCTTAGCGAGCTGCTTTCCAGTCCGGCACCAGAACACCAGTTCGCGCATGGACTAATCGAATCTCGCTACTGGACACAGCCGGAGCGGCAGTTGGATAGCGGGCCTACGTCCGCTCACCACATGCTGGAAAGGCTCACGGCATTGGTGGCCGCTGCTCAAGCGGCGCGTGATGACGTTCCTCGCACCCAAACGCGCCAGACAGCGGCCAATCCCCAAGGGGTGCGCTTGGTCGAATCGGCGCTTTTCGCGGGTTGGATGGACGATCATCGTCTTGCCAGCAGCGGCGCAATGCTTCCGTTACCCGACAAGTGGCGAGCTAGCCGAACTGGCGACGAGTTCCGGAGAGTTGTCAGCGCTTGTTACAGGACAATCGGCGGGAATGAAGATCCGCTGCGCGCGATCAATGCGTACCTAAGCTCACGCAAAGCCCAGCAAGACCGGCTCTTGGCCGCCCTCGATGAGGCGCTAAATCAGGCGTAACGACAGGGGGTAAATCAGACCCCCCTGCTGAGATGCTGGCGCGATTCCGCGTCCGCATCCTTCGCCCCGAAGCCCGCCCAACGCGGGCACAGCGGGGCACTAATGAACGCATCCGAACTCCGGGACTTTGGCCCTTTCGTGCAGGAGTGCGCGAAGCGAGGGATTAAGAAAACCCGCGCTTACGCGCTGGCGAGTAGCGGGCTGCTGGAAACCGACTATGTGGGCAAGACCCGCATTGTGTACTTGGACAGCCTCCTTTCACTGCCGCAGCGGCTGAAGGCTGAGGGTCGCAAGGAGGCAGCGTGACTGGCCTCCCGACGCAAGAGCAGAACGACATTTACGACTGGTTGACCGCCAGCAATCCGCGCTATCGACACGCCAGCAAGCTCAACCCTGAAACGCTAGAGCTTGATGGCCTGTATGTCGGTGACGGCGAGACCAAGCAGGTCTACAGCATCGAGCTGCACAAGTTGCCTGCGCTTTGCCTGATGGCGAACGGCCCGGATTGGCACAACGTCCCGCAACTCCGCCGCCTCGAAGCCCACTGGCTTGCCACCGCCGCAGGCCTGGAGGGGCGCGCATGACTCTCCAGAACGAGCCAGGGAAGGGCAGCCCACTCGAATCGCCGCTCGCATGTCGGGTCGACACCCGACTGGCTCCTGGCGTTGGCCTCAGCCGCCCCATTTCGTTGCCTGCAGGCATCTTTGTCCACGTTGTTGATCGCCTCGCTGTTGATACTGAGACCGGCACCATTTACGGCCACAGCGGCGCGAAGGTTGGTCACGCAGACCGTCGTGGGTATGTACGGATCTGGATCTCTCGGCGCGACTATCGATATGCACATCGAATCGTTGCCGAGGCTTGCCACGGCCAAATTCCAGCCGGGCATCAAGTTGACCATCTCAACGGCATCAAGAGCGACAACCGCCCGACGAATCTAGAGATCGTCACGCCTCTTGAGAACACCTCTCGCGCCATCCGAAACGGGCAGACGCCAGTTGGATCTAGGTGCGTCAAAGCGAAGCTCACGGAAGCCGACGTGATCGAGATTCGCGGATCACATGAGCCGGGCAGCGTCTTGGCCAAGCGCTTCGGTGTCTGCAAGGAGACGGCCAACAAGGCGCGTCGCGGCGCTGTGTGGAAGCACGTGGACGCACCGCCAAGGATCACACGCCCTGGCCGCCGAGCCGCGAACTAGGACGCCGGGGGGCGGACAACATGTCGAAACCATTCCACGCGACTGACAAGCGCAGGAAGCACACCGGCCGTGGCGGCGGTCATACCTTCCTGAGCCTGCCGCACTACGTCATTACCTCGCCGCAGTGGCGGGCGCTTTCGGGCAATGCGATCAAGTTCATTGTTGAGCTTGCTGCCGAGTTCGATGGCAGCAACAACGGCGACCTATCACTGACCCGCTGCATGGCGTTGAAGCGGGGCTGGCGAAGCGGCGAGACACGCGATCAGGCGGCGGAGGAGGCTGAGGCGGCGGGCTTCATCGTGCAAACCCGCCACGGCCACAAGGGTGTCTGCAACCTCTACGCGATCACGTGGAAGCCGATTGACGATGTGGGCAAAGGCACGGAGCTGGCACCCGAAAGGGTCGCTAGTTGTCTTTGGAAGCAGCGCGACCCCATGCCCAGAAACTGGCGCAGGGTTGCCCAGAATCTGGCTAAGGCGTCGTGATTTTGAACGCCAACCTGCCCAGAAACTGGCCTAAATCGGCCCCATTTGGCGCTTGCCCATGCCCAGAATCTGGCCTCCCTTATACATATCTACCAAGGCAAGGCCTTGGGCTGTTGCTCTACAGCTCCACTGCAATAGATCTACAGCCTCTGCTGGCGGGCGGCTCTCGATGACTCGCCCCCTGACGGAGCAAGTCGTGCGCGACATCGCCTCGGCGTACGGGTACACCGCCAACCAAGGCCGGCGGACGCGGGCAGAGAAGCTGTACGACGGCGCAGGCCTCGTCATCTGTAAGCCGACTGAGACACTCGCCCGTGCAGGCAAAGCCATCGCCACCGGAAGCGATGGACGCCCCAAGGATCCGCAGTTGTGGGATTGGTGGGGCACGCTGTCGGATGCTGACCGGCAACGCCTGATCGAGTGGGACAGCGGCCAGTTCGGGCAGCGTGGTCGAGCAGTTCCCTACCGGGTGCGCCAGTTCAAGCGCTGGACGCGCGCCGCTGGTGTCGAGCATGCGCCGAACGTAGGCCCGAGGCCCGGCCCGCTATTGGCCTTGTCGATGGCGCGGGCAGCGGGGATGCCATCGCTGCTGGAGGAGTGGTTGCTATGCGTCGCGCTGCAGGACGCGAGTCGTTGGCGGCTGGTGGCACTGTCCATGGAAACCGTCGGGCACGAAGCCTGGGCGGCCGAGGAGGCGGGATACGCCATCGTCTACGGCAACCAAGGCCGGCTGCGCGACCGAGCGAAGCGCTACGGCGTGCGTGCTGCTGTGTACGCGGAAAAGGTTGGTGAGGCCCGCGAAGTGCTGCTGCGCTGGCTCGACAAGGCGGCGGAGTGGTTGCTGGAAAGCGTGTCCGCACGGGACGGGGACAGCATGCGGACAATCTACGGACAAGGTCGGGACGGAATGCAGTCCGACCAGTCCGACGGCAATCCGACAGTTCCGACACAAGCCGCCGCCTAGTTTCCGTAAGCATCGCCCGTGCGCGCGGGCGCGTATCAGTTCGGCGGGCGTTGGTAACGCTGGCTGCGTTACCCGTGCGTTTCTCGGGTCATCGCGCGCCTGTAGGAGTTCGGCGAAACCCAATCGAAACCCAATGGGTTAGGGCTGGGTTTGGTTTGGGTTTCCTTCCGCCATTGCCATCGCCTTTCCCATCACCAACCCGTCCGCTTGGTGTGGCCTTTGGTGATCGCAAAGTGAGATGAAGTGCGATGAATCCACGGTGGATCACGGTGAACAACGGTCGCAATGCGAACGCAATGCGACCGCATAGCAAGTGCTAGCAATTGATCGCACTCGCGGGCGGGACTGCAGGCGATGCAGGAGCGGAGAAAACCTGCAGGTGCAGCAGGTGCACCCGTGCAGCAGGCGCACCCGTGCATTTCCCTCCACCTTCCCTGAGACCGATGCCCGCAGCATGCTCGCAGCATGCCGGCCCCGTGCTAGCAGCATGCTCCGAGTTTTCGCAGAACTACGCGCGTGCGAATGAGTCCGGCCCAGCGAGCGGCGGCCATGCAGGCAGTTGTCCTACATAAGGGGGATGACTGGAGCGGATGGGAAGCGGTACGAAAACGGGAGGCTGCGTTTAGCGACCGGCTCACTGCGGTTTTGCAGCAGTGGTGGGCGATGGCGGGAACACGAATCGTGCACGAAACGTGGTCGAAGCGTGCCGGATGAGAATAAACAAACGGGCGATATTGGAGCCGGCATGCGGGAATCCGAAACGACGACGAGAAGGCGTAACAGGTAGGAAGGCCCGCCCCCCGGCGTCCAACCTCCGCTGACCCCCAGCAATGGGGGCGGCGGTCTTACCGCCTCAGACGCCAGGAGGGGACATGTCACAACCCATTTCAGAGCGTTCCGCGCATGTGCGTATGACTCCGGATCAGGGAGTTTGGCGACCAGTACGCGCAGGCGCGTATGACTTCGGTCGTGCAGGGGGTTTTGTCACACCAAGTGCGCAGGCGCGCGTGCGCGTATGACTTCGGTGCGAGTCCAGTGCGGCGCGACACGGCATCGGGATGGCCAGCCCTGCCAAGCCAAGTCCGAGCCGGGCAAGCGCCGCTGTCGCTTCCACGGCGGGCGTAGTACCGGCCCACGGACACCAGAAGGCAAGGCGCGCTCCCTTGCGAACCTTCGGCAGTTTCGCTGCCTCCCTGCTAACCCTCTGAATCGAGGCTGCCATGCCCACTGAACTTTTCACCGCCGGCTCCAAGATCGGCGGCACCATCCTTGGCGATCCTGAGCGCGAGCGGCAGGTCTACGACAATGCGTTTGGCAGCCGCGTTTCCCGCGAAAGGTCGCTGGCAGAGGCGAGGCTCGCTCAGGCCCGGCATCTCGCAAACTCAGCTCGAACCGTGGACATGGTGCGCAAAGGCCTGGGCGTTTCCGAGGAGCGGGCCGTTCTGTTTCACAACATCCTCGGATCCATGGATGAGGGTGACCTGCGGCCACTTGGCGCGACGTTGGGCGACCTCCAAGCGCGTGATTTTCGACAGATGGCAGTGGACGCGCTGACCCCCGAAATGGGCGCAGGGAATGCCGCGCTGGCGGCCCTTGATGGCAAGCCCCTGAAGTGGACGGCAGTGGATGGCGGGCATGTCGTGCGGCCATATGCTCCGCTTGGCTCCCCGACGCCTACTGATCTGACCACAGCACGCATCGAGCAGCTCGACGCCCAGCGGGATCGTGCCCGCCGCCCGCCGGCAGCCGTGCAGCAGATGGAATGGCAGGTGGACGCCATCCAAGACGAAATTGGCCGGAACCTGACAGGTCAGGAATTGGCCGACCTGAAGGCGAACAAGCTCAATCTCAGGATCGGCGCGGACGGTAAGACGCTGCCGCCCCTCGGTCGGGAGGTGGTGGCGCTTCCTCCGCTGGGGCGGACCACAGTCGCCGCTGCGAGCGAGCTGCCTCCGCTCGGTTCTGGCGCGAACGATTCCCCAGGTAACACGCGCAGCGCTTACCGCGCCGAGCGCACCAAGGAAGACGGGTTGCAGGCACTAGCGGATGCGCGCCGCGCCATCGCGACCGGTCGCATTTCGAAAGACAAGGCCCGGCAGCGCTTGGTGGATGCCGGTTTCGTGAACGTCGCGGGGCGTCTCTGATGCCCGGACTGTTCGATGATGTTCTGGCTCCTGAGAAACCGGCGCATTCGACTCAGCCAGCGGGGTTGTTCGATGACGTGCTGGCGGACGTGCCGGACTTCAGGAATGTTCGCATCGGCTTTGCTAGCAGCGAAGAGCTAGGCGGCACTACTGCCGATGTAGCTGCTGATGACAAGCCGAAGAAAGGTGGGCCCGGATTTGGTTCCATCTTCATGGAGGGGATCAAGCGCGGCGCGGCATCGACCGTTGCGAGCGCCTTGCACACGGGCGCGGATTTCGTGGACAAAACCGTCGGGGAGGTGAACCCGTTCCGCCTGCTGTATCGACAGGGATTGCTCACAGGCACGCCCGAAGCCATCCAGGACGTTACGGATCCGCTGCACACCCGACGAGTAGCAGATGAGAACTTGGCAATCGAGGGAACTATCAACGCGGATAGGCAGCTCGCAGCCGAAGCCATAGGAGGCAGGCCAACACTCGCGCAAGTAATCGATGATCCATCTGGGGCCGCTGCACAATACGGAAAGCATTTGGTGAACACCGGTGCTGAGTCGGTTTTCCCCATGGCGTTGGCACTCGCGACGAGGAACCCTCAGGTCGCGTCTGCGGTGATGGGAGGTACGACAGGCGCGCAGACCTATACCGACCTACTCGGGGAAGGTGTTACGCGACCTGAAGCGGCTAGGGCCGCCGTTTTGACGGGCTTGATCGAGTCGGCGGGCGAATCTCTCGCCCTGCCCGCAGTCATGGGGCAACGTGGCGCAGGCTCGCTGGTGCGAGCTGCAGCGCTGGAGGGGGCGCAGGAAGCGCCGGTTCAAGTCGGGCAGCAGCAAGTGTCTGATGTGGCACTTGGCCGGGAAACCCCGATCCTTGAGCAGATGGCGCAAGCCCTCGACGCGGCGCTCGTCGGCGCTGGGATGGGTGGTGCTGGTCACGTCGCCAGCAACCCACGCGCGTTCTTGCCTGGCGGGAAGGAGTCGCCAGCGGCTCCGCCTTCAGCCAACGATGAGCTCGGCGGTCCCACTGTTCGCCCCTTGGGTTCCTTGGATGAAGCGCCACTGGGGGAGCTGGGCGGACTCGCGCCCCTTGGCAGCCGCTCTGTCCCGCGAATCGCGCCGGCACAGGTTGGCACCGAGAAGGTGATTGCCTCGGAGGACGGCAAGCTGGTCGGCACGGATTTGCCCCCACTGGGTGCTGCCACTGCGCCACCTAGCGCTGCCCCGTTGTTTGCTGATGTGCTTGGCGACCCCTCGCCTGCGGCTACTCGTCGCACCGCGGCGGAGCTCGCGCCTCTGGGACAGGTGCCGCCGGAAGATACGGCAGACCTAGACCGACTGCTGGCGCAGCGGCGCGCGGAGTTGGCATCGAGCGCTGCTCAGGACGTGTTGGGCGGAAGCGCGCAGCCTCGTCCGATTTCGGCCCCTGCCGATGTCGTTTCTAAAGTAGAAACAAGTAGAAACGACTCCGACGCACGTTGGCGGAAGCCCGAAGCTGCAGGGTTCGCGGAGGGTAATGCTGAGGCTGCTGCGGCTACGTCGGCCCCGGTACAGTTGCCTCAGGCGCAGCAAGAAGGCGAGCAGGACGCCATCCGGACTGGCCTGCGTGACGCAGTGGCGAAGGCCGTGGGCAGGTCGAGCGTGGGCATCGCATACCTTCGTGGCACCGCTGGCCTGCAGTCCGTCGCAAAGCCGGAATATGCGCAGCGATTGGAGGCCCAACGCGCGGCTCGGGACAGCAGCATCGGGACAGCAGGCATCTACGTGCCGGCGTCGGAGTCACTCGACGGGAAGCCGCGAGTGGTGGTGTTCACGGATGCGGTCACGGATCCGAAGGAAGCGGCATTTGTGGCAGCGCATGAGGTCGCCGGTCATCACGGCCTGCGCGCGTGGCTGGGGGACGACCTGAATAGCGCGATGGAGATGGCGCTCCAGAATCCGACCGTCCTGGGCCTGTCTGATGCAATCGCGCGCTCCCGGCAGATGAAGGGCGGGCGCTCGCTGGCAGCAGAGGAAGCGCTGGCGGAACTGGCCGCCGCCACCCGCACGGGGGACTGGGCACGCATCGAAAACACCTACGGAGTCGCTGTCCCGGCAGGCGTCCGCAGCGTCGTTCGTGCAGCGATCGACAATTTCCTCCGCCGGCTGAAGATGCTGGCGAACAAGGCGTTTGGCTCGGAAGCTGCGGGCTTCAGCGATGGGCAGGTGCGGCAACTACTGGAGAACGCCTGGAGGGCCGCCCGCCAGCCAACCGCGCGTGATCCTCGCGTCGCGGACGCCACAACCACGCCGGATTCAACCACCCCGGCTGGTGACAACTACGCGCGCGAGGGGCAATCGACCGCCAAGCCTCAACCGCCGCTGGAACAGGTCGCATTCCACGGCACCCCGCACAAGGTCGACCGTTTCTCTCTGCAGAAGGTCGGCACGGGCGAAGGCGCGCAGGCTTACGGCTGGGGCATGTACTTTGCCGGGCGCAAGGAAGTGGCAGAGCACTACCGCACCGGTCTTTCGGAGCGCGAGTTCATTAGCCACGCTCGTGACGCTTACGACGAGTACACGTCGCCGGACGAGGCGGTCGAGTCCTTGCGCAACATCGAAGGACTCAGCGAGCCGCAGCGGGATCTGATTGACGCCCTACAGGCGGACGACTGGCTCGGGTTCGACTACCCGCACCAAGCGATCAGCGAAGCGCTACGCCGCCCGGAACGTTGGGAGCTGTCGCCCGAGACTCAAGCCGCGCTGCGTCGCATTGGC
The DNA here is from genome assembly GCF_041919455.1 of Thermomonas sp. GTDB lineage: Bacteria > Pseudomonadota > Gammaproteobacteria > Xanthomonadales > Xanthomonadaceae > Thermomonas. The sequence goes on from NZ_JAYRTQ010000005.1 coordinate 106,368, forward strand.
GGTCTGTACTCGGTCGACCTGCCCGAGGATTCCGACTTGCTCGACTGGGACAAGCCGCTATCCCAGCAGCCGGAGAAGGTGAAACAGGCGCTGGCCTCCCTTGGGCTGAACACCAGCGAGGACAACCCGGGCGGAGAGTTCGCGGGCCAGTCCATGAGCTTTGCGCCCCGTACCGGTAGAGACGCATACACCGAGCTGGCGCGCCGCTTCGATCCGACATTCCGCCCAGGCCATTCGGAGGCGAAGGGCCCGCGTGCGGCATCGGAGGCGCTGCTGGCGGCTGGTGTGCCCGGCCTGCGCTACCTCGATGGCGCGAGCCGCAAGACTGGCGAAGGGACGGCGAACTACGTCATCTGGAGCGAAGGCGAGGTTTCAGAGCCTCAGAGCGCCTTGGAGTCCACCAAGATCGTGCAGGCGGAGGCGAGCGCGGATGCGCGCCGTAATGCCGCAGCGGTTGGCCTCAACGTCGCGCGTGGCGCTGCTGGCTGGAACTACGACACATCCCGCTGGGAAGGCCGGCGCGGCGCTATGAAGCGCATGCGTAGCGACTTGCAGGACAAGATGCTGGCGTGGCGCGACGTGCAAGGGCAGCTAGAGGCGACCGGCACCATCGTGGACGACGCGGCGAACGTCTACCGCATGGAAACCCTGATGCATGGGCGGGTGTCCGAGGGGCTAGACCGCATCGAGTCCGATCAGGTGGAGCCGCTCATTGCTGCGATGAAGGCGGCGGGCGTACAGGCCGATACGTTGGAGACGTACCTCTACGCGCTGTACGCGAAGGATCGGAATGCGTCGGTGGCGGCTCGCAATCCTGCCATGCCGGACGGCGGCTCAGGCATGACCGATGCCGAGGCGGATTCGATTCTGGCCACGGCCGACCGGGCGAAGCTCGATCCCTTGGTGTCCCGTGTCCGGCGCATGGTGAAGGCGACGCGGCATCGCCTGCTGTCCCATGGCCTTATCACCCAGGACCTGTTTGACGCGATGGAGCGCGAACCCAACTACGTGCCGTTGCGAGGCAAGAGCGATTCCGCGAACGAGGGCGATGGGCTTGGTGGCCTGCGCGGTCGCGGTGTCGATTCGCGCGGCAGTCTCGTCAAAGACGCACTGGGGCGTGGCGAGGGCAACAAGGCGCAAAACATCCTTGCGGAGATCCTCGGCGACGCTCAGCGATCCGTGATCCTCGCGGAGAAGGCGCGCGTCGGCCGGTCCGTCATGCGCTTGGTGCTGGCGAACCCGAACCCCTCGCTGTGGGAAGTTGAGCCGGTGCAGACGGAGCGTGCGCTCAATGCTGCCGGCGAGGTTTACGACAAGATCGTCAATGATTGGCACGACCCTAGCATCGTCGCGGTGCGTCACAAGGGCGAGTTGTACCGCGTCAAGTTCAGCCAACCCGAGCTGGCAAAGGCGCTCAACCTGATTGGCACCGAGAAGATCGGGGCGTTCGTGCGAGCTGCTGGTGCGATCAACCGGTATTTCTCGGCGGTCCTGACCAAGTACAACCCCGCGTTCGTACCGGTGAACGCAACCCGCGACGCGGTGTTTGGCCTGACAGGGTTGGCCGTCGAACATGGGGAGGCAGCCGCGCTGGATGCCGCGCTTCACTACCCCCAAGCGGCTCGCGCTGCATGGCGCTATGCCCGGGGCAAGCAAGGCAGCGGGCAGTGGGACGCCTCCGCGAAAGAGTTCGCACAAGCCGGCGGACGCACAGGCTACGTCAACATGCCGTCCATCGAGGAAATGCAGTCTCGCTTTGCTGGCAAGTTCGGGCGCATGTCGGACTCGCGGGCGATGGCGGCGGCCAAGGCCATCGGCGATCTCGTTGGCGATTTGAACGACGGCATCGAGAACGCGCTACGGCTGTCGGCGTTCGTGACCTTGCGCAAGCGCGGCATGCCTGCAGAGCGAGCGGCCGAGTACGCCAAGAACTTCACCGTCAATTTCAATCGAAAGGGCTACGTCGGGAGCCAGCTAAATGCGTGGTTCCTGTTCTATAACGCGGCGATGCAGGGCAGCCATCGCGCTTTGCGCCTGATGAAGAACCCGAAGACGTACGGCTATCTCGGAGCGCTCGCGGCCATGCAGTCCATTGCAACGCTCGCAGCGCTCGGGATGGAAGACGAGGACGGGGAGCCGATGTGGAACAAGGTTCCCGACCACGTGAAGCGCCGCAACCTGGTCATCGTCACGCCTGACCGTGGGGTCATTACGATCCCGATGCCGTACGGCTTCAATGTGTTCCCTTACCTCGCGGGGCGCATGACGGGCGCGATTCTCGACAAGGAGGGCGCAGGCACCAAGCCAGAAGATCGCGCCGGAGCTGTGGCGGCAGACGTGATGTCAGCAGCAGTCGAGGGTATGTTCCCAATCCCTGTCGGCGACGGGGCGCTTGGCATGCTGCCTACCGTTTTCCGCATCCCCGCCAACGTGCAGGTCAACCGCAACGACTTCGGGCGTCCGATCCACCGGGACAGCTTTGGACGGTCGGATGTGCCGCTCGCCACCATCGGCAGGCCCGACACCATGGAGGCCTTCAAGCTGGGGGCCGAGGGCCTCAACCGCATTGGTGGTGGCGACGACTACACGCCGCCTGCCATCGACGCGCTCAACGTCGCGCCTGAGGATCTGGAATACCTGCTTAAGGAGCTGACGGGTGGGGCAGGGCAGTTTGTGGTCGACGTAGCCACGCTGGGCGGAAAGCTTGCCGAGGATCGCGCCTTGAACGAACAGGCGAAGCGCGACTTGGGCGGCATGGACGTAGGCCCGAAGGTTTCGACCATCAAGCCCTCCGATGTGCCCATCTCCAAGCGCTTCTTTACCAAGGTAGACGAGCAGGCTGCGCAACTATCCTTGTTTTACAACCGCCGGGCGGTCATCGAGCGCGCCCGCCGCCGCGTGCTGGATACCTTGGACGAAAAGGGCGACGCCGAGGCGGTCAAGCTGCTGGCAAGCCTGCCGGAGTTGAAGGGAGCTCGGCTGGCGCGGGGTAACGCGGCAACAGAGGCGCGCGACGCTGTGCAGTCGGCGTACGAGAACGGCGGGTTTGAGGCAGCAGAGATGGAGCGGACGAAGCACTCGGTTCTGTCCGGCGTGACGCTCAGCGAGGCCGGCGGGAAGCTCCGCATGGGTGGGTTCAAGAAAGCGCAGGAGGCCGGCAAGGGCAAGGGCGCTGCAGGGGCCAAGCTAGAGATCGCGGGCAAGCGTGCGCCTGACCAGCCGCCCGGCTCGGTCTTTGAGGCATACAAGCGCGCCGAGAAGGCCATGGACGACTTCCGCGAAGAGACCGAGGCGGCCTATCGCCAAGAACCGGCGAGATTCATCCCTACCGATGCCACGCGCCTCAGGAATGCCAGGCTGAGGACGGCGGGCCACGTCAGGGCCGCAGCGCAGGACGCCTTTACGACGGCGTGGACGCGGGACGTGGTGGGCGAATAGCTCGCCAGAGGAATACGAGCGGCGCGACCAGCAGGAGCGCACCTATAGCCACCCCGGCGGCTAGGCCGAGGATGGCGGCGGCAAGGGTGCCGATCAGGACGGCGGCGAGGCCAAGCAATAGCCGCATGGGCCAAGGGTAGCAGCCGGGGTCGTGGGCATCACGCCAGTAACCTGCGAGGATTAGCTGGCCAACCTATCCGGATGCTGCCATGACGCTGACTCAGTGGGGTTTCGCCATCTTCGGGTCCCTCGTGACGGCGGTCATCGCCGGTGAGTTCGGGAGCAAGGAGCGCACGGCTGATGGAAGGCCCCGCTTTAACCCTGTCTGCGCGGTAGTGGTGTTCGTTTCAACCATGGGCACCGCTTACCTCGCGGCCATTAGCTAGGCCCGCTAAGCCGGTCCCGCAGGCTCAGTCACAGAGCCCTGAGAATCTTCACTATCGGCAAGAAATGGTCGTCCATCCAGTCTCCGTTGATCCGGGCGCGCAAGCCGTCCTGCAGCTCCATAACCACACGAGGTTCAATATTGAGGCATGCGGTCGTGCCTGCCTTTGCGACGCGCGTTGCAGTCACACGCTTTTGCTTACCGTCCAAGCGAACCGAGTAGGTGGCGCAATCCGGGTTGTCGTTGGTGTAGGTGATGCCGTCGGCAGTGAATTTCACGTCCTCAAATACATCAATGTTCGTATGGACAATGCGACCGGAACCGAACGCATTGGTCGAAGCCTCAATGCAGCGAGGGGTAGGCGCCATCTCGCAGCGGATCGCTATCGAGTTCGGAATGATCGGAGACCCGCCGTCGCTTCGTACCCACTGGCCTTCTGCAGTTGCATAGCCGGCGTCAGGGATCCAAAAGAAATTGAGACCCGAGCCTGCCATCGGCTCGTTTGAGGCAACAACCGCTACTTCGCGCGCCCCCTCAAATGCAATCGCCATTGCAAAGAATGCCGGGATCCACCAATTGCGCTTCCGCTTCGTCGGTTCCATGTCCGCTCCCCTGTCAACCGCTGGGTAGCGATTCGAGGAAAATGGAGAACAGCTTCCTGTCCGAAGCGGACTCGATCAGCGATTCAAGTTGGGAAAGATTCTCCCTCGATGCGAAAGTGCCAAGCAGATCAACGGTCTGCTGAAGCTGTTCGATCCGCGAGTCAAGTCCACCGGTCACCTTGTCTAGGTGGCGGGCATCTTTGTCGCTCAGAGACTCGACATCCTGGCTCTGAAGCTTGCGGAGAGCAGGTTCGAGCTCTTGGAATGTTGTTCTCAGGGCGGAGGAAGCGGAAATGGCACCAACGCCACTCAAACGACCAGCCGTCTCCGTTAGGTAGTAAGGGGTTCCGGGGCGCGCGTTACCTGTTTCCAAAGCGAGTTCTTGTTCCTGCTTTGTGGCCTTGCGAGTCCTAGATATTGCGCCATCGCCACTGCGGCGCATGCCTCTGATGGCATCAACGACAACGCGCGGCATTGATCCGGAATCTCCCCCAAGGTGGCGGATCGGTGTGTAGAACTGACCAGCTCGGGCCTTGATCGTGTCAATTCGGGTAATGACATCGGGAAGCCTGGACTTCAGGACCTCCAAGCGCTCGCGGCGTTCCTTGGCGCGAAAGTCTCGATCAAACGCCTTCTGCAAGTTAGTGAATGTGACCGAGAAGTTGTTCTTTCCGCAGACGCTTCCAAGGTTGGTCACTTGCCCAGCCGTAGTAGTGACTAGGTAGCCGTTTGAATGCGGTTGTCTGCAACTTTTCAGGCCGCACGGTTGCCTGCTGTCGAAGGCGTAAACGCCAATGATCTCTTTCAGGTGCACGGTTTTTGGGTCGAGGTCGCGGGTGAATCCAGGCGTTTCGTACAAATCCTCCCAAGACTTCAGCCTGACGAGGCCACGCTCGACGGTAATAGTGATCATTCGGACGCCTGGGTTGAGTTGAACCGCTTGCCGCAGCAGAGTGTGTGGCGATCTAAAAGTACCCCTGCCGAAAGCTTATTTCACGCATTCCGGTACAGACCAGACAAGCGCAGGAGCGCTCTGAAGCCCGACGCATTTTGCAATGGTTAGGCGATGCTTTCCGTTTGTATGGACGTAGTATTTTCCGCCGCACTCGATGACATGGGGCAGATCGTTGGTTGTCGCATCGCAAGCGTTGAGGTAGTTGCGAAACGCTTCGGGCCTGTAGCGGTCAAAAAAGTACTGCTTGTGGAGGGAAAAGAGCAGCCCAATCCAGTCGCTGACATCATCGTCACGATTGACGCCGTGCAGGTCTCTGAGATCGATGTTTTTGAAACATGCGGGCGTACCTTCTGTGGGTTCGCAGCCGACGCGGGAGAACTCCATGCTCTCAATTTCAATCCGTCGCTCTTCGCTGATCCCAAGCTTTTCTAGGCGTTCTGTGCCTGAATACTTCCTTCTTGGCACAGAGGTCACGTCGGCCAGAAGTTCCTTGATCTTTGCGTGCGGAGTCATAGAAGGCGTCTCGCCGGATAGCTCTTCTAGTGTTGGCTATCGCATTGCCTGCCGCAAGTCGACCAGATCATCGGGGAACGAAAAGCAGGCGTGGCCTAAGAGCGAGGCCTGAGCAGCGCCCCGCAGGCCGGCAGATGTGAGCCTCTGTCTCCGCATGTACGCCGAGGCTCTGCAGCGTCCTCAGAACCTGAGGCGCGTCTCCGGTTTTGAGAGGGCGGTGTCGCACCCTCAAAGTCATGCTACCCGACGGGTTTCACTGGCGACCGCACTTCAACGGCCACGCTCTGTGGTTGGGTGATCACATGGTGGCGACCTATTCGGCCCAACCCGGCGCGCCATACGCGCTGGCCTATTTCCACTGCGGCAAAATCAACTATGGCGGCCGGACGTTCGCGCCTGAGGTGGTTCGCGCCTATATGGAGGGCTGGGCGCGAAGGTGGAATGCGGAGCTGCGAGAAGAATACAGATGCTAGGTTGCACTCTTTGCCTCTGCCGGGGGTGCCGAAACTACGTTTTGTCGGACACGAACTCGAAGTCAGTGGCGAACTTCTGCATCACTTCCTCGGCTGATACGCCATCTCCGAACGTCATGCTTGCAGCGTGCCTGCCTGCTCCAGCATGGATCCCTTCACGGTACCTCTTGAGTCCGTGACCTTGGCATTTTCTGACCGCGGCAAACATGTCGGCTGGCGAATCAAACGACAGTACGACGCGCGATTCGTCGTCTTGGCTGATTCTCACAATTGGCTTTGTCATGCGCCGAGCATATCAGGGTATGCGAGGGCTAAAGGGTGGAGGGCGGCACGGACGTAACGAGAAATCGAAGCATCCAGGCGGCCTCAACGTCACCAGCAGCGGTAGCGGTCTTCAAGGCGGCGAGCAGGGCGTCGATAGACATTGGGAGGCTCCTTGGGTTGGTGACCAGAGAGTGCCGCGACCGCCGTACCACCGCAGTCGGGGCAATCCCCGCCTGAGGGTAGGGGAATCCCTACCAGCGGCAGACGAACCGACCGAATCTCAGACCTACAACACGGAAAGGAGAGCCCTTGCTCTCCGTGCCATTGGCACGCCCTTTAACCATGGAGGTATCCGTGCTGAAACCCCCGACCACGACCCCGTTTCCGCTTGAACACTTGGCGGCATTCGCTATCGTCTTCCTGCTTGGGCTGGCTTACCACCAGCGAGGCAAGAACCCCTTCGACTAGGCAGGCAGGGTAGGGCCCGGCTTAGGCCGGGCCCTTATGCCGCCGGCAAGGTGCAGGCCCGCCAATTGCCTACGACACACACGAGGTGGGGGCGCTATGCCCGGAAGCTAAGCGGTGCAACAAATGGGATCTAAGTTGACCGCAGCGGCTGGGTGGCCGGCTGACTGGTACGTGCAAAAAATAGTTGCGCAAACTCACCCACGCTCGCGTTTTTTTGTGTATGTTCGACGCCCGGTCGCTACACAAGAGGAGGGAGATGACCGCGATCCCAAGTAGGCAGGCGACATATCGGCCATGCGAAATGCCGCATCGGCTCGGCATCGGAAAGACCAAGTTTCACGAACTCGTGAAATCACCTGGATTCCCCAAGCCCAGTATCCTCGGCCCACGCGCTAAAGTTTGGACCGACGATCAAGTTGAAGAGTTGCTGCGAGTGCTGCGGTCCGAAGAGCACTAACCGCAACCATCGAGACACCCATTTGCCCCGCCGGATTCGCCGGGCAAACCCATTGATGACCCCCGCTCCCAATCACTAAAAGGTCGGCAGCTTTCGGGTTCATATTCCTTGTCATATCTAGCTGGATTGCTTGAGACGACGAGTGACGCGCTAGCTAACACCTAGCCCACAGATGTTGAAGCCGCGATGCAACAAAGCATCTGCGCACCCATCCGTTCTTTTTCAATCAGCAGCACGGGCCGCTCAGGCAGCCCGTGCTTTGGAGAAATTTATGCGCAAGAAGAAGCCCTCCATCGAGGGCGAGTGGACCAATGAAAAGAGGTTCTTCTGGACTGGCCAACACCACCGCATCGATCACGATGTCCAAATTCCGAAGATCGTCCTCGGCATCGATGGGTTGATGGAAGACATTACCAACGCGAAGGGTCGGCAGTTTTACATGGGCAAGGGGCCGCGAGGCCACACCATGATCCGGATGAAGAAGGTGGCGGAAGACTTGGCTAACCGGGCGAGCGGGCTGAATCCCCACATCGTCCGCCGCTATGCCACTAGGCATAAGTTCTCACCGTTCTTCGAGGTGTGGGAGCGGGTCTGGTATGAAGCGACCACGCTAACGGAGGTTGCTCGTCGCCATGACAGTTTGGACGCGCTGAACGCATGGTTCGATAAGCTGCGTGCGGAACTGCAGGGCAGCCAGTTCCGCAAGGCTGTTCGGAATCAGCGCCGCGTTGCTCAGAAGAACGCGGACGGCCTGCGCGCTCACATCAATCAGTTGTTCCGGAATGACTCGCGACTGATGGTGATGCGGATCGACTTCGGGTATCGCCACGAGCCGGAGTTCGATGTGGTGAAGTGGGTTCCTCCCTCCGACAAGAGCGTCAAAGCCGACTTTGAACGTCTCAAGCGCTTCATCAAGGCCGAGATCCCGCACTGGCGTAGCGTCATTTGGAAGGTGGAGTTTGGCGCGGTCAAAGGCCACCACATTCATGTGATGGTGATCTGTGACGGTCACGAGGTCCGTGAAGGCATTACCTGGGCCAAGGTGATCGGTGAGAAGTGGGAGGAAATCACGCGCGGTGCTGGATCTTACTGGAATTGCAACGCGCACCAAGCGCTGTTCGAGAAGATGGGTCGCCGCGGTATCGGCTTGATCGACTACACCGATCACGCTCGCCGGGATGACCTCATGCGTGTCGCCATGTATGTGGCAAAGGCTGACTCGTACGCTCGCTTTCAGTCTCCTGACATCGGTCGCACCTTTGGGAAGTCGGTCTGCAAGCGGAAGAGCGAGAAGAAGGGCAGGCCCCGCAAGTACGTGGACCCGGTTGACGGCGTGGAGGAGATTATCGAGCCGGTGAAGGTGGCCTAGCGTCTAGTGATTGATGGTGCATGAGGGCGGGGCGCATACAACGCCTCGCCCTTTTTCATTGCGCGCCGCTTTCTTTCGTCATCGAGTACATGTCATAAGGTCGCACCCAAAACCATGCGCGCCTTGCAATGCACGATCACCGGGCGGGCCAGCCCTTCGAAGTATTTCTGGCCAATAGGCGCGCTGACCTGAGAAAGATTGCGTCGCGGACGCGGGGAGAGTTCTCTAGCGACGACCTCGCTGCGGAAGCCTGGCTGCTGGCTATCGAGATCGGGCAGAAGCGCGGCTGGCCCTTCAACTTCCTCGACGAAGACGATCAGGACACCCTGTTCGCTTGGCTGCACAACCGATTTGTCAGGTACGCGGAGAAGGCGGTGCGCTACGCAGTCCGGCTCGACCGTGACTGGGATAGCGAGGACAGCGAGCAGACCGGCTCCGCCCTGGCGAGACTGCTAACGGCCCCCTTGGACACGGATCCACAAATCCGGCAGCAAGCGATCGACGAGCAGGTGGATCTGGTCGATGCGGTCATGCGCAGCTACTCCGAGGCCACCGCCTACGTGTTGTTGCTGATTCGGGTGGACTGGCACCTTGAAGACTTGGCCGATCTACTGCTAATCGGCTGCGGCACGCTCAAGCTCCGATTGAGAGCCTCCGGTCTACGTGCGCGGATCCAGCCCTCGCTGTTCGACGGGGTGGCTCGGATCGACCGTGATTTCGACCCATGGCGGAAGCGTCGCGCCCTACGTCGTGGCTTCGGGCAGGTACCCGCCGCACAAGGAGCGCTGTGGTGCTGAGGGCACGCCGACTTGACGTGTAGCGCGTCCGACTACCGACTTCTCGGTTAGTCGATAGCACCGCCCGAAGCATGCGGGCTCAGGCTCCAGATTCCGTACAGGCGTCCGTACAACGAAGAAGGGCACCCTAAAGGTGCCCTAAGTCGTTGATTCGTCAACCGACGGTGGTGGCCGGGGAGGGAATCGAACCCCCGACACGGGGATTTTCAATCCCCTGCTCTACCAACTGAGCTACCCGGCCAGTGCTGCCGGTCGAACGAGCCGCGCATGATACGTGCCGCGGCGGTTCGCGGCAACCCGAGCAAGCGCTGAACGGCTGCGGGCAGGTAAAGCGCGGGTTGGGCGTGGCGGGTGGATGATCCGGTCAGTCCACCGGAGCATCGCCATGAAAACCTTGCTGGTTCCACTGCTCGCTGTTGCATCCCTGAGTGCCTGCGCCACCAACCGCATGAGCGACACCGACCGTCTGGCGCTTTACCAGGCGCATGCCGGCGAGCCGGTCAAGCAGATCCGCAACACCAACGCGATGGGCTGGGACCGGGTCGACGACCAGCACATCGTGCTCAACATGCGGCCCACCGAGAGCTGGCTGCTGACCGTATCCGGGCCTTGCCTGGACTGGGGCAGGGGGTCGCCGGTGCTGCGCCTGAGTTCCACCGGGCCGTACGTGATGGCCAAGTTCGACCGCATCCTGACCGAAGGTTCACCGGCCAGCTGCCGGATCGAGGAAATCCGCCCGATCGACGTCAAGGCGATGCGTGCCGCGCAGGACGCGGCGACCGCTCAGGCCTCCGCGGGGACGTAACCCGCGGGTTTTTCTGCGCCGCCACCAAACAGGAACTTCAGCATTTCGCCTTCCAGGAAGGCGCGGTGCTGGGGATTCAACGGTGACAGCCGGTTCTCGTTGATCAGCATGGTCTGGTGGGCTAGCCAGCGCTGCCAGGCCGGCTTGCCGATGCCGGCGAACACGCGCTTGCCGGCTTCCCCGGGCCACGGGGCGAAGTCGAGGCCGTCGGCTTCGACGTGGTCCATTTCGCAGAACACCTTGCGCGCCATCGTCATTCCTTCTCGTCGGGAGCCTGCAGCAATCGCCGCACCGGCGCGGGCAGGCCGATCCCGGCCAGTTCCGCACGCGTTGTCCAGCGCAGGTCGTCATTATCGCCGACCGCATCGCGCGGTCGAACGCCCTTGAGGCGATGCGGGTGGATGCGCAGCCGGTAGTGGCTGAACCCGTGGGCGATGGGATCGCCCGCCTGCGCGGCATCGAAATCGCCATGCGCGTGGATGTCGAACCAGGTGCGTGCAGCGACAAGGTCGGTGTGTTCCGGCAGCGACCAGAGCGCGGCCCACACGCCAGTCGGTGGCCGACGTTGCAACAGCACGCGTTGTTCGCTGTCTTCGATCAACAGCATGTGCGCGATGCGTTCCGGCAGCGGCTTGCCGGGCTTGGGCGAAGGCAGTTCGCCGACGCGCCCTTCGCGCAACGCGATGCAATGTTCCTGCAACGGGCAGATCGCACAGGCCGGATCGGACCGCGTGCACAGGGTTGCGCCGAAATCCATCTGCGCCTGGGTGTAGTCGGCGAGGCGTGCGGCGGGCAAAAGGGTTTCGGCGATGCCCCAAAGCTGCTTTTCCACCTTCGGCAAGCCCGGCCAGCCGTCGATGCCGGACAACCGGCACAGCACGCGCTTGACGTTGCCGTCCAGGATCGGCGCGTCATCGCCCCAGGCCTGCGAAAGGATCGCGCCGGCGGTGCTGCGGCCGATGCCGGGCAGTGCGATCAGTGCGTCGAGGTCGCGCGGCAGGTCGCCGTCGTGCAGTTCGACGCAGCGCTTGGCCGCCGCATGCAGGTTGCGTGCGCGTGCGTAGTAGCCGAGGCCCGACCACAACGCGAGCACATCGTCCTGCGGCGCATGCGCCAGCGAGGGCAGGTCGGGCAGGGCATCGATGAAGCGCTGGAAGTACGGGATGACCACGGAGACCTGGGTCTGCTGCAGCATGATTTCGCTCAGCCACACCCGGTAGGGCGTGCGCGGATGCTGCCACGGCAGGTCGTGGCGGCCATGGCGGTCGAACCAGGCCAGCAGGCGCGGTGCGAATCCCGTTTCGATGGCCAGCATCAGTCGGCCTGCGGCGGGATGCCGGGATCGTCCAATTCGATGTCCACGCCTTCCAGCACGGCGCCCGCGATCTCGATGCGCGGCGTGGACAGCGCGCCTTGCAGCGGCGGCAATGGCGTGCCGGTGGCGATGTCGTCCAGCCACGCCAGCACCGCGGGCAGGCGGAAGCGCGCGTCGAAGCGGGTGGCGTCGCGGTGCAGTTCGAGCGCGGCGATGTCGGCGAAATCGATGCTGCCCTTGTAGTCCAGTGCGAACGGCATCGGCGAGCTCGAAGACGACAACGGCGCGGGCAATGTCGGCCAGGCCTGCGGCCATGCGGCGATACGGCCGTCCAGGTGCAGCACCAGTCGGCGACCGACCGAAACGGAACCGCGCGCGCTGGCGTCCGGGATCGCGCCGTCGCCATCCAGGAACACCTGGACAGGCACGAATCGCCAGGTCGCGCTGTTGAAGGCCATCGGTCCGTGCAGGCCAAGCCGGAACGGCATATCGGTGGACGCGGAGCGGTAACGTGCGGCAATGCCGAGCCGTGCCGGCTTCATCAGTGCGGAATCCTTGCCGAGCCGCAGCGGGCCGGCCAGGAACACCCGTGCGGGTACTCGCCAGTCGGCGTTCGCGATGGTCAGTGAGCCGATGCCGGCGACGCCGGTCGGCGCGCCGGCCAGCAAGCGCCGCGGATGCGCGATGGCGATCGCCAGATCGGCCGGGATCGACATCGGCGTGGCGACATAGCGGCCACGCACGCGGGCGCGCAACAACTGTTCCGGATGCAGCGAAGGCACGTCGATGGACAGGCCTTCGATCCGCCAGTCGTCGTTGTCGATGCGGCCGCGGACAATCCGCAGGCCGTCAACCAGGGTCGGGATGCGGGTTTCCGCGCTGGGTGGACGCGTGGCCAGCCAGCGCTGCAGGGCAGGCAGGTCGAGCACGGGTGCGTCGAGTTCCACCCGCTGTACGGTCAGGTCCGCGCCGCGCGTGCGCAGGGTGCGCCACGGCAGCGAGACGAACACGCGCTCCGCGCGCAGCAAGGCCTTGGCATCGCCCGGTCGTTGCGCCACCACGTCGTGCAGCACCAGTTGCGGGGTGCCGCGCAGGCGGTAGTCGATGGCGCTGGCGCTGATCTCCAGGCCCAGGCTGTTGCCGAGCTGCTTCAGCAGGAACCCGCCCGCGCGCTGCGGTTGCAGCAGCCATCCGGCGACCAGCAACAAGACCAGCAGGATGGCGGCGAGGATCGCGGCCAGCCGCAGCAGGCGCTTGCCGATGCGGCGCGGCGGCGCGGCTTCGCTCACCCGGTGAGCGACTCGGGCAGCAGGGCGTCGACGAAGGCCTCGGCGTCGAACACGCGCAGGTCCTCGGGGCGCTCGCCGATGCCGGCATAGCGGATCGGGATGCCGAATTCGCGGGCCAGCGCGAACACCACGCCGCCCTTGGCGGTGCCGTCCAGCTTGGTCACCACCAGGCCGGTCACCTGCACCTTCTTGCTGAATTCGCGCACCTGGTTGATCGCGTTCTGGCCGGTGGTGCCGTCGATCACCATCAGCACTTCATGCGGCGCTTCCGGATCCAGCTTGCCCAGCACGCGGCGGACCTTGGCGAGTTCTTCCATCAGCCCGCCCTGGGTGTGCAGGCGGCCGGCGGTGTCGGCGATCAGCACGTCCACGCCACGCGACTTCGCCGCCTGCAGCGCGTCGAACGCGACCGAGGCCGCATCGGCATTCTGTCCCTGCGCGACCACCGCCACGCCGTTGCGTTCGCCCCATGCCTGCAACTGCGCCACTGCTGCAGCACGGAAGGTGTCGCCGGCGGCCAGCATCAGGCCCAGGCCCTCGTCCTTGTAGCGACGCGCCAGCTTGCCGATGGTGGTGGTCTTGCCGGCGCCGTTGATGCCCACGGTCAGGATCACGAACGGCTTCTTCGATGCATCGATGCGCAGCGGCTGGACCACCGGCGCCAGCATCGCCACCAGTTCGCCGCGCAGCGCCTTGAGCAACGCCTGCGCATCGGCGAATTCGCGCGCCTTCATCCGCTTGCGCATCGATTCGACCAGTTGGGTGCTGGCGGTCACGCCGACATCGGCGGTAAGCAGGGCGGTTTCGATCTCGTCGAGGAGGTCGTCGTCCAGCTTCGGGTTGCGCCCGAACAGCTCGGTGATGTCGCGGGTCAGGATGCTGGTGATGCGCTGGCGCCAGCCGGGCTTGCCGGCGGCAGCCGGCGCGGGCAGGGCCGCGTCTTCCGGGGCAGCGACCGAAGGTTCGGCGGCCGGCGCGGGCGCTACCGGGTCGCGCGCTGGTGCGGCAACCGGTTCGACAGCCGTCGACGGGGCCGGAGCGGATGGCGCCGCCTGGGTGCTGTCGGGAAAGGCGGCCGCCAGGTCCTCGGTGGAGAGGCGGCGCGACGTATCGGCCTCGGGTTTGTTGCGACGGAACCAGCTGACCATGCGGGGGATGGGTGCCTGCGGGGCGCCTGGCACGGTGCCGCAGGCGATGAGCGAGAATGGCCGGCATGGTATCACCCGCCCCCAGCCCGGCCCGATGAACGGGCGTCGCAGTCCGCCGCGCCCGGCATCGACCGGGAGCGTGCGCATCATCGGCGGTCGTTGGCGCGGCACGCGCCTGCCGGTGGCCGACAGCCCGGGCCTGCGCCCGAGTGCCGATCGCGTGCGCGAGACCCTGTTCAACTGGCTGCAGCCTGTCTTGCCGGGTGCGCGGGTGCTGGATCTGTTCGCGGGCACCGGTGTGCTGGGGCTGGAAGCGGTCTCGCGTGGGGCGGCATCGGCGATGCTGGTCGAAGTCGAGCCGCAGTTGGCGCGTGGACTGCAGGCCGAAGTCGCGCGCCTCGGCGCGTCCGGCGACGTCACGGTGCACCAGGGCGATGCCTTGGCATGGCTGCGTGGGCAGCCGGCGCAGGGCTTCGACATCGCCTTCGTCGATCCACCCTTCGCCGCCGGCCTGTGGGAGCCGGTGCTGGCGGCATTGCCGGTGCTGCTGGCGACGGATGCGTGGCTGTACGTGGAGTCGCCGTCGGACCATGCGCCGGCGATCCCGCCGGAATGGGCACTGCATCGGGAAAACCGCACCCGCGACGTGCGCTATGCCTTGTACCGCCGGGTTACACTCGCCGGCATCGACACCAGCAGCGATCCCCAGACGACATGAGCGTGGCCAAGCGCACCGCGGTCTATCCGGGTACCTTCGATCCGATCACCAACGGGCACGTGGACCTGGTCCAGCGCGCGGCGCCGCTGTTCGAGACCCTGATCGTCGGCGTCGCCGCCAGTCCGTCCAAGGGGCCGGCCCTGCCGCTCGAGATGCGGGTGGAGCTGGCGCGGGAAGCGCTGGCGGATTGCCCGAACGTGCAGGTGCGCGGCTTCGATTCCCTGCTGGCGCACTTCGTCAGCGAGATCGGCGCGGGGGTCCTGCTGCGCGGCCTGCGCGCGGTCTCCGACTTCGAATACGAATTCCAGATGGCGAGCATGAACCGCCACCTGATCCCGGAGGTGGAAACGCTGTTCCTCACCCCGGCCGAGCAATACGGCTTCATCTCGTCGTCGCTGGTGCGCGAGATCTCGCGCCTTGGCGGCGACGTGTCCGGCTTCGTGCCCGCGGCGGTTGCCGTCGCGCTCGAGGCGCAATGGCGCAAGCGGTCGGGATGAACCCGCGCGCCACCACCTCCGTCTCCACCCACTTCGCCGTACCAGGGGAAACTCCATGAACACCATCACCCGCCTGCTTGCCGTCGCCTGCCTCGCCCTGTCGTTCGCCGCGTGCAAGAAGGAAGAGGCACCCAAGGCAGAAGTCGCCGCGCCGCTGTCCGCCCCGACCACCGACGACGTGACCGCCTGGCGCGCCTACGTGAACGACGTGGCCACCCGCAACATGGAGGGGATCACCAACAGCCCGTTCGTGTACTTCCTGCCGGGCGAGAAGAGCGAAGGCTTCGGCGGCCTGTACGAGCGCCTGCTGGAGAAGCTGGAGCAGGATCTGGGCCGCGGGATCCTGGAAGGCAACATGCTGGTGTTCGCCTCGCCGGCGCAGGACAAGACCACCGAGATGGTCGAGACCGCATTCAAGGCGGTGCCGCCGGGCAGCATGAAGGGCGTCAAGGTCGTCTTCGTCGGCAGTCCGATCCTGAGCGAGCGGGTCAGGACCGCGGTCGAGCCGGCTGGCGTGAACTACGTGTTCGTCGAAGCCAAGTAAGCGGGACAGGGATGCATGCAACCCTCTCCCGTCCGCGGGAGAGGGAGCAAACATGTCGCTCAAGATCAACGAACTCTGCGTCAACTGCGACGTCTGCGAGCCGGTCTGCCCGAACAAGGCGATCAGCATGGGCCCGGACATCTACGTGATCGACCCGGCCCTGTGCACCGAGTGCGTGGGCCACTTCGACGAAGCCCAGTGCGTGGCGGTGTGCCCGGTCGAGTGCATCGACCCCGACCCGGCGCATCCGGAAACCAACGAGCAGTTGCTGGCCAAGCTGGCCGGCCTGCAATTGCATGGAGGCAAGGCGGCATGAAGCGTCGGTTCCCGATCCTGTTGTTCCCGATCCTGTTGCTGTCGCCGCTGCTGGCCTTCGCCCAGCAGTCCGGCGATCCGGCGAAGCCGCCCGGCGCGGTGATCGCCTCGGCGCATGCGCTGGCCACCGATGCCGGTTTCGAGACGCTTGCGCGCGGCGGCAATGCCTTCGACGCCGCGGTCGCCGTGTCCGCGGTGCTGTCGGTGGTCGAGCCGATCAGTTCCGGACTGGGCGGTGGCGGCTTCTTCCTGTTGCACGATGCGAAGACCGGCAAGGACGTGTTCGTGGATGCGCGCGAGACCGCGCCGGCCGCGGCCACCCCGCAGGCCTACCTCTTCAAGGACGGCCAGCTGGATCGCGACCGCGCGCAGAACGGGCCGTGGTCGGCGGGCATCCCCGGCCTGCCGGCGGCATTGGTGCATGTGGCCGGGCGCCACGGCCGCCTGCCGCTTGCCCAGTCGCTGGTGCCGGCGATCCGCATCGCCAGGCAGGGCTTCCCGGTCTACGGTCGCCTGGCCCGCGGTTACGCGGAGCGCCGCGACGTGATGGAACGCTATCCCGGCACCCGCGAGGTGTTCCTGCGCAATGGCCAGCCGCCGAAGGAAGGCGACCTGTTCCGCCAGCCCGAATTGGCGGCCACCCTGGAGCGCCTGGCCACGGGTGGTTTCGACGGGTTTTATCGAGGTATCACGGCCAAGCGACTGCTTGCAGGCGTCAAGGCGGCCGGCGGCAAGTGGACGGCGGACGAACTTGCCGGTTACCGGGTGAAGGAACGCGAGCCCCTGCGTTTCGCGTACGACGGTTGGGACATCGTGACCGCGCCGCCACCGTCCTCCGGCGGGATCGCGCTGGCCGAGATGCTGCAGATCCTGGAGCCGTGGGACCTGGCGAAGATGCCGCAGGCCGAGCGCGTCCACCTGGTGACCGAGGCCATGCGCCGCGCCTACCGTGACCGCACGTTCTACCTGGGTGATCCCGACTTCGTGAAGATCCCGGTCGGGACGCTGATGGACCCGGCCTATGCGGCCGGCCTGCGCGCCACCATCCATCCCGCCAAGGCCACGCCCAGCGACCTGCTCTCCGGCGCGGCGACGCTGCTGGAAGACGAGGAGACCACCCACTTCTCGATCATCGACGCCGACGGCAACCGCGCCGCGGTGACCCAGACGGTGAACCTGCTGTTCGGCTCCGGCCTGGTGCCGGCCGGCACCGGCGTGCTGCTCAACAACGAGATGGACGACTTCGCGTTGAAGCCGGGCACACCGAATGCGTTCGGGGTGATGGGCTACGACGCCAACGCGCCCGAGCCGGGCAAGCGCATGCTCAGCTCGATGACGCCGACGTTCCTGTCGAATGCAGACAAGGTGGCGGTGATCGGCACGCCCGGCGGCAGCCGCATCATCACCATGGTCCTGCTCGGCATCCTCGGCTATGCCGACGGGCTGGACGCGCCGCAGGTCGCGGCGTTGCCTCGTTACCACCACCAATGGATGCCGGACGCGCTCGGCATCGAACGCGATGCGTTGCCGGCCGACGTGGTCGCCGCGCTGCGCGCGATGGGCCACGTGGTCGTGGTCCCCGGCGAGGACAACCAGGGCCGGCGTTCCAGCGATGCCTGGGGCAACATGAACACCGTGTTGTGGGACAGGCGCGACAACACGCTCAGCGGCGGCAGCGATCCGCGGACGAATACCGGCAAGGCGCGGGTGGTCGCATCGCCCTGATCGCGGCCGGATGGTCGCGATGGGCGCTCACGGTGTCGGGGGCTTGGTCGGCTCGCGGATGGTTTCAGGATTGCCGACGTTGACCGTCCCATCCAGCCCCTTGATCGGACGCAGGATGGTCTCCCGGGCGGCTTCATCGAGCGCATCCAGCACGTTGCCGCCGCGCGCAGGCTTCACCCCGGCGATCCATTTTTCGATCGCCGGGTCGCGCAGCAACTCGCGCCGCAGCAGCGCGGTTTCGCGGTCGTAGCGTTCCTTGGCGCGGACAAGCGCCACCCGGTCTGCGTACCTGGGCTTCATCCGGTTCCACAGCACGTCGGCGGCGGAACGCGTTTCTGGCGAGGCCGCCATCCACGCACCGGCGAGAACCTCGTGTTGCAACTGATCGCCAGCACGTTCGGCCGACAGTGCCAGCCACGCCAGCCCGAGCGCTTCGTCCTTCGGCAAGCCTTCCCCACGCATCAGCAGCAGGCCGAGGTTGAACATCGCCCGCTTGTCGCCCCAGCCGGCGGATTCCTCGTACATCGCGCGGGCCTTGCCGATGTGCCCGGCCTGCAGCGCCTTGTTCGCCGCGCAGAAGTAGTAATCCCCGGGCAGGTAGCGCTCCGCGCCTACGGCGCAGGCGATGCGCCCGATATCGCCGAAGTGGTCCGGTCGGGGCTGTGCCTGGCTGGCCTGTGCCACGACCAGCGCGCAGATGCAGGACAATAGACGGCTCAGGATCCGTGCGCCCACTTCTCCTCCGCAAGAACGTGACCAGCGCATCCTGTACTACTCCTGCGCCAACGGCCTTGCAAGCCGTCCCGCGCCAAACAGGGACGAACGACATGAAGCTCTGGTCGATCCTCGGCAACTCGCAGAAACTCGATGGCGGCGCGATGTTCGGCAACGCACCGCGTGCGCTGTGGGAGCGCTGGACCGCGGTGGATGCCGCCAACCGCATCGACCTGGCCTGCCGTGCCTTGCTGGCCAGCCCGATCGAGGGCAAGACCGTGCTGTTCGAGGCCGGCATCGGCGCGTTCTTCGCCCCTGCACTGCGTGAGCGCTACGGCGTGGTCGAGGCCAACCACGTACTGCTGGACTCGCTGGCCGAGGCCGGCTTCCGCCACCAGGACATCGACGTGGTGGTGCTGTCGCACCTGCACTTCGACCATGCCGGCGGCCTGCTTGCCGCGTGGGAAGACGGGCAGCCCCCGCGCCTGCTGTTCCCGAACGCCACCTTCGTGGTCGGCAAGGCGCATTGGGAACGCGCGGTGCAGCCGCATCCGCGCGACCGCGCCAGCTTCATCCCGGAGTTGCCCGGGCTGCTGGAAGCCAGTGGCCGGCTGGAGCTGGTCGATGGCGACTGGTCGCAGGCGCTCGGCCGCAGCGTGCGCTTCCACCACAGCGACGGCCACACGCCGGGCCTGCTGCTGGCGGAGATCGTCGGTCCCGAGACCGTCGATGGGCAGCCGCATGGCGGCGTGGTGTTCTGCGCCGACCTGATCCCCGGGCGGCCGTGGGTGCACGTGCCGATCACGATGGGCTACGACCGCAACGCGGAACTGCTGATCGACGAGAAGCGCGCTTTCCTGGAAGACATGCTGGCGCGCAACGTGCACCTGTTCTTTACCCACGATCCCGGTTGCGCACTGGCCCAGGTGACCCGCGACGACAAGGGCAAGTTCGGCACCGCCCACGAACATGCGGAGCTGCGCGCACGCGCGATCGCCGCCTGAGGCGCTGGCATTCCGCGACGCGGGCGTGCATCGTGCGCGCTCCGCCTGATGCGAATTCCGCCGATGCCCAAGATCACCCTGCTGTTCGCGTCGCTGCACGTGTTGCTGATGCTGGTCTTGCTCGCGCCGATCCCGCGTTACCGGAGTTCGCGCAAGATCGGCCTGGGCGACGGCGGCGACAAGGTGCTGACGCGGATGATCCGCACCCACGGGAATTTCATCGAGCACGCGCCGTTCGCGTTGCTGGTGCTGGCCCTGCTGGAATTGTGCGGGCTCGCTCCTGCGTGGGTCTGGGGCTTCGGTAGCGCCCTGCTGCTCGGCCGGGTGCTGCATGCGCTTGGTTTGTCGCGCAGCGGCGGCTATTCCTTCGGTCGTTTCACCGGCACCGTGCTGACGTGGCTGGTGTTCCTGGCGATGGCGCTTGCCGGCCTCTGGCTCGCCCTGCGCTGAACCTGCGCGATCAATCCACCGGCGTGCCGAACAACCGGTCGCCGGCATCGCCCAGCCCGGGCAGGATGTAGGCATCCTGGTTCAGGCGTTCGTCGACGGCGGCCACGTAGACCTCGATGTCAGGATGTGCGGCCTCTAGCGTCCGTAGCCCTTCCGGCGCGGCGACCAGGAACAGGCATTTGACCTGCCTGCAGCCCGCCGCCTTGAGCATGTCGATGGCGGCCAGCGCGCTGCCGCCGGTGGCCAGCATCGGATCGATCAGGATCGCGGTGCGCTCGCCCATGTTGTCGGCCAGGCGCTCGTAATAGGTTTCCGGCTGGTGGGTGGCCTCGTTGCGGCGCAGGCCGATCACGCTGACCGCGGCGGCCGGCAGCATCGCCTGCACGCCGGGCAGGAATCCCAAGCCGGCGCGCAGGATCGGCACCAGGGTCACCTTCTCGGCGCGCACGTGCGCTACGTCCAGCGGCCCGGCCCAGGTCGGCACGCTGCGGGTTTCCACCGGCATCTCGCGGGTGGCCTCGTAGGCGAGCATCGCGGCGATCTCGCTGGCCAGCTGGCGGAACAGCACCGGGTCGGTGCCGACATCGCGCAGCTTGCCGAGTTTGTGCTGGACCAGGGGGTGGCGGACTTCGACGATCTTCATGCAGGTGCTCCGTGTGCAGCGCGAGTGTGCCGCAAGTCGCGCCTGCCGGAAACGCGAAGGCCGGCGCATGGCCGGCCTTCGCGACGGATCGAAGCGGTATTCGTCAGAACGCCCAGCGCGCGACCAGCTGGTAACTGGGGCCGGCTTCCTCGGTCTCCAGTTCGTACTCGTCGTAGTCGCGATCGACCTGGTCGGCGAGGTTGTCGAACTTGTGGACGAACTCGTCCTTCGATGCATCCAGCAGGTTGGCCGCGCTCAACCGCAGCGACAGCGTCTTGCCGACGCGCTTTTCGACGAAGACCTCCAGGTCCGCGCCGTAACGCACCGTCACTTCCTCGGCGACGATCCGGCTGAAGGCGTCGCCCTGCTTGCGGTAGGTCGCGCCGAACGAGGCCTGCAACGCGGGCAGGTCGTGGATGAAGCCGACGTTGTAGACGCTGCGCGCCTGGTCGTTGAAGCGGCGGCTGCCGATGAAATCATCGACCTTGCTGTTGAGCCAGGAATAGTTGAGGAACACGCCAGTGTCGGGCAGGCCGAGCGCGGTCAGCGGTGTGGACAGGTCGAACTCCACGCCGTAGACCTTGCCGTCGCCGATATTGGCCGAAGTGAACACGTAGCTTTCCGGTTCGAACTCGAAATCGGCTTCGCTCGCGCCGGGGTTCTCTTCCAGGAATTCCTCGAGGTCGTCCTCGTAGCTGTCCTGCGCGTCCTCGCTCCACTCGCCGGTATTGACCAGCTCGATCAGGTTCTTGACGTCGCGGTAGAACACGTTGACGCCGACCACGCCGCTCTTGCCCAGCCGGCGTTCGAAGCCCAGGTCGAGGCCGTTGGCGCGCTCCGGTTCCAGCAGCGGGTTGCCGATGTAGTCGTTGTCGCCGTACTCGCCATCCAGCAGCGCCGGCACCACTTCGTTGAAATTCGGCCGCTTCACGCTTTTGGCCAGCGAGAAGTTGATGCGCGTAGTGTCGTCCAGGTCCCACTTCAGGTGCAGCGACGGCAACAGGCTGTTGTAGTCGCGGTTGGCCGAGCCTTCGGTTTCGCCGTCCTCGCGGTAACGGATGTC
This sequence comes from Thermomonas sp., assembly GCF_041919455.1. Lineage (GTDB taxonomy): Bacteria > Pseudomonadota > Gammaproteobacteria > Xanthomonadales > Xanthomonadaceae > Thermomonas. The sequence goes on from NZ_JAYRTQ010000005.1 coordinate 128,319, forward strand.
GGACTTGGTGGTCTCGTAGCGCAGGCCGGCTTCCCACGCGAGCGCGCCGCGCTTGCCGGACACCATCACGTACGGATCCACGCGGGTTTCCTCGATCAGCGAGCCGATGCTGCCGTCGAGCTCATAGACCACCGGGTCGCCTTCGTTGTCGGCTTCCCACGCGAAGTTTGTGTAGGTGATATCGCGCTTCTTGCGACGATAGTCCACGCCGAACTCGAGTTCGGTGCTGGCGGCGACCAGACGTTCGTGCGCGATCTTGAAGCTGGTCTCCCCGTCCCTGGCATCGACCGAGGAGGCTTCGGCCTCGGACTTGTCCCACTCGCCGTTGACGTATTCGTGCTTCTCCTCGCTTTCGGCGCTGTCGTCCTCGAAGCGCGCATAGTCAAGGTCGATGGCTGTTGTGCCGCCGGCCATGGCGAACTTGTACTCGGCGGCGATGCCCCAGTTCTTCTGGGCGATTGGATTGAGTCCGGGCACGTTGGACTCGATCACGTCGCCATCGTCGTATTCGACTTCATGCGAGACCTCGGTGACATCGCGGTCGGTCTTGACGTAGAAGCCGTCGATACCGAACTCCCCTGTGTCGCCGATATCGGTGGAGAAGGAAACATTGGCCGAGTAGTCGCGGCCATCCTTTACCTCGTTCTGGTCTTCCCAACTCACCAGTTCGTCCATCGACGGATCGGCGTAGCGATCGGAACGCTTGATCTTGGCGCGGTAGCGATCCTGGACATTGATGCCGGCAAGGATGCGACCGCCGAGGAAATCGCCGCTGGTGACGGCGCCCAGGCTCGGATTGATCTCGCCGTCGAACGCGCGGGTGGCACCGATACGCACGTAGCTACCGTCGAATACATACGCATCGCGCAGGACGATGTTGATGGTGCCGGCCATCGCGTCGCCGCTGCGGTTGGCGCTGTTGCTGCGCAGGATCTCGACGTGGTCGACCATCTCCGCGGGGATGCGGTCGACCCAGAACGAGCGGTCGTCGCCCGCGCCCGGCACCTTCTTGCCGTTGATCAGCACCTGGGTGTAGCCGGCGGCCATGCCGCGCATCATTGCGCCGTCGAACTCCATGATGTCCGAGCCCACGAACGCCACGCCCGGCACGCGCTTGAGCATGTCGCCCACGGTATTCGGCTCGAAGCGCTGGAAGTACTCCAGGTCATATGTCAGTACCGGTTCGATGGCGTCGGTGCGGTCGCGATAGGTGATCTCGCCTTGCACAACGATGCGGTCGAACTCTACGGGCACCGGTTTCGAGTCCCGGCCGTCATCGGGGACCTGGGTTTGAGCAAAGGCGTGCCCTGCCGGCAGCAGTGCAACGCAGAAAATCGCTCGTGAGATGCTGGCGGCGAGCGCGGTACGTTTCATTGAATGGAATCCCGTTGCGAAAATGAACGCGACTTTGTAAGTACCCGGGATGGCCGAACGATGACAGCGGGATGCGATCTGCATGACACAGCGCGTGCGCATGCCAGTGACACGAAAGCGTCATGCATGGCACGTAGAACATCGCGGTTCCCAATCGACCATCTCCGGAGCTGCACGATGTCGCCACGCCTCGCCCTGCTTGCCCTGCCGTTGCTGCTCGCGGCCTGTGCGACTGCGCCCAAGGGCGCGACCAATGCGGCGGCGGATCGCGAGCCCGACGAGTACGAAGCCGACGACGTGTTGTTGCGCAACCATGACGTGCCGCATGTGGTGGTCGCCGAGGCCTTCGTCACCGCATCGACGCCCGACGACAACATCGATTCGCCGGCCAGCTGGCTGCAGGACGGCAAGCTGATGCTGGTCGCCAGCGCCAAGGCCACCGACCAGTTGGTCGTGTACGACGGCGACACCGGCAAGCGCCTGCGCACCGTCGGTGGCAGCGGCAAGGCCCTGGGCAAGCTCTCGCGCCCGAACGGCATCGCCACCATCGACGATCGTTTGCTGTTCGTGGTCGAGCGCGACAACCATCGCGTGCAATTGTTCCAACTGCCGGATTTCAAGCCGCTGCTCACGTTCGGCGAGGATGCCTTGCAGAAGCCCTATGGCCTGTGGGTGCGACGCAAGGGCGCGGGTTACGAAGTGCTGGTCAGCGATGCCTACATGGCCGGCGAAGATGCCAAGGGCGACGATATCGTCCCGCCGCTGGCGCAACTCGATCGCCGTTTCCGTCGCTATGAGGTGGTGCAGGCCGACGGCAAATGGAGCGTGCAGGCCGCTGGCGCATTCGGCGATGTCAGCGCTGCTGGCGCGATCCGGGTGCCGGAGTCGCTGTTCGGCGACGAAGCCAACAACCGCCTGCTGATCGCCGAGGAAGATGTGCCCACCGGGACCCGCCTGCGCGAGTACGACCTGCAGGGTCGCTACCTGGGGCGCGATGTCGGCAATGGCCAGTACGTCGCCCAGGCCGAGGGCATCGCGCTGATGCGCTGCGCCGATGGCAGCGGCTGGTGGGTGGCCAGCGACCAGTTCGCCGACCGCACCGTGTTCCATCTGTTCGAGCGTCGGAGCCTGCAGCACGCCGGTTCGTTCGCCGGCAAGGTGACCGGCCTCACCGATGGCGTGTGGCTGGACGAACGCGGCGATGCACGCTTCCCGCAGGGCGTGTTCTATGCGTCGCACCTCGACCTGGGCGTGGCCGCATTCGACTGGCGCGATATCGCGACTGCGCTGAAGCTGCCTGCATGCCCGCGTTGAACTGGAGTGCGCGGCCCGCGGTCGTGCTGGCGGTGCTGCTGTGCCTGCCGTTGGCGGCGCAGGACGCGTTGCGCAAGCACGAACCGAACACGCGGGTGCCGGCGGGAGTGGTGCGTTTCGCGCCGAGCGTGTTCCCCGATCGCATCGTCGCATCGCCCGCGCAGGATGCCTCGCGCGGGTTCTCGGTCGCCTGGCGCACCGAGGCGAGCGTCGATGCGCCATTGCTGCAGGTCGTGGTGGCCGGCGATTCGCCGGACATGGGGGCGCCGCGACAGCTGACATCGATCACCCGCGCACTGCGCACCGAGAATGGCCTGGCGCATCACCATCGCGCCGATGTCGTCGGCCTGCAGCCTGACACGCTCTATGCCTGGCGCGTGCAGGGCGGCGGCACCTGGAGCGCATGGCACCACACCCGCACGGCGGCCCCCGCGGACGTGCCGCTGACCCTGCTGTACTTCGGCGATACCCAGAACAAGAACACCAGCCTGACCACGCGTGTCGTGCGCGAGGCGATGCGACACGCGCCGGACGCGCGGCTCGCCCTGTTCGCAGGCGACCTGGTCAGTGGTGGCGATGGCGAGGACGACAACGAGTGGGGCGAGTGGTTCGAGGCCAACGAATCGCTGCCGACCTCAATGCTGGTCGCACCGGCGATCGGCAACCACGAATATTTCGAGGAATTCGAGGACACGCCGCAAGAGCGGCGCGTGCTTGGCGCGCATTGGCCGCTCGCATTCGCGTTGCCCGGCAACGGCGTGACTGAAGCGGCATCGACCACCTACTGGTTCGACGTGCAGGGCGTACGCGTGGCCGTGATCGATGGCACTTCGGCGCTGGACCTGGGTACCGCGCGCTCGCAAGCGCGCTGGCTGGATGGCGTGCTGGCATCCAACCCGCACCGCTGGAGCATCGTGCTGACCCACCAACCGTTCTTCTCGCCGCGCGACGGCCGCGACAATGCCTTGCTGCGCGAACACCTGCTGCCGGTCATTCGCAAGCATCGTGTCGACCTGGTGCTGCAGGGCCACGACCATGTCTATGGCCGTCGCCTGCATGACCAGAAGCCGACACCGGTCTTCGTGGTCTCGGTGGCGGGCGCGAAGCAGTATCGGTTGTCGGAGGAAGCGCGCAAGACGATGCGGCCGGTGGCCGAGGACACCCAGTTGTTCCAGATCGTGCGCACCGATGGCGTGCGCCTGCGCTACGAGGCGCGCACCGCCACAGGTCGCCTCTACGATGCCTTCGAATTGATCGACGGCGGTGCTGCCGGCAAGCGCCTGCGCGACGTGGAGGAAGGGCGCATCCCGGAGCGCGCCTGCATGCGCGTGGAAACCTTGAAGGGACGGAGCGACCGATGCTGGGAATGACCAGGCCCGTGTTGTTGGGCGTGATGTTGCTGGCGTGCATCGGCACGGCGGTCGCAGGCGAACCGGGCGTGCGCCATCCCTTCCATGCCGCACAGGCGAAGGACGCGCCGGAAAGCGTGGTGCTGGCGGTGGAGATTCCCGCGGGCAGCATCATCAAGTACGAGATCAACGAGGACGGCCTGGTCTTCGTCGACCGCTTCCAGTCGATGCCGGTGGCGTATCCGGCCAACTACGGCTCGCTGCCGCGCACCCTGGCCGGCGACGGCGATCCGCTGGACGCGCTGGTGTTGACCCGCGAACCGCTGCATCCCGGGGTGCTGATCCGCTTCCGCCCGCTGGGGGTGTTGCGGATGGCGGACGCTGGTGAGGCCGACCAGAAGATCATCGGGGTGCCGACCGACAAGGTCGATCCGACCTATGCCGGCATCCGCGACCTCGCCGACCTGCCGCAGGCCGAGCGTGACCGTATCGAGGCGTTCTTCCGCGTGTACAAGGACCTGCCGAAGGGCCGCAATCCGGTGCGCCTGTCCGGTTACGGCGATGCCGCCGAGGCCAGGGCGCTGATCCGTGAGGCGATGCAGCGCTTCGAACGCGGAGCCGACCGCTAGGCCAGGCACGAAAAAGGCGGGCCAGGCCCGCCTCGTTCGCGCGTCGCGGGGTATGTCTCAGGCAGCCGCGGCGTGTTCCACGCTGGCCTGGCGCGGGCCTTCCAGCAGGGCGCGCTTGACCGTGGCGACCACCAGCTTCAATTCCTCATCGCTGACCGCGAAATGCGGGGTGAAGCGCAACGAGTTCTCGCCGCCATGGATCACGCCGATGCCGTGTTCGCGCATCCATTCCTCGGTCGAGCCGGCGCCGTAACCCTTGTAGCCGGGCGCGAGTTCGCAGGAGAACAGCAGGCCGGTGCCCTGCACCTTGGTGATGCGGCCGTCGAGTTCGCTCTTCAGCGCCTCGAGCATGGCCAGCGCCTGCTTGCCGCGCTGCTGGATGTTCGTGCGCAGGGCAGGGGTGAGCTGCGCCAGCACCGCGCATGCCACGTCGAGCGCGCGCGGGTTGGCGGTCATGGTGTTGCCGTACAGGCCGCGCTTGTAGATCGCCGCGGATTCGGCGGTGACGGCCAGCACCGACAACGGGTACTGAGCCGCGTTGAGCGCCTTCGAATAAGTTTCCAGGTCCGGCGCATCGACGCTTTCGAAGCCCGGGTAGTCGACGATCGACAGGTAGCCGGTCGCGCGCAGGCCGGCCTGGATCGAGTCCACCAGCAGCATTGCGCCATGCGCGCGGGTCAGCGAGCGGGCGAGCTCGTAGAACGCGACCGGCACGCTGCGGCCAGGATCGCCTTCGCCCATCACCGGCTCCAGGAACATCGCCTCGATGAACCAGCCGTTGGCGTCGGCATCGGCGAAGAGCTTGCGCAGGGCGTCCATGTCGTACGCCGGCACGGTCAGCACCGAGGTCTCGTCTCGGTAGCTGGCCAGGTGCTGCACGTAGGCCTTGCGGCTGGAATCCGAGTACAGCGCCGGGCGTTCGGTGCGGCCATGGAAGGCGCCCTTGACCACCAGCCGCTTGATCGTCTTGCCGGCGTGGCGCGCGCCCGGGTCGGTCATCGTCTTGGCATTGGCGTCGACGATGCGCGAGGCCAGCGACACCGATTCCGAACCGGAGTTCAGGCACAGGAAGGCGCTGTAGGGACACGCGCCACGGGTCTGGCCGATCTCCGCCTTCATCGCCTGCGCGAAGCGCAACTGCGACACGTGCGGGGTCATGATGTTGGCCATCGCCTGCGGCTTGGCCATCGCTTCGATCACCGCGGCCGGCGCATGGCCCAGGCCGAGCATGCCGTAGCCGCCGGTGTCGTAAATCACCGCGCCCTTCAGGGTCACGATCCACGGGCCGCGCGCGGCCAGGGCGACGTAGGGATTGGCGGCGTCTTCGGCGTAGAAATTGACGAAGCCGGATTGCACCTCGCGCACCTGTGCGTTCTCGTCCAGGTCCAGCAACTCCGGGAAGTCGGCGCGCACACGCTGGTACTCGCTGGCGGCGGCGGTGATCGCCTCGGCCAGGCTGGCGTCGCGGGCGGCGAACTCGAGCACAGTGGCGTCGTCGAGGCCGTGGGTACGGACCTGGCCGTGCGATCGGAGCGGGGCGAGGGTGTCGAGCAGGGTCATGGCGGGTTCTCCAGCGGATGCGCGTCCGCGGCCGGGCAGTGTGCAAACCGTCATTATCGCGGGATCGGCGCCGCTCGAAAGGGCGGAATCGTCCAGTTCGACGGCAATATCCGGCGGATCGACGGTATGATCCGGCGATATGCGCATTTCCAAGGCCGACGATCTCCTGCTTTCCCTGTTGCGCGAGGACGCCCGCGCCTCCACCGCCGAGATCGCGCGGCGGCTGGGCCTGTCGCGGACCACGGTGCAGAACCGGATCACCCGGCTGGAGCAGGAGGGCGTGATCCGCGGCTATACGGTACGGGTCGATGACGAACTGGAGCGCAGCCGCATCCGCGCGCACATCCTCATCATGTTGCGGCCGAAGCAGATGGCGATGGTGGTGAAGGCGCTGCAGGCGATGCACGAAGTGCGCGAACTGCATTCGGTCAGCGGCGGCCACGACCTGGTGGCGTTCGCGGTGGCCGGCAACGTCGGCGAGATGGACGTGCTCACCGACCGCATCGGCGCCATCGATGGCGTGGATCGCACCACCACCTCGATCATCCTGTCGACCAAGTTCGAGCGGTAGTCGCGGCTCGCCTACAATGCGCGCCCCTTGATGCCTGCAGCCCCGTGAAGAAGTCCGATTTCCACTACGAACTGCCCGAAGCGCTGATCGCGCAGGCGCCGCTGGCCGAGCGCTCCGCCAGCCGCCTGCTGCTGGTGCCGCCGGGCGATGCCGCGTTCGCGGACCTCGGGGTGCGTGACCTGCCGTCGCTGCTGCAGCCGGGCGACCTGCTGGTGTTCAACGACACCCGCGTGATCCCGGCGCGACTGTTCGGCACCAAGGCCACCGGTGGTCGCGTCGAACTGCTGATCGAGCGCCTGCTGCCCGGCAACGAGGCACGCGCGCAACTCGGGTTCAGCAAGCCGCCGAAACCCGGCAGCCGCATCGCGCTGGACGCGGGCGGCGAAGCGGAGGTGCTGGAGCGCGAGGACAGCTTCTGGCGCCTGCGTTTCCACGTCGGCGAATCGCTGGAACAGTGGTTGCAGCATGCCGGTCGCCTGCCGCTGCCGCCCTACATCCAGCGCGAGCCCGGTGCGGACGATGCCGAGCGCTACCAGACCGTGTTCGCCCGCGAGATCGGCGCGGTCGCCGCGCCCACCGCCGGCCTGCATTTCGACGACGCGCTGCTGGAGACGCTGCGCGAACGTGGCGTGCAGTTCGGTCATGTCACCCTGCACGTGGGTGCCGGTACCTTCCAGCCGATGCGGGTCGACGACATCCGCGACCATCGCATGCACAGCGAATGGCTGAACGTCGGTGCGGAACTGGTGCAACAGGTGCGCCGCACGCGCGCCGCGGGTGGACGCGTCATCGCGGTCGGGACCACCGTGCTGCGTGCGCTGGAGAGCGCACTGGTCGATGGCGAGCTGCAACCCTTCGCCGGCGAGACCAACATCTTCATCTTCCCCGGCTACCGCATTCGCAGCATCGATGCGCTGCTCACCAATTTCCACCTGCCGGAAAGCACGCTGCTGATGCTGGTCTCCGCCTTCGCCGGCAAGCAGCGCGTGTTCGCCGCCTACGAGCACGCGGTGCGCGAGCGGTACCGCTTCTTCAGCTATGGCGATGCGATGTTGTTGTTCCCGGAGGTGTCCGCATGAGCCGCGATACAGGCGTGACGGGCAGGAGTGCCCGGACGGCGCGCCCTGCGATCCGGAATGCAGGTGCGCGCGCGATGAGCCGCATGAATTTCGAGCTGCTCGGCACCGATGGCGCGGCGCGGCGCGGCCGCATCACCTTCCCGCGCGGGACCATCGAGACGCCGGCGTTCATGCCGGTCGGCACCTACGGCACGGTCAAGGGCGTGTTGCCCGACCAGGTCCGCGACCTGGGCGCGCAGATCATCCTGGGCAACACCTTCCACCTGTTCCTGAGGCCCGGCCTGGAGGTCATCGAAGCCCATGGCGGCCTGCACGGCTTCGCCCGCTGGGACGGCCCGATCCTCACCGATTCCGGCGGGTTCCAGGTGTTCTCGCTGGCCAACCGCCGCAAGATCACCGAGGCCGGGGTGACCTTCGCCGCGCCCACCGACGGCAGCAAGGTCTTCCTCGGCCCCGAGGAATCCATGCACATCCAGAAAGTGCTGGGCAGCGACATCGTCATGATCTTCGACGAGTGCCCGCCGGTGACGGTGGATGGCGCGCCGGTGGACAAGCGCGTGGTCGAACGCTCGATGGAACTGTCGCTGCGCTGGGCCGAGCGTTCGAAGATCGCGCACGCGGGCAACGACGCTGCATTGTTCGGCATCGTCCAGGGCGGCGTGCACCACGACCTGCGTTCGCGCTCGGCGGAAGGCCTGCAGCAGATCGGCTTCGATGGCTATGCCATCGGCGGCCTGGCGGTGGGCGAGACCGAGGCCGAGCGCAACGCGATGCTCGAGCACACCGCGCCGCAGCTGCCGACGGATCGCCCGCGCTACCTGATGGGCGTGGGGCGGCCGGAGGACCTGGTGGAGGCGGTGGCGCGCGGGGTGGACATGTTCGACTGCGTGATGCCGACCCGGAACGCCCGCAACGGGCACTTCTTCACCGATACCGGCGTGGTGCGCGTGCGCAACTCGCAGTACGAGCGCGACCTGCGGCCGATCGAGGAGGGCTGCGATTGCGTGGCCTGCGCCGGCGGCTATACCCGCGCCTACCTGCGCCACCTGGACCGCTGCAACGAGATGCTCGGCCCGATCCTGGGCACCCTGCACAACCTGCGCCACTACCAGCGGCTGATGGCGCGGATGCGCGAGGCGATCGGGCAGGGAACCTTTGCAGCGTTCCGGGAGTCCTTCTACGCGGCCCGCCGGCCCTGAAAGGCCGCCTGCCGGCCCTCGTGGCATAATTCCCGGCTGGCCTCGGCCAACCCATCCGCTTCGCCTACACGGATTCCCGCATGAACCCGCTCGATTTCCTGATTCCCGTTGCCCATGCCCAAGCGGCCGGCGCTCCCGCCGCCTCGCCCATGGGCGGGCTGCAGACCTTCCTGTTCCCGATCATCCTGATCGTGATCATGTATTTCCTGATGATCCGCCCGCAGATGAAGCGGCAGAAGGAGCACCGCGCCATGCTGGACAAGCTGGCCAAGGGCGACGAAGTGATCACCAGTGGCGGCATCGCCGGCACCGTGGCCGCGATCGGCGAGAGCTTCGTGACCGTCGAGGTCGCCAATGGCGTGCAGCTGCGCGTGCAGCGCGCCGCCATCGCCAACGTGCTGCCCAAGGGCACGCTGAAGTCGGCCTGATCTTTTCCTGAAGCAACAAGCGCCGGCCCTGATGGCCGTGCGCGGGGTGTCGTGATGCTCGAATATTCCCGCTGGAAATACCTTGTCATCGTGCTGGTGCTGGCGTTCAGCGTGCTCTACGCGCTGCCCAACGTGTACCCGCAGGATCCGGCCGTGCAGGTCACCGCCAACCGCGGTTCGCAGGTCGACGCGGCCCTGAAGACCCGGGTCGAGGCCGCGTTGAAGAAGCAGGGCGTGCCGTTCATGGCCAGCGAAATCGGCAGCGACGGCAACCTGCTGGTGCGCACGACCACCGACGACATCCAGACCCGTGCCGCGCAGGCGATCCGCGACGAAGTGGGCACCGGCTACGTGGTCGCGCTCAACCAGGCCTCCACTGTCCCGGCCTGGCTGCGGGCGATCGGCGCCAAGCCGATGTTCCTGGGCCTGGATCTGCGGGGCGGCGTGTACTTCCTCATGCAGGTCGATCGCGAGGCCGCGCTGGCCAAGCGCTTCGAGTCGACGGCCGAGGACATGCGCGTGCTCCTGCGCGAGAACCGCATCCGCTACAGCTCGGTCGAGCCGGCCGCCGGCAATGCCGTGGTCGCGACGCTGAGCCCGGGCCAGGACCTGTCCAAGGTGCGCGCCTTGCTGGCCCGCGACATGCCGACCTACCAGATCGAGACCACGGCGGATCGCATCAGCGTGCGCATCCCCCAGGCCGAGCTGGACAAGATGCTGACCGACGCGGTCCAGCAGAACATCGGCACGCTGAGCAATCGCATCAACGAGCTGGGCGTGGCCGAGCCGATCATCCAGCGGCAAGGCGCAGACCGCATCGCGGTGCAGCTGCCCGGCGTGCAGGACACCGCCCAGGCCAAGCGCATCCTGGGCGCGACCGCGACCCTGGAATACCGCGGTGTGGTGGACGGCAACGCGATCGAGGCGCGCGACACCGGCAACGTGCCGCCAGACGCGCGCATCTACTACGGCAAGGACATCGGTTCGGATGGCAAGCCGCTGCCCGTGCTCCTGAACAAGCGCATCATCACCTCCGGCGAGCAGTTGCAGAATGCGACCTCGTTCTTCGACTCGCAGACCGGAACCCCGGCGGTGAGCGTGCGCCTGAACAGCGTCGGCGGCCAGCGCATGTTCGAGTACTCCAGCGCGCACGTCGGCAAGCGCATGGCGGTGGTCTACATCGAGCGCGTGCCCGAGGTGAAGATCATCGACGGCAAGGAAGTGCGCACGACGCGCACCAACGAGCAGGTGATCTCGGTCGCCACCATCCAGAGCACGCTCGGCCGCGACTTCCAGACCACCGGCCTGGAAAGCATGAAGGAAGGCGCCGACCTGGCCCTGCTGCTGCGCGCCGGCGCGCTGGCGGCGCCGATGGACTTCGTCGACGAACGCACCATCGGTCCCAGCCTGGGCAAGGAAAACATCCAGCGCGGCCTCACCGCGGTGGCGTTCTCCTTCATCTTCGCCCTGCTGTTCTTCCTGGTGTACTACCGGATGTTCGGCCTGATCACCTGCATGGCGCTGTTGATGAACCTGCTGATGGTGTTCGCGCTGATGTCCCTGCTCGGCGCCACCATGAGCCTGCCCGGCCTGGCCGGCATCGCGCTGACGGTGGGCATGTCGGTTGACGCCAACGTGCTGATCAACGAACGCATCCGCGAGGAGTTGCGGCTGGGCCTGCCGCCGCAGAAGGCGATCGCCGAAGGCTACGAGCGCGCCTCCGGCACCATCCTGGACGCCAATGTCACCGCGTTCCTGGCCGGCTTGGCGATGTTCGCCTTCGGCTCCGGTCCGCTGAAGGGCTTCGGCATGACCACCATGCTCGGCATCGCGACCTCCGCCTACACCGCGGTGTCGGTGTCGCGCGGCATCGCCACGCTGATCTACGGCGGCCGCAAGAAGCTCAAGTCCGTGGCCATCTGAGGGGCCCGACCAATGAAACCATTCAACGTTTTCCCGTACGACAGCAACATCGACTTCATGCGCATGCGCTGGGTGTCGCTGACCGTCGCCCTGCTGCTGATGGTGGTGGCGCTGGGCGCGATGGGCACCCGCGGCTTCAACTTCGCCCTGGACTTCACCGGCGGCATCGGCGTGGAACTGCGCTACGACAAGGCACCGGACGTCGAGCAGGTGCGCGAGCAGCTCGCCGCCGCCGGCTTCCACGGCGCGCAGGTGCAGAACTTCGGTTCCGGTGATGACCTGCTGGTGCGCCTGCAGGCGGACGGCAAGCAGGCGGGCGGCACCACCAATGTTGCCAGCATCGGCGATGCGGTGGCCAAGGCGGCCTCGCTGGCCGGCAATCCTGCCGAGAAGCGCAGCAGCGCGGTGATCACCGCGCAGGTCGGCAAGGACCTGGCGATCGATGGCATCTATGCCGTTCTGTTCGTGCTGATCGGCTTCCTGGGCTACATCTCGCTGCGCTTCGAGAAGAAGTTCGCGGTGGCGGCGATCATCACCACCCTGCACGACGTGCTGATCTGCGTGGGCTGGTTCGCGCTGAGCGGGCACGAGTTCGACCTCAACGTGCTGGCCGGCATCCTGTCGGTGATGGGCTTCTCGATCAACGACACGATCGTGGTCTTCGACCGCGTCCGCGAGAACTTCCGCGGCATGCGCGCCGATCCGGTGACGATCCTCAACAAGTCAGTGAACCAGACCCTGTCGCGCACGGTGATCACTTCGTTCGTGGCCTTCCTGAGCATGCTCTCGCTGTACATCTACGGCGGCGATTCGCTGCGCGGGATGGCAGAGGCGATGATCATCGGCATCATCATCGGTACCCTGTCGTCGATCTTCGTGGCCTGCCCGCTGCTCACCATGGGCTGGCTGAAGGTCAGCAAGCAGGACCTGTTGCCGAAGGCGCGCGACGAAGAGGCCCTGGCGCGCCGCCCGTGACCATCCCGGTAGGGGCAGGCCCCCGCCTGCCCTGTTTTTGAATGCAGGGCAGGCACGGTGGCCTGCCCCTACGGGATCAACGAAAAGGCCGCGCACCGCGCGGCCTTTTCGTTGGCGCGAACCGCCGGTCTCAGTTGAAGACGGCGGCGTACCCGGACTGGACGATCGCCTTCTGCAAGTCTGCGCTGAGCTTCTGGTTGCCGGCGACCAGATGGCGGCCGTGGACCCCGCGGCTGTCCATCGGCCCGGTGGCGGCGCCGCGGAAGTCGCAGACGCGACCGCCGGCCTCGCGCACCAGCAGCACGCCGGCGGCGATATCCCAGGGCTTCACCCCGGCCTCGAAATAACCATCGCTGCGCCCACATGCGACGTAGGCCAGGTCGAGCGCGGCGGAACCGGTGCGACGGATGTCCTCGGCGCTGCGCAGCAGTTCGCGCACGCATTCCAGGTGGGCGGGCGCGCGTTCGCGCTCGCGCGGCGGGAAGCCGGTGATCAGCAGCGCACCGGCCACGTCCTTGCGCTCGCTGACGCGGATGCGCTTGTCGTTGAGCACCGCGCCGCTGCCGCGGCTGGCGGTGAACAGCTCGTTGCGCAGCGGGTCGAAGATCACGCCATGCTGCGGCTCGCCGTTCTCGACCAGGGCGATCGACACGCACCAGTGCGGAAAACCGTGCAGGAAGTTGCTGGTGCCGTCGAGCGGGTCGATCACGAACACCGCGTTGCCCTTGCCCTGCGCACCGCCTTCCTCGCCCAGGAACGCGGCATCCGGGTAAGCCTTGCGCAATTCCTTGATCACGGCCTTCTCGGCCTGTTCGTCGACCTCGCTGGCGTAGTCCATGCGGTCCTTCTCGACCACGTTGATCGCGTCGAGCTTGTGCATGCTGCGCAGGAGCACCCCGCCGGCCGAGCGGGCCGCCTTGACCATGACATTGACCACGGGTTTCTGCATGGTGAAGCGCCTCGAAGGGGAATGAGGAAGGCTCGCGGGGAGCGGGGCAACGGCGAAAAAGAGCGAACCCGGCGCGTCGGCCGGGGCGCGGAGTTTACCATTGCCGCATGAGTGATCCATCCAATTCCGCCACGGGCGACGAGACCGCGCCCGCGCATCCCGCCGCATCGCAGCTGCGCATCGTCCTGGTCGGCACCCAGCACCCGGGCAACATCGGTTCCGCCGCGCGGGCGATGAAGACCATGGGCCTGTCGAAGCTGGTCCTGGTGGCGCCGGAGAAAGCCCCGGACCGAGATACCCACGCGATGGCCGCCGGCGCCGACGACCTCATCGAGGCCGCTCTGGTCTTCGCCACCCTGGCCGAGGCGGTGGCCGATTGCCGGTGGGTATTGGGCTGCACCGCGCGCAGTCGGCGCATCCAGCTCGAGCAGATGCACCCGCGCGATGCCGCCGGGCGGGCGGTGCTGGCCGCGGCCGGCGGGCCGGTGGCGCTGGTGTTCGGCCGCGAGCGCACCGGCCTGGACAACGAGGAACTGCAGCTCTGCCATGCCGCGGTGCACATCCCGTCAGACCCGGCGTTCAGCTCGCTCAACCTGGCCGCCGCGGTGCAGGTGCTGAGCTACGAACTGCGCTGCGCGCTGCTGGGCGATGCCGGCAACGCCGAGGGGGCCGGCGGGCGCGCCCTGCCGCCGGGTGAAGACGTGGCCAGCCACGCCGAACTGGAGGGACTGTTCGGCCAGCTGGCGGAGGCCCTGGACCAGATCGATTTCCACAAGGGCCGCGCGCCGGCGTCGGCGATGCGCAAGCTGCGCCGGCTGTATCTGCGGGCGAACCTGGACAGTGCGGAGGTGCGCCTGCTGCGCGGCGTGCTGGCGGATACCCAACGGATGGCATGGCTGGCCGGACAGGGTTCCAGCGACGGCAAAATCGAGTAGGCTCGCCAAGGCAAACAGGGGATCCGCCACGTGCCGCCAACGATGCGCCGCTTGCTGCCACGCCTGGCCGGCCTGCTCTGCACGTTGCTGGTTTTCGCCCCGGTTACCCAGGCGCAGACGCGTGCCGCCGCGGCTACACCGGCAAGCGGCGAGAGCGATGCCAGCGTGCTGGTCCTCGGCCGGGTCAGCGACGACCCGAAGGCGCATTACGACCAGCTCAAGCCGCTGCTCGATTACGTGGTGCCGCGGATGGCCTCCGTCGGCATCCGCAGCGGCCGCATCCTGATGGCCAAGGACCTGCAGCAGATGGCCAGTTACCTGCGCCGTGGCCGGGTCGACTGGGTCAACGAGACCGCCGGCAATGCCGCCCTGCTGGAACGCCGCGGGGTGGCGAAATCCTTCCTGGTCACCGAGCGCGAGGGCGCGACCCGCTATCACAGCGTGTTTTTCGTCCGCCGCGACAGCCCGGTGCGTTCGCTCAAGGACCTGGCCGGTCGCAGCGTCGCCTTCCAGAACCCGTATTCGACCAGCGCGTATTACCTGCCGGCGGCGCAGTTGCTCGACCAGGGCATGACCCTGGAACTGCTGCTGTCGCCGATGGACAAGCCGGCCCCGGACACCGTCAGTTACCTGTTCGCCCGGACCGAGCTCAACATCACCACCTGGGTGCACAAGCGCCTGGTCGATGCCGGCGTGTTCAGCAACCTCGACTGGTCCAACCCGCGGCGGATGCCGCCTTCGTTCATGCAGGATTTCCGCATCGTCGGCCGCAGCGACGAAGTCCCGCGTGCGCTGATGCTCGCCCGCCACGGCATGGATCCGAAGGTCGAGGCGCGCCTGCGCGAGGTGCTGATGGAGGCCTCGACCGACCCCGACGCCGGCGAGGTGCTGCGGCGTTTCATCGACACCTCCCGCTTCGTGCCAATCACCGACGAGGACCGGCGCGCGCTGGATCGACTCGGCGACGGCGTGCAGCGCGTGCGCATGGAGGTCGAGTGAGGCGGCCGGGACTCAGCCTGCAGTCGCGCTTCTACGCGGCGATCCTGGCGTTGCTGGCGATCGTGGTGCTGGTGATGGTCCTGCTGTGGCAGCGCCAGCAGGACAGCCAGCACGAAGTGAGCGAGGTCACCCGCCACGCCATGCACGGCCTGCTGTCGGAGCAGGTGCGGATCGATGGCGAAGCCGAAGTCCGCCAGCTGGCCGATGCGCTGGCCAATCCGCTGTACTACTTCGACCTGGATGCGGTCGGTGCGCTGGCGCGTGCGGCCTTGCGCGAGGCCGACGTCGACTACGTGCTGGTCTACGACGCGCAGGGCCGGATCCTGCACGACGGCTCCGGCGACATCGCCGCGTTCGGCCAGCCGATGAACGACCCGCTGGCGAAGCAGGTGATTGCCGCCACCGGACCGCATGCGCTGACCCAGGGGCAACTGCTGGACGTGTCGCGGCCGGTGATGATCGGCGACGAACGGCTGGGCGGCGTGCGCATCGGCTATTCGCTGGCCGGGATGGCCCGCGACGAGGCCCAGGCGATGGATGCGCTGCGTGGCCGGATCGACGAAGTCGGCCGGCGCAGCCTGCTCTGGCTGTTGCTGTTGAGCGCGGCGCTGGCGGTGATCGCGGTCGTGGCGGCGGCGGTGGTGCAGCGCCTGCTGGTGCAGCCGATCCAGGTGTTGGGCGATGCCGCGCGGCAGATCGAGGCCGGCAACTTCTCGTCGCCGGTACCGGCCAGCAACCGCCAGGACGAACTCGGCGACCTGATCCGCACCTTCGGCCGCATGCGCGAGAGCGTGGCCCGGCACGATCGCGACATCCGCCGCGTCGCCTACAGCGATGCACTCACCGGCCTGTCCAACCGGCTGGCCTTCCGCGAGTCGCTGGACCAGCGCCTGCGCGCGCTGCAGGGCGCGGGACGCCAGCTGGCGCTGGTGTTCGCCGACCTCGACGACTTCAAGCGGGTCAACGACACCCTGGGCCACGAGGCCGGCGACGAAGTGCTGCTGCAGGTGGCGACCCGGATCGACCGCGCGGCGCACGCGATCCGCGGTGCCGATGCGATGGTCGCGCGCTTCGGCGGCGACGAATTCGTGGTCCTGCTGCAGGCCGCCGACAACGAGCCCGAGGGCGACGTGCGGACGATGGTGACGCGGCTGGCGGAAACGCTGGTGCGCGAACTCGGCGAGCCGATGCTGCTGCACGGGCGGCAGGTCTTCCTGGGGTCCTCGGTGGGCGTGGCGCTGTTCCCGGACGATGCCGCCAGTGCGTCGCTGCTGATGAAGAACGGCGACATCGCGATGTACCAGGCGAAGGTGGCCGGCAAGAACTGCTACCGCTTCTACAGCCGGACCATGGACCAGGCGGTGGAGCGCCGGGTGCGCCTGGAGCACGACCTGCGCGGCGCGTGGGGTCGCGGCGAGCTGAGCCTGGCCTACCAGCCGATCTTCCGCACCCGCGACCGGGTGCTGGTCGGCGCGGAGGCCCTGCTGCGCTGGCAGCATCCGGAAGACGGGGCGATCGCGCCGTCGGTGTTCATCGAGGTGGCCGAGCAGAGCGGGCTGATCGAGGCGATCGGCCCCGAGGCACTGCGCAGCGCCTGCGCCGAGGCGGCCGGCTGGCCGACCCCGCGCGGCGCGGGGGAGCCACCGTTCGTCTCCGTCAATGTCTCGCCGCGGCAGTTGCGCAGCGGCGACCTGGTCCAGCAGGTGGCCGGCGCACTGGTCGAGAGCGGGATGGCACCCGAACGCCTGCACGTGGAGCTCACCGAGACCGCGGTGATCAGCGACGAGGCCAATGCCACCGCCTTGCTGGCGCGCCTGCGCGAGGTCGGCGTGCGCGTCTGGCTGGACGATTTCGGGACCGGTTATTCCAGCCTCAGCCACCTGCGTCGCGTGCAGGTCGATGGCCTGAAGATCGACCGCAGTTTCATCACCGACTTGCTGCGCGATCCGGACGACCTGGCGCTGACCAGCGCGATCATCGCGATGGCGCATTCGATGGGGATTACCGTCGTCGCCGAGGGCGTCGAGCGCCAGGGTCAGTTCGACCTGCTGCGCGAGCGCGATTGCGACCTCGCCCAGGGTTACTGGCTGGGGCATCCGATGAGCGCGCTGGAATTCGCCCGCCTGCTCGACTGACCGCAGGCGGCAAGGCCGGCACGCTTCAGAAGGTCGTTTCGACCCAGGCCTGCAAGGCGGTGATCAGCCCGCCCGAAAGTGCACCGGTCGTCACCAGCGCCACGATGCCAAGGCCCCATGCGGCCAGCATCAGCGCGCCGTCGCGTTCCAGCAGGGCCAGCGCATACAGCAGGATCAGCCCGCCGAACACGTAATTGGTCAGCGGGATCGGCAGCGCCAGCAGCAGGCCCAGCAGCAACAGCAGCAGGCCGGTGAAGGCGGTCGCCAACGGATGGTCCAGCACCGCAGTGAGCCGTGGGCGGACGATGCGCTCCAGCCGCGCCAGCCACGGGTCGACCATGCGCTCGAAGCGCGCCAGCGCCTGCCGTTTCGGTCCGCGCCGCGCGATGAAACCGGGAAGCCACGGATGCACCATCCCGACCAGCAGCTGCGCGGCGACCAGCATGATCAACGGGCCGCTGAGCGCGCCGCCGATCGGGATCGGGATGAAAGCGGGCAGGGCGGCCACGAACAGCAGCATGCCGAACGCGCGCCGGCCGAGGCCGTCCAGCAGGTCGTCGAAGTCGAGCGATTGCGCGGGGTCGCCGTCGAGCAGGGCGTCCAGGATCGCGCGCGTGCCGGCTTCGCGCGGGCGCGTGCCCGGTTCAGGCATCGACGGTGTCCGCCGCGGCGTCGGGCATGCGCTGCAGCAGCAGCTTGTCGATCCGCGGGCCGTCCAGGTCGACCACTTCGATGCGCCACTGGCCGAGCTGGAAATACTCGCCGACGTGCGGGATCCGCCCGAAGTGGGCGATGGTCAGCCCGGCGGTGGTGTTGTAGCCATGCTCGTCTGCATCGGCCAGGCGTTCGCCGGTGAGTTCGCGCAGTTCGTCGATGTGCAGGCCGCCGTCGACCAGCAGCGAGCCGTCCTGGCGTTCGACCACCAGCGCCTCGTCGCCATCGGCTTCGCCGGCCTGCAGGCGGCCGAGCACGGCATCCATGATGTCGGTGATGGTGACGATGCCCTGGATATCGCCGTATTCGTCGACCACCAGCGCCATCGACAGCTGCTCTTCGCGCAGGATCTCCAGCAGCTTCATCGCATGGGTCGATTCCGACACGAACACAGGCGCGCGCAGGTCGCGGAACAGGGCCGGTTCGTCCTTGCCCAGTTCGTCCAGCAGGGTCTTCACTTCCAGCACGCCGGCCACGTCGCTGTCGTCGCCCCGGTAGACCGGATAGCGCGAGAATTCGTGTTCCTGCATCGCCGCCAGGTTCTCGGCCAGCGGGGCGGCGGCGTCGAGCCAGGCGATCCGGGTGCGCGGCGTCATCAGGCTGTCCGCCGTGCGGTCGCCCAGGCGCATCACCCGGTTGAGCATGTTGCGTTCGTCGAGGTCGATCACGCCCTGCTCGTGGCCTTCGCTCACCAGCAGGTGGATCTCCTCCTCGGTCACCTGGGAGCTGTCGGTGCGGTCGACCCGCAGCAGCTTGAGCAGGCCGCGCACGGTGGCGCTGAGCAGCCACACCGCCGGGCTGGCGATGCGCGACAACGTATGCATCGGCAGGGCGACGATCCCGGCCAGCCGTTCCGGGGCCAGCAGGGCGAGCCGCTTGGGCAGGAGTTCGCCCAGCACGATGCTCAGGTAGGTGATCAGGCCGACCGCGAGCACGGTGCCGATGGTGCCGGCGTACTTGCCGACGGCGGGGATGTGCTCGGCCAGCCAGACCCCGATCGCCGCGCCGATGGCGTCGCCGCCGAACATGCCGGTGAGGATGCCGATGGTGGTGATGCCGACCTGCACGGTCGACAGGAAGCGCTCGGGGTGCTCGGCCAGTTCCAGTGCCTTGCGCGCGCCGCGGCTGTCCTCGGCACGCTGCTTCAGTCGCGCCTTGCGCGAGGTCACCACCGACATCTCCGACAGCGCGAAGAATGCGTTGAGCAGGATCAGGAACAGGACGACCAGCAACTCAACCATGGGCAGCCCCGGGCCTGGCGGCGACGCATGCCGGCCCCGTGGCGCCTGGACAGGCACGGCGGGTCATCGGCGGCGGGCGTGGGGGAGTGTCGTCCATGGGATGCGCCGGGGCGCGCCGGCATCATAACAGGGCACCCCCTGCGCACGACTGTCACCGAGCGGTCATAATTCCGCCCATTCGCCCCAGCGCAGGCTCCACCATGTTCTCCCTGCAGACGATTTTCGGTTCCGGCAAGCAGTTCTACCTCCTGCTGGACGAAGCGGCCTCGGCCGCCTACGACAGCGCCAAGGCGCTGCACGTGATGATGAAGGCCACCGACCGCCAGCCGGCGCTGGACGCCTTCAAGCTTGCCCGCCAGCGCGAGCGTACCGCCTCGGACAAGATCGGCCAGGCGCTGGTCGACAGCTTCATCACCCCGATCGAGCGCGAGGACATCGAGGCGCTGGGTTCGGCGCTGTACAAGATCCCCAAGCAGATCGAGAAGTTCGCCGATCGCTATGCGCTGGCCACCCAGCACCTGGAGCAGATCGACTTCGCCCCGCGTGCGGCGATGCTGGAGCAGGCCGCGGGCGTGGTGGTGGAGATGGTCCACGAGCTGGAACGGCTGGACATCGACCGCATGACCGCGCTCAACGACAAGCTGCGCTCGATCGAGAACGAAGCCGACCGGCTGATGCTGGAGCTGTACCGGGAAATCTACTCCGGCAAGCTGGACAGCCTGCAGATGTTCCTGCTCAAGGAGTTCTTCGAGATCCTGGAGAAGGCCATCGACCGCTGCCGCGAGGCCGGCGTGGTCGCCTACCAGATCGTGCTCAAGAACAGCTGACGGGCCGCCGCGATGTTGACCCTCGTGCTGGTGGTGATCGTTGCCGCGTTGGTGTTCGAATTCATCAACGGCTTCCACGACACCGCCAACTCCATCGCCACCGTGGTGGCGACGAAAGTGCTGACCCCGGGCCAGGCGATCATGCTGGCCGCCACCACCAACCTGATCGGTGCCTTCATGGGCACCGCGGTGGCCAAGACCATCGCCTCCGGCCTGGTCGATACCGACGTGGTCAACGTGACCTCGCAGGTGCTGATCTGCACGTTGCTGGGCGCGATCATCTGGAACCTGATCACCTGGTGGCGCGGCCTGCCGTCGTCGTCCTCGCATGCGCTGATCGGCGGCCTCTGCGGCGCCGCCTTCGCGGCGTCGCAGAACGATTGGGCCTCGCTGATCTGGTCGAAGGCCGGCGACGGCGACTGGACCAGCAACAAGGGCCTGCTGTGGAAGGTCGTGGTGCCGATGGTGACCTCGCCGCTGGCCGGTTTCCTGCTGGGCGTGGCCATCATCACCCTGCTGTACCTGGTCATCGCCTCGCTGATGAAGGCCGGGAGGCCGTTGTCCAGGCTGGCGAAGCCGCGCTGGGTCAATGCCTTCTTCGGCAAGGCGCAGCTGGTCTCCGCGGCGTACATGGGCTTCGCCCACGGCCGCCAGGATGCGCAGAAGACGATGGGCATCATCGCGCTGTCGATCTTCGGCGCGCAGGCCGCGGGCACGCTGGACAACCTGCCGGCATGGTTGTCGTTCCTGCATCCGGACGGCGGCAAGGACGACATCGACAGCTGGGTGATCGCGACCTGCGCGCTGGTGATGGCCGCGGGTACCGCCGCGGGCGGCTGGCGGATCATCAAGACCCTGGGCCACAAGATGGTGAAGCTGCAGACCATCGACGGCTTCGCCGCGGAAACCGCGTCGGCCACGATCCTGGTGACCGCCGCGCACTTCGGCATGCCGGTGTCCACCACCCACAGCATCTCCACCGCGATCATGGGCGTGGGTTTCGCCAAGAACCCGCGCAAGCTCAAGCTGGGCGTTATCGAGCGGATCGTGTGGGCGTGGATCCTCACCATTCCGGCGGCGGGCGGCATCGCCTACGGCCTGTGGCGACTGATCGACGCGATCGGCTGGGCCTGATCCGGTCCTGCATCCCACAACGAAAAAGCCGGCCACTGGCCGGCTTTTCCATGCGCGCGATACGCCAAGCTACCCGCTAGAGCAGGTCGCCGTTCGCCGACATCCTGCGTTCCATGTCGTCGCCGGTGCCGCCGATCTCCAGCACCAGGCGGTCGATCTCCGCTGCGTCAACACAGTCATAGGGGCGGTTTTCGCAGAGTTGCAGGTAGGGCACGCCATCGAGCTCGCCGATGGCCAGGTAGCCCACCCGGTTTTCCCAGTTGAAGACCAGCGCGCGGCGCGCGTCGACGCCGGTGATCGGCGCGATCGCCGTGCTCACCCGCAGGTAGTTGCGGCCGTCGTCGTCCTGCAGTTCGGACAGGAAGATCGCCTGGTGGCGGCGGCCTTGCGACAACGACAGCTCGACGCAGGCCAGGAAGGGATCCTGCAGGGTCAGCTTGTAGCCGGAGGAGACCAGGTGGCTGCGGATCTGTTCGAAGTTGTCCATCGCGGTTCGATATCGGGGGGATGTGGCTATGCTAACCCGGATGCCGGACAAGCCCGCCCGAAACCCGCCCGCTGCGGATCCACCCGCGGCGGATCGCATCCTTGCCGCGATCCGCGCGGTGCCGCGCGGATCGGTGGCGGGTTACGGCCATATCGCCAGCCGTGCCGGCCTGCCGGGGCGGGCGCGGCTGGTCGCGCGGGTGCTTGGCCAGAACGACGATCCCGCGCTGCCCTGGCACCGGATCCTGCGTTCGGACGGACGCATTGCGTTCCCTGCAGGCTCGCCCGGCTTCGACGAACAGGCCCGGCGCCTGCGTGCGGAAGGTGTGGAGGTGCGCAATGGGCGCGTGCGCATCCCCGAATCGGACGACTCGCTGGATGCGGCGGTCTGGCGACCGCGCTGAACGGGCGCGTATGATGCGTTGCAACGAAATTCGGAACGCGCACGGATGCCGTTCAACCTGCCGCGCATCACCAAGATCCTGCTGATCGCCAACATCGTGGGGTTCGCCCTGCAGTGGCTGCTCGGCGACGCTCGGATGCAGGTGTTCGAGCTGTGGCCGCTCGGCGACAGCCTGTACGACCCGACTGGATCGGTACCATCGTTCATGCCGTGGCAGTTGCTGACCTACGGGTTCCTGCACGACCCGTCCAGCATCTTCCACTTGGCTTTCAACATGCTGGCGCTGGTGATGTTCGGCGCGCCGCTGGAATACACCTGGGGCGAACGTCGCTTCCTGACGTATTACCTGGTCTGCGTGTTCG
Organism: Thermomonas sp.; assembly: GCF_041919455.1. Taxonomy (GTDB): domain Bacteria; phylum Pseudomonadota; class Gammaproteobacteria; order Xanthomonadales; family Xanthomonadaceae; genus Thermomonas. The sequence continues at coordinate 150,905 of NZ_JAYRTQ010000005.1, forward strand.
GCGCTGGCCTGTGCCAGTTGCTGGTTGCTTCGATGGCGGTGTCGCAGGGCGAACTTGCCTATCCCACGGTTGGCGCATCCGGTGGCGTGTTCGGCCTGTTGCTGGCCTACGGGATGCTGTTCCCCAACCAGCGGGTGATGCTGCTGTTCCCGCCGATCCCGATGAAGGCGCGCACCTTGGTCATCCTCTACGGCGTATTCGAGTTGTCCTTGGGGCTGACCGGCCTGCAGCCGGGCGTTGCGCACTTTGCCCATCTCGGCGGCATGCTGTTCGGCTGGTTGCTGATCCGCTATTGGCGCGGGCAGCCGCCGTTCGGCGGACGGCGGAAGCCACCGCCGCCGCGGATGCGCATCGTCAAGTAAGAAGGTCGATTCGCCATGAAAAACGCCACGTGTCCACGTGGCGTTTTGCGTTCGCGGGTGTCGCTGCGCGACGCACGCGGATCAGTGGAAGATGCTGATCCGCGCCTCAGGCTTCGCTTGCATCGGCGTGCCCACCTTGCAGGCGAAGGCGGTTCCGAACGCGCCCTGCTGCATGATCGGCGCATTGGTCCGCCACTGGCCCGGTGCACGCACGTCCTGCAACGAACGACGCTGCGCTTCCTCGGCGGTGACCTGCTGCGCCCAGACCTGCGCCCAGCCGGTATAGAACGCCTTGTCCGCTGTAGCGCCGCCCTTCGGTTCCGCTGCGACGAAGGCGGCGCGCGCCAGTTCCAGGCCGGCCAGGTCGGCCACGTTCTCGTCGCGGGTGAGCCGGCCATTGACCTTGATCGCCGGCAGTTGCGGATAGACGAGGCCGTCGTACAACGCGACCACGCGTTGCGCGGTGGCATCCCACGCCGCGGCCTCGGCGCCGGTCCACCAGTCGCGCACGTTGCCGTCGGCATCGACCATGCGGCCGCGGCCGTCCACGGCATGGCTGAGTTCGTGCCCCACCAGCGCGCCGAACGCACCGTACTGGCCACCCAGCGGCATCGCCGGGTCGAACACCGGTGCCTGCAGCATCGCCGCGGTCACGATCAGCCGGTTGTGGGCCAGGTCGTAGGCCAACGCGGGTTGCTGCGGCAGCACGTCCCAGCGACGTTCCGCGTTGCCGCGGCCGATCCGCTTCATTTCCTCGCGATGCCGCCAGGTCGAGGCGATCAGCATGTTGCTGCCGAAGCTGCCGCGGCCCATCGGTTGCACGGTGTAGTCGAGGTCGCGTTTCGGCGTGCCGATCTCGATCTTCAGCTTGCCGATCTTCCTTCGTGCTTCCTGTTTCGCCGCGTCGCCCAGCCAGGTGCTGTTGTCGACGTTGCGCTGCAAGGCATCGCGGACCTGGGTGGCGACGGCGAGCGCCTGCTGGCGGGTCGCGTCGGGCAGGTAGCGCGCGGCGTATTCGCGGCCCAGCATCGGCCCGGCGGCCAGGTTGATCGCATCGAGGACCTGCTGCCAGCGCGGCGCGGGTTCGGTTTGCCCGAGCAGGATCTTGCCGCGGAAATCGAACGCCGCATCGCGCCACGGCTTGGCCAGGTAGGGCGCCATCGCATCGCCCACGCGCCAGCGCAGGTAGGTCTTCCACTGCGCGGGCTTGAGGCTGCCGACCAGCGCGTCGAGCTGGGCGAACATCGCCGGGTTGGCCATCGACACGGTGTCGTCGCTGACACCCTGCGCCTTCAGGAAGGCATCGAGCTGCAGGTTGCGGTACTGCTTGCCCAGGTCGGCGGTGGCGACCGGCGCGAAGTTGGTCTTCGGGTCGCGCAGTTCGACCAGCGGGCGCGCGCTGGCGGCGATGCGCTTCTCGAGGTCCAGCACCAGCGCAGTCTCGCGCTCCAGGTCCTTGGCGGCGACGCCGGTGAGCACGAGGATCTTGCGGATGTAGTCGGCATAGCGCGCCACCAGCGCCTGGGTGTCGGCGTCGGTGCGCGCGTAATACGCGGGATCGGGCAGGCCCAGGCCGCCCTGGCTGAAGTAGCCAAGATGACGATCGAGTGCGCGCAGGTCGAGGTCGGCGCTGAAGTTGAACAGCGCCGGGATGCCGACCTGGTGCAACGCGGCGATCGCCGGGGCGACATCCTTCGGCTTGCGGATGCCGTCGATGCGTTGCAGCAGCGGCGCGACCGGATTGGCGCCATCGCGTTCCACCGCGGCCTCGTCCAGGCCGCTGGCCCAGAAATCGCCCAGCAGTTTCTGCACGTTGCCCTGCGGCGCTTGCATCGCGGCATCGAGCAACTCGCGCTGTTGTTGCTGCGCACGCGCCGTGAGCTGCCCGAGCGCGGAAATCGCGCCGGACGGCGGCATCGGATTCGCGGCCAGCCAGGGCTTGTTGGCTTCGGCATGGAAATCCGCGCAGGCCACGGCGACCGCAGGTGCCTTCTTCTTTGCGGCCGGTTTCTTCGCGGCGAGGCTGTCGGGCGCGGCACTGCCGGCGGCGAGGGCGACGATCAGGGCGAAGGCGAGCGGGCGCGTGGTCGGCATGCAGCAGGTCTCGGATCGAACGGGTGCCCGAGTGTAACAGCGGGCCTGTAAGCGACTGCTGATCGCAGAGCCGCTCGTCGCGCCGCGTTACTTGACCCCGTGCATCCCGCGATTCAGCCACGGCAAGGCGAGTGCGGCCAACGCGGTGCAGGCCAGCCCGCCCAGCGCCAGGCTCCAGAAATAATCGCCGTAGGTCGATGCCGCATGCGTCCATGCCGAGGTGTGCTCGGCGATCGCGCCCGGATCCTCGATCGATGCCAGCGTGCCCAGTTTGGCCGCGAGCAACTCCGAGAATGCGGTGGCCAGGAACCAGGTGCCCATCATCAGGCTGGCGACGCGCGGTACCGACAGTTGCGTGACCGCGGACAGGCCGACCGGATACAGGCAGATCTCGCCTACCTGCAGCACCGCATACGCCAGCACCAGCCACCACACGCTGGCGAACGTGCCGGCATCGCCCGCGCCCTGCGCGGCGAAGTAAAGGGGTAGGAACGACAGCGCGCCGAACAGCAGGCCCAGCACGCTCTTCAGCGGTTTGCCCGGATTGCGGCCGCGCCGGTCCAGCCAGCTCCACAACCACGAGAACAGCGGCGCGAACGACAGGATGAAGATGCCTGAAACGAAGGTCAGCGAACCCGCCGTCTGCGGTTGCAGCACCACCATCCCGACCACCATCAGCAGCGTGACAGCGGCCGCGGCCAGGAAGATGGCGGTGGGCAGGCGTGAGTCGGGACGACGCGACTGCCAGCGCATCGCCAGCATGAACGCCGCCGGCAGCAGCAAGGTGCAGGCGACGAAGTACGCGAACGGCAAGCCCTCCGCCATGACCAGCGAGGGGAAGAAATCCTTGGTCAGCAGGCGGTCGGTGAATACGACCCACGAACCATAGGTCTGTTCGTACAGCGTGTAGAACAGCAGTGCGATGAAAATCAGCGCCATCAGGGTGAGCATCTGGCCGCGTTCGCGCGGCGTGCAGTCGCGCAGGATGAAGCGGGTGAACCACGCCAGCACGACCGCGAGCACGGCCAGCATCAGCAACTGCGCCAGGGTGAGGTCGACGCCGACGGACAGGGTGAAGGCATCGTTGCCGGTCGCCCACATCAAGCCCGCGATCGGCAGCAGGCCGAGCAGGGTGGCGAGGTAGATCGCCCATTCCCGTGGCATGCCGGCGACACGTTCGCGCAGGCGTTCGGGCGATGGCGGCTCGGCCAGGCCCTGCAGGTATCGTTGCCCCCACAGGAACATCACCAGCCCGGCCAGCATGCCGACGCCGGCGGCACCGAAGCCGTACTTCCAGCCATAGGTTTCGCCGAGCACGCCGCAGACGAGCGAAGCGAGCATCGCGCCGAGGTTGATGCCCGCATAGAACAGCGAAAAGCCGGAATCGCGGCGCGGGTCGCCGTCGGCATACAGCTTGCCGACGATCACCGAGATGTTGGGCTTGAGGAAACCCACGCCCATGATGATCAGCGCCAGCGAGCCGTAGAACACCAGCAGCGCCGCATCGTCGCGGACCACGGTGTCGCCGACCTTGCGCGCCTGCTCGCCTTCCACCGCCATGCCCAAGTGGCCCAGCACCAGCAGCACGCCGCCGAACACCACCGCCTTGCGCATCCCCAGCCAGCGATCCGCAAGCAACCCGCCCAGCACCGGCAGGCAATACACCAGTCCGCCGTACGCACCCAGCAGGTTCAGCCCGCCGGTGTCGCTGAACAGGTGGTACTTGGTGAGGTAGAGCAGCAGCAGCGCCTTCATCCCGTAGAACGAGAAGCGCTCCCACATCTCGGTGAAGAAGCAGATGTAGACGCCCTTGGGATGGCCGAGGAAGTCGTCGTGCGCGGCGCGTCCGGCAAGGATCGTTGCGTTCATCGATGGCGTCCGCGCAGGTTCGGCGGAGCATAGCAAGCGGCTATCCGCACTGGACTTGGCACGGCCCAGCCGCTAGGTTTCGTCGATTGCATGCCTTGGGAGAGGGGTCGATGTCGAATTCAGGTTCGGGAACGCCGCAGTTGACGTTCCGCGCGGTGATCCTTGCGGTGGTACTGGCGATGGTGCTGTCCGCCGCGAATGCGTACCTGGGCCTGTTCGCCGGCCTGACCATCGCCACCGCGATCCCCGCGGCGGTGGTGTCGATGGGCGTGCTGCGCCTGCTCGGCGGCGGCACCATCCTGGAGAACAACATCGTCCAGACCGGCGCGTCCGCCGGTTCCTCGATCGCCGCCGGCGTGATCTTCACGATCCCCGCGCTGATCATCCTGGGCTACTGGCAGGACTTCAAATATTCCTGGGTGCTGGCGATCGCCGGCCTCGGCGGCCTGCTCGGCGTGCTGTTCTCGGTGCCGCTGCGGCGCTCGATGATCGTCGAGGATCCGCTGCCGTTCCCGGAAGGCAAGGCCGCCGCGGAAGTGCTGAAGGCCGGTGAAAATCCCGGCCCGGGCCTGAAGATCCTCGGCATCTCGGCGTCGATCGGCGCACTGGTCAAGCTGGCCGCGGAAAGCGGCTTCCGGATGATCCCGGACAACGCGGCGGGCGCCGGTTTCTTCGGCAAGTACCTGGGTTACATGGGCACCGGCCTGTCGCCTGCGCTGCTTGGCGTGGGCTACATCGTCGGCCTCAACATCGGGATCGTGGTCGTGTCCGGCAGCGTCTTCGCCTACAACCTGGCGATCCCGTTCTACCACGCGTTCCTCTTGAACGCAGATCCGGAAGTCGCGGCCAAGGTGGTCGGCAAGACCGCGGCCGAAGCGGCCGCGATCATCCGCGGCGATCGCATCCGCTACCTCGGCGTCGGCACCATGCTGGTCGGCGGCATCTGGACCCTGTTCTCGCTGCGCAAGTCGCTGCTGTCGGGCGTGAAGAGCGGCATTGCGGCGGCGCGCAAGGGCGCCGATGCGAACCTGCCGGAGACCGAGCGCGACCTGCCGATGAAGTGGATGCTGATCGCGCTTCTGCTGTTCGTGCTGCCGCTGCTCGGCCTGTACCAGGCGATCGTGCAGAACTGGGGCGTGAGCATCCCGATGACGATCATCATGATCGTCGCCGGCTTCCTGTTCGTCTCGGTGTCGGCCTACCTCGCCGGTCTGGTCGGTTCGTCGAACAACCCGGTCTCCGGCATCACCATCGCCACCATCCTGTTCGCCTCGGTGGTGTTGATGCTGTTGCTCGGCAGCGACTCCAAGATCGGCGCGGTCGCGGCGATCATGATCGGCGCGGTGGTGTGCTGCGCGGCGGCGGTCGGCGGCGACAACCTGCAGGACCTCAAGGCCGGCTACATCGTCGGCGCCACGCCCTGGAAGCAGCAGCTGATGCTCGGCATCGGCGCGTTCTCCTGCGCGCTGATCATGGCGCCGGTGCTGAACCTGCTGGCCCAGGCCTATGGCATCGGCGATCCGACCAGGCCAGGTTCGCTGCAGGCCCCGCAGGCCACGTTGATGGCATCCGTGGCGCAGGGCCTGTTCGGCGGCAAGCTGCCCTGGAACATGATCATCGCCGGCGGCGTGATCGGCGCGATCGTCATCGCCATCGACGGTTGGCTGAAGTCGCGCAACTCGACCTTCCGCGTGCCGGTGCTGGCCGCGGCCATCGGCATCTACCTGCCGCTGGAACTGATGGTGCCGATCTTCCTGGGCGGCCTGCTTGCCCATTTCGTCGAGAAGCGCCACGGCATCGTCGGTACCCATGACGAAGCGCTGCGTGACCGCGTGCATCGCCCGGGCGTGCTGTTCGCCGCCGGCCTGATCACCGGCGAGGCGCTGATGGGCATCGCCATCGCGATCCCGATCGTGATGACCGAGCGCGCCGACGTGCTCGCGCTGCCGGAGCAGTTCCACTTCGGTCAATTCGTCGGCCTGGTCGTGCTGGCCATCGTCGGTTGGCTGATCTACCGCACCGGCGCCAAGGCCAATCCGCACGCCGCCTGATTCCATTCCCGACGCCCGCGACCGCCGCGGGCGCTTCTTTTCCAAGTACGCCTTTCGCAACACGGAACATCGCCATGAATCTTCGCCACGCCATCCTCCCGCTCGCCCTTGCGCTCTCGCTGCCCGCCGTCGCCGACGCTGCGCGCGGTTTCGAAGTGCGCGACATGGCCTACATGGACCGCCATTCCTCGCCGACGCTGTCGCCTGACGGGCGCGTGCTGGTGTTCGCCAAGCGCGTGGTCGACAAGGCCACCCACAAGTCCAGCACCTCGCTGTGGACGCGCAACCTGCTGACCCGCGACATGCGCCCGCCGTCGCGTCTTACGCCGGAAGGCTGGAACGTCAATTCGCCATCGTTCTCGGCGGACGGCAAGACCGTCTACTTCATGAGCGGCAAGTCGGGGTCGATGCAGCTCTATTCGCTGCCGATCGCTGGCGGCGAGCCGACGCGACTGACCGACTACGCGCTGGATGTCGATGCCTACAAGCTGTCGCCCGATGGCACGCAGGTGGCGCTGGCATTCGCGGTGTTCCCGGACTGCAAGGCAGACCTCGATTGCACGAAGAAAAAGCTCGACGAGGCCGACGCGCTGAAGACCACCGGCAAGGTGTTCGACCGCATGTTCATCCGCCACTGGGACACCTGGAACGACGGCCGCCTCAACCGCGTGTTCGCGGCGAAGCTCGGTGGTGCAGGCATGCTGACGACGGCCACGTTGCTGAGCGGCGACATCGCCGGCGACATCCCGTCCAAGCCGTTCGGCGATCTCTCCGATTTCGCCTGGTCGCCGGATGGCAAGCAGGTCGCGATGAGCGTGCGCCAGGCCAACCGCGAGGAGCCGTGGAGCACCAACTTCGACCTCTGGCTGGTCAATGCCGATGGCAGCGGCGCGCGCAACCTCACCGCGAAGAATCCCGCCTGGGATGCCGGCCCGGTGTTCAGTGCAGACGGCAGGACGTTGTACTACCGCGCGATGGCGCGCCCGGGTTTCGAGGCCGATCGTTTCGCGCTGATGGCGATGGATCTTGCAACGGGCACGACGAAGGAAATCGCATCGAAGTGGGATGCCTCCGCCGATGGCATCACCCTGTCCGCCGACGGCAAGTGGATCTACACCACGGCCGGCGAGTTGGGCCGGCATCCGCTGTTCCGCGTCTCGCTGGCCAACGGCGAAGTGGAAAGCGTGGTGAAGGACGGCAGCGTGTCGTCGTTCGACTTGGCCGGCTCGACGCTGGCGATCTCGCGCAATTCGATGAAGAGCGGCGACGTGATCTACACCAGCAGCGCTGATGGAAAAGCACCTCTGCGCGCGATCACCCCGAGCGCCGGCGAGATGCTGCCGGACGTGGCCTGGGGCGAATACGAGCAGTTCAACTTCATTGGCTGGAACAACGAGACCGTGCACGGTTACGTGGTCAAGCCGTGGAACTACGTAGCCGGCAAGAAATACCCTGTTGCCTTCCTGATCCACGGCGGCCCGCAGGGCAGCTTCGGCGATGGCTGGAGCTATCGCTGGAACCCGCAAACCTATGCGGGCCAGGGCTACGCGGTGGTGATGATCGACTTCCATGGCAGCACCGGCTACGGGCAGAAGTTCACCGATTCGATCAGCGGCCACTGGGGCGACCGCCCGCTGGAAGACCTGCAGAAGGGCTGGGCCGCGGCGCAGGAGAAGTACGCCTTCCTCGACGGCGACAAGGCCTGCGCGCTCGGCGCGAGCTACGGCGGCTTCATGGTCAACTGGATCGCCGGCAACTGGCAGCAACCGTGGAAGTGCCTGGTCTCGCACGACGGCGTGTTCGACCAGCGCGCGATGGGCTATGCGACCGAGGAATTGTGGTTCACCGAGTGGGAACAGGGCGGTACTCCGTACGATGTGCCGAAGAATTACGAGCAGTTCAATCCGGTCAACCACGTCAAGGAGTGGTCGGTGCCGATGCTGGTGATCCACGGTCAGCTCGACTACCGGATTCCGGCGGAGCAGGGCATCGCCGTGTTCACCGCCCTGCAGCGTCGCGGCATCGAATCGAAGTTCCTGTATTTCCCGGACGAGAACCACTGGGTGCTGAAGCCGCAGAACAGCGTGCAGTGGCACGACACGGTCAACGGCTGGTTGAAGCAGCACATCGGCCAGTGATCTCGTTCCAGCGGTGGAGGGGCGCTAGCCCCGACCGGCCGCGCATCGGGGCTGAGCCCCTTCCACAAGGACACGCATGACCGAAGCCGCCAGCAGCACCGCCCTGATCACCAACGATGCCGCCGTCCTCGGGCTGCTGGCGATCATCCTCGGGTTCGTGTTCTGGGGCGCCTCGCGCGAACGCGGCGTCTGGAAGAAGTTCTACGCAGTGGTGCCGGCGATCCTGCCCTGCTACCTGTTGCCGGCGATCGCCAACAGTTTCGGGTTGATCGATGGTGCGGGGTCGGGGCTGTACCCGATGGCGCGCGACTACCTGCTGCCGGCCTCGCTGGTGCTGTTCTGCGTATCGATGGACATCGGCGGCATCGCCAAGCTGGGGCCGAAGGCGCTGGTGATGTTCCTCACCGGCACGGTCGGGGTCATGCTCGGCGCGCTGGTGTCGTTCACGGTGATGGGCATGGTGCACCCGGAGACCGTCGCGGGCGAGACTTGGCGCGGGATGACCACGCTCACTGGCAGCTGGATCGGCGGCGGTGCCAACCAGGCGGCGATGAAGGAAGTGTTCGACGTCGACGCCACCCTGTTCGGGCAGTTCGCCGCGGTCGACGTGATCGTGGGCTACGTGTGGATGGCAACCCTGCTGTTCATGGCTTCGCGCGCGGAGGCATGGGATCGCTGGCTCAAGGCGGATACCTCCGCCATCGAAACGCTGAAACAGCGCATGGCCTCTTACCAGGCGCAACACGCGCGGATCGCCTCGACCACCGACTTGGTGCTGATCTTCGCCGTGGCGATCGGTGCAACCGGCCTCGCGCATTTCCTCGCCGATCCGCTGGTCGCATGGATCAAGTCGATGCCGGCGGAATGGCGTTTGCAGGACTACAGCCTGGATTCGCGCTTCTTCTGGCTGGTGGTAATCGCCACGACGATCGGCGTGGTCGCCAGCCTCACCCGCGCACGCGAGCTCGAGGGTGCGGGTGCATCGAAGATCGGCACGGTGTTCCTGTACGTGCTGATCGCCACCATCGGCATGCAGATGGACCTGAAGGCACTGGCCGACAAGCCGTTCCTGTTGCTGCTGGGGCTGATCTGGATCTCGGTGCACGCCGGCCTGATGCTGCTGGTCGCGCGGCTGATCCGCGCGCCGCTGTTCTTCATGGCGGTGGGCTCGCAGGCCAATATCGGCGCCGCGGCCAGTGCGCCGGTGGTGGCCAGCGCCTTCCATCCGGCGTTGGCACCGGTGGGCGTGCTGCTGGCCGTGCTGGGTTATGTGCTGGGCACGTATTGCGCCTACCTGACCGGATTGATGCTGCAGGCGATCGCGGGCGGCTGATTCAGAGCCAGCCGACCTTGCGCAGGTAGCGGTACAGGCCGGTGCAGAACAGCGCCACGCCACCGATCAGGATCCAGTAGCTGTAGCGCCCGTGCAGCTCGGGCATGTGCTCGAAGTTCATGCCGTACCAGCTGGCGATCAGCGTGGGTGCGGCCAGCAGGCCGGCCCAGCCGGCCAGGCGCTTGACGATCTCGCCCTGTGCCACCGTCACCAGCGACAGGTTCACGTTCATCGCCGCGGTGACCATCTCGCGCAGGGTGTCGATGGTGTCGCCGACCCGCGCGGCATGGTCGAGCACGTCGCGGAAATACGGCTTCACTTCATCCGGAATGGCCAGCCCGGGGTTGCGCATCAGCTGCGACAGGATGTCCTGCATCGGCGCCACCGCCATGCGCATCTGGGTCAGTTCCTTGCGCAGTTCGTACAGGCGACGGGTAGTGCCGCGCCGGTAGCTTTCCGCGAACACGTCGTGTTCCAGTGCGTCCAGCTCCTGCTCGAAGTCGGAGACGATCGGCTGGTAGTTGTCGACGATGAAATCCAGCACTGCATGCAAGGCGGCGCTCGGTCCTTGCGCCAGCATGTCCGGTTCGCGCTCCAGCCGCTGGCGCACCGAGGCGAAGCTCAAGGACGCGCCATGCCGCACGGTGACCAGGAAGCGCGGGCCGACGAACAGGTGGGTCTCGCCGAAGCGCACATGGCCATCGACGCGCTGCGCGGTGTGCGCAGCGATGAACAGCGAATTGCCGTAACTCTCCAGCTTGGGGCGCTGGTGCGCGTTCTGGGCATCCTCGATGGCGAGGTCGTGCAGGCCGAATTCCTCCTGCAACTTGTCCAGCAGCGCGTCCTCCGGCTCGTACAGGCCGACCCAGACGAAGCTGCCATCGTCGACCGCCAGCACGTCGCTGATGGCATCCAGGTGGATGTCGCGGCGGCGGCCCGTGCGGTCGTACGCGGCGCAGTTGACGACGCAGGCGGGCTGGTCGGCGAGGTGGTCCGGATTCATCGCGGCATCGTGCATGGCAGCGTCCTCGCCATCAAGCCGCAGGCGATATTGATGGCCGTTCGTGGTGAGCCCGTCGAACCACAACGGCCACGTCAGGAATTCCATTCATGGTTCGACAGGCTCACCACGAACGGAATCCGTCGCGCCGAATACCCAGGCAAGCGCGGCGTGGACCGGCAGCAGCAAGGCGATCCAGTGGCCGTTGCGTTGCGGTAGCACCTGCAGCCACAACGGCACGCAGGCCAGGGCCGCAAGCGCTGCGACCACGATGAGCACTGCGCGGAAACGCGACGAGGGCATGCGACCACGCAGCAACGCCCATGCGCCGGGCAACAGCACGAGGCAAAGCGGGTTGAGCAACAGCAGGTTGCGATTGGCCCACAGTGCGTGATGCGCGGTGAATGCCCAGCCCAGTGCCAGCACCAGTCCAAGCAATCCGCAGGCCAGCCAGTATCCGGCCGCGACGCCTGCAAGCAGGCGCGGAGTACGGCGCGCCGTCGTCAGGATGGCGAGGCCCAGCGCCACGCCCACGAGCAACCAGGGCCACAGGCGCGGCGCAACGCCCATCGGTTCCGCTGCCTGCCGCTGCGGCAGCAGTTCGATGTCCTCTGTCACCAGCGGGCGGCCATCGGCGCGTTTCGCTTCGCCCAGGTCGTCGGCCAGGCGTCGCGGCAGGAAGGCCTGCTGCCAGCGGGTCAACGGGCGGTCGGCGAACGGTCCCAGGCCCAGGTCGAAGCCGACCCGCATCCACGGGGCCGGCGAGGCCAGCCGCACCGATTCGCCGCGATAGGTGTCGCCACTGGAACGCACCTCGAGCTGCCGCCGCAACTGACCGCCAAGCGCGCGGTCGATGGCGTCGCGCACGCGGGTGGCGCAGTTGTCGGTGTAGTAGTCGTAGCGGTAGCGCGCGTTCTCGGGCCTGGCGTTCTCCGCCAGCGCGGCGGCCAGCGCCTGCGCCTGCGCGGGGTCGAGGTCCAGCCATTGCAGGCGCGCGCCGCGACCGACCTCGCGGTAGTAGCGGAGGTCCTCTTCCAGCGGCAACGCGACCAGCATGTATTCCATCTCGCCGCGCACGAAGCGGCCGATGAAGCCGTCCTCGGCCAGGTCGAAGAAGCCGAAGTTGTAGCTGGTCGGCCCGCCGGGCGCGCCGTCGTCGACCACGATGGCGTCGTGGCCGAAGCGCTCCCAGAAGATGTCACCGGGCCCCATGGTGACTACGCCGATGCGGGGTGCGGCTTGTGCATCGGCGGTGGCGGGTTGCGCGTGCGCGCCGCCCATGAAGAGAGCGAGCAACAGGAAGAACCCGAACAATCTGGCCATGCGCATGGTCCGGCTCGTCATTCCCGCGAAGGCGGGCCGCTTCTGACAGACGACTGTCTGTCCAATCCAGCGACTTTGATTTTCGGTTTGTTCAAAGCCGGAGCATGAAGTCACTGGATTCCCGCCTTCGCGGGAATGACAACAATGCCCTGGCGGATCGCGTCAGTGGTCCGCATGCACCGCCACGTGCAGGGCGAGCAGGCGACGCGCGTCGGCCCGCGCGACCGTGAAGCGGAAGCGACCCAGCGCGAGTTCCTCGCCGGCTTCCGGCAAGTGGCCGATGGCATCGGTGACCAGGCCGCCGATCGTGTCGTACTCGTCGTCGTCGAAATCGGCGCCGAAGCGCTGGTTGAAATCGGCGATCGGGGTCAGCGCATCGACCACGAACTGGCCGTCGTCCTGCGCCGCGATGAGTTGTGATGCGTCCTCGGCGTCGTCGTGCTCGTCGTCGATGTCGCCCACGATCTGTTCCAGCACGTCCTCGATGGTCACCAGCCCGGCCACGCCGCCGTATTCGTCGATGACGATCGCCATGTGGTTGCGCGACTGGCGGAACTCGCGCAGCAGCACGTTGAGTTTCTTCGATTCCGGGATCAGCACCGCCGGGCGCAGCAACTCGCGGATGGTGCCGGGCCCGTTGTCGGCGACCACGCCGCGCAGCAGGTCCTTGGCCAGCAAGATGCCCAGGATCTCGTCCTTGTCCTCGCCATGCACCGGAAAGCGCGAATGGCCGGATTCGACCACCTGTTTCATCAGCTCCAAAAACTTTCCGTCGGCCGGCAGCGCGACCATCTGCGCGCGGGAGACCATCACGTCGCCGACCGTGAGGTCGGCCACCGCGATGGCGCCTTCCATCATCCGCAGGGTGTCGGCGGCGATCAGGCCGTCGGCCTGCACGTCGCGCAGCAGCTCGACCAGATCCTCGCGGGTAGTGGGCTCGCCCGAGAGGGCGGCGCTGATGCGGTCCAGCCAGGAGCGGCGTGGTTTGTCGCCGCTGCGTTCAGCGGAATCGGCGTCTTGCCGACTGTCGTCCTCGGACATGGTGCGCGGGGTTGCCTGTGGGTGTACCCGGCGAGTCTAGCGAATCGGCGCGGCATGGCGGTGAATCGGGCGCGCTGGGCCGGCGGCATAGGCTGCCGGTCCGGTTGCGTGCCCTTGGGCCATTGCGGACACTGGCGGCGGGGAGCCAGCATCGCGCCGGCCATGCACGAGGTGCAGCTTGGCAAGAGACGATGGCCTGTTGATCAAGCCGGAACCGCGCAAGCCGTGGGTCAAAGTGGCGGTTGCCGCAGGTGTGCTGGCCGTCCTGGCAGGCGGGTATGTCGCCTTCGGACTCTCCGGGAAGCCGACACCCGGGGCGGCCGTTCCGGCTGCGTCATCCGCGCCGGTCGCCGCGACCGCCGACCAACTGCCCGCCATCATCATCGCCGTGCTGCCATTGGCGGCCGAAGCGGGCGATGCCGCCACGCCCGCCGTCTCCGAGGATTCGTCCCAGCAACTGGTGGATGCGCTCAAGGGCGGAAACGATGCGGGGCAAGTCTTCAACGACGGCCTGTCCGCGCAACTCGTCGGCGCGCTTGCGCAATTCGAAGGCGTGGCGGTCACCAACCCGGAATCGTCCTTCCAGCAACGCGATCCGAACGCATTGCCGGCGACGCTCGGCAAGACGCTCGGGGCCACCCACTTGCTGCGCGGCACCGCCAGCCGCAAGGGCGACACGCTGCGGATCGATGCCGCCCTGGTCAGCGCGGCCGATGGCAGCACCGTCTGGTTCAACCGCTACCAGCGCCCGTACGCCGAGTTGTTCAAGGTCCAGGACGAAATGGCCGCCGCGATCGGCGCAGCATTGAAGGTCAAGCGCCTGCCGGCGCCGCAGGGCGCGCAGGACGAACGGCCGCCGGGCGGCAAGCTGGCGGCCTACGAGGCGTTGCTGGCGGGCGATGCCGCGCTCGGGCGCGGCGATGCGGAAGGGGTTTCCGCGGCGATTGCCGAATACGAACGCGCGATCGGCCTCGATGCCGCTTACGGACATGCGCATGCGCGACTGGCGCTGGCGCGCATCGAGCTGGCCACGCGCTTCCCGACCGAAGCGGGCGATGTCCGCGAAGCCGGCGAGAAGGCCCGCCGCGAGGCCGCCACCGCGCTTCGCCTGACCCCCGACAGTGCCGAAGCGCATGCCGCCAATGCGGCGTGGCTGGGCAGCATCGCGCTGGACCAGGCCGGTGCACTCGCGGAGACTGAACGCGCGCTGGCGCTCAGCCCACGGGATGCCTCGCTGCTGCATTCCCTCGCGATCCGGCAGACCGCGTTCGGTCGGTTGGAGGACGCGGCCGCGACCCTGCGCCGTGCGTTGCGACTGAATCCGTTGTCGGCGGGGATGCTGTACAACCTCGGCGGCATCTACCTGGGCATGAACGATTACGCCGAAGCGGAGCACGTCCTTGGCCAGGCGCTGGCGCTGCGGCCGGATATTTCCGTGGTGCGCGCGTTCCAGGCGCTCGCGATCTTCCAGCAGAACCGCGCCCCCGAGGCGATCGCCATTGCGCAGCAGGAACCGGATCCGTTGTGGAAGGCGTATGCGCTGGCGATGGCCTATTGGGCGAACGGCGATCGCGCCCGCTCGGATGCCGAGTTGCAGGTGTTGATCCGCGACAACCCCGAGGGCGCCGCCACCCAGATCGCCGGCCTGTATGCGCAGCGCGACGACGAAGCGGCGATGTTCAAGTGGCTGCAGGTCGCCCGCGATGCCGGCGATCCCGGGATCGTGGAGATCCGCTACATGCCGTTCGTGTCGCGCTATGCGGAAGACCCGCGCTTCATCGCCTTGCTGCGCGAACTCGACCTGGTGCAGGACACGGCGAAGGCGCCGGTGCCCAAGCCTGCGGGCGGCAACACGCCCTGATCGCAGGTGGCGCCGGGCTCAGGATTCCCGGTACGGATCCGGCAAGCCGATGCCGGCCAGGATCTGGCGCTCCAGCTGTTCCATCGCCTCGGCCTCACGCGCGTCCTCGTGGTCCCAGCCGAGCAAATGCAGCGCACCGTGCACGGTCAGGTGGGCGTAATGCGCCCGCAGCGGCTTGCCCTGTTCCCGTGCTTCCCGCGCGATCACGGGCGAGCACAGCACCAGGTCGCCGAGCAAGGGCAGCTTGACGCCCTTCGGCAGGCCTTCCGGCAATTCCGCCGGAAAGCTGAGCACGTTGGTGGCGTAATCCTTGCCGCGGTAATGGTAGTTGAGCGAGCGGCCTTCCTTCTCGTCGACGATGCGGATCGCCAGGTCGGCCTCGCGGATGCGCCCGGCCAGTGCCGCCGCCACCCACCGGCGGAAACTCGTGGCCGCGGGAATGCCGGCGCGCGGCGCGGCGTAGCCCACGGCGACATCGAGGCGGGTCGGGCCCTTGGTCATTCGGACTTCCATTCGCTGGGGCTGAAGTCGATGCGCACCACGCGCGCGCCCTTCGATTTTTCGTCGAGCTTGGCGCCGGCCGCGTCCTTGAAGCAGTTCTCGCCCTGGATCTCCGCCGCGCGACGGACCAGGACCGCGGCCATCTCATCAGGCTTGGCGTCGGGGTCGATGACGATGTTCGCGTTCGCGCAACCACCCACGTTCGCCACCTCGATCGCCGGTACCAGGGTGCGCGCGGCAAGGTCGGTCAGCGCATCGAACGCAGCCTGGTCGATGCGCTCGCGCGCAGCCGATGCCCGCACCTTGAAGAAATAAAGCTGCCGATGGAACAGGTAGCCGTTCGAGGCCATCGGGAATCCCCCGTTGACCATCGTGTTGTGCATGCGCAAGCGCTTGCCGACCGTTTGCGTCGAGGCGATCGCCTCCCGCAAGGCTGTATCCAGCTCGGCGTCGGAAGCGGCAGCCCGCTTGGCGGGCTCGGGTGCGTCAAGTGGGAAATCCTCGTCCGAGAGGAATTGCAGGTCGCGCACATGGCCGGCCTGCTGTGCATGTTCCAGGCTGCCGCGGAAATCGACCATGCCCGAGGCGATCGCTTCCGCCTGCGGCGCGCGCCCGGATGGATAGACGAACACGTCGAACCGGGTTTCCTGGTGATCCTTGAGGGCGTAGCGGAAACCGGCGCCGGCGTACTTGTTCTTGTCGTCGTAACTGTTGGCTTCCAGCACGAAGTCGCCGATCCGCTCCGGGGCGATCAGGTAGCTGGTTTCGATGAGCGGGCGTTCCGCCTTGTCCGCGGCAGCGGGCGCATCCGCCTTTCCGGCATGCGCCGGCAAGGCGAACCCCAGCGCCAGTGCGGTGGCGATGAACCTGCGTGGGGGAATCCGGTGCATGGCGTGTCCGCGCGCTGCGTCAGGCGGCAGTCTACGCCGCACCGCTGGCCGCATCGCGGGCGTCGCGGGCCTCGTAGGCATTGACGATTCGCGCCACCAGCGGATGCCGGACCACGTCGCGGGCCTCGAAGAAGGTGAAGCTCACGCCATCCACGCCGCGCAGCACCTCGGTGGCATCGCGCAGGCCGGACTTCACGTGCCTGGGCAGGTCGGTCTGGGTCATGTCGCCGGTGATCACCGCCGTGCTGCCGAAGCCCAGCCGGGTCAGGAACATCTTCATCTGCTCGATGGTGGTGTTCTGTGCCTCGTCCAGGATCACGAAGGCGTCATTGAGCGTGCGCCCGCGCATGTAAGCGAGCGGGGCGATCTCGATGACGTTCTTCTCCAGCAGTCGCGCGACTTTCTCCACGCCGAGCATCTCGTAGAGCGCGTCGTACAGCGGGCGCAGGTAGGGATCGACTTTCTGGGTGAGGTCGCCGGGCAGGAAGCCGAGCTTCTCGCCGGCTTCCACCGCCGGGCGCACCAGGATCACCCGCTGCACCCGCGACTGGTTGAGCGCGTCGACCGCCATCGCCACGGCGAGGAAGGTCTTGCCGGTGCCGGCCGGTCCCACGCCGAAATTGATGTCGTGGCTGGCGATGGCCTGCAGGTACTTGCGCTGGTTGTCGCCGCGCCCGCGCAGGGTGCCGCGCTTGACCCGCACCGCGATCTCCTGCGACGCGTGCGCGTTGCCCGATGCGGCAGGCGTGTCCTCGTCGCCATCGGCGAACGCGCCCAGCCGCAGGTGGATGGCGTGTTCGTCCAGTGCCTCGCCGGCGGCATCGTCGTACAACTGGCGCAGCAGGCGCTCGGCGCGCGCGACGACGTCGGCATCGCGGCCGTCGACGCGGAACACGTTGCCGCGGTTTGAGATCTCCACGCCCAGTCGCAATTCGAGCAGGCGCAGGTGGGCATCGAACGGGCCGGTCATGTTGGCCAGGCGTTCGATGTCGTCGGGTTCGAGGGTGAAGTCGCGTCGGTTCTGCATGCCGCAAAGGGTAACGCGCCATTCGTGATGGTGCCGCAACGCGGCTTGCCTGCCGCCGGCACTTGCGCCACTGTCCACCCTCCGTGAGGCAAGGGGATGGCGATGGGCATGGGGATGCGCAAGCTTGCATGGGTGGTGCCGGCGATGCTGCTGGTGTCGGGGCAGACGCTTGCCGATGATCGGGTGACCCTGGTCAGCGCCGCGCGCATCCACACGATGGACGTCGCCAAGCCGACCGCATCGGCGATGGCCTACGACAAGGGCGGGCGCATCCTCGCGGTCGGCGATATCGAGGCGTTGGCGAAACGGTTCCCGCAGGCGCGTCGCAAGGACCTGGGCCAGGCAACGTTGATCCCCGGCCTGATCGACGCGCATGCGCATGTCGGTGGCCTCGGGCTCGCGATGCTCAGCGCGGACCTGGTCGGGACTCGCGACAAGGCCGAGATCCTGCAGCGCCTGCGCGCGCATGCGAAGACGCTCAAGCCCGGCGAATGGCTCATTGGCGGCGGCTGGGACCAGAATGACTGGCCGGAGAAAACCTTCCCGGGCGCGGCCGACCTCGATGCCGCGTTCCCGGATCGCCCGGTGTGGCTGTCGCGGGTGGACGGCCATGCCGGCTGGGCCAACAGCGCGGCGATGCGCGCGGTGCGGCGCAGCCTGGCCGGCGCGTGGCAACCCGATGGTGGTCGCATCGACCGCAATGCCGCCGGCGAGCCGACCGGCCTGTTCATCGACAACGCCATGCTCCTGCTCGAGCAGGCGCGTCCGCCGATGTCGGAAACCACCGCCGAACATGCCTTGCGCATCGCGATGCGCAGTGCGGCCGCGCAGGGCCTGACCGGCGTGCACGATGCCGGCATCAGCCTGGCCGAACTGCGCCGCTTCCAGCGCCTGGCCGATCGTGGGCAATTGCCGCTGCGGATCACCGCGATGGCCGATGGCGACAGCGATGCGCTGGAATCGCTGTGCCGGGACGGGCTGTACCGGCACCGTTCGGGTCGCCTGCAGATGCGTGCGGTGAAGCTGTATGCCGATGGCGCGTTGGGCAGTCGCGGCGCGGCGATGCTGGAGGACTACAGCGACGATCACGGCAATCGCGGGCTCATGGTGATGTCGCCGGCGCAACTGGCCACGGCGGTGGCGAAGGCCAAGCGCTGCGGCGTGCAGGCCGCGACGCACGCAATCGGCGATCGCGGCAATCGCGAGACGCTGGATCTCTATGCGAAGGCGCTCGCTGCCGACGCCGCCGGCGACCATCGCTGGCGCATCGAGCATGCGCAGGTGCTGGCGCCGCAGGACCTGCCGCGGCTGGCCGGCCTCCACGTCATCGCCTCGATGCAGCCGACCCACGCCACCAGCGACATGCCCTGGGCGCAGGACCGCGTGGGCCCGGAGCGCATCGTCGGCGCCTACGCCTGGCGGCAATTGCGCGACAGCGGGGCGCGCCTCGCGTTGGGTTCGGATTTCCCGGTGGAGCGCGTGGATCCGCGGCTGGGCCTGGCGTCCGCGGTGACGCGCGCCGATGCCGACGGCCTGCCGGTGGGCGGCTGGTATCCGAACGAGAAGCTGACGGCCTATGAAGCCTTGCGCGGCTTCACCCTGGATGCCGCCTATGCCGGTTTCGCCGAGGCCGAGGTCGGCAGCCTGCAAGCCGGCAAGCGTGCCGATTTCGTGGTGCTGGCCGAGGATCCGCTGGCGGTGCCCGGTGCCGAACTCAGGGCGCTGACCGTGCTCGCGACCTATGTCGACGGCAAGCCGGTGTACGAAGTGACGGGCAACGGCTCAGCGGCTGCGCCATAAGGCCGCCAGCCCGATCGCGGCCATCGCGATCGAGCCGGCCAGCCACAACATCGCATCGAGCGCGTGCATGGAGCCGCCATCGCGCCCGGTCTTCATCCACCAGCGCATGAAACCCAGCGCGGCGATGCCGAGGAACCACAGGCCCAGCGCGTGACGCGACCACCATCCGCGCCGCGTCATGGCGCGACGCGTTCCATCAGGCGGCGTCGACGGTCGCCACCCGGCCGCGCAGCGAATTGCTCAGCGCCTCGGTGATGACGACATCGACGAACTGGCCGACCAGCCTCGGATGGCCGGCGAAATTCACCGAGCGCATGTTCTCGGTCTTGCCGGTCAGCTCGTTCGGATCCTTCTTCGACGGACCTTCCACCAGCACGGTCTGCACGTTGCCGACCATCGCCCGCGAGATTTCCAGCGCGTGCGCATTGATGTGCTGCTGCAGGCGCTCCAGCCGCGCGTGTTTCTCGGCATCGGACACGTCGTCCTGCAGGTCGGCGGCCGGGGTTCCGGGGCGCCGCGAATAGATGAAGCTGAAGCTCTGGTCGAAGCCGACGTCCTCGATCAGTTTCATGGTCTTGTCGAAGTCGGCGTCGGTCTCGCCGGGGAAACCGACGATGAAGTCCGAGCTGATCGAGATGCCGGGCCGCACCGCGCGCAGCTTGCGGATCTTCTGCTTGAACTCGATCGCGGTGTAGCCGCGCTTCATCGCCGCCAGGATGCGGTCGCTGCCGGCCTGCACCGGCAGGTGCAGGTAGTTGGCCAGCTTGGGCACGTCGCGATAGGCCTCCACCAGCGAATCGCTGAACTCCAGCGGGTGCGAGGTGGTGAAGCGGATCCGGCCGATGCCGTCGATCTCGGCAATAGTGCGGATCAGCAGGCCCAGGTCGGCGATGTCGCCATCACCGTAGGGGCCGCGGTACGCATTGACGTTCTGGCCGAGCAGGTTGACCTCGCGCACGCCCTGCGCGGCCAGCTGGGCGACTTCGACCAGGACGTCCTCGAACGGGCGGCTGACTTCCTCGCCGCGGGTGTAGGGCACCACGCAGAAGCTGCAGTACTTGCTGCAGCCTTCCATGATCGACACGAACGCCGAGGGGCCATCGGCGCGCGGCTCCGGCATGCGGTCGAACTTCTCGATCTCCGGGAAGCTGATGTCGACCTGCGGCTGGCCGGAGCTGCGGCGCTCGCGGATCAGGTCGGGCAGGCGGTGCAGGGTCTGCGGGCCAAAGACGAGGTCCACGTAGGGGGCGCGCTTGACGATGGCCGCGCCTTCCTGGCTTGCCACGCAGCCGCCCACGCCGATCAGCACCTTTTCGCCGTTCTTGTTCAGCGATTTCCAGCGGCCGATCCGGCTGAAGACCTTTTCCTGGGCTTTTTCGCGGATCGAGCAAGTATTGACCAGGATAACGTCGGCTTCTTCGGCGATTGCGGTCAGTTCCATGCCGTCGGTCGCGGCCAGCACGTCGGCCATGCGCGCCGAGTCGTACTCGTTCATCTGGCAGCCGTGGGTCTCGATGAACAGTTTCTTGCGGGCGGGCGCGTCCGCGACCTGCGGTTCGGGCTGGCTCATGTCGGTCTCCGGGGCGCGGCGGTTAATCCGGGCCGGGTTGGGGGCGCGAGCTTAGCAAACGCCCCGCATGCCGCCATTGGCCGCGCGTCGCAAGCGCTCGCGTTCAGGAAAATCAAGGACTTGTCATCGCAATTTGAAGGGGCGAGACTGCGCGCATGAAGGGTTTGGCCGCTGTCCTGTTCTCGACCTTGCTGCTGGCCGCGCCTGCGCTGGCGGGCAATGTCTATCGCTGCGAAGGCAGCGACGGCGTCACCACCTACGCCAACAAGCGGGTCGCCGGCGCCAGTTGCAAGCTGGTCGGCAGCTACAAGGCCCAACGCGCGCCGAAGCCCAGGGTCGCCGCTGCGCCTTCAGGGATCGCATCCTCGTCCCGCCGCAGCGAGTCCCCGCCGCCCGGAGGTGTGCCACCGGCCACGATGGCAGCCTCGCAACCCGCTCGTTCTTCGATGCCCGTCGCCGCGGAAACCCGGATTCCGGTCGCACATGCGTCGCCGGCATCCTCGACGCCGGCCGGGCCGCGTCGTGTGCACGGACAGGTCTACTCGTACATGAAGGACGGCGTGCGCACCTACAGCAGCGCCCGTCCGCGCGGCATGTCGCTGGCCTCGGTACGAACCATCAAATACAGCTACATGGAGACCTGTTACGCCTGCGGGACCAGGCCCGGGGTGAACTTCCGCACGTTGCGCCTGAACACCACGGCCTACCAGGCCGAGATCGCCGCCGCGGCGCGCGAACACGGCGTCGACGAGTCCATCGTCCGCGCCATCATCCATGCGGAATCCGCGTTCAACCCGAATGCGCTGTCGCGTGTCGGCGCGCAGGGCCTGATGCAACTGATGCCGGGCACCGCGCGCGAGGTCGGCGTCAGCGACGCATTCGATCCCGTGCAGAACATCGGCGGCGGCGTGCGCTACCTGGCGATGCTGCTGAAGCGCTTCAACGGCAACCTGACCCTGGCCGCGGCAGGCTACAACGCCGGACCGGGCGCGGTGGCCAAGTACGGCGGCGTGCCGCCCTACAGCGAGACCCGCCGCTACGTGGAACGGGTCGGGTTGCTGGCCGACCGCTACCGCGGCCTGGCGAATCCCGTCGCCGCGCCGGCGCAGGGCGGATTGTCGGCTCGTTAAGCGTTCCGTTACACTTCCCCGTCTTTTGCGGCCGGCCAGCGTGCGCCAGCGCGTCGCCAGGCGCCGCAGCCGTGTATTTGCTTATTTTCGGAGTGCGGGATGACCAACCAAGAGGTCAACACCGGCCGGCGCAGGTTCCTGACCGCGACCACGGCAGGGGTCGGTGCGGTCGGGGCGGGGTTCGCCGCGGTGCCTTTCATCAAGTCGTGGAGCCCCAGCGCCCGCGCCCGTTTCGCCGGTGCGCCGGTGAGCCAGGACCTCAGCGCCCTGGCCGACGGCCAGCAACTGGTGATCAACTGGCGCGGCCAGCCGATCTTCATCGCCAAGCGCTCCAAGGCGATGCTGGACACCATGAAGTCGCTGGATTCGCTGCTCGCGGATCCGGGTTCGGCGAATGCCGACCAGCAGCCGAAGTACGCGCAGAACGCCTCGCGTTCGATCAAGCCGGAGATCTCCGTGCTGGTCGGCGTGTGCACCCACCTGGGTTGCGCGCCGGAACACCTGCCGGAAGTGAAGCCGCAGCCGTTCGATCCCGACTGGAAGGGCGGCTACTTCTGCCCCTGCCACAAGTCGCGCTACGACCTTGCCGGTCGCGTGTACAAGGCGCAGCCGGCGCCGGCCAACCTGCCGGTGCCGCCGTACTTCTTCGAGAACGACAGCACCGTGGTCATCGGCGTTGATCCGCAGGGAGCCGCGTAAGCCATGGCGAACATCCTTACCCGCACCGCGACCACCGCCGCCAACGGCGTGATGGACTGGGTCAACCAGCGCGCGCCCGGCATGATGCCGTTCTACCGCAAGCACATGTCGGAGTACTACGCGCCGAAGAACTTCAACATCTGGTACATCTTCGGGATCCTGGCCAGCGTGGTGCTGGTCAACCAGATCGTCACCGGCATCTTCCTGACGATGCACTTCAAGCCGAGCGCGGCGGAGGCCTTCGCCTCGGTCGAATACATCATGCGCGACGTGGAGTGGGGCTGGCTGATCCGCTACATGCACAGCACCGGCGCGTCGCTGTTCTTCGTGGTGGTCTACCTGCACATGTTCCGCGGCCTGATGTACGGCTCGTACAAGAAGCCGCGCGAACTCGTCTGGCTGCTGGGCATGCTGATCTACCTGGTGCTGATGGCCGAAGCCTTCCTCGGCTACGTGCTGCCGTGGGGCCAGATGTCCTACTGGGGCGCCAAGGTGATCATCTCGCTGTTCGGCGCGTTCCCGGTGATCGGCACCGGCCTGACCGAATGGATCATGGGCGACTACAACCCGGGCGACGCCACCCTCAACCGCTTCTTCGCCCTGCACGTGATCGCGCTGCCGCTGGTGCTGTTGCTGCTGGTGGTGCTGCACATCTTCGCGCTGCATGAGGTGGGGTCCAACAACCCGGACGGCATCGAGATCAAGAAGGGCCCGAAGGGCAACCGCTGGTCGCCGACCGCGCCCGCCGACGGCGTGCCGTTCCACCCGTACTTCACGGTGAAGGACACGTTCTACGTCTGCTGCTTCCTGGTCATCGCGGCGTTTATCATCTTCTTCGCGCCCGCGTTCGGCGGCTGGTTCCTGGAGCACGACAACTTCACCGAGGCAAACGCCCTGGTGACTCCGGCCCACATCAAGCCGGTGTGGTACTACACGCCGTATTACGCGATGTTGCGCGTGGTGCCCTCGTTCTTCGGCATCAAGCTGTGGGGCGTGCTGGTGATGTTCGGCGCGATCGCCGTGCTCTTCCTGGTGCCGTGGCTCGACAAGTCGCCGGTGAAGTCCTACCGCTACCGCGGCTGGCTGAGCTGGGGGATGCTGCTGATGTTCGCGGTCAGCTTCCTGTGGCTGGGCAAGATCGGCGCGGGTCCGGGCACGGATCCGACCGAAACCATCATCGGCCGCGTGCTGACCTTCCTCTACTTCGCCTTCTTCATCACCATGCCGGTGTGGACGAAGCTCGACAAGACCAAGCCGGTGCCGGAACGGGTGACGATGCATGACTAACATGCTTTCCAAGACGCGGGCGCTTGCCTCCCGCCTGGCGGTGTTCGCCGCCGGTCTCCTGCTGTCGGCGGTGGCGCTCGCCGCCGGCGGTGGCAACGTGCAGCAGGCCGGTACCGACCTGAACGACAAGGCCTCGCTGCAGCGCGGTGCCGGGCTGTACATGAACTACTGCAGCGGCTGCCATTCGCTGAAGTACCTGCGCTATGCCCGCATCGGCGAAGACCTCGGCCTGTCCGAGGAAGACGTCCAGGCCAACCTGAACTTCAACGGCGGCAAGATCGGCGACCACGTGATTTCGCCGATGACCGCGGCGATGGGCGTGGCCGCGTTCGGCAAGGCACCGCCGGACCTGAGCGTGATCTCGCGCGTGCGCGGCAGCGACTGGATCTACACCTACCTGAAGTCGTTCTACCTGGACGAGTCGCGTCCGGTCGGCTGGAACAACAAGTTGTTCGCCAACGCCTCGATGCCGAACCCGCTGTGGGAACTGCAGGGCCTGCAGCAGCCGGTGTACGGCAAGAAGACCGCGACGGGCGAGATGCCGGTCGAGGGCTTCACCATCAGCCAGGCCGGCTCGCAGGATGCGCAGCAGTTCGACCAGAGCGTGCGCGACATCACCGCGTTCCTGGAGTACGCCGGCGAGCCCGCCGCGTTGAAGCGCGAGAGCCTCGGCGTGTGGGTGATCCTGTTCCTGGTGTTCCTGGCGTTCCTCGCCTGGTTGCTGAAGAACGAATACTGGCAGGACGTCCACTGACACGACGGCGGCGGGCGCGACGAACAGGGTAGAGAAGTACGCTTTGCGGCCGGCCGCATCGTGCGGGCGGCGCAGGTGCGACCGGCGTGGCCGGGAGCAGGAGTGGTCCTGATGATGGCTGTGAGTCCGCGGATGCGTAACGCCCTGACCTTGTTCTCCTCGGTCGACGATGTCCTCTGCCACCGCGTCCGCCTGGTGCTGGCGGCGAAGGGCGTCACCTACGACTTCGTGTCGGTCGATCCGCAGAACCCGCCGGAAGACCTGATCGACCTCAATCCGTACCACTCGGTGCCGACCCTGGTCGAGCGCGACCTGGTGCTGTACGCGGCCAGCGTGGTCAGCGAATACCTGGACGAGCGCTATCCGCATCCGCCGCTGATGCCGGTCGACCCGCTCTCGCGCGCGCGCCTGCGCCTGGCCATGCTGCGGATCGAGCACGACTGGGTGCCGCAGGTGCAGGCGATCCGGATGGGCAACAAGCAGCAGGTCGAGGCCGCACGCAAGCGCCTGAAGGAACTGCTGACCGCTTCGGTGCCATTGTTCAAGGCCAGCAAGTTCTTCCTCAACCAGGAAATGAGCCTGGCCGATTGCGCGATGGCCCCGATCATCTGGCGCCTGCAGTCGTTGGGGATCCCGTTGCCGAAGGACGGCAAGGCGATCGAGGACTACGGCAACCGGATCTTCCGCAACCCCGGCTTCCTGCGCAGCCTGACCGAGCAGGAAAAGGCCCTGCGCGATCTCCCGTTGTGACGGTGAATTGAGATGGGCGATCCCGCCCCGCCCGCGATGTCCAGCCAGCGCCCGTACCTGTTGCGTGCGCTGTACGAGTGGATCGCCGACAACGGCATGACCCCGCACGTGCTGGTGGATGCGCGCATGCCCGGCGTGCGCGTGCCGGCGCATGCGGTAAAGGACGGACGGATCGTGCTCAACATCGCCGAACGCGCGGTGGCCAAGCTCGAACTGGGCAACGACGCGATCCGCTTTACCGCGCGCTTTGCCGGGGTCAGCCAGGCCGTGATGGTGCCGCTCGATGCAGTGATCGCCATCTATTCGCGCGAAACCGGCCAGGGCATGGCGATGCCGGACGAGCCGCGCCCGGCCGCTTCGCAGTCGAGCGAGCCTGAGGTGGTCGAGCAGGCCGATGACGTCCCGTCACCCGGCGACGCGCCCGATGCACCGGACACGCCACCGGAACCGCCCAAGCGCGGTGGACACCTGCGCATCGTGAAATGACGCAGGGGCAGGCCCGCATGCCTGCCCAATCAAGAGGATTCGTAGGGGCAGGCCCCTGTGCCTGCCCGGTCGGGATGGTTTCGTAGGGGCAGGCCCCTGTGCCTGCCCTGCTCTGGTCGGAAGAGCGGGCAACCACGGGGGGTTGCCCCTACGCAACGACGGGTTACCTGATGCAACCACAGAGGGTTGCCCCCTGTGATCAATCGACCGCGAAGCTCCGCACCACCGCCTGCGCGGCGCGGCTGGGGCCGCTGAAGCCGACCAGCTTGTCGCCGAGCAGGACGATCCGGCCGATGTGCCGGTCCTGGCCATCCTCGGAATAGTCGAAGCGGAAGCTGCGCTCCAGGCCGAGCCAGCCATCGTCCTTGCGGCGCAGGCGCATCCCGGTCGCGTGCATCGACTGGTCCAGCCATTGCACGCCCGCGGCCTGGCAGGCATCGCGGCCGATGATGGCGGCGCGTTCCGCCGCCGCGCGCGCCGCGGAGAACGTGAAGAAGGCGATGACGCCCACAATCATTAAAATCAGCAAGGTCGGCATTCGCCCAATGTGGTGGTGCCGCGACCTCAGCGCAAGCATGGACAGGGGGAACGCGCGCAAATGGCAATGAAGCTGGTATTCCAGGGCGGTGAACATCCGCAATTTCCGCTGCCCGAGGGCAGTTCCAGCATCGGCTCGGCGCTCGAGGCCGATGTCCCGCTGGGCAACGATGGGATCGAACCCCTCCACTGCGAGCTGCTGGTCGGTGCGCACGGGGTGAGGCTGCGGGTCATCCCGGGGGCACGCGTGCTGGTCAATGACCGCCCGGTGGACGGCGTGATCGCACTGCGCGGCGACGACGTGCTGCGGATTGCCGACGTGAAGATCCGCTTGGTCGATGCCGTCGACGAGTTGCCACGCGCGGCCGCCAGCCACGGCAGCGTCGAACGCGGCGAACTCAACGCCACGATGGTGCGCCCGGTCATCCCGAAGTTCGCCCTGCGCGCCGTGTCGGGCAGCATGTTCGGCCGCAGCGTCCCCTTGCAGGCCAGCTTGACGATCGGGCGCGCGGAAGATGCCGGCCTGCGGATTCCGCTCGACAGCATTTCCCGTCAACACGCCCGCCTGACGCCCGCCGGCAATGAAGTGCTGGTCGAAGACCTGGGTTCCGCCAATGGCACCTGGATCAACGGCAAGCGGATCACCCGCGCCAGTGCCGCGCACGGCGACGAGATCAGCTTCGACAAGGAACGCTTCCAGTTGCTGGTGCCCGGGCAACCGGCGATTGTCCCGAAGCGTTCCAGGCGGGCGGGCAACACGCGTTGGCCATGGCTGCTGGCGGCGCTTGCCGCGGGCGCGGCGTTGGCGGCCTGGTTGATCCTGTAGCGGATCAACCGCCCGGTGGTGGGCCCAGCTTCAGCGAGAAGTCGATCGCGTGGACATGCTTGGTCAGTCCACCGATCGAGATGCAGTCCACGCCGTCTTCGGCGATGCCGCGCAGCGTGGTCATGTCGACGCCGCCGGAGACTTCCAGCGGGATCCGCCCCGCGTAGGGCGCACCCTTGGCGATGCGCACCGCTTCGCGGCGCGTGTCGGCGTCGAAATCGTCGATGAGGATGCGGGTGCAGCCGGTGTCGAGTGCGTCGCGCAATTGCGCCACGGTTTCCACCTCGACGATCAGCGGCAGTTCCGGGTGCAGCGCGCGCGCGCGGGCGATGGCCGCGGCCACCGAGCCGAACGCGCGGATGTGGTTTTCCTTCAGCATCACCGCGTCGTAAAGGGCGATCCGATGGTTGCTGCCGCCACCGACGCGCACTGCGTATTTCTGCGCCAGGCGCAGGCCGGGGATGGTCTTGCGGGTGTCGAGGATCTTCGTGCCGGTGCCGCGCACGGCATCGACATGGTGGGCGGTGGTGGTGGCGGTGCCGCTCAGCGTCTGCAGGAAATTGAGCGAGGCGCGTTCGGCGCTCACCAGCGCGCGATTGTGGCCTTGCAGGATCGCGATGACGGTGCCCTTGGCAACGTGGTCGCCCTCCTGGCAACGCCAGTCGATGCGCACGTCGCGATCCAGGGCGCGGTGCACGGCGTCGAACCAGGGCCGTCCGGCGACCACGCAGTCTTCCTTGCACAAGAGGTACGCGCTGTCTGCAGCGTCTTCCAGCAGCGACGCAGTGGCATCGCCGGGGCCGATGTCTTCGGCCAGCGCCGCTCCGACATTGGCCGCGATGACATCGGCAGGCGGCGGGGCGAAGCGGTTGCCGGCGTTCATGCCTTGGGGAAATCGGCGACCTGCGCGGTGGCGATGCCTTCCTCGGCCAGCAGGACCGGGATGCCGTCGTCGATGCGGTAGACCGTCTTGCGGTCGCGGGTCACCAGCGCCTCGCGCAGCGGGGATGCCTGCACGCTCTCATCGTTGAGGTGCACGCCGCCGTTGGCGATCGCGCGATTGAGTGCTTCCAGGCCCGAGGCTTCCAGCATGGCCAGGGGCATGCGGGTGGCGGGGCAGGCCAGGATGTCGAGCAGCTTGCGGTCCATGCGGTTCCGGGCGACGCGCGCCGATGACGGGTGGGATCGCTAGAATACCGGTTTGGATCAGGCGCCACGGCGCAGGCATCGCGATGACAGGCACTGCGGACGCACCCGATCAAGGCAAGCCACTCGTCGGCATCGTGATGGGCTCGCGCTCCGACTGGGAGACGATGCAGCACGCGGCACTGCGGCTGGAAGCGCTCGGCGTGGCGCACGAAGTGCGCGTGGTCTCGGCGCATCGCACGCCCGACGTGCTGTTCGACTACGCCGCCAGCGCGAAGTCGCGCGGCCTGCGCGCGATCATCGCCGGCGCCGGCGGGGCGGCGCACCTGCCGGGCATGCTGGCCGCCAAGACCGCGGTGCCGGTGCTGGGCGTGCCGGTGCAGAGCAAGGCGCTCAACGGCATGGACTCGCTGCTGTCGATCGTGCAGATGCCCGCAGGCATCCCGGTGGCGACATTCGCCATCGGCAATGCCGGCGCGGCCAACGCGGCGCTGTTCGCGGCGGCGATGCTGGCATCGGAATATCCGGTGGTCGGCGATGCGCTGGAAGCGTTCCGCGCGCAGCAGACCGACGACGTCGCCCGCAACGACGATCCACGCAAGTAAGGCGCGCGCAGCGATGAAGACGGTCGGCATCCTCGGCGGCGGGCAATTGGCGCGGATGATGGCGCTGTCCGCCGCGCCGCTGGGCTTGCGCTTCCTGGTCCTCGATACCGCCGCCGACGCCTGCGCCGGCCAGTTCGCGCCGATGGTGGTCGGCGACTACACCGACGAAGCCGCGCTGGCCGAATTCGCGTCGAAGATCGATGTGGCCACCTTCGATTTCGAGAACGTGCCCGCGGAATCCGCGCAATGGCTGGCCGGTCGCGTGCCGGTGTTCCCCAGCCCTCGTGCGTTGGCGGTGGCGCAGGATCGCCTCGCCGAGAAAACCCTGTTCCGCGAGCTCGGCATCCCGGTGCCGGACTTCGCGGACATCGATTCGCGGGCCGCGCTCGATGCGGCCGTGGTAACGCTGGGCACGCCCTGCATCCTCAAGACGCGTCGCCTGGGCTACGACGGCAAGGGCCAGTTCCGGATCAAGTCGCCGGCGGATGTCGATGCCGCATGGGATGCGCTGGGCGCGCAAGCCGGCACGGTCGGCCTGATCCTGGAGGGTTTCGTCGCCTTCCAGCGCGAATTGAGCGTGGTCGCCGTGCGCGGCCAGGACGGCGAATTCCGCGCCTGGCCGCTGACCGAGAACTGGCATGTCGATGGCGTGCTCTCGGCGAGCCTGGCACCGGCAGCGGTCGATGCTGCGATGCAGGCGACGGCGTTGTCGCATGCGCGCAAGCTTGCGGATGCGCTGGACTACGTGGGCGTGTTCGCGCTGGAGCTGTTCTGCCGCGACGGCGAATTGCTCGCGAACGAACTGGCGCCGCGTGTGCACAACTCCGGCCACTGGACCATCGAAGGCAGCGAGACGTCGCAGTTCCAGAACCACTTGCGCGCGGTGCTCGGCCTGCCCCTGGGCGATACGCGGATGCTCGGCGTGGCCTGCATGCTCAACTGGATCGGCGCGATGCCGGATGCCGCGCCGGTCCTGCGCGAGGCCAGCGGTCACTGGCACGACTACGGCAAGCAGCCGCGCACCGGGCGCAAGGTCGGGCATGCCACGCTGCGCGCGGAGAGCGTCGTGGAACTCGCCGATGCATTGCAGCGCGTCGGCGCTGTGCTGGGTCGCGATGCGCAGGTTGCGCCGGTGATCGCGCGCTTGCGCGGATAGCGCAAACGGGATTGGGTGAAGAAGACAACGGCCGGAGATCTGGCCGTTGTCGTGTTCCGATACTGCGCTTCAGCGGCAACGGCCGTAGCGGTTCGGCGAGGCGCCAGGACCACCTTTCCAGCCCGGTGGGTTTTCCCAATTGGTGCCGCGACCACCGCGCGGGCCCGGCGGGTTGTTGTCGAGATCCAGCCAGCAACGTCGCGCCTGGTTCCACAACCCGTGGCTCGGATGCCAGTAGCCGTAGTCGCGGCTGAAGTAGTAACCGTCCCGCGCGACCTGGAATTCGTAACGCTTTCCGCCATGCCGGTACCAGCGGCGATCCGGCGAGGCGCCGGGGCCGCCCTTCCACCCGGGCGGGTTTTCCCAGTTGGTGCCGCGTCCGCCGGCCGGGCCGGGCGGGTTGTGGTCGCGGTCGCGGCGTTGCGCGGCATCGGCCGTCGTCGCGGCACCGAGGGCGAGGGCGAACAGGCTGGCGGTCATCCAGTGGCGCATGCTCATGTCGGAACTCCTTTTCGGGATGGGAACCACGTCTCCGGAAAGGCATCAGCATGTGCATCGTTGACGACGGTGACCGCCATGTTCATGTCGCGCACAGGAAATTCCCGTGGCCTGGTAACGCAAAACGGCCGGGTTTCCCCGGCCGTCATGCAATGCGCTGCCTTGAAATGGCTTACTTCATGTTGCTGGCAACGAAGTCCCAGTTCACCAGGTTCCAGAACGCGTCCAGGTACTTCGGGCGGGCATTGCGGTAATCGATGTAGTAGGCGTGTTCCCACACGTCGCAAGTGAGCAGCGGGGTGTCCTCGCCGGTCAGCGGAGTCGCGGCGTTCGACGTGCTGGCCAGCGCCAGCGAACCGTCCTTGCGCTGCACCAGCCAGCCCCAGCCGGAGCCGAAGGTCTTGATCGAGGTATCGGTGAACTGTTCCTTGAACCTGGCGAAGTCGCCGAACGCGGCGTTGATCGCATCGGCCAGCTTTCCGGTGGGCTCACCGCCGCCGGCCGGCTTCAGGCAGTTCCAGTAGAAGGTGTGGTTCCAGATCTGTGCGGCGTTGTTGAACATCCCGCCCTGCGACTTGCGGATGATCTCCTCCAGCGGCATGTCGGCGAACTCGGTGCCCTCGATCATCTTGTTGAGGTTGTCGACGTAGGTCTTGTGGTGCTTGCCGTAGTGGAAGTCGATGGTTTCGCCGGAAATGTGCGGTTCCAGCGCGGTGCGGTCGTAGGGCAGGGCTGGCAGTTCGATGGCCATGGGCGGGCTCCTGTCGGAAGTGGCGGGGGTGCGGCCGGGGCCGCGCGAAGACTTACAATGTGCGAGTCGCTGAACACGCATTCTATCCCCACCGCCCGTGGCCAGGCCGTCAAGCCGCGGCGGGCGAACGCTGCAGGAGTTGCACCATGTCCGTCGAAGACCGCATCCGGGCCGAGATCGAAGGCCACCCCATCGTGCTCTTCATGAAGGGCACGCCGCAGTTCCCGATGTGCGGGTTTTCCAGTCGCGCGGTACAGGCGCTGAAGGCCGCCGGTGCCGGCCAGTTGCACACCGTCAACGTGCTGGAGGAGCCGGAGATCCGTGCCAACCTGCCGCGCTACTCCGACTGGCCGACCTTCCCGCAGTTGTTCATCGGCGGCGAATTGATCGGCGGTTGCGACATCACCGTCGAGCTGTCCGAATCCGGCGAGCTCGCCCGCATCGTCGCGGACGCGCACAAGGCGTGAGCAACGGTTCCTCGCTCCAGGGGCGCGTGATCCTGGTGGCTGGCGCGGCCGGCGGCCTCGGCTCGGCCGCGTCCGTGGCCTGCGCGCAAGCCGGCGCGACCGTGGTGCTGCTGGGGCGCAAGGTCGCGCCGCTCAATCGCGTCTACGACGCGGCGAACGCCGTCGGCCCCGAGCCGCTGCTCTACCCACTCGACCTGGTCGGGGCCACGCCGGACGACTACGCCGAACTGGCGCAGCGCATCGAGGCCGAGCTTGGCCGCCTCGACGGGATCCTGCATTGTGCCGCCGAGTTCAAGGGGCTGACCCCGCTGCTGCACACCGATCCAGCCGACTTCGCCCGCGCCATCCATGTCGACCTGACTGCGCGCTGGTGGCTGACCCAGGCGTGTCTGCCGCTGCTGGCGAAGGCCGATGCCGGTGCAGTGGTGTTCGCGCTGGATGATCCGCTGCGCACCGACGGCGCATTCTGGGGCGGCTATGGCCTGGCCCAGTCGGCACAGGCCAGCCTGGTGTCCATGCTGCAGGCCGAACTGGGCGAACACGGGCCGCGCATCAGCGGCTTGCGACCCGGGCCGATGCGCACCGCGCTGCGCGGC
The DNA here is from genome assembly GCF_041919455.1 of Thermomonas sp. Taxonomy (GTDB): domain Bacteria; phylum Pseudomonadota; class Gammaproteobacteria; order Xanthomonadales; family Xanthomonadaceae; genus Thermomonas. The sequence continues at coordinate 183,453 of NZ_JAYRTQ010000005.1, forward strand.
AAGGCCTATCAGCCGAATGCCGATGCGGAGGCTCGCGCCCCGACCGACTACGCCGCGGCCTGCGTCGACCTGCTGTCGTCCATCGGTTCGGCTGCGCGCGGCCGGATCGTCGACGCCGCCTGACCACGCACGCATGACCATCGCCTCGGCCGCGCTGCTGCTGTTCCTGATCCTGGATCCGCTGGGCAACATCCCGGTGTTCCTGGGCTTGCTCAAGGACCTGCCGCCGGCACGCCAGCGCAGGATGCTGGCCCGCGAGCTGCTGATCGCGCTAGGCGTGCTGATGCTGTTCCTGTGGGGCGGCCAGTACGCCCTGGACGTCATGCACCTGCGCCAGGAGTCTGTGTCCATCGCAGGGGGCATCGTCCTGTTCCTGATTGGCCTGCGGATGATCTTCCCGCCGGCGGACGGGATCATGGGGGAGTTGCCCGACGGCGAGCCCTTCATCGTGCCGATCGCCATCCCGATGATCGCCGGGCCTTCCGGGATGGCGGCGGTCATGCTGCTCGGCAGCCAGGAACCTGGCCGCATGGGTGACTGGATGCTGGCGCTGACCATCGCCTGGGCGGCGACGGCGGTGATCCTGTTCTCCGCCACGTATCTGAAGAAGTGGCTGGGGACGCGGGTGTTGACCGCGATCGAGCGACTGATGGGCATGGTCATCGTGGCCATTTCGGTGCAGATGCTGATGGACGGGATCTCGACCTATCTGGGCGCCGGAATCTGAACAGGGGCGGCCACTTACGGGTTTTGCCGGGCGTCCCACGGCTGTCATCTGGCGGTCATGAATTCCGCCTACCGTGTTAAACTTTGGTGAACCCATCCGGCTTCGCATGGTGCAGGGGTTCCGAATTCGCCGACAACCGTCGCCAGACGGACGCGTCGGCATGTGCCGTCCTTCGTCCGTCGTTCCCAATTCTTTTTCGCTCACTGAGGTTACTGATATGACTCACCCGAACCGCGTCCGGCTTTCGAAGCTGTCGCTGGGCCTGATGGTCGCGCTCGCCGCGGCTCCTGTATTCGCGCAGAGCACGTCCGCCGGCGTTGGCGGCCAGGTGGTCGGTGCCGACGGCCAGCCGGTCGCGGGCGCCGAAGTCACCATCACCCACGTCGAGTCGGGCACGGTCAGCCGTGCCACCACCGATGCGGCCGGCCGCTACTCCGCGCGCGGCCTGCGCGTGGGCGGCCCGTACACGATTACCATCAACAAGGCGGGCGCCGGTAGCGATACCGAAGAAAACGTGTTTCTGGCACTGAACCAGGTCGGCACCGTCAACGGCCAGCTGAACAACGACGTCGCCACCCTTGGCACAGTCGTCGCCGTCGGCACCGCCGGATCCTATGTTTTCGGTTCGGAGAACAAGGGCGTCGGCACCAACATCGGCGGTCGTGCACTGGAAACCGCGGTCAGCGGCAACCGGTCGATCGACGATATCGCCCGCCTGGATCCGCGCGTCAACATCACCGAGCAGAGCGAAGGCTCGATCTCGGTTTCGGGCCAGAACAATCGCTACAACAACATCAGCGTCGACGGCCTGTCGGTCACCGATCCCTTTGGCCTCCAGGCCGGCGGCTTGGCCTTCACCGGCTCGCCCATCTCCCCGGATTCCATCTCGGCCTACGACATCAAGATTAGTGACTACGACGTGTCTTCCGATTCCGTCGGCGCCAACATCAACGCGGTCACCAAGTCGGGCACCAACGAGTTCCACGGCTCGGTGTATTACGCGTTCAGTAACGCCAGCAGCATGGTGGGCGAATTCAACGGCAACGAATACACCGGTTTCGACAAGAACGAGACGCTCGGCGCCACCTTCGGCGGCCCGATCCTCAAGGACAAGCTGTTCTTCTTCCTGTCGCATGAGAAGCAGGAAGTCAGCGGCCTGGCAGGCGTCGGCACCGACGCCGTCAGCTCGGGCAAGCTCACCCAGACGCAGGTGGACGCGGTCGCCGATGCGTTCAGCACCATCGGCATCGACCCGGGCACCGATACCGCGGCGGGCTTGGAGAATACCCGCACCGTTGCCAAGCTCGACTGGAACATCAGCGACAACCATCGCGCCAGCTTCACCTACCAGCGTACCAAGGAGGAGAGGCCGCAGCCGTATAGCTCGTACGCCCGCGACTACAGCGTCATCCTGCCAAGCAACTGGTACAACTCGGCGAGCAAGACCGACAACTACTCGATGCAGTTGTTCAGCGACTGGACCGAGAACTTCAGCACCGAGTTGAAGATCGGCTACCAGGAGTTCGGTGCCGTGAATGGCGCGGCGAAGAACCAGCCCGAGGTCTACGCCTGCTTCAGCGCCACCGTGTGCCCCAACAATCCCACCCAGATCTCTTCCAGCGTGCCGTGGGTGATCGCGGGTGAAGATCGTTTCCGCCACTACAACACGATCGATAGCAAGCGTTTCACCGGCACCCTCTCGGGCACTTGGTACGCCGGCGACCACGTCGTGAAGGGCGGCCTCGATTTCATCAGCAATGAAGTCGGCAATGCGTTCGGCCAGCTGCTGAATGGTTCCTATGGCTTCTACGACAAGAATGGCAACGGCACCCCGGTCGACGAAATCCTGGCCAAGAACTACGGCACGTTCGTCAAGAACGTGATCCCCAATGGCGTTGACCTGGCGACCTTCGCTGGCACCTGGAAGTACACCCAGCTCAGCCCGTTCCTGCAGGACACCTGGCAGGCCACCGACAACCTGTCGCTGATGTTCGGTGTGCGCGTGAACATCCCGAAGGCAGACCGTTCGCCGCCGGTGGCGGGTTACCAGCTGGCCGGGCAGACCCTGCCGAATGGCCAGTACAACCCGGCCAATCCGATCCAGCCCGGCGTGTGGGAGCATTACTTCGGCTATCCGTCCGACACCACCCTCAGCTCCAAGAACAAGGTGATCGAGCCGCGCGTTGCGTTCAACTACAGCTTCAACAGCGACCGCCAGATGCAGCTGCGCGGTGGTCTGGGCCTGTTCCAGAGCGTGCCGCCCTACGTGTGGCTGACCAATCCGTACACCAACAACGGCGCGGTCTCGTCCAAGCAGTACACCAGCACCAATCCGGTCGCCGACCCGTTCAGTGCCGACCCGTACAACCAGCCTGGCGTGCAGTCCTCCGCGCTTCCGGCCGGCGTCTGCGTACGCGGCGCGAACTGCCAGATCGACGTGCTCGATCCTGACTTCAAGCTGCCGACCGCGTGGAAGTTCAGCCTGGGCTTCGATGCCGAACTGCCGTGGGGCCTCACCGGTACCGTGGAGTACCAGAAGATCAAGCACAAGGACGCGATTGCGTACATCCTGCCGAACGTGGGAACGCCGAACGGTGTCCTGCCGGATGGTCGGCTTTCGTACTGGCGGACGTACCCTAACGGGAACTGCAGCTCAACCTCCTCGGGCAGGACCACTGTCTCACCATGTGTCGGCAGCGGGAGCAATAACGGCTCCTACCCGGAGATCTTCTACCGCTCCACCCTGCTGACCAACACCGACAAGGGCGGCTCCGATTCGCTGACGTTCTCCCTGAGCAAGGCGATGTCGAACGGCTTCAGCGGCAACTTCAGCATCACCCAGACCCGCAGCACCGAAGTCAACCCGGGCACCAGCTCGCAGGCGTACTCGAACTACAACTACGTCGCGCGCACCAACCCGAACGAGATCGTCGAAGCCCCGTCACGCTACGACATCCCGCTTTCGGTGAAGACCTCGCTGACCTGGGAGCGCGCGTTCTTCGGAGACAACAAGACCACCGTGTCCCTGTTCTACAACGGCCGCAGCGGGCAGCCGTACAGCTGGGTGTTCGGCGGATCCGACGTTAATGGCGATGCAGTCGCAACTAGCGTGGATCTCGCCTACATCCCTCTGGCAAATGATCCGCGAGTGACGTATATCTCGGGCTACACGTCCACCACGGTCGGCAACACCACCACCCTCGTCGGAAACCCCGCTTCTGCTGGAGAGATTGGTGCGTTCCACGCCTTCATCGGCAACGATGCCTACCTGACGTCCCGCCGCGGCCAGATCGCCGAGCGCGGCTCTTCCCGCCAGCCGTGGGTGAACCAGCTCGACCTGGGCGTGCAGCAGGAGTTGCCGGGCTTCTTCAACGGCGACAAGTTCGTCATCCGCATGGACGTGTACAACTTCGCCAATCTGCTCAACAAGGATTGGGGCGTCCAGGAAGGTCTGGGCTTCTTCGCCACCCGTCGCCTCGTCAATGTTGCCGACGTGGTTGGCACCTGCCCGACCGACTGCAAGTACGTGTACGACCTGGGTACTCCGACAGCGCCGACTCGCCAGGAGTTCGGCACCTACGACACCTACACCAACCCCTTCCGTGTGATTTCGCGCTGGCAGGCGTTGTTGACGGTCAAGTACATCTTCTGATCCACGCAACATGCGACACCGAAACGGCCGGGGCAACCCGGCCGTTTTCGTTTCTAGCCGGCAGGTGCGCCATGCCACGCGCGCTGCGCTAAAGTGCCCGGTCTATGAATGACATCACCCAGATGCCGCAGGGCGCGGCCGTACAAATCCCCGTTTCCACCCTCCCCACGGTCGATGCACAGATCTACCCGAAGGGCGGCCTCGACATCCTCTCCCGCGAGGAGGTGGCGCGCCTGCGCGACGCCTCCGGCGGCATGCACGACCTGCTGCGCCGCTGCGCGCTGGCGGTGCTGACCAGCGGCAGCGCGTCCGATGATCCGCGCGCCGCGCAGGAGCTGTATCCCGACTTCGACATCCAGGTGCACCAGCAGGATCGGGGCATGCGCATCGACCTGCGCAACGCCCCAGCGATGGCCTTCGTCGATGGCCAGATCATCCGCGGCGTGGCCGAATTGCTGTTCGCGGTGGTCCGCGACCTGGCCTACACCGCGATCGAGCTGGGCCCGGAGTTCCAGGCCGACCTGGAGACCACCGCCGGCATCACCGATGCCGTGTTCCGCCTGCTGCGCAATGCGCGCGTGCTGCATCCCGCCGATCCGAACCTGGTGGTCTGCTGGGGCGGCCACTCGATCGGCCGCGAGGAATACGTCTACACCAAGCAGGTCGGCTACGAGCTGGGCCTGCGCGGCCTGGACATCTGCACCGGCTGTGGCCCGGGCGCGATGAAGGGGCCGATGAAGGGCGCCACCATCGCCCATGCCAAGCAGCGTCGCCGCCGCACCCGCTACATCGGCATCACCGAGCCGGGGATCATCGCGGCGGAATCGCCGAACCCGATCGTCAACCACCTGGTGATCATGCCGGACATCGAGAAGCGCCTCGAGGCCTTCGTCCGCATGGCCCACGGCATCATCGTGTTCCCGGGTGGCGTGGGCACTGCAGAAGAGATCCTGTACCTGCTCGGCATCCTGCTGCGCGAGGAAAACGCGGGCCGTCGCTTCCCGCTGATCCTGACCGGGCCGACCGGTGCAGCGCCGTACTTCGAACAGATCGACAGGTTCATCCGCCTGACCCTGGGCGACGCCGCCGCCGAGCTCTACGAAATCGTGGTCGCCGACCCGGCCACTGTCGCGCAGCACATGGCCTCCGGGATCCGCAAGGTGCGCGAGCAGCGCGTGGCGCAGAAGGACTCGTTCTTCTTCAACTGGGCGATGCACGTGCCGTTGGCCTTCCAGCAGCCGTTCGCACCTACCCACGAGGCCATGGCTGCGCTCGACCTGCACCACGGCCGCAAGCCGCACGAACTGGCGGCCGACCTGCGCCGTGCGTTCTCCGGCATCGTCGCCGGCAACGTCAAGGAAGACGGGTTGCGCCGCATCGAGGCCTACGGACCATTCGAGATCCATGGCGACCCGGACATCATGCAGGCACTCGACGCGCTGCTGCGCGCGTTCGTCGAGCAGCGGCGGATGAAGATCGCCGGCGACTACAAGCCCTGTTACCGCGTGGTCACCTGACGGGCATCACTGGGCGGCGGGCTCGTCCGGCATCCGCAACACTGCCACGTGCCTGCCGTCGACCATGCGCGTTTCGACATCGCCGCGTCCGCCGCTGAGTGCACGGACCCGTTCGCGCGCGGAATTGAGGCCGATGCGGTGACCTTCGGAGGCGCGGCTGCCATCCGCAGGCATGTCGTTGTCGACCTGGATGCGGATCCAGCCATCGGCGCGCGCGAGCTGGATGCCGATGTCGCCGCCACCGGGCAGGCGCTCGATGCCGTGCCGGATGGCGTTTTCCGCCAGCGGCTGCAGCGAAAGGGCAGGGATGGTGGCATCCGGCAGCACCTCTGGCAGTGACCAGTTCACGCGCAATCTTGGTCCGAAGCGCAGCGATTCGATTTCCAGATAGCGACGGGTCAGCTCCACTTCCTTGGCCAGGGGAATCAGTTCGGGGCCGCGCAACGCGGCCCGGAACAGGTCGGCCAGGTCCAGCAACACACGCTCCGCTTCGTCCGGTCGGGCATGCACCAGCGCTGCGCTGGTATTGAGCGTGTTGAACAGGAAATGCGGACGGATGCGCGCGCGCAGGGATTCCAGTTCCAGTTGCTTGGTGCGTACCGCGAGCTGCCGGGCGCGCCAGTAGTTCTGGTAGATCAGCAGGGCCAGCAGGCCCACCACGAAAGAAAGAGCAAGCATTCGCAGCACGAACGATGTCCTGCCCACCCCCAGGTCCATCTCCATGCCCAGCAGGCTCCAGGCTGCGGATGCGATTAGCAAGGTAATCGCCAGCAATAGCCCCAAACAGACCCAGGCAAGCCACATGGCGGGGGTTCTGGACAAAGCCCGGCGCAGCAGGAAGAGCGCACACAGCGTGCCCAACGCGACCCATTGGATGCCCAGGGAGGCCAATCCAAAGGCGACCAGCCGCCCGCTTGACTGTCCCGGAGCCAAGGCGAGGATGAAGGCCAAAGCCTCACCGGCGAGAACCGCCGCGATCAGGGCGGGAGGCCGGAACAAGGCATCAAGCGGCTGGGCTGGCGGTACTGGCAACGGACGATCCTGTCTTCAGCCGGCAGAGGGACTGCGCAGGATACGCGCCGGATCATCCGCTCGTGCCGGCAAATGGGCCGCCCATCGGGGATGAGTGGCCTTTGCCAACCCCACGCAGCTAAGGTCTGCAATGGAAAAAAGCGGGGAAGTCATGTCACCACGTCATGTCATATCTCGGAAGCCTAGTCGGCATCATGGTTTCACGATGATCGAGCTGATGGTCACCGTGTCCATCATCGGTATCATCGCGGTCATCGCCCTTCCCGCCATGCAACAGCTGATTAATGCTAGCCGGCTGAGGGGCGCCGGGGAGCAGTTGGCTGCCGCGATGCAAGTGGCGCGATCGGAAGCGGTACGGAGAAATTCAGCGGTGAGGGTTTGCGCGACGGATGGTTCGGCGACGCCCACCACCGCGTGCCAATCCAGCGCTACCTGGGCAAGCTGGGCGATCCTGGACCTCAGCAAGAACGTTGCGGCTGATCGGGTTGTGCGAAACGAAACAGCATCGAGTCCCGTTCTCCTATCTGGACCGGCAGCTGGTATCCGTTTCCTGCCTTCGGGTTTAATCGATACCCAGCAGACCGTCACTGCCTGCATTCCAACCACCGAGCCCTCGGACAACCAACGTGTGCTGACCATCATGATCAGCGGAGTGGTGACGACCACCTCGGTGGACGGGGGCGGAGCATGTCCATGAAGTCGTCGTTCCAAATGAATCGCCCCGCGCGCTCGCGCGGCAGGCACTTGGCCTCTTCCGCATCGATGCGGGGCGTGGGATTGCTCGAAGTACTAATTTCAGTCCTGGTCCTGAGTATCGGATTGCTGGGCATTGCCGCGATGCAATCGGTGGCGTTACGAGGGGGGCAAGGCTCCTTGGAGAGCAGTCAGGCGGTGATGCAGGCGACGTCGATCATCGAGGCGATGCGGGCCAACCGACCAGCCGTGGCCGCGTACAACATGCCGGCCATGCAATGCACGGTGCCAGCGGGTGGCACGCTGGCGCAGAACGATATCCGTGATTGGATTACCTCACTGCAAGCCACGATGGGTGGCGGCAATACAACATGCGCACAGATCACTGCTGCAGGTGGCGATGTGTATCGAATCGTCGTGCAATGGGATGACCAGCGCGCAGGTGACGACGCAACCCGCCAGATGGTGACGGAGACACGCATATGAACCAGGCTGCGCGGGGGAAGGTAGGGGTCGGTGGTTTCGGCCTGATCGAGTTGATGATCGCACTTGTGCTCGGCCTGCTGGTCATCGGCGCGGCATTTGCTGTGTTCCAGTCCAACCAATCAACATTTCGGGCTAACGAAGGCTTGAACCGCATCCAGGAGAGCGCGCGGGTGGTGTTCGAGTTGTTGTCCCGCGATTTGCGTGCAGCGGGCGGAAGTGCATGCTCGAACCAGTCTTTTGTCGAGTCTGTACCGGGCAGCGAACCGAAAACTGCCTTGTTCCGCGACACGCCGGTGTCCGGGGACGGCTCGCAACTGACCGTTTCATCGGGCGATGACACTGCGTATCGCGTGACAGGATCCACGTCGAGTTCGGTCACTTTGGATCCTGCCCAGATTGCCGATGCCCGAGACGCATTCAAGAAAGATGATTGGTTGATCTTGTGCAACATGCACAAGACGTTTGTCGTGCAGGCGAGTGCCGTTAGCGCCACCACGCTCAGTTTCGCGTCATTGCCGGATGGCTATGACCCGGCCAATCCCGACTTCTCCCCGCCGGCCGCAGTGAGCGTGGCGCGACTGCGCAGCAATCGTTGGTTCGTTGCGCCGAATGCCCGTGGGGGTAATTCCCTCTTCGTGTCGCGGCTGGGCGGGGCTGGTGAAGAAGTGGCAGATGGTGTGCAAGACATGGCGGTCACTTACCTGGAGTCCGGTGGTAACACCTATACCAATGCACCCGCCAGCTGGAACAACGTGGCCGCCGTTCGCATCAACCTGGTATTGGCGGGTCGGGACGTGGACGGTAACGCGTTGACCCGTACTACATCGAACGTGATCAGCCTTCGGAGTCGCGCCTTATGAGTCTGTATCTCGGGTCCAGGCCGCAGCGCGGCTTCTCGCTGCTGGTCGTGCTTATTCTCTTGATTGTGATGTCGATATTGGGCGTTGCGATTATCCGCAGCTCCGCCATGCAAGAAAGAATGAGCGCCAACATGCGGGATCGAAGCTTGGCCATGCAGGCGGCGGAATCTGCGCTCCGGTTCGCTCAGAATCAGGTGCTGGGTGCGACTGCGGCGGCTTGGGACACGAGGATTCCGACCGCGGCTGACTGCGTTGCGGGGATGAGCATCTGTCCTGCAGGTTCGCTAGCGGTGTGGAGTCCAGCCCCCGCAATTACAACCGGTAGTGTCACGACCAACTCCGAGTACTGGATCGAGTATCTCGGCCTTGGGCCAGGCTACAAAGGCAGCTGTGACACCGTGCCGCCTTCACTGGATTGCCGCAGCCCCATGTTCAGAATCACAGCGCGCAGCCAATCCAGTGGTAGGGCAGACGTCATGCTGCAATCCGTCATCGTCAGCCGAATCCCGGTTCCTGGGGCTTAAAACATGAAAACGAACGTCAGTCATCCACTTCTTGGCATGCGTGACAAGCGCGTGGCGCGCCCTTGGTGGGTTGCGCCTGCCGCATGCCTGGCGACCGTGCTGGCCCTGCCCGTTAATGCCGGGATCGTGGTGCCAACAGAGCCCTTGACCACGGGCGCGCGGGTACCGCCGAACGTGTTGTTTGTGCTCGACAACTCGGGTTCGATGAGTGAAACAAGGCTGCCGGACTCGATTCCAAACGTGTCCACGATCAATATCAAGAACCAGACGTTCATCCGCAACAAGATCTACTACAACCCCTACAAGGTCTATCTGCCGTGGGTGGATTCCACGGGCGCTACCATGAACGGCGGTCGGAATTACAATGACGCCTATTCGGGCACAGACCGTATTCCGCCGTTCGATAACTCCACGACGAATCTGCAGACGTCGACACAGAGCTATTACGTTCCCAAGGACCCGGTTGATACCGCCGCCCACGGCAACGTTTCCGGATATTACCGTTATCAGATACTGACCAGCGGCGCCGTGCAGCGCTCCGAGTGGGATGCAAGTCGTTCGGAAGCGGTTGTGGCCCCGGGCTATCCGGTTGGCGGCTTGTCCGGCACCGGCACCACCACCATGTACCCTTTGCCGATTGTCACATTGCCGGCCAATGTAGTGAACATGGTGGTCGTTGCAACAGGTGCAGGCAACGCCAACTTGTATATCCGGCACAACGCTGCACCGGACACGGTTACCTTCACCGACTCAAGAGTTACCAGCAGCGCTACGAAAACGATTCCCCGCAACAATCCCGGAGCGGGCGACTGGCACATCGCGTTGGCGGGGCGCTCTGCTGCGGGCTTCTCAGGGGTCACCGTCACCGTGACTTACCAAGTCAATAGTGACGGCTGCACGGGGGGTGGCTGGGTCAACTGCACCAATGCAACACCTACCGGCCGTAGCGATGCCGATGAGCGAACCAATTTCGCGACCTGGTATTCCTATCACCGTACGCGTTACAAGGTCGCCAAAGCCGGCGCCGGACGTGCCTTTGCGGAACTGGGCAGCAACTATCGCCTGGGCTATCGCAATATCTGGAACAACATGCCGATAACCGGGACTGCCGGTGGGGTCAACTGGGCAACGCATCCGATCACGCGCAACAAGCCCATTCCCGTGACCCGCAATGGCGGGTTGTTCGACGATCCCAATGGCGTTGCGGGGGCAGACAATAATCGCTCGGCCTGGTACCAGCGCCTTTATGCGGAAACAGGAAGCAGCGCCACGCCATTGCGCAAGGCACTGTGGGATGCTGGAAATTATTTTGCATCGGACACCACTGCAGACGGGCCTTGGGGTCCTGGTGATGTCAAGGATCAGTACATCTGCCGGCAGAGCTTCACCATCCTGACAACGGATGGTTACCGCAACGACGACAGTAGTAACTCGTCGACTTACGATTACACGGGGGCCGGAAAAACGGTTGGTGAGCAGGACGACGCTGCAGGCAGCTTGATCACTTCGCCTACAGGGGAGACTTATACCTATTCTCCCCAACGGCCGTTTCGGGCGCCCCAGGCGAATACGCTCGCCGATATCGCCATGTACTTCTGGAAGACCGATTTGCGCACTGACTTGGACAACAAGGTTCCCAAGTCGGCTGACGACCCTGCGTTCTGGCAGCATATGACGACCTTTTCCGTGTCGATCGGTGCAGAAGGTACGCTCAATCCAGCGACTGACCTCCCGGCAATCACCAGCGGCGCGCTGAATTGGCCTGTCTCCGAGAATCTTCAACCCAATTCCATTGACGATCTCTGGCACGCTGCGGTGAATGGCCATGGCAGTTTCGTGCTGGCCAACGATCCGGATGCATTCACGCAGGCGCTGCGGGATGCTCTGGCTTCGATTACGGAGCGCACCAGCTCTTATTCGAACGTGGCGTCGAACTCCGTGTCACTGGATACGGACTCTCAAGTATTCAACGCTAGTTATGTGTCGGGCGCCTGGACGGGAAGCCTCTCGGCGAGAGATGTCAGCGCATCCGGTGTGTCACCTACTGTCAGCTGGAATGCAACCATCGGCAGCAGCCGCACGATCATCACGTCTGACGGAACAACAGGCGCTGTGTTCCCAACCAGCGATCAATTGATCGCCCTGGCCCGCGGTGGCGGTGTTTCCAACTATCCCGTCACCGGCACGGAGAATGCCGACTATATCAAGGGAGATCAAACCAAAGAGGGCGGATATGCGCCGCGTCTCCGCGAACGAGTGAGTCTGTTGGGAGATATCATTGGTTCGTCCCCCGCCTACGTCGAAGACACGAACACCATTTATGTCGGTGCAAACGACGGCATGCTACATGCATTCAATGCGAAAGACGGTAAAGAGGTGTTTGCGTACATTCCCAACATCATCAACTGGGGGTGGCTGTCGACCTTGAGCCGTGGCGACTACGCGCATCGCTACTTCGTCGATGGTCCCATCGTGGTTAGCAACAAGACACTCACCCCTGGAAAGAATGTGCTTGTAGGCACTTTGGGGAGGGGCGGTAAGGGTCTCTATTCGCTGGACGTCACCAATCCCGGCAGCTTTGGAGCGGGAAATGTCAAATGGGAGCGTGCTGAGACGCCAGACAGCAACATGGGCCTAGTGGTGGGCAAGCCGATCATCGCCAAAGTTCGCAATGGAACGCCCAAGCCGGCAGTAGTCATTGGCAATGGCGTCAATAGTGCCAATGAGCGAGCTGTGCTGATCGTCATGGATCTGGAGACGGGGGCGGTCATACGGGAGATCGATACCGGCGCTGGCTCCGCCACGTTGCCGAATGCGTTGTCGACGCCGACGGGGGTCTACTCCATCGATGGCAAGACATTGGCTTACGTGTATGCAGGCGACCTGCTCGGTAATGTTTGGAAGTTCGACTTGACTAGCAACACGCCCGGGGCTTGGTCGGTCACTAAACTGTTTACCGCGACCAATGCCGGTGGTGACGCGCAGCCAATCACTTCAGGTATCGCGGTCGCGCTCGAACCTAGCACCAACAAGCGCTGGATATTCTTCGGCACTGGGCGGTACATGACGGTCGAGGACGCCGATCCTGCCAACAATACGTCCCAGTCCATGTATGGTTTCGTTGATGATGGAAGCACGATTACTCGTGCCGGCCTGGCTGAGAGGAAGATCGAAGTGACCGGTGAAGCGGTCAGCGGCTTCCAGGTCCGTGGTTTTCAGAAGAAGGAAGCGCTGCCAAGCGGTGCCAAGGGCTGGTTTATAGATTTGCCTGGTGCTGGCGAGCGCATTGTCCAAGACGCGCAGGTCGTTTCGACCTTCCTTCTTACGGCAAGCATGATGCCGGCGGGTGAAGCCTGTGAGGCAGATGGCTCTGGCTTCATCAATGCGCTGGATGCGTTCACGGGAACCAGTGCTGGCGGTTCCTATTTCGACCTCGATGGCGATGGCCAGAGTGCCAATGACCAGACATCTGATGGGCGTCCGGTCGGATCCATCAACATTGAAGTCGGTATGCCCACATTGCCCAATCTCTTGCGCGGCTTGATCGTGGTGGGCGGAACGGGCGGTGGCGGCGTAAGGTCGGCTACCACACTTCGGCCACAGTTTGACCGCGTGTCGTGGCGCGAAATTCGGGTGGATTGATGAAATGAGTAATTATCGGATGAGCGATGTGCGATCGAATCGTGCTTCCCAGGGAGGCTTCACGTTGATCGAGTTGATGATAGTGGTCGTTATCATCGGCATTCTTGCGTCGATTGCCCTCCCTGCTTACAACGACCACATGCGCAAGACGCGCCGGGCGGCTGGCGCGGCTTGTGCGTTGACGATGGCTCAGCAGATGGAGCGCTACTACACCACGGCAATGACCTACGTGGGTGCCCCGAACTCTGCGACCTTGAGTGCGAGATGTGAGCCGGAGACATTGCAGTACTACACGATGGGCACCGCCGGTCTCGACGTGAGGAGTTACAACATCACCGCAGCCCCTACAGGCCAGCAATCGGGCGATTCATGCGGGACGCTCAGCGTCAACCAGTCAGGTGCAAAGTATCCTGCCACAGCGGGTTGCTGGTAACTAGCGCACGCGGCCAACAACAAAAAACCCGCCTTTCGGCGGGTTTTTCTTGTTCTGGCGCCCGAAGTTGGACTCGAACCAACGACCCCCTGATTAACAGTCAAGTGCTCTAACCGGCTGAGCTATTCGGGCGGGGAGCGCATTGTAGACGGCCCCAACGTGGCGGGCAAGCTGGAACTGACCTCAGGGTGGAAGGGTGCTTGCGACCCCGAACGCAATGTGACGATTGGCCGGACCCGGATCAGGCAGGACATGCGGCTGCCACTCTTGGCCGCTCGCTGCGTGGCCGGCCCATGTTGTTCACGATCACCTGGCCCAGCAGTTCGCCGGACTTGTTGCAGATCGAGACGGTCAGATTGGTGCCGGCACTGCGCCCGTCCGGCAGGTAGCGCAACTGTTGACGGCCGGTGGTGCTGACCACGCGCAGGTGGCGGCTGGTGGGCTCGAGGTCGATGCGCATGATTTCGTCGCTGCCGTCCGGCTTGCGGTTGCCGTCCTCGTCCAGGAACAGCATCCAGCCCGTGCTCCAGTCGGTACTGGCTTCGCAATGCACGCCATCGGATGAGGGGCAAAGGACGGCGCGCTGGTTGCGGCTGATCGCGGCCACCCGTGCCAATGCCATATGCGACATCAGCGAGGTGATGGCAGCCGATGCGCGCTGGCGCTCGATGAAGCCCGCGAAGGACGGCGCGGCGATGCCGGCCAGGATGGCGACGACGGACATCGTGGTGGCCAGTTCGATCAGGGTGAAGCCGGCACTGCGACGCATGACTGGACTCCCGGTGGAATGGGATCAGGCTAGGTTCCGTGCTTCCCAGGCGGGATCGGGCGACGCCACCGACGTGCGTAGGACATTTCCGCAGCGCAGTCGCAGGCCGTGCACGCGGGCGGCGTAGACTCAACGGTTGGCCTTTGCGAACTCCCCCATGACCGAGCCGTCCGATCTCGACCTTTCCATCGCCTCGGAAGGGTTCAAACTTGTCTCGCCCTACCAGCCAGCCGGTGACCAGCCACAGGCCATCGAAAAGTTGGTGGCCGGGTTCCAGAACGGCGTTGCGAAACAGGTACTGCTCGGCGTGACCGGCTCCGGCAAGACCTACACCATCGCCAATATGATCCAGGCGGTGCAGAAGCCGACCCTCGTGATGGCGCCGAACAAGACCCTGGCCGCGCAGCTGTATGGCGAATTCAAGGCGTTCTTCCCGCGCAATTCGGTCGAGTACTTCGTCAGCTATTACGACTACTACCAACCCGAGGCTTACGTTCCGTCCAGCGATACCTACATCGAGAAGGACAGCTCGATCAACGACCACATCGAGCAGATGCGGCTGGCGGCGACCAAGGCCTTGCTGTCGCGGCGCGATACGATCGTGGTGGCTTCCGTTTCCGCCATCTACGGCCTCGGTGCACCGGCCGACTACCTGTCGATGCGACTGATCCTGTCGCGCGGCGAGCGCATCGACCAGCGCGAACTGCTGCGCCACCTGACCACGTTGCAGTACACCCGCAATGAGCTGGTACTGGATCGCGGCACGTTCCGCGTGCGCGGCGAGACCATCGATGTCTTCCCGGCGGAATCCGACCTGGAAGCATTGCGCATCGAACTGTTCGATGGGGAAGTCGAGCAGCTGTCGATGTTCGATCCGCTGACCGGCGAGATCTTCCGCAAGATCCCGCGGTTCACCGTGTATCCGAAGACGCATTATGCCACCCCGCGCGAGCGCACCATTTCCGCGGTGGAGACGATCAAGGCCGAGTTGCGCGAGCGCCAGGAGCAGTTGTACGCGGAGAACAAGCTGGTCGAAGTGCAGCGGCTCAGCCAGCGCACCCAGTTCGACCTGGAAATGATGGCCGAGGTCGGCTACTGCAACGGCATCGAAAATTATTCGCGGCATCTGACCGGTGCCGCGCCGGGCGATCCGCCACCGACGCTGTTCGATTATCTCCCACCCGATGCACTGCTGGTGGTCGACGAATCGCACGTGACCATTCCGCAGATCGGCGCGATGTACAAGGGCGACCGCGCGCGCAAGGAAACGCTGGTGGACTTCGGGTTCCGGCTGCCGTCGGCGCTGGACAACCGCCCATTGCGTTTCGAGGAATGGGAAGCCCGCGCGCCGCGCAGCGTGTACGTGTCGGCGACGCCCGGGCCGTACGAATTGCGCGAGGCCGGCGACGAGATCATCGAGCTGGTCGTCCGCCCGACCGGCCTGGTCGATCCACCGGTGGAGATCCGACCGGTGGCGACGCAGGTAGACGACGTGTTGTCGGAGATCCGCGAGCGTGTGTCGTGGGGCGATCGGGTGCTGATCACCACGCTCACAAAACGCATGGCCGAAAATCTCACGGAATACCTGTCGGAGCACGACATCAAGGTGCGCTACCTGCATTCCGACGTGGACACGGTGGAGCGCGTGGAGATCATCCGCGACCTGCGCCTGGGCCTGTTCGACGTGCTGGTGGGCATCAACCTCTTGCGCGAAGGCCTGGACATGCCCGAGGTCTCGTTGGTCGCGATCCTCGATGCCGACAAGGAAGGCTTCCTGCGCAGCACCGGCTCGCTGATCCAGACCATCGGCCGCGCCGCGCGCAACCTGCGCGGCAAGGCGATCCTGTATGCCGATCGCATCACCAACTCGATGCAGAAGGCGCTGGACGAAACCGACCGCCGACGTGCCAGGCAGGTGGCGCACAACCTCGAGCACGGGATTACCCCGCAATCCGTGCAGCGTGCGGTGATGGATGTGATGGAGGGTGCGCGCTTCGAGCCGGGCGAACTGAAGGGCCGCGGCAAGGCGAAGCGCGTTGCCGAGCCCGAACTGGACTACCAGCGGCTCAATCCCGCGCAGCAGGCGGCGAAGCTCAAGGCGCTGGAGCAGCAGATGCACCAGCACGCCCGCGACCTGGAGTTCGAAGCCGCCGCCCGCGTCCGCGACCAGATCCGGCGCCTGCGCGAGGCGATGCTCTAGTGCCTCTGCGGCGTCGGCGGGCTTAATGAGTTCATCACGGGTCAACTGCCATGCTGGCCACTGGTCCCCCCGAACAAGGAGCAACCGATGGGTATGTTTGATTTCATGAAGGATGCCGGCGAGAAGATCTTCAAGCCGGGCGAAGCCAAGCGCGAAGCGGCGATCAAGTCGCACATGGGCAGCTACGGCGGCGATTACTCGAATATCGACGTTGAGGTCGACGGCAACACGGCGCGCCTGACGGGCAGCGTCGGCAACCAGGCCGCTCGCGAAAAGGCCGTGCTGATCGCCGGCAACATCGACGGCATCGAGCGCGTTGACGATCGCATGACCGTGACCGGCGCGAGCCCGAGCTTCTCGAACGTCAGCGGCGGCGTTGCCACCACCAAGGCCACCCCGGCGGCCGGCATTGGCTCCAGCGCGGCGCATGCCTCGCAGGGCGGCCAGACGGCCTCGACCTTCTACACCGTGGAGAAGGGCGATACCCTGTCGAAGATCGCCAAGCAGCGCTACGGCGATGCCAACAAGTACCAGCAGATCTTCGAGGCCAACAAGCCGATGCTGTCCGACCCGGACAAGATCTATCCGGGCCAGGTGCTGCGGATCCCGGCGCAGTCCTGATCCAGGCTCGGCGAACGCCCCGGACGCCCCGCCACGTGCGGGGCGTTTCTTTTGGGCGGGCCATTGAGCGGAGGCCGCGAAGTCCGGTAGAATGCGCGTCCCTTCGGGGCGGTTAGCTCAGCGGTAGAGCACTACCTTGACATGGTAGGGGTCACAGGTTCGAACCCTGTACCGCCCACCAGAATGTCCCGAACGGCTGGAGCGATCCGGCCGTTCGGCTTTTCTGGCCCGCGTTTCGATGTCGTTCCACTCCGGAGACAGGTGGCCCGCGGCAACGCCGGCCGAGCGTGCGACATGAGCACTACCATCGCCCACCGCTGAACCGCACGTCGCATTCGCGTCCACTCGGGTGGGCGTGTCGAAGGGCGCTGCGGCGCCTTTTTCGTTCCAGTTCGCCAGCGGCAGTTGGCCACGTCTCCCAGGGACATCACCATGATCAACATCACCCTCCCGGACGGCTCCCAGCGCCAGTTCGACGCCCCCGTTTCCGTCATGCAGGTCGCGCAGTCGATCGGCGCGGGCCTGGCCAAGGCCACCGTGGCCGGCGAGATCGACGGCCGCCTGGTCGATGCCAGCGATGTCATCGACCACGATGCCGGCCTGCGCATCATCACGCCGAAAGACCAGGAAGGCGTCGAGATCATCCGCCACAGCTGCGCGCACCTGGTCGGCCACGCGGTGAAGCAGTTGTACCCGGACGCGAAGATGGTGATCGGCCCGGTCATCGACGAGGGCTTCTACTACGACATCCACTCGGAGCGCCCGTTCACCCCCGACGACATGGCGGCGATCGAGCAACGCATGCGCGAGCTGATCGCGCAGGACTACGACGTGGTCAAGAAGATGACGCCGCGCGCCGAGGTCATCGAGGAATTCGCCCGCCGCGGCGAGGAATACAAGCTGCGCCTGATCGACGACATGAGCGCCGACGTGACCGCGATGGGCCTGTACTTCCACCAGGAATACGTGGACATGTGCCGCGGCCCGCACGTGCCGAACACGCGCTTCCTCAAGGCGTTCAAGCTGACCCGCATCTCGGGCGCGTACTGGCGCGGCGATTCCAGGAACGAGCAACTGCAGCGCATCTACGGCACCGCGTGGGCGGACGAGAAGCAGCTGAAGGCCTACATCCAGCGCATCGAGGAAGCCGAGAAGCGCGACCACCGCCGGATCGGCAAGCAGCAGGACCTCTTCCACCTGCAGGAAGAAGCGCCGGGCCTGGTGTTCTGGCACCCGAAGGGCTGGAGCATCTGGCAGGTGGTCGAGCAATACATGCGTCGCGTGTACCGCGACACTGGCTACGGCGAAGTGCGCTGCCCGCAGATCCTCGACGTCGAGCTGTGGAAGCGTTCCGGCCACTGGGACAACTACAAGGACAACATGTTCTTCACCGAGTCCGAGAAGCGGACCTATGCGGTGAAGCCGATGAACTGCCCGGGCCACGTGCAGGTGTTCAACCAGGGCCTGCACAGCTACCGCGACCTGCCGATCCGTTACGGCGAGTTCGGCAGTTGCCATCGCAACGAGCCGTCCGGCGCGCTGCACGGCATCCTCCGCGTGCGCGGCTTCACCCAGGACGACGGCCACGTGTTCTGCACCGAGTCGCAGATCGAGTCCGAGGTCCGCGACTTCCACGAGCAGGCGCTGAAGGTCTACGCGGACTTCGGCTTCGAGGAGATCCAGATCAAGATCGCCCTGCGGCCGGAATCCCGCCTGGGCGACGACGCCACCTGGGACAAGGCCGAGGACGCCCTGCGCAGCGCGCTGCGCGCTTCTGGCGTGGAATGGCAGGAACTGCCGGGCGAGGGCGCGTTCTACGGCCCGAAGATCGAGTACCACCTCAAGGATGCCATCGGCCGTACCTGGCAGCTGGGCACGATGCAGGTCGATTTCATGATGCCGGGGCGCCTGGGCGCCGAATACGTGGACGAAACCAGCCAGAAGCGCCATCCGGTCATGCTGCACCGGGCCATCGTGGGCTCGATGGAGCGCTTCATCGGCATCCTGATCGAGCACCACGCCGGGCACTTCCCGGCCTGGCTGGCACCGGTGCAGGCGGTGGTCATGAACATCACCGACGCCCAGGCCGACGCCGTCGCCGAGGCCCGGAAAAGCCTTGCGAATCAAGGCTTCCGGGTGGTTTCCGATTTGCGCAACGAAAAGATCGGCTATAAGATTCGCGAGCACACGCTGCAGCGCGTGCCGTACCTGCTCGTGGTCGGGGACCGCGAGAAGGAAAACGGACTGCTTTCGGTGCGGACGCGGGGTGGGGAAGACCTCGGCAGCATGTCGGTCGACGACTTCGCCGCGCGCTTGCGCCAGGAACAGGCCGGCTGACCCCAGCCGCCTGTCCACAGCCGGCCACGATTCCGGAATCGTGGCCGTTCCGGCATCTCGCGATGCCACTCCATTGGAGATCGCAACATCAGTACCACCGACACGAAGCAGAACCGCAGGAACCAGGAAATCCGCGTCCCGCGCGTCCGGGTCATCGGCAGCGACGGCGAGATGATCGGCGTGCTTTCGCGCGACGAAGCCCTGCGCATGGCCGAGGAAGAGGAACTCGACCTCGTCGAGATCCAGCCCAACGCGGATCCGCCGGTCTGCAAGATCATGGACTTCGGCAAGTTCAAGTTCGAACTGCAGAAGAAGGCCAACGAGGCCAAGAAGAAGACCAAGCAGGTCGAGATCAAGGAAGTGAAGTTCCGTCCGGTCACGGACGAGGGCGACTACCAGATCAAGTTGCGCAAGATGCGCGAGTTCCTGCTCGAGGGCGACAAGATCAAGGTCAACATCCGCTTCCGTGGCCGCGAGATGAGCCACCAGGAACTGGGCCGCGAGATGGCCGCGCGGATCGAGACCGACCTCGGCGAGGACATCGTCATCGAATCGCGCCCGCGCCTGGAAGGCCGGCAGATGGTGATGATGATCGCGCCGAAGAAGAAGTGAGATCGCGCAAGGGTCTGATTTCGCAAGGAAAGATTGCAAACCCGGTATCGGCCCGCCATAATGCGCGGCCCGGTTCGCCGGGTTTGTTGTTCAGTGGCACCCAGGACCCGCCTTGATTCCAGTGGAATCAAAGGCTTATCACCGGCTCAGGCAGGATGGAAAGCGTGATTTTTGGGCTTCGAGGCGAGCGATAGCGAGCCTCAAAGTACAAACATTGCCGCCTCGACCAGTCAGCAGATTTCGCAAGGATTCCCAATGCCCAAGATCAAGACCAATCGGGCGGCGGCCAAGCGCTTCCGGAAGACCGCTTCCGGCAAGTACAAGTGCGGCCACGCCAACAAG